>CAWIGC010000008.1:0-530284 GCA_963835555.1 uncultured Solibacteraceae bacterium | reverse complement strand
CATGAAGCCGCTGGATTGGGACCTGGTCCTGAAAATCAATCTCAGCGGCGCCTTTCTCTGCGCGCAACAGGTGCTCCCCGGCATGATGCGCAACCGCTGGGGGAGAATCGTGAATATCTCTTCGGTGGTGGGACAGGCGGGCAGCGCCGGACAGGCCAATTACGCGGCGTCTAAAGCCGGATTGATCGGCCTGACCAAGGCGTTGGCGCAGGAAATGGGCAGCCGCAACATCACTGTCAACGCCATCGCCCCCGGGTACATCGCCACCGATATGACCAAGGATCTTCCCGAGGAACTGAAGCAGAAGATGCTCGCCGCCATCCCGCTGGCGCGCATGGGCAAGCCCGAGGACATCGCCGCCGCCGTAAAATTTCTGGTGAGCGAAGACGCCTCGTACATCACCGGACACGTCCTCGCCGTCAACGGCGGCATGTACATGTGAGGCGGGGGCTGGGGTAGGGATTGGGGATGGGAAAAAACAAACCCGAATCGGCGCCGCATTCGCCCCTCAGAGCGAGCGAAGCGAGCCAACTCAACCCCAACCCCCAGCTAACCCCACCCCAGTAGTTAGTTAGAACGGTGGCGGGGGATTGGGGATGGGGAAAAAACAAACCCGAATCGGCGCCGCATTCGCTCCTCAGAGCGAGCGAAGCGAGCCAACTCAACCCCAACCCCCATCCCAAACCCCCACCCCAGTAGTTAGAACGGTTCCGCGTGCACCGTGACATCCGCCTGCGGCGCGAGTTGCTGAATCGCCTGTTCCACGGTCTCGGTCAACTGGTGCGCCTCACTCAGCGATTGCGCGCCATCCACCAGGACGTGCAGATCGATGAATAGCACCGGACCGGAGTAGCGCATTCTCAGGTTGTGGCAGTTGCGGACTCCCGGCACGGACTCCACGGCGGCGAGGATACGGTCCCCCATGCCCTCCGGAGCGCGATCCATCAGGGCATCGACCGTGCGGCGGCCCAACTGCACGCTCACCCACACCACCAGAACCGACACGCCCAGCGCGGCCACCGCGTCGGCGGCGCCGAGGAAGGCGAGTTGGGGATACCATTCGCCGGTCTTCACCGCGATAAGCCCCAGCACCACCACAGCGGAACTCCACACGTCCGTCTGGAAGTGCAGGGCATCGGCCTCGAGTGCCTGGCTCCTGTATTTTCGCGCCGCCCTCGCCAGGACCCGCGAGCGCGACACATCGATCACGATCGATGTCAGCATCACGGCAAAAGACCATACCGTCACCCGGATTTCGACGGGATGCAGCAGCAGGCGGTGCAACGCTTCCCACACGATCCAGCCGCAGGTAACCAGCAGCAGCAGCGTCTCGCCCAGCGCCGACAGATTTTCGATCTTACCGTGGCCGTAAAGGTGCGTGCTGTCAGCGGGCCGCCCGGAGATGCGCACCGCCACCAGGGTCATGCCGGCGGCCACCAGGTCCAATCCCGAGTGAGCTGCCTCGGCCAGAATTCCCAGGCTGCCGGTAGCAACTCCGACGACAATTTTGAACGACGTGAGCCCGACGGCGGCGAGGAGCGAGGTCAGCGCGGCGGACTGTTTCTCGCGCTCCTCATGCGCGGAAACCGAAGACATCCGCTCACCAGCCTACCATGCCTGTACTTGCCTGTTATTGGAACATCTCCGAGAGCACCCGGCCCACTGACCCGCTGGGCGTCTCCACATGCAGAATATTGGCCAGCGTGGGCGCGATATCGTTGACCACGATCGATTCGTCGTAGCGCCCCGCGCGGATTCCCGCGCCCAGGAACACCACCGGCACATGCGTATCGTAATCGTACGTGCTGCTGTGAGATGCTTTGGAAGTTCCGACGATCCAATACGGTTCCAGCAGGAATTCGATGTCGGCCCCGCGCGGCGCATAATAACCGTTCAACACGTCGCGTCCGGATGGGTCCGGCAATACCGCGCCGCTCGATCAACTGCTCCCGGGTAAACACGCGGGCAACGTGCGGAATCCCGGCCACCGCCTGCGCCGCTGTCCGCGTAACCTCCGCCAGGTCGAGTTTCTTCGCGGCAATCAGTTCCCAGTTCAGATATACCGAATGATCCTCCGTATTGGTGATCCAGTCGAAATCGCCGTATTTGGCCCGCAGCGCCTTCTGTACGGTGTCGGCCACGGCCTGCAGGACTATGCGGCCTCCCGGCATGTGGCGCGCTGCATTCACTTCCGGAACCGGCGCCACGCCGTGATCGGCCGTCATCACCACCAGTACCCGGTCCAGTCCCACCTGGCGGTCCACGGCCTGCAGCAGTTTCCCCAACAGTGCGTCGGAACGAATGGATATCTCCCGCACCTCCGGGGAGTCGGGCCCGTAGGCGTGTCCGATGTAATCGTTGGAAGAGAAACTGACCGTCAGGATATCGGTCTCCTCGTGCATTCCCAACTGTTCGCTTTCCAGTGCCCGCTCCGCGAAGCTCTCGACCATTTCATTGCCGAAGGGACTGGCGGCCAGCCCGGGGTACAACTTCGCCAGGTCCGCGGGCATGGTATGATCCAGCCACTTCGCTCTGGCGTAACCGTCGGCAGGGTGAGCGTCGTTGAAGTTCTTGACCCACCCGGGGACATCTTCGAAATAGTAGGTGCTGCTGACGAAGTGGCCCGTGGAGCTGTCCAGCCAGAAGGCGCCGTTGGCCATGTGGCCCGCCGGCAGTATCGCCGCCCGATCCTTCAACGAGATTCCGATCACCCGGGACTTGCCGCCGTCGGCCATTTTCAGCTCGTCGCCGACCGTATCTGCCAAAAACCGCCGGGGCGAGGAGCCTGCCCCCGCCGGCCCGCCCAGCAGTTTCGTGGAGGCATCGGTAACGCTGGTGACCAGCCTGGCATCCGCGCGGTCATACCACTCGTTGCCGATAATGCCGCTCACTGAGGGAAGCGGCGCCGGACAGGATCGTGCTGTGGCCGATCGCGGTCACTGTGGGAAAGTGCTGGTAATGGGCGCTGGTAAATACCGCGCCTTGGGTCAGCAGGCGGTCAAAGCCGCCGTGATATTCGCTGCGGAATCGCTCCAGATAGTCGTAGCGGAACTGGTCGAACACCACCGCCACAATGAGCTTGGGCTTCTTTGGCGCCGCGGCCAGAATCGTGGCCGCCGCCAGGACACACAACAGGAATCGTTTCATTGGGGTATGTCTTCAGGCTATCACGCCTGGCTGTGTCGTACAGTTTGTGGAGGGATGTCAACGTGATGTACAGCTACGGGACCGTCCTGGCGTCCACAAAGTGGACACTCGACTATTAGATCTCCCGTAAGTCAAAGAAAAAGCTAGATCTATGGGTGTGGCTCTCGGAATGCTTTAAGATCGGCGAGATCTTTCGGAGGATCTGGCAAATGGTACGGCCCAGCGAAAAAGTCGAACGAAGAGCGAAGGCACGATTCCCCATCCATCGCGAATTGCGGTACAAGGTTCTGGAAGATAATGCGATTATCGCGGCCGGCGTAGGCCGAACCGTTGACATCAGCAGTTCCGGCCTGGCATTTGACATCGACCAGACCGTGAAGCCCGGCGCGTTCATCGAACTCTCTATCAGTTGGCCGGTTCTGCTGGATGAGAGCTGCCCGATGCGCCTGATCGTTTTCGGCAGAGTGGTCCGCTCCGACTTCCCAAAGACAGTCTGCACCGTCGATAAATACGAGTTTCGAACCCAGGCGAGAGTCTTTCAGGCGGCCATGCCGGTGCGCACGGATTCCATGCTGCAACGCTGGGCCGACGGCTATCGGAGAGAGATCCTGAAAGCTCGGGAAGTCGCCGTGTAAACAGGCGCGGCGGACGGCTACTTGTCTGCTGCCGGCGCGGCCGGCGCAGGCTTGCTCTCGGCCTTCGACTCGGACTTGGTTTCACCCTTGGATTCGGACTTGGAGTCCGATTTTCCGTTGGATCCGTTCTTCGGGGCCGAGTTCCCGCCCTTGCCGTAGTCGGTCACGTACCAGCCGGTACCTTTGAATTGCAGCGCCGGCACCGAAATCAATCGTTCCAGCTCACCACCGCACTCGTCATGCACCTTCAGCGTTTCGTCGGCAAACCGCTGGCGAACTTCGAAAGTCTTACCGCACCGGTGACATTTGTAATCGTAAAGTGGCATATCCGTTGAAATACCCAGACACTGCTCTTATTGTAACTGACTTTGGCGGGCGAGGAAATTGAAGGAAAGGGGACGGGCAAACTGCTGCATTCGCTTCAGTTTGCCCGGTCTGGTTTTTCAGGCGATTACTTCTTTTTGGGGACCGGTCTCCGGGTGACGGGAGGAGTGCAGGGCGTGGTCTTCAGACCCTCCAGCTTGTCCTTGGCCACGTCCATGGTCAGCATGAACGGATCCTTGGTGAAAGCCGTGGGAACCCCTTCCCAATGGAACTCCTGGTTCAGTTCCGGCTTACCCGTGAGGGCGGCTTCCAGCTTCAGGGTGATCTCCGGGGTGGGAGTATTACCAGGCAACGGAACCGCCACAATCAGCTCTTTCGGACGGCAGGCCGGCTTGGCATCCACCAGCGTACCCCGGAGTTGCGGCACCTGGGAATCCTTTAACTGCCCGTCGAAATACTGCTCGCCATTGGTGTCGGCCAGGGCGCCCTTGACCTTCATCCACAGGGCAAGCTGCGGGTTGCTCTTTTCGAATTCGGCCTGCTTCTCTTCGGCGATTTCGGTAGCGGTCTTGATCTTAAAACCGTCCGGAGGCAGGGGGCTAGCCTTAACGGCCTCTTTCAGCGCCGCCAAACCTTCATCGCTGCCGTGCATAGTCATATAGGAATTGTCGGCATACTTTTTGATCTGGTCGGCATTCGCGCTGCCGCCCAGGGTCGCATCCAGAGAGGTGGCGCGCAGAAACTCGTAGACCGCGGCAGAGCGCTTCTCAGGTTTCTCGGCAACCTGACTGCGCATACACGCGCCGAGACGGAAGGCGATGAACGCGTTTTGCGGGTACTCCGATAGCGCCTTGGTATATGCCGCCTCGCAGCCGGCCCAGTCTTTCTTGTCGTACGCCTGGTTCCCGGGCAGCATCGCGATATACAGCAGGGCTGTCTTGGCGATGGGCTGGAGTTGCTCCCGGGCCTGGTTCCAGGCAGCGTCCGGCGTGCCTTCGGGCTTCCGGTTGTATTCCGTTAAAGCGTGGGCAGCCTTGGTGGCGGTGGCCAGCTCATCCGGTGTCGGATTGGGTATTTGTGCGATGGCAAGAGAAGCGAAATACAGGACCTTGATGGCGTTCTGCGGTCCGCTTTTCGGATCCGGGAACGCGGTGTCTACGCCGCGATTCACCATGTCCGCGGATACGTCAAGAGCCTTTGCCGGCTGTTTGGCCGCCACGTATGCCTGCATGTAGAGAACCGCGCCATCGTCCTTATAGTCCGAGGCAGGGTACTTGGCTTTCCACGCGTCCAGGTCGGTAATCGCCCCTGTGGGATTCGCGGCCAATTTCTGCGCAGCCGCGTTGAACATGTTGTATTCGTCGGTGTCCTTCCACTTCTTTGCGGCTGCATCCTGGGCGCGGGCGGACTGGACCGTCCCGGTCAGTATGACCGCGCTCATTACGGCGATAGCCGCCGCCCCGCTCATGAATCTTAGAAATTTGTACACGCGCTTCTCCTGCCTGTCTCGGCTTTTTGAATGGTGGGACACTTCGGTAATATACCGGAACCACTTTTCCCTTGCAACCGCCAGCCTTCCCAGCGTCTCATTCCTACTTCTTTTTCGTGCGCGGAGGAGCCGCCGCACAGGGCGTGGTCTTCACTTCCACCTTGGCCTTTTCCGCATCCATGGTGAGCAGGAAGGGAGCCTTGGTGAACGCCGTCGGAACCCCTTCGAACGACACCTCGCTGCCCGCTTCGGGCTTGCCCGTCAGAGGGGTATCCAGCTTGAGCACGATCTCGGCGGTGGTCGGCGCCGTCTGCCCCGGTCCCGGGACAGCCACCAGGAGTTCCTTGGACCGGCACTCCGGCTTACCCTCCACCACTACACCGCGAAGCTGCGGCACCGCCGAATCCTTCAGCGTGTTGGTGAAATACTGATCGCCATCCGCCGCCGTCAGGGCGCCTTTGATTTGCATCCACAGCGCCAGCCTGGGATTGCTCTTAGCGAATTCCGCGTCCTTCTCCGCCTGCACTTCTTCCTTGGTCTTGATCTTGAAATCGGCCGGCGGCAGAGGGTTGTTCTTGGCCATCTGCTTCAGTTCTGCCAGACCTTCGTCGCTGCCGTGAATGCGGGTGTAGAGGTTGTCAGCGTAGGTCTGCAGTTGCTTGGGATCCACCTTCGGGTCTCCCAGGGTCGGGTCGATCGCCGCCGCCCGCTGAAATTCGTAGATTGCCGAAGACGCCATTTCGGGCTGCGTCTTCTGCAGGCAGATCATGTTGTTGGCAAGCTGATAAGCAATGTAGGCGCTGTCCGGCCGGTCCTGCAACGCTTTGATGTACATCGGTTCCGCGGCGGCGCAATCGCCCTTGGCTTTTGCCTGGTTGGCCGGCAGCACTGCCAGGTAAAGCAGGGTGTGATCGGCCGCGCTGTCCAGTTGGGTTCGCGCCTGCTGCCATGCCGCATCCGCCGTGCCTGCCGGCTTGTTCGCGGGCACAAAGAATGCCTTGGATTCGTCCTTCAACTCCTGTGCCGCCTTCTTGCCAAGGTCAATCTGTTCCGGAGTCGGATCGGTGAGCGCAGCCGCGTTGACAGTGATCAGAAACAGGCAGTTGAGAATCTGCCGCGGGGCTTCTTTGGGATCGTCGAAGACATTCTTGAGTCCCTTGTTCATCACCTGCGCGCCGTACTCCATCACTTTCTGGGCATTGGGAGGACTCAGCTTGGCGTACTCCTGCATGTACATGTAGAGCCGCTGATCCTTCCAGTCCGATTCCGGGTACTTCTGGGTCCACGTGTCCAGATCCTGAAGCGCCTTTTGCGGATTGTTGCTGTTCTGATCCTTCAGGACGCTATTGAAAATGTCGTACTCCGCGACATCTTTCACCTTCTTTTCCTTCGGCGCGGGCGCAGCCGCCCCAGTCGCCGGCGCCGCAGGCGTCTGGCACCACGCGGGAAGGGCCGTTCCCGCTACCATCAGGACGCCCAGCAACCCGGGCATCAGGATTTTGCTCAAGCTGATTGGATATTTATGCACGTGCGCCTCCTGCCAGTTCGTTCCTCTGAATTGATAGTAAAACCCAACAGGACTCCTTCGCCACATGGCGAGCAACAGATTCGACTCCGTTTTCGTCCGCTTGGTTCCGAATCACAAATCATAGCAGATCAACGGTATGCTAGAAGTCGCTCCAGCGATGCACTATCTCGATCTGGCGGTCATTCTCGTATACCTGGCGGGCATTACCTGGTTTGGCGCTCGCTTCCGGACGGGCCAAAAGAGCCTCCGCGATTATTTCCTGGGCGGGCGATCCGCCCCTTGGTGGGCTATCAGCCTGTCCATTGTATCGGCCGAAACCAGCACTTTGACCATCGTGGGAACACCCGCGCTCGCCTTCAACGGGAACCTGGGCTTTCTGCAAATTGTGGTGGGATACCTGCTGGCGCGAATCGTAATTTCGGTTTTGTTCCTGCCGCATTACTTCCGGGGTGAGATGTTTACCGCCTACGAATTGATGCGCCGGCGTTTTGGCGAAAGAATCCGCAAACTCACCGCCTCTATATTCCTAGTGACGCGCGCCTTGGCCGAAGGGGTACGGGTCTTCGCCATCTCCCTGGTCATTTCCATCGTGCTAGGGACCGGCGAAATCGAGTCCATCATCCTCATCGTCGTGCTGACCCTCTTCTACACCTTCGAAGGCGGCATGACGGCGGTCATCTGGACCGACGTCGTACAGATGAGCCTCTACGTTCTGGGAGCGGTGCTCAGTTTCTTCGTCATCCTGGGGAAGATACCGGGCGGCTGGGAGCACGTCGTCCTGGTGGCCGGCGCCGCCCACAAGTTCACCATCTTCGACTTTCACTTTTCGCCCACCATGGCTTTTTTCTCACGCACCTATACCTTCTGGGCCGGAGTGGCGGGCGGCTGTTTTCTCACTACCAGCAGCCATGGCACCGACCAACTCATGGTGCAGCGCCTCTTGAGCGCCCGCGACGAAGCCGAGAGCCGCAAAGCCCTCATGGCCAGTTGGGTGGTGATCCTGATTCAGTTCACCCTGTTCCTGCTGATCGGCGTGCTGCTGTTCGTCTACTACGGCGATATGCACCTGGCCCACCCGGCCGCCGACCGCACCGACCGGATCTATCCGGAGTTCATCTGGAACAATCTGCCGCCGGGCCTCGCCGGACTGCTGATCGCCGCCATTCTGGCCGCCGCCATGGCCAACCTCAGCGCCGCGCTGAATTCCCTTTCCTCTACCACGGTGGTGGATTTTCTGCGCGCCCGCTCCCGCGAGATGACCGAGCAGCGTTCCATGCAACTGGCCAAGCTCGGGACGGTAATCTGGGGCGGCGTGCTCCTGTCCATCGCCATCGTGGCCGGAGGGATGTCGAAATCCGTGCTGGAGGCCGGTCTGAAAATCGCTTCCATCCCTTCCGGCATGCTGCTGGGCGTGTTTCTGCTGGGCATTCTGACCAAAAAGCCCCGCGAAGGCGCGGCGATGGTGGGGGTGGCCTGCGGCTTGGGCACGATCCTTTACGTCTGTTTCCGGACGCCCATTGCTTTTACCTGGTACGTCCTTATCGGCACTACCGTCACCTTCGGAACGGCCCTGATCGCTTCGCTGTTCGAACCGGCGCGGCCGGACCCGAAACCGCTACCCTGAGGGCCAGCCATCCTGGAATCCAACTTGACGAGGCACTGACCGCATGGAGTTGAACGAATCCCGCAGCACGGAACTGAAGCGCGACCTGGGAACCTGGCCGGCCATTTCGATCGTGGTCGGTACGGTGATCGGCAGCGGCATTTTTCTGGTGCCTCGCACCATGATCCGGGAGGTGGGTACGGTGCCCGCGGTGTTCGCCGTCTGGGTGGTGGGCGGACTGCTTTCTCTGGCCGGCGCCCTCAGCTACGCGGAACTGGCCGCCGCAATCCCGGAAGCCGGGGGCGAGTACGCTTACCTGCGGGAGGCCTACGGGCCGATGTGGGGTTTCCTCTATAGCTGGACGCAATTATGGGTGGCGAAAAGCGGATCGATTGCTACTTTAGGTACGGGCTTTTTTCTTTATCTAACTAACTTTTTCCCCTCGATGGATACGGTTTTCTATTCGGTGCCACTCCCCATCGGACCTCACGGGGGGCCGCTGGACATCCGCTCCGGCCAGATATTTGCCATTGTCCTGATTCTGCTTCTGGCCTGGCTGAATTACTACGGCGTTAAACTCGGCGGCAACGTACAGGTGGCTGTGACCGCCGTAAAAGTGACGCTAATCGCCTTTGTTATCATAGCGGGAATCGGCTTCGGCCATCCTCACGCGATCACCGTGGGGGCCGTAGCGCCTTTGACTTTTCGCGGATTCGTTGCGGCTTTGGTGGCGGCCTTGTGGGCTTATGACGGATGGAATAACGTTAGTATGGTCTCGTCGGAAATACGCCAGCCGCAGCGCAATCTGCCTTTAGCGCTTATTGGTGGCACACTTGTAGTAATTGCCATCTATTTACTGGCGAATATCGCCTATTTCCGCGTAATGACACCGGCGGAAGTGGCGGGCGGCACTCGCGTGGCGGCCGATATGATGCGCAAAATAATGGACGGTTTCGGAGCCAATGCAGTTTCAATCGCCGCCATGATCAGCATTTTTGCCGCGCTGAACGGCTCCATCCTCTCCGGTGCGCGCGTACCCTACGCCGCGGCGCGCCAGGGATTGTTCTTTCAAGCCCTCGGCAATGTCAGCCCGAAACACCGCACTCCGGGCGTCTCCATTATCGCTTTGACCGCATGGGCGTGCCTCCTGGTGCTCTCCGGGCGCTATGACGACCTGTTCAACCTGGTGATCTTCGCCAGTTGGATTCTGTACGGTATGACGGCGGCGGCAGTGATTGTGTTGCGCCGGAAGCAGCCGGCCCTGCCGCGTCCTTATCGAACATTAGGGTACCCCTTTGTACCATTACTGTTCATTATTGGAGCCGTTATCTTAATTGTTTCCACCGCGATTGAACGCCCGCGGGAATCGGGAATGGGAATCTGTCTGATATTGGCGGGTCTGCCCTTTTATTTTTATTGGAAAAAGCAGCGCCGGTAAGGTGTTTCGGGCATTTGTACTAGCCGACCGAAAGTACTTTTTAGCCCGAATTTCACATGTTATTTGCTTTCGTTGTCTTGAAACTCTTTGTCATCCGTTTGAAAATCGAGGTGTATACTGGAATCATAAAAGAGATTCCTCAAATTCGTTCGTCGATTACTAGCGCCGAACGCCGGGAGGGCCTTAGTCATGGATGTCGCAAAGATTCTTGCAGAATTGAAATCCGAACGGGAGCAGATCGAAGAAGCGATTCTTAGTTTGGAACGCCTTGCACGCGGACGCACGCGCGGCCGCGGCAGACCCCCAGCCTGGATGACGGAAGTGGATGTACCGAAGAGGCGGGGCCGGCCGCCGGGCAGCAAGAATAAGGTGCAGGCCGGTGCTCCCGCCAAAACCATCGCCGTCGCTTGAACGTCAACTTCGCAACTAAGTCCAAAACGAAACGGACCCGCCTACCAGCGGGTCCGTTTTCTTTATCCCTGCCTATAGCACCGATGGCGCTTCGCCCAATTTGATTTTTATATCCATGGTGCGGCCGCGGCGGTAAACGGTCAGAAGCAGCATATCGCCTCCCCGTTTTCGATCCATCACTTTTTGCAGTGCGTCGCGGGTCGTCACCGGCTGGCCTTCCACTGCCACAATGAGATCGCCGCCCACCGCCAACTGGTAGGCGCCGCCCACGATCACGACGTCGTTAGGCCCCCGCAAACCGGCGGCTTCCGCGGGAGACCCGCGAACCAGTTGGGTAATCAGCAGTCCACCCTTGGCTGGCAGGTCCAGCATCTCCGCCAGATCGCCCGTTACCCAGACCTCTTTGATCCCCAGGACCGGACGCGAAATATGGCCGCTCTTGTGAAACTCGTCGAGCATGCTTTTGGCGCGGTTGATCGGCATGGCAAAACCGATTCCGATATTTCCCTGCCCATAGATCGCCGTATTGATGCCAATTACATTCCCGTGCGAATCCAGCAGCGGTCCGCCGCTGTTTCCGGGATTGATGGCAGCATCGGTCTGGATCATTCCCTCCAGCGCATTGCTGTTGGCTTCGGTCTGGATGGTGCGGTTCAGCGAACTGACAATTCCGGTGGTAAGCGTGCCTTCGAACCCGAAGGGATTGCCGATGGCCAGCACTTTCTGCCCCACCACCAGCACGTCGGAATCTCCCAGCCGCATGGTGGGCAGTTTGCGTCCCGTGTCGATCTTGATCAGCGCCAGATCGTCACGCGGGTCGGTACCCAGCACTTTCGCCTTATAGACTTTTTTGTCGGCCAGCGTGACGGTCAATTGCGAAGTGCCCTTGACCACGTGATGGTTGGTCAGAATTTCGCCATCCGCATTCAGGATGAAGCCCGAGCCCGTGCCTTCCGACGGGTACACCTGCATGAAGAAATTCTCGTGGTAAACCACCGACGTGATATTTACCGTAGCCTCGCGCGCGGCCTTGTAAACGTCTATATTATTCTGCTCGTCGGACGAAAAGCCCGATGCCGCCGAGGCCGGTGAATCCCAATAACGCCCGGTACCGGCGGTGGGCGGCAGATATCTGGCGACGTTCCAGTGCCCCACGTTGGTGATGTATACGAACGCCCCTACCAGAATGGCGGCCCACAGAAATGGTCGCAACGCTTTCATGATTCGATTCTCCGTAACGCTTCGTAAACCACCCGGGTTTGCCGCAGCGTATCCTCCTTTTCGCCGGACGTATCTATGACGAAATCGGCGAATTTAAGTTTCCCCGCCACCGGCATCTGCCGGCTCAGCCTGGCGCGCACGTCGCCTTCCACCGCACCGGGCCGGCGCATGGCGCGTTCCACCTGCTGTTCTTCCCTACAGGTCACCAGAATCAAGCGGTCGAACCGGTGATAGCTGCCCGTTTCGATCAAAATGGCGGCTTCCACTACGGCGATGCCCTGCGGCTCGCGGGCGGCGAACTCGGCGGTCAATTCGTCCTCTCGCCGCACCACGTAAGGATGCACCAGGGCATTCAGGCGGGCCAGCTTATCCGGCGACCCGAAGACGCGAGCGGCCAGCAGACGGCGATCCACATGACCGTCACCGCTGAGAATCTCATCGCCGAATTCCTGCACTACCATGGGGTAAACTTCTCCACCGGGCTCCAGGGCTTCATGGCCCAGCACGTCCGCCTGTATCAACAGGCAGCCATAACCCGCCAGCGCTTCGCCGACATAGCTTTTGCCGCAGGCCAGCCCTCCGGTCAGGCCAACTTTCAGCATAGCCCGGCCCGGCGCTCCGCTGAGGCCACGGTATTTGCCATGAGCATGGCGATGGTCAGAGGCCCCACACCGCCCGGGACCGGAGTGTAAAACGAAGCCACTTCCGCGACATCCGTGGGGTCCACATCGCCCACCAGCAGGTTGCCGCGCTTATCGAACGCGGCCAGCCGCTCTGGGGAATTTCGCCAGATGCGCGCCGCTTCCTGCCGGTCGTCCACGCGATTGGTGCCCACATCGATCACTACCGCGCCAGGCCGGATGAACTCGCGTGTGATCATCGCGGCGCGTCCGATGGCCGCTACCAAGATGTCCGCTTCGCGGCACACCGCCGCCAGGTCCGGCGTCTTCGAATGACAGATGGTCACCGTAGCATGTTCGTGCAGCAGCAGCATGGCTACGGGCTTGCCGACAATGTCGCTGCGCCCTACCACCACCGCCCGTTTCCCCGCGATGGGGATGCGGTATCGCTTCAGCAGTTCGATAATTCCCGCGGGAGTGCAGGCGCGCGGCCCAGGCAAGCCGGCGACCAGGTTGCCGACGTTGCAGGGGTGGAAGCCATCGACATCCTTCTGCGGCGCCACAGCCAGCAGGATGTGCTTGGTGTCCACGTGCCTGGGCAAAGGGAGTTGCACCAGGATGCCATCGATATCGGTGCGCGCGTTGAGCCGATCGACCGTGGCCAGCAGTTCCTCGGTGGCGATGGAATCGGGCGGCGCGATCGATTCGGAAAAAATTCCCAGATCCTGGCAGGCTTTGATTTTATTGCGGACGTAAATCTCCGACGCCGGGTTGTGGCCCACCAGCACGACGGCCAGCCCCGGCGGGCGGCCCTTGGCGGCCAACGCTGTCACCCGCGGCTTTAATTCATTTTTGATTTCGTCGCGAACGCGATTTCCGTCCAGAATTTGCGGCATCCAATTCAACGGTACCGCAGTGCGCGCACGTTTTGGCTTCTACCGCTCGCGGCGGGAGCGGGGACGGAGTTCCAAAACGGTCTGCGCGGAACTCGGGCCCTGCCGGCGCACGGAGACGGGTTCGAAATGCTCGCGTAGGGTTTCGGCGGCTGCTTTGGCCTCTTCGGCCTGTAATTGGGCGTGCAAGGCTTCAGTAACCTCGAGGAATTTGCGGTAGCGCGGCTCCCATATCTTCAGGAACGGGCGCGGATCGAGCCTGCCCTTTACGGCTCCCCGCTGGTACAGGCGTTCTTCAAACGCCTGGCTGACGAGATTCTTTTCCAGTTTTTCGCGGCAGGCATCTTTCAGAATGCCGGTGAGCCAGAGCAGTTCCTGGTGATCCAGTGAGGCGAGCGGGTTCTTGCAGTCGGACACGGCTCTTGAAATATAGCACGCGTCGGGAATTCCGGTAACACGAATTATGCGGTTCCACGCCCCGGAACTTCGGCAATATTGTTCACGCCCGCCCGTTTCGCGCGCCGCACAAAGGAGCGATCAAAGGATACGAACGTCGCGCCGCCGGGGCGGCTGGCAAGGTGGAATGCGTCGGCAAAGTCAATCCCCTGTCCTACCAGGGCGAGGGCATCGAAGACAGCGGGGTCGTCTTCCAAGTGAACATTGTCGAGAGCGATCAGACGTTCGAATGCAGCCAGAATTGAACTTGCGTCATATCCATAAGAACTGCGAAGCACCCACTCGGTTTCGAGCAGCACAGTCTTACAGATCCAGACCGGTCCGGCTGCGAACAGGCCCGTCGCCGCCGCATACTGCTCTGTGTCGTCTTTCGTCAGCAGCCGGATAACTACGTTAGTATCGACCGAGGTCATGACGCCGCTTTACCTCGCGAGCAATCGCCTTATCCATTTGCGCAAGGGTCTTGGGCTTTCCTGTCCACCGGAGACATCCGGCCACTTGGTCCAGTGTTGTCCTGGGCAAGCGACGCGCGGGGCGCAGCAGGATTCCTTCCCGTGTCTCTTCCACCGTGAACTCAGTACCGGCCGCCCACCGGCGAGCCTCTCGGATATTCTTAGGCAACACAATCTGGCCTTTGGTTGAGAGTCGCGTCGTTTCCATCGGTAAGATCCTGGTAAGATTATATCAAATCGAGCGCACCGGCATGGCCACGATGTCGTCGATCTGCATGGCTTCCTTCACCACGAAGGGCTCGCCGTACTTCACGCCGATCAGGTTGCCGTAGAAGCGGGCGATGGCGCCCAGCCGTTCGCGGATCTCCTGCTTCGTCGGGAAACAGCGCGCCCGCCTTCGGTGGTCTCGCCGTATTGCGAGGCGTAGCTCAGCAGCGCCGTCATGCGGCGCTCGAACTGCGCGCTGATATCCACGATGAACGATGGCTTCACGTCGGCATACAGGCTGGCGTAGAGGATCTTCTGACGGGCGGTGCGGCTCGGAGTACTCGTCCAGCTTCTTCAGGCCGGCCAGGAAGCAGGCTTCGAAGCCCAATTCGCCGCAGCGGTAGTGATCGGGATGGCGCGCCTCCCAGTAGGGCAGAATCACCACGCGCGGCTTCAGTTCGCGGATCTTCACGGCCAGGGTCATGCGCGCGGTGATGGTGTTTTCCAGGCGCGCATCGGGCATGTGCAGGTTGCCGCGCCAGTCCAGGCAGCATGTGCTTTGCCGGCGACTTCGGATTCCGCGACGCGCTGCTCGGGAGTGCCGCGCGTGCCCATGTCGCCGGCGGTCAGGTCCAGCACGCCGGTGCGGTAGCCGGCTTCCGCCATGCGGATCAGCGTGCCGCCGCAGGTCTGCTCCACGTCGTCGGGATGGGCGGCGATCGCCAGAACGTCCAGACTCATACGCGCGCCGCCAGTTTCTTCAGGAATTCTTTCATATCCACCCTGTACTTGAAGGCCTTCACGCCGTTGATGGCGATCACCGGCACTTCGTCATTGTAGCGGCGCAACAGTTCCGGGTCGCCATCGATGTCGAGCTCTTCGTAGTCGAAATGCGGCGCGCCGGCGCGCCTCGTGCAGCACGTGCTTGGCTTCGTCGCACAGGCAGCAACCCGCGCGCGTGTAGAGTGTCACCAGCGGTTTCATTTACCAGTTACAGGTCGCGCCGGCGGTAGTAGCGCTGGCGCGTGCCCATCACGTTGATCAGAACGATGCCGGCGATGAATCCGCCCACGTGCGCGAAAAAGGCCGTGCCTCCGCCCTGCGAGATTGCGCCGATGCCGATGCTGCCCACGCCGCTGAAGAGCTGGATGACGAACCAGTAGATCAGCATGACCCAGGCGGGAATTTCCGTGAAGAAGAAGAAAAACACCAGCGTCACCAGGCTCTGAATCTGCGCTCGCGGAAACTTGACCAGGTATGCGCCCATGACGCCGGCGATGGCGCCGCTGGCCCCCACCATGGGAACGCGGGAAAAGGGATTCAGAAAAGTACTGCGAGAGTGCCGCCGCGATACCGCACAGCAGGTAAAACAGCAGGAATTTGCCATGCCCCAGAATGTCCTCGATGTTGTCGCCGAAGATCCACAGGAACCACATATTGCCGAGCACGTGCATCCAGCCGCCATGCAGGAACATGGAGGTGAAGATGGCGGAAACGTGAAAGTGGTCCGGCACCAGGCCGTAGGCGCCGATGAACGCGTTGCGTGTATACGGATCCAGCGAGAATTCGAACAGGAAGACCAGGATGTTGACCACGATCATCAGCACCGTGACGACCGGCTTCGAGTAGCTCGGCTGTGTGTCGCGTAGCGGGAACATTTAATGTTGGATGTTGCGGGACCGGCGGTCGGATTCGCGCGTTCGGCGAATTCCGGGTGCGACCGGCGTTCGGCCCGCGCCATCAGCAGGCGAATCTCGTCCAGGCCGCGAATGCCGCCGCGGGCGCCCAGCGCGGTGCAGTTGAGGGCCGCCATGGCATTGGAAAATTCCAGAGCCTCGCGCATCGGCATGCCTTGCAAAACAGCATAGCAGAACGCCCCGTGGAACACGTCGCCGGCGCCGGTGGTATCCACGCAGTTCACCACGAAAGCCGGCGAGTAGAGGAATTCGCCGTCCACGCGCGCCAGCGCGCCGTGCGCCCCCAGCGTCATGGCCGCCACCTTCATGCCGTACTCGTTCTGGATCGTCTCCAGCGCCTGGAACGGATCGCGATTGCCGGTCCAGGCGGCCGGAAATTCGGAGCTGGCCACCAGGTAATCCACATTCGGCAGCACCCGGTCGAAGCCGTGATAGATGGTGTCGACGTCCACCGTGACGGGAATGCCGTGGCGCCGGGCGATCGGCCGCGGCGTGCGCCACGGCCGGCGTATCGTGGCCGTCGATGTGCAGCAGGCGCGCGCAGGAGATCTGCTCTTCGCGCGATCTCCTCCGGATCGATGCGCAGGCAATCGTCGCGCCGCCACAGCACCGTGCGCTCGCCGGTGGAGCGGTCGATGATGATGTAGGCGGACTGGTTGGCGCAGCCTTTCCGAAGCTGCACGTGGTCCAGGTTGATCCCGGTGCCCAGCAGGCTTTCCATCTGGATGCGCCCGCGTTCATCGTCGCCGACGGCGCCGATGTACTTGGCGCGCAGGCCCAGGCGCGCGCAGGCCACCATGGCGCTGGCCACCTGCCCGCCGGGACTGAGGATCTCCTCCTCAAACGGCACCTTGCCCGCATACGGCGGGAAGTGCGGAACGATCAGCAGGGTATCGGTGGCGTTCAGCCCCACCCCCACCACATCGAATTCAGACATGAAGGAATATTGTAAGCGCCTTACGCCCCCAGCGCCTTAGTCATGCGGATTACCGGCAGCTTATCGCCATTCGAAAGCGGGACGCCAAATTTTTCCTGTGGCAGGAATCCGTGGATGCTGTAGAGCGGTACCCCCGCCAGGGTGGAGGTGAGTTCCACGCGCGTGAAACCCGCCGCGGACGCGGCCCGTTCGCAGGCTCTGAGAATGCTGCTGCCGATGCCCCGGCGCGTCCACGCGGGGTGAATAAAGAAGGCGCGGATTTTGGCGGCATCCACCGCCGGATCCAGAAAAGAATCGTCCTTGGCCGGAGAGCGGTCGCCGCCGAACGGCGTCTTGCGCCGGCTCCATCCGCCGCATCCTACGATCGCCGCATCCACCGTTGCCGCGAAATAGGTGCCGTCCGCGATCATCCTACGGTCCACGCCGAATACCGAGCCAAGCGCGGCCACCCTCTGCTCATGCGTATACTCGGGCTGCAGCACCATCACCGATTCGGTAATCAGCGCTTCCAGGGCGGGAATATCCTCCAGGGTCGCGGTGCGGAGGGAAACCATAAGCGATTATATGCCACACCTTTATACTGAGGAAGTGCGCGCCCTACTGCTCTTCCTGGCCGTTTCCGCGGCATGGGCCGGACCCTTCTGGGTTCGCGTGGCCGACTCCGAAACCGGCCGGGGCGTTCCGCTGGTGCAACTCAGCACCCCGGGAAATGCCATTCGCTTCTGGACCGACAGCGCCGGCATCGCCGCCATCGATGACGACACCCTGAACGGCCGCGACGTCGTATTCACCATCAAGAGCCACGGATACGAATTCGACGAACGGATCATGGGCGAGCCGGCCCACAAACTGCACGTCGAACCAGGCGCCCACGCGGAGCTGAAAATCCGCCGTACCAACATCGCCGAACGGCTGTACCGCGTCACCGGCGCCGGAATCTACCGCGACAGCCTGCTGGCCGGGCTGCCCGTACCGATCGCGCACCCTTTGCTGAATGGCGGCGTCACCGGACAGGACACCAACATTTCGGTGCCGTACCAGGGCAAGCTGTTCTGGTGTTACGGCGACACTTTCGGACTGGCCGCGGCCATTTTTTCGGTATCCTGCGCTACATCGGAATGGCCCGGCAAGGGCGGGCTCGATCCCGAAATGGGAATCGACCTCACCTACTTTGTGGACTCGAAGGGATTCAGCCGCGTTATGCTGCCGCTTCCCCGCCCCGGCCTGGTGTGGATCGAAGGCCTCTTCACCGTGAAAGACGATTCCGGCCGGGAGCGCCTGGTGGCAACCTATACGCGCCAACCGGGCCTCGCGCCTCCCACCGAGCGCGGAATCGCGGTTTTCAACGATGCGGCGGGCCGCTTTGAAGTGCTGACGCAATTGCCGCTGCGGCGCGGACACAAGTCCTCGCACCCGTTCCGCGTCACCGAAAACGGCATCTCCTGGTGGTACCTGTTCCCGCACCAGCGCGTCCGCGACAACTGGAAGGCGCTCGCCGATCCGCGGAGCTATGAATCGTACACGCCGCTCGAACCCGGCGCGAAATTCGAGGCCGCCCATGCGCGCCTGGAACACCGCCCGGATGGCTCGCTGCTGTGGGCGTGGAAGCCGGACACGGACCGCATCGAGGCTTCCGAAGAGCGGAAACTGATTTCCCAGGGGCTGATGCGCAAAGAGGACGCTATGTTCGCGCTGCGCGACGCCGTCACCGGCGCCGAGACCGGAGCCACCCCCAGTTGCGTCACCTGGAACGAATACCGCAAAAGATGGATCCTGCTGGCGGAACATACAGGCTCGGTGTTTTATGCGGAGGCCGATACGCCGGTGGGCCCCTGGCCCCGCGCGGTGAAGATCGTCAGCCATAACGATTACAACTTCTACAATGTGGTCCAGCATCCCTTTTTCGATCGCGATGGCGGGCGTGTCATTTATTTTGAAGGCACCTACACCACGTCCTTCAGCGCCGCTAAAGAACAGACTCCCCGCTACGACTACAACCAGATCCTGTACCGTCTTCGCCTGGACGACCGTCGCCTGACGCCGGTGCGATCCGCCCCTTGACACCTGCCGCCCTTAGTGCTAATTTTCTAGCATGATGCTAAAGGACCAGCAGGAGCGCCGCCTGTGAGCCTCTCCTCGGGACTCAGCCGGCGCGAGCGGCAAATCATGGACATTCTCTACCAGCGGGGAAAAGCCGCGGCGGCGGAAGTCCGCGAAGCCATGCCGGACGCTCCCGGCTATTCGGCCGTGCGGGCAATGCTGCGCGTGCTGGAAGACAAAGGCCACGTGAAGCACCAGGCCGAAGGCCTGAAATATGTGTACGTGCCCACGGTGGCGCGCGATAAGGCCAAGCGGTCGGCCGTCAAGCATCTGCTGGATACGTTTTTCAAAGAGTCGCCGGAACAGGTGGTCGCGGCGCTGCTGGATGTTTCCTCCACGCGGCTCACGCGCGAGGAACTGGACCGGATGTCGGAAATGATCGAGAAGGCCAAGAGGGAGGGCAAGTAAATGTCCTGGACCGAATCGGCGCTATTCGCCATGTGCATCAATACCGCCCTGAAAAGCACTGCGGTGCTCGGGGCGGCCTGGCTGGTTACCCTGCTGCTGCGCCGGCGAAGTGCCGCGGCGCGCCACCTGGTGTGGACCGGGGCTGCGGCTGCAATTGTCGCGCTGCCCCTTCTGGCAATCGCGCTACCTGCAATGCACGTGCCGGTCTTTCTGACGCCGATTCATACGGCAACTCTGTTTCAAACCACAGTAACGGCTTCGGGGGCCGGCGCGCCGGCATTGCCAGCGGCGGTGGCGAAAAACGCCGGGCCTGCCGTACCCGCCTCCTGGCGTCCCGACTGGATGCTCTACGCGCTTGTGGCCTGGGCCGCCGGCGCGGCGCTGGGCCTGCTGCAGATGCTTCTGGCCGCCGCCGCAGTGGCTCGCGTTCGCTATCGGTCCGTTCCCTTCGGCGATGCCAATCTCTGCCGCTCCCTGGCCCGTTCGCTGGGGATTCGCCATGCCGTGGACGTGCTGGAATCCGGCCCCGGCACCATGCCGATGACCTTCGGCCTGCTCCGCAGCGCGGTCCTGATGCCGGCCGATGCCGGGCAATGGAGCGAGGAGCGCCGCCAGGTAGTGCTGCTGCATGAGCTTGCCCACGTGCGCCGCGCCGACCCGGCCAGTCACCTGCTGGCGCGCACCGCACTCGCGCTGAACTGGTGGAATCCGCTGGCCTGGACGGCCTGGCGCGAGTTCCTCAAAGAGCGTGAACGCGCCACCGACGACCTGGTCCTGCAGGCCGGCGCCCGTCCGTCCGATTACGCCGGCCACCTGCTGGACGTCGCCCGCACGATGGTGAACACGCCCGCGTTGGGCTGGGCCGCCATCGCCATGGCTCGCCCGTCGCAACTGGAAGGCCGCCTGCTCGCCATTCTGGATCCGGCAGTCAATCGCAATTCGCCGCGCCGCGCCACCGCCGGCCTGGCCGCCCTGCTGGCCGTCGCCATCGCCGTGCCGCTGGCGGCCGTGCAATCGCAGGACAGCGTGACGCAGTCGGTCGCGCCCGATGTGGACGCCACCATCCGCGCCGCTATTTCCCAGAAGAACCACCAGATGCTGGAAAATGCCGCCGCGGCGTTCGAAAATCTGCGCCAGTTCGATACGGCGCAAAAACTGCTTGAATCCGCCGTGGCCATCCGCGGAGACGTATCGGGGCAGCAGAGCGCGGAGTACGGTATCGGTCTCCTCAAACTGGGGGAACTGGAACAGCGCCGCAATAATGACAAATCCGCCGAGGACTTCTTCCAACGGGCCGCGCAGATTCTGGGTAACCGTCCGGAGGCGTCCAAGGCACTGCTTTACCTGGGAACCTCCGCCTTCATCCGGAAGGACTACGAGACCGCTGTCGGATACTTCCAACAGGTGGAGGCTATCGACCCCTCCCAGACCGCGAACGCCACCATGTGGATCGCCCTGGTTCGTGAGCGCCAGAAGAATTTCCAGGAAGCCGAAGCGCTCTTCCAGAATGCGCTGGCGCTGCAGGATCCCAAATCTCACGATGCCGCGACCACCATGGTCCTCTACGCCCAACTGCTCCGGCAGCAGGGGCGTCTGGACGAAGCCACAACGTGGGACGAAAAGGCGTCCGCCGTCCAAAAGCCCGCGCCGCGCGCCCCCAGACCCGCCTTGGCTCAAATGGCGACGGGGTCCGGCGTCTACCGCGTCGGCGGCGGCGTGACCGCGCCAAAGCTGCTATACAAAACGGAACCCGAATATTCCGAGATCGCCCGGGCCACCAAGTATCAAGGCACTGTAACGCTTCAGGTGGAAATCGGACCCGATGGCCTGGCGCACAACATTCAGGTAGTTCGTAGCCTTGGCATGGGGCTGGACGAAAAGGCCATCGATGCGGTCAGCCAGTGGCACTTCGCGCCGGGAACCAAGGACGGACAGCCGGTTACGGTGGCGGCTGCGATTGAAGTGAACTTCCGGCTGCTTTGAGCTACTTCGGGTATACCCGAAAATCGTCGAAGTAGGTGACCGAATCGGCCACCGTCCAGAGGCCCACCTTGCCGGAGCCGGCGAACGTGTTATCCTGCCCCTGCAGGATGCGGCGGTGGTTCACATAGACCTGGAACCGGTTGCCGCGGACCGATACCTTCAGAATGCTCCAGGCATTGGACGGAATATTGTGGGGCACCAGGGCGGAAAGTTGCTGGATCCGCCCGTTTTCCACCTTGTAAATGGCTACATTCTTCTTCAGGGCGTTAGCGCGCACCAGATAGTAATTGTTGGGGTCGCGGTACCGCCACACCACCCCGCCGGCGCGGTCTTCCTGTCCTCCGACCGGCTTGATCCGGACGCTCACATCGCTATTCCGCACATTCGCCCCATCGAAGATGGCTAACGGGAAACGGCCGGCGTTGGAATCGTGAGAGGTCTGGGCCAGGACGTAAGGCTGGGTGGGCGCGGACTGATCTTTGAGAACTTGCCATTGGGGCGCGGCTCCATGATCGGTCATCGCCACCGTCCAACCCGGAGGGGTCTTACCGAGAGGGCAGGTGTCAAAATTGACTATGCTTCCACTTGACGCAGTAAGCCCGAAAGCAAACAACACCGTGAGCGTTTTCATACTGCAACACTGCAAGCAGCGTGGCGCATTTGAAGTACTACATCCTTAATCCCTTTATATCACAGCGCAGCAGCGGGTGTATCCTGGAAGCGGGTTCGAGGTACTCATGCGACTGCTACTCGCTCTGGTTTTGTGCTCGGTTCCACTAGCTGCCAATGATGTCGTATTCCTTCACGGGCAAGTCAGTATGGAGGATGGATCCGGACCCGGGAAATCGGCCGGCATCTTCCTACGCTGCCAAGGCTCCGACCCCATTCGCCAGACCAATGCCGGCAAGAACGGCAGTTTCTATCTGAAAGTCGAGCGTGACGAATTTAACCACGTAGCACGCGCCCTGCCGACCACCACTACCGATGTCGGCGACGCCGGCATGTCCGGGAACTGCTCCATCGCGGCGGACCTGAAGGGCTACGATTCCACCAGCATCGATCTTTCCAGCTTCGTCATCCCGAAGAATCTTGCGCTTCCCAAGCTGATCCTGAAACCGCACCGTTAATCCGCTGATATAATTCTCCCCATCATGCGGATCTTCCGTTGCCTTCTGCCGCTGGCGGCTGCCTTTCTACTTTCCGGCCAGGGAGCCAAGCTGGAAATCGTCACCCAATTGGGCGCCAAATTCAATTCGCTCCCCGATGAAAAAGGCGCGGTGGCGGCAGCCGAAAAAAGCCTCGCCCCCGACCCCAAGAATCCCGACCTGCTGCTCAAACTGGCCCTGGCGCAAGCCTCCGTCTGGCAGGATCGCGAAGCCGTGGCCACGCTGGACCGCGCCATCGCCCTGGAACCCGCCCGGGCCGCGCTTTATACCGAGCGAGGCCATCGCGAACTGCCCTTGCGCGAATTCGGCCGCGCCCGCCAGGACCTGACGCGCGCCGCCGAACTCAATCCCAGGGACATGGCGGCCTACTATCACCTGGGCCTGGCGCATTATTTTATGGGCAACTTCGCGGCCGCCGCCGAAGCATTCCACCACGCCGTCGAAACCGCCCCCAACGATGACGAACGCATCAACTCCACCAACTGGCTGTACGCCGCCCTGCGCCGCGCCGGAAAAACCGGGGAAGCCGCCAAAGCCCTGGAGCGGATTCCGCCTGAAATGACCTTCAAGGAACCGCACACCCAGTTCTATTTGAACCTGGTGCGCTTCTTTCAGGGCCGGATGAGCGAATCGGCGGCCCTCCCGCCCGAGCCTCCCGCGGGCAATACCGACCAGGAAACCGAACTGCGCTTCGATACCGTGGCTTACGGGATCGGCAATTGGCATCTTTATAACGGCCACGCCGCCAAAGCGCAGGAGTATTTCCACCGCGTGGCCAAAGGCCACATCTGGATCACCTGGGGCTTCATCGGATCGGAAATGGAACTGGTGCGCGCCCGCTAGTTCTCCGTCGGGGCTTTGTCCACCTTATCGACCACGATGAGATCGACCTGCCCCTTTTTCTGTTCCAGTTTCAATCCCAACTGCTCCTGCATCGCCGCCGGTAGGGGCGCCAGATTTGCCTGCTCCTGGCCTTCCCCTTTGGCCATTGGTCCGGGCCCGGCCACTTCATGCGAAAAGCTTGCCGAAGCGCCGCCCGGGGGCATCATCAGGCCGCCCGTCCGGCTTTCGTCGGGCAGAAAATCCAGATTGAAATCATACCTCCCCGTCAATCCGGTCATATCGTTCACGGGCCGGTCCATCTGGTTGGATAGCTGCTCCGCCAGTTTCGCCATGGTCTGCTTGCTGCACTGCATGTGACTCTTGGGACCGCTGGGGCTCATCATCATCATCATCATGCAGCCCTCTTTCGGTCCGAACCCCGGCGGCAGTTTGATCGTTCCATCGGGACTCACCGTGACCTTGCCAAGCGGAGGCGGCCCGTCCGGCGGCTTGGACGCGTTGTCGCTGGGGCCCCCGGTGTCCGAGGGCGGGGGATCTTCCGGCGATTCCTTCATCTTGGGACCGCCCTTCCCTACCACCATGGCATACATTGGCAGTTCCTTCGTCTCATGATGCACCACCAGGTGGAAGCGCTCCTGGAGAAGATTCTGCATCATGATCTTGACCTGATCCTTGGTGGCGCCCTGCGGAATCTTCGCCACCATATCGAACCGCTCCGAATCCAGCCACGCCGGACCCGAAATCTGGTAGCCCTTCACGCCGAACGCATTCACCAGCATATTCTTCAGGGATAGATTGGTATAGGTCAGATGGCCCGGATCGGCGGAACCGGGACCGCCCCGCGAACCCATCATCATGTGGCCCGGCTGCATGGGTGCGGCCGGCTTGATGGAAGCCACTTCAAAGGTCATCTTCTCGTCGGCAGTCTGCGCCATGACGCCGCAAGCCGACGCGGCCGCCAGGCACACTCCCACAATCGCTCTGCGCATCTGTTCCTGCTCCTTACACCGCATAACGCCGCTGCTTTCGGGATTGTGACGGCTGACTCCGTAAAAAAGTTTGACTATTGTACTAGCGTAATAATACACTATAACAAGAGGGGCTCGGAATGACCCGCCGCCAGTTTCTCTCCTTCGCCCTGGCTCCCGCCGTCTCGTCGCGACTGCTGCGCGTCCCGCTCCACGTCATCACCGACGCCGCCGTCCCCTGGAAACCGCACCAGGGCGAGTCCTTCTGGCGCCACATCTGGCCGGAAGCAATCGGCGATTTCCGCCGCTGCGGCATCGTCTTCGACACCAGTTACACCAACGCCCGTGTGGACCGCCCTGCCGGGTGCGAACCCGCGGTCGAAGGACTCGCTCGCGGCGCCATCAACCTGCTGCTTACCGATCGCATTCCCATGCAATGGGACCAGGGCCGAGCCCTCTGCGGCGTCACCTTGCGATATCGCGGATACCACTTGTGCGTGATCGCGCTCGACCGCGCCCACGGCTACCAGGCGCCGCTGTTGTCCGTCAACACCTGCACCCACGAACTGCTCCACGTGCTGCTGCTCGACATATTCGAAAACCGGCCCGAGGGGTTAGCCGGACAGGCCCGGGAATTCCGCATCGACTGGTACGCCACGCGCCTGTGGCTGCTTCACGATGGCGCCGCCATTCGCGGGATGACGCGGATTTATCTCGACCGTCTCAGCCGGAGTAGCGGACGTTGACCGAAAGCGCGGAGGTTGGCCTAAAATAGAGCTTCGCAGCCCGGCCATGCCAACGGATCGACCTTCGGAGAACCACGGTTTTTTCTCACGCTGGTCGCGTGTCTCTTTGCGCGCGCAAGGCGTGAGCGTTCTGGTATTCCCGGTCGCCATTCTCTTCGCCGCGTTGTTCACCATCTACTGGACCGATGGCGATGTGCGCAGCGCCGACGCGGTGATTGCCCGCGCCTATCAGACGCGCGCGGAAATCATGCAGTTGCACAGCTCTCTGCTGGAAGCCGGGACGGCCGAAGCCGGGTACCGGGCCACCGGACAAGACCGTTTTCGCGCCGACGCCGAGATGGCCCGCTCTGCCGTCCGTGCCGCTCTCGCCCGCCTGCCGTCCCTAAGCGGGGATACACCCACGGCCATCGGAGCCGTGACGCATGTCCGGCAGTTGGCGCAAACCGAACTGGATTTGCTGGACCAGGCGCACGCTGCGCCTTCCTCTCCGCCGCCGGACGCCGGTCGCGAGATGGCCGTAATGGGAGAGCTTCAGGCGCAACTCGCCTTACTCAGCAGCGAGCAGGACCACCTGTTCACCACGGCCCGGGTGGATCGCGATCTCGCCCGGCAAAAGCTCTTCCGGACCATCGTGGTGTTCGGCACTCTGGGTCCTCTCGGTGCTCTGTTCATCCATTTGCTGGTCTCGGGACGACTGGTGCGCAGAATCCAGCGCGTGGAAGAGAACGCGCGCCGCCTCGCCCACGGATTGCCGCTGGAGCATTTTCCCGCCGGAACAGACGAAATCGCCGCCCTGGCCCGCCAGATCGAAGACGCCGCGTACCTCCTGCGGGACCGCGAAGGCGAATTGCGTGGCAGTGAACGGCGCTACCGCGACCTGTTCAACCAGGCCCCCATTCCCTACGAAGAGACCGACTGCCAGGGCGTGGTCACGCCGTTTCAACCAGGCCGTCTGCACCTTGCTGAAATGCACTCCGGACCAGGTGCTGGGCCGCCACGCCTGGGATTTCGTCGCTCCCGATCAACAGGACGAGTTCCGTTCCGCCATGCTCGACCGCATCGCAACCGGGCAGGAGACCGGCCCATTCGAGTGCGATTACATGCTGGACGATGGCTCCCGCATCGCCGTCGAAATCCGCGAAAACCTGGTCCGCAACGATCAGGGTCGAAGTCACCGGCGTCTGCCGCTCCCTGCTCGATGTCACCGAGCGGAACCTGGCCGCCATTACCGCCCGCAAGGTGGAGCAGTACGCCATGGAGCTGCGCATCAAGAACGAACAGTTGGGCCGCGCCCTGGATGCCGCCCGCTCCGCCACGCTCGCCAAGAGCCGCTTCCTGGCCAGCATTTCCCACGAACTGCGAACGCCGCTGAACGGCATCATCGGCTTCTCGGAAATGATGTACGACGGCCGCCTTGGCGCCGGTGACCGAAGAACAGCGCGACGTGGTGGCGGACATCCTGACCAGCGGCCGCCACCTCCTGCAACTCATCAACGATATTCTGGATCTATCCAAGGTGGAAGCCGGGCCGCATGGAATTCCGCCCCGAGCCCTGCGACATCGCAACCCTGGTGAGTGAAGTCCGCGACATTATCCGGCCGCTGGCCGAAAAGAAAAATATCCAGCTATCCACCGATCTGCCCTCCAGTCTCACCGTCGTCATCGATCCCGGCCGCTTCAAACAGGTGCTGTATAACTACCTCTCCAATGCCGTGAAGTTCACCGGGCGCGATGGCTCCGTCTCGATCCGCCTTGCCCGGGAAGGCGACTGCAGCTTCCGCCTGGACGTCGCCGATACCGGCATCGGCATCCCGCCCGACGAAATCTCCCGCCTGTTCCAGGAATTCGAACAGCTACCCAACAGCCGCAAGGCCGAGCAGGGTACCGGGCTCGGCCTGGCCCTGACCCGTCACATTGTGGAGGCGCAAGGCGGTACGTCGGTGTCCGCTCCGAACTCGGGCAGCGGCAGTGTGTTCTCCGCCGTACTACCTAATTTCCGCCGCGGGTAAGCAACGGTAGCTCCATAGAGTACGCCGTGTAAGTTAAAATACAGATACCATGGCCGGCGAGCCGATACTGATTGTCGATGATACGCCAGTAAACCTGAAACTCACGCGCATTCTACTGGTTAACGAGGGTTATAAGGTGTTGACCGCGGCCAGCGCGGAAGAAGCTCTCGAACTCCTTCGCAGTTATCATCCGCACCTGGTGCTGGCGGATATCCAGTTGCCCGGAATCGACGGGCTGGAATTTACTCGCCGGATGAAGAGCGATCGGCGACCCGCGACATCATGGTGGTCGCTCTCACGGCTTTCGCCATGAAGGGCGATGAGCAGAAAGCCGTCGAAGCCGGCTGCGACGGGTATATCACCAAGCCCATCGATACGCGCTCGCTGGGCGCGCGCATTCGCGAATACCTCGCCCGCCGCGCCGAATCGCATCCCATCAGCCAGCCCGCGCCCGCGGACGGCGCGCCCGAGCAGGAAAAAATCACCCTGCCGGCGGCCGAATTGCAGGCCCTGCGCCGCCGCTTTCTGGAGGAAGGGCAGGAGCGCTCGCGCCAAATGCTGCTGGATCTGGACGGCCAGTTCAACGCCGCCGACGCCGCGCGCATGGTCCATCAATGGATCGGCACCGGCGGTCTGCTCGGCTACTCCGCCATCAGCCGCCTGGCGCGCGAAGTGGAGGCCGTGCTGCTGGAACGGCCGCTGGACAACTCCGAGTTGCGCGAGTCCCTCACCAACCTGGCGCTGGCGTTCACCAGCCCGCGCGAGGCGCGCGACGCCCCGATTCCCGAGTCCATCGTTCAGAATCTATCGGGCAAGCGCATTGCCATCGTCGGATTCCCCGGTAACGAACGGGCAGCGGATCTGTGTGGCGCTGGAGCGGGCAGAGGCGGTCCCGGTCTTCTTCAATCCATCGGACCCGCCGGACGCTCCGGACGTGCAGAATTGCCACCTGCTGGCGGTGTCACGTGCGGCCCGAGACGCTGGATTCTTCCTGGCTCGACCCGGGAACCATGGGGGCCGTCAATAAGCCGATGGTGTTTGTTGGCAATCGCGATCACCTGCTGGAACTGGATGCGGCGGTGCAGTCCCTGGCGCGCGAGTTTCTGATGGATTCCTGGGGCCCTGAAGAGGCCCTGGTGCGTCTGAGCCTGGCGCTTTCCACGCGCGCGAGCACCCCGCAGGCCGCGGCCTCGCAAACATCCGCTGCTGCTGCGCCTCCTGCCGCCGTCTCCGGCCGCCCGCAGATCCTGATCGCGGATGACGACCCCACGGTGCTGGCGCTGGTCGGCACGGCGATCCAGAATTTCGGCATGGATTGCCGCTCCGCCGCGGACGGACGCGCGGCCATCGCCGCCATCCGCGAAGCCCGGCCCGACGCGGCGGTCCTGGACGTGAACATGCCCGGCATGGACGGCTATGAAGTGCTCTCCGTCATCCGCGGCGAAAACATGCCGATTCGCGTGGTGATGTTGACCGCGCGCCAGCGGGAAAGCGACGTGCTCCGCGGTTTCACTTTGGGCGCCGACGATTATATCGTGAAGCCGTTCAGCCCCATGGAACTGGTGGCCCGGCTCAAACGGCTGCTCGGGCGATGATCCGAACCGAACTCTCGTTGGTTACGCTGCTCCTTAGCGGCTTCGGCCTGTGGATCATCGGCACATTCGTGGGTTCCCTGATCCGCAGCCTCTCCTGGCAAAAACAAAATCAGCGGACCAAAGTACTGCAGCCGCAGATTCGCGAAGCGCTCGTCGCCTTCCTGGCGGGCAGCGATAACCACAAGCTCCTGCGCGAGTTCCTCGAGGTGAGCCGCGCCGATGTCGGCGCCGCCCTGGTCAGTTTCGAGGGAACCGTGGCCGGCAGCGCGCGCGACCGCCTGTGCGAACTCGCCCTCGAACTTACCCTGGTCCACGACTGGTGCGAGGAGACCCGCTCCCGGAATACGTTTGAGCGCCGCACCGCCTTTGCGCATCTTTCGTTCGTCTGTTCCTACGAGCCCTGCCGCCGTCTGGCCGGCGACCTGATGTTCCGCGCGCTCGAAGATCCCGACGACGAAGTTACGCTTTCCGCCAGCCGCGGCCTGGTCCATTCCAGTAGCACCGAGGTGATCGAGCGCGTCTTCGGACATGCGATTTCGAAGAGTCTTCTGGTCCGCATCATTCTCACCGAAGATCTGCGCCGGCACGCCGTTTCGCTCTGCGGGCGAGCCATTCCCCGCGAGCTGAAGTCCGGCGACCGGGTGCGGATTCTCAATACGCTGCACATGGCCACCGCCTGGGAGCGCGCGCTGCCGATGCCGGGAATGGGAGCGCTGTTGAGCTCCGACGACCGCGAAATCCGGATGCAAGCTCTGCAACTGGCCTCACTGGTAGCGGACGCCCCCGAGGTTCGCCAGGGCATTCTGGATGCCCTGGCCGATTCCGATCCGGAGGTGCTCATTTGCGCGGCCGGAGCCGCCTCCCTGCAGCACCTGGAAGCCGCCCTGCCGGCACTGGCCCGCTGTCTTCGCCTAGGCGGGGCGGAAGTGGCGCGCGCCGCCGCCTCGGCTCTGGCCCAGATCCCGCCCCGCGGTTGGGTGACTTTGCAGGAACTCAGTACCAGCACCAATGAAGTGACTGCGCGGGCCGCCAGCGATGCCCTGGCGCGCAGCAAGGTGCCGGAGTGATCTCTACCGCGGTCCAGTTGGCCGCCATGGCCCTGTTCGTTTCGGGAGTGGTGAGTTTCATTCTGCTGCTCAAAGGCTGCTTCGTGCTGCGCCGCCAGACCCGCCGCAGCGCTACCGACACCGGCACGCTGCTGCTGAAATCGCCTCAGGCGCCCAGTGTATCGGTGATTGCCGTCGCGTCCGATTGTTCTCCGGGGGCTCGTTCGCTGGTACGCCGGCTGATCGATTTGCACTCCTCCAATCACGAAGTCGTGCTGGTCCTGGACGGCGCTTCCGCGGAGGACCTGGAACACTGGATCGCGGAGTTCCACCTGGCCGCCACCGCATGGGGAACCTGGAGACCCACGGACCCCTTGCGGCTTTCCGTAATCAGAACGGAAGGCGGCGGTACCGCGGCGGCATACAACGCCGGTGTCGCCGCGGCCACCGGGTCCCTGATCGCGTTGTTCGACGCCGCCGGCGAGTTCGGCCCCGAAACTTTGCTACGGCTCCTACCGCCCTTGCTGCAAGACCCGGAAGGAACTACCGCGGTCTGCGCGGTAGCACCCGTCCTGGCGGCAAATAGCCTGATTCAGCGGTTCAGCGCGATCGAATCTGTGCGCGTCTGGCTGGTCCGCTACGCCGCCTTTGCCGGATGGAATATGCTGCTCCCGGTACCTGGCTGCTGCCTGCTGATCCGGCGCGACGCCATCCAGCGCGCGGGTGGCTTTCCACCGTCACAGGGCCAACTTCCGGACTGCGCCGCTCATCTGGAACTGGTGTTGAACCTCCACAGCCGCGCAGGCGCCGGCGGACCGCCCTTCCGCATGGCGCTAGTGCCGGAACCCATCAGCCACATACCGGCGCCGCAATCCAGCAGCCAGTTGCGCCGCATCCTGGACCGGGACCAATGCGCTCTCAAGGCCGCCATCTTCCACGGAAAGTCGATCGGAGCCATCGGATGGGGTTTGCCCGCGCTCCTTTGGGACCGGCTGGTCCGTCCCCTGCTCGAAACGGTTCTTTACGTGGTGACGGCCGCTGGTTTCGCCCTGGGTCTGGTGCCCATCGGGGTAGTCTTGCTGGTGCTGCTTTGCACCGTTGCCACAGGGACTCTGGTTTCCATGGCCGCGGTGGTCTTGCGCGAACTGGCCGAATTCCGCGGCGGCGAGCCGGGGCTACTGGTGAGTCTCTTCTTCGCGGCGGTCCCGGAAAACCTGGGGTATCGTCAGTTGCGCAACCTGTGGCTTATCGAAGGCTTTCTAAAAAACAAAACCCGGTGACCGAAGCCACCGGGTTTCGCCAACTTCGCGGTTCCCTTACTGATTTAAGATGATGCGAGTCTTGGTACCGCCTAAACGGATCTCCGCAAGTGTCTTCCCGGTGTAACGGATGGCGGTCGCGTCATATTTCTTCTCGACACCTTCCACCGTAGCCTGCGCCTCAACCGACGTCTTCCCGTTCACCAGAGTGATTTTGGAAGTGTCCACACTGAGGCGATATTCTCCCGGCTGCAATTCCGTTCCGTTGACAACGGCGGACTGGGACAGGGTGATGCGATAAGAATGAACCGACGGCACGGTCCCGGCAAATGCGGCCGCAAGCGCCAGAATCGCAAACGCCAATACGAATTTCCTTAACATATGATCTCCTAAAAAGAGTTTAGCACCACTTTATCGTGGATGCTAGTTCCGACAGGCGTCTTTGTCGGAAAATCGCAGACCGTCAGCTAAACTGGTAATTCATGACCTTCCGTCACGCCATCTGCAACGAGGCATTCGAGAAGTTCGCCTTTGCGGACGCTTGCCGCGCCATCCGCGCCGCGGGCTACAGCGGTATCGAAATCGCGCCGTTTACGCTGGCCGAAAGCCCTACCGGGGTCACCTCCGCCCAGCGAGCGGAATGCCGCCGGATCATCGCCGATGAAGGTCTCGCCTTCGTGGGTCTGCACTGGCTCATGGTGAGTCCCAAGGGATTGCATGTGAGCGGTCCGGACGCGGCCCTCCGCCAGCGCAGTTGGAACCACATTCTCCATCTCATCGACCTGTGCGCCGACCTTGGGCCTGGCGGTGTCATGGTATTCGGATCGCCGAAACAACGTTGCACCACCGGCGGTTTGACCCGCGAAGAAGCCACCGCCAACTATGTCGATGGACTCGCCTCCGTGGCTCCGCACGCCGCTTCTCGCGGCGTTACCGTGCTGGTCGAGGCACTGCCCATCGATCAGTGCGATGTGGTGCAGACATTGGAAGAAGCCGCCGCCATCGTCAGCCGGATCGACAGCCCCGCGGTGCGCACCATGTTTGACGTGCATAACGCGATTAATGAATCGCTGCCGCACGCCGAACTGGTGGACCGCTATTTCGACCTCATCCGGCACGTCCACGTCAACGAACTCGACGGCAGCCACTGCGGCGCCGGAAGCTACGATTTCAAACCGGTTTTCGAAGTCCTGCGCCGGCGCGGATACCAGGGCTGGGTTTCGCTGGAAGCCTTCGACTTCACGGTGGGCGCCGAACGCCTGGCCAACGAATCGCTGCGCCACCTGGAAAAGGAAATCGCCCAACTCTCATGAACCGCCATTACGTAGTAACCGGAGGAGCCGGATTCATCGGCTCCGCCATTGTGCGCAGTCTGCTGCGGGAAGGCGCAGGAAAGGTGCTGGTCATCGACAATCTGCTGACCGGACGGGAGAGCAATCTGGACGAGGTGCGGGCGTCAGTCGAGTTCCAACGCGCCGACATCTGCAATTACCAGGAGATCGCCCCGCTCATCGCCGGCGCCGCCGTGGTCTTCCACGAAGCTGCGATTCCCTCCGTGCCGCGCTCCATCGACGATCCGGTGCCTTCGCACGAGGTCAACATCGATGGCACTTTCAACGTGCTCCGCGCGGCGCAGGCAGGCGGCGTGCGGCCGCGTAGTCTATGCGGCGTCCTCTTCCGCCTATGGCGATACCGAAGTGCTTCCCAAGGTGGAGAGCATGAAGCCGAGCCCGAAATCGCCTTACGCCCTGCAAAAACTGGTGGGCGAATACTATGCTGGCGTTTTTGCCGGCGTGTACGGGCTGGAAACCGTCTCGCTTCGCTACTTCAACGTGTACGGTCCGCGCCAGGACCCGTCCAGCCCCTACTCGGGCGTGCTGTCGCTGTTCATGAAGGCGGTTCTGGAGCGCAAATCGCCCACGATCTTCGGCGACGGCGAGCAATCCCGCGATTTCACCTACGTTGAGGATGTGGCGGCCCTGAATCTGAAAGCCGCCCGCGCGGCCAACGTCGCCGGCCGCGTCTACAACGCAGGCAATGGCGGACGCATCACGCTTGAACCAGGCGTGGGAACTGCTTCAGCGCATCGAAGGCGCCGCCATTCCCGCGAACTACGGTGCGGCCGCGCGCCGGCGATGTGCGCGACTCGCAGGCCGACACCGCTGCCGCCATCCGTGATCTGGGCCACAATCCCCAATTCAGTTTCGAAGCAGGGATGCGCCTCACGCTGGACTGGTACCGCAACTCGCGCTGAGGCGGCGCAGACGCCTTCGCCCGGCCCTCTTGGTTCAGAACTTCACCAATGCCCGGCCCGTTTCCGGGTTCTCGTACGACGCCGCACGAGTTTTGGATTCAATAATATGAAGATCCTTTGGTAGGCTGAAACTACCATGACCCCAGGCAATCTGGCGCTCCCCTCCGTAAGCCGCCAAATCATTCTCGCAAAACGTCCGGAAGGAATGCCGAAAGAATCGGATTTCAGCATGGAAGAGGCCCCGCTGCCGCAACTTGGCGCCGGCCAGGTGCTGGTCCGCACGCTCTATCTTTCGGTTGACCCGTACGTACGCGGCCGCTTGAGCGGCCACTCCTCATACGTAAGAGGCATTCAGCCCGGCGAAGTAATCACCGGCGGTATGGTCGGACAAGTGGTCGAATCGGGCGACCCGCGACTAGCGGGGGGCGATATCGTTGAGGGTATTTTAGGCTGGCAGGAATACGCCGTGGCCCACGCGAAAAACCTGCGCAAGGTGGATCCCGCCGCCGGACCCATCAGTACGGCACTGTACGTGTTGGGAATGCCCGGACTGACCGCCTACTTCGGGCTGCTGGAGATTTGCCGTCCGCAGGCGGGCGAAACGGTGGTGGTTTCGGGCGCCGCCGGGGCCGTCGGTTCCCTGGTAGGGCAAATTGCGAAAATCAAGCGGTGCCGGGCCATCGGCGTTGCCGGCAGCGATGAGAAGGTCCGCTACCTGACCGCGGAATTGGGCTTCGACGGTGCATTCAACTACAAGGAATCACCGGACTACTACGCCAGCCTCAAGGAACTCTGTCCCAACGGCATCGATGTGTACTTCGATAACGTAGGCGGAGAGATCACCGACGCCGCGGTCCGCCTGCTCAACACCCGGGCGCGGATTGGCGTGTGCGGCCAGATCTCCCAATACAACCTGGAGGAACCGGAGATGGGTCGTCGCTGGCTGGGACAACTGATCGTCAAGCAGGCCCGCGCGGAGGGCTTTCTGGTCACGCAATTCGCCGACCGCTACGAAGACGGCTACCGGCAACTGGCCACCTGGCTCCGCCAGAATCGCATCCGGTACCGCGAAGACATCGTCGAAGGCCTGGAGAACGCTCCGCGCGCCTTCATTGGTATGCTGGAGGGCGCAAACATAGGCAAACGGCTTGTCAAAATTGTGGGCTGACCTGAAATTCGCCTGGCGACTGCTGCGCCGTAGTCCCGCGTTCACGGCCACCGCAACTGGCGCCCTGGCTGTGGGAATCGGCGGCACCACCGCCATTTTCTCCGTGGTGAATGCGGTCCTGCTCCAACCCCTGCCCTATCCCGAACCGGACCGCCTGGTGCAACTGCGCGGCAAAAGCCCGGGCGGCGATTACAATCCCACCAGCATTCCCCGATTCCTGGCCTATCGCGCGCTCACCGGCGTGTTCGAGGATGTGACCGCGTACGACTGGAACGGCGGCTCGGGCGTCAATCTGGGCAGCGGCGACCGGCTCGAACAGGTGCGCGGCGAGCACGTATCGGTGGACTATTTCCATCTGTTCGGCGCGCGCCTGATACTGGGCCGTCCCTTTCTCCCAGCGGAAGACCGTCCCGGCGGCGGCCGTGCGGTTGTGCTCTCGGGAGGCTTGTGGCAGCGCCGTTTTGCGGCCGACCCCGGCATAGTGGGACATTCGATTCTGCTGGGCGGCGATCCGTACCTGGTTGTCGGTGTGGCCGATCCGGCATTCGCTCCCGATCCGCCCGCCGATCTCTGGCTGCCCCTGCAAGCCGATCCCGATACGGCCAGCCACGCCTTCTTCATCTATTGCGCCGCGCGCCTGCGTCCCGGCGTCACCTTGCGGCAGGCGCAGGCGGCGCTGGGAGTGGCGGCGGATAGCTTTCGCCGCAAGTACCCGGCCGCCATTTCACCCAGATCCAGTTTCACGGCACAACCGTTGCGCGACAACCGGACCGGTGACATCCGTCCCGCCCTGCTGGTACTGCTGGCCGCCGTCGCCTGCGTCCTGCTGATCGCCTGCGCCAACGTAGCGGGCCTGCTGCTGGCGCGCGGCATGGGACGCAGTCGCGAGATGGCCATCCGCACCGCACTGGGCGCCAGCCGCCGGCAGATTGTGTGCCAGTTGCTGGCCGAAAGCCTGCTGCTGGCGGCCACCGGCGGCGTGCTCGGATTGTTACCAGGCGCGGCGGGCCTGCGGGTGCTGCTGGCGGCGGGTTCCGGCAACCTTCCGCGAATCGCCGGAGGGGTGCTTCTGGACGGCCACGTACTTACGTTCACCCTGCTGGTGACGCTCGCCACGGGCATGGTGTTCGGCCTCGCGCCCGCGCTGCAGGTTTCGCGAACGGACCTGATCGGCAATATCAAACGCAGCCATCGCGTGCGCGGCGCCCTGGTGATTGCCGAAGTGGCCGTTGCGGTGGTCCTGCTCACCGGAGCGGGACTCCTGCTGCGCAGCTTTGACGTGCTGCATCGCATGTTTCCGGGCTTCGACGGCCGCAACGTGCTCACGCTGGAAACCTCGCTGAATGGCAGCCGCTTCGAAACTGCCCGCGCAGTAATCGACATGGTCCGCCGCGGCGAAGAGCGTATCCGCGAGATTCCCGGTGTGCAAGCCGTTGCCGTGGCGCCATCGGTCCCGCTCGAATCCAGCTTCGGCATGACTTACAACATCGATGGCCGCCCGCCCGGTCCGGCCCTGTACCATGGCGGCGCCTCGTGGCGCTCGGTCACGCCGGAATACTTCGAGGTGTTCCGCATCCCCATTCTCAGCGGCCGCGGTTTCACGGACCGCGACAATGCCGCCTCGCCTCTGGTGGTGGTAATCAGTCAGAGTATGGCGCGCCGGCAATGGCCTCACGAGGATCCCACCGGCCGCACCATTTCTATCTTCGGCGGCGGCGACGACCTGAACGCATGGCACTGCCGGATCGTGGGAATCGCCGGCGATGTGTATCAGGATGGCCTGCACGAAGAGGCCGGCGCCACGCTCTACGTTCCGCTCGCGCAGGCAGGCGATGCCCTGATGGCCATGGTCCGGCGAGTGACGCCGCTGGCCTGGGCCATCCGCACCCGCTCCTCCCCGATGGCCCTGGCGCCTGCCGCGATTGCGGAGATTCGCCGCGCGGCCGGTTTGCCTGTGGCCAATGTGCGCGCCATGGAGCAGGTGACGGCGCAATCTCTGGCGCGCGACCGCTTGCATACCCTGCTGATGGCAATCTTCGCGATCACGGCAATCCTGCTGGCAGCTATCGGGCTCTACGGCCTGATTTCTTTTTCCATGCAGCAGCGCACGCTGGAATTCGGCATCCGCCTCGCCGTAGGCGCAGATGGGCCGCAATTGCGTAATTTGATTTTGCGTCAGGCCATGACTCTGGCCGTCGCCGGAGTCGCCACCGGCCTTGCCATTGCGTTCGCTTTCACCCGCCTCATGAGCGCCTTACTCTTCGGAGTCCAGCCTCACGACCCCATGGTCTTCCTGACCGTGCCGCTGCTGCTCGGCGCTGTGTTCCTGATCGCGAGCTACGTACCGGCCCGCCGGGCCATCCGCCTCCAACCCCTCACCGCCCTGCGCCACGAGTAGCGTTTTTCCCGGCTCCCTAATCGCCGGCCCCCGGCCCCCGGTTCTCGTACCACTTCACCTTCGAGCCATCGATGCACACAATGTCCAGCCGCCGGTCGCCATTCAAGTCCGCCACCGCGCACGCAGCCGCGGCCATGCCGCCGTCGTCCAGCACCTGCTTATTCCAGCGCGTTCCCGCCGCATCCGCGGCATGATAGACATACACGCTGTGGCCCTGTCCGCGATATCCGGCCACCACGTCGTCCCTTCCGCCGCCATCGAAATCGCCCACCTGAATGGTGTGCCCGTCCACCAGCGAGCTATCGATCGCCTGCCGCGCCCATACCGTTCCCTGCCGCCGGTAAATCGCCACCTGATTCCCGTGCCACGGTTCAATTGCCGCTAGAAACCGCTGCCGCCCCAACTGCCCCACGGTCACATCGCTCGATCCCGATTTCGGCCACGGCGCCGGGTCTCCCCGAGCGATCTCCGTCCGGCTCCAGCGGCCGCTCTTTTCCAGTTTGAAAAGGTGGATGCCCTCGAAGCTCGCGGTCAGAATCTCATCGCGCCCGTCGCCATCCCAATCGATCACGAAGACGCCGTGAACCACCCCGCTGTTTTCGTTGCTGATGGTCTGCCGCTTCCACTCGCCCGGCCGGTAGAACACCAGCGGCGTCCGGTCGCGATAATCCGGAGCTTCGGCCTTCGCGCCGGTGAGCGCCGCCATGATTACCACCTGCTTACCGCTGCCATCGATGTCCGCCGTCCGCAGGCGGTGCGCCGTGGGGATCCGGTCGATCTCGGTTTTGCTCCACGGCTGGCGAGGATCGCCCTGAGGCCGCAGTACCCATACGATTCCCAGGCTGTTCTTCGCCTGATTCTGAAACTCGCTGGCCAGCACGATCTCCGGAATCCCGTCGGCATCCGCACCCACTACCGTGCAGTTGATCATCCGGGCCACTCCGTCCACAATCACGTGCCGCTGCCACCCCGGATTCTCGTACCAGGCCAGTTCGCTCATCCCGCTCGCCAGGGCGATAATGTCGGGCTTGCCGTCGTGGTTCAGATCGGCCACCACCACCTGATACCCTCCACGCAATCCATCGACGACGGGATGTGCGGTGAATTGGGCCCCTGCCAGCGGGAAGACCAGGCACAGAAGACTGAGACGATGCACGTTCCACAGTATACGTCCTACAATGGATGCAGATGCTTCGACTCTCGACGCTCTTACTGTTTGCGACCGTACTGTGCGCCCAGACAGCCAGGACCGCCGCCGATCCACCGGCGCCGCGCGGCGTCGATCAGGCCCTGCGCGCCCGCGTCACCCAGTTTCTGAACTATCACATCACGGGTGAATTCCGAAAGGCTGAGGCGCTGGTTGCCAAAGACAGCAAAGACGTCTTCTATAACCGCTCCAAACCGCGGTATATGAGCTGTAAGGGCATCACAAGCGTCCACTATTCCGAGCACTTCACCAAGGCGTACGTCACCGCGATGTGCGCACTGCCGGTGGTGATTCAGCCCTCGGACAATGAGTTACAGTCCGACAGCACGGCGCCTCCCTGGACCGCCCCGACGGTCCCTCTGCCCAGTATGTGGAAGCTGGAACACGGCAAGTGGTGCTGGTACGTGGACAAGAATCTGGATCGCCGGTCGCCATTTGGAACGATGCCGATGGTTCCCACCGGCCAACCCATCGCGCAGGGCGCCACGCTTCCCATGATCCCGATGCCGGCCGGTACGTCCGCTCCCGCTCCGCCCGAGGGATTCTCCGGATCGCCGCAAGGCTCCACGGCCGATCCCGGCATGCTCGCCGCCATGCGGGCCGTTCATGTCCCGGTGACCGCCGCGTCTCTCGGCAAAGTTCCGGAGGACCAGCTTCACCACGTAAAGCTGGACAAGAGCAGCATTACCCTCCATGTGGGATCGTCCGTCAAAGTGAAAATATCCAATGACGCCGGGGACTCGCGGCAGCTCATGCTGCTGGGGCAACTCACCGGCATTGAGGCCAAACTCGAATCGAATACCGTCAAAGGCGGCGAATCGACCGTCCTGGACGTGAAAGCCACCGCAGGCGCCAAGTCCGCAGCCCTGAACATCGTGGTGGTCAGCACCGGGGAAATGCTCTCGCTCCCCATCACCATCAACTGAGCGACGGGCCGCTAATCGCACCGCAAAGCGCGCATGGGATCCACCCGCAAGGCCCGTTTGGCCGGCAGCCATGCCGCCAACGTCACCGTGAGTAAAAATAGCCCGATAGCCGCCGCGTAGGCCGCCGGGTCCAGGCCGCTGACCCCGTACAGGACCCGCCGCAGAATGCTCGAGAGCCCCGCCGCGCCGCCCGCTCCGAGCGCCAGTCCCACCGATACGGGCAGCGAAAACTGCCACAGAATCACCCTGATCACATCGCCCGGTTTCGCACCCAAGGCCATCCGGATTCCGATCTCTTTGCTGCGCTGCGAAACCGCATATGCCACGATGCCCACAATCCCCAGACACGCCAGACCCAGTGCCGCCATGCCCAATACGCTTACCGCCATTGCGCCATATTCGATCGACTTCACCTGGCGCCCCAGCGCGCTCTTCAGCGGATCGACCGCCGGGATCACCTTGGCGTCGATGCTCTTCACCAACGACGCCGCCAGGGGCAGCAAGGCATCCGGCTCTCCCATGCTCTTCACCAGAATGGTCATCCCCGGCAGGTCGGCCGGCGCAGCGGCATAGTAGATCTCCGTCAGATCGGGATCCTCGAGTTTCACCACGCGAGCATCGCCCGCAACTCCCACCACCACCTCCTGCCCCAGCGGCACCTGTTTGCCCAAAGGGCTTTCCAGGGGCCATAAGCGCCGCGCCAGCGAGCGACTTACAATCACCGCGTGCGCCTCGCCGGGCGCGAGGTTGCGGCCCGCCAACAGCGGAATCCCCATGGTTCGAAAATATGCCGCGTCCACGTGGCTCATGGACGCCTCTACGACGCGCCCGTCGAAGTCCATCTTCGCCGTCCGCGTCACGTTGCCGAACGGAGGCGTATCGGTAAGCGACACCGACTCGACGCCCGGAAGCCCTCGCAGGCGCTCCTTGACCGTATCCAGAAACACCCCCGCCTGAGCCGCCGAATATCCGTGGCCGCCCAACTGCGGATCGATGGCGAAGACGCGCTGATAGTCGATGCCAGGCCGGGCGCCGGTGACGTGATCCAGCGCCCGAACCAACAGCGCCGAGACGATCAGCAGCACGCAACTGGCCGCCACCTGTGCCGCCAGGAGCACCTGCCGCATGGCCGTGGCCCGATGCCGCTGCCGCGCGATCTGCAGCGCCGGAGTGAATCCGAACAGGATCGCGGCCGCACAGCCCATGCCCAAAGCGAAGGTGACGATCCGCCAGTCCGGCGACGGGTCAAGCCACGCCGGAGAACCGCTGAACCGCATCAGCGTCCGCAACAGTATGTTGCCCACAAACAGCCCGGCTGCCGACCCCATCAGCGCCAGCACCAGGCTCTCCGTCAACAACTGCCGCACCAGACGCCCGCGCCCCGCTCCCACCGCCACGCGAATCGCGATCTCGCGATCCCGCGCCACTCCGCGGGCCAGCAGCAGGCTGCCCAGATTGCCGCAGGCCACCGCCAGAATCAGCAGCGTGAGCGTGCCCACCATGGCTGCCGCCGGGTAGATGCTGTCCCGCTCCTCGGTTCCGGTGCCGCGCCTGCCGCCAATCATCAGGCTCTGGGCGTAACCGCTGGGCTCGGCCGGGATGCCTTCCCCCTCCCAGATGTCCTTGGGATGCTGCCGCCGCAACTCCGCCGCCAGCGCCCTCAATTCGTCCTGCACCGCCCGTGGAGTCGCCCCGCGGCCAGTCGCCCCCAGACCTCTACGCCGCTGCTATCGCCGGAATAATCGGTCAGCAGTGTGCTGCCCGCCGCAAAGTAAGGCTGTTGCTCCAGGGGCGCCCACAAATCCGGCGGATCCAGGCTCAAACCCGGGAACGCGGGCGAAGCCACTCCGATTACCGTCGCCGGTTTCCCGTTCAGCCGGATGACCCGCCCTACGACCGAGCGATCGGCGCCGAAGTGTCGCTGCCAGAAACCATCGCTCAAAACCACCACGGCGTCCGCGTCCGCCGCGCTATCCCGCACGGGGTCGAACATCCGGCCCAGCCCGCCGGGCGCACCCAGTTCGCTGAACCAGTTGGCCGTCACAAACTGCGCCCGCAGCGGTCTTTCCCCGCGCTCTATCGTCAGGCCCGTGTAATTCAATGCCAGGACCGCCGACAGCGTCTTGCTATATTCGCGGAAAAACGTCATCTCCGGATACGGCAGAACGAACGAATAGCTTTGCGGAGACCGGCGGTGGAGCCGCACCAGCGTGGCCGGTTCCCGCACATTCAACGGCCGGAGCACCATGAAATCGAAGAAGCCGAAAGCCGCAATGTTCACTCCCGTGCCCACAGCAAGCATGAGCACCGCCATCGACGTAAAGCCGGGCGACCGGCGCAGCATGCGTCCGGCATAGCGCAGATCCTGCAGCAGCCGGTCGATCCAGGTCCAGCCCCATGCCTCGCGGGCCTCCTCCCGCAGGCGCAACTCGTTGCCGAGCGGGATGCCGCCCTCGCGCGCGGCCATCTCCCGGTGGACTTCCATGTCCGCGGCCAGATCCCGGTCCAGGCGCCTGCGGTTTAACAAGTACTGCAAACGGCGAATCAGTTCTCCCATAACGCCTCCTACGCGGTCCGCAGTACGGCTTGTATCGCCTCGTGAACCCGGCCGTATGCGGCCAGTTCGGCCTCCAGTTGCGCCCTGCCGGCGGGGGTGAGCCGGTAGAATCGCACCTTCCGGTTGGTCTCCGAGATGCCCCACTCGGCCGTGACCCATCCCTTCAGCAGGATCTTTTGCAGCGCAGGATAAAGCGCACCTTCTTCCACGCGCAATTCGTCCGCCGACAGCGAGTGAATCCGCTGCGCAATCGCGTAACCGTGGAGAGTGCCCGACCGCAATACCCGCAGAATGAGGAGCACGAGCGCACCCGAAGGCATATCGAGCTTAGGCATAAAATTATTATGGGTATGGCGCTGCTGCCTGTCAAGTAGTAACCTTTTCCCGCGCCCGCAGTATTCCCGTGTATGCCCTTTGCCGCCTTCCGGGAACAACTGTTTCAGGATCTCCGCTATGCCTTTCGCGGCATGGCCGCACAGCCGCTCTTTACCGCCATGGCGGCACTTTCACTGGCCCTGGGGATTGGCGCCAACACCGCTATCTTCAGCTTCATGGACGCCATCCTGCTCCGTGCGCTCGCGGTACCGAATCCCGAATCGCTCGTCGTCCTCAACTGGCACGCCCGCGACTGGCCCCCGCTTGCCCACAGCATCAACGGAACCTTTTTCCGGGACCCGAAACTCGGCTTCACCAGCGGCAATTTCCCATACGCCGCCTACGAACAGCTACGCACACACAACCAGGTGTTCACATCCTTATTCGCCTCCTATCCCACCGGACCGCTTAACCTCCTTGTCGGCAATCAGGCAGAACTCGCGAGTGGCCAGTACGTCTCCGGCAACTACTTCAGTGGACTCGCCATCGCCCCGGCGGCGGGCCGCTGGATCGATCCAGCCGACGACCGCCCCGGAGCACCGCTCGTCGCTGTCGTCAGCTTTCAATATGCGCAGCGCCGCTTCGGCAATCTACCGTCAGCCCTGGGCCAAACCGTCCTCGTCAACAACCAACTCTTCACTATTGCGGGCGTGGCGGCGCCTGATTTTTTCGGTGTCGATCCGGCCGGCGTCCCCGACCTATACCTTCCGCTTCACTCCAATCTCGCGGTCCAGCCGCTCCCGCCCCCCGATAATCCCAACCGCCTGTACGTGGACAACACCTTTTACTGGGTCTGCATGATGGGTCGCCTTCGCCCCGGAATCACCCGCCACCAGGCCCAGGCCGAACTCGCACCCGCCTTCCACAATTTCGTCGATTCCACGGCCGCCAACGTTCGCGAGCACGCGGACATGCCTGCCCTCTACCTCCAGGAGGGCGCGGCTGGTCTGGACGCCCTCCGCCGCCAGTATTCGCAACCGCTCTACGTGCTGATGGCCATGGTTGCCCTGATTCTGGCCATCGCCTGCGCCAATATCGCCAACCTCTTACTGTCGCGAGCCACTTCCCGCCGCCGCGAGATGGCGCTCCGCATCAGCCTGGGAGCGGGCCGGTTCCGCATCATTCGTCAGCTTCTTACCGAATCCGTCTCCCTCGCGGCCCTTGGCGGACTCCTCGGAATCGCTTTCGCCGCGTGGGGAATCCGAGCCCTGACTTTATTAATCGGCGGCGGGCGCCAGGACTTTACGCTGCACGCCACGCTCAACTGGCGGGTCCTCGCCGTCGCCATCGTGCTCTCGCTGGCTACCGGAATTCTCTTCGGCCTGGCCCCAGCCCTGCAATCCATGCGCGCCGACCTTAACCACGCCCTGCGTCAAACCCGCGCGGGCGACCGGCCGCTCCGTTTGGCCTCCTGGTGCCGAATCGCTCCCAGTCAGCTCCTGGTGGTATCCCAGATCGCCATCTCGCTGCTGCTCCTGATCTCCGCCGGCCTCTTCGTCAGAACCCTCACCAACCTGAACATGATCGCCCTCGGCTTCAACGCCGAGCGCCTGATGCTGTTCACCGTCAACGCTCAACAGGCCGGCTACAAAAATGACGCCATGGTCCGCTTTTACGAGGACCTGCGTACGCGCCTCGCCACCATTCCCGGGGTGCGCAGCGTCACCGCGTCAGATCGCCCGCTGGTCTCTGGCGGGACCAGTTCCACCAGGGTCCGCCTGCCCGGCTTCACCGGAAATAACCCGGGCACCTCGTTTCTCAACGTCGCTCCCGGATTCTTCACCACCATGCAGATCCCCATCCTCGTCGGCCGGGAAATTGACGAACGCGATATCCGTCAGGGCGCACCCATCGCCGTGGTCAACGAAGCCTTCGTGCAAAAGTTCTTTGAGGGCCGGAATCCCATCGGCCTTCGTTTCGGATTAAACGCGCGCGGCGCCCCGCCCCAGATCGAAATCGTCGGCGTCTCCAGAAACGCGCGCTATGCATCGCTGAAAAGCGATATCCCACCCGTCGCCTACCTGCCGTACTCCCAAACCCTGGTCGGCCCGCGCCAGATGACCTTCGAGCTGCGCGCCGCCGGCAACCCGCTTTCGCTCGCCCAGGCGGCGCGCCAGGCAGTCCAGGAGGCCGACCCGCGCGTCCCGGCGTACAACATCGAAACGCAAACCGGCCAGATCGATCAGACCATCAGCCAGGAGCGCACCTTCGCCACGCTGTGCACGTGTTTCGCCCTGCTCGCCGTACTGATCGCCTGTGTGGGCCTCTACGGAACCATGTCTCACAGCGTGACCCGGCGTACCGGTGAAATCGGCCTCCGGATGGCCCTGGGAGCACAGCGCGGACGGGTGGTCTGGATGGTCCTCCGCGAGGTGCTGGCGATGTCCGCCGCCGGCCTTGCCATCGGATTCGCCGCCGCGGCCGCGACCTCGCACCTGCTCGCCGGCTTCCTGTTCCAGATGAAGCCCAACGACCCGCTGGCCTTGGCCCTCTCGGCACTGATCCTCTTCGCCGCCGGCCTCCTTGCCGGTTACGGTCCCGCCCTGCGAGCCTCCCAGGTCGATCCGTGGACGGCCCTTCGCGACGAGTAGACTATTGCCCCGCGGGCGGCAGGGCGCTCGGTGAGGCGCCGAATGCCGGGTTGGGCCGGCTGCCCATCTTGAATACGAGCGATCCCCCTTGGGCCACCGCCGCGTGGCTGAACCACACCTTGTCGTAAGGCTTGCCGTTCAGCGTCACCGATTGAATGTACTGGTCCGAGGGGGAACTCCGTTTGGCCTCTATGGTCAGTGGATGACCACCCATATGCACCACGGCTTTATCGAAGAGCGGGCTGCCGAAGACGTAATTCCCACTGGCGGGATTGACGGCGTAGAAGCCCAGGGCGCTGATCGCATACCAGGCCGACATCTGCCCGCAGTCCTCATTCCCGGCCAGGCCATCCGGCTGATTGTCATACTGATGATCCAGCAGGTCCCGCACCCGCTGCTGCGTTTTGTACGCCGCGCCGGCGTAGTCGTACAGGTAAGCTACGTGATGGCTCGGTTCGTTCCCGTGCGCGTACATGCCCACCAGACCGGTCATATCGGCGGGCACCTCGCCTTTGATCTCCACGTGCAAATTGAACAGGTCGTCCAGCTTCTTCACAAAGGCCTGCGGCGAGCCCAGCAGCTCGACATAAGCTTCCGGTTCGTGCTGCGCCGCCCAGGTACCCTGCCAGGAATTGGACTCCGTGAAGTCGCGCCATTTGGGAGTCGTACCGGTGGCAGTGGGATCGAAGTTTGGCGCCCACTCCCCGCTCTCCAGGCGCGGGCGAATGAAGCCCACGCTTTTATCGAACAGGTTCCGGTAGTTGCGCGATTGGGCCAGCAGCAGCTTGTAGTCGTCCATTTTGCCCAGCGTGCGGGCCACCTGCGCCACCGCCCAGGCGTCGTAGCTGTACTCCAGCGTGCGCGTGGCCGATTCCGACAGCTTGTCGCTGGGAATGTAGCCCAGCTTCCGGAAGTAGCCCAGGCCGCGGAAATCGTCTTCCAGCGCCCGCTTTCTCATGGGGCCGTACGCCCGCGCAAAGTCGATGCCCTTAAAGCCCTTCACGGCCGCTTCCGCGATCACCGAAGCCGAATGATAGCCGGTCATGGTGCCGGTCTCCACACCCTGCAGCGGCCACACCGGCATTCCCGCGGGACTTTCTTCGGACATACGGATCAGGCAGTTCACCAGGTCAGGCACGCGTTCGGCCTCAGTCAGGGTGAACAGCGGATGACCGGCGCGGTAGGTATCCCAGAGCGAAAACGTGCTGTAGTTGTGCGACCCCGCGGGCAACTGATGCACCTGGCCATCCATGCCGCGATACTTGCCGTCCACATCGTCGAACAGCGTGGGGGCTTCCAGGGTGTGGAACATCGCCGTGTAGAAAATCTCGCGCTGCTTTTTGTCGCCGCCTTCGATCAGGATTTTGGAAAGCTCGCGCTGCCACGCCGCGTGAGCCGCCTGCCGCACGGCCGCGAAATCCCAGCCCGGAATCTCGCGATCCAGATTCTGCATGGCGCCCTCGATGCTGACCCCGGAGATCCCCACCTTCACATAGATGACTTCACCGGCCTTGGTGGCGTAGTGGATCAGGGCCTGCAGCGCGGTGCCGCTGGCTTTCCTTCACGCCGGCGTCCTGAACCTGGTGCTGGCGTGACGAGTTCCGCGGACTGAAACGGCTTGGAGAACTTCATGGCGAAGAAGATCCGCCGGCCCCGCGCCCACCCGTTAACCGTTCTTCCGCCAACAATGGTGGTCGAATCCACGATGCGCAACTCGGCGGCGCGCACCCGCGAGGGCTGGCCGTATCCATGGATCAGGTCGACGATGAAATGGCTGCTGTCGCTCTGCGGGAACGTGTACCGGTGGATGCCCGCGCGCTCGGTGGCGCTGAGTTCCGCCTGAATGCCGTAATCCTTGAGCATCACCGAGTAGTAGCCGGGCTCGGCTTTCTCTTCGGCGTGCGAGAAGCGCGAGCGGTAGCCTTCTTCGGGCTTCTCGCGAGTGCCGGGAACCAGTTTCGTCGGACCCGTCCCGGGCATCACCAGAACATCCAGCATGTCTCCGATGCCGGTGCCGCTCAGGTGGGTGTGGCTGAACCCCATGATGGAGCCGTCCGAATAGTGGTACCCGGAACACCAGTCCCACGTATCGTTGAACGTATCGGGGCCCAGGGCCACCATGCCGAACGGCACGGTCGCGCCGGGATGCGTGTGTCCGTGGCCGCCGGTTCCGATGAATTCATTCACCAACTGCGTGACATCCAGTGAGGCGCCGCGGGCTCCGGAAACCGCGAGGGCGGACGCGAGAAGCAGAGAAAGCTTGCAGGAAAAGTGCATGGTCGAGTCTCGTTACCAAAGTCCAATTTATCAGCGCGTCATGGAAGGCGGGTGCGGCATCGGGCGCGCTGCCCCATGCGGTATTCGGCTTCGGCCCCATCTCCAGCACCAGGGTGCCGCCGCCCGCGAGGTCGGAGTGCGCGAACCACGCCTTGTCCCACGGCTTGCCGTTCAGGGTGGCGGACTGGATGTATTTGTTCTGCGCGGAAACGCCCCTGGCGATGATCGTGAATACCTTGCCCTTGTCGAGCGTGATGCGCGTCTCGGCGAACAGCGGGCTGCCGATCTCGTAGGCGGGCTGGCCCGGGCACACCGGATAAAAGCCCATGGCGCTGAGCACGTACCAGGAGGACATGGCGCCGCCGTCCTCGTCGCCGCAGATGCCCAGCGGACCGTCGCCATACCAGACGTCCATAATCTGGCGCGACGCGGCGCTGGGTCTTCCATGGCTGGCCGCAGTAGTTGTACAGGTAGGGAATGTGGAAGGCCGGCTCGTTGCCCTGCGGGTACATGCCGATCAGCCCGGTCATATCGGGAAACTGGCCCAGGAAGGCGAATTTCGAAGTGCCGGGCTGCTCCACGAACAGCTGGTCCAGTTTGGCGGCGAACTTCTCGCGGCCGCCCATCAGCGCCATCAAGCCGGCAGGATCGTGCTGCACGTGCCACGTGTAGACCCAGGAGTTGCACTCGGCGAACCAGGCGCGGCCGCCCTGTCCGCCGCCCAGTTTCGGGATCGAAGCCCTCCACCCAATTGCCGTCGGCGGTCTTCGGGCGCCATGAAGCCGATCCGCTGGTTGAACACGTTGGCGTAATTGTGCGCGCGCTTCATGAAGTAGGCGTAGTCGTCGTCTTTGCCGAGTCGCCTTGGCCATCTGCGCGAGGCACCAGTCGTCGTAGCAGTTCTCGAGCGTGACCGAGACCGCCTGGCGATGCTCCGAGGGATGCACCTCGCGCACGCTTTCCGTTTCTCCTTTGGCCAGCGCCGGGAAGAAGCCCTTCTCCAGGTACACGCTGGTCGAGGCTCGGTCAGCGGTCCGCGCCGCCAGGGCAGCATGGTGGCCTCCATGGCGTTCTTCTTCATGCCCGCGTAGGCCTTCTCCACGTCGAAATCGCGATAGCCCTTCATGTATGTGTCGGCGATCAAGCGCCGTGGCATGATGGCCGATCATCACCGCGCGGTCTCCGCCCAGCGACGGGAAGGAGGGCATCCAGCCGCTCTGCTCGTACATCCGGATGTAGGACCGCACCATGTCCATCTGCCGCGGCGTCTCGATCAACAGCTGCGAGCGGATGCGCGCAGCGGTAGGTGTCCCAGAGGCCGTCATCCACATAGAAATCGTGGCCGTCCGCCTGGTGCACCTGGTGGTCGTAGCCGCTGTAATACTTGCCGTCCTCGGTGATATCGGTCATGCGGCTGAGCGTGCGGTAGAGCGCGGTATAGAAAATGGTCCGCTGGCGGTCCGTACCGCCTTTCACCAGGATGGTGCTGAGCGCCTGGTTCCAGGCCGCGCGCGTCCTGGCTTTCACCTGGTCGAAAGTCGCTTTGGCAATCTCGCGCTCCAGGTTCTTCTTCGCCTGCTCGACGCTGATGTACGAAATGCCCACGCGCACTTCGATCTGCTCGCCGGCGCGCGTCGCGAAATCGCTGGCGAAACTCAAGGCACTCCCGAAGCGCTCCACGTGCCCCGCGATTGGCTTAGAGAACCCGGCGTAGAAATAGGAGCGCACGCCCCCGTCATTCCGTCCGGCGCTGGCGAATCCGGAAACCGTGCCCGGCTCGGAGAGAATTATTTCGCCATTGCGGACACTCAGGGAGAGGTGCGCATGGGGAGCGGACGGCATGGTGAACCGGTAATAAGCTGCCGATTGCGTGGCTGTGAATTCCGCCTCGATATCCGAATCGTCCAGCCGCACCCTGTACCAATACGGAGTGGCGGTTTCGAAATCGTGGTCGTAGCGGGAAGCGATGCGGGCCGGATCGGTGGTCATTTCACCGGTGTAGGCCATCAGGGTCGCGGGACCGGCGGGAAAGCCGTAAATCCTGTCAGCCAGGTAGCGGTCCTGCGTGCCCGGCGTGGTGACCGGCGCCAACCGGGCCATTCCGTGCGGCACCTGCACGTAGGGCACAGTCGCGGTCAGCAGATGTCCGATGGTGCCGATATTCGGATTCACCGAATCCACCGGCTCTTTGACGCGGGCCGGCTGCGCGGCGAGGGTCAGGCAGACGCAGAGGATGGGCCAGAGGCGGAGGACCGCTTGCCCGCGCGCGCGGCTCGCGTCAGAGCCAAGACGGTGAGGGAATGGGTGGAAAGCGTCTTTAGTGAACATGGGGAACCTTTGGGTAGGGGTCATTTCGAATCCGCCAGCCAGATTGTCTTGATCGTTTCTTCCTGGCTGTACCCTTGCGGGCAGGCCGGGCTATTGGTATTGGCGAAGTACCACTTGTCTTTTCCGTTGGTCAACATGCGACCGCCGGGCATCTCCAGAAAGCCGTCGCGATCATGCTGCTTGAGCCAGCTCCAGGCATACCGGAGCCACTCGTTGCGATATGGCTCGGGCTGCTGCGCGAGCCAGGTGATCTCGTCGTAGCCCCAGGTGAAGATGGAAGGACCGTGCGCCTGCGATGCCTGACCCGGGGTGCGCGTGCCTCCGAAGTTATCGAACTCCACCAGGTACGGCAGATGCTCGCATTTCCAACCGCTGGGAGTGACGCCTCCGTTACTCCTTCCATAGAGCGCGTCGGAATGACCCACCTCCAGAATGGCTTTCTGTGGGGAATCGGCCACTTCTTTCGGCCGCAGCGGAAACGAGTGGAAATCCAGCAGGAGCTTTCCATTCACCACCGGACCGGCCTTGGGAACGTGCGCATCGCAGATGAGGAAGTGGCGGCGGGCCTTTCGTGCCGCATAGCCACGCACGTGCCGCAGCAGGTCGGCCCAATTCCGGTATTCCGGGTCGTTCCTGCCCATCAGGTCGAGCTGGCCGAAGTGAATGGCTTCGATCCCGATATTCATATACGACGCCGCCAGAAAGAAGAACCACATCTTCGTCTCGGGCTTGCAAATGTCGGGAACCGACGATCCGCGCCGCCAATGGTCGGCGAAGCGCTTGTCTTCCGGAACGAACATTTTGGAGTAGTCGAAATTGCGCGCTTCCGGAGTCTGGCCGAACTCCTGAAACACCCACGCGGGAACGGGGACCTGGCTGACTCCCTGTTGAGTCACAATCTCGAAGAGGGCGGCCTGCAGCACCACGTCGGGGTCGTTACGATGGACGCGCTCGACCATTTCCCTGCCCTGCGCGAGGAATTTCGGGTCGGCAATCCTGGCCTCGCCGCCCCACAGGTAGATGGACCGGCCCAGAAACTTCGCGCCGATGTTTTGCACCATGCGAATATCGTCGTCCAGGTTTCCCGGCGAACGATACAACTCGGTCATGGTGATGGAACGGGAAAGGTAATTCTCCAATACCGGACGGGAGATCTTTCCATCGAAGTGGTAGCTGCGTTTGGCCGGCAACCCCTGAAAGTGGCCGGACACAAGCAGCACACAGAGTCCGATGCCAATCCGTCCGCGCTTGGGATTCATTCTTTCAGAGTGATTTGTCCCGAGTTGGATGTCAACCATGCTCGGCCGGTGGTGCCGGCCGGCCGCTGATTCGACATCTTTGAACCGCACCATTCACTCGCAAACGCCGGCCGGGTGAGGATTTGTTGCATATGGCGCGTAACGTGCGTGCGAAGATCGTGTAGAATCAGTACCTGTTCCATTGGGGAGTAAGATCATGATGCAATCGGGGAGTCTCGGAAATCGCAAACTGCCGCTACGCGGACGAGCGCTCATGATGCCCGCATTAGGATTCGGTACGTTGATTGCCGACGCCACCGAGACCAGAAACGCAACCACGACAGCTCTTGAAGCCGGGTTCCGCCACTTCGATTGCTCCGAGCGTTACCGTAACGAGGAGCAGGTGGGACAGGCGATTCGGGACGCCATTCAGGCGGGCTGGATCAAGCGCAACGACCTGTTCGTCACCACGAAGCTATGGAACAATAACCATCGCCCGGAGCGGGTCCGGCCCGCGATCGAGTCCAGTCGTGACAGGCTGCAGGTCGAGTCTATCGACTTGTACCTGATGCACACCCCATATGCCTTTCGGCCGGGAGACGATCAGGACCCGAGAGATGAAAACGACAACGTGATTTACGACGACGGCACGACTCTGATGGATACCTGGAGGGCAATGGAGGACCTCGTGGATCAAGGCGTGTGCAAGGCGATCGGCTTGTCGGACGTGGGCCTCGACCAACTGCGGGAGGTGTGGGAGCAGGCGAGAATCAAACCCTCGGTGGTACAGGTCGAATCCCACCCCTATCTGCCGGAAGCCGGGATCCTGGACTTCTGCACCATCAACGGACTGGTGATGCTCGCCTTTGCGCCACTGGGTCACGGGATCAAGCCCGGGGTGCTGGAAGAATCAGTGATCCTCGCGATTGCGCACCGAGTCAACAAAACTCCCGCTCAAGTATTACTGGCGTGGGCAGTACAGCGGGGGACTGCTGTTCTAACGACGCCGAAGACGCCTGATCGCGCGAAGGAGAATCTCGACATTTCCGCTCTTCCCGCCGACGCAATGGAGCAGATCAATGCCATCCAGACGCGACAGAGGTTCAATCTGGTGACTGGAACCGGCGTCCCCGGGTTCATCGCGAAAGGCAACTGACAAAGTGTGCCGGCCTTGGCTTCAAAGATCGATGACGACATCGCGATTCGGTTGGGAGCAGCAAACGAGAACATTGCCTTCAGCGGGTTTGTCGAGCGGCTCTGGCCCGTAAGCCACCGCTCCCGAAACCAAACCGCTCTCACAGCTATGACACACACCGGTCCGGCACGACCAGCGGACCGGAACGTCACACGCTTCGGCCAATTCCAGAATGCTCTGGTAGACAGATGCGTTCCAGTGGGCTGCGATGCCGCTGCGCGCGAACGATACTAACGGCCCGGTGTTGGCGTCGTCCCCGGGTACGTGCGGATTGCGCGACGCTGCCTGGACGACCCCGGGACTCATCGGTTCACTGCCGTTAAAGATCTCGATGTGAATCCGTTCCGGCGGGATGCCGGAGGCCGCGAGCGCCGTCTTCATCTCCGTCATAAAGCCAGCCGGTCCACAAAGGTAAACGTCCGCTTTCCGCGGCAGGCCAGCCGCGTCGAACACCGATCGCGACAAATGACCCGCGGCATCGAAATCCTCGCCCAATTTGTCGCGACGAGGCCGGCCTGCTGTAACAGATATAACTTCGGCCGTGCGGGAGGGCCAGCACCAGACGGCGGACCTCGGCGGCAAAAGGATGATGTTCGCGGTCGCGAGCCGTGTGGAACCATAGGACTTGCCGGGTGGACCGGGCCGCAGCCAGCGCGTGCAGCATCGCCAGCACCGGTGTCGCTCCGATACCTGCGCTGAGCAGAACCACCGGCCCCTCTCCGATGTGCAGAATGAAGCTGCCGCGAGGCGAACTAACGTCGAGCGTATCGCCGGTTCGTACACGGTCTCGCAGCCACGTTCCCGCCACGCCGTTCGGCTCGATTTTCACGCTGATTCGATAGCGCCCGGCTGAGAGCGGACCGGAGAGCGAGTAACTGCGAAAAAGCGGCGCGCCTGCGGCGTCCGGTTGAAGCCGAAGGACGATGTACTGGCCCGGCAGAGCCGCCGGCAGAAGCTGACCCTCCGGACTTTGCATCGTCACCGAGAGGACGTCCGCGGACTCCCACCCGATCGACGAAATCGCGAGGCGGTGAAACCCCGGCGTGGCTGGATATGCGCCTGCTTCCGGCATGAGACCCGCGTTTCCACTTGTTGAGCTCCGCAGCATTGCCTCGAACGACCCGCGCCACCCCGGCGAAAGGGCCTCGATTCTCAATGCCCGTTCCAACAGACCGCGTGGATGATTCGACGAATAGAGAAGCGCATTGATCTCAGCGACCGTCATTCGCTCCCTGGCCTCTCCCACCTTCACGATTTCGTCACCCGCGCCCACGTCGCCTTCCTGGAGAACGCGGAAGTAGAATCCAGGACGGCCGCTGGAGGTCAAAAGCGCCGGCATTCGGGGCTCGTTCATCCGGATGCCAACGCGATAACAGGTAACCCGGGGTTGCGTGACTTCGAAGAGTGCGCTCCCGATGCGATACCGGTCACCGATAAACACCGCATCATCGGGCAAGCCTTCGATCGTGAAATTCTCGCCGAACTGTCCAAAGGACTTCAGGTCGCCCAGGTCGGACCTCTTCAGTTGCTCCTGCCAATAACGATATGACTCGGTCTGGTAGACAAAGACGGCGCGCTGTTCACCTCCGTGCCCGGCCAGATCTCCCTGGCCGTCTCCGTCCAGATTCAGCCGGCCGACCCGGCACCGGCCATGTACTGGAGTTTTCCAGATTCCAGTGTGCACGGTGCCACCCTTCCACTGAATGTCGCGTGGGAGACCGACGTTCACTGACGGATAGTCGAGCCATGAATGCAATTCAGTCATTTGCATGTCTGATTCCAACTGAATTATATGTGGCACTTGGCGAATGTGGAAGGCATAACAGAAGCGTGGGCGCCGGCCAGCGGAGTCGGCCCGCGGACATCGGACCATGGTACTTTGCCGGGCGGTCACTATTTTTGGGAGTCGCGACGGACTTCGTACCTTGGGGCGGATCATATGGGGACATTACGCAGGCTCATGCTGGACAGAACGGCTGCACCGGCTGAACTTATTCGACTTTTTCTCCGACACCACAGAAGCTCTAAAGACCATCAGCGAGCGCTGCGCGTGCGGACTATGTAAGCAGTATCTGACTATAGTCCGGCTTATCGCCGCGGCCCTGCCAATAACAGCGCCCGGCTTCGTGCGCTTCGGTCTCCCCAAGGGGAACCACCACGCACCCAGTCAAGAAGCGCCGGAGTTGGGCTTGTTGTGGGGACCGGCTGACTTGGGCGACCACCGGAGCCGGAACCAATGGAAGAACGCCAAGTTCCAAACGGGCTTTGTGTTCAGCCCATGCTCGCCGCTCGTTTCTATCGGCGGCCACGAGAACGGCGGAGTCGCAGACAACCGCACTCATGCCCTACGCCGCACCGTTCGCGGTGTTCGGAGCTGTGCCCGCGCGCTGCGGCGAGCTTCATTCATCTCTTCTGTCGTGAGGCGTCCGTACTGCTTTTCCCACCGCGCGACCGCCGCCAACGAAGTATCCTACTACGGTAGGATACCGCGTTATCTATCCCTTTAACCGCATCGCGAACCAGAACAGACCGCACAGCAACAGGGCAGCCTCTCCCGCGCGGTGAATCAGCAGCCCGGCGCGCAGCAGTAGCAACGCCAATATCGCCAGAGCCGTAAGTTCCGCAAGAGCCGCACCGGCGAGCACCAGCTCGGGCCGGTATCCGGTGTTCTGGACGAACAGGTAGAAGAACAGTCCGTGGAACACCCCCATGACTCCCGCCACCAGCCAGCGCGCACCGGCCTGCGGCAACAGCAGCGCTTCCACCGCCAGGTACGCCACCGTGAGGGCTGCCGAGGCTTCGACAAATCGCGGCGCAGGCTGCCATGCCGTGTGCGGCACGATCAGGACGGCCGCGATTTGTCCAGCCAGAAACATCGCCGCCAGCGCCAGCAGCTCCTTTCGGCCCCGCGCCGCAAGCACCAGTGCGACCAGAAACAGCACCTGCGCCACGCCGCCGACCGCGCGCACGAAACCCGCACCGGACTGCGTCACCGCGATTTCAGCCGGGGTGGGCGGACGGAAGCGGAGCGTAGTGCGAGTGAAAGTGAGATCGAAAATGCCCTGGTCCTCTTTGGCGCCCAAATGCGCGCGCAACAGATGGACGTGATTAGGGACCGTAATGCCGGGAAAAGTACACTCCACATCGAGCTGTTCCACCGGCGCGCCAAATTCGTAATCGGCGGTGCAGATGTACGAATCGCGCGCCACGTCAGGGGCGCACTGGCTGCGGACCATTCGCGCCTCGCGCCCGGAGCTGAAGAAGCGAATATGCTGTAGCAGAGCGTGTTCCGGCGACTGCACGTGGGACACTTCGTACAGCGGCATGCGCAGTTCGTAATGCGCCTGCGCGCCGGCGATGGCAATGTCACCGGTGCTCATGCTGACTACGTGCGCGGCCGCCGGGAGAGCCGCCAGCAGCAACCACCAGCGGCGTGTCATAGCGCCGCCGGCACACTCAAACGGGCCTTGCGGATTCGCAGATAGAGAATGCGCACCAGGGCCAGAATGGGAACGGAAAGAAACGTCCCGGCGACACCCGCAACCTCCGCGCCGGCGAACACGCCGAACAGAATCAGCAGGGGATGCAACTCCACCCCCTGTCCCATGAGGTGCGGGGAGAGAATGTAGTCCTGGAACATGCGATAGACCGCCAGAAAAACGAGAACGGCGATCATATCGGCCTTGGCCACCAGGGCCACCACGGAAATGATGGCAGCGGCGCTCACAGGCCCCACGATGGGGATGAACTCCAACATGCCGCCGATGGCAGCGAGCAGCACGACATACGGCAGGCCCAGGATACTGAAGAAAATCGAGTACGCCGTAAAGGCGGCGAACGCCAGGGCAAAAAGCGCCCGCATATAATGGGCCAGCAGCAGGTGTACATCGGCCATCACATCGTCCAGAAGGGCGCGGCGGGCCGCATCCGGCACCGTATCGATAATATGCTGCCGGATGGCTCCGGCATCCTTCAGGAAAAAGAACGCCAGGATTGGGATAATCACCACGTAAATCAGGCCGCTGGCCACGGTGACGAACTTCACACCCGCGGACGCCACCTCCGACACGATATCGCTGGAATGCTCCGCGAACTGGCCGCCAATCCTCTCCACAAGCTGGGCTTTCAGGCTATTGATCGTGGGCGACGCCTCGGGGCTCGGCGTTTTCAATCCCTCGATCATGGCCGGAAGACGGGTATTCAGATCTTTGGCCTGCTCGACCGCCACCGAACCCACCTGGATACCGGCAAAGACCGCCGCCGCGACGACCAGAACATATGCGATGGCCAGCGCCGGCGTTCTGGTTTTGCTGGACGGCAGGAGCCGGTCCAGCAGATTGACCAGCGGCGACAGCAGGTACGCGAACATCAGGGCCAGAATAAAAACGAAAAGAGCCGCGCGGACCTGATATATGAACGCGAGGAATAACAGCACCAGCACGGCGGTCCAGGTGCAGTTGGCGGCGCGGCGATCGAATCCCAGCATGAGGAGCTTTCAACGTCCAGCTAACAGCTTACAGCCTTGGTCCGGGGCATGGCTGGCGGGATTGTGTGTTTGAAGCATATTTCTCACGCCGCCGGCGCCGGCCTGGCGGGAAGTTTCTCGATCCGCACACGGGCGATGCGGTTACGCTCCATTTCCAGCACGGTGAAGCGCCGTCCGTCGTACTCGACCGATTCTCCCACTTGCGGAATTTCCCCAAGGCGGAACAACAGGAAGCCGGCGAGCGTCTCGAATCCGCCATCGGCGGGGATCTCGATTCCGAATTCGCTTTCCAGTTCGAGAATGCGAGTGGCGCCGTCGAGTTCCACCAGGCGGGTCTCGGCGGCAGGGCGCGCGAGCTTTTCGTCGTGCTCGTCTTCGATGCGCCCCACCAGTTGTTCCAGCACATCTTCCACCGTCAGCATACCGGCAATGGTGCCGAACTCATCCACCACTATGGCCATGTGGGAGCGGCCCTGACGAAACTCTTCGAGCATTTGGGAGAGAGGCTTCGTTTCCGGCACCACACTGTGCGGGCGCAGCAGCCGCCCGATGCGAAAAGCGCGGCTGGGTTGTCCGGTGCGGATGGCGCGCCGCCGCTCTTCCCAGACCGGGAGCAGGTCCTTGTAATGCAAGATACCGATAATCTTCTGCGGATCGCCGTCGTACACCGGAAGCCGCGAGTGCTGTTCGCGAATCATGGTGTGCAGCACGTCATCCAGAGAGGCGTCCGCATCGATGGAGACGATATCGTTGCGCGGCACCATGACTTCGCGCACCGAGATATTGTCGAGGTCGAGCACACGGTGAATCATGTCCTCCTGGGCCTCGGGCAAATACCCCAATCCGCGGCTGGAACTGACAATCAACTTCAACTCCTCGGCGGAATGGCCGCCTGCATGCCCGGGACGAAGATTCAGCGCCCGCGTGATGGCGCCCGCCGACCGCTCGATGGTAATCACGAAGGGAGCCGACACCCGGTAAAACACCAGCAATAACGGGGCCACCAGCGCAGCCAGACGATCCGACTTGGCGATGGCCATGTTCTTGGGAACCACCTCGCCCATTACCACGTGAAAGTAACTGATCGCCAGAAACGAAACCACGAAACAGGCGCCGTGCAGCACGCTCGTGGCCAGCGGTGTTTGCGGCGGGCGGAACAGGCCCATCAGAACCCGGTAAAGCGTGTCTTCCCCGGCCCATCCGAGCCCCAGGCTAGCGAGCGTGACACCCACCTGCGTGACCGAGAGCAGACGTCCGGGATTAGCCAGGAGGTTCAGAGCTGCCTGCGCTCCGGCGTGGCCTTCTTCCGCCATCTGGCGAAGCCGCGAATGGCGAACCGAAAGAAGCGCCACCTCGGCGCCGGCAAAGAATCCATTCACCGCGATCAGCAGGAGAACCAGAACAATGCGCAGTGGTGTGTAGGTCACAGTTTCCGAAATAATTCTATCGGAGATTGATAACCAAAATCAGATTGGATCGTCAATTCAGATAACCAACTAACTCCGTTACGTAGGGGGCGTCACCGACTGTATCCCAGGTGCCGCCCCGCTTCATTTCTGACGATTGTATTGCAAAAATCCCACGCTGTACAGAGATTTGTCTCCAAACCGGCCGCGGTTCCAAAACGCACACCTCAAATCCCGGTATCATTGGATTTGATTCCTTCCGATGAATCCAACCACAATCGGGCGACTCGTTAAATACGTAAATATTGCCATCGCGGTGGCGCTCGGAATCGCGCTGGCAGGGGTGTATTGGTACGTCTGGCGCCCTCTGCCGCAGCGGAGCGGCGAGATTGCCAGCGACGTGGCCGCCGGGGTGGCAGTATCTTTCGATCGGCTCGGAGAGCCCCACATCCGCGCCGGAAACCTGGAAGACGCGCTATTCGCACAAGGGTACGTAACCGCGCAGGATCGCCTGTGGCAAATGGACGCGTTACGGCGGTACTCGAGCGGTGAATTGGCGGAGATCCTGGGTCCCGGCTTTTTGGAATCCGACAAGGAATCGCGGCGCTTGCGCCTGCGGCGGATCGCCGAGCAAGCCTATCTGCAGCTTCCGCCGGGCGATCTGGCGGCGTTCGCGGCATATACCCGCGGGGTGAATGCATTCATTTCCTCACACCTGAACAATCTCCCCCTGGAGTTCACCTTACTTCGGTACCAGCCGCGCCCATGGAGCGTCATCGATTCGCTGCTGATCTGCATCCACATGTTCCGTGACCTCTCCACAACGTTTCGCAGCGAGCTGATCAAGAGCAGAATGATGGCGCAAGGCGATGCGGCCAAAGTGAATTTTCTGTTCCCTCTGCGCGCCGGCTGGGAAGTGCAGCCGGGCTCCAACGCGTGGGTCATTGCGGGAAGCCGCACCGCCTCGGGCAAGCCGCTGCTCTCCAATGACATGCATCTGGAGTATTCTCTACCAGGCATCTGGTACATGGCGCACCTGGAAGCGCCCGGCCTGAATGTTGCAGGTGTGTCGCTGCCCGGCGCGCCCGGAATCACCGTGGGACATAACCAGCGGATCGCCTGGGGCATTACCAATCTGCAGTTCGACGTGCAGGATCTCTACATAGAGAAGTTCGATGAAAGCACCGGCCGGTATCTGTACCGCGGGCAGGTAGAACAGGCCCGGACAGAGCGCGAGTTGATCCAGGTGAAGGGTCAGAAGCCGGTCGAACTGGTTACCTTTATTACACGTCATGGCCCTATCCTGGTGGCGGAGGGCGGCCGGCACCTGGCGCTGCGGTGGACCGTCACTGAGCCCGGCGTGGTGCAGTATCCGATTCTGGACATTGACCGCGCGCAGGACTGGGGCCAGTTCACCACGGCTCTGGAGCGCTGGGGCGGACCGGGGTCCAATTTCGTCTATGCCGACGTGGACGGTAACATTGGTTACCATGCGGCAGGCAAGCTGCCCAAGCGCTCGGGCTACTCCGGCGATGTGCCCGTGGACGGTTCGTCGGGGCAGTTCGAGTGGGATGGCTTCATTCCTTTTGAACAATTGCCTGCGGCATTCAACCCGCCCGGCGGGATCATCGCCACATCCAATCAGAATCCGTTTCCGGCGAATTTTCCCTATCCGGTAAATGGCAATTTCGCGCCGCCCGACCGGTCCACCGAAGCGCACTTTCTGCTTTCATCTCGCAAGGGATGGCGGGCCGAAGATTTGCTGGCGGTGCAGAAGGATGTCTATTCGGACTTCGGCAAGTTTCTGGCGGGACAACTGATTGCGGCTTGCGAGAAACGCCACCCTTCGAATCCCACCCTGGATGACGCGGTGGCCCTTTTGAAAGGCTGGAACGGGCAAATGGAGAAAAGCCAGGCGGCGCCATTCCTCATCACGCTGGCATTCCAGCACGTGCGGAGTTCCGTCGCCGAAAATGCGTCTCCCGGAAACGGCGCCGAGTACGAGCCCGCCATGGCCCCGGCGGTGATCCAAAAGCTGCTGACCGAGCGGCCGGCCGGCTGGTTTCGCGACTATAACGATATGCTGTTGCGGGCCTTCCTGGACGCGTTGGAAGAAGGCAATCGCATGCAGGGCCGCGATATGAAGCGGTGGCGGTACGGCGCTTTTCTCAATCTCACCATCAGGAATCCGGTCATTCACAACGTGCCGTGGATCGGCCGGTATTTCGATATCGGGCCGGTTCCCATGAGCGGGTCGCCAACCACGGTGAAACAGACATCGCTGGCCCTGGCTCCTTCGATGCGAATGAATGCGGACACCGGCAACTGGGAACATTCGCTGTTGAATATTCAGATTGGCCAATCCGGGCAGATCCTGTCGGGCCACTATCGCGACCAGTGGGACGCCTACTACGTGGGCCACAGCTATCCCATGCAGTATCGCAATGTGAACGCAACGAGCACGCTGCAGTTCCGCCCCAAGTAAGACAGGTCTCCGGCCGGTCGAGCCTTTTAGTTTAGTCGCGGGAGCCCAGAATGCCGCCCAGGGTATCGAGCCCGGTGCGCTCGTCGCGCTGGGCGCCTTGCGGGATTAGTTCGCGGCGCAAGCGCTCGATGGTCATGCTCTGCACCACCACGTGGCCGGGACCGGTGAGCGTAGCCAGGAACAGGCCTTCTCCGCCGAAAAGCGCCGTCTTCACGCCGCCGACGAATTGAAAATCGTAATCCACGGATTCGTCGAAGGCCACGATGCATCCGGCATCCACCTGCAACACCTGTCCCTGCTGCAAATCGAAATTGATGAAGTCGCCGCCCGCGTGGATGAAAGTGGTACCGGGCCCAGTGAACTTTTCGAGGATGAAGCCCTCGCCGCCGAAGAAGCCCGCGCCCAACTTTTTCACCAGCGCGACGCTATACTGCACGCTGGATTGAGCGAACAGAAAGGCGTCGCGCTGGGCCAGCACGGAGCGCCCCGGCGCCAGATCGAAGGCCTGAATCTTGCCCGGATAGTGTCCGGCGAACCCTACCTCGCCGGGGCTATCGGCACGGAAATAGGTGACGAACAGAGATTCTCCGGTGACGGCGCGGCGGAAGGCCCCCATAACTTTTTCGCCAAGACTGTTGCCCGTCATGCGCGTATCCCACTGCACGTTAGCGGTCTTGTAGACCATGCGGCCGGCATCGGCATACACTTCCTGCCCGGGTTTCAGGCGGAGGCGGGCAATCTGCAGATTGTTTCCTTCGATGCTGTAATCCAGAGGCTCGACGACGGGCGCCACGGCGGCGGCCGCCAACCCCATCTGCTGCCCGCAGTTGTTACAGAAACGCGCGCCGGTCGCGACTTGCGATCCGCAGTTCGTACAAAAGGCCATGGACCGGATTTTATCGCACTGGCCCACATGGGAGAATCGAAAGTGTCCACCATGCGCCGCTACCGGCCGGTCTCGTTTCTTCTGGTGGCGTGCCTGGCCGCTCCGGCATGGCCGCGCCACCTGGATGGCGGTTGCGGCAGCAGCCGCGAGACGCTGAACGAATCGCTCTTCCACCACCGTCAGATTCTGCGAACGCGGCGTGCGCAGGCGCGCATCGCGACACCGCCGCCGGGCAATTCCGATGCGGGCAACATCGCCATCATTCAGGCCGCCGACGGCGTGATCGAGCCGCAGAATCAATTTAACCTGGACGGCGCGACCCTGACGTTTACGCCCGGCGAATGCCAACGCCGCACAGTATCGTTATGCCGTGACACAGCAGGGTTACGATGCCGCCGCCGCGACGGCCGGCGCCCCCCTGGCGGCGCTGGACGATGACGACAGCCGCGCTGTGCCGCTGCCGTTCCGCTTCCCGTTTTTCGGCGCCGGTTATGACCAGGTGTACGTGAACTCCGACGGCAATCTGACGTTCACCGCGGGCGACAACGCTTCCACGCAGCGGGTCGCTGGGACGCATGACCGCGGGGCCGCCGCGCATCGCGCCGCTGTTCGACGATCTCAACCCGGCGCAAACCGCGGGCGGCGTGCGCGTACTGGCGGACGCCGCGCGGGTAGTGGTGAGCTGGGTCAAAGTTCCGGAGTATGCCGCGAGCGGCACGGGCGCGCCGCAGACATTCCAGGTGCGACTCTACCCGGACGGGCACATCCAGTTTTCGTACTCGGGCGTGAATCCCTCGTCGGCGGTGGTGGGAATCTCGCCCGGGAATTTGCGGCCGGGCACCACGCTGGTGGACTTTCTGACTGACGCCGGCGCGGCCTATACCGCGACCGTGGCCGAGATCTTCGGCAACACCCTGACGCTGGACGTAGTGACCATCGCGCAACACTTCTACCAATCTCACGAGGACGCGTACGACTACCTGGCGATCTACAACAACATGGGAATCGCGGCGTTGGGGGAAGGCACCGTGGCGTACGAAGAGACTGTGCGCACGAGCGGCAGCGGGTACGGCGTGCCGCCACAGGATGCCGGGCTGCAATTCGGGTCGGCCGCCAGGCTGCAATCCGTGCTCAACCTGGGGCCGCTCAGTCAGTATCCGGTGAATCCCAATGCGCTGGTTCCGGCGCGCGCGCCGCAAGCCGATACGCCGCTCACGATCCTGACGCATGAGGCCGGCCACCTGTTTCTGGCCTTCGCCAGTATCAAAAACGGCACAGCCCTGCCGATGCTCGGCTTTCAACTGGCGCACTGGAGCTTTTTGTTCGACTCCGAAGCATCCGTGATGGAGGGCGAGCGGATTGCCGACCGCGGCAGCAGCAGCAAGCCGGAATTCCTGACCACCGATATCACGCAAGCCTATTCGCCCCTGGACCAGTACCTGATGGGCTTTCGCGCCCCGGCGGAGGTGCCGGGCGTGTTTCTGGTGAACCATCCTTCCCCGAACTACGCGGCGGCGCAACATCAGCTTAGCGGCGTTGGGTTCGATGGCGCGCGCCAGGACATCGGCGTAGACGATGTGATCGCGGCGGAGGGCCGGCGCACGCCGGATTCCACCGTGGCGCAGCGGCACTTCCGCTTCGCCTTCATCCTGGTGGTGGCGCAAGGCACGCAGCCTTCGGCGGCGGACCTGGCGCAACTGGACACGTACCGGCAGCAGTTCGAAACGTTCTACGCCGGCGCCGCAAGCGGCCGCGCCGCCGCGGATACGACTCTGCGACGCAGGATGGGACTTTCGCTTTCGCCCGCGAGTGGCGCAGTGGTGGGCCGCACCGCGCGCGCGACACTCACGGTGACCACGCCGCCGGCCGCGGACGTGACGGTGCAACTCAGCGCACCCGGCGGTATCGCGCAGTTTCCCGCCAGCGTAACGATTCCGGCGGGATCGGCGAGAGTGACGTGCTCCTTCAACGGCATGAAGACCGGCGTGGAGGAAGTGCAGGCGACCCCCTCCGATGCGGCGTACGAAACGGCCTTCGCGCGTGTGCAGGTATCGGACAGTTCCAATTTGCAGTTGGTACAGATGCCGGGCCAGGCGACGGTGCGGCTGACGGACTCCAACAATCTGCCGTACCCCGGCGCCGGCATCGTGGCCACACCCTCGCTGGACGGAACCGTGGTGCCGTCGGAAGCATTCACGGATGCGCAGGGCGTGGCCGGCTTCCGCTGGATCCCCGGACCCACTCCAGTCAGTTCCCTGCTGCTGGCGGTGGACGGGCAGCCCGCGGCGAGTGTCACCTTGCAGGCAGGCAGCGCCGTGCCGGCGATCGCGTCCGTGGTCAATGCCGCATCCATGGCGGCGGGCATGGCTCCGGGTTCGCTGGCACTCATTACGGGCGCTAATCTGACGGGAGCGGTGGTAAAGGTGGGGACGGCGGTAATCGCGCCGGCATCCGTGACCGCTTCCCAGGTCCTTTTCGTGGTGCCGCCCGATATCGGTTTGGGGACCACGACATTGGCCGCAGGTCCGTCGGTCGCAACGATGAACATTGCCGCAGCGGCTCCGGGCATCTTCTCCGGCGGCGTTGTACAGGCGGCCAACTTTCTGGAAATCTACTGTACGGGCCTCGGTGTCACGGGGGCGATTCCCACCGTGTTCATCGGCGCCACGCCGGTGCAACCTACGTACAGCGGGCCCGCCCCGGGGCTCGCGGGCGTCAACCAGGTGAATGTGCAGATTCCCGCCGGAGTGGCGCGCGGCTTGCAGCCGGTGGTACTCTCGGTCGATTCGGTGCAGAGCAATTCCGTGAACATCATGGTGCAATAATGTTTTCCTGGCTATTTTCCGATCCATTACCCGCCGGCACACCGGCGCCCGATTTTTCCCTGCAGGACGATACCGGAAAGACTGTCACGCTTTCCAAACTGCGCGGCAAGAACGTCGTGCTGGTCTTTTACCCCGGCGACGATACGCCGGGCTGTACCAAACAACTCTGCGAATTCCGCGACGATTGGAAGGACGTGAAGGCTCGCGGCGTGGAAGTGTTCGGCGTCAATCCGCAGAATGCGCGCGCCCATCAGAAGTTCCGCCAGAAATTCAATTTCCCGTTTCCCTTGCTGGTGGATTCCGGCCAGAAGGTGGCCGCACTGTACAACGCCAACGGGATTATTGTGAAGCGGACGGTCTATCTGATCGGTCCCGATGGCAAGATCCGCTTTGGCAAGCGCGGCAAGCCGGTGCCCTCGGAAGTGCTGGCGCAGGCCAAGTAGGACAGGCCTCCCGGCCGGTCCATTTTCAAGGAGCAAGATGACGCGACGAGAGATGCTGCAATTCGCGGGCGCCGCGGCGCTGGCGCCGTGCATGAGCGCACAACAGCGACGGATTGCGCCGGGAACATTTCGGCCAGACTGGCAATCGCTGGCGCAGTATCGCGCGCCGGATTGGTTTCGCGACGCCAAGTTCGGCATCTGGGCGCACTGGTCGGCGCAATGCGTTCCGGAGCAGGGCGACTGGTACGCGCGCCAGATGTACATCCAGGGACACCGCGCAGAACAAATTCCACGTCGAGCATTACGGCCATCCCATCCAAATTCGGCTTCATGGAAATCGACAACCTCTGGAAGGCCGAAAAGTGGGAGCCCGAAGCCCTGATGCAGCTCTACGGGAAGGCGGGCGCGCAAGTACTTCGTGGCGCTGGCCAACCACCACGACAATTTCGACTGCTACGACTCCACCCACCACGCCTGGAACTCCGTGCACGTCGGGCCGAAGAAGGACATTGTCGGCACGTGGGCGAAGATCGCCCGCAAGCGCGGGCTGCGCTTCGGCGTGACGAACCACTCCGCGCACGCCTGGCACTGGTTCCAGACCGCCTACGGCTACGACCCGGAGGGCGCCATGGCCGGCGTGCGCTACGACGGCTTCACCACCAAGGAACAACGGCAAGGGCAAATGGTGGGAAGGGCTCGACCCGCAGGAACTGTACACCGGCGCCACCATGGCGATGCCCGACGGCCTCACCACCATCAAAGCCGCGCAGCGACTGGCACGAACAGCACGACCGCAAGTGGACCGAAGCAGCCGCCGCCGAACAATCCGGAGTTCGTCGAACCGCTGGTTCCTGCGCTGCCAGGAACTGGTGGACAAGTACGAGCCCGACCTGCTCTATTTCGACAATACCGAGCTGCCGCTGGGCCAGGCCGGCCTGGATATCGCCGCGCACTTCTACAACGCCAACATCAAAAAACACGGCGGGAAACTGGAGGCCGTGCTCAACTCCAAGGGACTGGCGCCGGATCACAGCGGCGCCATGGTGCTGGACATCGAACGCGGACGCGCCGACAGGATTCTGCCCGCGGCGTGGCAGACCGATACCTGCATCGGCGACTGGCACTACCGCCGCTCTATCTTCGAGAACCATACGCTACAAGACGGCCGCGACCGTGATCCACATGCTGATCGATATCGTCAGCAAGAATGGCAACCTGCTGCTCAACATCCCGCTGCGCGGCGACGGCACCATCGATGACGATGAGCGCAAGGTTCTGGACGGCCTGGCTTCGTGGATTCCCGCGCACGGCGAAGCGCTTTTCGGCACGCGTCCGTTCACGGTGTACGGCGAAGGCGAGCCGGACGTGAAGGGCGCCGGCAATTTCAACGAGCGCGCTACACGCCCGTACACGGCGCGCGACATCCGCTTCACCACCGCGAAGGGTGTGCTGTACGCCACCGCGCTGGCTTGGCCGGAGGATGGCAAGATCGCCATCCGTACGCTGGCCGCCGGCAGCACCCACTTTCCGCGAACAGTGGCGCGGGTCGAAATGCCGGGAAGCAAGGCTCCGCTGAAGTTCCAGCGCGACGACTCCGGCCTGACGGTCACCATGCCGGAGCAGAAGCCCAACGATTATGCGTACGTGCTGAAGATACTAGCGGAGTAAGCATGGCAAGAATTCTGGCGATTCACGCCCATCCTGACGATGTGGAGATTTTGGCCGGCGGAACCGTGGCGCTGCTGGCCGGCCTGGGACACAGTATCACCATCGCTACATTCACCGCCGGCGATTGCGGATCGCGCGAACTCGGGCCGGATGCGATCGCCACCGTCCGTAGAGGGGAGGCGGCCCGTTCGGCGGCGCGGATTGGCGCGGCCTATGTCTGCCTGGGGATGCGCGACCTGGCGATTTTCAATGACGGCCCGTCGCGCCGGAAGGTGGTGGAGGTATTGCGCCAGACCCAGCCGCAACTGGTGCTGACCTCGTCCCCGGTGGATTACCTGTGCGATCACGAGGCGGTGAGCGCGCTGGTCCGCGACGCCTGTTTCGCCGCTCCGGCTCCGAACTATCGCACGGAAGCGGACCACCCCGCGCACCCTTTGGAGGCGATCCCGCACGTCTATTGGATGGATCCGGTGGGCGGTGAAGATCGCGAGGGCCGGCCGGTGGCGCCGGATTTCGTGGTGAACGTGGCGGAGACATTCGCGCGCAAGCGGGAGATGCTCTCCGAACATGCCAGCCAGAGGGAGTGGCTGCGGCAGCATCACGGCACGGACGACTACCTGGACACCATGGAGCGCTGGACGCGCGAGCGCGGCAGGCAGGCCGGATTCACGCACGGAGAAGGCTTCCGCCAGTACCGCGGCCACCCCTATCCGCAAAGTCCCTTGTTGCAGGAATTGATGGGCAGCCTGGTGGGCGGCAGTTAGCGCAGGCGCCACCGTCCATCGCGGAACTCGGCGGTGTCTTCGCTCCACGTGCCGAACTTCGATGCCATCTGGCCTCCATCGACCAACAGGGTGGCCCCCGTAATATACGAAGCCAGGCCGGAAGCGAGGAAAACGCCGGCCTGCGCCACCTCTTCCGGTTCCCCGCCGCGGCCCAGAGGAATCTGCCGGAAGTAATTGCGCAGAAGCTCGGGATTGGAAAAGTGAGCCTCGGTGAGACGCGTCCGGATCAGCCCCGGACAGACGGCGTTCACGCGGATCTGGTACGGGCCTAATTCGTTGGCCGCGGTATGTACCAGGCCCAGCAACCCGGCTTTGCTGGCATTGTACGCGGCGAGGCGCGCTTCGCCGTCGTAGGAATTGGTGGAGGCGGTCAGTACGATGGCGCCGCCGCGCCGCTCCCTCATGAGGCGCGCCGCCGATTGCATGGAGTGAAACGCCCCGGACAGATTCACGGACACGATGCGGTCCCACTCTTCTGCCGTGTGTTCGCAGAACCCGGCTTCCGAAGCCGTTCCGGCATTGGCGATCAGAATATCGGGCGTCCCGGCTGCGCGGAAGGCGGCGTCCAGCGACTCGCGACGGGTGACGTCGGCGAAGCAGGCATCGGCTCCGATCTGCCGGGCGGCATCGCGGGGATTTTCCCGTTCCAGATCGAAGATGCACACCGCGGCGCCGTGTGCGGCCAGCAGCCGGGCAGTAGCGAACCCAATGCCATGGGCGCCACCGGTGACCACCGCGCGCTTTCCTTTGAGACCGAAATCCAGATCCGGCATACGCTTCAGAAAATACCACTTTCGGTGTGACACAATGACCTAATCGGTCAAACATGCGTTTGCCACGGGTGTATCCCATTCTCGATACGGGAGCTTTATCCCAACGTGGAATCCCGCTGCCCGCCGCGGCGGCGGCATTCCTGGATGGCGGAGCCGGCATTTTGCAGATCCGCCATAAGGGCCACTGGGGGCGCGACGTATTCGATTCGGCCCGGCAAGTGGCGCAAATATGCGCCGAGGCCGGAGCCGGACTGATCGTCAACGATCGCGCCGATTTCGCCCTGCTGCTGGGCGCCGGTTTGCACGTGGGCCAGGACGACCTGACGCCGCGCGATGCGCGCAAGCTGATGGGGCCGGACCCCATGGTTGGCTTTTCCAGCCACAACGTCAATCAACTCTGCGCGGCCGGCGGCGAGCCAGTCGATTATGTCGCGCTCGGCCCGATTTTCGCCACCGGGTCCAAACAGAATCCCGATCCGCTGGTTGGCGTGGAGGGGTTGCGGCGATGCCGCGACCTGGTGGAAAAACCGCTGGTGGCCATTGGCGGAATTACCTTGCAGAACGCTCTCGATGTCCTCAGGGCCGGCGCCGATTCGGTGGCCGTGATCGCCGGCCTGTTTCCCGATGCCCCTACGGCCCAATCCCTGCGGGAAAGAATGGAACAATGGCAACAACTCGTACAGACGCTCTAGTGAAAGGCCTCGGGCTGATCGATTCCACCACGCTGGTGATGGGCTCGATGATCGGATCGGGCATCTTCATCGTGGCGGCGGACATCTCCCGGCAGGTGCAATCGCCGGGCCTCATGATGATGACGTGGGTGGCGACGGCGTTCCTCACCCTGATCGCGGCTCTCAGCTATGGAGAACTGGCGGCGGCCATGCCGCACGCGGGCGGACAATACGTCTACCTGCGCGAAGCCTTCGGTCCCCTGTACGGCTTCCTGTACGGGTGGACGCTGTTCCTGGTGATTCAGACCGGCACTATCGCCGCGGTGGCCGTGGCATTCGCCAAATATACCGGCGTGTTCGTGCCTTGGATCTCGGCGGAAAATTACCTGGTGGGCAGCGGCCGCGTGGGGCTCACCACGCAGCAACTGCTGGCCATCGCGATCATCGTGGTGTTGAGCGCGCTGAACACGCGCGGCATCCGCACCGGCGCGGCCGTGCAGAATACTTTCACCTTCGCCAAAATCGCGGCTCTGGCCGGATTGATCGGCTGCGGCTTCCTGATGGGTCGCAATCAAGCGGCCGTGGCCAGCAACTTCACCGGTTTCTGGCGCGGCTCCGGCTGGAGTTTTACCAGCGTCCGGCTGGTGGGTGTCGCCATGGTGGGTTCGCTGTTCTCTTCCGATGCCTGGAACAACGTCACCTTCACGGCGGGCGAAGTCCGCAATCCGCGCCGGAACCTGCCGCTCTCGCTGGGGCTGGGCGTGGCTCATTGTTTCCGCATTGTATCTTTTGGCCAATCTGGCGTATCTGAACGTGCTGACCTTTCCCGAAATCCAGCACGCGGCGGAAGATCGCGTCGCCACCGCGGCTGCTGCCCGCATGTTCGGACCGGTGGCCGTGCAACTCATGGCCGCGGCCATCATGATCTCCACCTTCGGCTGCGCCAACGGCCTGATCCTCTCCGGCGCGCGCGTCTATTACGCCATGGCCAAAGACAAGCTGTTCTTCCGGCGCGCCGGCGCATTGGATCCCAAGACGCACGCGCCGATTTTCCATCCTCACGCAGTGCATCTGGGCGGTGCTGCTGTCCCTGAGCGGCAGCTACAACGACCTGCTCGACTACGTTATCTTTGCCGTGCTACTCTTCTACATTCTGACCATCGCCGGGCTCTTTGTGCTGCGTCGCACCCGGCCGGACATGGAGCGGCCCTACAAAGCCATTGGGTACCCCGTTCTGCCGGCCGTGTATATGCTGTCCGCCGGTCTGATCGAGATCTTGCTGTTGATCTACAAACCCAACTTCACCTGGCCGGGACTCATCATCGTGCTGTTGGGCGTGCCGGTCTACTTCATCTGGCGGGCGCAGGACTGCATGAACCTTTTTGAAAAGAAATCGCTGGAGCGGATCATCGCCGAATCCGAGGGCGGCAAACATCATCTGAAACGCACGCTGGGACCGGTGAACCTGGTGGCGCTCGGCATTGGCGCCATCATCGGCGCCGGGCTGTTCTCCCTCACGGGAATCGCGGCGGCGGATCATGCCGGACCGGCGGTGGTGCTCTCGTTTGTGGTGGCGGCCATCGGCTGCGCCTTCGCGGGCATGTGCTACAGCGAATTCTCCACCATGATCCCCATCGCCGGCAGCGCGTACACCTACGCGTACGCCACCATGGGCGAACTGCTGGCGTGGATCATCGGCTGGGACCTGGTGATCGAATACGCCATCGGCGCGGCTACCGTCTCGGTAAGCTGGTCGAGCTATGTGGCGCGCCTGCTGCACAAGTTCGGCGTGGATTTGCCGCGGGCGTTGACGCACTGTCCCTGGGACGAACCCGCGGGCCTGATCAACCTGCCGGCGGTCTTCATCGTCGTGGCCATCTCGTGCCTGCTGATTATCGGGATTTCGGAATCGGCCCGGGTCAATGCGGTGATCGTGCTGGTGAAGGTGACGATCGTGGTGATCGTGATCTTCGTGGGCTATTCGTATGTGAAGCCGGAAAATTACGTGCCGTTCATTCCGCCTAACACCGGCGTGATGGGCGAGTTCGGCTGGAGCGGCATTCTGCGGGCGGCCGGAGTGATTTTCTTCGCCTATATCGGATTCGACGCCGTGTCCACTGCCGCACAGGAAGCCAAACGTCCGCAGCGCGACATGCCCATCGGCATCATCGGATCGCTGGCGGTCTGCACCGTGCTCTACATCGCTTTTTCGCGGGTGCTCACCGGCATGGTGCCGTATCGCACGTTCCATGGCGATGCTGCGCCGGTGGCGACCGTCATCGCGCTCTTCCCGTCGGCTACGCTTGCAGACGGCCATCTACATAGGCATCATCGCGGGATACAGCTCCGTGATTCTGGTGATGCTGCTGGGCCAATCGCGCGTGTTCTATTCCATGTCGCGCGATGGATTGCTGCCCGGGTCTTCTCTTTTATCCATCCGAAATTCCAGACGCCGTGCCGCTCCAACCTGATCGTGATGCTGTTCACTGCCACGCTCGGAGGCTTCATTCCGATCTCCAACCTGAGTCACTTTACGAGCATCGGCACGCTGCTGGCGTTTGTGATTGTGTGCATCGGCATCATCGTCATGCGGAAGACGAATCCCAATGCTCCGCGGCCTTACCGGACTCCGCTGGTGCCGCTGGTGCCGATTCTTGGCGTGCTGGTATGCTTCGCCATGATGGCTTTCCTGGATCGCATGACCTGGATCCGGCTGGGTGCCTGGCTGGCGATCGGGCTGACGATATACTTCGGGTATAGCCGGCACCACAGTCACTTGCGGCTGGCGGTGAAGGCAGAAGCGATGAAAGCAGAAAAGGCCCGTTGAGACGCTGGTTCCATTTCCTCCTGGTGGGCGCCGCGCTGGCGCAGCAATCGCAGAACCCTTCGCCGATGGTGGAGCACTCGCGGGCGCATCCCCGGCTGAAGGAACAGACGGCGCCCGGCCGGCGCGAGAAGATAGAGTTGGGCGAGTTGTTCCTTCCGCCCGGTGTGAGGGCCGGCAAGCATTCGACGCTCCTGTTCTTCTTCCATGGCGGCACGTGGCTGCCGGAACTGGCGGGCGCGCGCAATCAGACGGCGGTTGTGGCGGTGCAGGCCGGCTCCGGTTCGGGCTCTTATAGCCGCCTGTTCGAAGACCCCAAAAAGTTTTCCGAGTTGCTCAGCGAGGCCGAACACAAAGCCCACTTCCGGTTCGCCCGGGTGCTGCTGGGAGGCTGGAGCGCGGGTTGCGGCGCCGTCCGGCAGATCCTGCAAGACCCCGCGGCGTATAAACGCGTCAACGGAGCGTTGATGATCGACGGCATCCACACCGATTACGAGGAGGGCAAGCCGGGACCGCTCGAGTCGAAAATCGGCACGTCGAATCTGGAGGTTTGGCTCAAGCTCGGCCACGATGCCATGGCCGGACGCAAGCGAATGATCGTGACCCACTCGGAGATTTTCCCCGGCACCTTCGCCAGCACCACAGAGACGGCCGACTACCTGGCGGAACACCTCAGGCTGAGAGTCCGCCCGATCTTAAAGTGGGGACCCATGGGCACGCAGGAGATCAGTATGGCCTCCGCGGGCCGCTTGCTGATGATCGGCTTCGCCGGAAATTCCGCGCCGGATCATGTGGATCAATTGCACTCGCTGCCGGCGTTCCTGAAATGGCTGAAGTAGAATCGATGGTGATGATATAACAGTTATATCCCATGCGGCTGCAGTTCAATAAAGCAAAAAGCCGGACAGTTAAGCAAAAGCACGGTGTCAGCCTGGAGGAAGCGCAGGAGATTTTCGACCAGGTTTACCTGGTAGATCAGAAGAGCGATGAACCCGAACAGTTCCGCGCAATCGGCTGGTGCGGAGGTCGCCTTTGTTCGGTAATCTTCGAGATCCGGCACGATTCCAACGGCGAGTATTACCACCTTGTAACCGCCTGGAATGCAACCAGGGAGGAAGAGCAAAGCTATGCCGAAAACGTCTAAGAAGTCACCTACTGCCGATGAAATTGCCGGGATGGCGTCTCGGGGAGACGACGTTTCGCGCTATTTCACCGGCAAGTTCACGGTGGTCAAACCGGTGCGCCGGGTAAATATCGATCTGACTCAGGGCATGTTGCGTGATCTCGATGAACGGGCAGCCCGGCTCAATATCAGCCGGCAGGCAGTGATCAAGACGCTGCTGGAGCGGGCACTGAGCGAGGGACGGCAAAAGGCTGCACGGCCAAAGAAGGCGAGCTGAACTACCTGCTCATCTTGATCAGTTGCTCGGCGTTTTTCAGGGCTTCGGGGGTCAGCTTCTGGCCGGACAGCATCCGCCCCACCTCGCGGGTGCGGCCGGAGGCGTCCAATTCTTCCATGCGCGCTACGGTGCGTCCGCCGGATTCCACCTTTTCGACTTTGTAGTGATGATCCGCGAAGGAGGCGATTTGCGGCAGGTGCGTCACGCACAGCACCTGGCTGGTGGCAGCCAGCCGTTTGAGCCGGCGGCCCACGCCCTCGGCGGCACTACCGCCCACGCCCGCGTCCACTTCATCGAACACCAGCGTGCGCACGGGTGCGTCGCCTTTGGCGCCTGCCACGCCGGCAAGGCAGGTCTTCAGCGCCAGCGCGATGCGCGAAATCTCGCCGCCCGAGGCCACCTTCTCGAGCGCGCGCGGCTCTTCGCCCAAATTCGGCGACACCAGAAACTCCACTCGGTCCGCGCCGTCCGCCGACCATGGCGCGGAGGCGATCCGCACGCGAAACACGGTGCGCTCCATGGCAAGCTGCGCCAGTTCCTCTTCGACCCGCTTCTCCAGCTTGCGCGCCGCCGCGTTGCGCCGCACCGTCAGTTCCGCCGCGAGCGCCTCGTATTCCTGGCCCACCGCTTTCTGCCGTTTGCGCAGCGCTTCCATGCGCTCGCCCGCCGTCTCCACCATTTCGATCTGCCGCGCCACACCCGCCAGGAAACTGAGGATATCGGGGACCGAAGGGCCGTACTTGCGCTTGAGCTTATCGATGGTGGCCAGCCGCAGTTCCACTTCTTCCAGCCGCCCCGGATTGGCTTCCAGGCGCCCCAGATAGTCGCGCAGCGAATACGAGACCTCCTGCAGGCTCAGGTCCGCCGACTTCAGGTGCTCGCTCAGGGCGCTTACCGAAGCATCGATGCGTGCCAGTTCCTCGATTCGCCGGGCGGCCACGCGCACCAGGGAGCACGCCGATTCCGGAGCGTCATAAATCGAGGCATAGGCCGCGGTGGCCGCATCTTCCAGGCGCTGTACGTTCTGGAGCACGCGCCGCTCATTTTCCAGCGCCGCTTCTTCGTCCGGTTCCAGGGCCGCGCTCTCGATCTCCTTACGCTGAAAACTCCACAGGTCCAGCAGGCGCAGTTTCTCCTGCTCGCTGCCCTCCAACTCCTCCAGTTCCGCGGCGGTGGCGCGCCACTGGCTGAACCGCGAATCGATCTGTTCCACCAGTTCGCGATGGTTGCCGAAGGTGTCCAGCATCTCGCGCTGCGCATCGGGTGAAAACAGAAGCTGCTGGTCGTGCTGCCCGTGGATGTCGGCCAGGAATGGCGCCAGGTCCTTCAGCAGAGACACCGAAACCGGCCGGCTGCCCACGAAAGCTCGCGATTTTCCGCCCGCCAGGATTTCGCGCTCCACCAGCAGTTCCCCGTCTTCCACTTCCAGGCCCGAGGGTTCCAGCAGGCGCCGGATGGCGGCCTGTTCGCGCACATCGAATATCCCCGCCACGCGCGCCCGGGTCTCTCCGGTACGAATCATGTCCGCCGACGCGCGCCCGCCCAGCAGCAGACCCAGCGCGTCCACCACAATCGATTTGCCGCTTCCGGTTTCGCCGGTCAGCAGATTCAGGCCCGCGTGAAAATTCACGCGCAGGCGCTCCACCACGGCATAATTCTCCACCACCAGTTCCAGCAGCATGACTGATGGAAATTATAGCTGCATAACTTCAGTTCCGCGCATGTTGTGTAGGATTACGAAACGTTCATGCAACCGTCTCGTCCTTCACCTGTTTTCAGGCGTCTATGTGATAGATTTGAGATTAGGAGACGAGTTGAACTTCGCAGCTCCCTTTGCCTTCCTTCAACAGCTGGAATTTCTGGATATGATCCGGAACAGCGGCCCCACCGGGATGGTTGTAATGGGCATCCTGGTTTGTTTTTCGATTTTTTCCTGGACCGTGATCTTCGCCAAGTGGCAAACGTTTCGCGGCGCGCGCACCAGTAATGCGCGATTCCTGCGCGCATTCCGCAAAGCCCCCGGCCTGGAAGCCGTGATGGTGGCCAGCGAGCAGTACCGCCCCTCGCCGCTGGTGGCCGTTTTCGATTTCGGCTACGAGGAGATCGAGCGGCAGGTGAAAGCGCGCGGTACGGTGACCAACAAGATCGCGCTGGAGCGCTCGCTGCAACTGGGCGTCAGCGAAGAGATCGCCAAGCTGGAGCGCAATATGGACTGGCTGGCCACCACGGCATCGGTGACGCCGTTCATCGGCCTGTTGGGCACGGTGCTGGGCATCATTCAGGCGTTCCAGGATCTCGGCCAGCAGGGCAGCCACCAGCCTGCGCACGCTGGGCCCGGGCATTTCGGAAGCGCTGATCGCCACCGCGGTCGGCCTGATCGCGGCCATCCCGGCGGCAATTTTCTATAACCATCTTCGGACAGAAGATTCGCGAACTGGGCGCGCGCATGGACGATTTTTCCATGGAGTTCCTGAACCTGGCCGAACGCAGTTTCGGGGAATGATCGCATGGCAATCTCCGTCAATGGCGGCAGCGGCAACGGATCGCGCAGGCGCAGGGGAGGCCCCGGCAGCCTGGCGGAAATCAACGTCACGCCTTTCGTAGACGTGGTGCTGGTGCTGCTGATCATCTTCATGCTGACCGCGCACGTGATGGAATTCGGCATCGAAGTGGATGTCCCCAAAGTGGCGGCTGTCAAGGACACCGCCAAGGAAATGCCGGTAGTCACCATGACCAAGAACGGCGACATTACCCTCAACGGCAAGACCGTCAACTATCACGAGCTGGGCGCGACGATTCACAGACAGTTCCCCACCGCGACCGGCGTATATGTACGCGCGGATAAGGAAACCATCTGGGATGGCGTGGCACAGGTGTTGGCGGAATTGGGCGAAGCCAAGTTTCAGGTGAACGTGGTGACGCAGCCTGAGGACTCGGCGGAAAAAGGGCGCAGGTAGCCATGTCCGCGCATGTCGACATTCTGGACCAGAAAGAACCGATGGCGAAATGGTTCGCCGGGTCGGTAATTCTGCACGTCTCGGTCGCGGGCGCGCTCCTGGGATATGCGGCGTTCGAGTCGCATTTTCACCTCAATATGGGATCGCCCAACGGCGGCGGATTCGGCGCAGTCGCGGTCAACGTGACCAACACGATCCCGCTGGCGCAGCGAAACGCGCCGCATGAATCCAGTGGCCAATCCAACCGAATCGGCGCTTGCCCACACCGCCGCCAAAAGCCAAAGCCAAGCCGCAGCCCAAGGCAAAAGCCAAGGAAATACCGCCGGACGCAGTGAGGATTCCGAGTAAGAACGCGATCCGCAAGAACACCCCCGAGCCACCGCCCATGAACAAGTTCCGCGAGAAGCAGACCTATGCGGAGAATCAAGTGTACAGCCGGGTGGGCCAGGCGCTCAGCAGCCCGATGTTTTCCAAACCAGGCGCCGGCGGAGTGGGAGTGGGAACCGCCTCGCCATTCGGTCAGCAGTTCGGCTGGTATGCCGACCTCCTGCAGAGAACAGTGGCGCGGAATTGGGAGACCAACACGGTGGACGGCCGGTACAGCACGGCGCCGCAGGTGGCCGTCACCTTTACGATTCGCAAAGATGGGTCGCTGGCGCCGGGATCGTTGCGCGTCACGCAAAGCAGCGGCATCCTGTCGCTGGATCTTTCGGCCCAGCATGCGGTCCTGAACTCGGCGCCGTTTCCCAAGCTTCCGGATGGGTTTCCGAAGAACGACGCGGATGTCGAATTACGATTTGAATTGAGGCGCTAGATGAAAAAATCTCTCTGGCTATTGATTCCGTCGATCGGCGCTTTGCTGATTCTGAGCGCGCAACAGAATCGGGATTTCACCAGCACCATCACCAGGAATCAAGGCCTGCCCAAGATCGCCATTCCGGATTTTCGCGGCGCGGGCGACGCGCAGAAGTTCATGGCCGCGTTCAACCAGACGCTCTCCGCGGACGTGGAATCCTCCGGGCAGCTCAAGCTGATTTCCAGGAGCATGATGCCGGCCTTCACCCCGCAGCAGCCTTCGGATTTCGTGCAGCCCCCGCCACCCCAGCCCGATAATCCGCGCCGGCGCGGCGGCCAGGCCATTTCGGTGCCGCAAAACGGAGGCGGCCACTGGCTCAGCGATTGGGCCGGCCCGCCCGCCAGCACAAACTATCTGGCGTTCGGATATACCGCAGTGCAGAACGGCGTCTTCGTGCTGCGCGGCTGGCTCTTCGATGTGAGCCGGCCGGATCCATCGTCCGCCCAGATGCTGGGCAAGACTTACCTGGGGAGCGTGGATGAAGCCGGCGCGCGCAAGACGGCGCATGAATTCGCCACCGATATCATTGCCCTGTTCGGCGGAAAGTCCATGTTCGGCACCCATATCTACTATGTGCACCAGGATAGTGCCCGCAGCCCCAAGGAAATCTGGCGCATGGATCCGGACGGCGGCAATCCGCAGCAACTGACGAGGTTCGGAGGGCTCACCCACGAACCAGCAGTATCTCCGGACGGAACGAAAATAGCGTTCACTAGCAACCGCGGTTTTAAATGGGATATATTTGTTTTTTCGGTGGATCCGGTCAGGGATTTGCGGTTCTACAATCCGAATTCACGGATGAACGCGCAGCCTTCCTTCACGCCAGACGGCAAGCAGATCGTCTTCATGTCCACGGAGGGCACGGACCGTTGCTGCCGGATTTTCGTGGCCAATCTGGATGGCAGCGGCTTACGGCCCCTAACGACTTCGGTGTTTATTGACGCGGAGCCAAAGGTCAATCCGAAAACGGGCGCCGACATTGTTTTCTCCTCAGGCCGCTCCGGCCCCGAACAAATCTATAAAATGAATATGGATGGCGGCGATGTGGAGAGACTGACCGATGGAACCGGCGAGGCTTCCAACCCTTCGTGGCATCCCAACGGCCAGAAGATCGCTTTTTCCTGGACGCGTGGATTCGCCGCCGGCAAATTCAATGTCTTCATCATGGATGTTTCGAGCCGCTCGTATCTGCAGTTGACGCATGATGAAGGCAAGAACGAGAACCCCAGTTGGGCGCCCGACGGCATTCACCTGGCCTTTATGTCCAACCGTTCAGGGACGGAGCAGATCTGGACCATGCTGGCCGATGGATCGCAGCCGCAGCAGATTACCAAGCGGGGCCTTAATTCGACCCCCATCTGGGGCATGTAACTTAAATTTTCAGGAGGCGATGTTCATGTTCAGTAAACGGAAATTTTCAGCCATCTGTCTTGCGGTCTCGCTGGCGATGTTCGCGGCAGGATGCAAGAAAAAGGTACCGCCACCTCCACCGCCGCCGCCGCCCGTCGCGGCGCCAACTCCGGCGCCGCCGCCACCGGCTGTCGCGCCCGTCGTCTCACAGTTTTCGGCGGAGCCAACCAGCATTCAGCGGGGGCAATCGGCCACGCTGCGCTGGCAGGTTTCAGGCGATGTGTCCAGCGTTTCCATCAATCAGGGTGTGGGAACGGTGCAGAACACCGGCAGCCGCAGCGTTTCTCCGAGCGACTCTACCACGTATGTCCTCTCCGCCACCGGACCGGGCGGAACCACTACGGCCTCGGCCACGGTAAACGTCTCTTCGCCGCCGCCTCCGCCGCCTCCGCCACCGCCCGCCGCGCCGAAAGTCGACTTTCGAGCAGCGCATGGCGTCGGACGTTCAGGATGCTTACTTCGATTACGACAAGAGCGACATCCGCGGCGATGCCCAGAGCGTGCTGACGCAGGATGCCACGTCGCTGAAGTCCATTCTGGCGGATTTCCCCAGCGCCACCATTGTGGTGGAAGGCCACTGCGACGAAAGAGGCTCGGCCGAGTACAACCTGGGCCTGGGCGACCGCCGCGCCACCTCGGCCCGCGACTTCCTGGTGCAACTGGGCGTACCCGCAGACCGTCTGAAAACCATCAGCTACGGCAAGGAACGGCCGCAGTGTACGGAATCCGACGAATCCTGCTGGCAAAAGAACCGGCGCGTACATCTCTCGCCGGGACAGTAAAATAGAACCAGAGGCAGTGTGGTGGAGATGCCCGATTCCGAGCGTCTCCACCCCTGAGAGGAGAGTTGTATATGTTCCGACGCCTTTTCGTGAGTGTAGCGCTGTTGGCGTTCGCAATGACCCTGGCGCCTGAACCATCTCAGGCCGCCAGCAAAGAGATTCAAGAGCTGCAACGGGATATCGCCCAGTTGCAGGACATGATGAAGCAACTGCAACAGGCGCAGGACAAGAATTTCGCTGCTCTAACGGTTATGACCCAGCAGGCGCTCGACGCCGCCAATCGGGCCAACACTTCGGTCGCCGTGATCCAAAGCAGCATCCAGCAGAATCTGCGTGACCAGCAGGAAAAGGTGGTCACCCCGGTGGTCGGCCTCTCGACCCGGATGGACTCCCTGACCAATGACTTCCGCCAGGTGAGCCAGGCAGTGAGCGACCTGACCACCATGGTCTCGCAGTTGAAGAGCCAGCTCAGCGACATCAATAACGCGGTCAAAGTACTTGCCACGCCGCCCGTGCCGCCGCCCGGCGGCGCCACCGGTCCCGGAGGCACAGCGATGCAATCCGGCGCGCAGATGCCGCAGATGCAGCCCGGGGAACTGTACTCCGCGGCGGAACATGACCGGCAGGGCGGTAATTTCGATCTGGCTTTGCAGGAGTATCAGCGATTATCTGAAGTATTACGGCACCGGCGACCAGGCCCCCATGGCGCAGTATTACATCGCCCAGATTCACTATTCCCGGGGCGATTACGATAATGCCGCCAATGAATTCGACATGGTGCTGGAAAAATACCCCGAAAATGCCAAGACCAAAGACGCCATGTATTACAAGGGTATGAGCCTGGTAAAGGCCGGCCGGCGGACACAGGGCAAAGACGAATTCACCGACCTGATCACCCACTACCCGCATACGGACCAGGCCGCCCAGGCTTGCAACCAGTTGACGTCGCTGGGCTACCACTGCCCCGCGCCGGCATCTTCCAGACCCGCCCGAAAGAAAAAGGGCTAGAGTGGCTCCCGATCCGCGGCCTCCGCTGGCCACCTACCAGGACCTTGCCGCGCTGATCGATCACCCTCTCGTCAAGCCGGAACTTCCGTCATCCGCCGTGCTGGCAGGCCTGGAGCTGGCCCGGCGCTACGCTGTCGGCTTCGCGTCATTGTGCGCCCTTGCGATCTGGACCTCGCGGTGCGTACCCTGCAGGGCAGTGCCGTGAAGCCGGGCAGTGTCGCGGGCTTTCCGCACGGATCGCAAACCACCGCCGTCAAACTGTACGAGGTTCGCGACCTGCTCCGCCGCGGGCGCCCGGGAAGTGGACCTGACGATCGCCCTGCCAAACCTGATTTCGCGTGAGTTCCAGCACGTTCAAACGGAACTGATGCAGGCATCGGAAGCCTGCCACCGCGAAGGCGCCGTGCTCCAGGTGATTCTGGAAACCGCCTATCTTACCGACGACCTGAAGATTATCGCCTGCGGCTGCTGCGAACGGGCGGAAGTCGATTTCGTCCAGACCTCCACGGGCTTCGCTCCCTCAGGCTATGCGTTGCACGACGTAACCCTGCTGCGGCGCCACCTTCCGGAAGAAATCGGCGTCAAGGCCGCGGGCGGTATTGCCTCGCTGGATCAGGTGCTGGAGGCTTACGAAGCCGGCTGTTCGCGGATCGGAACCGACTCCACTGGCAGGCATCCTGGACGGGTGGAAATCGCGCCTCGCCCCACCCAAAAGCTGAGCGTGGAAAGCTGAAAGCGGGCAGCTTCTTCCGTGTTATTCTGAGGTGTCTTTAGACTAAATGGCGCAGACAAGGTCGCTCCCTCGCATTTGCATCGCGTTGGGATTGCCAGATATTCCAACATTGCTCGACCATGCCCGGCGCGAGGCCGAGGCCGGAGAGGTTTTCCTGGAATTCCGCTTGGATTTTCTGGATGACCCTTGCCAGGGTGCCGACGCGATCCGCGGTTTCCTGGAAGAATTCCCCGACTGCATTATTCTGGCCACCTGCCGGCGCCACCAGAACCACGGAAAGTTCAACGGCAGCATCGAAGAGCAATTGGCCGTTCTGGACCTGGCGATCGATGCCGGCGCTCACGCCGTCGATATCGAAATCGAAACAGCGGAAGTGGCGCAGGACCGCCTGCACTATCTCCGCGGCCGCACCCAGGTTATCGTTTCGTACCATAATTTCGAAGCCACGCCGCCCATGGACACGGTGATGAACCGCGTCATGAAGGTGCAGGCCGACGCGTATAAGGTAGTGACCACGGCGCGGAAGCCCTCGGACAATATCCGCGTGCTCTCCGCCGCCAAAGCGCTTCCGAAACATAAGCTGATTGTTCTGGCGATGGGCGAATTAGGCTTCCCCACGCGCGTGCTCTCCCCGGTGTTCGGCGGCGTCTACACCTACGCGGCGCCGATGTTCGCTTCGGGAACCGCGGCCGGCCAGGTCAATGCGCGTTACCTGCGGCACCTCTATCGCGTGGAGAAACTGGGGAAGTCCGCCAAGATCTACGGCGTGATTGCCGACCCGATTCGCCACTCCATTTCACCCGCCGTCCACAACCGCGCGTTTCAGTCCCGCCGCCTGGACGCGGTGTATCTGCCCTTCCTGGTATCTCCGGCTTGTCTGCGCGACTTTTTCTCCATGGCCGCCAAACTGCCCCTCGCCGGCTTCAGCGTCACCATTCCGCATAAGCAGAAGATCATCCGCTATCTGGACGTGGTGGACCCGCTGGCCAAGCGCATCGGCGCCGTGAACACCGTGTGGCGCAAGGCCGGGAAGTGGCGCGGCGCCAATACCGACGCCGCCGGCGTTACCGGCCCGCTCTCCCGGATTCTGAAGCTGCCGAAAGCCTCCGTGCTGATTGTGGGCAACGGCGGAGCCGCGCGCGGAGCGGCCTGCGCCCTCTCCGATGCCGGAGCCAAGGTTTCCCTGGTGGGCCGCAATGCCGACCGCGTCCGCGCCCTCTCGAAACTCTGCGGCGCCGAAGCCGTGGGTCGCGAACAGCTCAGCCAGCGTCACTTCGATGCCGTCGTGCATGCCACCCCGCTGGGCATGTTCCCGCACGTGAACGAATGCTTCTTCAATGGCGTCATTCCCGCCGATATCGTCTTCGATATGGTCTACAACCCCGTGGAAACGCTGCTGGTGCAGCATGCCCGGGAACAGGGAAAGACCGTCATCCCGGGTCTGGACATGTTCATCGAACAGGCTGTTCGCCAGTTCGAGATCTGGACCGGCGAATCCGCTCCGCGCCCCGTCATGCTGAAAGCTGCCATGGAAGCGCTCGAACACAAAGGGTAGGGTAGGCCGCCGGCCTATGGCGTTGTAAGCTGGATCGTATGCAGGTCACGCGTCGAGAACTTGCCGCTATCCTCGCTCCGGCCGCCGCTGCCGCTGCCCAGACTGCCGCGCCTTCCAGTCCCGCCGACGAACTGGCAGCCGCGCAGGCCCGCCTGAAGACTGCCGCCGGCGCCCTGGGCCGCCAGGAATTGCCCATGAGCACCGAGCCGGCGTTCCAGTTCAAAGCCTGAGGCTAACCATGGCCGAACTGGGAACCGACATCTTCTTCGCCACCATCGGCGAGCTGAACCGCAGGCTCACCAGCAAGGAAATTTCCGCCGAAGAACTGGCCCGCGCTTTCGTAAATCGCCTGGAACAGCAGGGTCCGCGATACAATGCGCTGGCGCTGCCGCTGCTGCAGCAGGCGTTAAAACAGGCCAAAGCCGTCGATCAGGACATCAAACGCGGCCGCCTGCGCGGCCCCCTGCAAGGCATTCCCTACGGCGTGAAAGACCTGCTGGCCTACGCCGGACAACCCACTACGTGGGGCGCGAAACCGTATGCCGCTCAGGTGTTCGACTATAACGCCACGGTGATCGACAAGCTCTCCGGCGTGGGCGCCGTACTTGCCGGCAAGCTCTCCATGGTGGAGTTGGCCGGTGGCGGCGGATACCGCTACGCGTCGGCATCGCTGTTCGGTCCGGGGCTGAATCCCTGGGACCGTTCGTGCTGGTCCGGCGGCTCGTCCAGCGGTTCGGCCGCCGCCGTGGCTGCCGGGCTGGTGCCGTTCTCCCTCGGGTCGGAAACGTCGGGCTCCATCGTCACCCCGGCCTCCTATTGCGGCGTCACCGCGCTGCGGCCTACCTACGGCCTGGTGAGCCGGCACGGCGCCATGGCGCTCTCCTGGACGCTGGACAAGCTGGGCCCGTTCGCCCACACGGCGGAAGATTGCGGAATCATCCTGCAAGCGATCGCCGGCAAGGATAGCGACGACCCCGGTTCGGCCGGCAGGAGCTTCTATTACACGCCGCAATACGGCCGCCCGCTGAAGGATCTGAAAATCGGGTACGCGCCGGTGGATTTTACGGATCGCGCCGACCCGTCCGCGCGTCCCGCGTTTCAGGCCGCGCTGGAAGCCTTCAGGCAGAACGGGGCGACCATGGTCGAGATTAAGCTGCCGCAGTTCCCTTACGGGTCCGGCGCTTTCCACGATTCTGGCCGCCGAGCAGGGTTCCATTTTCGAACCGCTGATCGCCAGCGGCAAGGTGGATCAACTGGCCGATGCCATGCAGATTGCCGGCCTTAAGGCCAGCCTGGAAGTGCCCGCGAAGGATTACCTGAAGGCCATGCGGGTGCGGCGCCTGATGCAGGCAGCGTTCCTGCGATTCTTCAGCGAAGTGGATGCGGTGGTCACGCCCGGGCGGGCAGGCCCCGCCACCAAAATCGATCACCCCCTGGACCGCCCCGCGCCCGGAAGCGCGCAACCCGCCGAAGGTACCCCGCCGGGCTTCCAGGCAATCATTCCCGCCGGTAATCTGGCCGGTCTTCCGGCGCTGGTACTGCCCTGCGGCATGGCCGGAAACCTGCCGGTGGCTCTGCAAGTGGTGGGCGCGCCTTTTTCGGAGAATCTGCTGTTGACCATCGGCAGAGATTTCCAGACGCGCACCGATTGGCACAAGCGCCGTCCGGCGGGGACGGCATAAGTGGCAAAGCCGGACGGGACCGGACGCCCGTAAACGGCCTTTCGCCTCCATTCCGGGGTCAAAGTTCCCGACCTGCTACTTCACTTCACGCTCTCCGCCAGCCAGCCATTCTGCCCGTTCGACTCTTCGGCTCCGCCGCCTGTACCGGTTCGCCCCGGTTCAGGCCGCTTCAAACGGAATTGCTTGACATGGATCTGGACAGTACGGTAAAGCCGTTGTATGGCAAACAAGAGAAGGCTGTGAAGGGCTACAACCCTACCAAGCCAGGACGGCCGTCGCATGTGGTACACACCTACCTGATCGCCCAGTTGCGTTTGGTTTTAGGGGCGGAAGTGCAAGCGGGCAATGAAGCCGCGTCCAGCCACGCGCAGCCGGGTTTCTGGGCCTATTTCGATACCTTGCCACAGGCGTGTCGACCAGTCTTTGTGCGAGGCGATATCGGTTGGGGAAGCGAGCGGATGATGCAGGAGGCCGAACAGCGCGACCAGCCGTATTTATTCAAGATTCGCCAAAGCGCCAAGATCAAGGAACTCCTGGCAGGCAGCTTCGCCATGGACCAATGGGAATCTGCCGGCCAAGGCTGGGAGGGGACTTCGAGCGAAGTGCGGTTGGCCGGCTGGACCGAAGAAGCGCCAGATAATTATCTTGCGCCGGCCCTTGCCGGAAGACCTGGTGGTGGCGAGGCGGAAGGGGAAAGGCCGACGCCGTAAGGCGCAGTTGGAACTGGAAATGGGTTGGATGCAAGGAGGCACGGTGCTCTATGAATACGCCGTGCTGGTGACGACCCTGGAAGACGAGATCTTCACGTATTGGAAAGAAAAAATAGTACTAAATAATTAGTATATGACCGGGAACTTGTCGATCGTGGCTGGGATGTTCCTATGTCTGCCTGTTTGGGCCCAACCTGCCGCCGGACCGCAGTTTGACGTGGCGTCGGTTAAGCCAAGCGCGCCGCCTGACGGGCCCTCGCTTTTGATTTGCGCTCCTGAGAAAGGGAAACTGATGGGGAGGCACGTGAGCTTGATGCGGCTAGTCAGTTTCGCGTACGACGTCCCTTACACGAACGTCTCCGGGCCCTCCTGGCTGGATTCGGGCACGTTTGATATTCAAGCAAAGGGGCAGGCCGGAGTAAAGTACGACGACGTAAGACTCATGACAAGGGCGCTCCTGGCTGAGAGATTCGGACTGCAGTGCCATCGGGAGACCAAGACATCGCGGGTGTACTTTATGGTTCTCAGCAGCGGTGGGTTAAAGATGATATCTGCGGACGAACCGCAGCCGCCCAGCCACAAGCCCCCGACGACTCCTCAACTCAGAATGGTCGGTACGTTCACTCTGGGCGAGCTTGCCTCCCATATCTCCAGTCAGGTAGCAGCTCCCGTGATTGATCGGACTGGAGTTGCCGGAAAGTTCTTTTGCTGGCTATGGTGGGGAAAGAACCCAGAGACCGACCCAGACATTTTCCAGGCTGTCAAGGAGCAGTTGGGTCTGAAACTGCAACCTGGTAAGAGCGATGTGGAATTTCTCGTGATCGACCGCGTCAGCAGGACGCCGACGGAAAACTAATTCCCGTTCAGCGGCTCATGCAAGCCCTCTGCTGAGGAAATCGACGAATGGCGGCATAAGCGGCAAAAACAAAAAAGGTTCCAAGTGATCTAATTTCCAGCCTTGCCCGCCACCGGCATGCACGGTGCGAACATTGCGATCGGGAGCGCCGGACGCCTCGCCTGTCAGCTCCCCGACGGCTGGTATTGCCAGCTACCGGATCAAAGCCTCCAGACACGCCGCAGCCTGAATCTCCCGAACGGGACCGGACGCTCGTAACGGCCTTTCGCTCCCCCGCAACCGCTGCCCCTTGCGAGGCCCCGATTCCGGGATCGAAGTTCCCAGCCTGTTACTTCGCGTCATCGCCTGCCGGATTCACTGCCCGTTCGGCCTTTCTGCTCCACAGCCCGTTCCGGTTCGCCCCGGTTCCGGCCGTTTCAACGCTTTTGGCCCGTTGCAGTTCCCTCGACTGGCTTGCCGGCTGCGTTTCCAGCTTCCGCTCCCCTTCGGGAGTTTTGCCTCCCTCGGGATCAAAGCGTTCCACTGGATTCGCCGCCGCGCGGCCCACCTGCCGGATTCGCCCGATTTCCTCTCGCTCCCCACCGCCCGTTCTATTGCTAGTTGTGGCTGCGGATCATCGTTCCTGGTTCGCTACGTTTCCGGAGGCTCGCTGTTCCTTAAACCTCTTGGAACCTTCTCCACTATGCCCTCGAAACCGTTTTTGGTCAATGCTTTCCGTGCGTCCATGAACCGTTTTTCAACAACATTTTTCTATTGTGTTTCCAATGGGTTACACGGATGTAACAGTGAATTGCCTGTGGATAAAACGGCCGCCGCGACGCGTGTTTTTGCGATACTGGAGCCTGGTGCGCAGACTCGTCATCCGCCCCGGTGCCTTAGGGGATTTTGTTATTTCGCTCCCCGCTCTGGAGTGTCTGCGAAGCTCTTACCTGGAAGTCTGGACCGCCTCGAAGCATCTCCCGCTGGTCCAATTCGCCGACCGCGTTCGCTCTATCGCGTCCACGGGCCTCGACCTGGCCGGGGTGACCGAGCCGCCGCAATCGCTCTGGGAACAACTCGGCGCGTTCGATTCCATCGTCTCCTGGTACGGAAGCAATCGGGCCGAATTCCGTCAGGCCGTCAGCCACCTGCCCTTCACGTTCTTCCCCGCCCTACCGCCGCAGGACGTCACCCCCAAACAACACGCCGTGGATTTCTACCTCTCTCAAGTGCGCTCCCTGTGCGAGTGCCCAAGCGACGGAATGCCGCGAATTCGTTGCGAGGTGGCGCGCGAGGATTTCATCGCGATCCAGCCCTTCTCCGGGAGCCCGCGCAAGAACTGGCCGCTGGAAAACTTCCGCGCCCTGGCATCGCAACTGGCCGTGGATTCGCGCGTGCAGTGGTGCCGGGGACCGGAAGATCCGCCGCTTGAAGGAGCGGTCGAAATCGCTGACCTATACCAGCTTGCCTGCTGGCTGGCGCGCGCCCGGCTGTACATTGGCAACGATTCCGGCGTAACGCATTTGGCCGCCGCGGTAGGCACGCCGGTGCTGGCGCTATTCGGCCCTAGCGATCCAGACGTCTGGGCGCCACGCGGTCCACAGGTCCAAATCGGGCGATTCGCCTCAATCGTGCCGTAACGCCCCGGCTGGGCCATCTCGCTAGAATAGCGATAGTGCCTGCTCCTTTTCGTTCCTATGTTCTGATTTCCCGCGCGCAGATCGCCCGGAATTATCGCAATGTCTGCGCCGTGGTGGGCGCCGGCGTGGACGTGACCGGCGTGGTCAAGGCCGATGCCTACGGACATGGCGCACTCGAAATTGCCCGCGTCCTGATGGCAGAAGGCGTCCAATGGCTGGCCGTGAGTTCCGTCGAAGAGGGCGTGGCCCTGCGTACCGGCGGCATTCAACAGCCGCGCATCCTGGTGATGGGCGGATTTTTGCCTTACGAAGGTCCGGCTCTGACGGAGTACGATCTCACCCCCGCGATTCACTCCCTGGAGCAGATTCGCCAGCTCGACCGGCTTGCCGCCAACGCCGGAAAAGGGATTCGCTATCACCTGAAAATCGACTCCGGCATGGGCCGGCTCGGTACCCGCGCCGCCGCCGGAGAGATTCTCGCTACTCTGCGCGAAGTCCACCACGCGGAACTGGAAGGCCTGATGACTCACTTCGCTTCCGCCGCCGACTATACCAGCCCCCAGACCGACCAACAACTCGCCTACTTCCACTCCATTGCCGCCGAGTTGCGCGCCGCCGGCGTTAACGCCGCGCACCTGCATACATCCAGCACCAACGCCATTGGCTACGGCCGCACGGCGGGCTGGCACAATATGGTCCGCGCCGGACACGCCCTGTACGGGTACGTCTCACCGGCTCGCGGCGAAGCGCCCCGCCAGCTACTCGAAGTCAAACCCGCGCTCACCTGGAAAGCCAGGCTCATGGCCGTAAAAGATATCCCCGAAGGCGCCCTGGTGGGCTACGGAGGCACCTTTCGCGCTCCACGGCCCATGCGCATCGGCATTCTGGGCGCGGGCTACGCGGACGGAATCTTTCACCGCCTTTCGGGCCGCGGCCGGGTGATTGCCGACGGAAAACTGACTCCCATCCTCGGCACCATTTCGATGGATCTCACCACCATCGATCTCAGCCACACGACGGCGCTGGCTCCGGGCGACGAGGTGACCCTGTTGGGCACAGAGGGCGAATCCAGCCTCGACGCCCAGCAGATCGCGCGCGTGGCGGGCACCATCTCGTACAACATTCTCTGCAGCATTAGCGCACGCGTGCGGCGCATCTATGTGTAGAATGGTATTTCACGTGCTAAGGGAAATGCGGTATTTGGCACAGAGAATGTATTATTGCGGTGATATCATGGGGAGCAGATGAGCTTACTGTCGCCCAGATTGCAACTGAAAGTCGCGCAGAAGCAGATTCTTACTCCGGGCCTGGTTCAGATGGTCACGGTCCTTCAGCTCAACCGGCTGGAGCTGAAGGAGATGATCACCCAGGAGATTGTCAAGAATCCGGTTCTGGAAGAATCCGCCGACGAGCCTGCCGAAGAGGTCACGCCGGAGGAACTGCTGCCCTTGCTGGAGGCCGAGCCGGTGCTCGACCCGGCCGACAAGCAGATCCTGGAAGCCGCTGTATTGAACGACGCCAACTCCCTGGACGGCGGCGGCGATGTGGCCATCAACGGCAATCTTTTCCCCGACGCTGAGGAGACGGCGGCCGCTGTGACGGAGCCGGACGCCACTTGGGCCAACGATCCGCTACTGGATACGCCGCCGACTACCGACCCTTTCGACGAAATCGATTTCGGTTCGTTTTTCGACGATTACCTGGATCCGGGCTACAAATCTCCGGCCTCCGAATCCGTCGAAAAGCCTTCATTCGAGACTTTCCTTTCGGCGCCGGTCACCCTGGGCGATTATCTACGTTCGCAACTGAGCGTCAGCCTGATTTCCGACGAAATCCGCAACGCCGCCGAATCCATCATTGGCAACCTCGACGACGACGGTTATATCTCGGCATCCCTGGAAGAAATCGCTTCGGTAGGCGAGCATACGCCGGCGCAGGTGGAAGAGGCCCTGCAGGTGGTGCAATCGCTGGACCCCGCCGGGCGTGGGCGCGCGCAATCTCGGGAGTGCCTGCTGCTGCAGATTGAGAGTATCAACGGTAAGGGCGGCGTGGCGTGGCAGATTGTGACCAACCATCTGCGGCTGCTGGAAACCCGCCAGTATAAGGAAATGGCGCAAGTCTGCTGGGCCGGCCCCTGGAACATATCGAAATCGCCGTCAACATGATCCAGCACCTCAATCCGCGGCCGGGCCTGCGATATTCCGGCGCAGGCGCCCGCGTGGTAGAGCCCGACGTCTTTTTCATTAAGGATGGCGACGATTACATCATCCAGATGAACGATGAGGATGTGCCGCAACTCCGCCTGAATGCGCAGTACCGCAAGATGCTGGACCGGGACAACGGCGCTACCAAGGAAGTGCGCGATTACGTGCGCGAGCGCTACACCTCGGCCATCCAGCTCATGAAGAACATTGAGCAGCGCAAGCAGACCATCATGAAAGTCTGCCAGGCCATCGTGCGGCGTCAGACGGAATTCCTGTCCCTGGGTTTGGACGCGCTGAAGCCCATGATGATCAAGGAAGTGGCCGAGGAGGTGGGCGTACACCCTTCCACGGTGAGCCGCGCCGTGGCGAGCAAGTACGTGCATACGCCGCAGGGCGTGTTCGAATTGCGCTACTTCTTCTCCGAAGCCGTGCAGGGACCGAGCGGGAGCGCCACACCGCTGCTGCTGCTCAAGCGCATGGTGAAGAAAATGATCGACGACGAGGACCGCACCAAGCCCCTCACCGACGAACAGATCACCGCACTTTTGCAGAACCTGGGAATCAACGTGACTCGCCGCACGGTCGCGAAATACCGCGAGGACATGAAAATCCCGTCGACCCACCAACGCCGCATCCGCAATTAAGGCGCTTCCAGGGCCTCCGGTGTGCGCCAGTCCCGCTAATTCGAGTTATAAAGGGAGTGGAGTGTATTCGGTCGTTGTCTGCCGAGAGGGAGAGCTATGAAGATCAGTTACACGGGTAGGCAGGTAGAACTGGCTCCAGCCGAACGGAAGAAGTTGGAAGCCGAGTTTGCCAAGATTGGCAAACTGCTCGACGGCAAGCAGGAGCGCGAAGCGCACGTCGTCTTGTCCCAGGAGCGTCATCTGCACCACGCTGAAGTGACCGTGAACTACTACAACCATCCACTGGTGGGACTAGGTTCCGACGACGATTTGTTCACGGCAATCCATAGCGCGGCACAGAAGCTGGAAAAACAGGCGGTGAAAGCCCGGACCAAGTGGCGCGACACCAAACGCACGCCGCACAAAGCCAGCTCGGAGGTGGAGAGCGAACCCGCCGCGCCCGCCGATGCTCAACCGGACGGCGCACCCAGCGGCCGTGTGTATCACGTCAATCATAAAGGCAAGCGCAAGCCGATGACCCTGGATGAAGCCCTGCTGGAAATGGACGAGACCCGCGATTATATGGTCTACCGTGATGCGGAAACGGACCGCGTGCACGTCCTGCTGCGCCGGCGGGATGGCAATTTCGATCTCGTGGAGTCCTGATGACCGCATCCCATTTCATTGCAGGAGACGCGGCCGGCCGTGGCGTCTAAGCCTGCGCAAGCACAGAAGAGAAAAACCCGGACGCGCAAGCCGGAACTGGTGATCATCACCGGCCTCAGCGGCTCGGGCAAGGGTTCGGTCCTGCGCGCCCTGGAGGATCTGGGATATTACTCGGTGGACAATCTGCCGCTGGAGCTGATTCCCAAGTTCGCCGAACTGACCCGGGACAGCTCCAGCATCCATGGCGCCGCCCTGGTAGTGGACGTTCGCGAAGGCACGGGGCTGAAGAAGTTCCCGGAGATCTTCGGCAGCATCCGCAAATCGGCCGGCGCCCAGCTTCTGTTTCTGGAAGCCGAGGATCAGGCTATTCTCCGCCGCTTCAGCGAAACGCGCCGCCCGCATCCACTGGGCACGGACCGGTCGGTCGTCAAAAGCATCCGTTCCGAGCGCGCGCAACTGGCCGACATCCGCGCCCTGGCAGATCTGGTCATCGACACCACCAAGTTCACCGTTCACGACCTGCGGGAGTTCATTGGCGAGCGCTTCCGCGGGCAGCGCGACGAAGGGAACATCATGATCTCCGTGACCAGCTTCGGCTTCCGCAACGGTCTGCCGCCGGAGAGCGACCTGGTGTTCGATGTCCGTTTCCTGCCCAATCCCAACTACATTCCCCGTTTCAAGAATCTCACGGGAAAGAACCCGCGGGTGGCGCAGTATATTCGTTCGTTTCCGCAAACCCGCGAGTTTATTAAGCGGATCACCGATTTACTAAGCTACTTACTTCCCCACTATATTCGGGAGGGCAAGAGTTACCTGACCATTTCATTCGGCTGCACCGGCGGGCAGCACCGCTCCGTCATGATGGCTGACGAAATCGGCAAGAGCCTCGAAGAGGCCGGATACAAGGCTAAAATCACTCACCGGGATATCGTGAAAGCCCGGTAGCGCGGAAGCCTCGCCGGCGCGTGCAACTGTTGTAAGCTGGGCATTCTTGTGTCGCGTCAAAATTGGGAGGTAGCGATGATCCTGGCGGCCGGCGGCGATCCGGCTTCCGCGGCGGCCCGATAACATGCTGCGGGCTTTTTTCGCCGTGGCTCTGCTGGCTCTGGCCTGTCTTTTGCTCCGCGCCGCCCGAACCGGACTGGCCGGCGATTTCGTCGATCCGCTCAGCCACACCACCGCCACGGAGGAAGCCACGGATGCGGGCAGCGCCATCGCCATGGCGCAACACGGCGATTGGCTCACGTCCGAATTCCTGGGACGTCCGGCTGCGGGCGAGCCGCCCCTGCTCATCCGGGCCTCGGCACTTTCCGCGCGCGTGCTGGGCATCTCGCGCCTCTCGCTGCGGCTGCCGGTGGCACTGGCATGTGCGCTGGCCGTGGGCCTGGTGTTTCTGTTTGGCGCCGAACTCAGTTCCTGGCAGTCCGGAATCTGTGCCGCCGGGCTGCTGGTCTCCAGCCATTTGTGGCACGTCTTCGCCTCATCCTGCATGGCCGGCGGCCTGCTCGCGGCGTGCTGCATTGCGGCCATGTATTGCCTGTTCGCCGACCCGTGGCTCGAATCCAAGGCGGCCCTGTGGGGCTTTTCCGGAACCGCGGCCGCAGCCCTGTTGACGAGCGGCACCGGCGGCTTCCTGCCGCTCGGGGTGCTGGGCCTTTACTGGCTATCCGCGCCACGCAAGTATAAGCCTGGTCTCCGGCGCGTCTGCCTGGCCGCGGCGCTATCGCTCGTACTGGCGGCACCGTGGTTCCTGTATCGACTGGCCGCTGGGGGCGGCTGGGGGCCGCCCGGCGTCCCGGCGCGGACCTCGCAGGAAAATCACGCCCTGTTTTACGCAATCCGCATGGTGGCGATGGACCCTGTGCTGGTGGCCGTCGCCGTGGTCGCACTAGCGGGCTTCGCGACGGCCCTGCGCCGGCGTTCTTTCGAAGCTATCCTGCTGCTGTGCTGGATTCTGGCGGCGCTGGCATCCGTCGCCGCGGGGCAATTCCCCCAAACGGCCCTGCTGCTTCCGCTGCTGCCGGCACTGGCGATCCTGGGTGCATCCTACGGTCCGTTTTCCAGCATGCGGCCGGTCTGGTGGATGCTCGCGCTGGTGGCCGCCGCGTTCATACTGAAGGCCGGCGCTCCCCACTCGCCCGCCGGCATCGCTTTCGCCGCCGGCACGGTACAGCCGGTGGCGCCGCTGGTCTCGTCCTATTGCGAAAAGGCGCGCGGCAACGAATTCGTCCTGGCCGGCATGGATGACGGCTTCTACGCAGCCACGCTGCCGCTGCCGCGCCTGCGCTACGCGGAGGAGCTGATTCCGGGCAATTCTCCGGCGGCACTCGCGGCCTACATCACCGCCCATCCCGACAGCGATTTCCTGATGCCGGATCGCTACCGTTCCGCCGGCGGGTCCTCCTCCCATATCCTGATCGACGCCGCGCCGGACCACTTCTTCCTGCTCTCCCGCCATCCCTTGCCGGCCCCGCCGCCCCGCTGGTCCTGTGGACTCTGACGGCCCTACTCGTGCCAAGCGCCGAATCCTCCGGGAGTGCTAAACTGAAAGGCGTAATCTCCTTGTACGTCCTTTGAATTACCGCTGGACCGGCTTTCGAGTCTTCGATTCCGGCTCCTATGCCACCCTCAATCGATACGTCAGGGTCAGATCGCAGAAGCAGAAGGAGTCGTCTTGAAAGAAACTGGAACAGTAAAGTGGTTTAACGCAGGAAAAGGATTCGGCTTTATCCAGCGCGAGAATGGCGAAGATGTGTTCGTCCATTTCTCCGCAATTTCGGCCAGCGGATACCGTTCGCTCGACGAGGGCGCGCGCGTGTCGTTTGAAGTAAAGAAGGGGCCGAAGGGCCTGCAGGCCGAGGACGTCAACCTCGTTTAGTTGTGTTCTTATAGGGCTGCCGGCACGGGCGAATCGCGCCACCGGCAGCCACTGTGTCTTCTCCCCTAAATCCAATACTCTTCACTTAACAAACATTTTTATGATATTCTGTTCTAGAGCGTAGCCTCTCCTGGAGGTCACTCATGAACGAAATGAGGGTGGAATCAACCACCTTGCGGGCACTTGCGTACGACGGCGGCCGCGGAATTTTGCAACTGGAGTTCTGCACACGGGCCATCTACCATTACTACGGCGTTCCGGCGGCGGTTTATGAAGCTCTGCTGGGCGCTTCTTCCAAAGGTAGCTACTTCAATCGGGTAATCCGGGGGCGCTTTCCCTATGCTTTGTGCGCAAGTGTGCAAACCGGCTTGGAGGGGCAGGTCTGATGTCACGCACAGTGGCTTCCTTACCCGCCGGCAGCCGCATCACCGACTACATCAGTCTGGGCGTGGTAGCCAAAACGTTCCCGTTGGAAAAGATTCGTACGTTGCTGGCGGCGACGGGGAAAGAGAGTGTGCGCCAGCGCGACCTGCCGGCGCATGTGGTCGTGTATTACGTGATCGCGCTGGCGCTGTACATGCAGTCGTCATATCGGGAAGTGCTGCGTTGTCTGCTGGAAGGAATCCAGTGGCTGGTGGAACCCGCGGCGGGAATCAATGTGGCTGGTAATTCAGGCATCTCGCAGGCGCGAACCAGACTGGGATGGGAGCCAATACGGCAACTGCACGATGAAGTGGTCAGGCCGGTCGCGGTGGCGGCGACAAAGGGCGCATGGTATCGAACGTGGCGTCTGATCAGCGTTGACGGCAGCACGCTGGATGTCGCCGACGAGAAGGGCAACAACGAAGTGTTCGGGCGGCCGGGCGCCAGTCGCGGCGAGAGCGCGTATCCAAAGATCCGCTTCGTATCGCTGGTGGAGAACGGTACCCATGTCCTTTTCGGCAGCCGGATGGCGGACTACGCTACCAGCGAAGTCGCCCTGGCAAAGACTGTATTGCCCAGTCTCGTCAAGGGCATGTTGTGCCTGGCAGACCGCGGCTTTTTCGGGTTTGAAATGTGGAAGCAGGCGGCAGCTACGGGCGCGGACCTGCTGTGGCGGGTCAGAAAAAACATCCATCTGCCCTGCGAACAACGTCTGCCGGACGGATCTTATCTGAGTCGCATCTATCCGTCGCAGCAGGACCAGCGGCGTGGGCGCAATGGAATCGTAGTGCGTGTGATCGAATACCGCCTGGAGGGAGTCGAAGGGGCGGAGCCGTTATACCGGCTGGCAACCACGATTCTCGACCACGAACTGGCTCCGGCCACCGAACTGGCTGCGCTCTATCACGAGCGCTGGGAGATCGAAACCGCGTTTGACGAACTCAAGACTCATCTGCGGGGCGCGCATATCGTGCTCCGCAGTAAAACGCCCGATCTGGTACGGCAGGAGTTCTATGGTCTACTGATGGCGCATTTCGCCGTGCGCGGCCTCATGCACGAAGCGGCGCTGCGAGTCGATAAGGATCCCGACCGGCTGTCCTTCCTCCACGCCGTCCGCGTTGTCCGCCGCAAGATGGCCGCCTTCGGCGCTATTCCCCCCTCGGGGTCGAAAAGAGTTCCATAACGCGGTGCTGAACGAGATCCTCGATGAATCTGCCGCTTCCAGCCGCAACCGGTGCCATCCCCGAGGGGTCAAGCGGAAGATGAGTAACTTCCCCCTGCGACGCGGCTACAAGCGCTCACCACTCAGCGACTTTTCCGCAGCCATCAGAATCGTTAAGTGAAGAGTATTGCCCCTAAATCACCCTCTTGCCGGTAAGTCCGCTTTCCCGGCGATCGCCCAAAATAAGAATTACAGGTGTGATTCTTATGACAGTTCTTGCCTTCGTGCTGGTATATTCTGGTAGCGATCTAACCCAGGTTCCCTATGCCCGCACTGCCTACACTTCCCGCGGTAGCTCGTTATAGTCTTGTAATTGGCCTTCTGACTGGCTCTTTAGTCTTCCTGAATGCCCAGAAGCGCTCTCCCTTTACGAAGCACGAAAAAGCTTACTATGCCGATCCGTCCGTGGTGGCGTATGTGCAGCCGGGACTGGCTGTCAGCATCGCCTCCGCCACCATAGCGCCGGACGGCACCATTAGCGTGGACTACAAACTGGCGGACCCGAACGGCGCGCCTCTGGACCGGACGGGAGTGGTGACGCCGGGTCTGATTTCCCTGAGCTTTTTAGCCGCCTACATTCCCAAGGGGCAGGAGCAATACACCTCCTACATTGTGCGCACTGCAACTGCGGCGACCGGCGGAGCTACGGCAATTCAGGCGACGGCGGATTCAGGCGGCGCCACCCAAACCGTAGCCGTGGGCGAGTATATCTATACTTTCGCCACGAAAGCGCCCTCGGGCTTCGATCCTAGCGCGACGAACCGCATCGGGATCTACGGTTCGAGAAATCTGACCCAATGGGACCTGGGGACAAATTACGCCGACACTACTTACGACTTCGTGCCGGGGGGCGGGACACCTTCACCGCGCGACATTGTCCGGACCGCCGATTGCAACTCCTGCCACGGCTTGCCCAACGGGATGACGACCGGTACGGGATCGGCCGGCCTGGCGGCGCACGGCGGTTCGCGCCGCGATGTTCAGCTTTGCGTCATGTGCCACCAACCGCAGACCACCGATCCCGATACGGGCAACACACTGGACTTCAAAGTCTTCATTCACAAACTCCACATGGGCAGTTCCCTGCCCAGCGTACAGGCCGGCAAGCCGTATCAGATTATCGGATTTCAGAACTCGGTGAGCGATTGGTCCACGGTGGTCTATCCCGCCGACGTGCGCCGCTGCCAGACCTGCCACAATCCCAAGAACGGCGCGGCACAGACCAACTCCTGGCTCACCGGACCCACGCGCGCCGCGTGCGGTGCCTGCCATGACGATGTGAACTTTGCCAGCGGCGTCAACCATCCCGGCGGCCCTCAGGTGAGTGACAACCAGTGCACCGACTGCCACATTCCCCAGGGCGAACTCGAATTCGATGCGTCGATCATTGGGGCGCATACCATTCCGGATCAATCCACCACGATTCCGGGACTGAACTTCACGCTGGTCAACGTAACCAATGGCGGCGCGGGACAGAATCCGACGGTGACGTTCACGGTAAAGGACAACAGCGGCAACGGAATTCCGATGAGCTCGTTTACCGCCGGGTCTGCCTCGCTTTCGCTGACCATGGCCGGACCCACTTCGGACTACGGATACACCAGTTTCGGCTCGGACGTAACCACTCCCGGATACGTGACCGAGAGCGTCGCCAAGACGGCTTCGTGCAGCAATGACGGCACGTGCATGTACACGTTTACTCATGCGGTGCCGGCCAAGGCAACGGGAACTTACGCCATCGGAATTGAAGGCCGGCTTTCGGCGACGCTGCTTCCCGGGACGGTTACGCAGATGACCACAACCTACGGCGGCAAGAACAAGGTGATCTATTTTTCCGTAGACGGCTCGCCGGTGCAGCCAAGGCGCTCGATAGTGTCGCTCTCCAACTGCAACAATTGCCATTCGTATCTGGAAGTCCATGGCAACCTGCGAAACAATACCGAATACTGCGTGCTTTGCCACAACCCAAGCAACACCGACGCAGTCACCCGCGCCAACGCCAAGAACGCTGCCGATAAAGCGGCGCCGCCGCAGGGCATCAACTTCACCATGATGGTGCACAAAATCCATACCGGCGAGAATCTGCAGCAGCAGTTCGGGCAGAATTACGTCGTCGTCGGATTTGGCGGCAGCCATAACGACTTCGGCACCGCCTTCGCTTCGGTTCCGGCCACGATTCCCGATACCGGCGTCCGCTATCCCGCCATGGGGCCAACCGGGGCCGTGCAGGATACCGCGGAGTGCTATATGTGCCACGTGAGCGGTTCGGAAGCGGTGCTGCCCATCGGAAAGAATCCCGTGACCGATCCTCAGGGTCTGCTCAACCCGGCGCCCGCCACCACTTCGGCATGCACCGCCTGCCATTTGAACCGCTCCGTCTTTGCGCATGCATCGGTGAACACCGATCCCAAGTTCGGGGAGAGCTGCGATGTCTGTCACGGCACCGGCGCGCCATTCAGCGCAACGCAGGTGCATGCCGGGCAATAAGGGAGGTCTTGCATGGCGGATGTCAGTCGCCGCAGGGTGGTCCAATCCATGGCATGCGCGGGACTGGGCCTGCGTCTTGCCGGTGCGGGCGGCGCCAACCTCACCATCGGGGTCACGGACTGGAACCTCAAGCTGGGAGCCAATCCCGATGCGCTGCCGCTGGCCGGGCGCATCGGTTTCGCGGGCGTTCAAGTCTCCTTCGGCAGACGCATCGTCAACGGCAAGATGCCGCTGGATGACCCGGAAATCATCTCCCGTTACCTGAGCCTTTCCAGCGAACACAGAATTCCGATTGACGGGACCTGCGTGGACCGGCTCCACGACAACGGGTTGAAGAGCGATAAACTTGCCGTCCAGTGGGTGCGGGATGCAATCCGGCTCACCGGCGCGCTGCGCACGAGGGTGCTGCTTCTGCCGTTCTTCGGGAAATGGGCGATTCAGAACCGGGACGAAGGCAACGCCGTGGGCGATGCGCTTCGGGAAATCGCTCCGGAGGCCGAGAAAGCCGGTGTGATCCTGGGGCTTGAAGACACCATCCCGGCCGAGAACAACGTCCGGATCATGGACCGCTCGCAGTCGAAGAGCGTGTCTGTCTATTACGATGTCGGAAACTCGACTCACGCGGGTTTCGACGTAGTGAAAGAGATTCGCTGGCTGGGCAAAGATCGCATCTGCCAGTTCCACCTCAAGGACAATCCTCACTACCTCGGCGAAGGCGGCATCTCGTTTCCGCGGGTAATGGAAGCCATTCGCGAGATCGGCTTCACCGGGTCCGCCAACCTCGAAACCGACACGCAGGCGGGATCCAGCGTAGAAGTAGACATGCGTAAGAATCTTTACTACATTCGCCGGGTGATGGGTTAGCCGGGCACGCGGGCGGGGCGGGATTTTGATAGGATGATCGGCAACTGCACTTATGAGGAAGCTGCTCCGCCTGGCCATTCCGGCTTCGCTAATCGTTCTGGCAATTCCCGGGTTGCGACCCGCCGGGGAGGCCGATTTTGCCCGCCAGATCCAGCCGATTTTCGCTGAATCCTGCTATGCCTGCCACGGGCCGAAAGTACAGATGGCCGGTCTGCGCCTGGATGCCAGACCCGCCGGTAAGCTCATTGTCCCGGGCGATTCGGCGAACAGCCTCATCATCCAGCGAATCACTTCGACCGACACGCACACCCGCATGCCGTTGGGCGGCCCGCCGCTTGCGCCGGAAAAGATCGAACTGCTGCGCCAATGGATCGATGCCGGCGCCGCCTGGCCGGAGATTTCCGCCGCCAAAGCTCCCGAGACCAGGCGGCATTGGGCGTTTGTGGCTCCGACACGGCCGGCGGTGCCGCACCCGGACGGCGGCGACTGGGTGCGCAACCCCATCGATGCGTTCGTGCTCCAAAACCTCGAAAAGCAAAGCCTGAAGCCTTCGCCGGAAGCCGACCGCGCTACGCTGCTGCGCCGCCTGAGCCTCGACCTGATCGGCCTGCCGCCCACCCCCGCGGAACTCGACGCGTTTCTGGCCGACCGCAGCCCCAACGCCTACGAGAAAGCAGGTGGATCGCCTGCTGGCCTCGCCGCATTACGGCGAGCGCTGGGGCGCGCATCTGGCTGGATGCGGCCCGCTACGCCGATTCCAACGGCTATGAAAAGGACGCGCCGCGCTTCGTGTGGTTCTATCGCGATTGGGTGATCGGCGCGCTCAATCGCGATTTGCCGTACAACCAGTTCGTCATCGAACAGATTGCCGGCGACCTGCTGCCCAACGCCACGCAGGACCAGAAAGTGGCCACCGGCTTCCTGCGCAACTCCATGATCAACGAGGAAGGCGGCGTCGACCCCGAGCAGTTCCGCATGGAGGCCATGTACGACCGCATGGACGCCATCGGCAAAGGGATTCTGGGCATCACCATCCAGTGCGCGCAGTGCCACAACCACAAGTACGATCCGCTTACGCAGGAAGAGTACTACCGCATGTTCGCGTTCCTCAACGATACCGCACGAGGCCAACATGGCGGTGTACACTCCCGCGCAGCAACAGAAGCGCGCCGAGATTTTCCAGCGCACCGCAGAGATCGAGGCGCAGTTGCAGCATCGCAATCCCGACTGGCAAAAACGGATGGCGGCCTGGGAAGAGCGGGTGCGCACGGACCAGCCGGAATGGAAAGTGCTGAGCCTCACCGTGGACGACATCTCGACTGGCGGCGAGCGCGAGTTGCGTCTGCAAGGACGGCTCCATGCTGGCGCAGGGATACGCGCCCGACCAAGCACACCGTGGAGTTCACCGCCAAGACGGACCTGCCGCGCATCGCCGCGGTGCGTCTGGAACTGCTCACCGATCCGAATCTTCCCAACGGCGGTCCGGGCCGTTCGATCAAGGGCACGCGGCGCGCTCACCGAATTCCTGGTGGACGCCGCATCCGCCGACGACTCCCGGCAAGTTCACAAAGCTCAAAATCGCCAAAGCGACGGCCGACATCAATCTGCCGGAGACGCCGCTGGAACCGAGTTTCGACGACAAGAGCGGCAAGCGGCGCGTCACCGGTCCGATCGAATTCGCCATCGACGGCAAGGACGAGACCGCCTGGGGAATCGATGCCGGTCCCGGACTGCGCAACCAGCCGCGCAAAGCCGTCTTCCAGTTCGAACAGCCGGTGACCAACGCCAACGGCACGATTCTGCGATCTGCGCCTGAAGCAGAACCACGGCGGCTGGAACTCCGACGACAACGAGAACAACAACCTGGGCCGCATCCGCATTTCGGTAACCTCGACGCCCGGCGCGGTGGCCGACCCGCTGCCGCAGAACGTGCGCGAGATCCTGAGCATTCCGCGCGAACGAGCGTTCGCCCGCGCAGGTCCGCGCGGTCTTCAGCTACTGGCGCACTACCGTTCCGGAATGGCAGGCGGAGAACGACGCCATCGCCGCGCTCTGGCGCGAGCATCCCGAAGGATCGCTGCAACTGGTTCTGGCGGAACGCAGCGGAGACCATCGCCAGACACACATTCTGAAGCGCGGAGATTTTCTCCAGCCGGAACGCGCAGTGGAGCCGGGCACCCCGGCGTTCCTGCATCCGCTGCCGGCGGATGCGCCGCGCACCCGCCTGACCTTCGCGAAATGGCTGGTGGATCGCCGCTCGCCCACCACGGCGCGCTCCATGGTGAACCGCGTCTGGCAGGCCTACTTCGGCACCGGAATCGTGGCCACGGCGGAGAACCTGGGCACGCAGGCCGAGCCGCCTTCGAATCAGGAACTGCTGGACTGGCTGGCCGTGGAGTTCATGGATTCGGGTTGGAGCATGAAGAAACTGCACCGCCTGATCGTGACTTCGGCGGTGTATCGCCAGTCCTCCAGCGTCTCGGCGGAACTGCTGGCGAAGGATCCCGACAACCGGCTGTTGGCGCGCGGGCCGCGTTTTCGCGTGGACGCGGAAATGGTGCGCGATATCGCGCTGGCGGCCAGCGGTCTGCTCAATCCCGAAGTGGGCGGCCCCAGCGTGTACCCTCCCGCGCCCGCGTTTCTGTTCCAGCCGCCGGCCAGCTATGCGCCCAAGACCTGGATGACCGCCACGGGCCCGGAGCGCTACCGCCGCGCGCTGTACACGTTCCGTTTCCGCTCCGTACCGTTTCCGATGCTGCAGGCGTTCGACGCGCCCAACGGCGAAATGTCGTGCGTGCGGCGCGCGCGCTCCAACACGCCGCTGCAGGCGCTCACCACGCTCAACGAGCCGCTCTTCGTGGAATCCGCGCGGGCCCTGGCGCTGCGGGTCATCAAGGAAGGCGGCGAGACAGCGACAGCGACCGCGTCGCGTATGCCTTCCGGCTGTGCACCGCGCGCCGGCCCACGCCGCCGAAGAGACCGATGTCCTGCTGAAGTTGCTGGCGAAAGAGGACCAGCGCATTGCCGATGGCTGGGTGAACGCGCTGGATTTGACCGGCCTGAACGCGGACGCCGGTTCCTCGCTGCCCGCCGGCGTCACGCCGCGGCGCTACGCCGCGTGGACTGCCGTATCGCGCGTCATTCTGAATCTGGACGAGACCATCACCAAGGAGTAACCATGAATTGCCAGGATCACCGGTACCGCAACATGCACCCCGCGCAAGTGACGCGCCGCTGGTTCTTCGAGCAGTGCGGAGTCGGCCTGGGAGCCGCCGCGCTGGGCCACCTGCTGGCGGAATCCGGCTACGCGTGCCGGCGATCCGCTGGCACCCAAGGCGCCGCAGTTCGCCGCCAAAGCGAAGCACGTGATTTTTCTCTTCATGGCCGGCGCGCCCAGCCACCTGGAGCTGTTCGACTACAAGCCGCAGCTCGCGAAATTCGATGGCACGCTGCCGCCGCCGGATTTGCTGAAGGGCTACCGCGCGGCATTCATCAATCCCAATTCGAAGCTGCTGGGTCCCAAATTCCATTTCCGCCGCTACGGCCAAACCGGCACGGAGATGGGCGGAGTTGCTGCCGTTCACCGGCGAAGTCGTGGACGATATCGCCATCGTCAAATCGATGGTCACCGACGCGTTCAACCATGCGCCGGGGCAGCTTCTGATGAACACCGGCACCATGCAGTTCGGACGGCCCAGCATGGGCGCCTGGGTGCTGTACGGGCTGGGCTCGGAGACCCGGGACCTGCCCGGCTTCGTGGTGTTCAGCTCCGGAGCGAAGGGGCCGAGCGGCGGCGATAGTTGCTGGGGCAGCGGCTTTCTGCCCACGGTATACCAGGGCGTCGAGTTCCGCAGCGGCGGCGATCCGGTGCTGTACCTTTCGAATCCGCCGGGCGTGGACCGGCAACTGCAACGCGACTCGCTGGACGCGCTCAATCAACTGAACGAAATGCGCGCCACCGCCACCGGCGACCCGGAAATCGCCACGCGCATCAATTCCTTCGAGATGGCGTTCCGTATGCAGGCCGTGGCGCCCGAATTGATGGATATCTCCAAAGAGTCGAAAGAGACGCTGGAACTCTACGGCGCGGAACCCGGCAAGGCGTCCTTCGCCAACAACTGCCTGCTGGCGCGCAGGCTGGTGGAGAAGGGCGTGCGTTTCGTGCAGTTGTATCACGAGGCGTGGGATCAGCATTCCAACCTGGTGAAGGATCTGCAAAAGAACTGCCTCAACACCGACCGTGCGGCAGCGGCGCTCATCAAAGACCTGAAGCGGCGCGGACTGCTGAACGAAACGCTGGTGATCTGGGGCGGTGAATTCGGCCGCACGCCGATGGTGCAGGGCGGCTCCGACGGGCGCGACCATCATCCCAACGCGTTCACCATGTGGATGGCGGGCGGAGGCATCAAACCCGGTGTCCGCCTCGGCGAAACCGACGACCTGGGCTTCAACGTGACTAAGGACCGGGTGCACGTGCACGACCTGCACGCCACCATGCTGCACCTGCTCGGGTTCGATCATACCCGCCTGACCTATAAATTCCAGGGACGGCCCTTCCGTCTTACCGACGTAGCGGGCGAAGTGGTACCCGCGCTGCTCGCGTGATTCCGGGGCCGCCGCCGTCAACCAGCAGACGGAGCCGCCTCAGGGAATGATAACCGTTCCATCGATGTTACGCTCCGTGCCGTAGGCCCCGCCATTACGGCCTTCGACAATAGGATATTTGGCCGCCATCTCCTCGTTGATATCGATACCCAGTCCCGGCCGGCCGCTGCCGTACATATAGCCTTTCCGGATTTCCGCCGTTCCCGGCAGCATTTCGTGCGCCACCGGCGGGAAATGATTCTCCTCCTGAATGCCGAATGCCGGACTCGAAATATCCACGTGATACGCCGCCAGTTGGTTGACGGGGTCGTTCTCGCCTCCCTCCTGGAAGGCCGTCTTCAGCCCGAATACTTCGCACACAGTCGCGATCTTCCTGGCCTGCGTAATTCCGCCGATCGCGGTAACCCGCGTGCGGATGAAATCCACCGACCGCTCCGCAATCAACGGATAGTATTCGGCCGGATTGGTAAACACCTCGCCGACAGCCTGCGGCGTGGCGCACACTTTGCGCACCTCCTTGTACCATTCGAGCCGTTCGGGCGCCAGCAGATCCTCGACGAAAAACATGTGCATCGGCTCCATCTTTTTCGCAAACAGAATGGCGTTCGTACCCTCCAGGTGAGAATGGACGTCATGCAGTAACTTAGGTCCGAACCCCACTTTGGAGCGGACATATTCGAAGACCGCAGGAATGGTCTCCACATACTGATCCTCGTCGAATGCCGGACCCTGGTAACCGCCCTCCACGCGGCTTCCCTGGTTAGCGGGAATAAACCCGCCGCCCCCATAGCCCTCGGCGAATTGCAGCCGGATATGCCGGTAACCGTTCTCCGCCGACTTAGTCACCGCTTCCACGCATTGTTCCTTAGTGCGGCCGCTCACGTGGTCGTAGCAGGCCACGGCGTCGTGCGCCCGGCCTCCCAGCATCTCGTACACAGGCATTCCGGCGCGCTTGCCCTTGATATCCCACAAGGCCTCATCCATTGCGCCCAGCACCTTGTTATTCACCGGACCGCCGCGCCAGTAAGTGCGATAGTTCGCGCTCTTCCACAGGTCCTCAATCCGGTCCGGGTCCTTGCCGATGAGCCATGGCTTGAGATGTTTCTCCAAAGCCGTCGCCACCGCCAGCGTCTGGTAGTTATCGTTGGCGGATCCAATTCCGTATAGTCCCGGTTCGCTGGTGACGATCTTGAGGAATACCCAACGGTAATTGCGGCCTCCGCTGGTGGCGATCACTTTGACATCTTTGATGGTGATCGGCGGCAGTCCCTTCAGACGGCTGGTATAGTCGTCGGCCGCGGCGGCAGGCATTACCGGGGCGGCAAGCAGTGCTTTGAAGAAATTCCTACGTTCCATGTGGCTCCTCGGTTGGCTTACAGATCAACTGTATCGCCGATTGCCCGCGGTTGTGAAGCACACCATCTTGCGCCTCGCCGCCCTGCTCGCGTAGGCTTACATTCAGAATGCCTCGCACATCCTCATGGAAGCGCACCGTGGCCGCACTGGTAATCTTCGGGACCGCCTTCGGCTATCTGGAGGCAGCGGTGGTCAGTTACCTGCGCCTGCTGCATGAACCGGCACGGCAGCGGTTTTACCCCGGACGCCCGTCCGGCGACCTTTTCCCGCTGCTGACCCTGGACCAACTGCGGGCCTCCGGCGTGGAACAGCAACAAACTCTGGCAATCGAGATCGGACGGGAAGCGGCGACCATCGTCATGCTCGCGGCCATCGCGCTGGCCGTCTCCGCGAACGCGGGCCAGTGGGCGGCAGCTTTCGTCATCGCCTTCGGCACGTGGGACGCCGCGTTCTACCTGTTTCTGAAACTGCTGCTGGGATGGCCCGCTTCCCTGTTTACGTGGGACATCCTCTTCCTGATTCCTGTCCCGTGGGCCGGACCCGTGCTCGCTCCGCTTCTGGTATCGGCAGTCATGGTCGCCGCCGGAATCTGGCAACTGCGATGCGAGGCGCGGTCGCGGCCGGTCCACATTGGCGCGCCGCATTGGGCCGGTCTGATTTCGGGCGCCGGCGTGATCGTTATTTCCTTCGCGATGGACTACCGGAATATTATGTCGGGTAGGATGCCGCGGGAATTCGGCTGGGGTGTGTTCGCGCTGGGGATGACGGTCGCGCTTGCGAGTTATGGCGGGGCTGTCCGGCAGTCGGCGCACGCGATCGCTCCGCTGCAGCCAGAGGAAGCCGCCCAATCCCGATAGCTTGGACCGGAATGGGCGGCCTCCGAAACCTCGGCCTACCGGCGGAAATGTTCGTTCTCATGGCGGACTACCGGCCCGCGATCATACACTCGCGCGCGCTCAAACCGCGGAGCTACGCGCCTTATCGCCGGGGGCGCCCAGTAGCCGGCCACCCAAGCCCCACCATCCGCATAGTAACCATCCACCCAGGTGTACCCAGGACCCGGGCAAACAGGACGCTCCACCGCCACCGGCGCGCGAGCGCCAAACCTGATTCCCACATCTACACGCGGGGCCGCGAATGCCCCGCCCGCCAGAAGCATCATCACCGCCATTGCCTTTTTCATCGTCTTGCCCTCCTTGCGCCCTAAGGAATTGCAAGACCTCTGCCAAACGGCAAATCGATGAAAATGCGAGGCTTCCCGCGCAACGCAGTTTGGAAGCGGCGCATATCCACCGCCAGCATGGTGCTGTTGAGCCACTCTACCGCACGGGGTCTCCCCACGGCGCCTGCGTGCGTCCCCGTTCCTTCAACTCCGCGCCATTCTTACCGAGCCAAACCGTTACGGCGGAGCCTTGCCACCCATAACCTGCTTGCTTCTGCCGTGGCTGCGGGCGTGCGACATCACGTCGCCTTATCGGTTGTAGGAACGGAACGTCTGGTCGAGAGCGGCTTCTTCCGCGCCAAACTTGCGCAGGAGAACCTGATCGAAGCTTCAGCAGTTCCCTACTCCATCGTCCGCGCGACGCAGTTCTTTGAATTCGCAAAAGGCATCGCCGATTTTTCCACGGAGGGCAACCAAGTGCGCCTGCCTTCCGTGCTCTTCCAGCCGATGGCAGCCGAAGATGTCGCCAGTGCGCTATGCAAAATCGCACTGGGCTCGCCGGTGAATGGCACCACTGAAATAGGCGGACCCGAAGGGTTTCGTCTGGACGAACTGATCCGCCGCTACCTGGTTGCGGCCAAAGATCCACGTGAGGTAGTTTCGGATCCGCGTGCGGGCTACTACGGCATCGCCGTGAGCGAGCGGTCACTGGTTCCGAACGATGACGCGCGACTCGGCCAGACGCGCTTCGAGGATTGGCTGCGTGCTACGAAAGCCGCCCCAAAGACCCGCGCCAACACCAGACCAGACTTACTATGAAGGCCCTAAGATTGTTCAGGTAATTGGCCGCAACGCAAGCACCAGGCTGCTATATACCTTACTGAACTCCGCACCCCAAAAGAATAGCTGGGCCGAGTAGTATACCCATAGCAGCACGACGATTGGTGAACCAGCGGCGCTATAAGGGGACCCGAAGCTGGCATGCGCGAAGTACAGGCCCATAAGTTCTTTCCCGATCATGAAGAGCAATGCGGTGATCATGGCTCCGGCTGTAACATCCCTCCATTGCAATCTGACATCCGGCAGGATCTTGTAGAGAGATGCAAATACGACCGCAATGACGAGATATGACATCAGAAACGTGGCGGTCTTTGGCACGAAGATCCCCAGAGCCGCGATCCCGGCGCTCATCGCAAGGGAAACCAACAGCAGAAAGCCAGTTACCAGCACCATCGCGAACGAATAGAAGCGGTCCCGAATCAGACGAACGGCCGCTGCGGCATTGGTCCGGTCGGGAGGCAGGAAAACATGCCAGATTGTGTTCAAGGCTTCGTGCAGTTCCACGAAGAGGGATGAGGCGCCAAATAACAAAGTCACCAGGCCAACCAAAGTGGCAGCCACTCCTGTCCTAGGTTCGTGGGCGCCTTTGACGATCTCTTGAATGGTCCGTGCTACTTCAGGTCCGGCCACCCCTTGGATTTCCGACGCAAGCCGGCCTTGGGCGGCGTCTTGTCCCCAAACAAGGGCGGCCACAGCAACGACGATAACAATAATGGGAGCCAGCGACAGCAGCGCATAAAACGAGACGGCAGCCCCAAGGCGTGGGGCATTGTCGTTGATCCACTCGCTGGAGGCCTGCCCGATCACTCGCGGCAATTGCTGGAGGAGCGGCCAAAAAAAGTTCATTGCGGGGATGCGAGGCATTTGCTGGGGGCTGTAGCTCTACGCCCATTCTCAGGCCGCAAATCAGGATCCGGGAGTTGCCGCGTCCGCCTCCTCACGCAGCATGGAAAGCCGGCTCTGCAGTGTTCGCAGGCTGATCCCCAACATTTCCGCAGCCAGCTTTCGATTACCACGAACATGTTCAAGGGTGAGTTTGATATACGCCTCCTCGAGTCTGGCGAGTGGCTGGCCGGGCTGGAGCATCACGACTCCCTCAGGATCCGGCGATGGCCGCGTCTGGGAATCCGAATTTACGCTGAACGCAGGGGAAGGAAGATTAGCCAGCCTGATAGGGCCCTCACTTGCTATAATGGCGGCGCGCTCCAGAACATTACGCAGTTCCCGCACGTTGCCCGGCCAATCATGGCGATGCAAGACGTCCAGCGCTTTGGCGTCAACCCCGGTGACGCGAGTGCGGTGCTTCTTGTTCAGATTCTGCAGCATGACTTCCGAGATTGGCGGGATATCTTCTTTGTGTTCACGCAGCGGCGGGACTACGATTTGGAACACGCTTAGCCGGTAGTAGAGTTCTTCGCGCAAATGCGTTCCGGCGGCCCGACTGGTGGCAGCAAGGATCCGCACGTCAACCGGAATTTCCCGCTTACCGCCCAGTCGTCGAACCCGTAAGTCCTCGAGAACGCGCAGAAGCTTTGGCTGGGTAGCCTGCGGCATCTCGCCGATCTCATCGAGGAAAAGAGTGCCCCCCTCAGCCTGCTCAAAGCAGCCGGCCGAGCGCTCCATGGCTCCCGTAAACGCACCTTTCTCGTGACCGAACAACTCGCTCTCCACCAGAGTCTCGGGTAAGGCGGCGGCATTGATCGCGACGAACGGCCCGTCATGGCGGGGGCTGCACTTATGAATTTGCCGTGCAACCAACTCCTTCCCGGTGCCGGATTCTCCGCAGATCAACACGGGCGCCGACGTCGGCGCTACCTGTCTGATGAGCGAGAAGACCTGCTGCATAGCCGGAGAGACTCCCACAAGATCCCCGAGTACTCCCCTAAGGCTCAAGTCGCGCTGAAGCTCGTCAGTTTTTTGCAGACTTCGCTTGTAGCGAATCGCGCGTTCCAGCAGGGCCTTGAACGCGCGAGGCTCCACCGGTTTCTCCAGAAACCAGAATGCCTTCAGATCATGGACCGCGGACAGTGCCTTTTCCATACTGCCAAAGCCGGTTATGGCAATGGCCGGGGTGTGATCGCCGCGATCCTGCAGGTGTCGGAGCAGTTCAAAGCCGTCCATGCGCGGCATGACCAGGTCGGCAACGATGACGTCTGCGCTGAAGGCGGTAAGCCGTTCCAGCGCTTCATGCCCGTCGGAGGCAACCTGCGTTTCAAAATTGCAGTCGGAAAGCATCGCAACCAAGGCAGTCCGCTGGTGTTCCTCGTCGTCAACGATCAGGACTCGGCCCGAAACCGCGGGCTGCTGCGCCATCGTATTATATTCTAGCAAGCCGCGGCGCGACCGGCGTATGATTTCGAATTGCTCTGCTCTTCCTTTTGAACAAAGCTGAGGATGTCGAAGCGCTTCAGTTCGCGATCCGGGAAGAAACTGTTCACCGCATCCTGCTCATCGTCGAAGAACTCAAAGGCAATGGCCAGCCTGGTCAGCAAGAAGAGCTTCAGATGCGATCGATTGAGGTTTACCAGTGCCAATCCACCCCCGCTCTTGCGCAGCCTGGCGAGTCCAAACACCAACGTCCCCAATCCGGTGCTGTCAATTTCGCTGACGTCTTTGAGATTCAAAACGATATTGACCTTGCCGGATTCGTGCAGTGCCGGCAGCCTGTCACGCAGTTCCAGATCTCCATGACCCAATGTAAGTGGGCCCTTCAGATCCAAAATGACGATGCCTTCGCGTTCCCGCTCTTCGATGTGTAGGCTCATATTAGAGTTTTCGACGTAGTACCTTCCGTTTGAAGTCCGGCCAGAACTCCGCGCCGAGGTTGCTGGCGAAATCGAAGCCCAGCTGCAGAGACCCTTCGGCAAATCCAAGGCCCACCGTGTTGAGCCGGCCCGGATACCATTGGTTGGAAAGATAGGCTGCTCCGTAAGCGCTGCCGAAGCGCCAAATGGACAGCGTCTCGGTTCCCTTATCCGTGTGCGTAAGAACCATGCCCCGGAACGCATGGCCCGTACGGCGCCAGAAGCCGCCGCTGGCGGAACGGAAATAACGGGGATCCTCGTGCAGGGTTGAATCCAAGCCGAAAGCCAAGGCACTGTGGATCCCGGAACAGGCGATGGTAGACCCAAAGCGCTTACCATAGCCGGACGCGCCTTGTCCCCACTCTGTTGGGGTGTCGGCTGCCTGAAGGATTCCGGCATAGGCCGCAGATCCGACAAGCGCCAACGGACCCGCGGATTGCTTGAGGTGGTAGCTGAGTTTTTCGTTCACACCCAGAGCCGTGAACTGCTGAGCGAACCCGCTAACGGGAATCGCAAGGACTATGCCGACGATGAGTGTAAAGCGCATGGACAGGGATCCTTCCTTTGTACGATCGGGTTTATGCAGGCCGCCCCGTTCAGTTCAGGAACCTATAACTCGTTACGCGGCCCCACAATCCGACCGCCTGCAGGACCCAAACGGCGACCGCCACCACCACGACGACATTCAGAATCGTCTTGATGCTGGACGCCATGGGAATGAAGTTGTTGATCAGCCACAAAGCGACGCCGACCACGATCAGCGCCACGACGATATTTATCAAGGGCATCTTCTTACGCTCCTAAAAACGTTCCAACTGACCCGGCTTTTGAGTTGCCGGACTACGCGATACTGCGACCCTGAATCAGGCGGATCACCACGATTACCACCGCAACAACCAGCAGGATGTGAATCAGCCCACCGGCGGTATAGGATGTCGCCAGCCCCAGCGCCCACAGGATCAAGAGAATTACACAGAGTGTCCAAAGCATCTTCGTTGTTCCTTCCCCCCATGCGTTACTGCAAGCGCTGGTCCAATGCGGCAAACTGAGGCCGCCGGGGCGGTGCGGACCACACTTTACCCTGGTGGACTGGGGAGTTACGAAGAACACAAGTGCAGATTCTGCGTGACATCCGGCAGTTGCTGCACGTGAAACTCAAGGTGGCAGCGACGATTCGGCAACCCGCTGCCGCCGGCGGCCGATGCCCTTGAAACCGACGCCCGTGGAACGGTTTGGCCTCGTTCGTGCACCTATAATAACGCGTGAAAAAACAAAAGGTCAGGCTCCCAAATAGCGACGCGGTTTCTTTGCCCACGCAGGAAACCCTGAACGAACACCGCCGGCTCAAGACGTCCAGTTGGAAGCATCTTCGTAATACCAGGCTATTGGTAATCTTCTCGTCGCCGGTTATTTACGCGTGTATATTACCTTTTTTGCTTCTTGACGCGGCCGTTGCTGTCTATCAGCTTATTTGCTTTCCGATTTACGGAATTCCAAAAGTCCGGAGAAAAGACTATCTGGTCTTTGACCGGGGCCGGCTGGCATACCTCAACACGATCGAGAAGGTGGGCTGCATTTATTGCTCGTACGCCAACGGATTACTCGGGCTAGTAACAGAGATTGCCGCGCGAAGCGAGCAGTATTTTTGTCCGATTAAGCATGCCCATTTATTGGCTCACCCGCACTCCCGATACGCAAAGTTTCTACCGTACGGAGACGCCCGCGCTTATAGGGGGCAGTCAGACGCTGTAGCGCACGCGTATAACGACCTTGAGTCACGAATCGAGTGAACCTCGCATAGAGCAAACGAAAAGAATGGGAATCGAGAACGTCTACGAGGTGCGATGCTCAAGCCCCCGTAGTGACAGTTCCGAACAGTGCCCCGACGCCGGAGGTTACGGCCATGGCTAAAGCGCCCCAAAACGTAACGCGCATTGCTCCCAGGGCCACACCCGCACCCCCGGCGTGTGCCGCCAACCCTCCCAGAACCGCCAGGAACAACAGTGAGGTTCCGGAAACAAGGACGATCAAAACCGAATCCGGAGCCATGGCTGTTACCGCGAGGGGCAGGGCCGCTCCGACGACGAAGCTCGCGGCTGACGCCAATGCAGCCTGAATCGGACGCGCGCTGAGACCCGGGGAGATCCCGAGCTCGTCGCGGGCGTGGGAGCCCAGAGCGTCGTGAGCCATCAATTGCCCGGCAACCTGTTCGGCGAGCGCGGGATCGAGTCCGCGACCGACGTAGATAGCCGCCAGTTCCCGGCGCTCGCCCGCAACGTCGGTCTTCAGCTCTGCACGCTCCAGCTTGAGGTCGGCCTGCTCGGTGTCCTTCTGAGAGTGCACAGATACGTATTCACCGGCTGCCATCGACATCGCGCCGGCGACCAGCCCCGCAACTCCGGCCACGACAACGCTGCTGTGAGCCGCGTGCGAAGCTGCTACACCGAGCACCAGACTAGCCGTCGATAGGATGCCATCATTTGCGCCCAATACTGCCGCGCGCAGCCAGCCGATGCGTTCGGTGCGGTGCCGTTCCGTCTGGGTTTGGAGTACGCGCATATCCGGTTACAGTTCCACGGTGATCGCTAGTCTGACGTCCGGATACCTGCGGTTGTAAAGGTAATACCCGTTGTCATAGTCGTCGTAGTCAATATAGACGTCATCGGTCGCGTACCAGTCTTCCGCCCAGTATTCCGGATAAGGATCCACGAGCAGGAAGGAAAAGCCAGCGTACTGAAAACGAGGATACCCCATGTACATGGCGGGCATACTGCGAATCCGGAACCAGTGTTGACTTCCGAAATTGATGCCGAAGGTGTACTGCGGGATGTAGTAGCCACCATAGCCTCCCCGCTGTGCCCAGGTGCGATGCTGACTTCCCCACTGTTGAGCGCGATTCTGCTGCCAGGTGCTGTGTCCCTGCCAGGCGCCGTCTCTTTGCCATCCCCGCTGTTGTTGCCAGGCGGATGCCTGCACTCGTGTGCGGTTGGGTTGTTGTTGCTGCGGCTGCCGGGCCTGCTGTTGCTGAGCCGGCCGCTCGCGTTGCTGTTGCTGCGGCTGCCGGGCCTGTTGTTGCCGAGCGGGCTGCTGGCGTTGCTGTTGCTGAGCCGGCTGCTCACGTTGCTGTTGCTGCGGCTGCTGGGCCCGCTGTTGCTGAGCCGGCTGCTGGCGTTGCTGTTGCTGAGCCGGCTGCTCACGTTGCTGTTGCTGCGGCTGCTGGGCCCGCTGTTGTTGAGCCGGCTGCTGGCGTTGCTGTTGCTGAGCCGGCTGCTCACGTTGCTGTTGCTGCGGCTGCTGGGCCCGCTGTTGTTGAGCCGGTTGCCCGCGTTGCTGTTGCTGCGGCTGTTGACCCCGCCCCTTTTGCTGCGGCTGTTGAGCCCGCTGTTGCTCTTGCTTGCCCTGCTTCTCATTCTGCTCTCCGCGCTGCGCGGACACAGGAATGATCGTCCCGAGAAGCAGCAATGTCGTAGTAACACCGATAACTCGAACGACTTGCATGGTAATCATCTCCGTTAGTGACCGCTGTCCGATGTGCACACAAGCGGCCAGTTCCTATTTCTTAGTTTCTTCGGCAACGTATTCTGTCGTCTTTTGCACAGGCGATTCGACACGCTCCAGCAATGCCGGGGCCCTCTCGGTCGGCTTATCGGTCGTCCCGTAGTCGGCGGAAGATTCGGAGGCGGACGAGATATTGCGCGCTCCAGTATCTGTAAGGGTCTTCTTCGCTCGAGTGCACCACTCCGGACTGTCACAGTGCACCGATACGAGAATGCCCCCCCTCCGGATTCTGCCCGCGTACCTCTTGGCGACATATTCCGGCAGGCCCATGCCGGCCAGAAATCCACCGATCCAACCTACCGCTCCACCGGCGCCGGCGCCGGCCACCGCAGCCAGCAGCGGTCCCGCCGCCACCAGCGACCCTAGCGCGGCGATGGTCACCATCTGAACAGAAACGAACCATGCCACCACGGCGCCAATCACGGCGCCCGCTGCTGCGCCCGTTGCCGCGCCTTCCAGACCTTTACGGCGCTGTTCGAACGCGAAGTCCTTTGAACCTTGATTATCAGACGAGAGCACCGAGATATCCGTCCTCCGATATCCCGCTTTTTGCAGAACGTTGATCGCATCCGATACCGTTGTGCGATCCGGATAGATCCCCATCACTGATGTATTCTTAGTCATTTTCGTATTCCTTCCATTTGCCCGCACGGTCTTAGTAAGTGTGCACGAATCGGGCCAATCACGGCGGCCCGTTACGCCGGAGAAGTCCGGGTTGGGGCGGCACGCATAGCGCAGAATCTGCGTAAGGAAGCGCAGTTTTCGCGGCGGAAGCAGCGTGCGCGATTCGCCGCCTTGTCCCATAAGCCTCTCGATTTCAAACGGCGGCAAACGTGCCTCAGGTAAGTCAAGCCGCGAAGCAGGAGCGCCCCAAGACTTTCCGGTTATAACAACTGAATCAGGTTACTCATGCTAATAGCAACAGTTCTCGCCCTTCTTGTACTGCTGACCGTCATACTGTCGATGATCCCCTGCCCGGGCACCGCCAACCGGCGATGATCGCAGAGCCAGCGCACCCCATGGCCATCCGGTTGCTCTGTATTCGTTGACGAAGTAATCTTTCAAACCTGCCCTCTGCTGCAATTGACAGGCGGACGATTGAGTGGGCGCTTGCGCTTACCTGGCGTTCGCTTGTTTGTCGGCCGCAGAGGGGTTTTTTGTAGAATGTGTTCGCAGAGATCTCTTCGGGGATCATGATTTCGGTAACCGTCAGGCGCTCCTCGGGATGGAACGATTGGACGCGGTCCTTGCCAGGATCGAACGCAAAACTCTTGATGGCCCGACGCCGGATCCCGGCCCAACCCTGGGCGAACCGCATCGGCAGACGCTCTTGCTGGTCTATGAGCTGCTCCGATGCGGTTATTCATTTGCGGGCGGTTCTTCCCAGATCCGTCCCAGAACCCTTGAACGCCGCTCTTAGCAGATCCTGCATTCGGCGCAGCAGGAACTGCACGGCCCCGATGCGTCAGGTACCGCTTCGCAATTAAGATAACAGCCGCGTTCTTACCGCCGTGGGCGCCGATGGACCTCGGAGTGCTTCTGATCCCACGTGTGCAACCAGCCAGCCGAAGCGTGCAGGCAGGGTGCCAGACAGCGCGAAGAGCCGGTCGCACAAATTACAAAGGAGAACAAGCAGATGAGCTTTTTGAAAACAGCAACAGCTACCGTGTTTGGCCTCGCGCTCATGGGGGCGGTATTTTCGCCAGGCGCAAAGGCGGACGATTGGAACAGGAAAACCACGATGACCTTCAGCGGCCCTGTGGAGATTCCGGGTGTTCACCTCAAGGGGTGGGCTGTGTTGCCTGCCGGCACCTACGTGTTCAAAATTCTGGATTCATCTTCCGACCGCCACATCGTCCAGATCTTCAACAAGGACGAAACGGAAGTCTACGCCACAATTCTCGCGATCCCGAACTATCGTCTCAAGGCCACGGACAAAACCGTCGTGACCTTCAGAGAGCGGCCGGCCGGGGAGCCGGAGGCACTCCGCGCATGGTTCTATCCCGGCAGAAACTGGGGTGAGGAATTCGTTTATCCGAAGGCGAGAGCAGTGGAGTTGGCCAAGACTACCCACACACCCATTCTCTTCATGCCGGCTGAGATCCCGGTAGAAGTCACACAGCCGATCAAAACTGCCGATGAGCCGGTTGTCCTGCAACTCAAGCAGGTGCCTATCATGGCGATCAAGCCGACTGGAGAAGAGGTACAACTGGCCGAGGTGGTCACGCCGCCGCCTGCTCGCGACTGAGGTCGCCATGGCGGAGCTCCCGCATACTGCGAGCTGGCTGCCGCTGATGGCATTGTTCGGACTATTGGCATTCGCCGGAGCCTTGGTCCTGCAACGGATGCAAAAGCGCATGCTGTAAGCCGGTAAAGGCACAAGGCGGGCAAGAAGGAGAGGAGCTATGAGGAGCGGGCCGTTCTGGTTGGGGCAGCGGAGCGTCGCGAAAACGATAGTCCTCCCGGCCCTGCTCCTCGCCGTCCTGGCGGTTTGCGCCGGATACCAGGTCGCGCCGCCAGGACAAGATCGCGATTCGGAATCCGTGCGGATTTCAGTGGATGTTGCCCTGGTGGTGCTACACGCTACGGTGACCGACCGGGAGGGTGGGTTCGTCTCCGATTTAGGCGAGCAGAATTTTGAGGTTTATGAGAACGGTGTGCCGCAACGCATCCAGGTTTTCAAAAACGAAGACATCCCCGTCACCGTGGGATTAGTTGTTGACCATAGCTCGACCATGCGGCCTAAACTTGTGGAGGTGTCCGCGGCGGCCCGGACCTTTGTGCGCTCCAGCAATCGGGATGACGAGATGTTCGTCGTCAACTTCAACGAGAAGGTATCGTTGGGCCTGCCGGCCTCGCTCCGATTCACCAATAGCACCACCGAGCTCGAGAAGGCGATCACGAACACGCGGGGTGGGGGCGAGACGGCTCTTTACGACGCGATCGCCAGGGCGTTAGAGGAATTGCAGGCAGGCAGCCGCGACAGGAAAGTGCTGATCGTCATCTCCGATGGCGGCGACAATGCCAGCCTGCACAACCTGGACCAGGTCATGAAACTGGCCGGCCAATCCAGTGCCGTCATCTACACCGTTGGTCTATTCGACCCGGAGGATCCGGACCGCAACCCGGGCGTGCTCAAGCGCCTGGCACAGGCAACGGGAGGCGAAGCCTTCCTTCCCGGCCAACTCAGCGACGTGGTGGCCATTTGCGAGCGCATCGCCCGGGACATCCGGCACCAATACACCATCGGATATGTCCCAGCCAGCTTGCCTGGGAGTGTCTATCGTTCCATTCGGGTGCGTGCCCGGGCTAAGGACCGCGGCAACCTGTCAGTGCGTACGCGGACCGGCTATATAGCCGGCGGCGTCAAATGAAACTCGTGGTTGCGAAAGAACCGCTCCGGCAGACTCTGAAGTGGGCTCAGCGTGCGCTCTTGGCCTGCGCCGCTGTGCTTTTAGGCTACTGCGGATTCGTTCTGGCGGATGCCTGGATTTTCCAGACACGAGAGAACCGGAACCTGGAGCGCCTGTTACGTGACCGGCTTGCCGCGAGTGAAGCTGCCTCCCGATCGGAGTCCGCTTCGGTGAAGGCCGCGCCTGCCGTCGAGACAGGAGGTCTGATCGGCCGCATTGAAATCCCACGTCTTTTCTTTTCGGTGGTCGTCGAGGAAGGAATCGATACCGGCACTCTCCGCCATGCGGTCGGACATATTCCCGGCACGGCGCTGCCGGGAGATCCCGGAAACGTGGGCCTCGCCGGGCACCGGGACACATTCTTTCGCCCATTGAAAGATTTGCAGATCAAGGACGAAGTTCAAATCGCGACTCTCCATGGCAACTTCAAGTATCAGGTCGAGTCTCTCAGGGTCGTGGAACCAGAAAATGTGGGGGTCCTCGCCGCGTCCGGCGAGAACGTGCTCACGCTAGTCACCTGCTATCCCTTCAATTACGTGGGGCCGGCGCCCCGGCGGTTCATCGTGCGGGCCAGGCAGGTGTCACCGTAAACTCGCAATTCTGCATTGCACAGGATGGCCCGAGGGGTGCTTACAGTTGAGAATAGATGAACTCATGAATAACGATCTCTCTGTCCAAATAGATAGACAGGCGCAGGTATTGCCGGAAAAGATGCAGAATCTGCGCACGCCGCCGTCGTCGCTCCCGCTTAGGGGCGACGTCGAGCACCGGGAAGCTGCACCCCTTCAACGAGATACCACCATGCTAATGAATACAACAGTTCTGAAGGGTCTGGCGATCCAGGCAACGGACGGCGAGATCGGAACTGTAGAGCAGTTCTATTTCGACGATGAGACATGGGCCATCCGCTACCTCATTGTCGATACCGGCGGCTGGCTGGGCGGACGGCGCGTGCTGGTCTCGCCCATCTCGGTGCTCCGGACGGATTGGCGAGCCCGGCGCGTGGACGTGGAACTCACGAAGAAGCAGGTGGAGCAGAGTCCGGACGTCAACACCCACGAACCCGTATCCCGCCAGCACGAGGCTGCATACCTCGGGTATTACGGCTATCCCGGATATTGGGGCGGTCCCTATCTGTGGGGCTCGGCGTTCTACCCGGCGGGTCTGGCGCTTGTAGCGAATGCTTCCCCGGAGCCCGTGGCGGTCAGGGTTCGGAGAGAGTCGCCGGATTCGCATCTCCGCAGCAGCGAGGCCGTTACCGGCTATCACCTGGAGGCGACAGATGGCGAAATTGGCCATGTAGACAGTTTTCTGGTGGACGATGACGTCTGGGCGATCCGCTATCTTGACGTCGCTACCCAGAATTGGTGGCCGGGCAACAAGGTTCTGGTTTCACCCGCCTGGGTGGAACGCGTGAGTTGGACGGATTCTAAGGTCTACGTCGGCCTTTCCCGGGAGTCCATCCGGAGCGGCCCGGAATATACCGATGGCTCGGCCATCACTCGCGAGTATGAGAACCGGCTATACCTTCACTATGGCCGGCCGCCATATTGGCTGGACAGAATTGAACACGACTCGACTCTTGCCCCTCAAGGCCGTTTAGGCGGGCAAGGAATTGTGAAATGATGAAGAAGGGCCCACGTTTGGCCGTTTTGGGAGTAACAAGTGAAATACCCTCCGATCATTCGTCCCATGCGAATCCTTGTGATTGAAGACAACGGTTCAGACGTCTTCCTGCTCGATCGGGCTCTCAAGAAGCAGGACCTGCGATTTGAGCTGGTTCACCTGATGAGCGGAACCGAAGCCCTGGCGTTCATCCGCCGGCAGGGCGCCTACGCGGACGCTGCAAATCCTGACCTGATTCTGGTGGATTTGAACCTGTCCAGGTATACCGGCGAAGACATCCTGCGCGAAATCGGCCGCGCCACAGGCCTCAGCGGAGTTCCGGTCTGCGTTTGGAGTTCTTCGCAGTCCAGGCGAGACGAGGCGCTGCTCAAGGAGCTCGGGATTGCCCAGTTTATTACCAAGCCTTCCGGTCTGGATCAGTTCATGGAGATCGGCAAGACCCTCAAGGATCTGCTCGCGCGTACCAAAGCCGCCTGAGAAGAGTGGCACGGCGCGTGCTTGATATTAGAGTTTGATCGAGGGAGAAAGGTCATGGTGACGTGTGGCGAAGAAGAGCGGCGATCGACGACGACCGGGTGGGGTCGCGCGTCCGCCGCATCTGCCTGATGCCCCTGCCGCGACGGCGCTGGTGCTGCCGGCCGGCGAGACGTCACTCCCCATTGTTGTTGGTGTCGGGGCCTCCGCCGGAGGACTCGATGCATTCACGGAGCTGCTGAGCCATCTGCCCGACGATACCGGCATGGCATTCGTACTGATTCAGCACCTGGATCCGAATCACGAGAGCCACTTGTCGGAGTTGCTTTCCAAGGAAAGCAATATGCCGGTCTGTGAAGTGAAAGGGGAGACCCGGGCTGAGGCTGATCATGTTTATGTGATTCCACCGCGATGCAATTTGAGCATTTCGGGTGGAGTGCTTGATACCCCGCCCCGGCCGGACAGTGGCCGCAACATGCCAATCGACTCCTTCCTCCGCGCTCTGGCGGCAGACCGCGGCAACAAGGCGCTGGGCGTCGTTCTGTCGGGGACCGCTACAGACGGAACGCTGGGGCTCCAGGCGATTCAGGCCGCGGGCGGCGCCACCTTCGCTCAGGAGATCGCAACCGCCAAGTTCGACGGCATGCCGCGGAGCGCCATCGCCGCTGGGGTTGCCGATTTCGTCCTGCCGCCCGCCGGAATCGCGCGGCAACTGGTGGCCATGGCGCGCGACTCCGGTGTCCCGATCGAGTCTGTGGAGGTGGTTGAGACGCCAGGCGATGCCGCACTGGCCAAGATACTCCGGCTGGTGCGGACAGCCACCGGCGTGGATTTCACGCACTACAAGCACGGAACCCTCGCCCGCCGCATCAAGCGGCGTATGGCCGTCCGCGGCTTCGAAAAGCTGGAGGACTACAGCCGGGAACTGGAGCGGCACCGCGAGGAAGCGAGCGCATTGTGCGAGGACTGTTTCATAACCGTCACTGCCTTCTTTCGCGAAGCCTCGGTCTTTGACGAACTGAAAACGAAGGTATTTCCCGCGCTGGTTGAGGATCGAGCGCCTGAAGACCCGATCCGGATCTGGGTGCCCGGGTGTGCCACGGGAGAAGAAGCTTACTCCATCGCTATCTGCTTGACAGAATTCCTGGAAGGCCGGAACGCGAGCATTCCCTTCGAGGTCTTCGCCACCGATATCAGCGAAACGGCTATTGAAAAAGCGCGCGCCGGCCTATACGCGGGTACGGCTCTGGCCCATGTCTCGCCGAAGCGGTTGGAACGGTTCTTCACCCGGTCCGAACGAGGGTACCAGGTGGCAAAGACCCTCCGCGAGGTATGCGTTTTCGCGAGACACAACCTGGCGCAGGATCCGCCTTTCTCAAAACTGGACCTCATCAGTTGCTGCAACGTGCTGATCTATCTGGGAGACGTACTACAACGCAAGGTGTGGTCAACTCTGCATTACGCCCTCAAACCCACGGGCTTCCTGATACTCGGTCCCTCGGAAAGTATCGGAACGCTTTCCGGGACATTTCATCAAGTCGAGAAGACTCACAAGATCTATTGCATGCAGCCGCCAGAGAGTATGCCGGCGCTACGCTCGGGCGAGAGTAGACGCACCGGAGGCAGGGTAGACCAGCGGGAAAGAACTGCCCTGAGTCGAACCGAGCCGGACGTGCTGAGAGAAGCCGACCGGCTGCTGCTGGCCGAACATGCGCCGCCCGGCGCAATCGTTGACGATCTCTTGAACATCATCCAGGTCCGGGGCCGCGTCGCTCCGTATCTGGAACTTTCGCCGGGTGAGCCGACACAGAATCTTCTGAATCTGGCACGAGAAGGCTTGATTGCGGGCCTGGGCAAGGCAATCCGAACTGCCCGGCAAAAGAACGCGGTAGCCACAGAGAGCGGTTTCCGGATCGAAGACGGCGGCAAGTTAAGCGATATCACGATTCAAGTAACCCCGTTCCGGGGCTCGCCCTCTTCGGAGCAACGCTATTTCCTGATCCAGTTCCTTGACGCCAAGGTGAAGGGTGGCGCGCGGCCGGCGCAAAAGCCCACCGTAATGGAAAACGGGGGAAGCACCCGGCTACGGCGCGAGCTCGCCGCAACCAAGGAGTATCTGCAATCCATCATCGAGGACAATGCGACCACCCTGGAGGAACTGAAGGCCGCAAACGAAGAGGCGCAGGCGGGCAACGAGGAATTGGAGACGGCACAGGAAGAGTTGGAATCGGCCAACGAAGAACTGAACACGCTGAACGAAGAGCTCAAGATCAGTAATCTTGAATTCACCAAAGTCAACCGGGATCTGGCCAATCTTCTGGAGAGCATCAGCATCCCTCTTGTGATGGTTGGGCGGGATCTGCGCATTCGCCGCTTTACGCGCGCCATCGAACCGATGTTGAATCTGATCGCCTCGGACCTGGGACGGGCGATCACGGATCTTCAGCCTCAAATCGAAATACCCGGTTTGCGGCGATTGCTGCTGGATGCGATGGAAGGCGGGGATCGGAAACCGCGCGACGTCCGCGACTCGCACGGCCGCTGGTATTCACTGCGCATCCTCCCCTCCGTGGGACCGGATCACAAGACCGATGGCGCCGTGTTGATGTTCATCGATATCGATGCCGCGAAGCGCGGTCTGGACTTCGCCGAAGCGATCGTGGAGACGGTGCGGGAACCCCTGGTGATCCTGAACCAGAACCTGCGAGTTATCAAAGCGAACAAGTCGTTCTACGAAACGTTCCAGGCCGCGCAGGAAGAGACCGAGGATCGTCTGATCTACGACCTTGGGAACGGACAATGGAATATCCCGAAGCTGCGCGAGCTTTTGGAAAATATTCTCCCCGAGCACTCCACATTCCGGGACTTTGAGGTCACCCATGACTTCGAACGTGTCGGGAGAAAAGTCATGTGCCTCAACGCCAGCGAGATTTTCAATCCGAACGCCCAGGCGCGCACAATCCTCCTGGCAATCGAGGACACAACGGACCGCAAGCAGGCTGAGGAAGCACTCCGGACCACCAATGCCGAACTACAGCATTTTGCGTACGCCCTTACTCACGATCTGCAGGAACCTCTGCGCATGGTGGTGAACTTCACGGAGCTTTTGGGGCGGGAGTACGCGGGAAAACTGGGGAAGGAAGCGGACCGGTACATCTCCTATTCGGTGGATGGCGCGCTACGGATAGAGGCTCTGCTGAAGGCTTTGCTGGCGTATTGGGAGGTCAGCGAGCGGGAACAGGACGCCTTCGTTTCGATCGATAGCGGCGCCGTTCTCGCCAAAGCGCTGCTAAATCTCCAGGCGGCTATCAGCCAAAGTGGAGCCACCGTGACCTCCGACCCCTTACCCACGGTAATAGCCGAAGAGGTAACCCTGATGCAGCTTTTCCAGAACCTCATTTCCAACTCGATTAAGTATCGAGGCGAGGAACGGCCGGGAATCCATGTCTCGGCGGAGAAAAATGAGGAAGGGTGGCGGTTTGCGGTGCGCGACAACGGAATCGGCATCGATCCGCAGGATACCGAACGGGTGTTCGGCATGTTCAAACGCTTGCATGGCAGCGAGATTCCCGGCACGGGCATCGGTCTGGCGATCTGTAAGAAAATGGTCGAACGCCAGGGCGGACGCATATGGGTGGAATCGGAAGCAGGAAGGGGCGCTACGGTCAAGTTCACCATTCCCGGTCGTCATAGGAAGCCTGCCCCGGCCCGCACACTGAGATGAGCGACTCCGGCAGAGGTCACACCGAAATCGAACGCCTGCGCATCGCGCTGGAAGCGGAAACGCGAGCATGCCTGGAAGTCCAGCGGCGACTGGACCGCGCAAGCGCGGATTTTGAAGAGTTCATCTCCATCGCAGCCCATAACCTGCGCGAGCCTCTCCGCGACGTGGCTTCGTTCAGTCAACTGCTGGCAGAGACCTATGCGCCACAGCCGGATTCCGAGGCCGGCGTCTTTTTCGGGCGCGTCCAGGAGGGCGCGGGAAGAATGCAGTCACTGCTCTCCGACATGGTGGACTACTCGGAGTTGCGTGCCGGCGGAGAGGCGTCCTCCCGGGCGGACATGGAGGCGGTGCTGCGCCAGGCGCTCCTCTGCGCCGACAAGCAGATGGCCGAACGCAGCGCAGTCATTACCCATGATCCCCTGCCGCAAGTGTGCGGAGACTTCGCCATACTCACCAAGATCCTGCACCATTTAATCAGGAATGCCATTGAATACTGCGACACGCCTTCTCCGCGCATCCACATTTCGTCCACACGGCAGGATCTCGATTGGGTAGTTTCGGTGCATGACAATGGTCCCGGAATAGACCCCGCATTCCAGGAACGTATCTTCGGAGTGTTTAAGCGCCTGCACGGGAAAGCGTATCCCGGCAACGGACTGGGGCTGGCATTTTGTAAGAAGGCCATTGAGGGGTACGGCGGCCGGATCTGGGTGGAGTCGACACCCGGAGCGGGATCGACATTTTGCTTCACTCTGTCTCCGCCCGGTATGGAAGACAAATCCTGACGGAGGAAGCGCATATGACCGCATCGAACCAGGCTGAAATCCCAACTCCAAACGATATCGAGCAACTGCGTATCCGCCTTGCCTGCCTTGCGGGCGAAGTCGCACAGCTCAAGGCGCGGCCTTCGGGCATTGACGCCCAGACCCTGCTCGAAAACACAACCGACGGCTTTCTGGTATACGATTCCCAGTTCCACTTCACCTATTTGAACGGCGATGGCGAGAGGCTTCTGGGAAAACCGAAAGCGGGAACTGCTCGGCAAGACCCAATGGGCCTCGTTTCCCGAGACGATCGGAACGGAAGTCGAGCGCCAGTACCGGCGGGCGATGAAGGAGCAGCTGAGCGCCACTTTCGATCGCTACGATCCGGAGTCGGAGAAGTGGCTTGAGATCCGGGTGTCGCCTTCAAGCAAGGGAGGCCTGTTGGTCTGGCTTCGCGACATCACCGCACGCCGTCGGACCGAAGTGCAACGCGAGGAGCTCCTCCTGAAAATCCAGGCCGAACGGCAAATCCTGAGCGAAATCATCGAGAAGTCCCCCGTAGCAATTTCCGTTGTTCGGGCGCCCGATTTCATTTACGAATTGGTGAATCCCGCGTTTCAGGCACTCGCGCCCGGCAAGCAGATTCTGGGATGCCGTTTCCCGGATATCTGGGGTGAAGCCTCCGGCCTCCTGACGTCGAGTCTCGATAACGTCATTGCCACGGGTCAGGCATTCGAAGCGATCGATAGCGTCCTTACAATCCAACGCGACCCTGGCGCGCCACCCGAGACCATCTTTGTCACGTGGTCCTGGATCCCGCTGATTGGCCCTTCCGGCAGTCCCGATCGCATTCTGACCCTGGCAGTCGAGACAACCGAACGCAAGCAAGCAGGAAGACCGCCTGCGGAGCAGTGAAGCGCGGCTGACGCGTGCGCAGAGAATGGCTAACCTCGGTAGCTGGGAGCAGGATCTGGAAAGCGGAGAACTCCAGTTGTCGGAAGATGCCTGCCGGATTTTTGGGGTGCCGCCTGAAGGGTCTCGAACCACGATGGAGACCCTGTTGTCCCTGGTCCATCCGGACGACCGGGTGTCGGTTCGGGAGACGATTCAAACCGCACCGTCGCGGGGAGGATGCTCCCAGGTGGACCATCGCATTGTCTGGCCGGACGGAACCGAACGCTTCGTGCGGCAATACACCGAGCCGCTCCGCAATGAGGTCGGCGGGAGGCCGCCTCCTGGGCACCGTCCAGGATGTCACCGAATACAAGCACCTCGAAGAGAAGTTCCGGCGGGCACAGAGGCTGGAGGGAATCGCCCGGTTGGCAGGCGGCGTCGCCCACGACTTCAACAACCTTCTGGTGGTGATCAATGGTTACGCCCAGATGATCCTGTCCGAACTGAAGGACGAAGATCCATTGCGGGATCAGGCGCAGGAAATCATCAATGCGGGGAATCGTGCGGCGGCTCTCACGCGCCAGCTTCTGGCTTTTAGCCGAAAGCAGGTCATCCGTCCTCGCGTGATCGATCTGGACAAGCTGCTGGCCGACTTCGAGAAGATGCTCCGGCGGCTGATTCGCGAGGACATTGAAGTCAAGCAGAACCTCACTCACGGAGCTCTGGAGTGTGAAAGCCGACCCCGACCAGGTCGAGCAGGTCATCATGAACCTGGTCGTGAATGCCCGCGACGCTATGCCGAAGGGGGGCTGTGCTGACGATTGGCACGTCGAACGCCGAACTCGGGGAGCAGGACGTCAGAGGATTCCTGGACCTGAAGCCGGGCCGGTACGTGTCGCTGACGGTCACCGACACCGGGACTGGCATGACGGCGGAAACCAAACGGCGCCTGTTTGAGCCCTTTTTCACGACGAAACCCGCCGGCGAGGGCACCGGGCTCGGCCTGAGCATGGTTTACGGCATCGTGAAGCAGCACGGCGGCGAAGTTTCCTTCTATAGCGAACCTCGGACTCGGCTCCACGTTCAAGATCTACTGGCCCGCCACCGATCAACCCGCCGCATCCCGGCCATCCAGGAGAGGCCGCGCATCCCCTACTCTGGAACCGAGACGATCCTGCTGGTCGAAGATGATGAGAAGGTGCGGGAACTCGTTCGGCAGATGTTGCTGCTGCAAGGGTACAAAGTTCTGGAAATAGGCCGGAGCCTGGACGCGGTCGCTCTGGCCGGCCCAGCATAAAGGCCCTATCGATCTGCTGCTCACAGATGTCGTTATGCCGAAGCTATGCGGCCAGGATCTGGCCGAACAGATCGGGGCGCTTCGCCCGGGAATCAAAGTTGTTTTCATGTCCGGCTACGCGGGTGACATCGCTGCGAAGCATGGCGCGTTCGACCCGAACGCTTTCTTTCTGCAGAAACCCTTTGAAGCGGACGCGCTCTGGCGGCTCCTTCGGCAGGTCCTGTCCCCGGTTCTCGAAACATGACATTGCTTTGTCTGAATTGTCGCTGTAGGATGCCTTACGCGCGGTCCGGGCGGGCCATCCAGTTCCTGGTTGCCGGAATGCTGCTTGGCCAAACGAGCGGTGACGCGCAGCCAGGGTTGCAGCCTCCGTGCGGAGGCGCCCGCGCGCCAGCCTGGCCCGGCTTGGACACTTCGCCCATAGTCACATTCTGGAGCGAGTCTGATTTCGGCCGAAACTGGAAACCGCCCGCGTGCACCGGCTGGGCCGCCATGGGATTCTCAACGTTGGTAACTACAGTTGCACGATTTCGTAACACAGCGGGTGCTGAAGGTTTGCTTCGACGCATCGGGGCGATTTCAGAACTGGCGGGCATGCGGTACTGGTCGACCACTCACCAGCAATGGCAAACGTTAGTTGTGGAGGCCAAAGCAAAAACCGGCTTGCAGCCAACTCAGCGCCGGGTAGACTTCACGCCCGATGAGATGAAGGAAGGCAGGGATCTCTACTTTGAGCAGACCGATAACCTTTCCGGCAGAGCCATTTACCGGATGCACATGACAACGGTTTCTGCAGACCGGATTGTTTTCGATGTCGAGAACGTCAGCACCATGCGTTACTTCCTGGTCACACTGTTTCATCCGGGTGAAGTGCAGTCGATCTATTTTCTGGACCGCGAAGCCGGCGATGTCTGGCGATACTACAGCATCGCACGCACCGGTCGAAACGCGAGCCGGTTGACCGCGGGACATGAGTCTTCATCCATCAACCGGGCAGTTGCGTTCTATCGCTCCCTGGTGGGAATTCCGACTGACCAGGAGCCCCCGGCGGCGCGATGAACGCCAGCGCCGTTCATTTGGAAAGAGACGCTCCCGCCACGCCGGCGATAGGGTGCCGGAGGTCGGCATCGACAGCCTGCAATCGGTCTAGCTCTACGAGCACGTTGGCCCAATCCTCGTGGTTGGCCTTGGTCGAGATGGGAGCGCCGAGGTCGTGGTAGAAGCCGATGATGTCGCTTCGAAGCTGTTCAGGCATTTCCGTATAGTGGCCCTGCATCTTGTGTAGCAACTGTGAGTACGCGGCATCCGTCAGCGAATATTTCCCTGCCGGGGTAGACCTTCCCACGTCAAGATTCTCATTCGGCAGCTTGAGATGCCCCGAGTTCTGTTCTGAAAGGAGTTGACGGTAACGGTCAATGGTCGAATTGAAGCTGGCCATGTACATCTTCTCGATCTCGGGCGTCAGCCTCTCAAAGCCCAGAGGCCGCCACGGGCCCACCTTCGGCACGAACCGGAACAGGGCTGCCAGGATTTTCGACCGGATACCAGGCCGCTTGTAGGTAGCACCCCAGTTCTTTTCATAACTGGAACGAGACAAATTGTAGAGGAACGTCTTACGGGTAGCGCTGGGAGCGTCCTTCCTGATTTCCTGTTTCTTGATTTGCCAGGCAACTCTGGTCATCGCGGGAAGAATCGTGCCGACCGCGCGGCGATAGGATCCAATGGCGAGATCGACATCCAGGAATACTTTTCCCAGGGTCAATCCATACGTGTCCTGAAATGCCCGATCGAGCAAGGGCTTTGCCACTTCAAACCCGATGAAGCTCTTGTAGGCGGCGGAAGCATACCGGCCCTTGGCTGCCTGGAAAACATCGAATGCGAATTCCGTCTTGGCGTGAGTAACCGGGTCGTCGGCATACGTGACCTGCTTTCCGAACTTCACCCCAAGCTTGGGATAGAACAAAGGAACGGCCCGGTTCACTGCGATTGGGTGGCCGTTATTATCGGCGGCATAGTGCGATAGGGCTCCCAAGGCGAAAGCGTACTCGTTCAGGTCTTGGGAATCGCGAATCAGGTTGAGGATAAAGTCGCCGGTCCGGACGTAATGTGTCAGATCGCTGAAGAACGTACTGCCGAACGGGTAATAACCCAAATCCTGAATGATGCATCCCCCATAGGCGTACGCGTGGGCTTGCGTCAATTCGTCTACGGTGGCAATCGGAAAGCGCTTCAATAGTAGCGGTTTGATCGCACTGTCCCAGGTAGAATCGATAATGGCTTCGTGGGTAAGTACCGAATATGAGTAGGCGGCGGGGGCGAGACCGAAGAGCATTAGCCCAACAGCGGCGGAGGGCCAAGCATTCCGGAGCCGGCGCATTGCCTCGTAAGGTGTCATAGTTTCCTTCTGAGGGGTTAGGCACGTTCATGACCACCGCCGCCAGAGGGCGCTGTCCGGCGGAAGTAACTTGTGACCTGCTGCAGATTCCGCACTCTGTCTGCAGGGTTTGCACCTTGGCCCTGGTTAACCGGCCAAGTGAGCCGCTTCGGCTGTGGACGTGACGAGTTCCTGAAGCTGCTCCATGGCCTGCACGAGGCTGGTGGACAGACAAGCGGGTTGAGCTCGTTCGAAGCGGGCCATGGCTTTGTGAGTATCGCCGCTGAATCCCCAGACGCAGACGGCCACCCTGAGTTCCGGGAACCGTTCGCGGATCTGCCTGCACACCGCCCGCGCCGGCGCGAACGCATAGGGAGGCAACGCCGAAATGCAGACTACGTCGCGCGGTCCGGCTTCGATCGCCGCGAGCACCTCGTTGGGAGAAGGCCCGGCGCTCGGAAAGGATAACGTGGTGAATCCTTTTTGCTCCAGGAGCTGAGCCAGCATTGCAGTCATGATTTCATCGGCCCGATCATCAGCCGGAATACAGATAATGCGATGCCCGGCCTCCGATGCCGGCGCGGAATCCGTCAGTTGATATTCGGAAAACTCGACGATCATTTCCTTGATGCTGAGAAAGAGAAACGCTTCCCGGGCGGCATCGATCGCTCCCTTGTGCCGGTCCTGTTCGGCCAGACTCAAAGCCGGGAGGAGCACTGAATCGTACAACTCGGCCAGGGGCTTTTCCTTAAGGAACTGGCCCAGAATGGTATGTGCTTCCAGTTGGTCCATGGCGAGTAACCGCTGGTACACCTGGGCCTCCGCCGCGAGGACTGGTTCATCTCCCAGCAGGGTATTTAGAAAAGAGAGTTGGGGGACGTGACGGCCCAAAACGACTACGCAGACCGTCAGGGGGGTAGCCAGGATCAGCCCCGCCGGACCCCACAGAACGGCCCAAAACACGGATGTCACAAGCAATGCCAGTGAAGAGATTCCCACGTGGGCGCCGTAGAGCCAGGGTTCCAGGAAATTGGCAGTAATCAGTTCAAGGCCCGCTACCAGAGCAAGTACCAGCAGTGGCCGTAGCCATCCATCGAAGACGGCCAGGGAGAGCGCGATCGGTAGCGTCGCTGCCACCAGCGTTCCCACATACGGCACATACCTCAGGATTGCGGCGACCGCCCCCCATAGTGCCGGATAGGGTACACCAATCCAATAAAGACCGAAACCAAACAGAATTCCAAAGCTCGCATTGACCAGGAATTGCATCAGCAGATACCGGCTGACGCGGCTTGATGCGTCGTCGAGCGCCCGGGTCATGAGGTTCAACTGGCTTAGCCCGGCCAGCCGCAAGAGACGGTTCCTGAGGTCTTCTCTCTTCAGCAGCATGAAGATCGTAAAGATGACGACCATTCCCCCCCGTCCGAGAGGCGCAATAACCGGCGTGCCCAGATTGCGAATCTCCGTCCACCCGCTTGATGTGGGCTGGACCATTTGGACGGGAAGAGGCGAGACTGGCGCAGGTGGCACATTCGGCGCCCTGCGATTTTGACGCGGCGCAGGCAAGGCCGGGGACGGTGCGACGGGGCCGCTGAGTTCCCGCACGATCTCCTGCACGCTTTCGGCAGCGTGGCCCAGTTGGCCTGTCACGGGGCCATGGAAGGCTTCGATCTTGGCGTGAATGTTCTGGCTATATTGGGGGAGTTGGTTGGCCACGTCAACCAACTGGTTGGCGATGACCCAGCCGATACCGCCGGCCACCGCAAGCGAAACCAGGATGGTCGTGAGCACGGACACCACACGGCCGATGCCCAGTCTCTGGAGAAGCGTCACCCCCGGAATCAACAGAAATGTCAGAACCAGAGCAAGTGCGAATGGGATCAGAATCTCGCGGGCAAAGTATAAGGCCGCGATCGTTCCGAGCAGGGCAATCGCCCCCGTATCGCCCCGCAGCTTGAACCGTGCCGCGAGGTCGGGCGGAGGCACGTCGTGTTTCATAAGGGATCTATTGCGACGAGTCTTTTCCCCGCGTCGCCTGAACACCCTTCAAGATCGCCAGGCCCAGAAGCACAATCGAACCCACGGCGATCCAATGTGTGGCGACATGCAGGATCACGGCTCCATAGATTAGTCCGCCGATTAGTATCAGGAAGCCGACAAGATAAATCCCGAATGACATAGGTGTTCCTTAGAAGTGGAGGCCGCCAACCATGTAGACCAGGAGCAAAATCACTAATATTGTGCCTAGCCCCACGCCCGCACCCCCGCCGTAGCCCCAACGAGTGTGGCCGTAGTATCCGCCACCGGCGCCTAAGACCAACAGCAGAATTACAAGTAAGATAATCATTGTCGTTCCTGTCTACTTCTCAAGCACTTTTTCAATTTGGCCCACTTTGTTCTGCACCTTGCCGCCGAGGTTTTCGGCCCGCCCTTCCTTTTCTAACCGACGATTGCCGAAGGCTTTACCGGCCGTCTCCTTGACTTTTCCTTTTACTTCGTGAACCTTACCTTTGATTTGATCATTTGTACTCGGATTCATCTGTTTTTCTCCGTATGTCTTATTCACTCTGAGGAAGTCGCCTTTTGATTCTTGACCTGCAGTTCGTTTACTACCTGCTGGACGTTTGGAACGGAAGCCGCGACTTGTTCGGCATCCCGTCGTTTGGATTGAGAATCCACCTCGCCGGTCAGCGTCACCACCCGGTTCTTTACGGCGAATTTCACTTGAACATGCAGCTTGCTTTGAATAAGCGCGGCATCCAGGTTATGCTCGATTCCCTTATCCAGATCCGAATTCATGGTCCGGGCATCGCCTTCGGCGCCCAACGGCAGCACCGCAATCTGGTCCGCCACAACTTGTCCAGTCGCGATCGACGTCGCAATCGATTCCGCTTGCCCCTTTTCAGCCTCGAGTGCGACCTGTCCGCCAAGGGTCACAACACCTTTCTCGCGATCCTGAGTAACGGACACCTTCTTCAGGCCGGCCTGATTCAACGCCTCCCGGATGTTTTGGGTAACGTCAGGTGATCGAATAGTATGCGAGCATCCTGCAAGCATTCCGGCGGCAACCATCGCCAGCAGCGCGGGCCAATGCGTGAGCGTCTTCATATTCAATGTTCCTTGCGCCTGTTTCAACTGTCACAGAGCAAATTAGGGGCCGTCGTACCAACGCCTGCCTGCAGCCTGCGACGGCGAGAGCGTGAGCCGCTTCCACGTCGTGGGTCGGCAAATCTCGCGTATTCCGATGCAGTCCTTGCGCCTCGCCCCATGACTTTCGCCTGATCCGGCGCCTGTTACACGGCTTAAGCCTTGCGGCGCATGAATTCGACTGTGGACCAACTCGTGCTACGGAGAATGAACCCCAGCCCTGTCAGACTTTCCAAGGAGGAACAGTCCAGTGGATTTGAAAACCATACTGGCTCAATTGCACCGGGAGCGTGATGCACTCGACGCTGTCATTACAAACTTGGAGCGCCTGGAGAATGGCCGCCATCGCGACCCGGGCCGCTCACCGAGTTTGGTGGCAAAATCTCCAACGAACGGCGCCAATCATACTCACAGTGCTCCCCCCGAGACGCCTGGCGACGAGTAACCGGGGAGACGAACGGCCCCGCAAGAAGTCCGCGACGTTTCATTTTTCGCCGCCTGTGAGGGTTGCGTGACGTCCAACGCTCGCCATAAGGTGGGCGCGCGGCACTTTTCGCAGTTTCAGATGCAGATATTGCACTTCGACTTCGGCCGGGTTCCGTCACTCTCGCCCTCGTTCGGCGGCCTAAGGCCTTGAGATACCAAAGGTTCTGGTCTGGACCGTCCCGTGCAGAAGATAAGCGATCCGACTGATGAAAGAAGGATAGTAATGAATCGAGCACCGAGCGGGATAAACGGGTTCCAGGGAATCCTTGAACAAAAACAAGCCGAACTGGTCCGCGGGTTGCGAACGCGCGACGGCATCGCTATTGAGAAGAGTGCCGATCAAATGGATGAGATTCAGTATGCGACGGAGCGCGACCTGGCGATTCGAAACGTAGACCGGGACTCTACGCTGTTGCGACAGGTAAAAGTCGCATTGCGACGGATTCAAGACGGCAGCTTTGGAACGTGCATCGAGTGCGAAGAGGCGATTAGCCCGAAACGGCTCGCGGCCGTCCCTTGGGCGCCTCGTTGCATTCAATGCCAGGGCATCAGCGATCGGGATTTTCAGGAGAGAGCGGATGAAACCGGGATTGTATATGCCAGTTAATCCAGCAATAGAGACAGAATCGCAATGCCGAACCGTTGCGTTTGTTGGTGACTACCTGCCGCGCAAATGCGGTATCGCCACGTTTACATCCGACCTGCTTGGCGCCGTAGCGGCGCGTCACCCCGAGAGCCGGTGCTTTGCGGTGCCGGTCAATGATATCGGTGGGTGCTACCAGTATCCCGGTGTGGTCCGCTTTGAAATTGAAGAGCAGGATCTGGGTTCTTACCATCGTGCCGCCGGCTTCCTGAACTCCAGCAGCGTAGATGTTGTCTCGCTCCAGCACGAGTTCGGAATTTTCGGCGGGCCGGCCGGCAGCCATGTATTGACGCTACTGGACGATTTGAGGCCGCCGGTTGTTACTACGCTCCACACTGTCCTCTTAAAACCCAACCCCGACCAGTATCGCGTCATGCAAAACGTGGTGTCGCGCTCCACTCGGCTTGTGGTCATGACAGAGCGGGGGCGAGCAATCTTGCAGGAGGTTTACCGGGCGCCCTCAGCCAAGATCGATCTCATCCCACATGGCATTCCCGACGTACAATTCGGCGCGCCGGATTCATATAAGGGACAGTTCGGAGTAAGTGGACGGAAGGTGTTACTGACCTTCGGGCTGTTATCTCCGAACAAGGGGATTGAACATGTACTGAATGCTTTGCCGGATATTGTGGCTGAGTTTCCGGACGCCGTCTATATTGTCTTGGGCGCCACCCATCCGCACGAATTGCGCGCGCGCGGCGAAGCCTACCGCCTCGGCCTCGAAGCCATCGTTCGGAAAAGCAAACTTGAGAACCACGTCGTCTTCCATAACCGCTTTGTGGAGTTGAAGGAACTGACCGCGTTCATTGGAGCGGCAGACATTTACATTACTCCATATCTGAATGAAGGCCAGATTACCTCCGGAACGCTGGCATATGCGTTTGGAGCTGGTAAAGCCGTGATATCGACGCCGTACTGGCACGCAGCCGAACTGTTGAGAGACGAGCGCGGCGTACTGGTGCCATTCGCAGATCCGGCGGCAATTGCGCGCGAGGTGAGCGGGTTACTCCGCGACCGAACGCGCCGCAGCGCCATAAGTGAACACGCCTACAAGTTAGGCCGCCAAATGGTTTGGAGCAAGACGGCGGTTCTGTACATGCGCTCCTTTGACCGGGCAAGGCGGCGGAAACCTGCGATGCCCCGCAAGCCGGTTATGGCGAGGGCGGCTGGCGGACGGCCGCACGAATCGCCGGAGTTGAATCTGGGTCACCTCAATCAAATGACCGATTCGATGGGCATCTTCCAGCACGCCCGGTTTACGACGCCGATGCTTTCGGAGGGCTACTGCACGGACGATAATGCTCGTGCGCTGATTCTGGCGGTGTTGCTGGGTCAGTCGGAGGAAGCCCCGAAGCGCGTCCGGGCGCTTGCCACGACCTATGCCGCGTTCCTGCAATACGCCTTCGATCCGGGAACGGCACGTTTCCATAATTTTCTCAGTGTTGACCGGCAGTGGCTCGACGAACGGGGATCCGAGGATTGCCATGGCAGGGCGATTTGGGCGTTAGGTACGGCTGTGGGGCGTTCGCCACATTGGAGTTCGCAGATGATGGCCGAAAGGCTCTTCGCGCTGGCCCTGCCCGCCGCGAGGGACTTCACATCGCCGCGTGCCTGGGCATTCAGCCTGATCGGCATCCACGAATACCTGCACAAAGCGAAGGGAAGCCGCCTCGCTCTGGATGTCCGCGATGATTTGACCGGGCGCCTGGCGACGATCTTCGACAAAGTTGCCGAACCGGGCTGGACCTGGTTTGAACAGGGGCTGACTTACGACAACGCCAAACTCGCTCATGCCCTGATTGTCAGCGGACACGCCACCGGCAGCGGGAGTGTGCGCGACCGTGGACTACAGGCACTACGCTGGCTTGTGGGCGTGCAGACCTCAAAGCGAGATCAACTGCGCCCCATCGGCAGCAACGGATTCTACCAGCGCGACGGCGTTCGCGCCGACTTCGACCAGCAACCGATCGAGGCGCACGCCACGGTCTCCGCCTGCCTGGAGGCGTACCGCGTCACAGCCGACTCATGGTGGTATGAACAAGCCCAGAGTGCCTTCGACTGGTTTCTCGGCTGGAACGACCTCGGAGTAGAACTGTACTGTGCTTCAACCGGCGGCTGCCGGGATGGATTGCACCCGGACCGTGCCAACGAAAACCAGGGCGCGGAATCGATGCTGGCATTTCTGCTTTCGCTGGCGGAGATGAGGCTGATACAAAACACCGCAACAGGCATTCAACGAACCGGCCTGGCAGCTTCGGTCACACAATGAACCAGCCAGGAATGCTACGGAATAGAGGAAGGGAAAGAGCACATAATGACATCGAACGCCGCAACCTTAGAACTACATACTCCAGTTAGAGAAGTGTTAGCCCATGTTCCCGTGTGCCGTACCACTGAGTATGGAAAGGGTCACTTGATTTACGGCCGGAATACTTTTGTAAAGAACGTCTATCTGGTAGTTGCCGGAACTGTGGGGATTACACAAATAGCGGAGGACGGCAGCGAGGTGCTCATGGAAGTTGTCCGGCCCGACGAATTGTTCGGCCCGCTGGTTTTGCTCAATGTTCCTGACCGCTTCGAGCGGGCTACCGCCATGGAAACGTCGAGGCTGATGGCCTGGCCTCTTAGCGACCTGGAAGACCTGGTCATGAAACAGCCCCGTCTGGCGGTGGCGCTGCTGCAGATCCTGGCGCAACGCAATGCCGAGTTTGCCCGCCGCATCGAGAGTTTTGCGATTGACAGTATCGAGCAGCGGCTCGCCCGCTCTCTGCTTCGCTTCTCGGAGCGACTGGGCACCCCGGAGGAAGACGGGTCTGTGCGGATGATGCCCTTCACCCATGAGACGCTGGCGCGATACGTCGGCACCTCGCGCGAGATCGTCACCCAGCATATGACCAGATTCCGAAAAAAAGGCTATGTAAGCTACTCCCGCCAAGGCATCCGGCTCCATCGCGATGCTCTAAAGACCGTATTCGATTGACCCCGGTGATGCCGGCAACAGAATAAACATAGGTAGGCTGTCGCCAGCTTTCCCTGTCACACCACCGGACATGCGGGTCCGCATCCGGCGGTTCGGTGGGTTGAGCTAGCTTCCGCGCCAGCACTCCCTTTGTTGGCCTTGACTCGCTTCAATGCCTGCTTGCAGTTTTCCCGCCCGCAGACTTCCTCCATCAACTGTTCGGCCATGGCCGGGCTTTCGATCCCGCGCTTTCCCGCTGACGTTTCGGGCGTTGCCGCACTAATATGCCCTCTGCTGACTTTTGCTGCGAGATCAAAGCACCTTGCTGCGCCTTCAGTCCCGATTTCGGGACAAACGGCAGATCTCCCAAGGTAAGCTCGAACGCCTTCCGCACGCAACCGCCGAATTCACAACCAGTGCCTTTGATGGATGGGGGCTTCGCTGTCATTGGCCAACTCGCCCGACGCCGTATGCCTCAGATCCGGTTCTTGTACATCGGCTCGTACGTTTGTTCCACGCTTCCTCTGGACCCCACCTCGCGATGACGCCCTTGCGCTTCGCTACTACTTCACCTCGATCAGGTTGTAGTTGTAGAGGGGACTTTCACCCCCGAGTTGTCGAACATGCTCGGCATACCAATAAAAAAGGCGCGCCCCGAAGGACGCGCCTTTTTACTACCGATACAGGGTCTTAGAAGTGGACGCGCAAGCCGAACTCCACCTGGCGCGGGCTCCAACCGGGCGTCATGCTGTTGATCACGCCGAAACCGGACGGATTGCTGATATCCATGCCCGGGTCGCCGAGTTGCGCATGGTTGAGGATGTTGGTGAACTGGAAGGTCAGAGTCGCGCCGACCCGTCCTTCCTTCCACACGCCGATGTCCTTGGCAATCGTTGCATCCAGGTTCCATACAGGCATCCCGCGGATACCGCCGGCCACCTGCGCGCCGCAATTGGTGTCGTAACCGAGCACGCAGTTGCGGAATTCGTTATACACCTGCGAGGGGTTGGAGAACAGTTGCACGCCCACGCCGCCGTTGGCATAATTCGCGCCTGTGCCGGCGCCACTCGCACTGTCCGGCACATTCTGGTTATAGAGCGCGGAGGTGCCGCCGGTATATTTGGCCGACAGGACCGCGCCATCGGTAGTGCCGCCCGTCGAGCAGTTGGTTTCGCCGAAGGACTGGCAACTACCGTTCAGGTTGTTGGTGAACAGCGGCGCTCCGCCGCGGGCCGTGAAGATCGGAGCGATCGTCCAGCCGCCCAGCAGGTGCCCGATAATTCCCTTCTGACCACGGTAGAAAGGATCGTCCCACACCATGCTCATGTTGAAGAGGAATTTGTAGTCATAGAACTGCGGCCCGTACATGGCGTTCATATTCCAGGGATCCTGCACCGTATAGGAGCTGGACGCCTGGACCTGGTTGCCGGTACCGAGCGCGCGGCCCCAAGTGAAGTTGGCGCGCGTGGTGAGGCCGTGCCACCCCTGCGTGGTCAGGGTAGCGTAGGCCGCGTTGTAATTCCCGAAACCGGTGCTGCCTTGCATATAAATGGCCGACATCTGCCCGGCGGGAATCGCCGCGGAGGAACTGCTGGGCATCGTCCGCCCCAGCGTCCACGAGCTGTTGCGGTTCAAAGTCGCCCACAGATCGTACACGCTGGTGGTGGCGATCTGGTTGTTCATGGTTCCATTGGCTGCAACGGCCGCCGTGCAACTACTGAAACCTTTGCAGAAAGCGGAACCTGCGCCGCCCAACGCGTTTTCGATGAATGGCTGGGGCGCCGGGGTGCCGCCGGCGGTAATGGGCCAATACATCGCGTTGAACGCCTGCGCGAAGCTCTGGCCGCCCAGGGTGGTCATGTAGGGAACAGCGTCAAAGTTGACCTGCTGCCATTCGTTGCGGATGATGCGTCCGATGTAGCCGGCTTCCACGATCACCTTCGGCATCAACTCGCGCTGGATGCTGACGGTCACGTTGTCGGTACGCGCCGGCCGGAAGTTCGGGTCGAGTGCCGAACCCGAACCGGCTGCCGCGTTGCCGCCGATGCCGGGAATGTACGGTTGCGGCAGCGTCTGTCCGACCGCCGGTAAAGGAGCCGTCCTGCCGTCCGTTCCAATGCGGAACGCCGTCGCCTGGTTCACGCCGCCATTACCGAGACACTGCCCGGTCATGCTGGCGCCGATACAGGAAACGGCCTGGCCCAGACCGGTGCCGAGCAGCGGAACCAGCACCAGGTCCACGCCGTTCAGACGGCTGAAGATGCGGTTGTAACCGCCGCGGACCACGGTCTTTCCGTTGCCGAATATCTTGCCGAGAATCCCGCTGTCGAACTTCGGATTCCAGGCTGCCGCCACGTGCGGGCTGAGGCCGTCGTAGAAGGGATTATACGGATACTTCTCGCCGCCATTGACATTGGCTACCGTGGCAAATCCCAGGGTCGGGTTGTAGACCTGCCCCTGCAATGCCGCGGCCTTCCGCGCGTCCATGTAGTTCTGAATGCTGACCGAATTGCCGGTTGCGTCGGTAAGGGCGACCTGCTTGCCGTTCAATTCGTACGGCGGCATTTCCACGGTGTACCCGATGCCATAGCTGAGCGTGAGGGTCGGTTTCATATGCCACGTATCGGAGAAGTACACGTTATATGAGGGAATGATGCTCTGGTCGAACATCGGAGTTCCCGGCGCCTGCAGCGTCAGTTGGGGGCCGCTGCGCGTGTACAGATCCTGCGGCTGGTTCACAATGCCCAGCGCCTGCGAATACAAGCGGGTCCAGTTGCCCACCTGGTTGGACGGCAGACCGGCCGGCTCGTAAGCGTTCGAATACGCGATACCGGGGCCGGAGCCGATCTGGTAGACCAGTTGGTTCATGATGCCCTGGCCGTTATCCGTGCGCTGGTGATAATCGTAGTTGCGCTCGTATGTGCCGCCCACCGTGAGCAGGTGGTTGCCCTTGATCATGGTGAGATCGTCTTTGAGGGACTTGTCCTGACCATCCCAGAAACGCGTGCGGACGCTCTGCGTGTTCACGTTGTAAGGAATCAGGGCGCTGGAGCTTTCACCGCCGATCTCGAGCGCTCCGGCCGCCAGGTTCGGCAACTGCGCCGGCGCCAGTGCGCTGCCCCACGCCCAATAGGTACGCAGGTAGCTGAAGTTGAAGTTGTTGGTGGTGGTGGGCGTGATATTCGTGGTCAGGCCCGCCGCCCAAAAACTGGGATCCTGCGGCCGCGAGGCCAGCGCCGCATACTGCCCCAGGGTGTCGCCCGGAATTCCACCGCCCAAATCGACCTGGTTGGTGGTGGTATGGCGGTAAACGTAGTCACGATAGGTGGCAAAGAAGCGCCACTTGTCGCTGAAATCGTGATCGATACGCGCCACGTAATTGTTGGACGTGGTCGGCACCAGCACGCTGCCGCGGTAACCCTGCGTGTTGAAGTGGTCGCCGCCCAGCGGATCGTTGGGGAGCGGCATGTACTTCGACCACAGCGCCGAGACCACCGGGTTCATGCCAATGCCGCGGGGGTCGCACGCGCCCCCATTGCACACAGCCGAAGGATAAGTCGTCCCGCCCACGGTCACCGGGCTCGGATTCAGGTTGTAGGGAGTCCAGTTGCCGCCCTGGTTGATCTGGACTACGCCCGCGCGGAACAACGCGGTGGGCACGGGCTTATCGATAATCGAAGTCTGGTTGAAGCGGAAGCCTTCGTAGTTGACGAAGAAGTAGGTCTTGCCTCCAAGTATTTTCTTGGGGATCAGTTGGCCGCCCAGGGCAGCGCCGAACCGGTTGTAGTGGGTAATCGGAATCGGCGTGGAACCCTGGTTGCCGAAAGGCGTGTGGTTGTTTTCCCACGTATTAGCGCCCGCAACGTTCGGCGCCAGGTAGTATTCGTACGCCGAACCGTGCCACTGGTTGGTTCCGCGCTTGGTCACCATCTGGATCTGGCTGCCTTCGGAACCGTTGAAATCGGCCGTCTGGTTGGCCGTGTTGACCTTGATTTCCTCGATGCTCTCCACGGGCGTCGGCACCGCGCCGGTGGGCGCGCCGTTGGAGGCGTAGCTCCCGGTATAGACGTTGTTGCTGCCGTCCATATCGTTCTGGTTGTTGCCGCCATCGAGCTGGAAGGTGTTCTGGTCGTACATGGCGCCCGCCACGCTGCCTTCCGGCGATACGCCCGGCTGGAAGATGGCAAAGGTGGACGCATCGCGGCCAACGTTCGGCAGGTTCAGCAGCGAAGTGCCGGTGAGCGTGGTTCCCACGGTGGCGTTGGTGGTCTGCAACTCGGCCCCGACCACCGAGGTGACCTCCACCGTTGTGGTGGTTGACCCGACCTCGAGCTTCGGGTTAATCGTGAGCACCTGGCCCACATTCACCATCTGGTTGGTAGCCTGGTATACCGAAAAACCCGGCTTATTGAACGAGATGTTGTAATTTCCCGGGTTCACGTTGAGGAAAATATAACGCCCGTTGTCGTTGCTCACCGTCGTGAGTGCGGTGTTGGTCGAAGTATCGACCAGTTTCACTTCGGTGCCGGCCACGGCAGCCTTTTGGGCGTCGGTGACTTGCCCGGAAACAGTTCCTGTTGCGGTTGATTGTGCCCAGGCTCCAAAGACGCCGAACACCAGCATCACGGCCAGGCACATGGAAAGCTCGCATATGCGAGCAAGACCTCGGTATCCGAGGCGACTCCTGAATTTCATTTTGTATCCCCCCTCAAAATTGGCTACGTAGGCGCGAACAACACGCCGCTCGTTACAGAACGGACATTTAGCGAAATTTGACCGATTTTATGGCTTTGAGACCTCCGATGTCAAGCTTTTATAATTGTTTTTAATTAGTGTTTGAGAACTCTACGGTTCGCCTCGGGGAAAGTCCCGCGCTTGGGGCGTCAAAGAAAACGGAGCCGGGTCGCCGGCCCCGTTGTGACTTGGGAAGTACTGGAACGAATCCCCCGCTAGAAATGGACTCTGATTCCAAATTCCATATTTCGTGGCGTGTTGGCCTGCCCGGTAATCTGGCCAATGCTCTGCGGGGGTCAGGCTGAGATTGCCGCCGCCCGGTTGGAAATGATTCAGGATATTCGTAATCTGGAGAACAACTGGGCTCCCAGCCGCTCCTTTTAGATGCCGATATCCTTAATGATGTTCATATCGACCTTCCACGTGGGCATGCCGCGCAGTTGAAGTAACCGCCGCAACTGGTGTCGTAGCCCAGCACGCAGGGACGGAACTCGCCGTACACCGCCGCCGGGTCGGCGAACATGTTCAGGCCGTACGTGCCGGAGGTCTTGGTGCCCACGCTCTGGGTGCCTTGCCAGATGTTGGTTCCGGTGCCGCCGTAGATGCCGTAGTGCGCGGCGACGTTGCCGGTGTATGGCTTGAATCCGACGGCCTCTTCCGAAGTGGAGCCGACCGCGGCGCCGGTAGCCACTTCACCGAAGGCCTGGGTGCCCGCGCCGCTGCCTTCGCTGTAACCAATCGCGGTGCCGCAGCCGCTTTGCGCGGTGAAGATGGGCGAGAAGGTCCAGCCGCCCAAAATGTGCCCCACGAATGCCCTTCTGGCCCCGGAATACCGGAGGCTGGTAGTACATCGAGAGGTTGTACAAGAACTTGATATCGAAGTTCTGCGGCCCGTAGCTGGAGCCCAGGTCATAGATCGAGAGCGGCGTGCTGGAACTGTTGTACTGCGCGAGTTGCGACGTCCCCAGTGACCGTCCGTAGGTGAAGTTGGAGAGCGCCGTGAGACCGTGCCAGTCCGTAGTATGGAGCGAGACGAACACGGCGTTGTAATTGCCCCATCCCAGGCTGGAGTTGATGCCCACCGAGGTGGCCTGCCCGACCTTTCCGCCCGGCAGCGCCTGGCTGAGCATGGTCCGGCCCAAGGTCCAGTCCGGTGTTTTGCTCATGGCGTTCCACAAGTCGGATACTGCGGTTTCGCCGATGAGAGTCTTATTGTTGCTGGCCACAGCGGAGGTGCAACTGGCGTAGCCTTTGCAATAAGCGGAACCCGCTCCGCCGAGCGCGTTCTCAATGAAAGGCTGCGCCGTAACGTTCGCCGGGCTGACGCCCGAGAAGATCATCTGCTGATACATCTGGCCGTAGGCCTGCGCGAACGATTGGCCGCCGAGCGTGGTCATGTACGGCACCGAATCCAGGTTCATGAGCATGTACTCATTGCGCAGGATCTTGCCGATATAGCCCACTTCGAGCGACATATGCTGATTCAGTTCGCGCTGCACGGTAAGGGTGAAATTGTCGGTGCGGTCGGGACGGAAGTGCGGGTCCAGAGCGTCCGGGTCTACGGTTTCGGGGTTCGATCCGAGACCGGGATAGTAAGGCTGTCCCAGCGTTGGGGTAGCGGCCGCCAGAGGCGCCTTCAGACCATCGGTTCCGATGCGGAAAGCCGTGTTCGGTGTAGCCACTCCGCTGCCTCCGCAACTGCCGTTGCTCAGCGGGTTCTGGCAGGTGACGCCTTGCAGCAGGCCGGGGCCAAGCAGCGGCACCAGCACCAGATCCACGCCGTTCAGGCGTCCGAAGATGCGGCCCCATCCGCCGCGGATTACGGTCTTGCCGTTGCCGAAGACTTTACCCAGAATGCCGTCGGTGGGATGCGGGTTCCACGCCAGAGACGCGCGCGGGCTGAACTCGCCGTAGTAAGGGTTATAGGGGTACTTGAGCCCGGAGCCCACATTGCGGACCAGCGAATAGCCGATCTGCGGGGTGTAAGACTGCCCCTGCAATGCGGCCTGTTGGCGCTGCGCAATGAAATCCGTGGTCACTAGCGGAATGTTGTTCGAATCCACCAGCGCCACCTGGTTGCCGTTCAGTTCGTAGGGCGGCAACTCCAGATTCCAACCCAAGCCATAGGTCACGGTGAGGGACGGTTTGACGTGCCACGTGTCATAGAAATAAGTGGCGTAGGTGGGAATGATCGATTTATCCGTGGCCGAGGTTCCCAGGGGTTGCAGATTCAGCTGCGCACCGGACCGGGTGTACATCACCTGGGTAGAGCTCAACATTCCCAATACTTCGGCATAAAGACCTTCGTAGGTGGTGAGCTGGGAAGTGGGCACCGAGGCCGGAATGTACGGGTTGGCTCCGTTCTGCGCCCAGACGAAGCCCGAATTGTTGTTCAGGTAGCTGATCTGGTTATTCACGCCGGCGCCGTTATCGGTGCGGGAGTGATAATCGAAATTGCGCTGGTAAGTTCCGCCGAAACCGAACAGGTGGTTGCCCTTGATCATGGTCAGGTCGTCCTTCAGCGATCTTATCCTGCCCGTCCCAGAAGCGCTGCCGAACGCTCTGGGTGTTTACGTTATAGGGAATCAGGGCCGCGGCGCTGTCGGCCGTGCCGATTTCCAGGGCGCCGCCCAAACCCGGAAGCTGCGCCGGACCGTTGTCGCTGCCCCACTGCCAGAATTGCCGCAGGTAGCTGAACACGAAGTTATTGGTCACGGTCGGGCGTGATGGATGTGGTCATGCCGGTCGTCCAGGCGGAAGGCTGCTGCGGCCGGGGCGCAGTGGGAGTCGGATTGCCAAAGGTGTCGCCCGGCAGCACGCCGCCGATATCCACCTGGTTGCTGGTCAGGTTGACCAGTTTGTAATCGCGATACGTCCCGTACCAGTGCCACTTGTCGCTGAAATCGTGATCGATGCGCATCACGTAGTTATTGGCGGTCTGGCGGCGTGCGGATCGTTGCCCAGGAAGCCTTGCGTGTTGTAGTGTATCGCCGCCAAGAGGATTGTTGGGCAGCGGCATCTGCTTGCTCCAGATCTGGTTCACGACCGGGTTGAGGCCGATGCCGCGCGGATCGCAAGCGCCCGCCGGACAGATGGCCGAAGGGTAAGTCAACGCCGCCGACTGTCACCGGTCCCGGATTCAGGTTGTACGGAATATAGTTGTTGCCGGTGGCATCGGGCACCTGAATGACGCCCGCGCGAAGCAGCGCCGAAGGAACGTTCTTGTTGTACAGGCCCGCATTCGGGAACCGCATGCCTTCATAATTCGCGAAGAAATACCATTTCTTGCCCAGGAAATCCTTCGGAAACAACTCTCCTCCGAGCGCCGCGCCGAAGCGGTTGCGATGGTTGGAGATGATGGGCGTGTACGGCAGATGCTGCGAAGCCGAAATTAAACGGGGTATGGTTATTCACCCAGGAGTTCGCCGAACCCACGGCGGTATCGAAATAGTATTCGTATAACGCACCGTGGAACTGATTGGATCCGCGCTTTGTGGCAAGTTGGATCTGCGCGCCCGAGGAATTGTTGAAGTCGGAGGTCTGGTTGATGACCGACACCTTGAATTCCTCGATGCTCTCGATCGGGCGTCGGAATCACGCCGGAAGGAATACCGCCGCCCTGCGTCCGCCCAGACCGGAATAGTTGGTCTGGTAAGCCGGTGGTGTTGCCGGCCATATCGTCGGTGATGTTGCCGCCATCCAACAGTATAGGTGTTCGGCATCGTTGTAGCGAACCGGCCGTGAATCCGCCCATCGTCATGGCCGGCTGCAAGACCGAGAGCGAACGTGACGTCGCGGCCCAGGTTAGGCAGCAACAGCAGCGATTGCCCGCTGAGCGTGTTGCCCACCGTAGCATTCATGGTCTGCAACTCCGCGCCCGTGGATGCCGTGACTTCCACCGTAGTAGACGTGGCGCCGATTTTCAGCGTGGCGTTGAGCGTGAGCGCCATGCCGATGGTTCACTTTCTGCGCATTGACCTGGTAGAGCGAAAAGCCGGCCTTGTCGAACGTTACGTTGTAGGTGCCCGGGTTCACCGAGCTGAAAATGTACCGGCCCGCATCATTCGAGCATCGTAGTTTGTGCGGCATTGGTCGCGAGTATCGACAATCTTCACCTGCGGCGCCCGGAACGGCCGCATTCTGTTCGTCTGTGACTTGCCCGGCGATCGTGCCCGACGGTGGACGTTTGTGCCCAGGACCGATGCAGCGCCCAGTGCTAAAAACAGCACTGGCACTGACAGGCCGGCAAGAATTCGATTCCCTCTGAATCGAGCGATGGGATACGCTCCCCTTCATATCCCCTCCCCCTGTTGAATGTTGATAAACCCTTGCAATAACACCCGATGAGGCCCGACGAAAAGCCAGATGATTGGGAGTGATTCTATAGTCGGCTGACGAGTGGAGTCAAGAAAATTATTGCAATGCGGCAAATAAATGGAAAAGCATAGGTTTTCGCTATCATCGTTCAAAAAACCACATTCTCCCTCGCTTACAAAGATTTTCATTCATCCAGGGGACCCTGCCGTCTAATGAATTGGAGGTGGAAGATGCTGAAAAAATTGGGAGTTCCGATGATTGCGCTGGCGGGGATTCTGGCCTTTGCCACGCCGCCCAAGGCGGATGCGCATATCCATTTTGGCATAGGGATTGGGGGTCCAGTCTATACCGCACCGGTTCCTGCCTACCCCTATCCTTATGACTACACGTACCCGGACTACGGGAACTATTACGCGCCTCCGGTGTATTCAGACCCGTACGTCGATCCGGGATATGGATATGGATATGTCGCGCCGTACGGCGGGATTGGCCTGGGCTACGGATACGGCGGATACGGGCACGAGGGACACGAGCACTTCGAACACGAAGGCCACTTTGAAGGCGGTCACTACGGCGGTGGCCATTTCGAGGGCGGCCGTGGCTTTGGCGGTGGCGGCCACTTTGGCGGCGGCCACGGTGGCGGCCACTTTGGCGGCGGCCACGGCGGCCGGCACTAAGTAATCAGGCGAAGCCGAGTTCGCGGACGGCGTCGCCGGCTCCCCTCAGATTCGGGAGCCTGATCTCGGAATACTTCCGCGAGAGAAGGACGCCGTCGCTGCCCGCGCGAAAAGCGGCCAGCACGGCGTCTTTCGTTCCCTGGGGGGTCGATTTGCTCGAGTTCGCCGCCGTGGGTATATCGATATCGATGCCCGGCCACAGTTGCGTGGTGGTTCCGTTCAACGCTTCGCGAGCGCGCTTCGCCTCGCGGAAAACATAATCGCTGGAAAAGCCGCTTTGCGCCAGGGTCGCGAGCGGCTTTTCCTGTTTGTAATCCAGCACGCGATAGTGGAAATCCAGCAGTTCCTGCGCGGGCACATCGCCGAACATGGTCCTGGTCATGCGCCGGATGTAGCTTGCCATGCGCTCCCCACCGCAGTTGTGATACATCACCATCTTCAGAAAATCGGAATATTTCGCGAGCTCGCTCAAGTCCTGCTCGGCCCGGTAAATGGGACTGAAGGAGTTGTTGTGCCAGATGTGCCATCCGATGCCTATGGAAGGTTTGATGGTTTTTACCTTCTGGTGCATGGCGGCATAGGTTTCGCGCAGGCTGTCGGTCCATAGCATCTCCCAGGCCAGCAATTCCGGATAGCGCAGAATCAGGCGCCACACTTCGACGTAATACCCGTCCACCGGGCGTTTGCCGCGAATAGCGGCGTTGGTGAAATCGCCAAGCGCCGTAAAGCCGGCGCGGGCGCGTTCCACGTTGATGCCGCGGTCGCGCGCTTTGCGCTCGCAATGGTCGCAGAAGCAGGTCACGCCGGCGGGATTTTGGGGTGCGCCGCCGTGCGCCGCACTCAGGGCATTGGCAAATGCGCCCTGCCGCTCCGACCCCCACATGATGCCGTCGATTTCGTAGGAACGGGCGTAATTCTCCACCATGCCCAGCAGCCAGTTGCGGTAATTGGGATTGTTGAAGCAGAGCGTACCGGCGTTCCGCCCGTCGAAGCGCCGCTCCTGCGCCTGCGCCACGTTGGGTACGCGGTCGGGTCCGCCCCATACATCCTCGAACCAGCAGATGGTCTTCATGCCGCGTTTGCGGGCGGCAGGGACGACTGCTTCCAGCACATCGAAATCGCCGAAATCGGGCGCGCGGAATTCCGTGAGAACGGTGTCTTTAAAATACTCGGGATTGTATTTGGTATAGGCCGCCGCCCTGGAAGGTGCCCGGCCCACTGCCGTTGTCGTATTGCTGCTTGCCGTGATCGGGCAATGGCTGTCCCGGCACCTGCCGGCCGGCAATGCCCCGGCCGTAGGTAAAGGTGGCGATGAATAACGTATTCACCGCGGCTTCCTTCTGAAAAACATCGAGGACCTTCTCGACGCCTTCATCCACAAAGGAAACCGCGCCCACCTGGATACCGATCATCTTGGAACCGGCGGCCGGCGCCGCGGTTGCCGCAAGCGCGCCAGCCGCGGTTGCCTGCACGAAATTACGTCTGTTCATAGAATCCCTTCATCGCGAAGGCGCTGAGTACACGGAGGAAGCGCGGAGAAAAACTGAGGTGAAATCTGTATTCCTCCGCGTTTTCCTCCGCGCCTCTGCGTCTCCGCGATGCGTTGTTCACTGTGCCGCGCGCCTTCGGCTGCGGCGTTTCGATCTTGGTTGGCGCCAGGGCTGCGAGTTTACGATCGGTCAGGGTTTTGTTGACCGCCGGGAGTTCGCTGCTGAGCAGGTGGTCGAGTTTGGCCTGCTCGTCGGCCAGGCGGCCGTGGAGCACGTTATAGACCTCGTATGAGGAGGCCGTTGGTTTGCCGTCTCCGTGCTGGACCGTGGAACCGAGTGCGGCGATCTTGTTATTCAGCTTGATGGGGAAGTTCAGCGGATCCTGCCCGCTGCGATTGCGCACCTGGTAGACGTCTTCCTCGATGGCGCTGAGCTTATCGCGGAACGGATCGAGCGACGCCTTCAACGCCGGCGTCCGGATTGGTTTTCAGCGCCGTCGTCCATCTGCCGCTTCAGTTCGCGAACCATGATCACGATCTCGTTGGCGTGCGGTCACATCGTTGTTGATCTTCATGGCCAGGGTGAACTGCTCGCTGAGGTCGGCGATGGTGACGTTGTCGAGGCGCGGATCCTTCTTCAATTCGAACTGCTGCGGTCATGGTCTTGCCGTTGGCAGTGAGGCGCACCTGGTAGGTTCCCGGTACGGCCACCGGACCCTGCGTGTCGCCGCTCCACAGCACCATTCCCTCGAACGTTTTGGCGCCCGGATAGCGCATGTCCCAGGTGAAACGGTTGAGTCCGGCTTTATCGGGTGGGGTGGGATTGGCGCCCCGGCCCCGTCCTCCGCCGCCGAACCCGCCGCCCGCGCCTTCTTCAGTGGACGCCGCATCTCCGGCATCCGCGCCGCGGCCCCCCCGTCCACCGCGCCCACCCTGCTGGTCGTTCGGCGTGCCGGTGAAGGTGCGGACCACCTGTCCCTTGGAATCCAGAATATCGATCTGGATCTTGTCCGCGGGCTTCGACAGATAATAGTCGATGCGCGCCGGGCTGACTGTCCGCTCCGCCGCGGGTGGCGCAAACAGGTGCGCGGTCTCGGTCGCCATCGCCGGCGTGCAACTGGCGCAGCGGCGTGATGTCGTCCATCACGTAGAACGAACGGCCATGCGTGGCGATCACCAGGTCATTGCCCTCGATCAACAGATCGCTGACACCTGGGTATCGGGCAGATTCTGGCGGATCGACTGCCACTGCGCCGCCGTCGTCGAAAGAAACGTAGATGCCGTGCTCGGTCCCGGCGAACAGCAAGCCCGGCTTCACCGGATCTTCGCGCACGGCGTGCACGAAATCGTTATCCGGGATGCCGTTGACGATCTTGGTCCACGTCTTGCCGTAATCGGCAGTCTTGAAGATGTAGGGCTTGCGGTCGTCGTTCTGATAGTTCTTCACCGCCACGTACGCGCCGCCGGGATTGTGCGGCGAGGCGTCGATCAGGCTCACGCGGCCGAAATCGGGCATGCCCGGAGGCGTGATCTTCGTCCAGTTCTTGCCGCCATCGCGGGTGATATACACCAGCGCCGTCGTCGGACCCGGTCCAGATGGTGTTTACGTCCTTGTGCGAAGGCGCGATGGTGAAAATGGTGCCGTAGATTTCGGGGCCGTTCTGATCGTGCGTGATGGGGCCGCCGGAATCGCCCAGCGTCTTGGGATCGGCGCGGGTCAGATCGGGGCTGATTTTCTGCCAGGTGTGGCCCTCGTCGGTGGTCTTCCACAGGTGCTGCGACGAGGTGTACAGGATATCCGGATTCACCGGCGAGAAGACGATGGGGAAGGTCCACTGCCAGCGCTCGGGGAGCGATCCGGCGCTTTCGCCGGAGAAGAACAGCGGGTACACCTGCACGTCGCTTGGAGTAGTTGGTGCGCCGGTCGAAGCGCGTGAGCAGCGCGCCCTGGCTGCCGGCATAAAAGATGTTGGGATTCGTCGGATCGGGGGCGATGTAGCCGCTCTCTCCGCCGCCCACGCTGTAAGTGGGCGTGCCGCCGCGGCCGCCGCGACCGCCCGCGCCCGCGCTGGATACGCAGATGGTGGAGCTATCCTGCTGCGCGCCGCAAACGTGATATGGGATGTCTTTCGTCACGGCTACGTGATAGAGCTGCGCGGTGGGATACTCTTCGCCGGTCCACGTCTGACCGCCGTTGATCGATACCGTTGCCGCCGCCATCGTTGCTCTCGATCATGCGCAGCGGGTTGGCCGGGTCGATCCACAGATCGTGATTGTCGCCGTGCGGCGGGCGAAGCTGGCGATAGGTCTTCCCGCCGTCGGTGGACTTGTAGAAGCCCATGTTGAGCACGTAGACAGTGTCCTTGACCTTGGGATCGGCGTAAATGCGCGTGTAATAAAAGGCGCGCTGGCGCACTTCGCGATTGTCGCTGACCAGTTTCCAGGTAGCGCCGGCTGTCATCGGAGACGAACACGCCGCCATTTTCGTTTTCCACGATCGCATAGACGCGGCTGGAATCCGCGCCCGATATGGAGACGCCGATCTTGCCGATGATGCCGGCAGGCAGTCCCGGATTGCGCGTGATCTCGGTCCAATGGTCGCCGCCGTCGGTGGACTTAAACAGACCGCGTGCGAGCGCCGCCGCTGGACAGGCTCCACGGCGTGCGGTACACGTCCCAGATGGCGGCGAACAGCACGTCGGGATTGTGCGGATCGAGGCACAGGTCGACGGCGCCGGCGTGATCGTCGCGATAGAGGATCTTCTGCCAGGTCGCGCCGCCGTCCTTGCTGCGGAAAATGCCGCGCTCGGCGTTCGGCGCGTAGGGGTGGCCCAGCGCCGAGACGTAGACGATGTCGGGATTGGTGGGGTTGATGCGGATGCGCGAAATCGCCTGGGTATTCTCCAGGCCCATGTGCTTCCAGGTGCTTCCGGCGTCCGTGGATTTGTAGACGCCATCGCCCTGCATGATATTGCCGCGCAGCTCGGTCTCGCCCATGCCGATGTAAACGATGTCGGGGTTCGACTGCGAAACGGCCACGGCGCCCACCGACGAGCTGTGCGATGTGGCCATCGGTGACCGGCCGCCAGGAGATACCGCCATCGGTGGTCTTCCACAGTCCGCCGCCGGTGGCGCCGAAGTAATATTCCAGGGGCCGCGCGGAACTGCCGGACGAAGTGATGGACCGCCCTCCGCGATTCGGTCCGACGCTGCGCCATTGCAGACCGCTATATAAAGAAGGATCTAACGTGGCGGCCGGGAGCAGGAAGACGGCCGTGCCCATGAGGGCGAATACGCGTAGGTGCTTCATCGGTCGATTATATCGTGCCGGGTAGTGAAGACGATTTGTTACGCAATCAGTTCGAGTAGCCCGTCGACAGCCAGGCTAAGCGCCTCGGAATCGACGGCCGCGATTTTCTTACCAAGACGGTCAACGGAGATGGTACGGATCTGTGAGACCTTGACCCACGAGGGCTTCGGCAGCTTTTCCGAAGGCAGCGCGAAAGCCAGTGGGAATCCGGCTTTTTGCGGCTGGCTCGTGATCGCCATCGCGATCACCGTTCCTGATCTTGCGTTGAACACCTCATGGCTGAGGATCAGAACAGGACGCAATCCCGCCTGTTCGCGGCCTCGCACTGGATTCAAGTCCGCCCAGTAGATCTCACCTCTCAGTATTCGGGCCAAACGTCACCCAGACCTTCTTCGGCCAACTGCTTCTCCTCGCGTGGATTGAGCTTTGCCAGTTCACGCGTCAAGCGCGCCCGCTTGTCGCGTTCGCTGAGTAGATTTACAGCCGATTGCAGGGCGCGGCTCCGGTTGGGATACTTGCCTTCCTTGACCCACCGGTCCAGATCCAAGACGGTCCTTCGCTCCAATGTCACTGCGATTTTCTGCACCACGATCCCAGTATGACAAAACATCCTACTTGGGTTCAAGGCCAGCGGCCGGCGCCAGCAACGCGCGCGCCTCAGCCACCAGGAACAGCGAGCCGGTGATGAACACGACGTCCCCGGGCAACGATTCCCGCACCAGGGCCAGCGCGTGTTCCAGGTCCGGGACCACAGTCAGGTCCGGGTGATCGATGATTTCGCGCATGGCTTCGGGCGAAAGAGCGCGCGCCTGCCGCGGCGCCGTCACAATCACCTGCTGGGCCACGGGAAACAGTATGCCGGCCATCTCCGCAACAGCCTTATCGCGCATGGCGCCGAAGATCAGGCGCACGCGCCTCCCTGTATAGAAGCGCTGGATGTATGCCTCCAACGCGCGCGCGCCCGCCGGATTGTGCGCCCCGTCCACGATGGTCTCGGGATGCTCCGCCACCAGTTCCAACCGCCCCGGCCATCGTGTGCTGGCGATGCCGGCTTCGATCGCGTGCGGCGGCACTCCCAAGGTTTGCAGCGCACGCGCCGCGGTCACGGCATTTTCCACTTGATGCTCCCCGGGGAGGGGACAGGTAATGCGCAATCCATTCACCTGAAAGGAACTGCCGCGCGCCGAGAGAACCAGACTGCGAACCCGGAACTCGCTGGTTCGCCGCACCCGGACGCCCAGGTCCGCGGCACGCGCCTCCAACACGGCGACTGCCTCGGGCCGCTGCCGTGCAAAGACAGCCGGGACACCGGCCTTCAGAATGCCGGCCTTCTCCCCGGCAATCGCTTCCAGGCCCCGGCCCAGGTAAGCCTCGTGATCGAAATCCACGGGCGTGATGACGCACAGCTCGGGATGCACCACGTTAGTGGCGTCGAGACGTCCGCCCAGCCCGACCTCGAGGACCACCATGCCGGTTTGCTCTTCGGCAAAGACCACCATCGCCATGGCGGTCACGGTTTCGAAATAGGTGGGGTGCAAATCGATTGTACCGGCGGCCAGCATCTGCTCCGCGCAGGCGTGGACGCGGTTGAACGCTGCCGTGAAGCGCTCGTGAGCGATCGGTACGCCGTCGATGCGAATGCGCTCGGTGGGTTCCGCCAGGTGCGGCGACGTGAACAGACCGGTGCGCACGCCGTGGGCGCGAAGGCCGGATTCCACCATGGCGCACACCGAACCCTTCCCGTTGGTGCCGGCCACGTGAATAAAACGGCAACCGTCCTGCGGCCGCCCAAGCGCGTCGAGAACGGCTTGAATGCGCTCCAGGCCGAACTTCGCCGTCTTGATTTCATTGCCCAGCGCGTAGAGAAAATGAACCGAATCGGGATAGTTCACGCCATGAAGAACTTCAACGCCCGCGAAATATACTGCTTCATTTCCAGCCGCGGCACGATGGCATCCAGCATCCCGTGCTTCAGTAGAAATTCGCTGCGCTGGAAGCCCTCGGGGAGCTTCTGACGAATGGTCTGCTCGATGACGCGCGGCCCGGCGAATCCGATAAGCGCGCCCGGCTCGGCAATGTTCAGATCGCCCAGCATGGCGTAACTGGCGGTGACGCCCCCGGTAGTGGGGTCGGTCAGAACGCTGATATAAGGTAGGTGGGCTTCGTCCAGGCGCATCAGGGCGGCCGAGATTTTGGCCATCTGCATCAGGCTGACAGCGCCCTCCTGCATGCGCGCGCCGCCCGATGCGGACACGATGAGCAGGGGCATATGACCGCCGATAGACCGTTCAATGGCGCGCGCGATCTTCTCGCCCACCACCGAGCCCATGCTGCCGCCGATGAACCGGATATCCATGACACAGACCTGCACCGCGCGTCCGTCCAGACGGCCGGAAGCCGCGATCACCGCATCGGAGAGGCCGGTAGACGCCTGAAATGCCTTCAAACGCTCGCTGTACGGTTTACTGTCCACGAAATTCAGGGGGTCCGATGACGTGAGGCAGTGGTCATGCGTCTCGTACACACCGTCGTCCAACAGCAGTTTGACGCGCGCCGCCGCATCCAGGCGGAAGTGATGGCCGCACTTGGTGCATACATTCCAGTTGACTTCCAGATCCTTCTTCCAGATGATCTGGCGGCAGCTCTCACACTTCTGCCACAGCCCTTCGGTGCGGACCTTCCGCTGGCTGTCTTCGAGCTTGGGAAGCTTTTCGTCGGTCGGTTTGTCCCGCTTGAACCAAGACATGCAACGTCCTACGTTAACGCGGGTAGGGATGGCCCCGCAAGGTTGCAAACGCACGATAAATCTGCTCGGTGAGCATAGCTCGTGCCAATTCGTGCGGAAAAGTCATGGCGGAAAGGGAGAGCAGAAGGTCCGCGCGCGCCCCCCAGCCGGGCGGCAGACCGTCGTGGCCGCCGATCAGAAAGACCAGGTCGCGGCCCTCCATTTCGGCGTTCGCGAAGAGGCGGGCGAAGGCGGCCGAGTCCATCGGCTTGCCCCCCGGGTCGAGAAAGATCTTGCGCGCCGAAGGATGTTTGGCCCACAAATCGGCACGGTCGGGGCGGATTTCGCGCATCTCCGCCGGACAATACCGCGCGGCGCGCCCCAGAAAGTCTTCCGCGACGGCATTGGTATGGGGATCCTTCGGCTTGCCGACGAAGTAAAGGTAGATCTTCACTCCACGGGAATCTCAACGTTGCGGGCACTGCGCCAGAGCCGTTCCAATCCATAATATTCACGCGATTTCGGCGAGAAAATGTGAATCAGCAGATCGCCGTAATCCGCCAGTACCCATTCGGCCTGAGTGTAGCCTTCGACGCTGTTGGGCAACTCGCCGGCGTTCTCCTTGAGCTGTATCCGAACTTCGTCGGCTATGGCCTGAATCTGCCGTTGATTGGCTCCCGTACAGATGACGAAATAGTCCGCGAACGAAGTGACCCCGGTGAGGTCCAGTACCCGGATATCGGTGGCTTTCTTGGATTCTGCGGCGCGGACAGCAAGGAGCCAGGTTGGCGTTGCGATTTCGGTGTCGGGTGTTTCCGTAAGATCGGTCTTGGTCAGAACACGCTCCTATGCGTATCGTACTACAGCGGTGAAGACCCTGCTGAGCAGTACGGCTACTCCAGGGGCGGCCAGGGTGCTGGCCAGCACCGCGGTCATATACTGGTCGTCATGCGTCTTTTGGTCGGTCTGTTCGTGCTTGGCCTCGCCTGCCAGGCCCAGGAACTGCCTCTCACGGGCATTAGCCACGTTAATTTCCGGGTGTCCGACCTGGAAAAAGCACGAGCCTTCTACACCGGGCTGCTGGGTTATCCGCAGGCCTTCTTCACGGGCCGCAACGGAACGGTGGGCACGGCGTATCTAAAGGTAAACGACGAGCAGTACATCGAAATCTCGCCGGGCCTGAAGGAAGGCGTGGACCAGCGCCTGACCCACATCTCCTTCGTGACCACCGACATCGAAAAGCTGCACGCCGCGCTGGCAGCGCGCGGTCTGGAGCCTACGCCGCTGCGGCCGGCGGGCGGCGACGGGACGCGCGGCATCCGCATCGCCGATCCGTTCGGCTTCCCGCTGGAGTTTACCGAATATCTTCCCGGCAGCGAGCACGCCAAGGCGCGGGGCAAGTTCGAAGATCCGCGGCGGATTTCGATCCACCTGTTGCACGCCGGTATTCCCGTGCCCCGTGACAAGTTGGAGGCGGCCCTGGCCTACTACCGCGACAAACTCGGCTTCACTGAATTCTGGCGCGGGGGACGCAAGGACGGCGAGATCGATTGGATCAACCTGCGCACACCCGGCACGCGCGGCGATTATATCGAGCTGATGATCTACGAAGGCACGCCCACGCGGAGCCAGCTCGGCACCATGGAACACGTGGCGCTCGAAGTCCCCGACATCCAGAAGGCCTACCGGACAGCGGTTGGCCGCGGGGCGCCCCAGGACAAGTCGCAGCCAAAGATCGGCCGCAACGGCAAATGGCAGCTTAATCTCTACGACCCGGATGGCAGCCGGGCGGAGTTGATGGAACCCGGTCCGGCTGCAAGCCCACGCCGTTAAAACGTGAAGCGAAGGCCAAGCTGGATGCGGCGATTGTTGGCCGCTCCTCCAAAACCACCGCCGCCCGGACCGCCGCCACCGAATCCGGTGTTGACCGTGGTGGCCTGGAGGAAGTACGGGCTGGTGATCACGCCCTGATACCCGCCGGGGTTCAGATGGTTAAGCACGTTCTCGAAATTGGCCGAGAGTGTCAGGTTATACGGATGTTCGGTGGAATCGCCGCCCATCATGCCACCCATTCCGCCTCCGGGACCGCCGCCGCCCGGACCGTGCCCACCGCCCCCCGGACCGTGCCCGCCACCGCCGCCGCCGGACAGGCCCATGACCCCCGCGGACGGCATACCGGGCATTCCTGAATTCGCCACGGCTTTCTTCGGCGAACCGCCGAACCCAAACGTGCGGGAGATCCGCATATTCACGGAGATCAGGCCGGGCATGGTCAGATAGTTGCGAGGCACCAGGTTGCCCGGATTCGTCACGTTATAGGTGGAACCGAAAGTGCCGTACGGAGAGCACACCGAATCGCCTGTCCGCACCACGCCGGGGCAGGTCGCCGTGGATACGAATGCGGCGCGGGCGTTGGTCATGGTATCGCCGTACAGATCTTCGCCGGCGAGGATGTCATACGGCTGCCCCGAGCGCATGGTGATGAATGGCGATACGCGAATTCCCGCGGGCGCCAGCACGTTGCCAATCAACTGGAAGTTGTGCCGCCGGTCGAAATTCGACCGGCCCCAGTCCTGCGAGAAATTGTAAGGGTTCGTCGGCGAGCCCGGAATATCCTTGGCATACCCCAGCGAGTAGTTGCCGAACAAAGAGACCTTGCTGCTGAACCGCGTATTGAAATTGAGCATCAGCATGTGCTGCCGCATGTAACCGCCCGATTCGGTCTGGAAAATATTGCCGGCCGAATACCCGTACGGGAACACCCCGTTGGCAGCGCTCAATGGCAGCGCCGGATTGAATGTCCCGGCCAGCGGCGTATTCACGGGGATGGTTTGCATCATGTGCACCGTGCGGTTAAAGGAATAGGTCATCGCTACGGTGGTGTTGCGCGGCAGTTGGCGCTCCACGCCGATGGCGGACTGAATGGCGTAGTCGGCGCGCAGATTGGGGTCCACCCGGGAGATGGAATTCTGACCGGCGCTCAGCGTCGAAAGCGACGGGATGTTCGGATAGAACGTGGGATTGTACACCGTGTAGTTCAACTGGTTCACGCCGTTATTCAACGCCGCGGATTCGAACAGCCCCAGATTGATGCGGTCGTAGAACAGGCCCAGGCCGCCGCGAATTACCGTCTTGTGCCGGTTGCCATTGGCGGAACTTCCGGGAGCCCAGGCGAAGCCCAGCCGGGGGGCCCAGTCGCGATGGTCGCTGACCAGATTCTGCACTTCATACCGCAGCCCGGCGCTGATGGTCAGGTTCGGCCGCACGCGCCAGTCGTCCTGAATGAACGGGCCAAAATCCCAACGGCGCATGCTGATGTAGGACTGCCCTGCCTCGATCGAGAAACGCGAAGGTCCCCCGCCCAGCGCCTGAATCTGCGCCGCGGTCATTCCGGCCTGCGAGAGGTACACGCTGCGCTCATACTGCTGCAACGACGTAAGGTTCACCGTGACCGGATTGCCGCTCGCATCCGTTACGATCTGGTTGGCCGCATCCAGCACCGGCTCGACGCCGCCCAGGAACGTGAAGGAGCCGGCAAATCCACCGGGCTGATTGCTCTGGTCGCTATCGCGCCGCACGCGGATGCCGAAGCGAATGGTGTGGGCGCCCTGCGACAGCGAAGTATTGTTCTGCAGTTCCATGTGCTTGCTGAGGCTGTGCGTGTCACCCAGGCCATTGCCGCCGGTGACGAACGCTCCGGCCACGTTGATCTGCGGCAGCAGGTCGCCGGGAGATGCCGTGTAATTGCGGAACAACTGAAAGCGAGTCTCATTCACGGCCTTCGGTGAGAGTATGGAACTCTCCGTCACCATTACGTTCTGCCCGTCTCCGGTGGTGTTGTATCCCAGGTTGGAATAGGGTGCAGGCAGCCTGATACCGCCCGGTCCGGCGTTCTCCCGCGAATTCATGCGCTCTTCCACACGCACCGTAAGGGTATTGCTGGGGCTGATGGCGTAGTCCACGCGGGGAGCCAGAATTGTAAACGTGGAAGGGGCCAGAACCGAGGTATTAATGGCAGATTGGGTGAGCGTCTGGGGATCGAAATATTGCGCCACAATGACGGAATTGTCCTTCACGTCGCGGCGGTTGAAATCCATGAAAAAGGAGGCCTTCTTGCCGGCCGAACCGCCCAGGTTGGCGCTCCACATGCGCGAGGAATAATCCGGCTTGATATTCGAAAACGGGTTGCGCGAATTGAAGACGCCGTCGCTGTCCATCAGGTTGATTGCGCCGCGCAGTTTGTCGGTTCCCGGCTTAGTCAGAATCTCGATTCTGCCGAAGCCCAGCCGGTCGTACTCCGCCGAGAAAGGGTTCTGATTGATGCGAATTTCGCGAATCGATTCCTTGGGCGGAAGTTGACCGCCGCTGAATCCATCGATATAAATCTGACCGCCGTTGGGACCGGCGCCCGGACCGGCCAGTGCCTGCAACGCGTCGGAAAGATCGTCGGGATCGTCCGGAAGCGCCTGCAGATCGGTACCGCGGAGAACCAGCGCGGTGGCGTTGTTGTCGGGTTCCACGCTGACCGTCGAGGTGGCCTCGCCCTGTACCGTAACCTCCTGCCTTTCGGCGCGCACCACCAGTTGCACCGGCACCTGCACGGTGCCTCCCGCGGTCACTGTGATCGCCTTGGTGAACGGAGCAAAGCCAGCCAGGGTCACCGCCACCGTATAATCGCCCGGCAGCACGCCGGAGAAGCTATAACTGCCATCGCCTTGCGACTGAATGGTCTTAGCCGCACCCTGGCCGGTAAGCGTGACCGTGGCAGCGGGAATAACCGCGCCCGAATCGTCAGCCAGCACGCCCTTGATGGTGCCGGTGGTTTGTTGCGCAGCAGCGGCGCTAACCAGCAGCGCGGCAAACAGGACTGTTACCAATCGGAATTTCGACATTATTCGCTCTTAAATTATTAAAATCACCCGTGCTATTGAGAAAGGCGTCACAACAGGACGCGAGGATACGGAGAGTATGTTAAGAAACGTTAAGAAACGGAAGAAAGGGGAACTTCTGTAAGTATTGCCTGCGGGGATTTCACCTTAAGCGATCAGCATTCCTGCGATCTCGTCGTAGAGACGCCTGGTGAGCGCCACGCGATCCGCCAGCGTCATGCCTTTCGTCGAAATGGGAGCGCCGATGCGCAGAGTCACCCGTCCGGTGCGGATGTGAATGGAACCCATCGGCAACTTCTCGCGCATGCCGATCAGGGCCATCGGCACAATGGGAACGCCCGCCTTGATGGCGAGATAAGCCGCGCCTTCGGTGAACTCGCGCAGTCCATGCGGCGCACGCCCTCCTTCGGGAAACAGCAGCATGCACGTGCCGCGTTCGGCGATCCGGCGCGATGCTTCGGTCATGGCTTTCAGCCGGGCGCGGGGGCTGTCCCGGTCCACCGGCAAATGGCCCGCACGCATGAGGTGAGTGCCCAGAAACGGAATTTTATACAGCCCTTTCTTGGCGAAAAAACGAAACTGGTGCGGCAGTTGCGAAAGAATCGCCGGAATATCCATGTAGCTGGCGTGATTGGACACGAAAACGTAAGTGCCCGTCGGATCGAGTCTCTCCAGTCCTTCCGACCGCACCCGGATGAAGCTTGCGGCCAGCAGCAATTTGCCCCAGATTCGCGCCAGGCGATGCAGCGTGTTGCCTTCCCGGTCGAAAAATGAGGTCACAATCGAAAGCGTGCCCATCGCCACGGTGGACAGCACAATCAAAGGAGTGGAGATCAACAGGGACCGGAGGAAACTCATCGTTGCCCAATGATAACAGTGGGACAGACGATCGGTCTTTGTCGTCTGTCAGCCGCTCTTTGTCGTCTGTCAGCCGCGCCGGCTACGCTTCCGAACGGGCCGGGTTGCCGCGGAGTTCCGGTGCAATGCGCAACAGCACCCACCGCCCGGCATAGAGCGAGCAACCGATCGCGACGGCAAGCACCGCATTGACGCAAAGCACCGCCAGGGCGGTGGCGAGGAACGCGGCGGCATCCACGCGGCTCATTTTCGGCAGGCGTCGCCAGGCGCTCCAATCCAGCAGGCACAACCCCATCCAGGCAGTCACTCCAGCGATAGCGGGAATCGGGATGTGCGCCACGAAGCCTGCGCCCACCGCCAGGATCAGCACCAGAAATACGGCGTGCAGCAGGTTGGAAAGCCGCGACGTGCCGCCGCAGCGGACCACGGCCAGACTGCGTGCCGGAATCCCCACGCTGAGCGGTGCGCCGAACATTCCTGCGAAGATGTTGGCAATGCCATAGGCGCCGAGTTCGGAATCGGCGTCAGACGCTTTCATGCGCTGATGGCGGCCGCGGAAGTGCTCCACCACGCGCGAAGTAATCAGAATATTCACGCTCGAGACGAAGGCCAGGCCGAATGCCGATGGCAGGACCGTAAAAAAATCTGTGGCTTTCCACGAGAATTCGACAAACGGCGGGAGCGCCGCAGGTAGAAGTCCTACCTCTTTCTCATGCATGCCCACAAGGCGGGCAATCAGGATTGCCAAGCCCACACCGATGAGAGGCGCGGGCAGCCGCGGCGAAACGCGGGCGGCGGCAGTGGCCGCCACGATGACCGTGACTCCCAGGATGAGCGGAAACACGTGCATGGCCGAAACGTGATCCATAAATGCGACCAGTTGGCCCATGGCCGTGGCGGCGGCGCGAGACGTCGGCAAGGCGATCCCGAACATGATGTCGAGCTGCGAGATCAGCATCATGCCGCCAATCCCGCAGGAAAAGCCCGAGACCACCGCGTGGGGCACTCGCGTGATGTGGCGGCCCAGGCGCATCACGCAAAAGCCCATCATAATCACCGAAGCGACAATGGAGACTTTGGCCGCGCCCCCGATGCCCTGGCTGCGCACGGCGGCGGCGATGAACGGAACCGTCGCGCTGGCGGTGCCCCCGATCAGCACCGGATTGCGCCCCAACAGGGCAATTACCGGGGCAGTCAGGATCGAAGTGAAGATCCCCAACACCGGCGGCAGTCCCATCATCGACGCCAATGCCAAACCATAGGGCAACGCGATCAGTGCGGCAATCGCGCCACCCGCACAATCTCCGAGTAGTTGAGTGGGACCGTATTTTGCGCCGGGCGGAGTTCCTGTTAACAGGAATGCCCGAAGGTTCAAGCCATCACCTTGAGGAAGGCGGCCTGGAACTTCTTCATCTCCTCAGCGGTCCCTACGGTCACCCGAACGTGGTTCGGCCAGCTCTGCCAAACACGCCCGACATACACCTTCTCGGTGCGCATGGCGGTGACAATCTCGTTGCCGGGACGTTTCACGTCCACCATGAAGCAGTTCGAGACCGATGGGACGAATTTGAAGTTGTGCTTATCCAGGAATGTGAAAGTGTCGTTGCGCACGCCGGCGATGATCTTCCGGCGCTCGGGCACCAGGTTCTTCACTTCCAGGCTGGCGCTGGCGGCGGCCATGCCGGTGATGGGCATCATGGTGCTGCTGAAGCCGCTGATCCTGTCCTGCAGGTCGGGACGCGCGAACGCCGCGCCCGCGCGCAGACCGGCCATGCCGTAAATCTTCGAGAACGTCCGCAGGATCACCACATCCTTATCGGCAGCCACCAGGTGAGAATTGAACGGCGCCTCGGTGAGATGCGTGTAGGCTTCGTCGATCATCACGATCGTGCCCTTCGGCTTGTTGGCGATGAGCCACTCGATCTCGGATTGCGGCGTGAGCGTGCCGGTCGGGTTGTTGGGGTTGCAGATGTAAATCAGGCCGGCGTCCGGGCTGGCAGCCGCCATCGCCTTTACGTCGTGGGTATAGCTCTTGGTGAGCGGCACGTTGATGACCTTCGCGCCGATGAACTTGGCCGCGCGGGTTCCGGCTTCGTAGCCGGGGTCGGCCACGACAAACGGCCTGGCTGGGCGAAGTGAACGCCAGCACCGCCTGATGCAGCGGACCGCTGGAGCCGGGGTGGACACGGACATATCCGGGCTTCAGCCCTTCCTGCTCCTCCAGGAGCTTTACAACCTTATCGGCCTCGCTGTAGCGATACCGGCCGCCGTACTGGATCATGTTGTGCACCGCCTCACGAGCCTCCGGGCAGGGGCCCAGCGGGTTTTCGTTGGCGTTGATCATAACGGCATCCGGCGGAGCATTCACTTTGGAAAGCTGGGCCAGTGCCGGCTCGTTGTAGAAAGGCAGGGCAGCCGCGCCCGCGCCCATCATCGCTGCAATGCGTCCGAAGTTGCGGCGGGAAAAGCCGCGTTTCGTTACATCCTGTCTTTGCTCGTCTGTAAGAACGTTCATGTTATTCCCTCTCGTGAGCCGAAGATGATGTGCGCGCGGCACGATTGCTCGCGACAAGGAGCACTGTTCGCGGCAGCATGGACGCGAGCTGAACTTTCTGCCAAACTATCATCTCCGTACCCCGGTGTCGAATTAATAGAAGTTATGTGCCGATAAATAAGATTTATTCACCGGGTTTTTGGGCCTCAAAACGGATCTGTTTGAGCAGCTCCGTATCTTTCTGTAATTCCGTTTTACCGGCGGGAAATTGGTTGAAATTCAGAATATAGGCCAGAATATCGGCGTTTTGCTGGCGGCTCAGGCTGCCGGGGCGGCCCTCCGGCATGGATACGCGGATCCGTTCAAACAGCTCGCCCAGGGTCAGACCGCTCCAGTTCGCCATGAACGCTCCTCCGGAAAGGGGCGGGGCTTCTTCGCCGCCGCTCAGTTCGGCGCCGTGACAAGCGGCACACTCCTTGCCGTAGAGGGTCTGGCCGCGCTTGGATTGCTCTTCTGTATAGACGCCGTCCCACACCGAAGACTGCGCCTGGCAGAAGCCGGCAATCGCCACTGCCGCCAGCAAGACCGCTTTATTCATTCGGCAGCGTATACGCCACATATTCACCGGAGTAGGCACCGCCACTGATGGCGACGATGATGTATTGCCTGCCGTTCCACATGTACGTCATGGGCGAACCGCTCTGCGGAGCGGGCATCAGAACGCCGCCCACTTCCTTACCGGTCGCCTTATCGTAAGCCCGCAGCATGGCCCCGCGAGGGTGTTCCGGCGTGGTGGTGATCTGGCCGTCGCCCGCGATCACCAGGGTCTTGGTGACCAGGGTTCCGATGTTATAGCCGCTCTGGCCGGTGCGCGGAATGGTGATGCCTTTGAGCGCGGGGCTGTTCCGCACCACGTCGGGCGTATCGCCGTGGGGCGCCTGCCACACAATCTCGCCGCGATCCAGATTGATGGCGGAAATGGTGCTATAAGGCGGCTTGATCAGAGGCAACCCTTGCACGCTAAGCCCGCCCCCGCCCCCACGCCCGCCCCCGCCGGCAGCGCGGCGCGCAGGCAGAGGAGAATCGGCGCCGGCATTTTCACCGGGGCCCGCGCGGAAGGTCACTTGCTGTCCGGCTGTGCCGGCGATGTAACGCATGTCGGAAAGTTCTTTCGGCGATGGCACCAGGCCGATCGGCGTGGCGCAGGCGTTGCACGCGTACGCATACACCGTGTGCGTCTCCGGGTCGTAGGACGCGCCGGGCCAGTTAGTGCCGCCGCTGGCGGTCCCCAGTGTGAGAGTGGCGAGCGGTCCGCCGGCGTGGCTTTCCACCGGCGGCGTGAAGACCGGACCAATCTTATATTTCGCCACCACCGTGAGGGCCTGATCGTGCAGGGCCGGGGTGAAATCGATCAGATCGTCAACGGAAATGCCGTTGCGGCTGTAAGGCGCCGGACGCGTGGGGAACGGCTGCGTGGCCGAATACCATTCGCCGGGCACGCTGCCCTTTTCCACCGGACGCTCTTCGATGGGCCAGACCGGCTTGCCGGTGACGCGATCGAAGACGTACAGGAAGCCCTGCTTGGTAGGCTGCGCAACGGCCTTAATCGCGCGCCCGTTCACGTTGATATCCGCCAGGATGGGCGCCGACGAAATGTCCATATCCCACAAAGGGTGATGGACCAATTGGAAATGCCATTTGTGCTGGCCCGTTTTCAGATCCACGCAGACCAGGCTCTCGCCATACAGATCGTTGCCCGGACGATGGCCGCCGTAATAATCGCCGGTGGGCGTTTCCACGGGCAGGTACACCAGGCCCTGCTGCTCATCGACGGTGATCTGGCTCCAGACCCCCGTATTGCCGGTATACTCCGCCGACCCATCCAGCCACGTTTCGTAGCCCGGTTCGCCCTTCACCGGGATCGTATGGAAGATCCACAGCCGCTTGCCGGTGCGCACGTCGAAGCCGCGGACGTAGCCCTTGTTATTGCGCATGCTCCGCGGCGTCATTCCCTCGCGAAACGCGGCGCCGATGATGACGGTATTGCCGGCCACAACGGGCGCGGACTGCAGCCCGATCTCGCCGGTGGTGAGGTCCGGCTGGATGGTCTGATCGTCGTTGAGCTTCAGATCCACCGCGCCCTTTTCGCCGAAGCCGGGGATGATCGCGCCCGTCCTGGCATCGAGTGCGATCAGCCGGTAGCCGGGCGTTACATAAAGGATGCGTTCCTCTTTGCCGTCCGTCCAATACGCCAGGCCGCGGCCGGAAAGCTGCCGGGGAGACGCCGCGCCGCGCGCGCCTTCGTGCTCGCCGTGTACCCAGAGCAGTTCGCCGGTAGCGGCATCCAGAGCGATGGCGGCCCGCCGCGATCCGGCGGTGGCATACACCACGCCGTGCACCATCAGCGGAGTGCCTTCCAGCTTATATTCGGGCCGGTTTCCCAGGCTGTCGGTCTTGAACCGCCAGGCCACTTCCAGCTTGGAAAAATTAGCAGCATTGATCTGGTCCAGCGGCCGGTACCGCGTGCCCGCCAGGTCGGCGGCGTAGGAACTCCACTCGCCGTCTTTGCCCGCGCCGGCGGCCACGCAGACCGCCAGGGTTGCCACGGATACAACCGATTTTAGTCGCCCCATTCCGTTATGCCGCCAGTTTCAGTTCCGTCAGCTTGCTCTTGATGAACGCCTTCTGCTGTTCGGTGACATCCAGATGCGGCGGACGCTGATACGTCTGGCGCGTGCCCATGCGTACGCTCAGCGCATATTTCATGGGACCGTACGAGCCGATGCCGCCCGGCCGCATGGCGCTGCTCATTTCCCGGTACTTACTGTACGGCTCCTCGAGATCCTTGCCCTGCCGCGCGGCGGCGAACACCGCGGCGGCGTATTCGGGAAAAATGTTCTCTGCCAGGATGGCCCCCATGCCGCTTCGGAGCGCGGCCAGGAGATTGTTGCCGGTGCCGGTCATCATGTTGAGCTTGGGGAATTCTTTGACGTAGCTCTGATACTCGGCGGCATCGCCGTTGGAATCCTTAATGCCGGCCAGGTTGGGATACTTCTCCAGCGCGTGGAGCAGTTCATTGCTGATGGGGACGGCGCTGGTGCCGGGGATGTGATACAGGTGCACCGGAATCTTGGAGGCCTCCAGAATCATCGAGAAATACCGGACCAGCCCTTCCAGCGGCGGCTTTTTGTAATAGAACGGCGGAATGCACAGCACACCGTCCGCGCCGTTGGCGGTGGCATGCGCCAGCAGGTCCAGCGTTTCCGGAAAATTAGTGGTCCCCACCTGCACGATGACGCTCAATCCGCTGCGATGCTTGAGGGCCGTTTCGGCCACTTTCTTGCGCTCGGCAACGGAGAAGGAAGGATATTCGCCGGTGGTGCCCAATACGACCACTCCGTCGGCGCCCTTCTGTTTGAACCACGGCATCATTTCTTTATAGATGCCATCGTCGAACCGGAGCTGTTTATCGCAGGGTGTGACGGCTGCGATGTAGAGCCGCTGTTTGGGCAGCGAACCGCCTTCGGGCCGCGCCGGCCGCGGCGTAGCCGCCATCGCGCCCGCGGCACTCACCGCGCCCAGAAATACACGTCGCGTTGTCTCCATGGAGTCCCCTCCTCGCTTGGTGAGCCATTGTATTACAAAAAGGGGACACACGCATTTTTCAACTTGTACACAAGGACTCGGCCCCCTTAACGCACTTCAAAGTCCAGCCAGTGCGTGAATTCCTTGCCGCCCGCGGTAGCCACCACTCCAAACAGATACTGGCCGGGAGTAGCCGCGGCGTCCAACTGGTAACTCCCGTTGATGGCCTCGCCAGGCTTCACCGGACGCGCCGGGCTGGCGTACACTTCCTTGCCCCCGCGCAGCAGCTTCACCTGTGCCTGCATGGGCGTCGAGGACCTGGCGGGGTCGCGCAGCACCCGGAACGTGAAGTTCATGGCGTCATTGGGGTGGAATTGGCGGACGGCCGGATCGCCCGTCTCCACCATTCGATACGATGTCCCCGCGATGAATTGCGGCGGACCGCCGCTGCCAGTCCACAGCGTCACGCCGTTGATGACGAGCTCTTCTTTGCGAAGATCCGGCACCTCGATCGTCTGCGCCGCCGATCCGATGGCGCGGGCCTCGGGAGTGTTGTTGCGCACCGCCGCGCGCACCTGGTAATGGCCCGGCGTCACCGCGTTGCGCATCGCCGCGACCAGGCCGTCGCGCATCACGTCGCGCGCTGTATCGCCGCATACCGTAATCGATACGCGATCGCCGGCAATCTTCTCTTTGCCCTCGGGCCCGGCATCCAGCGAAACCGCCGCGCTCAGCAATTCCAGGTTTGCCGTGCGGCAGCCATCCGCCTCTTCGTGGAAGTCCACTCCTTTGGGCCGAATGCGCAGCAGCGATTCCACGCTCGCGCCTCCGGAGGAGTCGTAGACCACCGAGGGCGTGAGTTGCACGTCCAGCCCGCCGCTGCGAAAGGGTGAAAACAGGGCCTCGCGCGCCTGTTCGGCGGCGGTGAGGACGCGTTCCGGCCGGCCCGTTCCCGGCACCGCGAAAAAGCCCTGGCGCGAACGCACGGTGAGCTCCTTGCGCATCACTTTGACTTCCAGGTTGTGATACGGCGGATCGGCGTCCGCCTTGCTTTTGAACGCGCCGGTCCCGGGATTCCAGGCCAGCAGATAGTAGCCGCCGGCATCCTCCACGGCAGCTTGGATTTGCCCGCTCATATCGTTGTTATCGCGCTGGAACAAACCGCCCGTCGATTCCGAAAGCAATTCCAGGTACGTCTGGCTTTCCCGGTACGTACGCATCGCGCGACCCAGTTGCGCTCCGCCCCGGCCACGTCCGCCTCCGCCCCGCCCGCCCAAATCGTCCGCAACCCCCGGCAGGAGCACCGCCAGCCCGCGAATGTCGATAGTGTCGATCGCCACCGAGGCCCGGTTGGCTGCATCGGAAATCTCGTGGAGATCCTGCAGCAACTCGCCGGATACCAGGCCGGCGTCGATCACGCGCCCCGGACCGATCACCACAATCGACTTGCGCCCCGGATACCCCGCCATGGCCTGCGCGGCGCCAATCAGCACCGGCTTGAGCAGCCGGTCGGCCAGCGGCAGCGCGGGCTTCCACGTCATCCGGCGGACCGCCTGGCGCAGCAGGTCGCGATCGCCGGTGAACTGTTGCAGCGCTCCGGAGCCCCCGGAGGTGCGGATGAGCGCCACCAGGTCCCCCGGCTGAAGCGCCTGCTCCACATAACGGCTGAGCGCTTCCTGCAAGTGCAGGAAGTCCGTGATCTTCAATTCATATTCATCGATCACGATCGCCACGGCCCGGCGCACGTCCGCGCGGGTGGGCTGGCGCGCCGAAGAGGGAGCGGGCGGCCGGCCGCCGGGCCACTCCCCTGGCACGTAAGTGAAATGCGTGATCTTCTGCGGCTTGCCGTCCTGCAAAACCTGGAAATCGTCTTGCGAAAGATCGGGCACGTGGCGGCCGCGCGCGTCGGTGACCACGGCATCCACCTGTACCAGGTCCACATCGAAGCGAAGCACCACGGCGGGGTCCGGCGTTTGCGCCGCCGCGGCCAGCAGGACCAGCGTCGAAACTAGAGCTTGATGTCGAAATCGATCCACTGGGCGGCGGGACCTGCCGTGACTCTCAACAGGTAATGGCCCGCTTCTGCTGAGGCGTCGGAGGATTACCGCCGGTTACCATCGTGTAGCGAACTTCAGCTCTGCCGGGCGCCGGCACGGGGATGCGCGGACCCGGCAGTCTAGGCTGAGCGGAGACAACTCGCCCTTCACCGGCAGCGGACGAGAAGTGGGTGAGCTTCTGCGACCTGCCGTCCTGCTGCACCTCAAAGTCATAAGCTTTGAGGCCGGAAATGTGGCTGCCCCCGGAATCGGTGACAACCGCATCCACCTGCAACAGGTTGACGTCGAAGCGCCAACGAAATCCGGAGGCGCAGGCGTTTGCGCCAGGAACCGGATACCGTCAGCAGGCTTGCAACGCAGCGAACTGTGCCCGCCATGGTTTGAGTCTAGCTTTTCGTGCTGAATTCCGAATGACTACTCAGAGCTAGGCGCTGCCGGAGGCGTTCGTTCCGCCGGATCCTCGTCGAGCACGCAGATGTCGTCCAGGTTGCGATACTTTTCGGCGTAGTCCAGTCCATAGCCCACCACGAACCGGTCGGGAATCTGAAAGCCCACATAGCTCGCATGGACCGGCCGCAGGCGCCGCTCGGGTTTGTCCAGCAGTGCCGCAATGCGGATGGATTTCGGCCGCCGCTGCTCCAGCAGGTGCATCAGGTAATTGAGCGTCACGCCGCTGTCTACAATATCTTCCACGATCAGCACGTTGGCGTCTTCCAGCGAAATGTCCAGATCCTTGGTCACCTTGACCTCACCGGAACTGGTCTTTCCCTTGCCGTACGTGGAGATGCCCATGAAGTCCACGAAAACATCGCGCTTCATGGCGCGCGCCAGGTCCGTCAGAAAAAAACAGCCGCCTTTCAAGATGCAAACCATGTGCAAATTGCCGGTCGGATAATCCGCCGAAATCTGTTCGCCCAGTTCGCGGATCCGTGCCTGAATTTTCTCAGCGGAGATCAGGACCTTCAAGGTTGGATCGGTCATGAGTTTCCATTATGGGCCATTTGGGCACCTGCTATCATGAAAATCTCCGGGGATGATCGTTGAGGCCAATACTGTCGGGTTCGATTCCATCTCTCTCGATAGCGGCGCCGCGCTGGGGCCCATCGAAATCGCCTACGAGACGTATGGCGAGTTGAACGCCGCCAAAACTAACGCCATTCTGGTGCTGCACGCCTTCTCTGGCGACGCCCATGCCGCCGGCATCAGCCACGAAACCGGCAAGCCCGGCTGGTGGGACAACATGATCGGCCCCGGCAAAGCGTTCGACACCAACCGCTACTTCGTGATCTGCACCAATGTACTGGGCGGATGCCGCGGCACCACCGGACCCTCTTCCATCAACCCCTCTACCGGATGTCCGTATGCCATGTCGTTTCCCGTGATCACCATCGGCGATATGGTGCGGGCGCAGAAAATGCTGATCGATTGGCTCGGCATTCCACGGTTGCTTTCGGTGAGCGGCGGTTCCATGGGCGGGATGCAGGCCCTGGAATGGGCGGTGGCGTTTCCGGAATCCGTGGTCTCCGCCATCCCTATCGCCACCACCACGCGCCACAGCGCGCAGCAGATTGCCTTCAATGAAGTGGGGCGGCAGGCCATCATGGCCGATCCTGATTGGAACCAAGGCAACTACTACGGTAAGACTCCTCCGGCGCGCGGTCTCGCGGTGGCTCGCATGGTGGGCCACATCACCTACATGAGCGACGATTCCATGCGCGAGAAGTTCGGCCGCCGCCTGCGCGGCAAAGAGAACTTAGGCTTCGGCTTCGACGTGGATTTCGAAGTGGAAAGCTACCTGCGGTATCGCGGCAGCCAGTTCGTCACCCGCTTCGACGCCAACTCCTACCTGTACATCACCAAGGCCATGGATTATTTCGACCTGGCCACCGGCCGGGGCAGCATGGCCGCCGCGCTGGAGCGCGCCCGCGCGCGCTTTCTGGTCATCAGCTTCAGTTCCGATTGGCTATACCCCAGCTATCAATCGCAGGAAATGGTGCGCGCGCTGCGATCCCGCAATCGCGATGTGGCGTACGTCGAACTGCAGTCCAACTATGGCCATGATTCATTCCTGGTGGACGTGGCCGAGCAGACGGACCTGGTGCGCGGTTTCCTGGCCAGCACTTTCGAGAAAGCACAATGACCGCCCAATTGACTAAACGCCACGCCTTCGTTTTCGAACTCCTGGGCCGCAGCGACTATGCCATCATCGGCGAAATTGTCGACCCCGGCGCCAAGGTGCTGGACCTGGGCTGCGGCGAAGGCGAATTGCTCCAGTGGCTGGCCGAAAACAAGGGCGTGGATGCGCGCGGCGTCGAAATTTCCGGGCCCAAAGTGCAGCGCGCCATTGCCCGAGGCGTCTCCGTCTTCCAATGCGACATCGATGAGGGTCTGGCCGACTATCCCGAAGGAACGTTCGACTACGTGATCCTCAGCCAGACCCTGCAGGAGACTCGCCAGCCGCGCCGCGTGCTGCGCGAGATGCTGCGCGTGGGACGGCGCGCCATCGTGGCCTTTCCGAATTTCGGGCACTGGCGCGTACGCACTTCCATGCTTGTAAGCGGCCGCGCCCCGCGCACCAGGCTGTTTCCCTACGAGTGGTACGATTCGCCCAATATCCACTTCCTCACCGTTCATGATTTCGAAGACCTGGCCGCGCAGGAACACCTGGTGGTAGAGCGCCGCTATTTCCTCTCCGGCCACCGCAAGGTCACCCTTTTGCCCAATCTGTTCGCCGAGGTTGCGGTGTATCTGGTTAGCCGCCCAGGGTAGGACTCGCTCACTTCACGGCTCCGTGCCGTTTCAGAATCTCCAGCGTCCGGTCGATAGGCAGCGCCTGCACTGTGTGGCCGTTGCCGGTCACGGTGACTGCCCGCAGCAGGGAATTATAAATGGCCTCTTCGGTGGCATCGATCACCGCCAGGAAAAGCGGCGACATGTCGTCGTTGGCCACCAGCTTGCCAGCGTTGCGCGCCGTGGAAAACGCGATGCCGTAATCCCCGCTGCCATTGGAGCCGTTGGCGCCGGTGCGTGCCAGGCCGAACATGGTGCGCGCCGCCATGCGCCGCAGGTTGCGCGCATCCACCGGAGCGTCGGTCGCCACCACCATGATGATCGAGCCCCGGCCCGAATTCGGACCGCTTTCCCGCAGTTCCCGCCCCACCGGCGCGCCGTTCATGCGCAGCGTGCCGCCGAAGTTGGACTGCACCAGCACGCCTACGGTATAGCCGCCCGCCTGCCGCGACGCCGTGCCGATTCCGCCCTTGAAGCCGAACGCCACCGTTCCCGCGCCGGCGCCCACCGCGCCTTCTTCCACCGCGCCCGCATGCGCGCCCTCGATCGCCTGCCGCACCTCCACCGTGCCCACATGCCGCCCGCGGATATCGTTCAGGTAGCCATCGTTGGTCTCGCCCACCAGCGGGTTGATGGAGAGCACGCGCTCATTGCCGGGCAGCGCCAGCATGTAATCCAGCAGCGCATCGGCCACCCGCGGCACGTTCAGAGTCGAGGTGAGCGCGATGGGAGTTTCAATTTCGCCCAGTTCTTCCACCTGGGTCGATCCCGCCAGTTTGCCGAAGGCGTTGCCCACGTAAACGGCGCCGGCAACCTTCTCGAGAAACAGATTGCCCGCATGAGGCAGCACGATGGTGACGCCGGTGCGGACATTATCGCCGCGAATGACGGTGGTGTGACCCACGCGCACTCCGGCCACATCGGTAATGGCATCCAGGGGACCGGGCCGCAGCGAGCCCACCACAAGCCCGATATCCAACGCCCGCGGTCTTTGGGCGGACGCCACCCAAAGCGCGATCGAGAGCAGCCCAATCAGCCTCATCCCAAATATCTTGCCAGATCGTCGGTCCGGAAGCCGTGCGCGTAAGCGGCATCGCGCGAAATCTTATTGGTGCGCACCAGATCGGTCAGCGACTGCTCCATGGTCATCATGCCATCGCTCCGGCCCACCGAAATCTGCGAACGGAGTTGGTGATCGTCGCCCTTGCGGACCAGCGCCCGCACCGAATCGGTGGCGATCATGATCTCCGTCGCCGGCCAGCGCGAAGTGCCGTCCAGTCCAGGCACCAGTTGTTGCGCAATCACCGCCAGCAGAGCCAGCGATAGTTGCTGCCGCATCTGCCCCTGGTTCCCCGCCGGGAACGCATCCAGAATGCGCGCCGTGGCCTGGATGGCGTCGTTGGTATGCAGCGTCGAGAGCACCAGGTGGCCCGTTTCGGCCGCGGTCAGCGCCGTTGCCATGGTCTCGGGGTCGCGCATCTCGCCCACCAGGATCACGTCCGGCGATTGCCGCATCAGGCTCCGCAGCGTCCCCGCGAAGTCCGGCGTATCGCGACCCACTTCAATCTGCTCGATAATCGCCTTGCGGTTGGTGTGCTGATACTCCACCGGGTCTTCGATAGTCACCACGTGCTTCTGAGTGTTTCCCGTTGATGATATCGATCAGCGCCGCCAGCGTGGAACTTTTGCCGCATCCCGTGGGTCCCGTTACCAGCACCAGACCCTGGCGCGCGTCCGTCAGTTTGGCCAGGGTGGGCGGCAGATGCAGCGATTCCAGCGAGGGGATGCGCGAAGGCAGCAGCCGGATACTCGCCGCCAGCGTGCCCCGCTGGTAATGGATATTCACGCGGAAGCGGCCCAGCCCTTCGCGCATGAAACTGAGGTCCACGCTCTTCCGCTTTTGCAGTTCGTCCACCTGCGGTTCGTCCAGCAGGGGCAGCACCAGGCTGCGGACCTCTTCGGCTTCCAGCGGCGCGCGAGCCGTGGAGGTCAGCGAGCCCTGCACGCGCAACACCGGCGATGCGCCCACCACCAGCAGCACGTCCGATGCCCCGCGGCTCACCGCCAGGCCCAGCAATTGATCCAGCGACGCCGTTGATGCCGGCGAGCGCATCACCGCAACCCGCTGCTGGCTCGGCGCTGCCCGGTTCAATTCGGCCACAATCTTGGAAAGCTCGCTATCGTACTCGCCCATAGTCTTATGTTATCGTCCCGCTCCTTGCGCGCAGGTCCCGGGAAACGCCCCGAATGGAAGACGATTGAAGGGCTGCCGGGCGTGGAGGTCGATTTTGGGTTAATTAAAGTGGGAGTCGCACCTCACCCGTCCCGCGCGCTCTCCCGGAAGGTAAGCACTACGCCGTTAGCGAGGATCTATCCCGCGCGGTACGACGTCTGATCGTCTAGCGTTTTGCGTCACGTCGACCGGTCTCGCCCAACTTCCGGTTGGTGTTATCCGACCGAGGACGTCCCACCCGGCTTTTTCCTCTTGACGATTTTACTATGCAGTAGTAAGATCCAAGGTGGATGAAGAAGCCAAAACTCGCCAAGCTCGAAATTCGCATTCTGGAAGTGCTGTGGGCCCAGGGAAGGGCCACCATGCGCGAAATTCAGGAGACGTTTCCAGAACCTCGCCCTGCCTACACCACCATCACGAACACGGTGTACCGGATGGAAGCCAAACGCGCCGTGCGGCGGGTAAGGAAGATCGGAAACGCCGATATTTTCGAGCCGCTGATTGCAAAGGACGCCGCGCGGGCTGGGCTGCTCGACGAGATTTTGAGCTTTTTCGGAGGACGACCGCAACCCATGATGGCGCAGCTCATCGAGTCCGGCAAGCTAACGCTCGAGGACATACGAGAGATGGAAAAGGCTGCAGAGGAAGCTGACCGCCGACGGAAGGCCGATGGGACACGGAGGTCGAAATGACCACATCTTCGATCATCAATCATCTGTGGCAGTCATCCTGCTTCGCGCTATTGGCGGGACTGCTGGCTTTCTTCCTGCGCAGGAATTCGCCAAAGGTACGCTACTGGGTTTGGCTGGCCGCATCGCTGAAATTCCTTATCCCGTTTGCGTTGCTGGTGGGCCTCGGAGGCGTGGTTCCGCGTCCGGCTCAGCACACGGCGCCGGTTGCGGCTCCCGTTTTTCCGGCCATCCTCGCTCAAATTGCCCGACCGTTTTCGCCGGCTCCCAGGCCAACTGTTTCCGTGCATACCCCACTCGATTGGGCGCCGATCGCGATCGGTGTCGTGTGGGCCTTGGGGTTTTTGGCAATCATGCTGGCACGATGCCGTAGTTGGCTGGCGTTTCGAGCAGCACTGCGAACCAGCACGGCCGTTGAACTTCCGATCCCCGTACCGGCTCTGATGGCGCCAGGCGCTGAGGAACCAGGCGTCGTCGGTTTTCTGCGTCCGGTTCTCGTTCTGCCGGCCAACTTCCTGGAACACCTGAATCCTCGCCAGCTTGGCGCGATTCTCACGCACGAGCTTTGCCACGTGGCCCGCCGGGACAATCTCTTCGCCGGCGTTCACATGATGGTGGAGGCCATCTTTTGGTTCCATCCACTGGTGTGGTGGATCGGTTCGCGCATGGTTGAGGAGCGCGAACTGGCATGTGACGAGGAAGTTCTGCGAATGGGCTGCGAACCATCGGACTACGTGCAAGGCATATTGAAGGTTTGCCGTCTCTATGTGGAATCCCCGTTGCCGTGTATTTCAGGAGTCACGGGAGCGGATGTGAAGAGGCGCCTCCGCGCCATCCTTGCGGGAGACATTGCCGACGAGTTAAGCGCCGCGCGAAAGATGGCTCTGATGTCGATCGGCCTGTGCGCTTTGGCGGCGCCCATTCTGATCGGTGTCCTGAACGCGCCGGCGATTCGCGCTCAAAGCACGCCCGCGGCCGTACCGAAATTCGAAGTGGTCTCGATCAAACCGTGTGAGTTTCGGCAGTATACCATCTCCGACATGGCACCTCAGGGCAATTCAACGCCCGGGAACCTGAGGACTGGTTGCTTTCCTTTGCTCGATGTAAATGGCAGGGGCCTGATTCGGGGCGCATATGCATCGGACCCGTTTACGCCGATTCACGGAGGTCCATCCTGGATGCGCTCCGCCGCTTACGAGATCGATGCCAAGGCTGAAGGAAGTCCGAATGTGAGGACGATGAATGGCCCAATGATGCGAGCGCTCCTGGAACAATACTTTCACTTGAAGATCCACCAGCAGATGGCCGAGGGCCCGGTGTTTTTCTTAAGAGTCGCGCGTGGGGGAGCGAAGCTTCACACGTTCGTTGAAGGAAGCTGCACGACTCCGCCAGCCCCGCTCGGACCGGGACAAAAATACTGCGCAGACCTGATGAGGAGCGGCCCGCCCGCCTCAATAGAAGCCCAGGGCGCGACGCTCGATGACTTTTCCAGAATGCTCTTCGGAATGTTAGGCCGTCCGGTCATCAACAAGACTGGAATGGCCGGCCGATTCGATTTGCGGGTGGAATTTTCTCAAGAGGGAACCGTTTTTGCTCCGCTTCGGGCGGTTGACGCCGCTGGCAGCGTCCCGGCATCGGACCCGGCAAACTCGATTTTCGCGGCGCTTCCGGAACAGCTCGGTCTGAAGCTCGACGCGGGAAAAGGGCCGGTGGAAACGTTCGTGATCGATCACATCGAGAAGCCGCCCGTCAACTGATAGGATCGTCAGCGAGTCGCCAGCAGCCCAGCTTCGGATTTCTGGACGGTCCGCCAGAGACCGCCAGGACTGCGAGGGGCCTATCGCCCAGACGCGCCGTTCACGCCGGACCGGCCGGATGGTCGGCGATCCGGAAACTGAGGTCGGTGAGCACGCTGGGAGGCACATTGGTAAAGATCAGTCGCCAATGATTGAGTGGACTGCCCCCACAAGTGGTCAGTTCTTCGGTCCCGGCTCGATGCCCATCCGGTCGTTCACCGCGTCGCGGAGCTTCTGCTTGCATCCGAGGTAGCGTTCGGTGGTCTGGATGGAGACGTGTCCAAGCAAGAATTGGATCTGATCCAACTCGCCGCCGGCCAAGTGGCACAGCCTCGCGCAAGTGCGCCGAAGATCATGCGGGGCGAGCTTCTCAATCCCTGCACGCGAGGCGCCCTCGCGGACGACCTCCCACAGGACCTTCGGAGTCATTCCGTTGCCCCAGACTTTACCGGCCTTGTTGATCGATCGAAAAAGCGTGCCTTCGATAATGCCGCTGGCCTCTTTCCATGCATCGATTGCCGCCTTGACCCAACCTGGAATGGGAATGGTGCGAATGTGTCCAGCCTTGCCCAGGAGGTCGGCGACGACCCAGTGCTCCTCTCGCAATTGGACCGCATCGACGCGGAGAGCGAGTAACTCGCCGCGGCGAAGTCCGCATCCGATCAGCATGGCGAGGATTGCGTAGTTCCTTTTGCCGCGTAGTGAATCGCTCTCGGCGGCTGCCAGCAGCCGCTTGCCCTGCTCAACGGTGAGCCAGTTCCCGACACGGATTCCAATCCGGCGGACTCCTTTGACGCGTCGGATTCCGGCTGCCAATTCTGGACTGAGCAGTCCGGAATCCGCAGCTTCATACGCGACGCGCCGGACGGCCGCTAGCGGTACCTTCGCAAGAGCGAGCGCTGCGGCAGGGACGACTAACGTTCAGAAGCCCGTTAAATGGCTGGTTCGCTCACTCATGAGCCATGTGATTACTAGATGAAAGAACTGGTCAAGTCGACCAAATTAGCTCACCGCCATTGCTGGAACGGACTAAAGTTGCGTACTCCGCCGATCTGATCAATAAACCAAATGGGTCGGTTTTGGCGGCCATTTGGCGCTGGTCGCGAGCACCCATGCCCGGATAGTGACCGAAATCAGGCCGTTCTGAGGCGGTTCGTAGTCCAAAAGGGCGGGGTTTCTACGATGTTCTTTCATCTAGGAGAGAATCACGCCGAGTCCAATGTTTACAGCTCTGTTCGGGAGCGAATTGGCTCCATCTCGCGAAGGTAGGGCTAGGCGCAGATTGATCGTTGTCGGCGCATACTGTTTCTGTTCGAGATAGATCCGGTATCGGAGGACCACGGTGCGATTGAACGCGAGGCGCGGTTCTGAGCAGTACCACTCTACGAAATCGGTGATGGCGTGATCATAGCTCCGCTGACCGCTCCGCGACGTGAGGCTGTTCAGCACCGCCGTTTTCGATTGTTCGAGGTCCGGAAGGGCCAAGACCCGCTTCGGCGGTCGTTTCTTTTTTCGGGATTTCGGCATTTGGCAGCGGCCTCCTTTGGACCGCCGCAATCAGAATCAGCCAGCCGCGATAGAATGGGAGTGACATGGATCGTCTGCCACTGCAACCCGTGAAGGACCCGCCCAACCTGATCCGGACCGGCGTGTTCTCCATGGATCGTCTGTTGAGCCACATCGACCCAGGGCCGCAGGAGGAATCTGAAGAGCTCGTCCGCCGCATCTATGAGCAGCGCCATATTGACCTCTCCTCCGATCGCAACGGCAAGACTGGTCGTTGACACTGACGTTGCCAGCTTTATTTTCAAGTGGCACCCCGAATTCGCACCGCGCTACGTGGACATTGTGCGCGGTTCCGAATTGATCGTTTCCTTCATGACTCTGGCCGAGATGCGCCAGGGCGCGCTCGATGCGAATTGGGGGCCGCGCAAGTGCGCCGTGCTGGAGGAATATTTGGCAGATTTCTCTGTCCTTCATTCGGATAGCCTCTTGTGCTCCACATGGGCCGTCGTCCGAAACGAGAGCACGCAGAAGGGGCGTCCTATTGGTGCCGCCGACGCATGGATCGCAGCCACGGCGCTCGTCCTGGCGGCTCCGCTGGTCACGAACAATTCCAAGGACTACCGGCACCTCGACAAGCTTCAGATTATCTCTGCGCGAGGCGAATAACCGGCCGCCCCCGGGGAGACTTTCGAGCGCTTTCCGGGTTCCTCCTCTGTAGTCGCGTAGCGTAGTGCTATCGGCGCCCACCTGGGCGAGAAACGCCCGTTGCTGCCATTGACGGTCAGATCGATTGCCCCCTTTCCCTTCGCGCGGGTTCAACACCCCAAAGGGCCAGATATCTGGTGTTATCGCTAGGCAAACTCCGTGCGGAAACGGGCTGGCCCGCGACCGTCACGCCCCAGCTCTCACGTCGAGGTCCAGTCGCAAGGAGGTCGCCACGAGGAACCCCGACCGCCACCAGTAAAACCGACGCCCAGAGCATGCACTAATTGCCGACCACCTCACCCGCTGGCCCAAATAAGCGCTACGCCGTCAGGGAGGATCTATTCCCCCTTGGCGCCAGCAATCGGATTGGGCAACAAGAATCGCCGGCTCTGCGTCGCGAGCCTTCAATGACCTTGACCGACCGGAGAAATCAAGGCATCCGCTTCATCCAGGAACGAAGGTTGGACGTCAGCACTGTGAGATCGAATTGGCACCGCAGCCGCAAGTTCCGTGCGTGCCTTTTCGATTTCGCCCAATCGGTAATGGGACATGGCAATCAGTATTAGATTGCTGGCATCTGGATAAGCTCTAAGACTCTCGGCGCGCAGCAGGTTCCCGAGAGCGTCGCTAAATCGGCCCGTGCGGTATTGAGCGGCGCCCAACGTACTCAGCAGGGCGGGGCTCCATGGATACGCCTGCAGAGCTTCGGTTGCCGATTGCAACGCTCTTCGGTACTCTTCGTCTGTTCTCTTCGGATCCCTCAGGATGGCGCGCGTGTCGTTGTTCCGCCGCCCGATGTCATCGCCCCGCCGCCGTGCCATTTCGAGAGCTGCCGCCCGGAGTTTGGAGTCCAACCCTCGCCGCGCTTCAATCCGGCTACTGATGACTCGCCAACGACTGGATTCTCGCCAGAGTGAGTTTACCAGCTCTACTGCCTCGGGCAGGTATGCAGATCCTGTTCCCCATACCCGAACCTCGCCGTCCATACCGGAGGAATAGAGTCGATCACCGTTCGGGCTGAATACCACGCTTCGCAATGGTCTCCCATGACCGGGGAGATTCAACAGCTCGTTTCCCGACGTGTCGTAAAGATGCAAGGCGCCGTTGATGGCGCCGGTGGCAAGGCGGCTCCCATCCGGAGAAAAAGCGATGGCGATCGGCACGGACGTCTCGCTCGTGTATCCGGAGCCGATCGACTTACCGCTCGCGGTGTCCCAAACGGAGACTCCGGCCGGCGAAGCAGCCGCCGCAAATTTTCCGTCCTTGCTTAATGCGGCCAACCAGGCCCTCCTCACATTTAGGGGCATCGGGAATTGCCGGATGGGAGATCGACCGCCGAGCGTCTGCCAAAGGGTTACAAGTGACTCCGGGCTAGCAGGATGTGTGAAGTTTCCGCATCCGATCAAGAGCCGGTCCCCTCCAGGAGTAAAGGAGAGAGAGACCACCGAAGCGGCGAGCCGCATACGGTTGACAGGCTGACCGCTTCGCAGGTCCCACACGATGGCGGTTTGGTCCCAGGCGCCCGAGGCGAGGTGGGCTCCGGCGGGATCGAAGGCGATGGCGGTCACTGCCGATGCATGCCCGCGCAACTCCTGGACCGCTGCGCCCGATTGCGCATCCCAAATGCCAACCTTTCCATCCCGCGAACCGGTGGCGATATGAGAGCCGTCGGGGCTATAGGTGACGGAGTCATAATTCGAATTAGCGGACGTGAAACAGGTATCCCCGTAACAGAGCTGTTCCGAACCCGTTTTCCAGGAATTGATCTTCGCGCCGGTTGCTGCATCCCAAATTTCCACGGCGCCGGGTCGTGTGACAGCCACTCGGGTTCCATCCGGACTCAAGGCGATGGAACTGGTAGTGCGCGGCATGTGTAGCAGAAGTTCACCACCCAACGTAGGAACGTCCCAGACACGGGCCTCGCCGTTGTGGAATCCGGCCCAGAGTTGGCGGCCGTCGGGGCTGAACGCCAGACTCCCTGTCAAGCCGCCCACGTGGCCGCCCAGGAGACTCGCGACCTGTTCACCGGAAGAGGAGTTCCAAAGCCGCACGGCGCCATCGTCGACGGCAGTGGAAGCGATGAGTGTTCCATCAGGACTGAACTTCAGTGCTGCGATAATGCCGGCGTGCGCAGGCAGATTCAGGAGAACCTTTCCGGAATTCACGTCCAGCACGCGCGCGCCCGGCCCACTGATTACCGCAATGCGGTTCCCATCGGCGCTGAAATCCAAGCGACCCAGGCTGCCGCCTGTCTCGGGAATCTCACTCCGCATGAGAAGCCGCCCCGTTCCGGTGTCCCAAACGCTCAAAGTGCCGGCGAAGGACAAGGCGGCGACGCGCAAGCCGGTTTGCTGGAATGCGATGACGGGAAGCGATGTGGAAAACGGGTCTGCCGGATTGGAAGCAAGTTTGACGTCCAGAAGATTACGAGCGGATACCGAATCCCAGACACGGAGCCTGCCATGGAAAGTACCGGCCGCGATTCGCCCCCCGGAAGGGCTCAGCGCTGCCCCTTCCAGCCGGTCGTCCTCCGGGAATTCGAACTTGGCACGAACCGTTCCTGAGGTCAAATCGACAAGGCTTAGAAGGCCTGGGGTGGACGCGAGGACTTGGCTGCCATCCCGGCTGATTGCAACGAGCGACCCAAAGCCGCCATACACCTGAATCGGTGCGTATGTGGACGCGTCCCAGGCGTGAACTGCGCTCCCAAAGCCCCAGTAGATCCGCCGCCGGTCGTCAGAGAACGCCATGCCTGACCGGGGATAGGTCACGTCAGCGAAGAGACTGTCCGTATAAAGGGTGGCGAGGCTCGAGTCACTGCGGCCCCACAGAAGCCACCATTCAAATCCGCGCATCCCCGGATCGCACCGCATCAGCCGATTCTGAACGGTAGATATGTCCACCAGTTTGAGCGCCAGACCGGCAGCGGCTATATTGGCGGCGTATTCCATCCGGAGCGCCTCGGTGCGTTGCCGTTCGGATCGCAAGTAGAGGAGACTGCTGACCACCAATCCGGCCACCAACGAAAGCATCACGGCTGTGGCCGCGAAGATCGGGCCCTTGTGCCTGCGGGCAAATTTGGAAAGCCGGTACATCGCGTCCGGCGGGCCCGCCAGGACGGGCTCGTCACGGAGGTGCCGGACGATGTCGGCGGCGAATTCCGAAGCGGAAGCATAACGTCGCGTGCGGTCCTTCTCCAAAGCCCGCATGGTGATGAATTCCAAATCGCCCCGGAGTTCCTTGTGAAGCATCTGGAGGTCCGTCGCGCGAAGTTTGGCCACTTCAGAGGCTCGGGCTCCGGAACTGCGCAGGCGGTCCGACGGTTTTGGCGGCTCGACTTCCCGGATTACCCGCACCATCTCCGCGAAGCCGATGCGGCGCATTTCGGCGGGATCGAACGGTACGGCGCCCACAAGCAGTTCGTAGAGCATGATGCCGAGCGAGTAGATGTCCGTAGTGGTATCGACCTCGAGGTCGCTGCCGCCGGTCTGCTCGGGGCTCATGTAAGCCGGAGTCCCGACCATCACGCCCATATGCGTGAATAACGTTCGCTCCGTAAGCCTCTGATAGATGGCCTTGGCGACGCCGAAATCGATCACTTTCGCCAGCGGCTTGCCGTCTACCAACTCCACCAGAACATTCGAGGGCTTGATGTCGCGGTGGATCACGCCTCTTTGATGGGCGTGGTGGATCGCGTTACAAACATCGCAAAAAAGTTCCAGTCGCTGCCGCATGCTCAATTGATGGCGGTCGCAATACTCCGTAATCGGGATGCCGCGCACGTACTCCATCACGAAATACGGCACGCCGGATTCGGCCGTCCCTGCATCGAGCACGCGCGCGATGCCGGGATGGTCCATCAGGGCAAGCGCTTGGCGTTCGGACTCAAAGCGCGCGATCACATCCTTGCTGTCAAGCCCGTGTTTGATGATCTTGAGAGCGACCTGCCTGTGGATCGGCTCACGCTGCTCGGCGAGATACACGGTACCCATGCCGCCCTCTCCGAGAATGCGGAGCGTGCGGTAGGGTCCGAATCGGGCGCCGGTTTCGACTCCAGGGGGCGGCGTGGAAAGGCTACGCGTTGGAGTCCCGGTCCCCGGCCGGCAGCTCGGGCAGAATCCATCGCCGTTAAGATTCCCCCCGCATTGCGAGCAGGGTGCTACTGGCGTTGACACCTCAGTGGCTCCAGCTAGCAAGTATAGAAGACCACGGACAGGATGTGTAAATATTCGGCCCGATGCCGCGATCTGGAAATGAGCATCCAGTACGTCGATCCCCCGGGCGAATCGCTGTCTTTGACAGCCCTTCATCCAGTAATCAGCCACGAGTTTTCGACAAGGCGCTCCGGGAGGGTAGCTCCTCACTGGTCGCGCACCGTTTGCCGACTTCGGACACCGACGTAGACGTTCAGGGGACTTCGGTCAATGTGAACACCGCTTGTTTTGCTGTAGACCGTGACGCTGGCGGTGTTCGGATCGACGATCCAGAATTCACTCGCGCCTTCCCTGCGCGAAGAGGACTTGATCTCAATTACCAGTTCCGGTGAACCAAGCAGCCAGTTTCCGTGGCGGCGTGCCTGTCTCTCCCCACACAAGCCACGTCGGCTCCCCAGACCTCGCTGTCAGGCAAGGGCCGGTACGGGTACTCAGTGTCTCTCGGGATAGCTCACATATGCCAGCTCGCCGTGATGCAGCCGGCTCTGTCCGCCTGCGCTACCATGCTTTCATTGAGACTTCTTATCTTCTCCGACATCCACAACGATTGGAAGACCCTCGAACGCCTGCTAAGCGTCGATGCCGATTATTACATCGCGGCCGGCGACCAGGTCACCTGGGCCAAAGGTATCGAACGCTGCGGCGAGATCCTGAAGACCCGCGGCGGCAGAGTCTGGGTGTTGCCCGGCAATCACGAATCGGCCGCGCAGATTGAAGCCATGTGTGAACAGCACGGCCTGCACAATTTTCACCAGCAGCAGTTTCCAGTCGGCAAATGGCACGTGGCCGGGTTGGGCTACTCCAACCCCACACCGTTCAACACGCCCGGCGAATACTCCGAGCCGCAACTCGCCGAACGCCTCCAGCCCTTCGCCGCGCTGAATCCGCTGATCCTGATCTGCCACGCGCCGCCGTACGGCACCACGCTGGACCAGATCCGCCCCGGCCTGCATGCCGGCTCGCGATCCGTCCGCGAATTCATCGAAAAGCAGCAGCCGGCGTACTTCTTCTGCGGTCACATTCACGAAGCCGAAGGCGTCGTGGAGCAGATCGGCGCCACCCGCGCGCAGAACGTCGGGAAATCCGGGTATTTGTTAGAATTGGAGTGAACCCCCATGACATTAGAAGAATTGGAACGCGCATATCAGCCCCTCCGCGACCAGTCCCTGGCCGTGCGGAGGTATCTTTGACGCCCCCGCGCAAAAACAAAAACTAGCCAAAACCGAACAGCAGATCTCCGCCCCGGACTTCTGGAACCAGCCCGAAAAGAGCCAAAAGGTGATGCAGGAGCGCAAGCGCCTGGAAGAGTTCATCGGGCATGACGAGAAGATCCGTTCCATGACCGACGACCTCGACACCCTCTTCGAACTGGCGCGCGAGGGCGAAACAGTCGATGGCGACATCGAACGCGACATGAAAGCCTACGGCGAACTGCTGGAGCGGCTCGAAACCGCCATGCTGCTCTCCGGCGAGAACGCAGCCCGCAGCGCCATCGTCACCATTCACCCCGGCGCGGGCGGCACCGAAAGCCAGGATTGGGCTGAGATGCTCCTGCGCATGTACCTGCGATGGGCCGAACGTCAGCGCTTCCCCACCGTGATCACCGACCGTCTGGAAGGTGAAGGGGCCGGTATCAAGTCCGTGACCTTTGAAGTGAACGGCGAGAACGCCTATGGCATGTTGCAGTCGGAAATCGGCGTACATCGCCTGGTGCGCATCTCTCCGTTCGACGCCAATGCGCGCCGCCACACCTCGTTCGCTTCCGTGTTCGTCTACCCGCAGATCGACGACGAAATCAAGATCGATATCAAGCTCGACGACCTGCGCATCGACACCTTTCGCGCGTCCGGCGCAGGCGGCCAGCATGTCAATATGACGGATTCCGCGGTCCGCATCACGCATTTCCCGACCAATATCGTGGTGCAGTGCCAGAACGAGCGCTCGCAGCACAAGAACCGCGACAGCGCCATGAAACAATTGCGCGCGCGCCTCTACGAGCACGAACTGGAAAAGAAGCGCGAAGAGACACGCAAGACCGAAGACTCCAAGCTCGAGATCAATTTCGGCAGCCAGATCCGCAACTACGTGCTGGCCCCCTATCGCCTGGTGAAAGACCTGCGCAGCAAGCTGGCGCTGGGCGACGTGGACCGCGTGCTGGAAGGCGACCTGGACCCGCTCATTCACTCCTGGCTGGTGTGGCGCAAGACCGGCAAGATTGCCGGGGACGACAAGGACGATCTGCCCGAGTGAGCGTTTCCCGCGCCGCCGCGCTGATTCGCGAAGGCAAGCTGGTAGCCTTCCCCACCGAAACCGTCTATGGCCTGGGCGCCAATGCATTGGACGCCGAAGCAGTGGCGCGCATCTTCTCCGCGAAGGGCCGCCCGCATACCAGCCCCCTGATCGTTCACGTGGATTCTATCGCGATGGCGCGTACATACGCCGCCGAATGGTCCGAAGCCGCGGAAGCCCTCGCGCAGCGCTACTGGCCGGGACCCTTGACCCTGGTGGTGCCCAAACAGCCGTCCATCCCCGACATCGTCACGGCCGGATTGCCCACCGTGGGACTGCGCATGCCGGCTCATCTCCTCGCCCTGGAATTGATCCGCGCCGCCGGAGTCCCCATTGCCGCACCCAGCGCCAATCGCTTCACCGAACTTTCGCCCACCACCGCCGCCCACTTGCCCGAGGGCATCGCCGATTACGTGCTGGATGGTGGCCCCGCGCGCGTTGGCATTGAATCTACCGTACTCTCGCTGGCCGGCCCGCCCACGCTGCTACGCCCCGGCGTCATCCCGCTGCCGGACCTCGAGGCCGTCGTCGGGCCCGTAGCCATCGCTGCCGACCCGGTCGGGGGCGGCCACGCATCGCCGGGCATGCACGCGCGCCACTACCGCCCGCAAGCGCCGCTGTACCTGCTGCATCGCGGCGATGCCCCCCCGGAAGGCGCAGGCGTACTGTTGCGGCTGGGCCGGGAGATGCCCGCCGGTCCGCTCGAATACGCCGCCGTGCTCTACGAAACGCTGCATCGCCTGGACGCGCAACATCCCGCCTGGATCGCCATGGAACTCCCGCCCGCTACGCCGGAATGGTCCGGCGTGCTGGACCGGCTGCGGCGGGCAGCGCGGTGACTCAGTTCTGCACCGTCACATTGATGCCATTGCTCACCAGTGCCGGAAACAGCGCATAATCCCCGCGCCCGTTCACACCTTCGATTCCGATGGTGTGCGGCCCGTTAAACAGCTTGGTCGTATCCAGTTGGATCGAGAATCCGATATTCGGGCATGCGTCGGCCGCCGGCAGCGACGCACACACATCGGGACGCGGCAGCGCGGAAGTGAAGGAACCGCCGTAAATCTGTCCATCCACCACCAGGTATCCAAGAAGGATCTTTTTCCCGGCGGAGTTCTGATACCAGTTCGAATACATATAGCCTGACACCGTCACTGTTCCCGTTAGCGTCGCGTTGGACACCGGCGATTCCAGCACGCCGATCACCGGCGCGGCCGCTCCGTTGTTCACGGTAATCCGCAGCGGAGTATCCGGGTACAGCGTGTACCGTCCGGTCTGGTCCCAAACGCGCACCTGCAGCGTGTGCGCGCCATCCGGAATCGGCGGCGTGTTTTCCACCGTGTCGAAAGACGCGTTGAAGCCCACGCCGTTGCAGTTCACCGGCTTCGGATTCAACGTGCCGCAGATGTCCGGGCGACTGGCTCCATAAAGCGTCAACCCGTAAACGAAGCCATCGATGAGGGTATCCACGCTGCTTACCCGCAGACCGGTATCGTAGGCGTATCCCTTGATCGCGAGGGCCCCGGTGATTGTGGCCCCGTCCAAAGGTTGGTCAATCGCTACCACGGGTACAAAAGCAGAGCCCGGATCCACCGTGAATTTCAAGGGCGTGTCCGGAACGTCCGTGAATCCCCCGCGCGCATTGGTCACCCGGACCTTCAACGTGTGATCGCCCACGCCGATCCCCAGTCCTCCGATATTCAGTGTCGCCGACCAGGTGAGCGGCGTTCCGCCCGGCGTCACATGCGATCGCAGCACGCCATCGATGTAGACATCCACCCAATTTACCCGGGCATTCGAATCCGCGGCCGTCCCGGACACTTTCAGAATGTCCTGCACGTGATCCCCGGAAAGCGGAGCCGTAATGGTCCCGGTGGGCAGCGACGAATCGTTAAACCCCGGGTCGAAGTGCACCGTTTCCTGGTTCTGGAAGGTGCTGGAGACGTAGTAGGGAGCGTAGGTATCGTGGCCGTTGGAAATTCCGATCGGCGTAGGACCGCATTGCGAAAAGGTCGCCGGTGAATCGACGCTCGTGTTTCCCGATCCGTACTGGAACAGAATCCGGCCGTCATCGTACAGGGTCGCCGCTACGTTGATCGGCTTGGCTGTGTCATCCAGTGCCGCGTACTCACTGGCCCAGCGGAAGGTGACCGATTTTTGATCTCCGCTGATAAAGATGCCCTCGTTGCTCTGGGCGGCGCCGTTGAAAGTGGTGGTACGCGAATACGTCCATAGCGGCGTCACTGCGGCATAGTGCGTCAGGTTCACGCCGTCCGCGCAAGTGCCGGGGCTGGCCGGAAGATCGAACGCGATCAGCCCGTTCGGAAACACTTTCACCGCGCCATACTTCTTGTCGAAGAAAGGAAACTGGAACGGCAGTTGATAATCCAGCCAGCCCAGCGAACCGGTGCTGTAACGCTTTTCCCCACTGAAGGTGAACGCGGGCGCGCTGAAACTGACGGAGTACGGCAGCACCGTAGGCATCGAAATGAGAACCAGTTCCGGCGAGCCCGAGGCGCTATCGAAATCGTTATAGTACGCGGCCACCGAATCCCCGGTAACCAGGCTGAGCACCCCGTTTTGCCGCGTTACCGCCGTCATGGACGTGGGTATGGAGCCCTCGTAGATCGCCCCCCGTTGAGTCAGAATCAGGTTCTCCAGATCCCCCGAACTGCCGGTGAGCTGGATCAATACCGAGCTTTTCGTATAGTTGGAATCCTGCACAATCACGCGCACCGGCTCGCCGATCACGATGGGGTTGTCGTAGAACTTCAACTGCCCGGTGGTGGATGGCAGATCGAAGGACTGCACCACGTGCACCGTGGTCCCGTTTTGCGCGAAGGCCAGCGCGCCCAGGCCGCGCTTGGCGAAGCCGGCCCATAACTGGCTCTGGCTGGCGCCATCGTAATCCACGCGATCGGCCAGTAGGATGGCGTCCCGCATATCCACCATGGTGGCCGCGGGAATCGCCAGCTTCATGCCGTCCATCACCAGTTGCCGCACACGATTGCGTCCCTCCTGCTCGCCGAACTGCGCCATCAGGTTGGCGCGAATCTCCCACAGCGCCGCCACCCAGATTTCGCCGTCGGAGTGCACCTCCGGGTAATTGCGCACGTGCCCCATGCTGCCGAATGTCAGCGGGTCCACCGTCATATCCGTCGAATAAGGCCGGGTACGAATACCGGTTCCCCAACTTTGGTTGAAATACTCGCCCACCGGATAAATGCCGTCCGGCGGAGCGCCGCTGGGCAGGCTGTATTCCAGGGAATAAAAATCGCTCCACGCTTCTCCCATCGCGGCGCCCTGAAACACGGTGTAAGCCTGGCGCGCCAGGCGGCTGCTTACGCCGTGGGTATATTCGTGAATCATCACTTCCGTGTCGTAAGCGCCGTCGGTGAAGATATCGTTGGTGGCGCCGGAGCCGCCGCCGATGAACATGGCGACTTCGGCGGGCACGCCGTCATCCGTTCCGCCGTCCAGCGAAAAGAACGCATTTTCGAATTCCCCCAATCCGGCGGCTTGCGAGCCGTAGTGGGCATAGGCGGTGACAGCGTCGCCATCGACGCCCCCGCGGCCGAAATTGTTCGCCTGAAAATTGCCGGCCTGCTCGTCAAAACCGTACCGGTAATGTAAGTCGTGCGCCCGGTTGATCCAATAGAACAAGTTAGTCACTGCGGCATCGCGATAAGTCAGCGGGAGAAATCCGATTCCCAGTTGCAGCGGAAAGCTGAAAGCGCCGTCCGAGCTTTGCGCGGCCGCAGGAACAAGGAAGTCCAGGCCGCGCAGATTTTCGCCGGCGATCGCGTTATTGCCCGCGGTCGCAGTGTCGCTGACCCAACCCAGCGGCGACGCCGCGGAGTCTCCCTGAAACGGCGCCGGTATCCGCGGAACGATCGGCGGAGGCGCCGTGAGACGCACGCCCGGAGTGGGGTTGGGTTGCGGGCTCTGGCCGTCGAACACCATACCCGTGGGCGCCGTGGCGGCGGCTTCAAAGAACGTCAGCGCCTGCTGCCTGAGAATCATTTGCGACGCATCGTCCACCGTGACCGAGTAGCGGTGAACGCGGTCGCTGTCGGCGACATAAAAATTCCACGCGGGCCGTAGTTCGCCACGCGAGTAGTACCACACCGGTGCTCCTTCCACATCGCGCGCCAGCGGTCCTGCCGAAAAGCGGATGCCGTTGCGCATGCGCGCCGGCATTGCGCTCTCCATGGGTGCGAAGCGATCCTTCAAACCGGGATTGACCGCCGTTACCGCGGCCCGCGCAGCCGCACCCGCACGAGTTCGCGGCGGCACCCGGGCCCCGCGTGCCGGAGCCGGAAAGAGATTGCCGCCGGAGTTCAGCACCCGGCCGTCCCGGTCGATATTCACCACCCATTCGGCGTTCCCCACCTCGGCGTTTTGGAATCGCTGGCGAAAAATAATGTGAGTCACGCCGTTATTCGCGGAGCGATACTGTTTGGCGATATAGACGCTGTCTAAATCGGACGAATTTAACAACAAATCCGCGGCATGGCTGCGTAAATGTCCCCTCGCAATATCTTCCGGAGACGCCTGACTCGATGGGGTCAAAGCCGTCGTAACCCCAAGAAAATGCCGGGGTGCTTCCTGGCCCCACAAAGACAAGGCAAATAATAAGAAAGCCGCGAAAAGTAATTTCATAGCTTAAAGTACGTTAACATTTTTCATTCCGTCTATTTCGTTACAATTGGTAATTCCCTATGATTCGTATGATCGGCTTGTGCGCGACATTTCTTTATGCCCTTTCTCTGTTCGCGCAGACCGCCACGCTCCGCGGCCAGGTGAACGATGAGAGCGGAGCCGTGATTCCCGGCGCGAAAGTGTCGCTGGCGGGGCCATCCGGTCTCAATAAAAGGGCACTGAACGAGAATCCGACGGATGGCTCATTTTAGGCGGCTTTCCTGACAGTGTGTACGGTGATGAATTCGAGGTTGGTCACCGCCATGCGCTTGGCCTTCAGCAACAGGTAGCGAAGGTTCTGATACCCGCGGCCCCGGTTGATCAGCATGCGAATGTTCCCGTTGACCGCCTCGACTACGCCAAAGCGAACCTTAGTCTCGCAATAATTGGCGATGCCATCCACGTGCTTCAGGAGGGTCGCTGCGAGTTTTTCGAACGGAGCCAGCCGTTGCCATTTCAGCTGCCCCATCCATTTGTTCAGGTAGTTGAGCATCGCCCCTCGGTAGCTGTAATTCCACAGCCTCTCTAAGCTTTCTTTCAGAAGGTAGGCTTTGAAAACCCGCCGGTTCAGTTGGAACAACCGGTTCAAATCCCCACGGTGTTCCTGCGTCAGGTTCTTCCAGCGACTCAGCAGCAACCATTTCTTCCCTTTGATGAGACCCCGCTTCTTGGGCCCTTGCCGGAAGAACTCCGCCTTCCGTACCTCATCAATGGCGTCGTTGGCGTGTTGCATGATATGGAACTTGTCGTAGACGATCCTGCACTGCGGCGCCCATTGCTCGATGCTCAACCGGAACGGCTCCCACATGTCTACACACGCCGCCTCAATTCGTTTCCGCTGCCGGCTGACCAACTGGCTACGAAAGAAATCATCCAGCGTTTCCTTCTTCCGCTCGCGGCCGAACCACAGCGGCTCACCGGTCTCCAGATTGCACACCACCGTGAGAAACTTCCCCTTCTTCCCTCGGTAGATTTCATCCACCCCCATCTGGCGTAGCGGTGGCTGACGCCGTTTCGCGTCCCATCGCTCCAAACAGCGCAGATCGATGGCACGGACCGTGCTCGCCGCCAGCCCCATCCGTCGCGCCACTTGACGTGCCGCCGCACTCTCACAAGCTTGTCCCACGGCTTCCTCGAAGCGCTTGCTGTACGGCGCCTTACTCGGCAACTGAGCCACCTTCTCGGCCCGTATCCCACAGCGCGGGCACTTCACCCGGTACGTCTCCACCACCACCGTCGTCCGGTACTCAAAGCAGGGCAGGTCGCGCACTTCCCGCTCGCACACCTCGTGGATCAGGCTGGCTGCCACATGCTGCCCACATCCCGAACAAATCAGCTTTAACCCGGTCTTCTTCCGCCTCACCCACAGCTTCAGATCCTTGCCCCGCTCGTCGATCTCCATCCGATAGACCTTGTATCCAGGCCATCCCAGAACCCTCGTCCACTCATGTTCCCGCATCCTCTCAGGCTAGCCAACAAAACCTCTCTCAGAAAGCTAGCCTTTCGGGCAGATTGTCGGATTCCTGCGCAGAGCCAATAAAAGCACCACCTCCGATAACAGCGGCACTTATACCTTCACCGGACTTCCCAATGGCAATTACACCGTGGAGGCCTCCGCGCCCGAACTGGCCCAGGCGCAGCCGGCCCGGCTCTCGCTGAAAGGCGGAACCCAAACCTTGAACCTGGTGCTGCATGTGGCGTCCATGGTAGAGAAGGTGACGGTCCACGAAAATGCCGCGCCCTCTCTGAGCACCGATTCCACTAATAACGCCAGCGCCCTGGTGCTGCGCGGCGACGATCTGCAGGCCCTCTCCGACGATCCCGACGATCTCGCGGCGGATCTGCAAGCGCTGGCCGGGCCCTCCGCCGGCCCCAGCGGAGGAGCCATCTACATCGATGGCTTCAGCGGCGGAGAATTACCTCCAAAAGAATCCATCCGCGAGATCCGCATCAACCAGAATCCTTTTTCACCCGAATACGACAAGCTGGGGTACGGCAAGATCGAGATTTTCACCAAGCCCGGCGCGGACAAATATCGCGGCACCGCCGACTGGAATTTCGCCGACCAGTTCTGGAATTCCCGTAATCCCTACTCCGCCCGGAAGGCGCCGTTTCTGCTCAACGAATTGGAAGGCAGCGCCGGCGGCCCTCTTACCCGCCTGGCCTCTTTCACGGTGGATGCCCAGCGCAACATGGTGGACAACGGGTCCATCACCAACGCCGTGAATCTGAATCCGCGGACGCTGGCCATCGAGCCCTATTACAACGCCGTCACCACGCCCGGACGGTACACCAGAGTCAGCCCGCGCGTGGATTACCAGGCGGGCGAAAAGCACACCCTGATGTTCCGCTACGGCATCACTCACTCCGATGTGAAGGACAACGGCATCGGCGCTTTCGACCTGCCGGACCGCGGCTACCATTCGCAATTCACCAATCAGACCGTGCAGGCGTCAGACACCGCCCTGGTCGGCCGCGCGGTCAACGAGACGCGCTTTCAGTATTACCGCAGCGCCAGCCAGGCCATCGCCAACACCCTCGGTCCCGAGATTCAGGTGCTGGGCGCATTTAACGACGGCGGATCGCAGAACGGCCGCTCGTTCGACACCCAGAATAGCTACGAATTGCAGAACTACACTTCCCTGGTGAAGGGCCGCCATTCGTGGCGCTGGGGCGTCCGCCTGCGCCAGCAGAGCGACGACAGCATCGCGCCGCAGAATTTCAACGGCACGTTCACGTTTGGCGCGGGCGCCGGTTCCACGCAGTCCATCGAGCGCTACCGGCTTACTCTGCTGTACCAGGGTTTGGGGTATCCCGCGGCGCAGATTCGCGCGCTCGGCGGCGGCGCCACCCAGTTCAGCATCAATGCCGGCACGCCGGAACTCACCGTCAGTCAATTCGATGCGGGGCTGTTCGCGGGCGACGAATGGCGCGCCCGGCCCAATCTCACACTGAGCTTCGGACTGCGCTACGAAGTCCAGAGCAACATCTCGGACCATGGCGATGTGGCGCCCCGTCTGGCCGTGGCGTGGGCGCCCGGAGCCACCGCAAAAAATCCCAAAACCAAAACCGTGATTCGCGCCGGATTCGGCATGTTCTACGACCGCTTCGCGCTGGCCAACACCCTCACCGCCCGCCGCTTCAACGGACTGGTGCAGCAGCAGTACGTGGTGGCTAATCCGGATTTCTTCCCCAATGTGCCGGCGCCCGCCGCGCTGGGCGCCTTCGCGTCCACGCAGGTGATTCAGCAGGTCAGCTCCACCATGCGCGCACCGTACATCGCGCAATCGGCCTTCACCCTGGAGCGCCAGTTACCCGCCAATACCACGCTCGCCGTGACTTACACCAACTCGCACGGCCTGCACCTGTTGCGTTCCGAAGACATCAACGCGCCGTTGCCGGGCAGCGGCATCTTTCCCATGGGACGCCCTGGCCCGCTCTTCCTCATGGAATCCTCGGGACTCTACAATCAGAATCAGCTCATCGCCAACGTGAATGCCAAGGTGAACGCGGGGCTTTCCCTGTTTGGCTTCTACGTGTTCAACCGCGCGCTCAGCAACACCGACGGCCTCGGCACCTTCCCGGCGAATCCCTACAGCTCGGCCGGCGAATATGGACCGGCAAGCACCGACGTGCATCATCGCTTCACCCTGGGCGGGTCGCTCAATCTCCGGTGGGCCATCCGCATCAGTCCGTTTGTGGTGGTGCAGACCGGCGCGCCTTTCGATATCACGACTGGCTCGGATCTGTACGGCACCACACTGTTCAACGCCCGCCCGGGAATTGCCCTCGATCCCGCCCGGCCAGGGCTGATTGCCACCTCGTACGGCTTGCTGGATCCCAATCCTATACCCGGCGAACCGCTCCTGCCCAGAAACTATGGCCGCGGCCCGGGCCAGGTATCCGTGAACCTGCGGATCGCCAAGGTCATCGGCTTCGGCAGGGAGAAAGGCGCATCCGCCGGCGACCCGCGGCCTGCCGCCGCCGGCCCGGGACTCACCGCGCAGGCCGCGGGCGGCGCTATTGGACGCCTGATCGGCACGCCCAGCACCTCGCATCGCTACAACCTCAGCATCGGACTTTCCATCCGCAACCTGCTGAACCACACCAACCCCGGGCCGATCACCGGAGATATCACCTCCCCGCTCTTCGGTTTCGCCAACCAGGTTGCCGGCGGCGCCAACGGAGAAGGCTTTTACGAGACCGCCAACAATCGGCGCCTGGAGTCCCAGATCCGCTTCACATTCTAAGCCGGGGATCGTCTACTCTGCTGAATCCGCGATAATACCCTACTCAAGCGATAGGATCAGCCTCCAAACTGCCCTAGCCTTAGAGTAAGCCTGCATCAGAGCGGGCCCCTGCTGGAGCGGGTGTTTTAAGGAGCACACAGTGGCGAACTCAGCCCTCGGTCTTTTCAAATCCCTAATCGTCGATCGTGCCGGCGGCCCCGTCGCTGTGATGTTCCTCACATGTGCAGCATTGTGTTCGGCGGCGGCGTTCTATATTCCTCAAGACGCTCCGCCTCCCGCTCCGGCAGGCGCTCCCTTGCCGCCCCAGCAACTGGACGACCTGGTGGCGCCCGATCGCCCTATATCCCGATCCCCTGGTGGCTGAAGTACTGGCCGCTGCCACCTATCCCATGGAAATCGCCGAGGCCGAGCAATGGGCTCGCGACCACTCCAACTGGAAACCTTCCAAGCTCATGGATAAAGCCAAAAAAGAGAACTGGGATCCCAGCGTACAAGGCTTGGTTGCGTTTCCCGACGTGCTGACCCATTTGACTCAGGACATGAACTGGACTACCCAGTTGGGCAATGCCTTTCTGGCGCAGCAGGCAGAGGTGATGCAGGCCGTGCAACGCATGAGGGCTCAGGCCCAGGCGAAAGGCACGCTGCGATCCACCCCACAGGAAACCGTCGCCACGCAAGACCAGGGCGGCCAGTCGGCGATCACCATCGAGCCCGCGGATCCGGATATGTGGTACGTGCCGGATTACAATCCCGCGTACGTCTGGGGACCGCCGGCTTGGGGTGCTTATCCGCCCCTGATGTATCCCGGAATGGATGCCGGATTTGGCTGGGATCCGGGCATCGATATGGGCCTCTATTTTGGAGGCTGGGGCGGCTGGGGATGGGGCGGCTGGGGATGGTCGCCGAACTGGTATGGAGGCGGAATCTACACGGATGGTTCTTTCTTTCATCGTTACGGATTTCGGAATTTTGGGGGTGGAGGGCTGATGGGACGCTCAGATTGGATGCACAATCCAGACCACCGGCTTGGCGTGCCGTATGCCAACCGCCAGGTCGCCGGCCGCTTTGCGCGCAATGGGGTTGGCGGGGGTGCCGGCCGGTTCGGCGGCGCCCGGTCCCAAGCCTTCAATCGCGGCGGATCGCGCCCCGAACAGCGCTTCGGAAATCCGGGCTTTGAGCAGCGCGGTTGGGCCGGCAATCACAGTGTCTTCGGTGGATACCACAATGGCGGCATGGCACGGATGCAGAGCGACCGCGGCTTCGGCAGCATGGGAGCGGGCCGCACTTTCGGCGGAGGAGGCATGCGCATGGGCGGAGGAGGCATGCGCATGGGCGGAGGAGGAGTGGGCGGAGGTATGCGTGGCGGTGGCGGAGGAGGCATGCGTGGCGGCGGGGGCGGGAGGCGATAGCATATGACCGGCAGACTCTGTTTACTTTGTGCGGCGGCGATTGCCTGCGCCGCGCCTTCCATTGCCCAGGAGCGCTTCGATTCTCCCGAAGCTGCCGCCCAGGCGGTCATCGATGCGGCCGCGAGCCACGACTCCGCTCGTCTGACTGCCATTATCGGCCCGCAGGCGAAAGCCATTCTCACTTCCGGCAATCCTAACCAGGACCGCGACGAACAGACCGAATTCGCGCGTCTCGCACAGGCCAAACACCGAGATCCAAGTCTCACCTTTGCACCCGACCCGCGCCATCCTGTCGATCGGCGACGAAGACTGGCCGTTTCCCGTGCCCCTCCGCCGCACCAACGGCAAGTGGAGCTTCGACGCCTCGCAAGCCTCTACCGAGATGAAGGCGCGGCACATCGGCGCCGACGAACTCGACGCCATCGAGATCTGCCATGGCTATGTTGACGCGCAGATGAAATACTCCGCCCAGGACCGCAACCAAGACGGCATGCTGCAATACTCGCCCCGCCTGATGAGCACCGCCGGCAAGCACGACGGGCTGTATTGGGAAGGCGCGGCCGAGCCGCATGATTCCCGCCGGTTTCGCCCACGCCGCCTGGGAGGGCGCCCGCAAAGGCGACGCCAGGCCCTATCACGGATACTACTTCCGGATCCTCACCGGACAGGGCCCCGACGCCCCCGGCGGCGCGCACAATTACATGGTCAAAAACAAAATGATGGGCGGCTTCGGGTTGGTGGCCTGGCCCGCCGAATATGGCGTGTCCGGAATTCACACCTTCATCGTGAACCAGCAAGGCCTGGTCTACGAAAAGGACATCCCGCCCGTTCCCGGCAAGCCCGCCGTGCCCATCACCCGCTTCGACCCCGACCGTTCCTGGGAACCGGTGGAATAACCGCCCTCACACCGTCATCGCGCGCCGGGGTTCAAAGGTATACCCGAACCCGCGCACCGAATGGATCAGCGAAGGCGCGGCGGGGTCCTGCTCCACTTTCTGACGCAGCCGCAGAACGTACACATCCACGGCCCGATCCGTAATCGCCCGGTCCTGTCCCCACACGGCGTTCAGCAACTGCTCGCGGCTGAACACTACGCCCGGCCGGCTCATCAGAAACTCCAGCAGCCGGAATTCGGTGGCCGTGAGTTGCAGCGGAGTCCCGTTCAGCCGCACCTGCCGGCTGGTTGTGTCCATTTCCAGCCCGCCGGCTTCCAGCACCCGCACCGGCGCGGCCTGGTTGCGGAATTGCAGCTTGATGCGCGCAATCAATTCGCGCACAAAGAACGGCTTCACGACATAATCGTTGGCGCCCAGTTCCAGCCCCACAATCCGGTCTGTCTCCGACGCGCGCGCCGTCAGGAAAATGATGGGCGTGGCGGAAAGATCGGGATCCCGCCGAATTCCTTTGCAGATATCCAGGCCGTCCGAATCCGGCAGCATGATGTCCAGCAGAATGAGATCGGGCCGCACCTGACGGCAAAGCTCGATGGCGCCCTTGCCGGTCTGCAGCCCGTTCAGGGCGAAACCTTCCTTCTCCAGGTTGTATTTCAAAAGAGAGAAGAGGTCAGCATCGTCTTCAATCAGGAGTATTTTCTTCATGAAACACCGAAGATCTTCCTTCTCAACTTACCAGCGGCCCTGTTACGAATTGGTTAAGACGCAGTGAATTCGGGATTAAGCTGCTTATTAGCCAGTTCCGCCTCGCTCACCGGCAAGGTGAAATAAAACGTGGAACCCGTATTTACGCCGCTCTCCACACGCACTGTACCGCTGTGCAGCGCCACCAGGTGCTTGACGATGGAAAGCCCCAGACCGGTGCCGCCCATTTCGCGCGAACGGGCCTTGTCCACGCGATAGAACCGTTCGAAGAGGCGCGGCAAGTCCTCTGCCGGAATGCCGCTGCCCGTATCGCGCACGTACAGTTCCACAAAACGGCCCCCGGGACGCGCCCCCACCGTGATGGTGCCATTCGACTGCGTGTACTTGATGGCGTTGTCCAGCAGGTTACTGAGCACCTGCGAGACGGCCTCCACATCGCACCACACCACCGCCCCCTCCGGCGCCGGTTCGGTCTCCAGGCGAATGCTGCTCTTTTCGGCGATAGGCCGCACTACGTCCACAGCCTCCCGGATCAACGTATTCACCGGATGACTTTCAAACTCCAGGTTCTGCCGCTTCTGCTCGATGCGCGAAAGCGTCAGCAGGTCCGCCGTCAGCCGCGCCAGGCGTTCCGCGTTGTGCCGGATGATCCCCAGGAAACGCATGTTGTACTCGGGATCGTCAAGCGCGCCATCCATCAGCGTTTCCGTATAGCCCTGAATCGACGCCAGCGGCGTGCGGAGTTCGTGCGACACATTGATCACGAAGTCTTTGCGGATGCGCTCCACTTTCTCCAGTTCCGAATGCTCCAGTTTGAGCTGTTCCACCGTCTGCTCCAGCTTTTCCGCCGTATCGTTCAACTTCTGCGCGAGCTGGCCGAATTCGCTCGATCCGGGAATGTCCAGGCGCGCGCGAAAATTGCCGCGGGCCAACTCGCCCGCATGAGTCATGATCGTGGCGAAACGCTGGGAAATCCAGCGCGCCAGCAGTGCCGCGATCAGGATCGCCGGCAGGAATGCGGCAATCGTGCTGGCCAGAATGCGCGTGCGGACCAGGCCGGCCTCGCGGTCGATCTCCGAAAGCGGCTCCGCAATGCGCACCGCCCCCTGAAAACCGCTGTACTCCAGGGGAACCGCTACATATAGAAAGCGGACGCCCAACGTAGCGCTGGTCCGCTGGTTCGACCCCACCTGCCCTCGAAACGCCGCCAGCAGTTCCGGACGCGTAGAGGTGCGATGGTTCTCCATTTCGGCCGCATCCGCATCGGAATCCACCACTACTTTGCCGTCGCCGCGGACCACGGTAAGGCGCCCGCCGGCGGCTCGCGCCAGTTCCCTCACGCGGTCCGCATCCAACCCGCCCGGTTGCGCCACACTCAACGCCAGAATGCGTGCCTTGCCCGCCAGTTGCGCGGTGAGGTTCTGGACGTAGCTGTTGCGCGCCACTTGGGTGGCAAAGTAATCCACCATCACCAGCGCCAGCAGCAGCAGGCACAACAGTCCGGCAATCAGCTTCAAAAAAATCCGGCCGGTCACGCCTCTTCCTCAAAGCGATAGCCGTATCCGCGAACCGTGGTCAGATACCGCGGCGCATCCGGCTGTTCTTCAATCTGCTCCCTCAGGCGGCGCACGTGCACGTCCACCGTCCGCGGAGTGACGAAGCGCTGTTCGCCCCACACCGCCTCCAGAAGCTGGTCGCGGCTGTATGCCCGGCCCTTGTGAGTCAGAAAAAACTCCAGCAGATTGAATTCGGTGGATGTCAGCGAGAGCGCCCGTTCGCCGGCGAAGACTTTTCGTCCCGTGCGATCCAGCCGGAACGGTCCGATCTCCAGGATCACCGGGTCGGTGTCCATTTCTTCACGGCGCAGGTGGGCCTTTACCCGCGCCACCAGTTCGCGCGGGCTGAACGGCTTGGTCATATAGTCGTCGCCGCCGATTTCGAGGCCCAGCACGCGGTCCACTTCGTCGGAGCGCGCCGTCAAAAACAATACGGGAATCCGCGCCAGCACCTGCGACTGCCGGATCAGCCGGCACAACTCGAAGCCGTCGGTCTCCGGCAGCATCACATCCAGCAGAATCAGGTCGGGTTTCCACTGCTCCAGGGATTTCAACGTGCCCCGGCTTCCGCCCAGAATCTGTACTTGATAACCCTGGCGGCTGAGGTTGTAATCGATGAGCGAGGCTAGTTCCGCCTCATCTTCTACGATTGCGATTCGCTTTGGCATTCGTCAGTGAGTCTGTCATTACTATTGTACGTTTGTTACGCGGTGCGGCGGTCGTTGAAGCGCACCAGCGCGTAAAGCGCGACGGCCAGCGCCACCGAGACCCCCACCAGGCTCCAGACATTCTGTTTCAGAAACGCCGCGCCATCCCCGCCAATCTGCACGCCCAGGTAGGCCAGGCCGAAGTAGCGAAAAATGCGGGCGGCCAGCACCACCGCCGCGAATTTCCGGAACGGCGTGTGGAACAGGCCCGCCGAGATCACGAACACTTTCAGAGGCAGCGGAATCGGCACCAGCGTCGGGATGAACACCGTGACCAGCCCGTAACGCTGGAACCACTTCCGGAATTTCTGCGGAGCCTCCGGCGGCGGAGCTTTCATGAATCTGCGCCCCCCCTGCCGGGACGTCTGGAACAGCAGAATATTGCCGCACAGAGAGCCAATAACGGCGCTCCCAGCCAGAAAATACGCATTCTGCGGGGACTTCCAGGCCAGGGTGAACACCAGCGCGTCCAACGCCGCCGGAATCGGCACGCCGAAGGATTCCATCAATCCCACCAGGAACACGCCCAGCGGTCCGAATTTTACCAGGGCATCGACAATGGTATGGAGCAACGTTCTTATTGTAAGCGGTCAGCGTACGACAGGCCTCCTGGCCTGTCGCGGGAGTTTGGCGCGGTTTCAGGCGACTGAGCGCAGGGATGGGAGGCGGACACCCTGCCATAAGACGCACCCGGCCCGGTAATTCATGATCGAGCCCCGCGATTGGCAATCCTTGCCAATCCTGCTAGCATTGGATCGAGAGATCTGTGCCTACCCGAAACATCAACCTGACGGACCACCTTGACAACTTCATCCAGGCCGAGGTGGGCTCCGGCCGCTATGGCAACGCTAGCGAGGTCGTGCGCGAAGGGCTGCGGCTCATGGAACGACGCAAGCAAGAGGACCAGGCCAAACTGAAATGGCTCCGTAGCGCCGTTAGGGAGGGCATGGAAGAAATCGACCGTGGTGAGGGTATGGAGTTCGGCTCGATAGACGAACTCGATCGACACATCGATGAGTTAGGGAAAGAAGCCGCATCGAGCCTCGTCCGAAGAACTCGGCGTGCCTGAGCCCCACCGGCGATATCGGGTCGTCCTCGCACCTTCCGCCAGCGCCGATATCCGCGAAGCGTTGATTTGGAGCCAGGAGCGATTCGGCGAGCGCGCAGCCCCCCGCTACCGCGGCCTTCTCAAGCAGGCCCTGCGCGACATCGCTGCCGATCCGGAGCGGCCCGGATCCAAAGATCGCCCGGATCTGGCGCGGGGTATCCGGACCTATCACCTGACCTTCAGCCGCGACCGTGCCGCAAGCGATTCGGGCGTGGTCAGAAAGTCCCGGCATTTTCTGGTGTACCGGCGTCGCGGAGAACACGCGATCGATATAGTGCGGGTCCTGCATGACGCCCGGGATCTGGATCGCCACTTGCCTCAAGAGTAGTACCGGGTCCACGATTTCCAGAAATCGTGCTTGCCAACGGCATCTATTCCGACTTGGTGACCGTCACAGTGGTGCTATTGGAATCCACGGAAAGGTTGGCATAGGGGTCCTCACGCTTCAAGCGGATCGTGTACTGGTCCGGTTGGCTCAGGTCGACGAAGTCCGAAATGACGAGTTCATCATGTAGCGTTCCGCCGGGGGCAATCGGCGAGGACCAGCCACCGCCAGATATGCCAGATATGATGCGTGCCTCGCCATTCTTTCCCTTGAAAGCCATCGCCCCGTTGAGTTCCCTTGCTGGACGCATTCGTAACAGCGATGTCAATTATGATGTCGCCCCCGGACTTCACAGTCGCCTCCCTCACACTGATGTTCATCGTGAACACGGACTGTGGGCCTTGCCCGGGAGTTGACGTTTGTGCCGCCGGGCATTCGGTGCATATCCAAAGAAGAGCAAGGGCCGCGCACACCATACTGGAGAGTAGACACCAGGGCGTGCTATCGGGTTCCGGACCGGCGGGATGAAGAAATGCTGGTGACTGGCTGGGCGTCGAACGCCTTCAGAGTCGGCCGCGCAGCCCTACCATTAGTACCCGATCCAGAGTGACCACGCTTGCGTGCCCGTCCCACTCCGCTTCGGCGCGCATGGTGCGGAGCCAAAAGTCCTTGTCAAGGGTCAATAGCACTCTCCCATCGGACTCCGCGCGTTCCGGAATGGCTTGATCGCTCGCGGCCGGGCAGTCCGTTCGCACCCACATGACGTAATGTCATGGCGCAATGCCTCGACTGTCGGCAGTGGGAAATTCTCGTCCGCGAGGAGCCGCATTTAGACCGGGGCCGGGTACGCCTTATACTCATGAGCCAGAAAGCTCGCGTACGCCAGACACGCAAGGATATCGTCTCGCGTCAACCCTGGATAATTCTGCAAAATGCCCGTTTGGTACAACATTGTAAGTGAGCGGGACCTCCACCAAGCAGCGCGAAAACTTGAGACCTACGGCACCGGGAAGACCGATCCTACCCAACTTGGGCACACCAGAACCGAATTCAGCGGACCTTTCGGGGAGCCAAACAGCCAAATTGTTGAATTGATGTGGCTGGGCGTCGTGGACGCATTTCGAACTTTGGCTGCCGAAGGCGTCCCTTTGGGGTCGAGTTTTCCCCTTCCTGAGACGCATACCTATTTCAGCGGCAGCAGGCGAGCCCGGACTCGATCCGACCAATCGACGGTGAGGACTGCCCCAAATTCCAGTTCTGTCTGCGACTCGGCGATCGCGTTCAGAAGCGACGGGCCGCGAAGTTCCGGTATCAAAGGCTCCCCTCGGAGCAGAACTACGCTCGGCTTCGCCTCCCGCGTGTGAGCAAGGATCCGAGGAAAATCCAGGTCATTCGTAATGAGCACGAACCCATGCAGACGGGCAAAGTCGCAAATCGCGTCGTCCGGCGCATCGCCAGGTCCGAGCTCGGACCAATGGGCACTTTCGTGACCGGCAGAAATGAGATAGGGAACCCAACGAGGCGTCAGGTTCATGTCGATGAGCAGCCGGATCAACTGGCCAGCCGGATCTCACGACCCTGGGCTAGACGCGCCGCGTAGGATAACGCCTCGCGGATATCTTCTTCTTCAAGGTAGGGAAAGTCAGCGAGTAGATCCGGAACACTGCGGCCGCCAGCCATTGCTTCGACGATCATGCCCACGGTCACGCGCATACCTCGAATGCACGGTTTGCCGCCCATAACACTTGGGTTCACGGTGATTCGTCGGAGTTCGTCCACGCGGCCATCATACCGCAACTGCGGTTCGAAAGCGTAGGGCGGGTTGGCTGGGACGCAGGGATTCGAACCCCGATACGCAGATCCAGAGTCTGCAGTCTTACCGTTAGACGACGTCCCAGTAAATATCCATTCTACCAAACGCACCGCCGGCGAATCCACCGGACTCTGCGTAGTACACTGAAACTTCAACATGACCAAGTGGTTGCGGCTGGGCGTTCGTGCTGGCATTGTGCAGCTCCGCCGGCTGGGCGGTGGACTGGAAGGCCCTGCAACCCGCAGGGCTACGTCAGCGATTTCGCCGGCGTCATCGACCCCGAAGCTAAAGGCCAACTGGAAGCCTACTGCACCGCCGTGGAGCAGGCCACCGGCGCCCAGATGGCCCTGGTCACCGTCGCCACCCTGGAAGGCGAGCCCATCGAGGATGTCGCCAACACCATCTTTCGCGCCTGGGGCGTGGGCCAGAAAGGCAAGAACGAAGGCATCCTGCTGCTGCTGGCTATCGGCGACCGTCGCAGCCGCCTGGAAGTGGGCTACGGCCTGGAACCCATCCTGCCCGATGGCATGGACGGCCGCATTCTCCGCGCAGATGCGCCCCGCGCTGCGCCAGGGCGATTTCGGCGATGCCTTCATGGCCGCCGCGCAGACCATCGGCAACACCATCGCCCAGGCCAAGCACGTGCAGATTCCGGCCACCCTGCCCCGCCGCTACCAGCCCACTCCCACCGACTCCATTCCCTGGCCGCTGATCCTGGGCGGCATTTTCCTCCTGCTCTGGCTGCTGCGCTCCGGCGGCCCGCGCGGCTACGGTGGAGGAGGAGGCGGCGGATTTCTCCCCGGCCTGATCCTGGGCGACGTGCTGCGGCCGTTCCAGTTGGGGCAGCCGCGGCAGCGGCGGATTCGGCGGCTCCGATTCCGGCGATGGCGTTCGGCGGCTTCGGCGGCGGCGATTCCGGAGGCGGCGGCGCTTCCAGCGACTGGTAAGAAGGCGTTATGGATAAGCTGCTCCAGCAACTCGTGGAGAAGCTCCAAAAGGCGTACGGCGACCGCCTGGTTTCGGTGGTGCTCTACGGGTCCGCCGCTACCGGCGAACACCACGCCAAGTTTTCCGATTACAACGTGCTCTGCGTCCTGAGCGAAATCACCCCGCGCGAACTGGCCGCCAGCGAGGAGATTTTCCGCTGGTGGCGCGAACAGGGCAGCCCTTCCCCGCTGCTTCTCACCGAACACGAAGTGGCCACCTCCACCGACTGCTTCGCCATCGAATTCCACGACATCCAACAGCACCACCGCCTGCTCTTCGGCAAAGACGTGCTCACCGATCTCGTCGTGGACGACTCGTTCTACCGCGCCCAGGTGGAGCACGAACTGCGCGCCAAACTGCTCCGCCTGCGCCAGAAGGCCGCCGGCATGCTCTCCGATCCCGACCTGCTGCGCCGCCTGCTGCTGGATTCCATCTCCACCTTCTGCGTGCTGTTCCGCCACGCGCTGCGCCTCTCGCGGCGTGCGATGCCCCCGCGCAGAAGCGCGAGGTGATCCGCCTGCGCCAGCGAACATTTCGCGTTCGAGTCCGCAGCCCTTCGATAAGCTCCTGGACGTCCGCGAAGAGCGCCTCAAGCCGCGCGAAGTCGAGCCCCTGAGTCTGCTGGCGCCATACCTGGAAGGAATTGGCAAAGTGATCGACGCTGTGGACCGCCTCGAAAAATAGGAGACTGGATACGTGAAAGCCGCAATCATCGCCATCGCCGCGCTGCTCGTCATCGGGATCGCGGGAGTGCAGCAAGTATCGTACAGCGTGCGCAACGACCTGGTGACCCAGCGTGAGGCCGTCAATGCCCAGTGGTCGAATGTGGATGTGGTGCTGCAGCGGCGCGCCGACCTGATTCCCAACCTGGTCAACACCGTCAAGGGATTCGCCGCCCACGAAACCGAAGTCTTCAAGATCTATCGCCGATGCCCGCGCCGCCCTGATGGGCGGCAGGACTCCGCAGGAAAAAATCGCCGCCAACGATCAGCTCTCCGGCGCGCTCTCCCGCCTGCTGGTGATTGCCGAAAACTATCCGCAGCTCAAGAGCAACGAAAACTTTCTGCAATTGCAGGATGAATTGGCCGGCACCGAAAACCGCATCGCCGTGGAGCGCCGCAAATACAACGAGGTGCTGGAACACTATAACGTGGAAATTCAGAAGTTCCCCGACAATATCGTGGCGGGTATCGCCGGATTCACGCGCAACGATGCCTATTTCAAAACCGAGCCCGGCGCAAGGGAAGCTCCAAAGGTACAATTCTAGAAGTCCCCTCTATGCCCGAACTTTTTGAAAACTACATCAACGGCGAGTGGGTGTCCCGCGCCGAGACACTGGAAAACCGAAACCCCGCCAACACCGAGGAACTGGTGGGCACGTTTGTCAAAGGCACCGCGCAGGACGTGGAGGATGCCGCGGCGGCAGCCGCGGCGGCCCTGCCGGCATGGTCCGCCATGACCGGTCCGGCGCGCGGCAACCATTCTCTACAAGGCTGCCGACATCCTGGATCGCAAATTCGAGCAGGTCGCCGCCGATATGACGCGCGAAGAAGGCAAGACCCTCCCCGAAGCCAAAGGCGAAGTGCGGCGCTCCATCAACATCCTGCGCTATTTCGCGGGCGAAGGCTCCCGCATGCCCGGCATGCTGGTGCCTTCCGAACGCGACCGCGTCCACATGTTCGCCCTCCGCAAACCCATCGGCGTGGTGGGCCTCATCACGCCCTGGAATTTTCCCAGCGCGATTCCCGCCTGGAAAATGGCGCCCGCGCTGATCTGCGGCAATACCGTGGTCATCAAGCCTGCTTCCGCCGCGCCCCTGAGCGCGTGGCGCATCGTGGAAGCGCTGCACGAAGCCGGCATTCCCAAGGGCGTGATCAATTTCGTCGCGGGCTCCGGCGGCGAGCTGGGAAGCGCCCTGGTAAACGCCGCCCCTCTGAAAGCCGTCTCCTTCACCGGTTCCTGCGAAATCGGCAACTGGCTGCACGGCGAAGCATCCCGGCGTCGCCTGCGCATCCAGCTTGAAATGGGCGGCAAGAATCCCACCATCGTGCTCGCCGACGCCGATTTCAATTCCGCGGTCGAGAACGTCGTCAACGCCGCATTCTTTTCCACCGGCCAGAAATGCACCGCCACCAGCCGCGCCATCGTGGAAGACGCCATCTACGATCGCTTCGTCGCCGCCGTAGTGGAACGTACCAAGAAATTGAAGGTCGGCGACGGCATGAAGCCCGGTATCGAGATCGGTCCCTGCGTGGACCAGAGCCAGATGGAAACCGACCTGCGCTACATTGAAATTGGACGCCAGGAATCGGGCGAGCCGCTGTGCGGCGGCCGGCGCCTGACCGGCGGCGCCCTGGCCAAGGGCTATTTCGTGGAGCCCACGGTCTTTGCGGATGTGCGCGAGGATCACACCATCGCGCGCGAAGAAATTTTCGGACCCGTGCTCGCCATCATGCGCGCCGGTAATTTCGAAGATGCCATGCGCATCGCCAACAACATTCCGTTCGGCCTCTCTTCCTCCATCCAGACCACCAACCTTTCGCGCGTTTTCGAGTACATCTACCGCGCCGAAGCGGGGCTGCTGACGGTGAATCTCCCGAGCGCCGGCGTGGAGTACCAGCTTCCTTTCGGCGGTAGCAAGGAATCCAGCTTCGGACCGAAAGAGCAGGGCCCCGCCGCGCTCGAATTCTATAGCGACTACAAAACGGTTTACCTGAAATACTAATGCATCTAGGACAAATCAAACACGAAGGCGCGGTCGTCGCCGCCGTATTCGAAGCCGGAACGGCCAGGCCCATCCCCGCCCATAACATGCTGGACCTCATCAAACGCTCGGAGGTGCAGAATATTCCGCTTGCCGATCTGGCGGCGCAGTTGGCCACCCGGCACGGCGAATCCCTGCCTCCGGTGCTGCCCGTCACCCCGCCTGAAGTCTGGGGCTGCGGCTGCACTTATGAGGCCAGCTCCTCATTCCGCGATGCCGAACACGGCACCCGCGAAGGCATGTACGCCCACGTCTACCGCGAAGCGCGGCCCGAGATCTTTTTCAAAGGCACGGCCCGTGTTTGCGTGGCGAGCGGCAAACCCATTGGCATTCGACCCGACTCCCAGTTCACCGCCGCCGAACCGGAACTCGCGGTCATTCTGGGCAGCCGCGGCCGCATCGCCGGCTACACCCTGGCCAACGATGTTTCCGCGTGGGACATCGAACGCGAAAATGCGCTGTACCTGCCGCAATCCAAGGTCTACGACGGTTGCTGCGCCCTGGGCCCCGTCATGGCCACCGCCGAGCAGATTCCGGATCCCTACGCCCTTGAAATGACGTGTACCATCATGCGCGGAGGCAAGGAGCTGTTTTCCGGCGCCATTTCCACCAGCAAACTCCATCGCCGCATTGAGACGCTCATCGAATACCTGACGCGCGCCAATCGCGTGCCCACCGGCACCGTCATGCTCACCGGCACCGGCATTATCGTGCCGCGGGAGGCTGCGCTCGCCCCGGGAGATATCGTTACCATCCGGGTGCCCGAAATCGGCGAGTTGTCCAATCCCGTGATCGTTGCGGATTAAAGAATGGCCGACGAAGAACGCCTGTCGCATCTGGCGGCCGGACTCCACATTCCGGAAGTCCGCCGCCACATCTTTCTGTGCGCCGATCAGACCAAGCCGCAGTGCTGCACCAGGGAAGCCGGACTCGCGGCGTGGGACTATCTCAAGCGCAGGCTCGCCGAACTCGGCCTGCTGGACCGCGTATACCGCACCAAGGTCAACTGCCTGCGGATTTGCGAACAGGGCCCCATCGCCGTCGTCTATCCCGAGGGCGTGTGGTACCACTCCGCTTCCCCCGAGGTTTTGGAGCGGATCATTCGGGAACACTTGATGGCAGGCCAGGTCGTCGAAGAATTCGTCTTTGCCAGAAATGACCTGGTTACTCGCCCATGACTTTGATAATCACCCGCTTGGCGCGCTGACCGTCAAATTCGGCATAGTACACTTGCTGCCACGGACCGAAATCCAGTTTGCCCGCAGTCACCGGCACAATTACTTCGTGATGCACCATCAGGCTCTTCAGGTGTGAGTCGCCGTTGGTTTCTCCCGTGCGGTGATGCCGGTAGTTTTCGCGGAAAGGCGCCAGCTTTTCCAGCCATTCGTCGATATCCGCGATCAGCCCGTCCTCCGCGTCGTTGACCCACACCCCGGCCGTAATGTGCATGGCCGATACCAGGATCATGCCTTCCTGAATCCCGCCCTTGCGCAAAGCCGTTTCCACTTGTGAAGTAATATTGATGTAATCCCGGTGTTTTGCCGTCTTAAATGTGAGATATTCCGTATAGAACCGCATAGGGTCGATGATACATGCTATGGAGCAGGTGACCGGAAGAATCCTCCTTGTCGATGATGAACCGCCACTGTTGAAGATGATGAGTTTATTTCTGGCCCGGTTGGGATATTCCGTCACTACCGCAGGCACAACCGAAAAGGCTTGGGCGGAAGTGGAAGCTGCGCCCGGAGATTTTGACATCGCCGTGCTGGACGCCACCATGCCCGGTATAACCGTCCACGAACTTTCGCTCAAGATGCTGGCCGCAAGTTCCACCATGCGCGTCCTGGCCGCGAGCGGGTATCCTGTGGATATGAGCGACGTGAAAGCGCAGGCTCCGGGGCGTGTGGAGTTCCTGCATAAACCCTTCACCCCGGAAATGCTGGCCACGGCGTTGCGGAGGATGCTTGCCCCGCAAGAAGAAAATCTTTGAGATCGGCAAAGAAGTGAAAGCCATTGCCCGCGAGCGGGTAGGAACGGTGCCCGCGTCCCGGCCCATCCAGCCCAAAAGCGCGCGCAAGAAGCCGAAGCACAAAAGACCCATGGAGGAAATGACCGAGTGATCGAATCGAAAGAATGCACAAGGCGCGATTTTCTGGTATTTGGCTCGGTAGGCTCCCTGCTGGCGCCTGTGGCCCATCTGTTTCCCTGGTGGAAACCGAAAGATATCGTCCTGGCGGACGGCCGCTTTCAGATTGTTCGCACCAAGCATCCCAAGCGGCATTACATCCTGATGCACGGCGATGAAACCACCGCCCGCGAGGTGCTCACCAAACATATGGAGACGCATCCCGGCACCGCCTTCCTCACCGAAAGCAAAACGCGCACCATCCCCATCGACAGCGGGCAGGTGGACCCCAATCGCGTCTTTTCGCGCAACGGCGCGGCCATCAGCCTGCAAAAAAATAATCCTAACTGGAACGCCACGCAGATGCGGGATGCCCTGAACCTGATCGAAGGCCAGCGCGATCGCTTCCTGAACGAAGTCATACCGCACCACGGCGAATTGCTGGTGGCGCTGCACAACAATACGCAGGATTATTCCGTGGATAGCGAAGCGGCCATCAGCGACATGCGTTCCCTGAAGCAGCCCGACAACCCGCATGCCTTCTTCCTGTGCACCGATCCCGGCGATTACCAGATACTCGCCACCTCGCCCTACAACGTGGTGTTGCAGCAGCACGTGCGCGCTCCCGATGACGGCTCGCTCTCCCGCCGCGCCGCCGCCCGCCTGGCGCGTTACGTGAATCTCGAAGTGGCCATGGGCGACGCCGCCCGCCAGCAGGAGATGCTCACCTGGTTGGAAGACCACCTGCCTTACAAGGCGTAGGACTCCTGGCCTGTCCCTGCGTCCCTTACCCCGGCGTCTGGTAAATGATCTCTTTCCCGCCCGCCAGGGATCTGCCGCCGCCTTCTTCCAGGTCCAGCACGATGAATTCGTTGGCGCCTTTCTTCAGCCACGGTGCGGGCACGAACAGGCTCTGCTGCGGGCCGATCTTCCAATAGCGCCCCAGGTTGTGACCGTTCACCCAAGCTACGCCTTTACCCCAGCCGCGCATATCCAGGAAGGTGTCGCCCGGTTCGGCGAGTTGCACCACAGCGCGATGCAGCGCCGCGCCCGCGCCCGCCTTGCTCGCAAACGGCATCTTCGACGGCTCGTCGAATGGCAACGGGAAAATCTCCCAATCCCGCAACTCCTCGCCGTTCAGCGTCACTTTTTCGGTGATGCCCTTGCGATCGTTCACCAGCCGCGGCCCGAAGTTGACCCGCCCCATGTTTTCCACCAGAATGTCCAGCGGCTCGCCCGCGGCCAGGTCCACATCCAACTTGCTCTGCTGCCGCAGCCGGTTCAGCGTGCCCAGCCGCCGCGCGCCCTGCGAGACCACTGCAAAATCGCAGGCCTCGGTGACCTCCAGCGTACCTTTCACGGCCCGGTCCAGGCGTTTGCGGTACAGAATGAAGCCGTACGATTGGCCCACCATCTCCATGGGCAGCGGCTTCGGCGAGCGCACCGGGCTGGGCAGACGCGACGCCACGCCGGCCGATTCGCGTAGCTCGAACCGCGGAATTTCGATCATCGGAAGCGGCGCCGGAAGCTCCGGCAGAGAGGTCCCCTCCGGCAGGTGCTTGCGAATCACGTCCTGGAGCGCATGGAACTTGGCCGTCGGGCGTCCCGCTTCGTCCAGTGGGGAATCGTAGTCGTAGCTCGATATGTCGGGCTCGTAAACACGCGAGTAGTTGGCCCCGCTCATGTAGCCGAAGGTGGTCCCCCCGTGCGCCATGTACAGGTTGCAGGAGATGCCGCGCGAGAGCATCCACTCCAGCCCGCGAGCGCTGCGCTCCGGCGCCGTGGTGTGGTGCTTCTCGCCCCAATGATCGAACCAGCCCACCCAGAATTCGCCGCACATGCGCGGCACGTTCTGCCGGAACGCGTCGAAGTTGGCAAACTCGCGCTCCGGATTCGACGTGTCGCCGAAATTGATTACCGATAGCACACCATCCAGCGTCCCGCCGGCCAGATTGCTCTTGCCCGATCCATCGGAGGTATACAGGGTCACGTCGAAACCGGCGTCGCGAATCATGTGCCGGATGGCGTTCATGTATACCTTATCGCTCCCGAAACTGCCGTATTCGTTCTCCACCTGCACCATCAGGATGGGCCCGCCGCGCGTGATCTGCAGCCCCGCCGTCTCTTTACCCACGCGCGCAATATAGGCAGCCGCGGCCTTCAGGAATGCCGGGTCGCTGCTGCGCACCCGCATCTCCGGCGATGCCAGCAGCCAGGGCGGAAATCCGCCGAAATCCCACTCGGAACAGATGTACGGACCCGGACGCAGCAGCACCCACAGCCCTTCGCCCTGTGCCACCCGGATGTATTCCGCCAGGTCCAGGTTGCCCGTGAAATCGAACTTCCCGGGGTGCGGCTCATGCAGATCCCAGAACACGTACGTCTCCAGCGTGTTCAACCCCAGCGCCCGCATCTTGCGCATACGGTCGCGCCAGTACGGACGCGGCACCCGGGGATAGTGCATGGCGCCGGAGCGGATCACCAGCGGCTTGCCATCCAGCAGGAACTGGTTGCCCTGCGTCCCAAACGTGTGCGCCGGAGCGCCCTTCAACCAGGGCGTCGCCAGCAGGGGCAGCATACTGCGCCTTGTGACTTGCATCACCCTACGTTATAACAGGTGGCATGAAGCCTTTCTGCCTGTTGCTCACCCTGGCGCTCACCGTGGGAGCGCAAGTCCAGCCGCCCAAGAAAAAATTGCTGGCCATAGGGGTTGTGAAAGGGTTCGAACACGATTCGGTCTCTCACGCCCTGGCGACCATCGAGAAGCTCGGACGCCAGACCGGCTTGTGGGACACCTACATCCGCACCGATACCGAACTGCTCACCAAGCAAAAGCTGGCCGCCGGCAATGCCAAGAACCTGACCTATTTCGACGCCGTCATCTTCTACACCACCGGCGACCTGGGCCTCACCGATCAGCAGAAGAAGGATCTGATCGGCTTCGTGCATGACGATGGCAAGGGCTTCCTGGGCATCCATAGCGCCACCGACACTTACTATGACTGGCCCGAGTACGGCGAGATGATCGGGGCCTATTTCGATCAGCACCCCTGGGGACAGGTGCATTGCACCCTGCGCACGGAAGACAAAAACTTCGCCGCCACCGCGCACTTCCCCGCGTCCTTTCCCTTTTACGACGAGATCTACCAGTTCAAGGCTCCCTATTCGCGCGACAAGCTGCACGTGCTGATGAGCGTAGACCCGGCATCGGTGGACCTCACCAATAAGAACGTGCATCGCACCGATAAGGACTTCGCCGTCACCTGGACCCACAACTACGGCAAAGGCCGCGTCTTTTATTCCTCGCTCGGCCATCGCGACGAAGTCTGGGACCTGCCCGACATCCAGAAGATGTGGATTGAAGCCGTCAAGTGGGCCATGGGCATGACTCAGTAGCGCGTGCCTTCGAAGTTCAGCCTGCCGTATCGAGCGCCGTACAACTGGCCGCGCTGACGCGCTTCCTGGCCCCGCGCGCTACGCCGGGCGTGGAGCAGGCCAATCCCGAATGCTATCGCCGCGTCCTGCCGCAGGGATGGGTGGAAGTGCGGTCCGACCCGCACAACCACCACCTCAACGTCACAGTGGAAGGCCCGGCCCGCGGCCTCTACCGCCCGCCTCCACCGCCTCTTCGACACTGCCGCCCCTGTGCACGAAATCGAAGATCATCTGGCCCGCAGCCCGCGTCTGGCCGCGACCGTGCGTCGCGAATCCGGCCTGCGCATCCCCGGCGCCTGGGACGCCTTCGAACTCACCGTGCGCGCGGTCCTGGGGCAGCAGGTCACGGTGAAAGGCGCAACCACCCTGACCGGACGGCTGGCGGAGCGGTATGGCCGGCGGACTCCCCATGGCACGCTGTTCCCCGCGCCCGAAGAACTCCTCGGCCACGATTTGACCGTCATCGGCCTGCCCCGCGCACGCGCGGCCACGTTATCCGGCGTGGCCCACGCGTTTGCCTCCGACCTGCCGCCCGCCACCGTGAACCAACTGATGGCCCTTCCCGGCATCGGCCCGTGGACCGCACAATATGTGGCCATGCGCGCCTTCCAAGACCCCGATGCTTTTCCGGCATCGGACCTCGGCCTGATTCGCGCCGCCGGTCCGGACGTGGCCCGGCAGGCCGAAGCCTGGCGGCCTTGGCGCGCTTATGCCGCGATGCACCTGTGGCTGGAACAACGCAGCACCTGACCCGGCGATCCGGCATGGGGCATCATATCTGAAATGACCGAACTCCACATGGACCGCATCGATTCGCCTATCGGCAGTCTTCTGCTGGCCTGGCGAGGGGAAACGCTTTGCGCCCTCGGGTTCGACGACCGGGAGGAGCGCCTGGCAGCCGCGCTGGAATCCCGGTTCGGCGATGTCACGTTCACTCCCGCCACTGGCGCGGAATTGTTTCGCCGCTGCCTGGACGAATACTTCGCCGGCGAACTCGGCGCGCTCGACCGGATCGCCGTGGATACCGGCGGCACTCCGTTCCAGCAAAGCGTCTGGCGTCTGCTGCGTCTCATCCCGCCGGGCACGACTGCTACCTATGGAGAGCTTGCCGCCAAGCTGCATTCGCCGGGAGCGGCGCGCGCCGTCGGCCTGGCCAACGGGTCGAATCCTGTCGCCATCGTGGTGCCGTGCCATCGCGTAATCGGAGCCGGCGGCAAGCTGGTGGGCTACGGAGGCGGCCTGGACCGCAAGCGCTGGCTGTTGTCGCACGAATCGGCGCCGCGCCTGCGGTAACCTACAGTTGGAATGCTGTTCCCCCCTGAATCCCACCGCGAACACCTGCTGGAACTGGCGAATGAGCGGCGCGCCGAGGGCGCCGATCTCGTATCCACGGCGCACGAGTTGCTCGCGATCGAGCCCGCCTTTGGTCCCGCGTACTATGCTCTGGGCAAGGCGGCCGCCAAGGACGGCAACTTCGCCGAAGCCGCGCGCTGCTTCTGGAAAGGTCTCGAATTGCAGCCCTTCGGCAGCCTGCAGTACGCCGGACTGGCGCAGGTGTATCGCGCCGAAGCGCAGACCGAGCCCGCGGCCGATATCTTTTTCACCATGGCTCTCTGGGCAGTCGCGCTCCGCGACGAGGTTCCGGAGCAATTCGCCGAGGCACTGCCGGACGGTCCGGAAGACTCCGATTTCGACTACCAGGATCCCGATACTTATCGCCAGATTGCGGAAGCCCTGGAACTCCGGCTGAAGCCGGACGCAGTGCCGGAAGAGTTGAGCCGGCGGATGCGCCCCTACTGGCTGCTCAACCGGTTGGCGGTGGGTACGCTCCACGGACTCTCCCCGGATGTGCTGAAGGATATTCGCGGCGAGTCCGCGCTATGCGCCCCCGTGCTGCATGCCGCCCTCCGCGCCTGGGGGCAAGACACCAGCGACACCCACCCCGAAGCCCTGCAGTGGATCGTGGCGCTGCTGGGAGAACTGGCCGGCCCCGATGTGCTACCCGATCTATGGGACCTCTCTAACCTTCGCGACAACGGCATGTTCCTGCACGCGCACTGGGCCATCTGCCGCATGGCCGTGCGATACCCGGAAGAGACTATCCGAAGCATCCGCGCGACTCTCCCCGGCGCGTCAACAAGCGTGCGATGCGGCATGGCGGAGCATCTCGGCCTGATGCCGGACGCTGCCGATGCGCCGGCGGCGATCCTGGCGCTGATGAAGGATTTTGCGCAGCGCGCCACTGAGGATGACGCTCCCTACCTGCTGCTGGCAGCGGTTGACGCACTGGCTGAAATCGGCCAGCATGGCCGTTCGAAGGAGCTGTTCGCGCAGTACCAAAGGCTCCTGACCAAAGAGGGCCGCCGCTGGATGCGCGAAATCATGGATGAGCCCGGGGGCTTCGTACCCCGCATCGTGGCGGAGGAACTGCCCGATCTCGATATCGAGGACGTGTGCGTTTACCGCGCGCTGATGTACGACGAGGACGACGAAGAGGAAGAAGACGATCACGACGACTGGGACGATGAGGACGACGACTTCGAAGAGGACATTCCTCCGGCGGCCAAACCCGGCCGCAACGATCCGTGCTGGTGCGGCAGCGGCAAGAAATACAAGAAGTGCCACCTGGACGCCGACGAGGAGGCCGCGCGGGCAGAACCGCATGGGCCTGAGACGCCGGCCGATCCGGTGCGCGCGGACGCCATGGAAGGGCTTCTCGAAACCGTGGACCGGATCCACAAACGGCGGGAAATGATGGAAGCGGCGCACCAGTATTATGGCGACGAACTCCCGGAAGAAGAAGATATGACGGCTGGCTCCGAGGGGTTCTTCCTCTGGTACCTGTTCGATTTCCGGCCGAAAGCCACCGGGCGGACCGCCGTCGAGGAGCATCTGCGGAAACACGGCGCCACCCTCAGCCCGGAGGCTCGCGAAGCGCTGGAGGCATGGCGCGATTCGCGTTACGGCCTGTTTGAAGTGGTGAAGGCCACCGGCGAGAGTTGCGAGTTGAAAGACATGTACGCCGGCGACACGGTAACGGTGGATCGCCCGGAAGCCGCAGGCGAATATCATCCCGGCGAGCACTTCTTCGCGCGCCTCGAACAATGGCGCGGCCGCGCGGAATTCTCGGGAGAGACGCTGGCCGTCTCTTCCGATGCCCTGCCGCATCTGCGGAAATTCATCGCCGCCGAAAGCGAGATCAGCGGCGAGACGCCCGCGCAGTTCGTACGGTCCAATATTCCTCGCCTGCATCGCCTGCTGGAGGACCTGGCAGGATGAAGGCTCCCGCCGACTGCGCCTCGCTGGAGGAAGTGCGCGCCCAGATCGATCGCATCGATGAGCAGATCGTGCGCCTGATCGGAGAGCGCGCCGGTTACGTGAAAGCGGCTGCCCGGTTCAAAGACAGCGAGCACGCCGTGGCCGCCCCGGAGCGCTTCGCCGCGATGCTTCAGACACGCCGCCAGTGGGCCGAGCGCGAGGGTTTGAGCCCCGATGTGATTGAAGCGATCTACCGCGAGCTGGTCCGCTACTTCATCGCCGAAGAGAAAGAGCACTGGCGCAGCAGCCGCTAAGTCAACAGGCGTACGCATTCCCGCGCAATCTCCCAATCCTCATCGGTGTGGACCACGAGCACACGCACCGCCGACCCGGGCTCCGCGATGTCGGCGTCTTCGGGCGTCTGCGCGTTCCTCGCCTCATCCAAGCGCATGTTCCAGAACGAAAGCTGCCGGCAGACCGCGGTCCGCAAGGGCGGGCAGTTCTCGCCGATTCCGGCCGTAAACAGGAGCGCGTCGAGACCTCCCAGGCTCGCCACCATGCCTCCGATTTCGCGGCACAGGCGATGCACATACATGTCGAACGCCAGGCGCGCCCGCGTCTCCCCGCGATCGATGGCCGCCAGAATCTCGCGCATATCTCCGGAGATTCCCGAAATCCCTTTCAGTCCCGATTCCTGGTTCAGCAGACGATCCAGTTGCGCCGCATCGTAGCCTTTGTGCCGCACCAGGTAAATCAGAATACCGGGATCGATGGAGCCCGAGCGGGTGCCCATCATGAGACCCTCCAGCGGCGTGAAGCCCATGGTGGTATCGATACTCTTGCCGTCCCGAACGGCCGCCAGGGAGGCCCCGTTTCCCAAATGGCAGCTCACCAGGCGCGCGCACGGCGTCATCTCCGCCGCGCGCCGGGAGACATACTGATGGCTGATGCCGTGAAATCCGTACCGCCGGATGCCCCGCTCCAGCCATTCATAAGGGCCCGGGTAGACCCGCGCCGGCTCCGGAATAGTGGCGTGAAACGCGGTATCGAACACGGCGATCTGCGGCACTGCGTCGCCCAGAATCCGCTCGGCTTCCTCGATGGCCTCCAGTTCCAGCCGGTTGTGCTCCGGAGCGAATTCGCAATAGGTGCGGATGCCCTCTTTCACTTCCGCGCGTGATGCGCGTGGTCTCGCGATAGGCTATGCCGCCGTGGACCACGCGATGCCCCACCACATCCACCGTGCCGGGCAACGTGGCCAGCACGGGAGCCAGCACATCCCGCGGCGAGTGGATATCGAGCGTACGGGTCTCCGCCTTGCCGCCGCCGATCTTCATCTGCGCCTTGCCCGGTTCCCGGCCCCATTCGACATGCGCCTCCCACACAGGCGCGCGCGCGGCCGTTATCGCGCAAGGTCGCCTTCAGGCTGCTGGAGCCTCCATTCAGAACCAGGATTCGCATGGCGGTTACGCCGGCCACTTCCAATTGCGAATCTCCGGCATGTCATCGCCGTGGGTGGCGATGTACAGTTTGTGCTCGATCAGCTTATTGCGCAGCGCCTGTTTCTGATGCGCCGCCACTTTCTGAATGCGCGGCACACGGTCGATCACATCCATCGCCAGGTGGAAGCGGTCCAGGTCGTTGAGCACGGTCATATCGAAAGGCGTGGTGGTGGTGCCTTCCTCTTTGTATCCGCGCACGTGCAGATTGTCGTGGTTCTTGCGGCGGTAGGTCAGGCGGTGAATCAGCCAGGGATAGCCGTGGAACGCGAAGACCACCGGCCGGTCCGTGGTAAAGATGGAATCGAACTCGCTGTCGGAAAGCCCGTGCGGATGCTCGCTGGCGGGCTGCAGGGTCATCAGGTCCACCACGTTGACGACCCGGATTTTGAGGTCCGGGATGGCGCCGCGCAGGAAATCCACCGCCGCCAGAGTCTCCAGCGTAGGAACATCGCCGCAGCAAGCCATCACCACATCGGGCTCGGTTCCCTGATCGTTACTGGCCCACTCCCAGATGCCTAACCCGACGGTGCAGTGCTTGATGGCGGCATCCATATCGAGCCACTGGGGCGCGGGCTGCTTGCCGGCCACGATCACATTGACGTAATGGCGACTGCGGATGCAGTGGTCGGCCACAGAGAGCAGCGTGTTGGCGTCCGGCGGCAGATACACGCGCACGATATCGGCTTTTTTGTTCACCACCAAATCGATAAAACCCGGATCCTGGTGGCTGAAGCCGTTATGATCCTGGCGCCACACGTGCGAGGTCAGCAGATAGTTCAGCGACGCGATGGGTCTGCGCCAGGGCAGGTGCCGCGTCACCTTGAGCCACTTGGCATGCTGGTTCAACATGGAATCGATGATGTGGATGAAGCCTTCGTAGCAGGAAAAGAAGCCGTGCCGCCCGGTAAGCAGGTAGCCTTCCAGCCAGCCCTGGCACATGTGCTCGCTCAGGACTTCCATCACGCGCCCGTCGCGCGTCACGTGATCGTCGGTGGAAAGAATCTGCGCCATGGACTCGCGGTTGGTGACTTCGAACAGAGCGCCGAGGCGGTTGGATTCGGTTTCGTCCGGACCCATGACGCGGAAGTTGCGCGCGTCCTGGTTCAACTTCATGACGTCGCGCAGCATGTAGCCCAGGACGCGCGTGGCTTCGCCGTTCACCGCGCCGGGACGCGGCACGTCCACCGCGTACTTGCGAAAGTCCGGCATGCACAGGTCTTTCAGCAGCAGCCCGCCATTGGCGTGCGGATTGGCGCCCATGCGCCGTTCGCCCTTGGGGGCCAGTTCGCGCAGGTCGGCGCGAAACGCGCCGGTCTCGGTGAACAGCTCGTCCGGCTTGTAGCTGCGCATCCAGTTCTCCAGCAACTGGACGTGCTGCGGCTTGGCGGCGAAGTCGGTCAGGGGCACCTGGTGCGCACGGAAGGTTCCTTCAATAGCCACGCCGTCCACAATCTTCGGGCCGGTCCAGCCCTTGGGGGATCGCAGCACGATCATGGGCCAGGCCGGCCGGGCGGTCTCGCCCTTTTGGCGCGCGCCGTCCTGAATGGCGCGAATCTCCAGGATGGCGGTCTCCATGGTGGCCGCCATTTCCTGATGCATGTGCGCCGGGTCATCGCCTTCCACGAAATATGGCTTGTACCCATACCCGGTGAACAGCGCGGTCAACTCCTCTTTGGGAATGCGCGCCAGCACCGTGGGTCCGGCAATCTTGTATCCGTTCAGATGCAGGACGGGCAGGACGGCGCCGTCGCGCGCCGGATTGAGAAACTTGTTGGAGTGCCAGCTGGTGGCCAGGGCGCCGGTTTCGGCTTCGCCATCGCCCACCACGCAGCAGGCAATCAGCCCGGGATTATCGAACACCGCCCCGTAGGCGTGCACCAGCGCGTAGCCCAGTTCGCCGCCTTCGTGAATCGAGCCCGGCGTTTCGGGCGCGGCGTGGCTGGGAATGCCGCCCGGAAAAGAGAACTGCGGTGAACAGCCGCTTCAGACCTTCCGCATCTTCGCCGATGTTGGGGTAAACCTCGCTGTAGGTGCCTTCCAGATAGGTGTTGGCGACCATGCCCGGGCCGCCGTGTCCCGGTCCGCAGATGTAGATCATGTCCAGGTCGTACTTCCGGATCAGGCGATTGCAGTGGACGTAGATGAAGTTCAATCCGGGCGTGGTGCCCCAGTGGCCCAGCAGGCGCGGCTTGATGTGCTCCAGTTTGAGCGGTTCGGTGAGCAGCGGGTTGTCGTACAGGTAGATCTGTCCAACGGAAAGATAATTGGCGGCGCGCCAGTATGCGTCGATCTTGCGAAGTTCCTGCTCCGGTAATGGCTGCATGTAGTCCTCTCCCTTTCATTATGCAGGGCGTCGTGTAACAGGGTTGTGAAGACGCGTCCCACCACACCGCCCCCAGGTGGTGTAATGGTGGATATTTCAACGAAAAATGCTGTTGGAATCAGACAAGCGAGTATAATTATCTTGAAAGGTGCTCTTTCTATGATCATTCGTCCCGAAGATGCCTTGGAATACCACTCATCTTCCCCGGCGGGAAAAATTGCCGTCGTGCCCACGAAGCCGTGCCGCACGCAGCGCGATCTGAGCCTCGCGTACACACCCGGCGTCGCTGTTCCGTGCCTGGAAATCGAGCGCGACCCGAGCCTGGCCTACAAGTACACGGGCAAGGGAAACCTGGTAGGTGTGGTATCCAACGGCACCGCCGTCCTGGGCCTGGGAAATATCGGCGCCCTGGCCGGTAAGCCGGTCATGGAGGGCAAGGGTGTGCTGTTCAAGCGGTTCGCCGATATCGACGTCTTCGATATCGAGCTCGACACCACCAATCCCGACGAGATCATCCGCACCTGCCAGGTCCTGGAACCCACTTTCGGCGGCATCAACCTGGAAGACATCAAAGCTCCGGAGTGCTTCTACATTGAGGAAGAGCTGCGGAAGACGATGAAGATTCCGGTCTTCCATGACGATCAGCACGGCACGGCGATTATCTCCGGGGCCGGACTGCTGAATGCGCTGGAACTCAGCGGCAAGAAAATCGAAGAGGTCCACGTGGTGTTCAATGGCGCGGGGGCCAGCGCAATTTCCTGCGCCGCCCACTACGTGAAGCTGGGCGTGCGCCGCGAAAACATCGTCATGTGCGACACCAAGGGCGTGATCTTCGAAGGACGCACGGCGGGCATGAACGCGTACAAGGCGCGCTTCGCCTCGACCACCAAAGCGCGCACGCTGACCGAGGCCCTGGTGGACGCCGACGTATTCTTCGGACTCTCCAGCGCCGGCGCGGTGACAGCGGAAATGGTGAAGGGGATGGCGCCGAACCCGATTATCTTCGCGCTGGCGAACCCCGATCCGGAAATCGCCTACGATGTGGCGCTGGCCGCGCGTCCCGATGCCATTGTGGCCACGGGGCGCTCGGATTATCCCAACCAGGTAAATAACGTCCTGGGATTCCCGTTCATCTTCCGCGGCGCGCTGGATGTGCGGGCCACGACCATCAACGACGAGATGAAACTGGCGGCCACGCGGGCGCTGGCGGCCCTGGCGAAGGAAGACGTGCCGGATTCGGTGCTGCGCGCGTACGGCGTGGAGCGCATGGAATTCGGCCGCGAATACATTATCCCCAAGCCTTTCGACCCGCGCGTGCTGATCTTCGAGGCCTCCGCCGTGGCGCAAGCCGCCATGGAAACCGGCGTGGCGCAGACTCCGGTGGACCTGAAGCATTACCGCGAGGCGCTGGAGCGCCGTCTGGGCACGGCGCATGGCGTCATGCGGGCCATGATCAACAAAGCGCAAATGGATCCCAAGCGCATTGTGTTCACCGAGGGCCAGGAAGGCAAGATCCTGCGCGCCTGCCAGATTCTGCTGGACGAAAAGATTGCCTCGCCGATTCTGCTGGGCAACCAGGAAGCCATCCGGGCGAAGGCCGCCGAACTGCGCCTGCATCTGAACGGCATCCAAATTGTCGATCCCTCGAAGTTCGCGCGGCTGGAAGAATATGCCGAGGAATTTTTCAGCCTGCGCCAGCGCAAAGGCGTAACTCATACCGAGGCGCGCCAGTTGATTCTGAATCCCATCACGTTCGGCAGCATGATGGTGCGGCTGGGCGATGCCGATGCCCTGATCGGCGGCCTGACCACGCATTATCCGGACACCATTCGTCCGGCGCTGCAGGTGATCGACGTGCGGCCGGAACTGAAGCGGGTGGCCGGCGTGTACGTGCTGATCACGCCCAAGAGCGACATCTACTTCCTGGCGGACGCCACGGTGAATATCGACCCATCGGCGGAAGAACTGGCGGAGATCGCGATCATGGCATCGGAAAAGGCGCGGCGCTTCAATCAGGATCCGCGCGTGGCCATGCTGAGCTTCTCCAACTTCGGCAGTACCCACCATCCGTGGGCGGAGAAGGTCCGGCGCGCCGTAGACCTGGTGCGACAACGGGCTCCGCACCTGATGATCGACGGAGAAATGCAGGCGGACACGGCGGTGGTGCCGCAAATCATCGAAGAGACGTACCCGTTCAGCACCTTGAAAGGCGGCGCCAACGTGCTGATCTTCCCCAATCTGGAATCCGGCAACATCGCCTACAAACTGCTGCAGCGGATCGGGGGCTGCGAACTGATCGGGCCGCTGCTGACGGGTCTTTCCAAACCGGTTCACGTGCTGCAGCGCGGGTCGGAAGTGAATGACATTGTCCACGTGGCCGCGGTAGCGGTGGTGGACGCTCAGGAAGTGGGCAAACCCTACCGCTCGCTGATGGACGCGGAGGCGAAAGCGGGGCTTGGGGACAGGGGTTAGGGATAGGGGATTTGTCGCACGCTGCCGGAACGAGGGCTATGCGGCCATACGGAGGGGCTTTGCGGGCTTCTGAAAGAGCCTTCTGGCCTCGGCGAGGCGTTGGGCGTGGGTGACCAGGCGGGCGAGTTCGGGGCTCGAAAAATCAAATTGCGGGTAGTGGGCGAGGCGCGGAAGATCGCGCGCGATGTCGAACGATTCTCCTTTGCCTGCCGCGAGTTGGGCTAGGAGGGCGGCTTCTTCCACGGCTTGCTGGAGGGCTGCGCGGCGTTCCTGCTGCAACTGGCGCAGGAGGGCCGTAGTCTGGAGTTCCTTGCGTTTGATGCGCTGCTCGTAGAGGCTCAGCAAGGTGCGGTTCTTCGGGTCGGCGAGCCAGATGCGGGCTTTGGCGAAAGCGGCGTCGATTTCCGGGTGGTGGGCGGTGATGGTGTCTGGTTCGGTGAGACCGAGGGAGTTAATGTTGTTGTCGAGGGCGGAGGCGTGCTTGAGACGCCAGCGGTCGTCGGCGATTTCCTGCACGAGTTCGACTTCCATGCCTCCGACGGGGGCCAGCGATTCGTGGATGTTTTGGCAGTGGGTCTTTAGGCCACCTCATCCACGGAGTGACAGGATAAGGACTTGGCGGGTGAGGCCAGTGCCGGCAAGCCTTGAGGGCGCGGGGATCGCGCGGTTTGGGTGCTGTCAGTTGCTCTTCCATGTCTACCTCCAGTTTCATTGGATCATGCAACCGTTATGGATTTTTGGGGCGGTTAGTGCAAGTGGTTCGGTTGTCAGCGGTGGAAAAAGATGGTGCAAACGGAGTCACTGAGTTTCTCACGACGGAGGGGGAACAGGGCGGTACGCCTTCGAAGCGAATTTCACGGGCGGCGCCGCCGCGGTGACGGACCGGGGAACAGAATGATTCGGACTCTCGTATCCTGAATCATGACGATCACGCGGACGCAGTTTCTTCTCGCTCTGACGGGCGCCGCGTCTTCCGCCGCGGGGGATGAACCCCGAATGCACCTGTTCGAGCGTCAGGACTTCGTGGTCGCCGATTTCCAGGCGGCGGGCTACATACTCGATATTGGCGGCGGCGGCGAGGGGATCATCGGCCAGATGAAGCCGAGCCAGACGATCGCCGTGGACCTGTCGAAGCGGGAGTTGGAGGAGGCGCCGGCGGGACCGCTCAAGATTGTGATGGACGCGACCGATTTGAAATTCCTCGACAATACCTTTGACACGGCAACGGCGTTCTTCTCGCTCATGTACATGCGTCCCGAGGTTCAGCGGCGGGTGTTTGCGGAGGTGTTCCGTGTGCTGCGACGCGAGGGGCGGTGGTTGATCTGGGACGCGGTGATTCCTGTTGCGCTGGAGGAAAACACGCGCGGTCCGGTCTTCCGGTTCCGCTTCCAACTTCCGGGCAAGGTGGTGGAGACGGGTTATGGGACGTTCTGGCCGGAGAAACCCATGGACTTGCATTATTACAAGCGACTGGCGGCGGAGGCCGGGTTCGCAATCGCCAGGGCCGAGCAGCAGGCGGGGACCTTTCAGACGGTCACGCTGGAACTTCGGAAGCCGTAACAGATCCAGGCGGTCCAGGCGCGGCCGATGAGCTACACCTGCGAAGAGGAGAGGGGCCGCAGCACGATGCTGGTAATGTTCGAGACTGTCGGCGGGTCCAATTTGAATCGCGGATCGGCGGAGAGTTTTTTCCAATCGGGGTCGGCGCCGAACTTATCCCAGGCGGTTTCGAGCGCCTCCATATTCGGGAAGCTGAGCATATAGGTGAGGCTGGGCAGTCTCGGGCCAATTAGCGCATCGGCATAAAAGACACCGGCGGCGCCGGCTTTGGCGAAGATATCGAACTCGCCGTGCTGGAACATTTCCACCTTCCGCATGTGGTCCATGTTGGTGGGCGAGACGTACGTGCGGAGTTGATAGATGCGCTTTTCCTTCTTAGCCGCGGCGGCCGGAACGGTAAGTTTGGGATAACCCTCGAAGGCACGCAGCAGAGTGCTTTCGATCCTCAGGTAAGGCGGCTCGCCGCCGGGGGCATCCCAGAAAGGCGCCGCGGCTTTCATGAATACGGCGTCCTTCGCCAGTTCCAGATCGGCGGTCACCAGGGTTTCGAGTTTGGAGGACGGCAGGAGGAGGTAATAAGCGGGGGTATCGGGACCGAAATAGAGGGAGAAGGCGCCGACGGGTCCGATGCCGAGGCGGTTCAAGGCGGGAATGAGCGCGCCGGAGAAATAGCGGTCGGTGAGCCTGGTGCCGGGTCCGCTGGCGAGTTGATAGCGCCGGAGATCATAATATTCGGGCGCGGCTTTGGGCGATTGGGGCGCCGCGTTGGATGAGGGGGCCAGCGAAAGGGCCGAGGCAGTGAGAGAGCCCGAGAGAAACTTTCTGCGATTCATGGTTTTTGAGGTGACGATTCAGAGTTTATCACGGGAGGAATGCAGGCTGAGCGCGGGAGTATTTCGCGCCGGTTCCGGGTGTAAAATTGATTCCGCCTGAGGAGGAACTCGTGGCTATGACTCGCAGAGGATTTCTGGGATCGCTCTCTGGGGGAGCAGCCGCAACATCGCTTGCGGCACAGCAGAGGGGCGGCGTGACACCGGCGGAAAAGCGGCCGGGGCACGGAGCTATCAAGATCACCGACTTCAAATGCGCCATCATCGGGCGGAACCCGACGGTTCGGATCGTGACCGACCAGGGCATCTCCGGATACGGTCAAGCCGAATCGGCCAAGGCATATCTGAAGCCGATGGTGCTGTTTTACAGGGATTATCTTCTGGGCGAAGACCCGACGGACGTGGAGCGCGTGATGCTGAAGATCCGGCGGATGGGTGCGTTCAAACCGTGGGGCTCGGCGGTAAGCGCGATCGAGATCGCTCTTTGGGACATCGCAGGGCAGGCGGCCGGCGTGCCGGTGTATAAACTGCTGGGCGGGAAGATCCGGGACCGCGTCCGCGCTTACAACGGAGGCGTGCGCTTCCCCATGACCGGCCAAACGCCGCAGGATTACGCCGAGAACATGGCGAAGATGAAGGAGTCCAAAGAGGGCTTCACGCTGATCAAACAGGCGGTGGGCTTTCACAATCCGGCGATGATGCGGGCCGAGCCCAACGGGTGGTACGACGAACCGCGCACGGGAGCGCCGCACTCCGACCGCGGTCTGCTGACCGAGCGCGGTCTGGCAGAAATCATTGCCTGCGTGGAGGCCATGAAGAAAGTACTGGGCGACGAAATCGGGCTGGCGCTGGACTGCGGTCCGGGCTGGACGGTAAAGGATGCGATCACATTTGCGCGGGCCCTGGAACCGCTGCACATTACGTGGCTGGAAGACATCATCACGGGCGACTACACGCCGTACCCCAACGCCCAGGTATTTCGGGAAGTCACGCAGGCCACTTCGATTCCGATTCACACCGGCGAACAGATTTACCTGCGGCAGAACTTCAAGGATCTGATCGAACAACAGGCGGTCAACGTGGTGGGGCCCGATCCGGAAGATGTGGGCGGCATCGCGGAACTGAAATGGATTGCCGAATACGCCGATCTGCACGGCATCCTGGTGGCGCCGCACGGGATTTTCGACGGGCTGATCGGGCTGGCGGCGCACGTTCAGATGGCGGCGGCCCTGCCGCAGAACTATATCGCTTTCGAGTATCCGGTGGGTCAACCGGAGTGGTGGTATGACATTATCGACGGGTTGCCGGATCCGATCATGAAGCGCGGCTTCATCGATGTGTGGGACCGGCCGGGCCTGGGCGTCTCGTTCCGTGTGCAGGCGGCGAAAGCGCACCTCTCGGAGGATGACCGGCACTTCTTCGACTGAGCTACCCTTATACCCATGCGGCTGGCTACGCTGGCGGAGATCCAGGGCTCGCTGGTTGATTCCGAAATCATCGATTGTATGCGGGAGGCGCTGGTGGCGCACTCGCGCGGGGAGTGTCAGACTCCCATGCCCATGCATCTGGACATTGCACGGGAATGCGCCGAGGTCCACATGAAGTCCAGTTACCGGCAGGGTGGCCCGTACTTCGCGCTCAAAGTTGCCGGCACGTTTCCGGGCAATGCCTCGCGCGGCCTTTCCACGAGCAGCGGGATGATGCTGCTGTCGTCGGCGGAGACCGGCGAGCCGGTGGCATTTCTGGCGGATTCGGGCCACCTGACCGACGTGCGAACCGCCGCGGTAGCAGCGATGATGGCTCGCGAACTGGGGCGGGTTGATTCCACGCTGGGCATTCTGGGCACGGGCGTGCAGGCGCGCCTGCAGGCCAGGATGCATGCCGAAGTGCTGCCGCTGCGGCGCATCGTGCTATGGGGCCGGAATTCGGAGCGCGCGGCCGAATGCAGGCGCGAGGTGGCGGCTCTGCTGCCGGGCGTGGAAGTCGCCGTGGTCCGTACGCCTGCCGCGGTGGCCGGCGAGTGCCGGTTGCTGGTCACGGCGACGCCTTCGCGCGAGGCGCTGCTGTTCGCCCGCGACATCCAACCCGGCACCCACATCTCCGCGGTGGGCGCGGATTCCCCGCATAAACAGGAACTCGACCCGGAGATCCTTCATCGCGCCGCTTTGCTGCTGGCCGATTCCCTGCGGCAATGTGAGAAGCTGGGTGAATTGCAATATGCCCCCGCCGAGTGGAGTCGCGTGCTGGAGATGGGCGCATTCTGCGAGCACGCGCCCGAGTGGGACCGCGGCGGCATCACCGTCTGCGACTTCACCGGGCTGGGCGTGGAAGACCTGTATATCGCCGAGTATTGCCTGAGGAGCCTTCGTTGAAGATCGAACAGTTCGAAATGGAGCGCATGCAGTCCACCTGGGAAAACCTGGTGGAAATGGACATGAGCGAGAGCGGCGTGCGCCCGGTGAGCCTGCGCGAGATGGCGGAGATGGGGCTGGACCTGGATGCCGTGCTGAATATGCCGCTGGGCTACAGCCAGTCTAACGGCACCATCGCGCTGCGCGAGACCCTGGCGCTGCAATATCCCGGCGCCACGGCGGACCACATCGAAGTCACCAACGGCACCAGCGAGGCGAACTACCTGCTGGCTCTGGCGCTGCTGCGTCCCGGCGACCATGTGGCGTTTCAGGTACCGAATTACATGCAGTACGGCGGCATTCCGCCGAGCCTGGGCGCCACGGTGGACCGCTTCCGCCTGTGCCTGGACCGCGGCTGGGAGCCGGACTGGGAGGAGTTCGACCGCGCCGTGACTCGGCGGACGCGCCTGGTGTACGTTTCCAATCCCAACAACCCCACCGGGTCGATTCTCTCGCTGGACTCCATGCGCCGGATTGTGGCTCGCTGTGAGGAGGTGGGCGCGTATCTTCTGGCCGACGAAGTGTACCTGGGGGCGGAAATCCACTGCCCGCGGACGCCGAGTTTCTGGGGCATGAGCGACCGTGTGATCGTGACCAGCGGGCTTTCCAAAGCTTACGGAATTCCGGGCGTGCGCATCGGCTGGATCGCCGGACCGCCCGCCGTGGTGGCCGAGTGCTGGAGCCAGCACGATTACCTTACCATTGGCCCCAACAAGATCTCCGACGCCGTGGCGCGCGTGGCCGTGATGCCCGAGACCCGCGAAAAGCTGTACGCGCGCACGCGCGCCATCCTGCAGCACAATCTGCCGATCATGCGCGATTGGGTGGAGAGCTTCGGCGGGTTGCTGGGCTTCCGGGAACCGCAGGCGGGGGCGCTCTGCCTGGTACGCTACGGTTCGCCGATGCCGAGCTACGAACTGTGCGAGCGGATCCGGGTGAACCAGAGCGTGCTGATTGTGCCGGGGATTCATCTGGGACTGGAAGGCTACGTGCGCCTCTGGCTGGGCGGCAAGCCCGAGTTCCTGCGTGAAGGACTGCGGCGGGTGGGAGTGGAGCTGGCCTCCCTGTAACCATGTCCCAACTCCGCCGCGAGATGGGTCTGCGGGATGTGACGCTGTTCGCCATCGCCTGCATCATCGGGACGCGCTGGATTCCGGCGGCGGCGCACGCGGGCCCCGGGCTCGATCACGCTGTGGCTGCTGGCGGCGCTGCTGTTCGTGATTCCGCTGGCGATTGCGGTGGCCGCGCTGATCGTCAAATATCCCGGAGCGGGCGGACTGTACCTCTGGACGCGCGGCGATTTCGGGCCGTGGCACGGCTTCCTGTGCTTCTGGGTGTACTGGATGGGCCTGGCGGTGTGGTTTCCCAGCGCCACCATGTTCTACATGAGCGTGGGGCTGGGCACGGTGGGCATTGTGCCGGGGCGGGCCACGCTGCTGGCGGTCTCGATGGTCGCGATCTGGGTGGCGCTGGGCACCAACCTGCTGGGCGTCAAGATCGGCAAGTGGACGGAAAATCTGGGTGGGGCATCTTCCTGGGTGCTGGGCGGACTGCTGGCGGTAGTGGCCGCGCTGGTGTGGTCGCGGCGCGGTTCGGCGACCCCCATGCACTTCATGCCGCACTGGAACTGGGGCACGCTGAACTTCTGGGCCACCATCGCCTACGGCATGTCCGGGCTGGAACTGGCGGGCCTGATGGGCGCCGAAATGCACGACCCCGAGCGCACGCTGCCGCGGGCGGGCTGGATCGCCTCCGCATTCGCGACGCTGTTCTACTGCGGCGCCACCATCGCCATGCTGGTGCTGCTGCGGCCGGAAAAAATCAGCGAGCTGAACGGCTATGCGGAAGTGGCGCAGACCGCCGGCTCGACGCTGGGCGCGCTGTGGCTCGCGCCGCTGATCGCCGTGCTGGTGCTGGCGAGCGGAATCGGACAGATCGGCGGAATCGGCACGGCCATCTCGCGACTGCCCTTCGCCGCCGGAGTGGATGGGCTGCTGCCGAAGGCATTCGCGCGCATCCATCCGCGCTGGGGCACGCCGCACTATTCCGATTCTGGCGCTGGGAGTGGTGGCATCGTTCCTGCTGGTGGCGGTGCAGATCGGCGACACCATGCGCGCCGCGTATCAGGAACTGGTGTCGCTGATGGTCATCACCGGCTTTCTGCCGTACCTGTATATTTTCGGAAGCGCGTGGAAGGCGGGCAAGCGCGTTAGTCCGATATGCGGCTGGGCCATCACCATTCTGGCCATCCTCTGCTCCGTGGTACCGACGGCGGACATCAGTAATGTGTGGCTGTTCGAAGGGAAACTCGCGGCGGGAACCTTCGCCGCCATCGCCACGGCTTGGCTGGTGTACCGGCGGCGGGCCATGTAGAGCGGCGTGAGGGTTTCTTTGGTGTTTTGTCGCTTTCAGGAGCGGAGGCAAGGAATTGCAATGCGTCTGAGAGCGATCGGAATCATGAGTTTTCTGTGCGCCGTGCTGGGACCGATAGCCGGTGCGTCCACAATTGTACAATCCAGCGGTAATTCGGAGGCAACGGTGCCGCTCGGCTACTATGCACCGTATGGGACGGCAACGGTCTTCGGCGTCTCGTGGAATCAGAGTTCGGCCTACAGCAACGTCGCGGTGTTCGCGAACCTGTTCAATTCGGGCGGCGGAGGCACGGTGGATTACACACTGGCGACGGCGATCGGGCCTGCCAGTTCGTTTGCGGCGGACGGGATAATCCGCGGATCGGTAACCTTACCGGCCAGCCCGACCGATGTCGAACTGTTCACTTTACCCAAGCTGGCGGCGGGCAGATATTACCTGGTGCTGGACAGTCCCACGGCCAACTCCGGATGGCAGTATAACTATCCGTTCCAATCCAACTACACCACCGCGCCCGGCGTTACCTATCTGGGAGGCCTGCAGGCGCAATTCGGGAACATCGATAGCGCGTATACGGCGGGGTCCAGTTTTTCGGGGATCGGATATCCGGTGGAATTCTCGGTGACCGGCACCCCGGCTGCGGCGCCGGAGCCGAATCTGCTTGGCGGAATCGGCCTGGTGTTGATCGGCATGGTGACGTTGCTGCGGAAGCGCGAACGGTCTCGGGGAATCGCGGCATAGCGGGAGCCGCTTCCGCTTCAGTCCGCTTCGTCACCGGACACTGGAGGGTTACCGCGGCCCGCGCGTTTCAGGATTCGCTTCGCTTTCGAAATATCCCACGCGGCCGCGCTCCCGAAATATTCCTCGGTCCGTAATGCCGATAACTTCTCGGCCACCGCCATTGATGAACTGATTGAGAGCTACGCCTTCCGTTTCCGAAACACGGCGCACCTCTTCCAGCAGGGACTCCTGCAAGCGCAAAGCAACGTTACTTCTTCTCGTGTCTCTGGCTCCCTCCAGGCATCGTCTCCAGCACCATTTCGTCGGCTGGATCGGGCTGAGGTCACCCCAGAATCCGGTCATATTCCGCGTGACTGCCGATCCAAAACCAGAGAATGCCGTCTTCAATCCCGACACCTAATGCCCGGTGACTGATTCCAACCCGCGCCGACCAGAGCTCCCCACTTTCTTGAAATGCAAAGACGGGTGGTACGGATCAGCTTTCAAGAGCGCGAAAGCGTGATCTGCATGCTCTCGGATATTTGCCGGAAGAGACCGGTAACAACCCCAGAAGTCCGGAGCGGCATGGTGGATCACAGACGCGAGGAGCGGCCCGATTTGTGATCGCGAAGTGCCCGGTCAGCCAGGGAACGAAGCTTCCCGTTCCGGGCGTCGGCCTCAATCTGCTCGTCCCAAACCTCGGCGTCGAAGCTTACGAACCAATCGCGAAATTCCCTCAGTTCCTGGGGATTGAGGCCTTTCACCTGATCTTCGAGATTCTCGACCCGGCTCATACCAAGCTCCACCTGCCGATTATACAGGACCACGACACAACGAAACAAAGTTACGGCGCCGTCACCACGTCGTTTTCCGTTCCGGCAGCGGGTCTACGGTTCCGATCATGCGGGAGTCCTAACGGACAAAACGTTGGGACCAAAAGCGGACCTCACCTTGCGTACCAAGGACGATGGCACGTTTAACATTGATCTGCCTCCCGGGGCCTCCGACGCCTCGTTCCACGCCGTATAGGGGAGCCGATCCCTTCAACCTTCTCTCTCTCCGAATTCTCCCTGCGGATCTGCCTAAAACACAGACCAGCATCGCCATCCCATAGGATGGCAACAGCCAGGTGTGCGTCCATGGCTCCGCACCGGTGACCCACATCCAACCCGGCAAACAGGCCAAACCAGCGAGAAGAGCTGCCGCGCCAACCCAATCGATGCGCCGCACCCGTTTGTCCCGGTGTGCTCCTGTGATAACGTCGGCGGTCACGACGGCTGCTGCGGAAATGAGAATGGTCGCCGAGACGTCCAGCACGGTCACCCGGTCAGGGGCGTCCTGATGAAGGCCGAACCAGGCAACGGCCAGAACGAGGCCACCCAGCCAAATCCAGGAGCGGGAACTTGTGGCGAGTTGCATCGGCACGTAGTCAGCCAGCGATCTCGCCCCGAATCGCATCGCGCCGAACACCGTGATCGCAGCAAACATCATCCGGGGCGGCAACGCACTGCTCGCAGCGTGGGCCCACAGAGCCATGCCTACCGTCGGGTTCAAGCTCGGCTGGTAGACGGGAAGAATCCAGTGTCGCGATGTTAATTAGTCCGGTCAACATGAGCGTCCCGAATATTGGCAACACAAATCCTCCCAGGCCGATCATTGTTGCTTGCCTCCGGCTTTGACTGCGGTACCCGAAATTGGACGCCAAAAGAGCGAGCGGCCCCGCGTAAAAGACGAGTCTCGACAATCCTTGCCATAACTCGATCGCCGACCGGCCACCATGCCCAAATCCATTCAGGGCCGCGGGAAAGCCCCCGTGTACACGAATCAGCGCAGCGAGAAGTAACGCGATTCCAAGTTTGTTAGTGAAGAGAGCCAGTCGTCCGACAGTCCGGGCACTTTGAAGTCCCGTCACGAACACCAACGCCGCGATCCCTACGGCGATCAGTTGAACCACTGTCGAAGACACCCCCCGCCAAAAGACGACCTCGACCCACCATAGCGCCGGCACAGCGAGTACTGAGGCAATCCAGAGCACTAGAAACACCACACAACAGAGGCGTAAAACCAATGCGGGAATCGAACCCACCGAGTTTTCCAATGCGCTAAGTAGCGGCCGTTTCAATTCTTGTGCTGCGCAGGCCGGCGCAAAAAAGAATAAAGCTGTGATCAGCCACGCCGTGAGCGCGGCGATCCCCGCAAAGGCAAGGATCGGGTAGCCCATCCATAGATCATCGCCATGTGCCTGCCAGAAATGGATATTGAGAAAAAGGGTGGCGGTCATCAGCGCGGCGACACGCCAGTCGATCGGGGTCGATGGGATGTTCGAGTCCGGATCGTACCAGCGGATTCGTCGCATAAAGTCTTAGACACCGGGTGCGTGCGATTCAGCCGCCTGTCACCACGTCGTTTTCCGTTCCGGCAGCGGGTCTACGGTTCCGATCATGCGGGCCAGCAACTTCTGCATCATTTCGGCGCGGATATCCTTGGCGCGGGCGGAGGTCCAGAGGTTCTCGACTTCCCCGGGGTCTTTTTCCAGATCGTACAATTCGCCGGTGTCGAGGTTCTGGTAGTAGGCGAGTTTGTAGCGTTCGGTGCGCACGGATGCGGCCATGGGGGGCGGGTCGTATAGGGACGAGGAATCGAAATGCTCGCAGTAGACCGAATCGCGATGGGTCTGCCGTTCGCCGCGCAGTACGGGTCCGAGCGAACGTCCCTGCATGCCGGAGGGCACGGGGATGCCGGCGGCTTCGAGCAGTGTGGGGGCGAGGTCGGTCATTTCGACCAGGGCATCGGCGCGCGTTCCGGCTTTGTACTTGCCGGGCCAGCGGATCATCAGGGGGACGCGGGTCATGCAGTCGTAGAAATAGGGGCCTTTGAGATAGATGCCGTGGTCCCCCAGCATTTCGCCGTGGTCGCTCATGTAAATGACGATGGTGTTTTCGGCCTGCCCGGAATCTTCGAGGGCTTGCAACATGCGGCCCACTTCGGTATCGACCTGCTCGATCATGGCGTAGTAGGCGGCGGTGATGCGGCGATGGGTCAGGTCGTCGGTCTTGGCGAAGGAGACGGCGGTGCCGGCATAAGCGCCGTTGTGGTCCACGGTCTGGAAGAGCGGCTTGGAGGCCAGTTCGCCATCGTGGTAGACGGGCGAGGGCAGCTTTTCGGGATCGTAGCGGTCGAGGTATTCCTTGGTGGGCCAGAACGGGTGATGCGGCTGGAAAATATTCACGGACATCAGCCAGGGATTGAATTTGCGCTGCTGGCGGAGGAACTGGATGGCCATGTCGGAACACCAGGCGGTTTGCGTGAACTTGGGATCGACGGGCACTCCCCAGGCGGGGGTGCGGGGCGGCGCATCCGGCCAGGTGACGCCTTTATCCTTGAGCCAGACGCGCCACATGTTTCTGCCGGGCCACTGGTCGCTGAGGTCGTGACTCCACCAGAAGACCTGGTAGCCATCGTCGATGCGGTTTTCGTTGCGCCCGCCCTCGCAGGGGGAGAGGTGGAGTTTACCGGAGAGGCCGCAGGTATAACCGTGGTCGGCCAGAATGCGGGTGACCAGACGCTCTTCGGGGCGAATGCGCTGGCCGTTGGCGCGAAGGCCGGTGGTGTGGGGATAACGGCCGGTGAGAAAACTTCCGCGGGAAGGCGAGCACACCGGGTTCTGCACGAAGGCATGGGTGAAGGTGACCGAATCGTCCGCCAGTTTCCGCAGGTGGGGCGTACGGATGTATTTGTTGTTGAGGCCTTCGATGGTGTCGTAGCGCTGCTGGTCGGCGACGATCCAGAGGACGTTGGGCATGCGCTCGCCGCCGGTTTCGCGGGGGGCGGCCGGCCAACTGTGAGCGCCGGGTTGGGGCACCTGCATCTGCTGTGCCGCGCCAGACTGGAGCGCGGCCGCGCCTCCAGTCATCAAGGACTGCAGGAGTTGCCGCCGGTTCATGGTTCGCCTTTCGTCTGCGCCTGTATTATCGCGCAGTCTTTACGGAGACCGCGATGACGGCAGGCTGGCGCAGGGTCTGGTAGACGACGCAATAGCGCTCGGTGAGGCGGTGCAGGGTGGCGAGTTGTTCCGCGGAGGCGTCGGTATCGAGTTCGAACTGAAGGCGGATCTGCTGGAAGCCGACGGGGACATCTTTGGCCACGCCGAGGGTTCCGCGAAAATCCAGGTCGCCTTCGGCACGTACGACGCCGCCCCGCAGATTCACACCGATGGAGGTGGCGACCGCCGCCATGGTGACTCCGGCGCAGGCGGCCAGGGCTTCCAGCAGCATATCGCCGGAGCAGGCGAAGACGCCGGGGCCGCCGGTGGCCGGATGCAGGCCCGCCTCCACGAGCGCCCTGCCGGTCTGAATGCTACAGGTTACGTGCTCGCCGATGCGGCCTTCCGCCTTCAGGGTAATGAGGGCGGACTCCGGGGCGGAGCGATAGCGTTCTTTGAGGGGAGCCTGCGCGGCTCGCAAGTCATCTGCGTTCATGGAGCTTTGATTATGCCGCAAGTTGCGGGAGGCACCCTGATAAAATCGAAGCATCCCGATGTCCACCCAGACCCGAAGCGCCGGCGCGCGCCAGTTCTTTTCCCGCCACGGCACGCTGTCGAAGTGGCATCCGAATTACGAGTACCGGCCGGGCCAGGTGGAGATGGCGGAGGCGGTGGAATCCGCCCTGAACGACAAGCGGCACCTGATTGTGGAGGCGGGGACGGGCACCGGCAAGACGCTGGCCTACCTGGTGCCGGCGCTGCTTTCGGGCAAGCGGATCGTGGTTTCCACGGGGACCAAGAATCTGCAGGAGCAGCTTTTTTTCAAAGACGTTCCATTCCTGCAGCAGCATTTTCCGCGGCCCTTGAAGGTGTGCTACATGAAGGGGCGGAACAACTACGCGTGCCGCCAGAAAATATACGATGCGGAAAAGGAGCCGGTGCTGGCGGGCCTGGAAGAAGTCGCCGATTTCCAGATCATTCGCGAATGGGAGAAGACCACCGAATTTGGCGACCGGGCCGAGATCAAAACGCTGCCCGAAGGGAGCACGGCGTGGGCCAAAGTGGATGCCCGGACGGACCTGTGCAGCGGCGCGAAGTGCCCGAATTACGAGCGCTGCTTCATCACCCTGATGCACCAGAGGGCCCTGGAAAGCGATGTAATCATCGTCAACCACCACCTGTTTTTCGCCGACCTGTCCCTGCGCGACGAAAACTACGAAGGCGGGATTCTGCCCGAGTATCACGCGGTGGTGTTCGACGAGGCGCACGAAATCGAAGATGTGGCGGGCCAGTATTTCGGCGTCTCGGTGAGCAATTACCGGTTTCAGGAGCTACGGCGGGACATTGCCGCGATGGGGCGCAGCAAGAAGTTCGGCACGCCGGAACTGGACCGCGTGCTGACGCGGCTGGACGAGATCAGCATGCGGTTTTTCGGCCTGTTCGGCGAGGCCGAACGGCGCGTGGCTTTTCAGGGACGGCACTCGTTCCGGGAAGACAACGAGGAGATTTATTCGGACCTGCTGGCGGCGCTGGACCTGATCGGGTCGCAGCTCAAAGTGATTCAAAGCCCGCCAGACGAGATCATTCCGCTGTTCCGGCGCGCCAGCGAACTTGCGCTGGGGCTGCGCTTCATCATGGAAGAGGACGATGAGGAGCAATACGTTTTCTGGGTAGAGAAGCGCGGCCGCACCTGCTTTCTGCAGGCGACCCCGATCGACGTTTCGAAGATTGTCTCGGAACGGCTCTTTGCCAAAGTGGATACCGTGGTGCTCACGTCGGCGACTCTTGCGGTGGCGGGGGGCTTCGACTATGTGCAGCGGCGGCTGGGGCTGGAGAATCCACGCACGCTGGTAGTGGCGGGCCACTTCGACTATCAGAAACAGGCGCTGCTGTACGTGCCGCAGGAACTGCCGGAGCCGCGGAACCCGGCATTCGCCAAACTGGCCGCCGAAGAGGTGGTGCGGATTTTGGAGCACAGCCGGGGCCGGGCCTTCGTGCTGTTCACCAGCTATCAGCAGATGCGCGTGGTGTACGACAAGGTATCGCTGGAGATCGAGTACCCCACGCTGTTGCAGGGCACCGGACCGCGTAACGCCCTGCTGGAGGAGTTCCGCTCGACGCCCAACTGCGTGCTCTTCGCCACCAGTTCGTTCTGGCAGGGTGTGGATGTGCCGGGGGAGCAGTTGAGCTGCGTTATCATAGATAAGCTGCCCTTTGCGGTGCCCAACGATCCGGTGGTGAATGCGCGAATCGACAACATCCGGAAGGCAGGGGGGAATCCCTTCTACGATTACCAGATTCCGCAGGCGGCCATCGCTTTGAAGCAGGGATTCGGCCGGCTGATTCGCAGTAAGACGGACCGCGGCGTGCTGGTGCTGCTGGACAACCGGATTACCAAGCAGCGCTACGGCCAGGTGTTCTTCGACAGCCTGCCGGATTACGGATTCACAACCAAACTGCAAGACGTGGAGAAGTTTTTCGATGTTTGAAGTGACGATTGAAGAGACCTTTGCCGCCGGACATGCCCTGCGCAACTATCGCGGGAAATGCGAAAACGTGCACGGCCATAACTATCGCTGCCAGGTGAGCATTCAGGGCGAAGAACTGGACGGGATCGGGCTGCTGGTGGATTTTGTGGAACTGAAGAGGGTGGTGCACGGGGTGTTGGACCGCATGGACCATCAGTGGCTGAACGATTTTCCGCCGTTCGACGCGATCAACCCCTCGGCCGAGAATATGGCGAAGTTCATCTACGACGAGGTCCACTCGGGGTTGGGGACCAAAGAGGGAGTGCGGGTGGCGTCGGTGCGTCTATGGGAGACGGACACCGCGAGCGCGACCTACCGGCCGGGAGCGTAGACGGTCGTTTTCGGGGATGGGACAGGCCCGGGGCCTGCCCTACCGGCCGTAGTAGGCCGCGTTTTTGGCCGTGAATTCCGACCATTTTTCAGGCAGGTCGTCCAGCGCAAAGATCGCCGAGACCGGGCAGACCGGAACGCAAGCCCCACAATCGATACATTCCACAGGGTCGATGTAGAGCAGTTCCGCTTCCGCGTGATTGGGCTCGTCTTTCTTTGGATGAATGCAATCGACCGGACAAGCGTCGACGCAGGCCGTGTCTTTAGTGCCGATGCAGGGTTCAGCTATAACGTATGCCATTGCGGTTATTTTCCCAGGACATATAAATAGCACAGAGGGAGTGGAAACACAACGAATCGACAGCGAGCTGTTGCAAGCCGGGGCGGATAGCCCCAAACTGGAGAGGATGCCGGTTAAAGTTCGAAAAGCAGTCTTCCCAGCAGCGGGGCTGGGCACGCGATTCCTACCCGCTACCAAGGCTCAGCCGAAGGAAATGCTGCCGATTGTGGACAAGCCCATCATCCAATACGGAGTGGAAGAGGCGCTGCATTCGGGCATTCAGAACATCATTATGGTGACCGGCCGCGGCAAATCCGCGATCGAAGATCACTTCGATGTGAGCTTCGAGCTGGAGTACCTGCTGGAATCGCGCGGCAAGAAGGACCTGCTGGCGATCGTGCACGGAATATCCGACATGATCAACGTCTCCTACGTCCGCCAGAAAGAGGCTTTAGGACTGGGCCATGCCGTGCTTCGCGCCAGTGAACTGGTGGGCGAGGAGCCTTTTGCGGTGGTGCTGGCCGATGACGTAATCGACGCGGAGACGCCGTGCCTGCGCCAGCTTCTGGATGTCTTCAGCTTTTTCATGGCGCCGGTACTGGCGGTGATGGAGGTGCCGCCGGACAGCATCTCCTCGTACGGCGCCATCGACGCCGAACCCATCGCCCACAATGGCAGCGCCGACCGGGTTTACCGGATACGCGACCTGGTGGAGAAGCCGAAGCCCGGCGAAGCCCCTTCCAACCTGGCGATTATCGGCCGTTACGTGCTGACTCCGGAGATCTTCAGTTCGCTGAATGCCATCGACCCGGGCTCGGGAGGAGAAATCCAGCTCACGGACGCGTTGCGCCACCTGTTGCGGAGCCGGCCGATCTATGCCTACCGCTTTGAAGGCACGCGCTACGATGCCGGCGATAAGCTGGGTTTCCTGAAAGCCACCGTGGAAATGGCCCTGCGCCGGCACGACCTGGGGGGCCCGTTCCGGGAATACCTGAAAGGGCTGACGCTGTGAGAAGCCGGAGCTGAGCTATGCTGCCGAAGGGAGCCGGGGACCGTTTCGCCGCACTGTTGGGGCCGGGCAACTACCTGGACCAACCGGACGACCTGAAGCTCTACGAGTACGACGGCGGAGTGGATAAACACGCGCCCGACCTGGTGGTATTCCCGCGCACCACGCTGGACGTGTCGCATATTGTGAAACTGGCTCGCGAATACGCGCTGCCGGTGGTGGGCCGGGGCGCGGGTACGGGGCTTTCGGGCGGAGCGATTCCGCGCGAGGGCGGCGTGATGGTGGCCTTCGCGCGCATGAACCGCATTCTGGAGATCGACCTGGAAAACGAGCGCGCGGTGGTGCAGCCGGGGGTGGTCAACCTGGACGTTACCGCGGCGGTGGAGGGCAGCGGCTATTTCTACGCACCCGACCCTTCCAGCCAGCGGGCGTGCACCATCGGCGGCAACGTATCGGAGAATGCCGGCGGTCCGCACACCCTGGCCTATGGGGTGACGACGAATCACGTGCTGGGGCTGGAACTGGTGCTGGCGGACGGCACGATTATCGAAACCGGCGGCAAGGAGTGCGACTTGCCGGGATATGACGTCACCGGCCTGCTCACCGGGTCGGAGGGCACTATGGCGCTGGTCACCCGGGTGACGGTCCGGTTAATGCGCAAAGTGGAGATGGTGAAGACGGCGCTGGCGATTTACGAATCCGGCGAGGATGCCGGGCGCACGGTGGCCGAGATTACCGCCCGCGCCATCACCCCGGTAGCGGTGGAAATGCTGGATGGCGTGATGCTGCGGATGGTAGAAGAGGCTACGCACGCGGGCTATCCGATGGATGCGTCGGCGGTGCTGCTGATCGAATTGGAAGGGCTGCGCGAGCAGGTGGAAGAGCAGGTGGAGCAGATCCGGCAGGCATGCCTGCTGTGCGGCGCGCGCGAATTCCGGGTGGCGCGAACGGCCGGGGAGCGCGACCTGTTGTGGAAGGGGCGGAAGAACGCTTTCGGCGCGGTAGGCCGAGTGAGTCCGACCTATTATGTGCAGGACGGCGTGGTGCCCCGGACGAAGATTGCGCCCACGCTGCGTTTCATCGGTGAAGTGGCCCGGACTTCGGGCCTGACCATCAGCAATATTTTTCATGCGGGGGATGGCAACATGCACCCGATCATCCTTTTTAATCCGCGGAAACCCGGGGATTTGGAGAAGGCGCGCGGGTGCGGTGAGGCGATCCTGCGATATTGCATCGAGGCAGGAGGCTCCATCACCGGGGAGCACGGCGTGGGCATGGAAAAGAACGAGCTGATGGCCCGGCAGTTCCCGCCGGAGACGCTCGATATGATGAGCCGATTGAAGCTGCTGTTCGACCCGGAGGGTCATCTGAATCCGGGGAAAGTCCTGCCAACCGGGCGGGGCTGTCTGGAGATCCGGCAGCAGCCGCTGACGGCGGGGAGCCAACTGCTGTAGAAAAATCCGGCAGCCTGACCGAATTTTCACCATCACGGAAACTGGCTGGTCCGCCGATATGGTGGACATGAAGGTCTTACGGATGTTCGCGCTGATGCTCTGGGCCTGGCAGGCGGCGTGGACGCAGCGTGTGGGTGCGCCCACGGGCGATCTGGAAAGTGTAAGCGTCGATGAACTGTTCAGCCTTCAGGTCACATCGGTAGGACGCAAAGCCCAGGAGTTATCCAAAGCGCCGGCGGCCATATTTGTGTTGACGGCGGAAGATATTCGCCGCACGGGAGCCACTTGTATTCCCGAGGCTCTGCAATGGGTGCCCGGGCTGACGGTTTTGCATCTGGACGGGCGGTCGTGGGTAGTATCGGCGCGGGGCGGGGCGCGGCTGTACGCCGATAAGATTCTGGTAATGATCGACGGCCGTTCGCTCTATACACCCTTGTTTTCGGGGGTGATCTGGGACTCCATCGACGTCCCCATGGAGGACATCGAACAGATCGAGGTAGTGCGCGGACCGGGGGCGGTGATGTGGGGGCCGAACGCGGTAAACGGGGTGATCAACGTCATCACGCGGCGCGCCAAGGCGACCAAGGGCGGGCAGGTCAGCGTGGCTACGGGTAACGAGGTGCGCAACAGCACCGAAGCCCGCTGGGGCGCCGCGCCCAGCGACGCGGTGGCGTACCGGGTGTGGGGCAAGTTCGACTACCGCACCCCGGCTTTCGATTCTCCGGGTTATTTCCGTTTCAACAACAGATACAACTACCGCGATCCGGACATTCGCAATCTGGATGCCGGTGCGGCACGTGTGGGATTCCGGCTGGAGGGACAATCGGGAGAAAAAGACCAGTGGATGGTGCAGGCGGAAGGCTATCAGATGGACCGGCAGGATCCCATGGCCTATCCGGTGATCGTGCCGACGGTGATAGCGAGAAGTCAGGGCCACACGGATTACGAAGGCGGCGACGTCCAGGCCAAGTGGACGCACACGGCATCGGTGGGAAATGAAAGCGAGTTGCAGTTTACATACTCCAGGAACGATTTGAACTATCCGTTTCTGGCGGGGCAGGTAAACAACCTGACGCTGGACTATCAGCACAGGTCGCAGGCCGGCGAGCACAACGAACTATATTGGGGCGCCGGATATCAGCAGTATTGGGATCGCACGCAGAGCGGAACGGCCATGGGGTTTTCACCGCTGAACTACACGTTTCGCTCCGGCGACGTTGTGGTGCGGGACGAATGGCAGTTTGTACCCGGGCGGCTGGATGGTTTCGGCAGGGGTACGGATCGACTACAACTCCTACCACAGAGTCGAATACCAGCCCAGTTTCCGGCTGCTCTACACCCCGACGTCGAACCAGTCGGCGTGGGTCGGCGTGTCTCGCGCGGTGCGGGCGCCCAGCCGGTTCGACCGCGATGTGGAGGTCAACTATGGCATGTTGGATACCGGTCTGGCGCTGGCGTCGATTTATCTGACGGGGGACCGGGCGTTTCGCTCGGAAGTGGAGCGGAGCCTGGAGGCGGGCTATCGACTGCAATCGGGCCAGCGATGGTCCGTGGATGCCTCGATATTCTGGAGCTACTACGGGCGGCTGCGCCTGCTGGACACGCCGGCGATGCCGACCAGGATTCTCCCTGGTCCCGTGCCGATTGTTCCCTTGGATTTGACCATTGACAATAGCGGCGCGGGCCGCTCCTTTGGCGGTGAGATCTGGGGCTCTTTTCAGGTTAGCGACCGCTGGCGCCTGACCCCGTCCTATTCATATCTGAACGAGACCCGGTGGAAGCCTGGCAGTAGATACTTCCAATACACCTGGGACGGCACTCCGGCGGACCTGCCGCATCAGGCGATCGTGCGTTCGCAGCACGACCTTTCGCGCCAATTGAAATTCGATTTGATGATGCGCGCGCATTCGCGCGACACCTCCCTGGATCTTCCGGCTGCCGTGCTGCTGGATGCGCGTCTGGCGTGGCGGCCGACGCGCAGCGGGGAACTCAGCCTGACAGTGAACAACCTGACGAATCGCGAGGTGCTGGATTGCTATGCGGAAGTGGCCACACCGGCGATTCCGCTACGACGAACGTTCCTGATCCGCTGGACGCAGCGGTTTTAGCCGCTCGGAGCAGTTGTGAGCCTGAGAAGCAAAGTCGCATGGCTGTTGGCCATACTGTCACTCTGCCTGACGCCGTGCCGGGCGGTGCAGGGCACCGCGGATTCCGAAGACGAACTGAAATCCGCCACCGTCTGGCTGTTTGTTCAGTACTCCAAACTGACGCCGGGGGCGGATGGCAGCATCACCTTGGGAGTTCTGGGACGGCCCTCGTTCGTGAAGGTCCTGAGGCGGAATCTGGACGGAAAATCCACCGGCGGCCATGTGGTGAAAGTGGTCGAGGCGAAGCCGGACCTGCGCTGCTGCCAGATCGTTTACCTGGCAATGGACAAGAGCGAGGAAATCCGTCACATACTGCAGAGTGCGCCACCGCTCCGCGCATTGACCATCGGGGAATCGGACCGCTTCCTGGATTTGGGAGGAGCGGTCAATCTGTTCATTGCCGATGGACATATCGCCTTTGAGGCCAACCTGGAAGCGCTCGACCGGTGCGGGGTCAGCATCAGCAGCAATCTGCTGAAATTCGGACAAATCCGCAATCGGGGCAAGGGACCGGGGGCGAAATGAAGACCTACGCTTCCTTGCGCTGGCGGCTGACCTTTCTGATTGCGGCGGGCAGTGTGGTCTCGGCGGTGATCGCGGTGGCGGGTTTTTCCTGGGTCGATCTGAATCGCTTCTGGGAGCACACCAGGGCAGAGGTGCAGTCGGTCGGGAATGTGATTGCGGACCAGGTAGGCCCGGCAATCACGCTGGGCGACCGGAAAGCGGCGGGCGAGATCCTGGGGTCGCTGCGGAGCGACAATCTCATCCGCGACACGATTCTGTACGATGCGCGGGGAGCGTGTTTTGCGGCCTACCGGCGAAACGGCCCGGGGGCATGTCCCGCGCAGGCGTTAGACGCGTTGCGCAACGCGCCCGACAGGCTGGTCATATCGCTGCCCGTAGTGGTGGGTGACGACCGTTTGGGTACGTTAGTGCTCAGCGCCGCGGTACCTTCGGTGGGATCGCTGCTGCAACAGTATTCGGGCGGCGCCATGCTGATTCTGGTTTTAAGCCTCGCGGTGGCCGCGGTAGTGGGAATGGTGCTCCAGTCGCGTGTTTCCGCGCCGGTGCTGGAAATTGCGAAAGTGGCGCAACGGATTGCCCAGACTCACCAGTTTCAGGATCGGGTAGCCGTATCGTCGGCTGACGAACTGGGAGTCCTGGCCTCATCGTTCAACGCCATGCTGGGGGAAATCCAGCGGCGCGATACGGAACTGGCGCAACACCGCAAAAGTCTGGAAGAGCAGATTGCCGAGCGTAGCCGGGTAAACGTGGAACTGCGGGTGGCCAAGGAGAAAGCCGAAGATGCAGCGCGGCTGAAGAGCGAATTCCTGGCCAACATGAGTCACGAGATCCGCACGCCCCTGAACGGCGTGATGGGAATGATCGGGCTGGTGCTGGAGCGCTGCAGCGATGCGGAAGAGCGGGAGCAGTTGGTCCTGGCGCAGGGCGCGGCGCAATCGCTGGTCACGATTCTCAACGATATTCTGGATCTTTCCAAAATCGAGGCCGGCAAAATGACCCTGGAGGCAATCGATTTCGAACTCATCGATGCGGTCCGCCTGTCGGTGCGTATTTTCGATAGCACGGTGAGGCAGAAGGGGCTGAATCTCCGGCTGGCAGTAGCGCCGGACTGCTCCGAGTGGGTTCGCGGCGACCCGGCGCGACTGCGCCAGGTGCTGGTGAACCTGATCGGCAACGCGGTGAAGTTCACCAGCGAAGGCAGCGTCCTGGTGTGGGTAGAGCCGGCCGGGCCGGGCGTTCTGCGTTTCGTCGTGCAGGATACCGGCATTGGGATTCCTCCCGAGAAAGTAGGAGCTATTTTCGAGGCATTCACTCAGGCGGACGGGTCGCACACACGACGGTTTGGCGGCACCGGCCTGGGGCTCACCATCACACGGCGGCTGGTGGACCTGATGGGCGGGAGATTGAAGGTGGAGAGCACGGTGGGCCAGGGCAGCCGGTTCTCCTGCGAACTCCCCATGGAGCCTGGCGGCAGACCCGCGCCCGCGGAGGCGCCGGCGGACGCCCCCGAGCCACTGCCCGTCCTTCACGTACTGGTGGCGGAAGACAACCTGATCAATCAGAAAGTAATCTGCGCCATGCTGCGGAGGCAGGGCTGGACTATCGCCCTGGCCGAAAACGGAAGGGAGGCTGTAGACTATTTCGGACGGGAACGCTTCGATCTGGTGCTGATGGACGTGCAGATGCCGGAGATGGACGGACTGGAGGCAACCCGGCTGATCCGCAGCGAGGAACGGAGAAATTCGCGCCGGGGCAAGAGTGCCGATTCTGGCGTTGACCGCGCATGCCTCGGGCTCCCAGCACGCACAGTGCGTGGCGGAGGGAATGGACGGAGTGCTGACAAAGCCGATCAGTCTGCAGGTGCTCATCCGGGAGGTGCGCGCGGTTCTCCAGAAGACGCCGGCATAAATCGGATTCCGCCGGCCGGATCCTGAGTTAGGCCCGGCGGCGCATTTCGGCGCGCGCCTCGTCCTCGGCGGTGCGGGCGCGGTCCGCTTCGCGCTTGTCGTGGAGTTTCTTGCCTTTGGCGACGGCAATCTCGCACTTGATGCGGCCGTTCTTGAGGTACATTTTGGTGGGAATCAGGGCCAGGCCCTTTTCGCGGGTCTGCACCTGGAGTTTGTCGATCTCACGGCGGTGCAGCAACAATTTACGGTTCCGAATGGGTGGATGGTTCTCGCGGTTCCCGTGGGAATACTGGCTGATGTGGGCATTGACCAGCCAGGCTTCATTGCCCAGGACCGAGGCGTAGGCCTCCTTCAGTTGAACCTTGCCGTCCTTGGCGGCTTTGACTTCGGTTCCGGTGAGGACCATGCCGCACTCGAACCGCTCCAGCAGGAAATAGTTATGGCCGGCCTGGCGGTTATCGCTAAGAATTTTTAAAGCTGCGTCCCGGTCTGCCACTGGTTCTGCTCCGGCTCTGCCGCGCTCGCGGGGGCGACTGTAATTTTGATATCAACGGGCTGAACCCCTGCATCGTCAATGACTTTAGATGATCCGAGTCCGCGAGATTGCAATTCATCTTAACATAGCGCTTCCGAGCTCAAGGAAAAACACCGTAACATGTCTTTTTTCAATCGCTTAATAGCGGTTATCCTATCCGCAGCGTTGATCGCCCCGGTAGTCCCTCTGGAGGCGCGGACGCGAAAAGGCGACAAGTACCTGGCCGAAGGCCGAGCCCACGAAACCAGGAAAGAATGGGACGAGGCGCTGGAAAGCTACGAGAAAGCGCTGAGTGAGGATCCGGCGGACTCCGTGTACCAGATGGCAGTGCAGAAGACGCGCTTCCAGACATCGTCGATGCACCTGGACAAGGGTCTGAAGGACCGCGGCACAAGGCCAACTGGGGGACGCCCTGCTGGAATTCCAGAAAGCTTACGCCGTCAATCCGGGATCGGTTGTGGCCACCCAGGAGATCCAGCTCACGCAGGAGATGATCGCACGCGAGGCCAAGCGGGTACAGGAGACCGGCAAGGAAGCCCCTCCGGCGGAGCGCGCGCTAACTCCGGTGGAGCAGATGAAACAAGAGGAGATGAATAAGATCGACCGGATTCTCGCCGTTCCGGAGTTGAAGCCCCTGAACCCGGCGCCGCTGAATCTGCGCATCGCCGGACAAAAGACCAAAACCGTATACGAGACCATCGCCAAACTGGCCGGGCATCAATGTTGCTCTGGGATCCGGACTATCAGCCGCCAGGCGAAGGACCAGATCAACGTGGATCTGGAGAACTGATCGCTCGAGCAGCGCGCTGGACTATTGTGGACACGGAAACCAAATCCTATTACAAAGCGCTCTCGCCCAACACCATCTTCATCACCAACGACAACGCCAATAAGCGGCGGGATTATGAAGAGCAGGTCACCAAGGTTTTTTATCTGCAAAACGTAAGCACGCCGGCCGGAACTGCAGGAAATCGTCAACGTGGTCCGTACCGCGGCCGATATCAATCGCGTGTTCCCTTACAACGCGCAGTTTGCGATGGTAGTGCGCGGCGAAGCCGACCGCGTGGAACTGGCCGGCAAGCTGATACACGATCTGGACAAGCCGAAATCCGAAATGCTGGTGGACATCCTGGTGATCGAATCCAGTTCCACCTTCAGCCGGCAGATTACGGCGGCCATCGCATCCACCGGGCTCAACCATGCCTATCACTTTCGCGCCGCGAAGCTCCATTCAGTCAACTACCGCCAACAGTTCCACGAACAACTCCCAATCGACGATCGACCCGACCACCGGCCTGCCAGTATCCAATACGGGCACCACCGGCAGCACCGGGACTTACATTCCGCTATCGAACCTGAAGCATATCTCTTCTTCCGATTTCGCAACTACGCTGCCCAGCGCCCTGCTGCAGGCGGCGATGAGCGACGCCCGAACGAAGGTATTGCAGGCGCCGCAATTGCGGGCGGTAGATAACATGAAGGCCAGTTTGAAAATCGGCGAACGCGAGCCCACGGCCAGCGGCAGCTTCCAGCCCGGAGTCGGCGGCATCGGCGTCAACCCGCTGGTCAATACACAGTTCACCTACATCGACGTAGGTGTGAACGTGGATCTGACGGCCCGCGTACACGACAACAACGAAGTATCCATGGAGATCACCCTGGAAATCTCGAACATCACCGGGCAGGTGAACCTCGGTGGCATCAACCAGCCTGTGATCGGGCAGCGAAAAGTCACCTGCAATCTGCGCATGAAAGAGGGAGAAGTAGCGCTTCTGGGAGGCCTGATCAATCAGGAGGACGATACCACTGTGACGGGCATTCCGGGCCTGTCCAGCATACCGTTGCTGGGCAAGCTATTCAGCGGTAACAGCGTGAATCACAACCGCGACGAATTGATGATCGTGCTGGTTCCGCACATTCTGCGGCGTCCGGAGATCACCACGGAAAATATCCGCCCGATCGCGGTCGGAAACGCCACTGTGATCCAGTTGCACCACGCTCCGAGGGGGGCCGAGGCCACGGTAGTAGCGGATACCACGCCGGCAGCCGCACCTGCCACGCCGGCAGCACCTGTGCCGGTAGGGACACAGCCGGCCGGAGCCGCCTTGCCGCCAGCCGCGCCGGTGACGCCCCCTGCGGCCGTGAACCCACCGGGCGCGCCTGCGCCACCGGCGACAGCTCCGCCTTTACCGCCGGGTATGACACCGACGCCGACGGGAGGAGGGGCGGCGCCGGCCGCTGCCGCGGCAGCGCCTCAGCCCGGCTCCGGGGCCACCCTTCGTTTTAATCCCTGCGACGGTAGCGGTCACCCAGGGGTCGCCCGTTTCGGTATCGCTGCATGATCGACGGCGGCACGGACGTGGCGGCGGCGCCGATGCAGATCCAGTTCGATCCCAAAGTACTTCAGTTGAGCGCGGTGGCTCCCGGCGATTTCCTTTCCGCCGACGGCCAGCAACCCATATTCGCCAAGAACGTGATGAACGAGACCGGGCAGGCCAATATCCAGCTCAACCGTCTGCCCGGCAATCCCGGAGTGACGGCTCCATCCGGCGCTCTGGTCACCTTGAATTTCCAGGCCATCGGCAAAGGCAGCACGGTGGTCACGGTTCCCAATCTCACGGTACGCAATTCGCAGGGGGCGGCGGTTGCCAGCGGCAGCCCGCGATTGAACGTCACCGTAAAATAGAAGCGATGTTATGAAGCGCCGAAACAATCAACGCGGTATGACTTTGGTGGAGTTGATCGTAGCCTTCACCATCCTGATGATTCTGAGCGGCATGGCGGTGCCCCTGGCGCGGGCGAAGGTGAGGATGGAGCGCGAGCGGGAACTGCGGTACTGTCTCCGTGAAATGCAGGATGCGATCGACAAGTACAAGGATTATTGCGACGCGGGATACTTCGGGCCGCCCAAACTGGGCACCAACTGCTATCCGGAGACCCTGGAAATCCTGGTGGAGGGGCAGAAATTGAATTCGGCGGACGGAAAGAAAGTGAAGTTCCTGCGCAAAATTCCCAAGGACCCGTTTACCAGAACCGCGGAATGGGGCTTGCGAAGCGATCAGGACGACTCCAAATCGATGACTTGGGGAGGCCAGGATGTTTTCAGTGTATACAGTAAGACCACCGAATCGGATGCGGCGGGCACTCCTTACTCCGAATACTAGCCGGCGCCTCCGCCGCGGGTTCACCTTTGTCGAGCTGATGGTGGTGATCACGATCATCGTGATTCTGATCTCGATGGCGATTCCGATCTACCAGAAATCCATCACCCGGGCCAAGGAAAGCGTTCTGAAGACCAATTTGACCACGCTGCGGCAGGTGATCGACAACTACTCGTACGACAAGGAAAAGGCGCCGCAGAACGCTGCAGGACCTGGTGACCGACGGATACCTGCGCGCCGTTCCCATCGATCCCATGACCGGGCAGGCGGACTGGCAAATCGTCATGGAGGACGCCAGCCAGAGTGTGGATCAATCGCAACCCGGCATTTTCGACGTGAAGAGCATCTCGGAGAAGACCGGCACGGATGGCAAGCCATACTCCACGTATTAAGGATTGAGCTGGAGCCCTCCACGCTAAACTAGTCGATTGATACCTCGATTCCTTCCCGCAATCCTGACGGCGGTTCTGCTGAGTTTCGGATGCGGGTACGTCGGAGGGCCGCTCACGCCTCTGGCAAATATCCCTTTCGCCCCGGCGGACCTGGTGGCATTGCAGCGCGGCAGCGCGATCCTGGCGCATTTCACCCTCCCCACCCTGACAACCGAACATGTAGCCATCCAAAGTTCACTGACCCTGGACCTGCGGATCGGCGTGTGGCCGGAGCATGCCAGTGTGGAGACCTGGGCCGCGGGCGCCAAGCGCATAACGAATCCGAAGATGGCAGGGGGACTGGCGACGTATGAAATTCCGGCGGCGGAATGGGCCGGCAAGGAAGTCGTGATTGCGGCCCGCGTGGCAGGCGCCAACCGCAAGGAGTCGGCATGGTCGAACTACGTGATTCTGCCGGTGGTGGCGGCGCCGGACCGGCCCGGTGACGTGACGGCCACATCCACGCTGCAGGGGGTGCGGCTTACCTGGCGGGCCAACGGCGAGCATTTCCGCGTGCTTCGGAAGGCCGGAGACGAAAAGGGGTATACCGTGGTAGCCGCGGATGTGACGCAACACGAATGGACCGACGCGCAAGCCACGCCGGGTACGCCGTACAGCTACCTGGTGCAGACCATCGTACCCCTGGCGGATAAGAAAGAAGCGGAGAGCGAACTCACGGAAGTCAAGATCACGCCGGAAGCGCCGCTTCTGCCGGCTCCGGCGGGCCTGGTAGCGGTGCCGGCGACGAGCACGATCGAACTGACCTGGGAGGCTCCGGAGGGCGATGTGGCGGGGTACCGCATCTACCGTGCGACGGGCAACGGAGAGCTGGCAAAGATCGCCGACGTCAATGGCATCCCCACTTATTCCGATCACGCCGTGGAGCACGGGAAGAGTTACCGGTACGCCGTGACGGCGGTGAACTCAGCCGGCCGCGAGGGCCCGCGATCAGAGGTCAAAGAAGTCGCCATGCCATAAAATACACCTGTGGCAGGTGGTGTCATCTCACATCATATTTTACAGGGCTCCGGCTTGCATTTGGGACCTCTGCTGGTGTACAGTGGAAGTTGGATTTGAACCCACTCGTGAGGGTGGGTTTTTTATTTGTGAGGGGAGATCGGCGAAATGATTATTTCCATGCGGCAGCACGCCACCAAAGAGGAGATCGACCACGTCTGCGAGCGGATTCGCGACTTCGGGTACAAGGTGCACTCCATCGATGGCGAAGAGCGGGTAGTGATTGGGGTGGTAGGCACGGGCGATGTGACCGCGTGCCTGGAATCGCTGGAGGCAACGCCTGGAGTGGAGCGCGCGGTGCGCATTTCGGCGCCGTATAAGTTCGTCAGCCGCGAGTTCAAGAAGGAGCACTCGGCTATCCGGGTGAACGGCCTCGAAGTAGGAGGCGACGAATTCGTCGTGATGGCGGGCCCGTGCTCGGTGGAGAGCGAAAGGCAGATTATGGAGACGGCGGAGGCGGTGGCGGAAGCGGGCGCGCGGATGCTGCGCGGCGGCGCATTCAAACCACGAACCTCGCCGTACGATTTTCAGGGGCTGGAACTGGAGGGGCTGAAACTGCTGCGCAAGGCCAAAGAAGCCACGGGCCTGGGAATCATCACCGAAATCATGAGCGACCGGGACGTGGACCTGGTGGCGGAGTACACGGACTGCATGCAGGTGGGGGCGCGCAATATGCAGAATTTCGCGCTGCTGAAATCGCTGGGCTCTTGCGGGCGGCCGGTGCTGCTGAAGCGCGGATTGAGTTCCACCATCAAGGAACTGCTGATGTCGGCGGAGTACGTGGTGGCGCATGGCAACCCGGACGTGATTCTGTGCGAGCGCGGCATCCGCACGTTCGAAACGGCCACGCGGAATACGTGCGATATCGCGGCGGTGCCGGTGCTGAATGAACTGACGCACCTGCCGGTGGTTCTGGATCCCGAGCCATGCCACCGGCAAGCGGAGCCTGGTGCCGGCGCTGGCGCGCGCGGGGGTGGCGATCGGCGCCGACGGATTGATTGTGGAAGTCCATCCGTGCCCGGAGAAGGCGGTGAGCGACGGGGCGCAATCTCTCACACCGGCGGGATTCCGTCAGATGATGCGCGACCTGGCGCCGTACATCCGCCTGTGGAAGGAAGCGCGCGCGCAAGACGGCACCCTGGCGGTAGCGGTGTAGCCCCGGCGCCGCGCGCTGTGTGATACTTGCTGTCGTGAATCCAAGACTTCCCGCCTGGCGGTTGATTCTGGCGATCGCCGTGGTTTTGCCATGGCGATCGGCGGATTCGTGTGGTTCCGGTCGCGCCGTCTGAGCACCGCCGAGTTGCTCAAGCGGATGCCCACCATCGAATCGCTGGTGGTTTATATCGATTTCGACAAGCTGCGGCAGGCCGGGATGTTGGAATTGCTGGACGGTTCCAAAGCCGGCGAGGATCCCGAATACCGGGCCTTCGCGCAAAAGACGAATTTTCATTGGGAGAAGGATCTCGATCGGCGCCATACTGGCGGTGGCGCCGAGCGGAAAATATATTCTGACGCAGGGGCGGTTTGACTGGAAAAGCCTGCGGAGCTATGTGGAGAGCGAAGGCGGCCGCTGCGACAACAACCTGTGCAAGGTGCAGGGCAGCACGCCGGACCGCAAGATTTCGTTCTTGCCGCTGCAGAGCAACGTGATGGCGATGGCCATCGCGCCCGGACGACGGCGCGGCCGTACGCCTGACCGGCCGGACGGCGCGGGCCGGATCCGGAGGTGCCGGAAGGACCCGTATGGCTCTCGATTCCCTCCTCGGTCCTGAAAAGCGAGACGCTGCCGGAGGGCACCGTGTCGTTCGCGCGCAGCGTCTCCGATGCAGACCGCGTCACGCTGTCGCTGGTGCCGGAAAAGAACCGGCTGGCGGCGAAGTTGACGGTGCTGTGCCGCAACGGGGACGATGCGCGGAGGATTGTGGAAGACCTGGATAAGAAGACCGAAATCCTGCGCAGCATGATCGCGCACGCACACGCCACGCCGGGTCCGGCGGATATTGCCGGAGTCCTGGCGGCGGGGTCGTTTCAGTCCAACGGGCGCAAAGTGTTTGGGTATTGGCCCATTGAACCGGCCTTCATGCGGGCGATTCTGGGCGCGAGCTAGCGCGCCTAATTCATGCCGCACATGCCGGGATTGCTGCAACGGCCGCCGGGGCACATGGGCATGTCCGCGGATTTGCCGCCGCCGTTGGCATGAGCCGCGAAGGTGGAGAGTTCCTGCTTCAGGTGCTTTTGACCGCAAGACGGGCATTCGATCTCCGGGACGTCCGCCGGACGGCGCACGAGTTTTTCGAATTTGGTCCCGCAATCGTCACAACTGTATTCGTAGATCGGCATAAGTTCTCTACTCCATTATAAGGGCGCAGATCCGGTCCATCACGGCGCGGATCTCGCCGGACGGGCCGTTGAAATTGTTTACCAGGATGGAAAACGCCGTCCAATGGCCATTAGCGCGCTGGAAATAGCCGGAGAGGGCGCTGACGTGGGCCACGCTGCCGGTTTTGGCATGAATGCGTCCGGTGACCCGCGGGTCGCCGAAACGGGACGCCAGAGAGCCATCCTGCCCACCCACGGGAAGCAGCGAGATCCAGTTCTCGCGCGCCGGCGACTGGTACATGAAACGCAGCAGTTTCACGACGGTGGCCGGGGTGACCAGGTTTTGGCGGGAAAGGCCGGAGCCATCGTTGATGCTGTACTGACCGGCCGCCACTCCCGCTTCGGCCAGGAAATCCTTCAATTCGGCGAGTCCGGCCTCGCGGCTGCCCACGTTGCGGCGGGCGCGCGCCACGGCGCGCAGGGCCAGTTCGGCGTGCAGGTTCTGGCTGACCTTATCGGTGATGCGGAGGTCTTCGAGCAGGGGCGCAGAGACGCGGCGCGCGAGCTCGGTTCCGGCGGGAGTTTCGGAGCCGGATGCCTGCAGCAGGTCCGGCAACTCGCTGGGGAAACGGTGGCGGGCCACTGCCCTGCCCCGGACGGCGATGCCGCGATCTTCGAGGGCCTGCCGCAGCGCCATGGCCGCGAATTGGGCCGGATCTTCGATTCCCAGCAGGAGGTCCTCGCCCGGGTTGCCGAGCGGAACGTCGCCCCAGAGTTCCAGCGTCAGGCTGCCGGCGGCGCGATGGTAGTGGATTTGGCGTTCGCCGCCGGCGGCGACGGTGCGGATGCGGTTATCGATCTGGTAATATTCCAGCGGGGGATTCAGGGTGAGCGCCGCGGGATCGCCTTCGCGGGCGCCGGGCGCGACGTGGAGGGTCAGGGTATTGTCGTGCAGGGTGAGTGCGGAAACCGGCGCGCCGTAGTCGTAGAGCGGGTCGTCTTCCGCCCAACCGGGGGCGTACGGCTCCCAGACGTACCAGGTATCGTCGCCGATAATGTCGCCATCCACGCGGGTGACGCCCCGGGCGGCGATCTGGCCGGCCAGGTCTTCGATGGCCACCAGCGGATCCCCGGTGAACGGACCTTTCTGATAAGGAATGGGCCGCGCGGAGAGGTTCGGGTCGCCGCCGCCGATCAGGCACAGGTCGCCGGCAATCCGGCCGGCGGCGTCCGGGGGCGTCGAGAGCACGCGGGTCTGAAAGGTGAAATCGGGCCCGAGCCGGGTGAGCGCCATGGCGGTGGTGAAGAGCTTGGTATTGGAAGCGGGAACGAAGAAGCGGTCGGCGTTCAGGGAGTAGAGGGTCTTGCCGGTGGCCAGGTCCACGGCCTGAATCCCCCAAAACGCCGCGCGCGCGGCAGGCGAATCCGCGATCAGCCTTTCGATGCGCTGTGCCAGTGTGGCAGCCGCGGCATGGTGGGCCAGCGCCAGCAGGAGAATGGTGCAGGATTTTCTCATCTTTCGGAAACGATTATAGCTTCGCGTATTCCGCGCTGGCCTGTTTGAGGACGGGGATGTCCGGGTCGGCATCCTTCCAGAGTGCGAGGAAATCCTGATAGGCGCTTTTGGCCTTGGTCATGTCGCCCGAGACAACGTAGGCCCTGCCCAGTTGCAGATGCGCCAGGGCGCCTATCGGATCGGCCAGAACGATGCCGCGGTGATTGAGGACTTTTTGAAATTCCGCCGCGGCCTCCTGGCCGCGTCCTGCCGCCAGGTACGCCTCGCCGCGTACATACGCGGGATAGAGGCCTCCGAACTTGGCGAAGAACGCCGTGCCCGGCATGGCGAAGTCGTAGGGAACCGCCCGTTGCAGCCGCTCGACCGCGTCCGACGGCGCCCGATGAGCGAGTGCGGAAAGAGCGTGCAGCGTGGGAAGATACTCGAATTGCACAGGAGTATCCTCCGGGAAGCGTTTCTCCAGGTCGGCGGCGAGCCTTTGAGATTCCGAAAGGTCGCCCGAGCGGCGCCAGCGCAAACGCCGCGGCGTACTCCACATCGCGGCCTTTTGCCAGTTCCAGTGCCGCCCGGGCGCGCTCCTTCGCCGCTGCCCCGTTCCCGAAATGCGCTTCGCACACCGCCTCCGCGGCTGTGTAGATCGCGGCCGTCTCGCGCGTTGCCGGCCTGCTGCGCCAACGCGATCGCGCGTTCCCACATGGTCCGCGCCTGCCGCATTCGTCCGGAATGGGCGAGCACCAGAGCCTGATTGTGCGACATCCAGTCCTCCGCGTGCTCTTCGGGAGCGCGGGCGATTTCGCGTTCCATTCCCGCCTGGTCGCCCTTGAGAAACGCGAGGTAGTAACGGAGGACCAGAAATTCCGGGATTTCCAGTTTGCGCTCCGCCGCCAGCTGCAGGGCCTCCGCGGCCTCTGTGAACCGGTCGAGGAGAAGATTGTGGATGGCAAGACCTCCGTACGCGAATGGGATGTCCGGATCGAGCCGTATGGCCTCCTGGGATGCTTGAATCCCCCTTTCATATTGGCCGGTGCCGAGTGCGACCCAACCCGCGATAATGCCAGGGGCGTAAGGATCGCGAGGATACGTCTGTGCCCACGATTCGAGAGTCTGCAACTCCTTCTGTAAGTTCCCGGTTACCTCGCGGTCGTAGAGCATCAGGATGTAGCGCCTCTCCCGATCGCTGACGCGATCCCGAAGCCCGTAGGCTATTCGGACTTGCTCGGCTCCCAGATCGGTTTGGCCCATGTTCCACGACATAAACCCGAGATCGGCATGCGCCATCGCGAATTGCGGATCGATGGCGATGGCCTGCTGAAGATGCGGGATCGCGGCCGGACCACCATGCGCGTACATGGCGACTTTCGCCGCACTGTACGCTTTCAGAGCTTCCAGCGACGACGTGGTTGCCTGCTCCAGCGGCGTCGAGTGCTCCTGGATCGTGGCCAGCGACTCGCCCAGCCGGGTCCTGATCTGAAGCGCAATTCGGCTCAGCGCACCCAGACTTCTTCCTTCCTTCCTGCCAGCGCCTGCTCCTCAGCGAGGACTCTCCGGTGCTGCAGTTCCTGGCGCGCAGCCACAACACGTACTGGCTTCCCAGGCCTGCAATCGAGCCTTCCAGAACCGCGGTGCTGCCGGTGCGCTCACAGATCTCCCGGGCGACCTCCGGAGTTAGCCGCGTCTCTGGCGGGCCGGTTCATGAGATGCAGCACCTGCTGGATTCTGCTGGTCCGAGACGAGAGTGAGGAACGGGGACTGTTCCAGTTGCACCGCCAGCCCCTGCCGAAGCGTCTGGTCAAAGACCGGATCGCCCGTCTTGTTTTCGAAATCGGCCAGGACAACGGTGTCCTTCGCGGTGAGTCTTGGCGCCCGGTGAAGGTAAAAATACGCCGCGCGCGACCAGCGCCAGAATCGCCGCGGCGCCGGCAGCTACTGTATGCCGTGCGTCTCGGCCGGGTCGACCGCCGCCAATTCCTGCTGCAACTCGGCCGCGGATTGCCACCTTTCTGCCGGGTCCTCTTCCAGACACCGGTTTACGATTCGTTTCCAGCTTCCGCGGCCGGATGCGCTTTCGCTGCGGCCCCACTCGCGCGCCCGTCAACATTTCGTAGAGCACGCAGCCGAATGAGTAGATATCCGAGCGTGCATCCGCCGGCTTGCCCTCCCGCTGCTCCGGCGCCATGTAGGCGGGCGTGCCCATCGACCATTTGGCTGGCGGTGACGGTTTCGTCCTGGCCCGAGCGCGCCAGTCCGAAATCCAGAACCTTGACGCCGGATTTCCCGATCATGATGTTGCCGGGCTTGAGATCGCGGTGAATGATGCCCTTGCCGTGCGCCTCCACCAGCGCCGCCGCGATCTGGGAACCGTAGAGGAGCACCGTTTCGAGGGGAAGCGGTCCGCTCTTCAGCCGCGCCGCCAGGTTTCGCCCTCCACCAGTTCCATCACCAGGTAGTTGGGGCCGACGTCGTAAAGCGTGCAGATGTTGGGGTGATTCAGCGACGAAATCGCCCGGGCCTCGCGCTCGAAGCGGGCGTTGAACTGCTCGTGATTGATCTTGATGGCGACGGCGCGGCCCAATCGCGTGTCGATGGCGCGAAAGACCTCGCCCATGCCGCCCTCGCCGAGCTTGCTTTCGATCCGGTATGGTCCCAGGCACGTGCCCGAAGCCAACTCGGTGACAGTCGAATCCTCCAGCAGTTCCGCGGCGTTCTGGATCGCAGGCCGGTCCAGAAATTCGCCGCCGGTGCGCTGTGCGAGCAGCGATTCCACTTCGCGGCGCAATTCGGGATCTGCCCGCGCCAACAGCGCCGCGCGCTCGTCGGCGGTGCCCTCGCGAGCCGCGTGGTATAGCTCTTCGATTTGCCGGAAGCGCTCCGGAGTCATATCTGTGGTCCCGATGGTTTCCTTATTGTATGGCTTAACTCGCGCAGCAGCCAGGCCTTGGCGAAATCCCAATCGCGCCTGACCGTGCGCGGCGAAATTTTCAGGGCCGCCACGATCTCCTCCTCGGTCAATCCACCGAAATAACGCAGCTCGACCACCTTGGCCTGGCGCGGCGCCAACCTGGGAGAACGCGGTCAGGGCCTCGTCGAGAGCCAGGATGGACCGGTCCGGGCCCGGGCGACAAGATGGCGGTTTCGTCCAGATTCACTTTGAGCGGGATGCCGTCGCGCCTTCGCGAGCCGCGCGCGCGAGCGGCGTCCACCAGAATGCGCCGCATCATCTGCGCCGCGATGGCAAAGAACTGCGCGCGCGCCTGCCATTCGACGTTGGTCACGTCCACCAGGCGGAGATAGACCTCATGGACTAACGCGGTGGCCTGCAGGGTGTTGCCCTGGGCTTCGTTTTTCATGTACCGGCGGGCCATCAGCCGCAGTTCCGGATAGACGTGCTCCGCCAGACGGGCCAGGGCGGCTTCGTCACCGCTGCCCCAAGCTTTCAACAGATTTGTGATTTCTGCCGTGCGTGCGTCGATCTGATCACCCGTTCTCCCTAGGTACCAAAAAATATACGAATTCGTGGCCGGTTTGGGGGGGCCGCTGCCGCCTGTACCGGCGGAAGGAGAACAGAGTCTCACATGCTCTCCTCCAGAAAGCAGGAGACACAAAAATGAAACGCCTATCGAATATTGCGCTGATGGCTCAATCTCGCTATCGCCAGCGTCTACGCACAACAGCATCCCGTAAATTTGACGTTTTCGGGAACTGGCGGGGCCAGCCCGATCGATCTGAAGCTGCCCAACACCAATACCGGCGAAGAGAATGTCGCTGGGTTCGGCACCCTGGGCCCGTTTACTTTTCGAGGTGTCAGGGCCATCGCAACGATTCCGCAGCCGTCCAGCAGTTGCTCGGGCGTTTTTTTTCCCAGTACGTCCGGCGCGGGCCAGCTTCGATTCCAGGACGGCAGTCTATTGAAGGTCGATCTCATGCAAGGAGGTGATTGCATAGATTTTGTGCATCTGGTGGGCCACTGCACTTTGACCTTAAAAATCACCGGTGGTACCGGCCGTTTCAAGAATGTCTCGGGCGTCCTTACCTATACCGAGACGGCGCTGCCGCTGTTGGCCGACGCCGTAAGCAACCCCGTCCTTTTTTCCGAAACGGGGACCTTTACGGGAACGATTTCCGGAGCGGCTATGGGGGACGAGTCCCAAGACACGCGGCAATAGGGAAGACGGGCTCATTTATCGCGGGCGGCGACCTGCCTGAATCATGCTGAGGATCCGGCCGCCCGCGAGCCTCATCTTCCGGTCACTTTGGATTCGAGCCAGATCAACAACAGCAGGATCATCACCAGGAACGTGCCGACGAGAGGAATTCCAATTACGATCCCCACGCCTTGCGAGACGGCTGCGTACCCCAGGGTGGCCGGGGCCAGGAGCCCGCCGAGAAGCGCCAGGGAAAAGATGCCGTTAGAGAATCCCGGATGGTAGTAGGGGAAGCGACGTCCGATGGCTTCGGCGACCAGCGGATAGATGCTGGCATAGCCCGTGCCGATGAGCACCACTCCGGTGGCCGCGCCGAACCAGTTATTGGTGTAGAAGAGGATGAAGCAGCCGAACAGCGCCGCCGCGCCGCTTCCCATCAGGAGGCGCCCGTGGCGCACGCGTCCCAGGATGGCCACGGCCGCCATGCGTCCGCCGAGCAGAAACAGCCAGTACAGCATCAGGATCCAGAGGGCGGCCGTCGGGCTCAGGCCCACGCGGCGCAACAGGAACAGGGGGAGCCAACCGGCGATGGACCACTCGTTACCGAACTGAATGAACAACAACAAGGCGAAAAGCACCGCGCCGAGGCTCTTGAAGTCTTCCAGTGCCTGCCGCAGGGTGGGATGGGCGCCTTCGGGCGGAGCTGTATAGTCGCTGCGGATGTAGATGCCGCCGAAGATCGCGGGCACCAGGGCCATCAGCATCAGGATGGTTGCGACGGAATAGGCATAGAAGGTACCGATCACCAGAGCCGTGGCGGCCAGGCATCCCAACCCATACCAGATGCCTCCCCGGTTGACCGTCCGCGCGGCATCGGCTTTGTAAGAGAGGGACAGGGCGGAAAACAAGGCCATATTGAGCAGTCCCGCGCCGGTTCCGAGAGCCAGGAGCCCGGCCACCCGCCACCATTGGGACGCAGGCGGCGAAACCAGGGCCAGATAGCCGAGGGACAGGCAGGAGAGCGTGCAGGCGCAGACCAGCAGGAAGCGCAGACCGTGGCGGGCCATAATCCGGCGCGCAATGACCGAAGCTGCGACGATGCCGACCGCGAGGCTCAGGAAATAGTTCCCTACCGCTGCGAAATCAGGCGGATCGCGGTGGTATCCCCAAGCCGGAAGGACGGCCCCCAGCAGGGCCATGAGGAAACCAGAAAGCAGGAAACCTGCGAGGGCTTTTCCACCGCTGGGCGCACTTGCGGCGGCGTTAGCCGGGACGGGGGTCACAGGTTCGATTATACCTCCGGCATTATTCTGAAAAACGGAATCGATATCATACGGAATTCTGTAGGATGCGGGGAAGATTCTAATAGAATGAGCGGGTTGCGGATGGCCCAAAGCGTGCTTATACGAGGTTGGGTTCTTTGTTTGAGGGTTTTCCGCTTTGGTGCGTTGCCTCCTTCATGGCAATGTTCTGCCCGCTTCAGTTCCATCTGCTGAAGCGGGTTTTTTTTGCCGCGCCCCCCTCTGCTAAACTGGTTAATCCCAAACACATGACGGGACTCTACGCGCAATGGATGGACGGTTGGGAGCGCAAGCTCGCCACTCGCGATACGAACCGGGTAGTCCGGCCATTTGAATGGGGAACCGACTGGCTGCACAAGGTTGGCTTTCCCGAATGCCCGGCGCACGCCAACGGGAACGCGCGCGCCTGCGTGGCTGATTTCGTTACCGGGGCGCTCCGGGACTCGGACCGTTTTTACGCCTATAAACGCCCGGCAGACTTCCGGTTGCAGGATGGCCGCCTGACCTTCAGCAGCCCGGCGCCTTCCGGTTTCGCCGAGAACGATACGGTTCACGGCAGGTGGTTCCCCGCGGTGAAGGATCAGGGGCGCGCGCTGGTGGTGCTGCCGCAATGGAATTCCGATGCGGAAGGCCACGTGGGTCTGGCTAAACTGTTGAACCGTTTCGGCATCAGCGCCCTGCGCATGACCATGGCATACCATGCCGAGCGCAAACCGGCGGAACTGCAGCGGGCCGATTACCATGTCTCGAGCAACGTGGGCCGCACGATCCACGCCTGCCGGCAGTCGGTGATCGACGCGCGCGCCTGCCTGGACTGGCTGGCGGAGCAAGGCTACCGGCGAGTCGGCATTCTGGGAACGAGCCTGGGGTCCTGCGTGGCATTTATCGCGGCGGCGCACGATTCGAGGGTGAAGGTCGGGATCTTTAATCACGTGTCGATGTTCTTTTCCGACGTGGTGTGGACCGGGCTTTCGACGCAAAACGTGCGGCAGGGATTCAGCGACACTGTCTCGCAGGAGGAGTTGCGCCGGTATTGGAGTATCATCAGCCCGGCCAGCTACCTGGACCGCCTGCCGGGCCGCGACCTGAAGAGCCTGTTAGTGTGGGCACGGCACGACAGCACCTTTCTGCCGGAGTATTCGCAGCAGGTGCTGAAGAGCTTCCGGGAAATGAAACTGCCTCACCGGGTCTTTACCTTGCCGTGCGGCCATTACACCACGGGCCAATTCCCGTTCAACCTCATGGACGGGCTGGCAATGTGCCGGTTCGCTCGGGGCAACCTGTAACCTCACTACTACATATAGGCCTGTAAGCCGATTTTTATACATTCTGGCGGGGCGATATGGAAAACCGTATTGACAGATCCGCAGGCCTCATGAGAGGATGAGTGCATCACTGAAGAAGGAGGTGGTCCAGCATAATGGATAGTAGTAAACAACCGCGAGAGGTGGCCGACTGTTGAAGTCGAGCCTCTAATGTAGCCGATCCCGCTTCAGTGGTGGGATCACGTTCCTGTGGACCGGCTGCCTCTTGCGTAGCTAAAGCCTCAGGTTTCATCTTGAATGGCTACCTACCCCCGTGTGCCCAAGGCGCACGGGGGTTTGTATTTTGGTATACTGGAAATCTCGAAAGGAAATCCCCGTAACAAATGAAGGCCGGAATTCACCCCGCTTACAACGAAATTAATGTCATTTGCGCCTGCGGCCACGTCTTTAAGACCCGGTCGACGCACAAAGGCGACATCCGCGTAGAAATCTGCTCCTCCTGCCACCCGTTCTTCACAGGCCGCCAGAAACTGGTCGACACTGCCGGACGCATCGATAAGTTCGAGAAGAAGTACAAGGCTTCGCGCGGCGACAAGGACAAGAGGGAAAAGCAGCCCGCATAGGCAGCTATCCTCACAGGTTCAAAAAGAGGCAGGCCGAAAGGCTTGCCTCTTTTTTGTGCCTGACCCGCTTTACGACGCCTTTTGTTCCAGGGCGAGATATTCTTCGTACGGGCCTTTGAAATCTTCCACACGGCCGCCTTCGATATGCCAGATGCGGGTGGCGACTTCATCGATCACATCGTGATCGTGGGTTACCAGCAGAACGGTGCCCTCGTACTTCTGGAGGGCGATATTGAGGGCGTTGATGGATTCCAGGTCCAGGTGATTGGTAGGTTCGTCGAGCACCAGGAAATTGGGCTTCTGCAGCATCAGGCGGCAGAAGATCAGACGGGCCGCCTCGCCGCCGGAGAGGGCCTGGGTGGGCTTGAGCGCGTCATCGCCGCTGAACAGCATCTGGCCCAGCAACCCGCGCAACTCTTCCTGCGAAGCCGATGGATCGAAGCTGTGCAGCCACTCGATGGTCTTGGCGCCCTTGACGATGGATTCGGAGTGGTCCTGCGAGAAGTATCCCACCGATACCTCGTGGCCCCATACTACGTCGCCGTTATCGATGGCGAAGTCGCGATCGGGATCTTCGACAAAGCCGGTGGCGTTGCGAATGAGGGATTTCAGCAGGGTGGTTTTGCCGGCTCCGTTGCGGCCCATGAGGGCGATCTTTTCGCCGCGGGCGATGCTGGCGGTGAACGGCTGAATCACCTGGAGATCGCCATAGCTCTTGGCCAGGGCCTTGCATTCCAGCGGATGGCGGCCGGAGGGGCGCTTCATCTGGAAGCGAATGAAGGGCCGCTGGATATTGGATTTGGCCAACTCGGAGGTCTGCAGCCGCTCCACCTCCTTCTTGCGGGAAGTCACCTGGGAGGAACGCGTACCGGCCGAAAAGCGGGCGATAAACTCGTTCAACTGCGCGATCTTCTTTTCGCGCTGGGCGTTCTCGGCCTCGATGCGGGAACGGATCTGCGTTTTGGCCAGGACCATATCGTCGTAGCCGCCGGTATACATGATCACGGTCTGGTAATCGATGTCGGCGACGTGGGTGCAGACGCTGTTCAGGAAATGGCGATCGTGCGAGATCACGATGAGTACGCCCTCGTAGTCGCACAGGTAATCCTGGAGCCAGTGGACCGAGTCGAGATCGAGGTGGTTGGTGGGTTCGTCCAGCAGCAGGGCGGGAGGAGTGCCGAACAGGGCTTGGGCCAGCAGGACGCGGACTTTCTGGCCGCCCTGCAATTCACCCATCCGTCGCTCGTGGAGCGAGGCATCCACGCCGAGACCATCGAGCAGCACGGCCGCGTCGGATTCGGCGGTGTAACCGCCCTCTTCCCCCACGATGCCTTCCAGTTCGCCGAGACGCATGCCGTCTTCGTCGGTCAACTCCTCATGAGGCTTGTTGTACAGGGTGTCGCGCTCCTGGAGCGCGGCCCACAACGGAACGTTGCCCATGACCACCGTATCGATGACGCGGTAGGCATCGAACGCAAACTGGTCCTGACGCAGGACGCCGAGTTTCTTGGGACGGGTGACAGTGCCCTTGGCCGGTTCGATCTCGCCGGTCAGGATCTTCATAAGTGTCGATTTGCCGGCGCCGTTGGGGCCGGCGATGGCATAGCGGCGTCCGGGGAGGAACGTACACGTAACCTCATCGAACAGTATTCGGGCGCCGAAGCGCATGGATAAATCTTGGATGGAAAGCAAGGGTATTCTTATTTTAGCAATTCAGCGACCCGCCCGGACACGAGCCTGACCCACGAGTCTGAACCAGGCGACCCAGGCTCTCCAATTGTGCCAAATTGGGAAGGAGCCCATGACTCAACCGGAAGCTGCCGTCGCCATCGTACATACCCGCCGCGAGCCGGAAACCGTACTGCTGATGCGGCGGTCGGAACGGCCCGAGGATTCCTGGTCGGGACACTGGTCACTGCCGGGAGGGCGCTGCGACCCATCGGACCCCGACGCAGTGCACACGGCACTGCGCGAACTGGAAGAAGAGTGCGGCGTGCGGCTCAGCGCGGGCGACCTGGAGAGAGCGCTGCCTTACACGGTAGCGCGGCGAAGGGATCCGCCTTTTCTGCTGGTGGCGCCCTTCGTGTTTCGCGTGGACGCCGAACTGCCCACCACGCTGGATGCGCGCGAAGCGGTGGAATCGCTCTGGATTCCCACCGCGGTTCTGGGAGACACGGCGCGGCATTCCCTGCGGGCAGTTCCGGGACGGCCGCGGGAGATGCTGTTTCCCACGATTGAACTGCGCGGAGCGCCGCTTTGGGGCTTCACCTATCGACTGCTTACAGACTGGATGCGGTCGCGGTGCGCGGACCCGGCCGAGGGTCTGGCCATGGCCGGGACGATTCTGGATTATCTGCTCTCCCTGGGGTTAAGCCTGCGCGAACCCTGGAGCACGCGCGATGGAGCGGCGGTGGCCGCCGTAGAGGGCGCGATTCCGGTGGACACGGTGCTGTCCCGATTCGCCGGCGCCGGGCCGCACGTGGCAGCGATCAATACGCTGGAAGTGCGGCCGGATGGCGTGCGCATGCTCGGCCCGGCGTGGGAGGAATACCGGATTCTGGCGCGATAGGCTCCGGGCTTACTGCAGCGCGCTGGTCATGAACGTATCGACGTCGTGTTTCAGCTTGCCGCTGGAATCGCTGTCGATGTAGAGCATGTGGCCGGCCTGGTAGAAATTCCAGGTGATCTGCTTGTGCATCTCCGGATGCAGCCCCATGTGGTTGAAGGTGTACTCGGCGGCGAAGTAGGGCGTGGCCAGATCGAAGTAGCCGGCCGCCACCATCACCTTCATGTAGGGATTCTTCATGAAGGCGGTCTTGAGCATGGATGAGGTGTCGCCGAAGCCGTTCTGCACGCCGTAATCCCAGGGCTGGATGCCGCCGCTCACGTAGTAGTACATGTCGGTTTGATAATTCAATTCGGCACGGACATAGTTGGTAAAGCACGCGGTGAAGGGCGGCAGGGTGAGGGTGCTGGAAGGATCGAACTCGCTGGTCTCGCCGGTATTCAGCGAGGAAGGTCCAGCCAGCCGGCCATCCAGACGGCCGATGGTTTCGTGCTTGTCGCGCAGCAGTTCGCGCGTGAAGTGGGATACGTCGAAGCGGAGGTTGCTCTCGTCGGCATAGCGGGCGTCCACACCCAGGTAGCGCACCATCTTGTCGATGACGGCCTTGCGTTCCGCGGGGGGCAGATCGTCGCCTTTGTTGAGCGCCGTGGAATACTCGCCGGTGGCGAAGTTCTCCACCTCTTTCAGGAAGCTCTTCAGGTCTTTGCGCTGCAGGTCCGCCGCGACCTTTTTGTGATACCAGGCATCGGCGGCGTAGGTGGGCAGTTCCAGAACATAGACCATGTCGTCACTGCGCGACCAGATGGTTTCCAGGTTCAAGGTGGTGCCGATCAACACCACGCCGTTGAAGGCGATGCCGCGGTCCACCAGATAACCCGCCAGTCCGGCCGCGCGAAAACTGCCGTAGCTTTCGCCGGCGAGGAACAGCGGGGACACGGTGCGATTATTGCGAACCAGGTACATGCGGATGAACTCGCCGAAGGATTGCAGGTCGCCCTGAACGCCGTTCATGCGGCGCGCCACCTCCATGGTTTTCGCGCGGCTGTAGCCGGTGCCGATGGCATCGATGAAAACCAGGTCAGTCTTGTCCAGCCAACTGTTGGGATTGTCCTTCATCTGGTAGGGCGGAGGCGGCATGCTGCCGTTGGGCTGCAATTTGGGGCTGCGCGGCCCCATGGCTCCAATGTGCACCCAAAGGGATGCCGACCCGGGGCCGCCGTTGAAGCAGAACGTGAGCGGGCGTTTGCCCATATCGGTGACGCCATCCAGGGTGTAGGCGACGTAGAAAATGTGGGCCTCGGTCTCGCCGGCGGCCGTCTTCAGCGGCATCTGCGCGGCGGTGGCGGTATAGTTGAGCGTCTTGCCGTTGAGTTCGATGGAGTGGTGCGTGACGGCCGGCGTTTCGTCTATGTCGCCGCCGATGGCGGGACCGGGTCCGGGGATGCCGCCGCCGCGTCCGCCGCGGCCCGGAGTGGGGGCCTGGGTCTGCGGCGCAGGCGCCGGTTGGGGCGTGGTCTGCGCCTGACGACCCTGGGCGGCAGCCTGCTGGGCCGCCAGCAAAAACAAAAGGGGAGCGATCATCGCGGTTTTCTCTCTGGAGCAAAAATTGGACATTGGACCAATGATAAGTCAAAAATAGGGGTGCTATGAAAGCCCTGCCATCCAACCGCCGTTCGTTTCTGAAGGCCGGCGCCGCCGCGCCGTTTTTCCTTCGCGACCTGATTTCCAAGCCGCGCAACTCCACCCTGCGCCTGGGCGCGTTTGGCGCCGGCAATATGGCCTATCACACGGTGGTTCCGATCGCCGCGCATCCCAGCGTGAAACTGGCCTGCGTGGCGGAGGTGGATTCGGCCATGCTCAAGCAGTTCCGGGGCAAGTTCGCGGATACGCCGGTACACCAGGATTGGCGGCGCATGCTGGACCAGGAGCACAAGAACCTGGATATCGTGTGCATAGCGACACCGGACCACATGCACGCGCCCATCGCCATGAGCGCCATGCAGCGCGGGTTGCATGTCTACTGCCAGAAGCCGCTGACGCACGACCTCTACGAAACGCGCCAGCTCACCGCCATGGCGAAGAAGAAGAACCTGGTGAGCCAGATGGGCATCCAGGTCCACTCCTTCCGGGAATACAAGACCGCGGTCGCGCTGGTGCAGAACGGCGCCATCGGCAAAATCAAAGAGGTGCATTCCTGGAGCAATAAAAAGTGGGGCGATCCCGACCCGGTGCCCGACCGCAGCGACCCGGTGCCCTCCACGCTCAACTGGGATTGGTGGCTGGGAGTCGCGGCCACGCGCCCGTACCTCGGCGGCGACTACTACCACACCGTGAACTGGCGCAAGCGAATCGATTTCGGCACGGCCACGTTCGGCGATATGGGCTGCCATATTTTCGACCCTGTATTCGGGGCGCTGAAGCTGACGGCGCCGCTTTCGGTGCGCTCCGAAGGGCCCAACGCCGACGCAGCACAACTGGGCCATCAACGCGGTGATCCATTACGTGTTCCCGGGCACCCCGATCACCGAGGGCAAGACCGTCAATGTGAACTGGTATGACGGCGATATGCGGCCGCCGCAGGAAATCCAGGCGCTGATCGGCACACAGAAAATGCCGGATCAGGGGTCGATCTTCGTGGGCACCAAGGGCGTGATGCTGCTGCCGCACACGGCCATGCCGGTGCTGCTGCCGGAAGATCAATTCAAGGATTTTCCGATGCCGCCGTTCGAGCGCGACGACCACTACCTGCAGTTTGTGGACGCGGTGCTGGGCAAGGCCAAAGCGTCGGCCAGTTTCGATTACGCCGGCCCGCTGACCGAATCGGTGCTGCTGGGCCCGGTGGCCACGCGGTTCCCGCAAACCACCCTGGAGTGGAATGCATCGCGGCTGAAATTCAAGAACTCGCCGGAGGCCAGCGCCTTCGTGCGCCGCACCTACCGCAAGGGCTGGGAGGTGAAGGGCCTGTGAGCCACCGCTTCCGCCTGATCGCGCTGGACCCTGGACACTTTCACGCAGCGCTGATTCAGAAGGAAATGTACCCCGGCGTTTCTCCGCGGGTAGCCATTTACGCGCCGTTGGGCACGGACCTGACCGAGCACCTGAACCGGATCGCGCGCTTCAACCTGCGCGGTCAAAACCCCACGGCGTGGGAACTGGACATCCACACGGGGCCGGATTTTCTGGCCCGCATGGTGGCGGAGCGGCCCGGCAACATCGTGGTGCTGAGCGGGCGCAATCGCGGCAAGATCGGGTTGATTCGCGCCTCGGTGGACGCCGGTTTGCACGTGCTGGCGGATAAGCCGTGGATCATCCGGCCGGACGATTTGCCGGAACTGGAAGGCACGCTGGCGGCGGCACAGGCGCGCGGCGTGGTGGCGTACGACATCATGACCGAGCGGTACGAGATCACCAGCATTCTGCAGCGTGAACTGGTGAACGACGCCGGTACGTTCGGCTCGCCGGTGGCAGGCGCCGAAGACGAGCCCGGCGTGTACATGGAAAGCGTGCACCACATTCTGAAGCTGGTAGCGGGCGTGCCCAATCTGCGGCCGGTGTGGTTCTTCGATGTGGCGCAGCAGGGCGAAGCGCTGGCGGATGTAGGCACCCACCTGGTGGACCTGGTGCAATGGACGCTGTTCCCCGGGCAGGCGATCGACTATCGTAGCGAGATCCGGATGGTGGGCGCGAGCCGCTGGCCAACGCGGCTGACGGCGGCGCACTTCCAGCAGGTGACCGGACAGGCGGGCAGCGCGCTGGACTACTACTGCAACACGCGCGTCAGCTATGCGCTGCGCGGCATCCACACCAAGCTGGATGTGCTGTGGAACTGGGAGGCTCCCGAAGGCACGGGCGATACGCACCTGGCGATCTATCGCGGGTCGAAGGCGAGCGTGGAGGTGCGGCAAGGCGCGGAGGAGGCGTACCGGCCTGAGTTGTACGTAGTGCCGGGCGAGGCGGGCGTGAAGGAAGCGCTGGCGCGGAAGGTGGAAACGCTGGCGGCGCGCTATCCGGGCATCGGCCTGGAAGACCAGGGTGCGCGCGTTCGCGTGACGATTCCCGATTCGTACCGCGTGGGTCATGAGGCGCATTTCGCGCAGGTGACGCGGCAGTTCTTCGAATACCTGGAGCGGCCCGAGACGATCCCGGCCTGGGAGAATCCCAATATGCTGGCGAAATATTACGTGAGCACCAAAGGGGTCGAGCTGAGCCTGGCGTCCGGGCGGCCGTGAAGGCGGCAGTTTTATTATTGCTGGCGGCGGCCACGGCGGCGGCGGATCCGGCGCTGGCGATCACGTCGCCCAGGACTACCAGGTGTTCCAGCGTCAGAGCAAGGGATTCGGAAAGGTGCTGATCAGCGGGCGCGTGCCAGCGGATTGCGACCGGGTAGACGCCTTTCTGTTCGGGGACTGGAACCCGCTGCCGCTGGAACGGAGCACGCACACTTTCCGCGCTGAACTATCGGTGGCATCCGGGGGCTTCTACGAGCTCACGATCAAGGCATATCGCCACACGAAACCGGTGGCGGAGGCAAGGGTGGCGCACGTTGGGGTGGGCGAGGTGTTCGTGATCGCGGGACAATCGAACGCGACCAATTATGGGGAAGCGAAGCAGCAGACCCGGAGCGGCATGGTCGCGGCGTTCGACGGCGAAAGCTGGCGCGTGGCGGACGACCCGCAGCCGGGCGTACAGGATGGCAGCAAGGGCGGAAGCTTCATCCCGCCTTTCGGCGACGCGCTTTACGAAAGACTGCACGTGCCCATCGGCGTGGTCTCCGTGGGCCACGGATCGACCAGCGTGCGCCAGTGGCTGCCGAAGGGCGGGCGCATGACGGTGCAACCCACCATGACGCGGTTCGTGATTCCGGCAGGCGCCGGAGAGTGGGAGTCCACCGGGCAGTTGTTCGACGGGATGATGCAGCGCATCCGGCAACTGGGGCCTCACGGCTTCCGGGCGCTGCTGTGGCACCAGGGAGAATCCGATGCCCACCAGAAGCCGGAGCACGATATCAGCGCGGAGGAGTACGGGCACATGAGGCGCGAGTGATTGCAGCGTCGCGGCGCGAGGCGGGTTGGGATTTCCCGTGGTTCGTGGCGCAGGCGAGTTACCACACTCCGGACGACCCTTCCTGCCCGCCGATTCGCGAAGCGCAGGCCGGCCTGTGGCGCTCCGGTATCGCGCTGGAAGGGCCGGATACCGATCGACTCACGGGCGACAATCGCCAGAATCAGAGCAAAGGCGTGCACTTCAGCGACAAAGGACTGAAGGCGCACGGGAAGCTGTGGGCGGACAAAGTGGGGGCCTGGTTGGATGGCATGCTAAATTAGGCGTTCGTCACTTTGCCCGGCGCTCCGGTAACTCATCACCCTCACGTGGGGGCTTACCGCCGCGGCGGCGTACGATTTTGTCGAAAGCCTGGAAATCGGCACGCGCCTTCCGGTCCGCAAAGAACCGGGCGGTCTGTAGCGCCGAAACCTTTTCGGCAACCGCTTTTGCCACGAACTGATTCATGCTGGTTCGTCTTCCCGGCTGAGCCGCTCCACGGCCTCTTTCAGTGACCGCGGAAGTCTCAATGGATATGTGCGGCTTTCTTTCATGGCCTAATCCTTTCCATAACGTCCGCGGGAGCAAGAGCCCGATACCAAATCGGCGGGCACGTTTCCATCATCCGCAAATTGAAATGACGAGTGCGTCCGCCCGGCCATATCGGCCTCCGGGCGCTCTGCCGCACTGATTCACGGCGGGAGAGAAGCCACGTTACACCTCCAGCACGATGCCGCGGGCGGGAATGCCGGTGGCCCGCTGCAGGGCGAGGGCATACAACTGCACTTGCGCGATGTTGCGCTTTTCGCGGCGGTCGGTCTTGTAATCGATTACGGTCCACGAGGTTTCGTCGCGCCATGCGAGATCGATGCGGCCGTCTACCAGGGTTCCGTCCTGGAGCCGCACCATCACCGGGAGTTCGCGATGGCGTTCGGCGCCGGCGGGCATCGTCTGCGCGCAATACTCCAGCGCCAGGCGGGCGGCGGTTGCGGCGGCGGCGCACTCCTCTTCCGTCGCGCCGTGGCAGCGGCCCCACACTTGGGCCAGGGCGGCAGCGTCTCCGGGCGAAACGGCATGTTGCAGAATATCGTGGACCACGCGGCCGAATTTCCGCCCGGTGGGACGGCCCGGTGCGAAGGGCAAGGTGACGGTCTCGACTGGAATCTGCGCGGCTTCGGCGGCGGAGCCGAACGTCTCGGCGGACGCTACGCGGTAGCGCGGCGCAGCGCCCGCCGCGAGCCGCTGCGCGCGCGCTTCCTTCCACTCCTGGTAGCGGCGCAAGCCCTCCACCGCCTCTTCGGTAGTGCCGGCGAGCACCTGTTCGTTTTCCACGCCCTCGGCCTTTTCCACCTTCAGCGCAAGCACAGCGGGATCGAACCAGACCACCGTGTGGTCCCCTGTTTTGGGATGGTGGAGCCCGGGCTTGACGGACACTTCGTCGCGCATCTCGGCCGGCCGGTTGAGCACCGTGGCTGCGCCGAATTTGGGGCAACCCGGCGCGATTCCGGCAGTGCGCCAGCGTTCCGGCGGCGGATAGAGCGCGTCGTGCAGCGGGCTGAGCCAGCCGCCCTGCCGGTCCTCTTCGCCGATGGTGGCGACAACCAGCAGATCGCGGGCGCGCGTGGCGGCCACATAGGCGATGCGCACAGCCTCTTCCTGGTCGGCCCGGCCTTCCTCCTCCGCGGCATCCAGCAGTTCCCAGGGCGCGCACCAGAGCAAGCGCTGCGCGCACAAGCGCCGGGCGGGGACGCTATAGCGGTCGCCACCCTGAGGTCCGGTGAGTTTGGCGGTGAGGTCGGCCAGGATCACCACCGGAAATTCCAGCCCTTTGGCTTTGTGCACGGTCATCAACTGGACACCGCCGCCTTCCTGTTCCAGCACCGGAGCTTCGCCGGTTTCCCCGCTCTCGTACTCGCTGTCCAGGTACTCCACGAAGGCGCGGAAACTGGTGGCCGCGCCGCCGGCTTCGAAACTGCGGGCCAGGTCGGTGAGGCGGAAGACGTTGGCCAGCACGCGCTCGCCGCCTTTGCGAAAGGCGAATCCGGCATGTGCCCGCGTGGCCTCCAGCAGTTCGTGGATGGTATCGGCGATGGGCCGGTAGTTGCGCCGGCGGTGCAGTTCGTGCAGCGTCTGAAAGGCGTCGCGGATGGGATGGAACCCGGCGTCGAGGCCCTCCGGCAATTCGCGCACGCGGAAGTGCCGGTGAGCATTGCGGAACTTCAGCAGCGTGTCGTCCGGCACGGCGTAGAGGCCGCCGCGCAGCACGGCAAACACGCTGAGTTCATCATCGGGCCATTCCACCGCGCGCAGGGCGGTGCGCAGCGTGCCCACTTCTTCGCGGCGATGGAACGATTTCGACCCGACCAGCAGGTGGGCGATGCCGCGCGCCTCCAGAGCGCGCACATACTCCTGAGTCAGATCGGTCTTGAAATTGGTGAAGCGCCGGAAGAGGATGCAGACGTGCTCCGGCTTCACCGGCACGCGGACGCCGGTGGAACGGTCGCGCACGGTCCATCCGCTCTCCGTACAGAGCCAGTGAATGAAGGCCGCCACCGCGTGCGGCGAACACTCCTCAATCTTGACGTTAGAGATATTGCGGGGTCCGTACGGGCGCGGCATGGGCAGAGCGATCACGCCAGGCTGCCGCGGCGGATCTTCCACGCCGCCTTCCAGCGGCAGGTATTCCGGAATGCTTTGCGCGAACGCGGCGTTGACAAATGCCTGGATGGCGCGCGTACTGCGGGTGCTGCTTTTCAGTGCCCGGTTGGCAACGCCGCCATCGATCAGGTCGCGGCACACGTTCCGGAACAGGCGCGCATCGGCGCGGCGGAAGCGATAGATGGATTGTTTGGGGTCGCCCACCACGTAGAGCTTGCCCGGTGCCGGCGCGGCGCGGCGCCAGTCGCGCGCGGCGGGATCGGCGGCGCAGAGCAACAGCAGAATCTCGGCTTGCAGCGGGTCGGTGTCCTGAAATTCGTCCACGAAGACGCGCTGATAGTCCTGCTGCATCCTTGCGCGCGCGCCGTCATGCCTCAGCAAATCGCGCGCGTAGAGGAGCAGGTCCATGAAGTCGAGCTGGCCGGCAGCTTTTTTCTGCTGCTGGTACAGGACGACCACTTCCCATAATTCGTCGCGCAGGTGCACTGCCAGGTCGGCATCGGCGCGGCGGCCGAAATCCGCGATGGCGGCCTGCAATTGCTGCCAGGAGGCGAAGACGGCCTCGCGCGTCACAGCGTCGCCGTACTTGCCGTAGCCGGGCTTGAGCCAGCGCAGGTTTTGCGGAAGGCGCAGGAGTTCGTTCTCCACCGCGTTGGCGTCGAAATGGCCGGCGGCGCGAGCGCGCTGGACGCGCTCCAGCAACTCCGCAAGAGGGCGCAGGCCATCGTAAAGAAAATCGCGCGAGCGGGAACAGCGATTGCGCAGCGCCAGCGTGCTCTCCGCCTGCTCGATGAGGGCCTGCAGGCCGGCGTCGCGATCGAAATCGCGCGCGTCCCAGGGTGCGTTGAAATCGCGCCACTCGGCCAGGGACCAGGCGGCGTAGCGCAGCGCGTCGAGAGGCTCGTCACCGTCGCGCTCCTGCTTCCAGGCAAGGCGCGAGAGGGCGCGCACCAGGGCGGGCGAAGGCGCGGCCAGCCGCCGTTCGATCCATTGCCGGAACACGCGGCCGAATACGCGGAGCGCCTCGGGCTGCGCCAGTTCCTGAAACACGGGATCGACCCCGGCTTCCACGGGACGGCGGCGCAGCAGTTGCGCGCAGAAGGCGTGGATGGTGCCGATAAAAGCGCGGTCCAGCGAGTGCGCCGCCTCGGCCAGGCGCGCCCGGACGGTGGCGTCCAATTCGCCGGCGCGCCGCTGCTCCAGTTCGTGGCGGACGCGCAGCTTCATATTGCCCGCGGCCGCGTGCGTGAACGTGACAGCGACGATGGTTTCGACGGGCGTGCCGGCGGCAATCACCTCGACGATGCGGTTGACCAGCGCGGTGGTCTTGCCGGTGCCGGCCGAAGCTTCCACCACCCAGCTTTGGTCCAGTCCACTGCTGACGCCGGCGGAGTTCACCGGCATGACCGGAGCTCCTTTAACGCTTTCAATTCCGGCGGCGATTTTTCGCTCACGCGTTCCTCTTCGTAGGGACCGCAGACCGGCAGATACTCGCAGCGCTTGCAACCGTCTTTGCGCGGGGCCGCGGGCAGGAAGCCGTCGCGAATCGAGTCGTCGATGATGCGCAGCACCTGCGCGGCGCGCTGGCGCGTCCACTGGTTCACGGGAACGTCGAGCGTCTGATAATTCTGGGCGATGGTGGAATAGTAAAGGCGTCCGGAGGCCACCGCTTCGCCGAGCAGTTTTTCCGCGGCCAAAGCATAAAGGACCGGCTGCAGCACCTCGCCGCCGCCAACCAGTTCGGGCCGCGGATCGGGAACGCGGCCGGTCTTGTGATCCACCACGCGAAGGATGCCGCTGGAGTGGCGTTCGATGAGATCGATGGAGCCCTGCAGGCGGAAGCCGCCTTCGATCTCGACGGGCTCCGGGCGGCTGTGCGGATCGTGTCCCACGGGGTCATGCAGGCCAAAGCTAAGTTCGCTGAATTGCGGCGTCCAATCCGGCTCCAGCGCCGCCCTCTGTTGCAGCCAGCCGCGAAGGTCGGCGCGAATGGCCTGAATTTCCGCCTGCCAGATTTGGGGAATGGCCGGTGCAAGCTCGGCCTCGTAGCGCTGCGCGACCTCCTGTAACACGGCGTCCAAGCGTTCCAGCGCAGAGGGGGCGGGTAAAGGCTCGCGCAACAGTTCGAACTGCACGGCGTGATAGATTTCGCCGCGGGTGGCGGGGTCCATGCGTTGGATGGCGACGGGCTGCACGGCGGGGCGCAGGCCGTGAATGCCGCGGAGCGCGAAGCGGTACGGACAACGCGCGAATTGCTGGAGGACGGACGGCGACCAGGCGCGCTGCGAAAGCCGCCAGGACAGCAACGCGTCGCTGCCGATCTCTTCGACGATCAGGCCGTCGGCGGCCTTCCAGGGCCCGTGCCAGCGGCTCCAGCGGGCGCGCAGAGACTGCACGGAACGGCCGGGAAGACGCTTCAAATACTGGCCGGAGCCCTTGGTGCGCGGCGCCAGGGTGGCCAGGTCGAATTCGGCGTCATCGATGGCATCGGCCGGATCGTGCGGCGCCGGCCAGCCGATGCGCGGCTGCGTGGCGGAGCGGGCCTGCAGTTCAAATTCACGGACGCTCATTTCCCGCCCACCGGCCGCGCGGTGGGCCTCGAAGGCGTAGAAGGAAGGCACCCGCTCGCGCCCGGTCAGCAGGTCCAGCCGTGAGAAGGAAAGGGTCAGGCGTCCGGTGGCGCTGGCCGCGGCGATGCGCAACAGCTCGGTATCTTCGGCGCGCAGTTCGATTTCAAGTTCGCGGCGCTGGGCGTGCAGCAGCAGCGGGTCTTCGGCGGGAGGGCGGGGGAACAAGCCTTCATTCACGCCCGGGACGAAGACGCGCTCGAACGCCAGGCCGCGCGCCTCTTCGAGCGAGCCCACCCAGACCTTGCCGAATCGCGACTCTTTGGAGGCGGAGGCCAGGGAATCCAGGCGCGGACCCAACACCAGCAGAACTTCGCCCAACGAGACCGGGCCGATATCCGACATAGGCTCGAGCTGTTCCAGGAGTTCGACCACGCGGGCGGGATCGCGCAGCGCGAATTCCGCCAGTCCCGCGAGGGCGGCGATCCATTCGCCCCAATTCGCTTGCGCGGGCAGTTCCGCCAGGCGGGCGATCGCGGGCAGCGCCAGGAGCGTGAGGTTCTCGACGGCTGCGATGCGCCGCGCCAGGGCCGCGCGCGCTTCGTCGTCCTCTTCGGCGGCGTGCCGGCGGTGAAGTTCCTCGCGCAATCCGGCGAGGCGCGTCTGCCAGCGGTTCACGCCGCCGATCACCGCGGCATCCACTAACAGGCGCTCCCAATACGCGGGGGTGGCGGGTTCCTCCTCTTCGGGCACCTGGCCCAGCGAGAGATACTCGGCGAAGCGTGAGGCGGAGAGTCCCTCGGCAGCACAATGGAGCAGGGCCAGCAGACTGCGGCCGGCGGGATCGGGCCGGCGCGTAGCGAGCGTGCAGAGCGACGGAATTCCGGCGCGCCGCAGCGCTTCCAGAATCAGCGGCTGGTGCCGCCCTGGAGAGCGCAGCAGAATCGCCATCTGGTCGAAGGGCACGCCTTCGGCCGCCGCGGCGTGGATGGCGCGGGCGATTTCCACGCACTCCAGCGCTTCGCCGGAGGTGGAGAGGATGACGACGCTGCCATCTTCCGGGCGCGGCGGAACGGCGTCGCTGGAGAAGAGGTAGCGCTGCAGGGAGTCTAAAGACGATGCGGATTCCGCGGCATCGGGATCGAGATGCAGATCGAGAATCACGCGTGCGGCACTCATCACGTTGGCGAGCAATTCGCGCTCCAGGCGAGTGCGCGGGGCAAGGTCCAGCGCAACGATGGCGGTCTGGCGGAGACTGTTGTAGCCGGCGGAGAAGGCATCGCGCGCCAGGTCCACGCGCGCGGCGTGATCGGCAAGGCGGCGCTGCGAAAGCTCGCGCGAGTAGGCTTCGAGCAGGCGTGCCAGATCGGCGCCGGATTCGCCGCAGGCGCGCAAACGTCCCGAATCCACGGCATTGAGGCGCAGTTCCTCGAAGGTGGCGGTGAGGGCTCGGGGGAAGCCGGGAAATTCCGCGACCGGTTTCAGGTACGTGAGTTCGCCGCGCCGCAAGGCCTCGGCGGTGACGCGCGCGGCCAGCGCCTCGCGCACGAAGCGGCCCACCGGAACCAGGCTGCGACGGTTCAGCTCGGCGGCGGAGAGTTCCAGTACGAACTCGCGGAACGCCAGGCGGCGGACGCCGAACAGTGCGGCGCCGCACGCTTCCAGCGCCACCTCGTCGGCCGCGGCGCGCACCGGCGCCAGAACCAGGACGGAACCTTCGGCAGAGAATCGCGAAACGAACTCCGCGGCGCGGCGGCGCAAATCGGCGTATCGATGCATGGGACCTGAAGTTCCAAGGCTAACGCACTTGCGGCGAGGGGTGCCGGGTACACTCAAGCGCACGGAGTTCCAGGCCGCGAACGACGTTCGTGGTGGAATGAGGTGGGAAACTGGCGGTCGAAAGGGGGCTGGGGATAGGGGTTGGGGGTGGGGAATGGTGCGGCCCTTCGGGCCGAGTTTAACCCAGGCCGGGGACCTTCAGCGGAGAATCGGGAAACGAACTCCGCGGCGCGGCGGCGCAAATCGGCGTATCGATGCGTGGGGCCTGAAGATCCAAGGCTAACGCACTTGCGGCGAGGGGTGCCGGGGAAGCAGGTAGTACACTGAAACCCATGGGTAGCACGGAGATTCAAATCGTGTCGAATGAGGACGGTGAGCCCACTGCTGTGATCGTGCCGATTGAGCTTTGGCGCGAGATCGCTTCGGAGCGAGAAACGGCTTATTTGCTCAAGTCAGAGACGATGAAGACTCGGCTGTTGGCGGCAAGAGAACGAAAAGAGGGAATCCCTTTCGAGGCTGCCGTTGAGAAGCTTGGTCTTTGATCCCGTCGCGTTCGAAGACTGCTACCACTATTGAGTAACGCCGCTGTAACCATATAAATCCCGCGGGGCGATGCGAAAATAGGTCATGGCTTCTTTCCCTCCCAGCGTCCTGGACGCCAGCACTCAGGCGTTCCCGCATCTTTCGCCGGAGCATATCGAGCGGATCCGCGCGTGCGGTCACGTGAGAAACGTGCAGCGCGGCGACATCCTGTTTGAACCGGGCGATACCGCCGTACCTTTCTTCGTGCTGCTTTCGGGAAAAATGGAAATCGTGCAACCCAGCATCGACGGGGAGCGCGCCGTGGTGACGCACAGTCCCGGCCAGTTCACCGGCGAGATGACCATGATCTCCGGGCAGCGCTGCCTGGTGCGCGGCCGCGTGACCGAGCCCGGCGAATTTCTGGAACTCAGCGCGGAGGCGCTGCGCGCGCTGGTCGGCAAGGATGCGGAACTGAGCGAGATCCTGATGCGCGCCTTCATTCTGCGCAGGCTGGCGCTCATCAACGCCGGTTACGGAAATGCGGTGCTGATGGGCTCGCGGCACTCCGCGCAGACCCTGGAACTGCGCGAGTTTCTGAGCCGCAACGGATATCCCTACACCTATATCGATCTGGATACCGACCAGACTTCGCAGGCGCTGCTGGATCGCTTCAACGTGAGCCTGTGCGACGTGCCGGTGGTGATCTGTCACGGCCGCAATGTGATGCGCAACCCGACGATTCAGCAACTGGCCAACTGTCTGGGCTTCAATGCCACCATCGATAGAAAGCAGGTGCGCGATGTGATTATCGTGGGCGCGGGTCCAGCGGGACTGGCGGCGGCGGTTTATGCGGCCTCCGAGGGACTGGATGTGCTGATGATCGAAACGCACGCACCGGGCGGCCAGGCGGGCTCGAGTTCAAAAATCGAAAATTACCTGGGCTTCCCCACTGGCGTTTCCGGAATGGAACTGGCGGCGCGCGCCACCACCCAGGCACAGAAGTTCGGCGCGACCATGATGATCGCCCGCAGCGTGGTGCGGCTGAACTGCGACAAGCGGCCCTACGAAGTGGTGCTCGATGGCGGAGACGGTCTGGCGGCGCGCGCCATCGTAATCGCCACGGGCGCGCAATACAACAAGCCGCGGCTGGAGAATCTGGACAAATTCCAAGGCGAGGGGATCTACTACGGCGCTACCTACATCGAATCGCAATTGTGCGGGAGCGATGACGTGGCCGTGGTGGGCGGCGGAAATTCGGCGGGCCAGGCCGCGGCTTTCCTGTCGCAGGGCGCCCGGAAGGTGCACATGCTGGTGAGGAAGAGCGAACTTGCCAGCACCATGTCGCGCTACCTGATCCAGCGGCTGACGGAGAATCCGAAAATCGAAATCCACTACGACACGGAAATTACCGGGCTGGAGGGCGGGCAGCACCTGGAGCGTGTGACGTGGCGCGACAAGAAGTCGGGCGACGTTTCCACACACGAGATCCCGCACCTGTTTATCATGACGGGAGCCTCGCCGCGCACCGAGTGGCTCCGCGGCTGTCTGGCCATGGACGAGAAGGGTTTCATTCTGACGGGGCGCGATCTGGACGACGGTGCGGTTCCGGACGACAGCCCGCGCTGGCCGCTGGCGCGTGCGCCCCTGATGCTGGAAACCAGCTTGCCGGGCGTGTTCGCGGTGGGGGATGCGCGCGCGGGTAATGTGAAGCGCGTGGCATCGGCCGTGGGCGAGGGCGCCATCAGCATTCATCTGGTACACCGGGCGCTCGCGGAGATATAGGGCTCACGCCGGGACAGACCGGGAGGTCTATCCTACTTCACCTTCATGACGAACACGGTCTGATCGTCGAACGCTACCGTGGAGAACTTGTCGAGCTCGGCGAAGATGGCGGAGATCAGGCCGTCGGCGGTGGACTGGCAATGCGGCCGGACCAGTTGCGCCAGGCGGCCGCGGCCGAATTCGGTGCCGGCGGGGTTCAGGTGGTCGGTGATGCCGTCGGAGTAGAGCACGATGGTGTCGCCGGGCTCGGCCTGAAACGTCACCTCTTCGTACTCCCGGCTCTCCAGCAGGCCCGAGCGGCACGCCTTCCACGCGCAGCTTGAGGATCTCGCTGCCGCGGCAGATCATGGGCGGAATGGCGCCGGCGTTGGCCATCACGATCTGGCGCGTGGCGGGGTCCCACAGCAGCACGCACAGCGTCACGTAGCGCGCCTCCACCTTGCGCTCGATCAGGGCGTCGTTGAGCGCCCTCATCAACTCGGCGGGACGGCGGCGGCGCGGCGCCAGCGTGCGCAGCAGGCCGCTCATCAGGCCGCCGTAGAGCGCCGCGGCGGCGCCTTTGCCGCTGACAGTCGCCGAAGGCGATCACGGTCTGCCCGTCGGGGTGCTCGAAGATATCGTAGATGTCGCCCGAGATCTCGCGCGCCGGCCGCAGGCGCACGGCGGCATCCAGGCCTTCGATCTCCGGGCGCGCGTCCGGCAGCAGCACGCGCTGCAACTCGCGCGCCGCCTTCAGGTCCTCTTCCATGCGCTGCTCGCGCGCGCCACCTCCTCGTACAGGCGCGCGTTCTCCACGCTGCTGGCCACCTGCGGCGCCAGCAGCGCCAGCGTGCGCACATGATCGTCGGTGAAGTAGCCGACGCGGTTCGCTCTCCAGGTCCATCACGCCGATCACGCGGTCCTGCACGATCAGCGGCACGGCCACCTCCGAGCGGATGTCGGGATGCGAGGCGATGTAGCGCGGGTCCTTGGCGGTATCGTGCACGCGCACCACTTCGCGCGATTCGGCGGCGGCGCCGGTGATGCCCTTTGCCCAGCGGAACGTTGTCGATATTCACGCGCTGGTCGTAGCGGATGCTGAACAGGTGGCGCAGCGCCTTGGCCTCGTGGTCCACCAGCAGGATGCTGAAGGCGTCGTAATTGATCAGTTCCGCGCATGGTGCTGGCGATCTTGCCCAGCAACTCGTTCAGGTCGAGGATGGAGGAGAACTCGCGCGAGATGTTGGCCAGCGTCTTGAGCGTGCGGTTCTGCCGCTCCACGCGGCGGTACAGGCGCGCGTTGTCGATGGCGATGCCCACGCGCGCGGCGATCAGGCGCAGCAGGGCGCGGTCGTATTCGGTGTAGGCGTTGACGCGCGTGGACTGCAGGTCGATCACGCCCACCAGCTTGCCGCGCGCCGTCATGGGGACGGCCAGTTCGGTGCGCACCGCGTCCACGGTATTGAGGTAGCGCGGGTCGTTGCGCACGTCGCCCACCAGCACGCGGCTCGCGGCGCGCGGCGGCGGTCCCGGTGATGCCCTCGCCCAGCGCGATCGACAAGTTGCGGACCACCTCTTCGCGGTGCCCCACGCCGTAGCGGATGCGCAGATCCTGCCGCTGCTCGCTGTAGAGCAGGATGGCGAACAGGTCGTACGGCAGCACCTTCTGGACGATCTCGGCGACGTTGGCCAGAAGCTGGTCGAGGTCCAGCGTCTGGGCTGGTGGCCGCGGACACTTCCAGCAGGAAATCCAGCAGCTCGGATCGCTCGCGGAAACGGACGGCGGCTTTTCGCGTGCGCTTGCATGGCCTTCTCTGTCGCGAGCGCGCGATCAGGCAGCGGTGGCCTCGACAATCTTCACGCTGGCGCTGGCGCCGATGCGCGTGGCGCCGGCCGCGGTCATGGCCTGCAGATCCTGCAAGCGTGCGGATGCCGCCGGACGCCTTGACGCCCATGTCCGGACCCACCACGCTGCGCATCAGCGCGATATCGTGCGCGGTGGCGCCGGAGGGGCCGAAGCCGGTGGATGTCTTGACGAAATCCGCGCCCGCCAGCTTGCACAGGGTGCAGGCCACGGCCTTCTGGTTGTCGTCCAGCAGCGCCGTCTCCAGAATCACCTTGACGATGGCGCCGGCGTCGTGCGACACCTTCACCACCTCCTGGATATCCAGCTTCACCGCTTCGTGATCGCCCGAGCGCAGCGCGCCGACGTTGATCACCATGTCGATTTCCTGCGCGCCCGGCGCGCAGCGCCGCGGCGGTCTCCGCCACTTTCGCCTCGGTGCTGGTGGCGCCCAGCGGGAAAGCCGACCACGGTGCACACCTTGACGCGGCGATCCGGCCAGTTCCGCGCGCACCAGCGGCACCCAGTAGGGATTCACGCAGACGCTGGCGAAGCTGTACTGGCGCGCCTCGCGGCAGACCTTGATCACGTCGGCGCGCGTGGCGTCGGGCTTGAGAATGGTGTGGTCGATCAGCGCGGCGATGGCGGGATCGATCTTCGTCAGCCGTTCTCGCTGGCCGAAACGCGGTCAGGCGCCCGCGGCGATGATCTCCTTGGTATTGCGCGCGCAGGTCTGCGCGACAGCGCTGCACGCAGCCGGGGCAGACCTGGTCGGGCAGGTTGAGCCCCTCGCCCTTTTTGGGCGGGCGACGCGAGGCGCCGGGCGCGGTCCTACGCGCGCCAGAATTTCTTCGCCGATCTGAGCGACCAGCAGGTCGAGTTCCGTGTGCGTCACGAGGAGGCCTTTTTCAGGTACTGCTGCTCGATATCGATGATCTTCTGGACGCGCGCCTGGTGCCGCCCGCCGGCAAAAGGCGTCGCCAGCCAGGTGCGCAAAACTTCTTCCGCCTGGGTCTCGGTCAGCAGCCGGGCGCCAAGAGTAAGTACATTGGAATCATTGTGTTCCCGGCTATTTCGGGCGGAAGCTTTATCATAGCACAGGGCCGCGCGGATGCCCGGAACCTTGTTGGCCGCCATGCAGGAACCGATGCCCGCGCCATCGATCACCACGCCGCGCGCGGCCGTTGCCGCCGGGACCAGCAGCGCCACCTTGAGGGCGATATCGGGATAGTCCGCGGCCTTCTCGTCATACACGCCCACGTCGCGCGGCGAAAGCCCCAGGCTCTCCAGACACCGGCTTGAGCGCTTCCTTCAGGCGGAAGCCGCCGTGATCCGCGCCGATGGCGATGGTCTGTTCCGGCGGAGCCAGGGCCGTGAGTTGATCCTCCGGCAATTCCACGATGCGCACGCCGCGCGCTTGCGCCACTTCCCGCGCCGAGGGCGTGACGATGGTTCCGATGGGCACACGGATTTCGCCGCCGGCGGGCACATCCTGCGCAGTAATCACCCGTTTCATGAATCCAATCCCGCAGTACAATTCGTAAGGACCATTGTAATGAAACGACACCTGCCGCTGCCTATCTTTCTGGCCGCCGGGATGCTCTGGGCCCATCCCATGGGCAACTTCAGCGTCAGCCACTACAGCCGCATCGAACTCACCGGCACGGGCGCGAACATTCGCTACGTGCTCGACCTGGCCGAGATCCCCACTTTCGAATTGCTGCAGCAGTGGAAGCTGGAGGCGGGCAGTCCGCCGGACGCGCTGGACCGCGAGGCTGCCGTACAGGCCCGCGAGTGGATCCGGAAGCTGAAAATCACGGTGGATGGACGGCCGCGGAAACTGGAACTGGAACATGCCGCCGCCGTGCTGGGCAAGGGCGCCGGCGGTATGCCGGTTCTGCGCGTGACCGCCGGCCTGCACGTGGCGTGCGCACCGGGGAAACTGATTTACGAGGATGGCAATTTTCCCGATCGCGCGGGATGGAAAGAGATCGTGATCGCCGCCGGGGACGGCGCGAAACTGGACGCGGCTTCTCCCGCGGGCGCGGATCGCAGCAGGGAATTGACGGCGTACCCGCAAGACCCGCTGGCGGCGCCTCCGCAGGATTTGCACGCGGCCGCGACTTGGCACGGAACAGCCGCGCCGCTGGTGAGCCAGGCGGCCCCCATGCCAGAAGCGCCGGCGCCATCCACCGCCGTGACGCAACCCGGCCAGACCGGCGCGGGCATGGTGGTCAAGGGCGACTTCCTGTCGCGCCTGCTGCACCAGGGAGACATCGGCTGGGGCATGATGCTGGTGGGCATGGTGGTGGCGTTCGGGCTCGGCGCCATTCACGCGCTGTCCCCCGGGCATGGCAAGACGATCGTGGCGGCGTACCTGGTGGGTTCGCGCGGAACGGCGCGTCATGCGGCCTTCCTGGGCGCCATGGTCACGTTCACCCACACCATCAGCGTATTCTTCCTGGGATTCGTCACGCTGTTTCTTTCGCGGTACGTACTGCCGGAGAAAATCTATCCGGTGCTGGGGGCTATTTCGGGGCTGTCGATTGTCTGGATCGGGGGCATGCTTTTCTTCCAGCGGATGCGCGCGGCAACGGGCAAAGGGCACTCGCATCACCACCACGATCATCATCATGGCGATGGCGCGCTGGTGCACGATCACGGCGACGGTCACGTCCATAGCCACATGCCGGAAGGGGACGTCAGTCTAGGCAGCCTGGTGGCATTGGGCGCGAGCGGCGGACTGGTGCCCTGCCCTTCGGCGCTGGTGCTGCTCTTGAGTTCAGTGGCGCTGGGGCGCGTGGCGCTGGGCCTGACCCTGCTGGTGGCCTTCAGCCTGGGACTGGCGGTGGTGCTAATGGGCATCGGGATGATGGTGCTCTACGCCAAGCATCTTTTGCCGGACAGCCAGCGGAGCGCGACAAACCTGGCGTTCCGCTATCTGCCCGTAGCGTCGGCAGCGGTGATTGTCTGCGCCGGCGTGCTGATGACCGGCGTAGCGCTGGGAGTGATCCGGCCGTTCGCGGGGATATGAGAAGCGAACGCGGGGTGAGATCTCACCACGGAGTCACGGAGAACACGAAGGAAACACGGAGGAACCCTTCCGGTCTCGATTCCTCTCGAATTTCTCCGTGCTTCCTCCGTGTCCTTCGTGGCTCCGTGGTGAATCAGTGCTTCCCCACCTCGTCGATGTTGGTGTCGTTCTTCATGGGTCCGCTTTCGAACAGACCCTGCGGTGGCGCGGCGACGTAGGGATACGGAATTACACGAGGCGGGATGGCGTCGGGTTCGGCCAGCCAGGCGGTGCGGTCAGGGTAATACTTGCGTAGCTTGTCGTTCTCGTTAGCTCCCAGGTCGCCCGCCCAGACGATGGCGGCGCGGTCGATATCGGCATCGTTGTGGATCCATTCGTGGAACATGTGCTGGGGGCCGTAGCGGACGAAGACAAGTTGTTTACCCGGGGCCTCGGCCAGTTTGCGGTTGATGGCAATGCGCCCCTCGGGGTCGCCATAGTTGATGAAACCGCCGGTTTCGTAGCGGCCCACCGCCAGGAAGACGTTGTCGCTTGCCAGCGCATGAATGCCATACCAGAAGAGGAATTGCGCCGCGCACAGCGCGAGCACCAGCGGCGCGGACCGGATGCGCGCCAACGCCGTGACGCTGACCAGCAGCATCAAACAGGTGAGCGCCGCAATGTAGTGCGGGTAGAAGTACGGATAGAAGTTAGTGCCCAGGCTGAACAGCGCCAGCGTGCCCAACACCCAGGCGAAACGGAACTGGCGCAGCGCCGGCAGAAAGAAGGGCAGCGCCAGGTAAAGCGGCGGCAGGAAAAAAAAGCGGTAGAAATGAACCCGCTCCAGCAGGCGTTCCAGGTAGCGGCCGATGGTGTCCGTGCCTTCTCCGTGAATGATGGACTGCGCCTGGTAATCGAGCTGCTGCTCCGGGGTAAGAGCGCGGTGCGGCGTGGGGTTGGGCTGAACGGTGAACGTGGCGGGCACACCGTATTGGTAGCGGCTCACCTGATACGGCAGCGTGGTCCAGGAGCCTGTCACGGCGCGGTTCTGCGCCAGCATCAGCAGAGCGGCCGGCAGGAAAGCCAGGGCCGCCACCGCCGCGGGACGCGCCAGGGCGCGAAGTTGTTTCCGCAGGGGCAGGAAATAGACCGCTACGCTCACCGCAAGCAGCACAAATTCGAATGGCCGGGTGAGCATCTGCAGTCCCAGGCCCGCGCCCAGCAGGGCGGCATCGCGACGCCCGAGCGCCTGGCGCAAGCGCGGCAGGGCGCCGAATACCAGGCATCCGGCAATGGCGCTCACCGCGCCGCCCCAATACAGATTCATCCACTGGTTGAGCGGTCCGAATTCCATCACCGCGAGCAGGCCGCCCGCCAGGGCCCACGCCGGAGTGGTCCACGCCCGCAGCATCCAATAGCACAGGGCGCAAAGTGCCGCCACTGAAAGCGCCACGCCGGCCCACGGGTGGCCGAAAATGAGCCATCCGAGCGCCAGCACAAGGCCCTGGCCCAATGGAAATATGGAGCTGTAGGCAGGCTGCTGCAGAATGAACACTGCTTCGAAGAACTGGTTCAAAACATGCGGCGGGTTGGCCAGGCGGAAATGGCGAATGGTGTCGGCCAGCAGCAGATAGCTGAAATCGTCAGCGCCGCTGGGTACCGGCGCCGGATGGCGGGCCAGCAGGGCCAGCCGCAGCAGCACGGGCAAGCCAGCCAGTAGCGCCATGCACCAACCGGTGCGCGCGGCAAAACGGCGGGCGAACGGCTCCAGCCAGGCGCGCAGGAACACCAGAAAGAGCAGGGCGCAGGCCAGTGCGAGCACCAGAAAATCGCCCGCGCCGAAGCCCAAAGGATTGTGCAGGGGCAGAAACGAGCGGAAAAAGTCGAAGAGAAACATCGAATTCTCTATGGTACCCGCGTTGGGAAACAGAAATAACAGGTCTTATTCTCCGTGCTGCCAGGAGTTACAATACAGCCAGGGGTGAGCTATGATTTCGGGCAAACTTGTTCACCTGATTGAGACGAATGCCGACCAAATCCTCAAACGGGTGATCTACCAGATCCGGCACGAGGAGGATATGCCCCACATCCGGGCTCTGCTCGACAGCGAGTTACGTGAGTGGAACCTGGAGTTGCTGGAAAGCCTCAGCCATTGGCTCTCGCCGGCCAATCAAGAGGATCTGGCGCGCCGCTATGAGCGACTCGGCAGGCTGCGCCTGGAGCAGGACGTCCCGTTGTACGAATCCGTGCGGGGACTTTGCCTGCTGCGCGAGAAAACTATGGATTTCGCGGAAGAACACATCGCTTCGAACAGTAGCGTGGAACTGTACGCCGAAGAGGAGTTAGACCGGCGTCTGGGTTTCTTCTTCGATTTGCTGATTGTCAATCTGGTTCGCGGTTACGAACGGGCGCTGCGACGCGCCGCGTCCATAGCCGTCTGACGCCGGGCAACAAGACCCGGCTGGGAAAGGAGGGAGCGGCATGATCTACCGCATTCCTGCCCTGTTGATACTGCTGGCGGCGCTCATCATCCCGCACCCGGCGCGCGGCGGGCAAACGCCGCCTGAAGAACCCATTTACGACCCCGCTACCACGGTGGAATTCACCGGAGTGGTGACGGCCAGCCGCGAAGTGCCGCGCGGCAGCCCCATGCACGGATTGCATCTGACTGTGGAAAGCGGCAAGGAGAGCTTCGATGTTTACCTGGGTCCGGCGGATTTCATGAAGCAGTTCAATTTCAGATTCGCCAAGGGCGACCGAATCGATACGGTCGGATCCAAACTGAAAGTGGCCGGGACGAACGTGGTGCTGGCGCGCGAGGTGCGCCGCCAGAGCCAGACGGTGTACCTGCGCGATTCCGGCGGGAACCCATATTGGCCGCAGGATTCGTAAGGTATCGGACAATTCACATCTGAGTCGTGATACCCTCTTAACCAATGGAGCCCCCTGGCGGAGATATCACCGAGATGCTCAACCGCTCCGGCGCGGGAGGCGAACAGGGCGTCGAGGAAGTAATTGCGCTCCTGCATTCGGAATTGCGCCGGATTGCAGCCCGCCTGATGGCATCGGAGAGGCCGGACCATACCCTGCAGCCCACCGTCATCGCCGATGAAGCCTACTTGCAATTGGTGGACCAGCAGAATCGGAATTGGAAAAACCGGGCTCACTTCTTCGCCGCCGCCGCCCAGACCATGCGTCACATCCTGGTGGATTACGGACGCCGGCGGCGTTCCCAGAAGCGCGGCGGCCTTTTCCAGCGGGTGGATCTGGACCAGGCAGAGCGCATCGGCATCGCCCCGGATGACGACGTGATCGCGCTGGACGAAGCCCTGAAGCGGCTGGAACATATCGACCCGCGGCAGAGCCGGATCGTGGAATTGAGATATTTCGGCGGTCTCACGGAAGAAGAAACCGCCGAAGTCATGGGCACCTCGCCGCGCACGATTAAACGCGAATGGGCCGTGGCGCGGGTCTGGCTGTACGCGGAACTGACTCAACCGGTCCGGCGCGCGGCGTCTAGTTCGCCACTTGCTGATCCGGAGGCACAGTAGTCGGCGGCCCGGTGGTGGGGCTGCTGCCGGGAGCTGCAAACAGGCCCTGCTCTACGGGCGGAAGGCCTAACTCGTCGGGCGGCAGCGGGTGCGATTCATTATTGTAAGTCATTCGTTTGTCTCCTTAGCACTCGAGTCGGAAGTTCTGAAAAAACCAGTCGTCGTCAAATTGCCGGATTCCCGCCATGTGGGTCCGGCGCGAAAATACATCGGTATCCAGTAGCATGGCGGCGCCGGCTGGAAAGGATTCGTACACACGGAGGGCGCGCAGCACGCGCTCCACACGCTGCGCCCCGAAATGAATAAAGGCCATGCGCAGGCGATTGTGCACCACCGCCGACCAGTTTGTAGGATACGGCGGAACGGTGCGAAACAGGTGTCCCACTTCCACCCGCGGCACTACCAGCAGGCGGTAGCCCAACAACCAGAACCGGCAGCTCAATTCGTTATCGTTACCGCCCAGTTGGTGCAGCCCGGGGTCATATCCCCCGGTTGCCACGAAAGTGCTCCGGCGCATAGCCAGGAACGCGCCGGGCAGCACCGGCGCCGGATAGGGAACCTCGCCCTGCCGGTTGCGCCAGCGGGCATGCAGTTCGGCGCCAATAAGGTCCAGTCCGAAGCCGCGCCGTTGAGGTTCGGTGAGGCTGTAGATGCCGGGAGAGACCGCGCCCACCGAGGGTTCGCGCAACGCCTCCACCAATGGGTCGAACCAACCCTGGGGCGCGCGGATATGGGCATCGGCGAACAGGATGATGTCGCCGGTGGCATGCGAAGCGCCCAAATTGCGCGCCTTGGCGACACCCAATTGTGCGCAGCGAAGCAGGGTCACGTCCGCGGCTCCTTCGAGAAAGCCGGTGGACCCATCGGTCGAGCCATCGTCTACCACAATCAGTTCGCGCCGCGCGGACGGCAGGGTGTCGCGCAGGTTACTTACCGTGGCAGCCAGTTCCTCACCTTCGTTGCGCGAGATAATTACGATGCTGACTTTCGAAGCTGAATCGGGGCCGCCGGAGTAAGTGGGAGTCATCCTTATAGAATCCCGATCTTACCTCAAAAAGTACGATTGCGGACGGAAAATCACATTCGGCGAAACGGTCTTTTCAATGCGCCGGACCGGCCGCATTCTTGAGCCAGACATCGCTGGTGGAACTCGACACGCTGAAGACCAGGAAATGCGCAGCGGCGGACAACCCGATGTCACCGGGATACCGGGCAGCCCCGCCCAGCGCGTGGCCCGTCTGGTGGAAGTGGGCTACCTCGAAGATCGGGCCCACCGGCTGCTTCTGTTCGTCCAGGCTGCGGCCCCAGATACAGCGAAATCCATCGCGGCGGGAGAGAAAGAAGATGGTGGCGCCGTCGGTGGACCAATACGGTTCCAAGTCGCGCGACTGGCCGTCGGTAACGGCGATGAGTTCCCGCGGAGTAACCAGCTTATCGGGGTGGAGAGGCGCAATGAATATCTGCCTGGAGGAAGAACTCGGGTTCCCGGTTGAAAAGGCGATCCAGCGGTCGTCGGGAGAAAAACGCGCTCCCGATTGCATGGTGAACCGCGGAGGATCCAGGGCGACCAGCGGTTTCGGAGGCTTGCCGCCGGCGACGTACAGGATTTGGTCCGGATTGCTTGCCGATTCGAAGAGCACCGCCCTGCCGTCATAACTCACATGGGTAGGCGCCCCGCAGTGCTCGCAGATTTCCTGCGACGCGCCGCTGGAGGCGGGAACGGTAAGGCCGGCTTTTTCTTTCCAATACGCCACGGTGCGGCCATCGCCGCTCAGGACGGGCCGGGTCAAGTTGTGCGAAAGAACGGTGGCAATCACGGAATGCTGTCCGGAATTCAGGTCTACCATGCGGATGGACTCTCTACCGGGATTCTGGACCGGTTGCTTCGATGAAAACACCAGGCGGGAACCATCCATGCTGATCGCGGACGACCCCATTCCGGCGTATCCCGAAAGAAACGGGTGGGGCGGACCGGTTGGATGGCCGCGTCCGTCCAGAGAAACAGCCCAGATATCCGAATCCATGCTCATAGCCTCATAGGCCAGCAGAGTATGACCATTGGCTTCGGCAATGGCGGGGTGCCATTCGTTGGTGGTTCCGGCCGTCAAACGCCACGGCTCGCCCTCGGGAGTACCGTCGCGGGTGACTTTTGCCGCCCAAATGTTGGTCGAGTCCACGTGGCCAGCGGCGAAAATCAGGGTCTGGTCGGGCAGCCAGGCGCTGGGGGTCACTTGTTCCGACGAAGGCGGATTGTTGAGGTGGAACCTGGTCCAGTATTTCGTCAGCCCGGTGGAGGCGGTGGCGGCGCCGGTTGGAAACGGAGCGGTCCACCACTCGGGCTTGGTCTCGGCGGAACCGGGAGGGCGCCCGAAGAACAGAATCCGGTCTCCCGCGGGAGACCAGATGGGAAATGCCGCGGCCTGAAATCCCGGCTGGAATGGCGTGGGGACTCCTCCCAGGGACGAAATCACGAAGACCTTAGCGCTGCCGGCTTGAAAACTCGCGCCAGGCTCGCCGGTCCAGTAGGCGATCCACTTTCCATCGGGCGAAAACTGCGCTCCGCGCCCACCGGCCACCAGGAGCCGCTCGGCCCCGCCCAGGCTGGACACGGTGTACAGGCCTCCGCCGTCCCGGTTGGAACGAAACACCAGGCGGGCGCCGTCGGGAGAGAAGACGGGCTCGTAATCGTTGGCGGGATTGGCGGTAAGCGCCCGCGGTTCATTGGCGTCGGAATGCTGGATCCAGATGTCGAGATTCCCCTCGCCGGCGCTGTCAGAGGCGTAAGCCAGGAGGGTTCCGTCCCTGGATAGGGTGGGGAAGCTGGTGACACCGCGATTGGCCGTAACGCGCGTCAGAGTGAAATTCCGGTCGGCCGGCGCCTCCGGCCGGGTCACGACCAAATACGTGACCACCGTAGCCACGGCGGCGATGCCCAGCCCCAATCCCGCCAGTACCGGAATGTTCCGCCGCCGCGGCGGCTGCACCGGCAGCATGACGGTGTTCTGGCTTTCCGGGTGCAGCGTCTGGTCTTCCAACTCCCGCAGACGAACGCGCACTTCGGCGATGCTCTGGAAGCGGCGCTCGCGATCCTTGCGCAGGCAGCGATTCACTATATCGTCGAAGCCGGATGCCACTCGCGGAGCGACTTGATGGGGAGGCCGCGGATTGCTGAGAAGAATATCGGCCAGAACCGAGACCGTGGAACCGCCCGGAAACGCCTGCCGGCCCGTGAGCATCTCGTAGAGGACCGAGCCGAAAGAGAAGATATCGCTGCGGGCATCCACCGGCTTGGCGTCGGCCTGTTCCGGGGAAACGTAGGCCACGGTACCCGCAAAACGGCCTTCCACGGTCTCCGGGGCGTCGCCGGACTCGAAGCCGGGGGCGCAGTTCTTGGCCAGGCCGAAGTCCAGAATTTTGACCACCCCCTGCTCGGTGATCATAATGTTGCCCGGTTTCAGATCGCGATGAACAATGCCCGCGGCGTGGGCCGCTTCGAGGCCGTTGCAGATCTGGATGGCCAGGTTCAGAACCTCGCGGTTCTCCATACCCCCCGGCAGGATGCGCTCGCTCAGGGTGCGCCCACTGACGCACTCCATGGCCACATAATCCACGCCTTTATCGGAGCCGATTTCGTGCACCACGATGATGTTGGGGTGCTGCAGAGCGGAAGCGGCCCTGGCGTCCCAACGCAGGCGTTTCTGGAATTCGGCATTCTGGGCCACCTCGGGACGTAGCACCTTCACGGCCACTTTCCGGTTCAAGGTTTCGTCCCAAGCCGCGTAAACCACACCGCTGCCGCCGGAACCAATCTGGTCCATCACGCGATAACGGCCGATCCGCAAAGGCTGGTGCATGCGAACCCCAAGGTGCTTCTCGGTGGCGCTTTGATCCATGAAAGTGCCGCAGTCGGACGAGGCCTGGAGGAGCCGGACCACCTCCAGCCGCACCTTTTCGGAAGTGCGCTGTGCGTCCAGCCACTGCCCCACATCCGGCGGCGGATTGCTTTGACAGGTGAAGACCAGGTCCTTGATCAGTTCCCAATCGGCTGCCGAGAATCCTCCCCGAGACTCGACTCCGCCGTCCGCCATATTCTGCCATTCTAGCTGCTGGCCGGCTTCAAAAAAAACTTTGGCCCGATTTCCCCGTTATTTGCGCTTGTATGAGTAGGAGGGGCAAGAGCTTCTCTTTCGCCATGTTGCGGGGTACCTGGGCATCCAAGGAAGCTGAAGTCGGAGCTTCAGAGAAAGCTGGTGGCAGTTGCAGTCTGAATTGGCTTTGCATTTGGATCAACTTCTTGCCCGGTTACGGGAAGAAAAAGCCCTGTTGGATCAAGCCATTATGGATTTGGAGCGTCTGAACCAGGGGCGTAAGCGCCCTCGGGGACGCCCGGCCGGCAGATCGAGCGGCGCGACTCGTTTCAGTCGCCTACAAACCGCCCTCGCCGGTGTCGATATCGGGTGACTCGGACCGGGGACGGCAGGCGCTCCCCCGCCCGCTGCAAGAGTCTTTGAGTCACCCGATAACAATTACGCGCCGGCAGGCGAAAGCGCCTTCAGCGCGAAATCCGCCCGATACACTTCCAGCAACTGCCGCAGATCCGCGGCATCTTTCGCGGTGCAATTGCACAGAGGCGGACGGACCGGGCCGGCGGACTTGCCCAGGATCTCCATCGCCGCCTTCATCACCGCCACCTCGTATCCTTTGGCGCGCTCGCGCAGGGCATAAAGCGGGTGCACGTATTTTGCCATGAGGCTGTCCAGGCGGGCAAAATCGCGCGCCATCCCGGCTTCGGCGAGTTCCAGCGAAAGGCGCGGGGCGATGTTGGAGATACTGGACGTGTAGGCCTGCACACCCACCGCGAAGTAGGCGGGGACGCAATCGTCGCCCAGTCCGCCGAGCCACGCCAGGCGGTCGCCCACGGTATGCATGATGCGCTGGTACTTGCGCGCGTCGCCCTGGCCGTCTTTCCAAAAGGTCAGAGCAGGGACGTGATCCGCCAGGCGCGCCACCATCCCGGGCGTGAAAACGGCCCAATCGCGGCTATAGACCATGAGCGGCAAACCGCTGGCCGCGCCGATCTCCCGGTAGTAGGCGATCACGCCTTCAAACGGCGCGTTGGTGTAATACGGAGGCAGCGCCAGGATGATTTCCGCACCCGCCTTTTCAGCGCGTCTGGCGGTCTCCGCTCCCAGGGGGCCGTTGAAACCCGTACCGGCCACCACCGGCATTCGTCCGGCCGCGGCTTGCACTGTAACGCGCACGACGTCTTCGACCTCCTGCGGCGTCAGCGAATAGACCTCTCCGGTGCCGCCGGCGGCTACCAGCGCGCAGAAGGGATAGCCGGCCATCTCATCCACATTGCGAGCCAGGGCGTCGAGATCCAGCGAGAGGTCCTGGCGAAAGGGCGTAACGGGGAATCCAAGGACACCCCGGATGCGTTCTCTGAGTGACATGCTTACAGACTACGCCATCAGGGCGTCGATTTCGCGCAGTTCCCCCGGACTGAGTTTCCAGAGCGGGGCCGCGGCGTTGGCTCTCACCTGCTCCGGCGAGACGGCGCCCGCGATGACCGAAGCGACCGCAGGCTGAGCTGCCAGCCACGAGAACGCCAATTCGAGCAGAGAATGGCCGGCCCCCTCGGCGAACTGAACCAGGCGTTCCACCTTTTCGAGGTTCTCCGGGGTGAAGACCTTGGGCCCGAATCCCGAGTCGGCGCGGCTGCCTATGGGCAGCGGCTGGCCTTGGCGGTACTTGCCGGTGAGCAGGCCGTTCGCCAGGGGGAAGTATGGCAGGAAGGCCAGTCCCAGACGCCGGCACTCGGGAAGCACGCCGGCTTCGGGCTCACGATGAAACAGGTTGTACTGATTCTGCACGCTGACGAAGCGGGCGCGCGCGCCGGCGGAAACTTCGGCCTCGCGGATCTGTTCGGCGGAAAAATTGGAGCAGCCGATTTCGCGCACCTTGCCTTCGCGCACCAACTGGTTCAACTCGCCCAGCGTCTCCGCGATGGGAGTGTGGGGATCGGGCTGGTGAAGCTGGTACAAATCGATATAGTCCGTGCCTAACCGGCGCAGGCTATCCTCGGCGGCCTGCCGGACATATTTGCGGCTGGCGCCCTGGCGCGTCTCGTCGAACTTCATGCCGAACTTGGTGGCGATAATCGACCTCGCTCCGCCGGCCCGCGAGGGCTGCGCCGAGAAACTCCTCGCTGCGGCCCGTGTCATAAATGTCGGCGGTATCGAAGAAATTGATGCCCGCGTCCAGTGCGGCCTCCACTACGCGCCGGGATTGCGCGGCGTCGATGCGCCATCCGAAATTGTTGCAGCCTACCCCGGTGAGCGAGACTTCCAACGCTCCGATTTTACGTTGTTCCAATTTAGTACCCTGCATGATCAGTTGGATGTGCGCGCCGCTTCGGGGATTCGCGCGGCCCGCGGAAACGTAGCCGGCAACACAGTTACGGGCCGCGATGCCCATGCCTGCGGCGCGAAGGACGGCCGGGCGTCACTTCGGATTCTTTGGTGGACCACCGGCCCAGCTTATATTGCCGGGAATAATTGGCGGACGTATCGCAAATGGTCACGGTGATGGTTCCGCCGGCGTCGCAGGTATAGATTTCCTTTACCGTATGGGACGCTACACCGTTTTCGCGCTGCACTGGTAATGCCGAGAGGTTCGCGGTTCCCTGCAGGGTGCGATCGAAGGGAAAACGGATCTCGTCCCATTCCGTGGTGTCGCCCGCGGGCTGCCCGCTTTCGGAGATGTAGGTGCATTCCAGGTAGCGGAAATGGCCCACGTTGTGCACGGGGCTATACGTGCGCTCGCAGCACAAAGGCTCCTCACCGTGCCGCGGCAATTCGGTGCCCCGTGAAAACAGCAGATCGAAAACCACCTGACGGCCTCCGGCGCTCTCCCGCCACACCCCAAAGTTTTGCGTGAAGCGATCCTTCAGCACATATCCGGCGCGCGCGTCGGCATGGATGGCCAGACCGATTGCCGTGGCCGACCGCATGTACGCGCTGCGCCGCACTTTGCGCCCGAAAGTCTCACGCAGAAGCCGGGCGACAACCGGCAACTCGGAACCGCCGCCGGTCACGTAGAGGGTATCGATGCTGTAATCGGGATGCGCCTCCAGCAGCTCCTGCGACACCTGCCGGGTCTCTTCGAGCAGCGGGCGGCAGCGTTCGTAGAAGGCCGCCACCGGGACGGAAACCTCCGGCCAGCCCTCGCGAACGCGTTCCAGGTCTATGGCCACGCGGCGCGTATTCGGGTTCAGCGTTTCCTTCTTTTCACGGCATTCCTCGTGCAGCCGGAAATACTCGGCCTGCGTGAGGTTTTCGCGCTCGGCCGCGGAGAGGCCGCTGCCTTCCAGGGCCAGTTCAGCCAGGATCTCGTCCATGTCATCCCCACCCATGGTAGCCACGCCCGCCGAGGCAATCACCGAATGCACGCGATCGTCGATGGCCACGAGGGAAGCGTCGAAGGTTCCTCCGCCGAAATCGTAGACCAGCAGGCATTCCCGCCGGCCGGACTTTCCATCCGGCGCATTGCGATACCCGAATTCGATGCTGGCCGCGGAAGGTTCATTCAGCAATCCCAGCACTTCGAAACCGGCCGCCCGAAACGCATCCGCAGTCAGATACCGTTGATTGGTGTTGGCGTTGGCCGGAATCCCGAGCATCGCCTGCAGCGCCTCGCCCGGCGCCGGGTGCAGACTGGAACGCGATAGCAGGTGAACGCGCAGCGCCGAGGTGAGTTCGGCAAGCAGTTGGTGAAAGCGCACCGTCTGCCCGCCGAGGTTGACGGTAGTCTCCGGCCCGGCCTCCTGAAGCCAGCGCTTCAGCGAGCGGACCACGGTCCAGCCGGATTCCGCCTGCGCCTCCCAGGCGTCCCACCCGTAGACGCGTTGGCCTTCGCGCGCGGCCACCAGGGGCGGAAACCAGTCGCGGATCTGCTGCGCCGGCCCTTCGAAGTTCACCAGCGGATAGTTGCCGCGATCCGCCTGGGCGACGATGATCCGCGTGGTGCCGAAATCGATCCCGAGTCTCATTGCCTAATCCGTATTATCGCGGATGCGGCCTTCGGGGAACGGGTAGAACGCCGTAGGCGATGCGGCGGCCCGATCCGGGAGTCTCGGCGGTATAGGTCACTTCCTGCCCGGGAACGGCGGCCAAGCCGCGCAACCCGGCATCGGAAAGGCGCACGGCGCCATCGCCGGGGACGAAATTGCCGGCCGCGGGATCGTAGAGATAGCTCTGAATCCGGCCGTTGCGCACGACGTGCGCAACCAAATCGCATTCGGTCACGGCGCCATTCAGCGATTTGGAAACGAACGGCGCGCCGGCGCGCTGTTCCAGCAGGTCGATGCGGGGACCGGCGACGCCGGCGTTCTCGGCGGTCAGGGTGATCTGCTGTCCCACGACGGGCGCCAGGTCGCTATCGAAGGCTAGCAGGTACTGTTCCACATCGCGCCGCGTGGCGTCCGGGTTCGCCTGCGGAAAGCCCGAGTTCGACGTGGGTTTGAACGCCGCGGCGGTGAGGAAGCGGAACAGCGTGTCGGTGGAACCATCGCCGGTGAAGCCGAAGCCGCGCACCTGATCGCCCATGTTGCCGCTATCCGCGGCCTGGAAAAAGCTCACTGCCGGGGTGCCGAACATGCCGATCTTGGCGTAAGCGTTCCTCAGGTGAGGGATCTTCACAATCTGCGGCAGTTCTTCAAAGCTCTGGTTGCCGCCCGTACCGAAAAAGCCGCTGGAGGCATCCAGCACGTGGCAGCCATTGCAGGTGAAGGACGACTGGCCCAGCAGGGCATCGAGCGCCGGAGAGACGATGCCGTCGGACGGGCGCGCGCCGGAAAAGAACGCCTGGCCGCGCTGTTGCGAGGCGGTGAGCGAATTGTCCAGGTTGCGGACCGGGTTGGGCGGCGGCAGCACCTGAAGCTGGAAATTGGCGAAGGTCTGCATTTGCGCTCGCGAAGGCGCGGCGACGCTGCCTACGAGCCCCTGGAACGCCACCACGAAGTTGGTGAAAGAGAGGTTGGAATCGAACGGATCGGTACCGAACTGGCCGGTGGAGCGGTCGCCGCGCCAGTGCATGGCGCCGGAATATTTCAGGCCGCGCAGCGTCTGGGTGGTAAACGGCCCCTTCATGGGATGGAAATCCGAGGCTTTCCCGGTGCCGTTCAGCGGGGTCGAGATGCCGGCGGCATTGGTGAGCACCAGCAGCGGAATGAGGCCCCCGACATTGATCGGGATGGGGCTCGCGGTGACGGCGTTATCGGGATCTCCCAGGTCCCAGGCAAGGTCGTCCATATCGCCGAAGATGTGGCAACTGGCGCAGGATGCCTCGCCGTTGCCGGAGAAGCGCGTGGCATCGTACAGGAAGGGGCGTCCCTGGACCACCGAAGGCGGCTCGGGATTGGGCAGGCGAAGCGCGGCTACCTCCTGGCGCGATTTCAGATCGATCACCTTCAGCGAGTTATCGAAGCGCGTCATGACGTAGAGCAAGCCGCGGGGCTCATCCAGCGACAACCCGCTGGCGCCGCCTCCGCTGACGGCGATGTAGTTCCGGCTGGCCGTGACCGGGTCGAAGGTACCGTCTTCCAGGCTTTTGGTATCGAACACGCCCACTTTGCCCGAACCGAATGCGGCGACATAGAGCGTCCGCCCATCGGCGGTGAGCGCCATATCGAGCGGCATCGAGAGGCTGCGGGTTTTGGCCGCCGGGTCGAAGCCCGGGGAGCCTGCCAGGGCACTGTAGTCGAGGTGCTTGTTCAAATGGCGCGGGGCCACGCCGGACCCCGAAATTACGGTAATGCGGGCCTCGGCGAGGTGGCCCTGCACGGTGTGGCCGCCGAAGATTCCGGGCCCTTCGAAGCGCACATTATTGATGGCGTCGGTGTTCGAGACGTAAAGGGTGCCGGTGAGCGGATTGACGGCCATGTTGAACAGGGTAGTGCCCACGTGGGCGAACGCGGCGGTCTGCGCGAGGCCGTTGGCATCCACCGCGAACACGTCCGTATCAGGCAGAGTGAAGCGCACCGAGCCGTCCCACGCACGGTGGAGTTCGTCTTCCCAGTGGCCGTCGCTGTTGTTGAACTTGACGATGAGCCCGACCTCGGGAGCCGGTTCGCCGGAGGCATCGGTGGCGGGTCCGGGATTGCCGCCGGGGCTGACGCTGCCATCGGGAAGCGTACACGGCGTGTTGGCCTGAAACCCCGTGCAGACGCGCCCCTGGTGCACGGTGGTGGTCTGGTTGCCCGTCTTGAAGCCCGCCACGTACACGGTGTTCCGGTCGGGACTGACGGCCAGGGCGCGCGGCGTATCGGTGAAAAAGCTCATGATCCTGAGCGGCGTTCCGCCCATGGTTGCGCCGAGGTTGGCGGGATCGAACACCCACACATCGGCGCGCGGAATGCCGGGCGTGGTGAGTTGCGGATCGCCCGCGCCCGGGACCGCGGCGAGGGAAGGATCGGTTCGCTGCTGCCCGCGATGCGCGGTGGCGATGAAAGCGCGCGCGGGGTTCCCGGCGAAAACAATGTCGCGGGGCTCGTCGCCAACCAGCAGGGTGCGCGCGACGTGCGGAGTTCCGGCGAGGCTGACGATACTCACGCTATCGGAGAGTAGATTGGTGACCCACACTTCGGAGTTGGTGCGTGCCGCCACGGCCACCGGTTCCAGCCCCACAGGGACGCGCGATGCGAACACCGGCGATCCCGAGCTGAGGTCGAAAATCTCGAGGGTGCCGTTGGGAGTGTTGACGGCAAAAAGCGTGTTGCCGTCCGGCGAGGCCGCTACGGGGCGCACCTGCCCGCTTTCGAATTCGACAAATGGCGGACCGGCGGAAGCCGCGGAGACGTCCCTGCCCCGGAACAGTTCCCGGCCGCAACATATAAGTACGATAAGGACCAGCGGAGCTGTGAGACGAGTGCGCATGGATGAAGACCGTATGGACAGTATAAACACGCTCAGTGGCGGAACCGAAATGTTCGGTTCACAACAGCGGCACAGGTTGCGGATGTAACAGGCGCGTGCGCGGGGAACGCCGAATCAGTGAACCCGGCGAACCACACGATGAAGCTCACCCTGGTCTTTTTTGCTCTTTTTTCCCCTCTCTGGTTGCATGCTCAGAACGCTACGTTACAAGGCTCGGTTGCGGACGATACGGGAGCAGTCATTCCCGGGGCGACCGTAACGTTACAAGGCCCTTCGGGCGCCCGCAAGAGCACCACTGCGGGTCCTGACGGCTCCTACACGATTACCGGCATGACGCCCGGCGCGTACACGGTTACAGCCGCCGCCCCGGCCATGAAAATGACGCAGCCGGTGCACATCACGCTGCAGGGCGGAACCCGAACATTGAATCTTCAGCTCAGCGTGGCGGAAGTAACCCAGCAGGTGACCGTGCAAGGGAATGCCGGCCCGGTGGTGAGCCTCGAGCCCGACAACAATGCCAGCGCCCTCACGATTACGGGCGAGGACTTGCAGGCTCTGCCGGACGACCCGGACGATTTGCAAGCCGACCTGCAGGCGCTGGCCGGACCGGGCGCAGGTCCCAACGGCGGCGAGTTGATGATTGACGGCTTCAGCAGCGGGCAGATTCCACCGAAGGATTCGATCCGCGAAATCCGCATCAACCAGAACCCCTTCGCGCCGGAGTACGACCGGCTGGGCTTCGGGCGAATCGAGATTTTCACCAAGCCGGGCTCCGATAAACTGCGGGGCAACGCGTGGTTCAACTATGGCGACGGCATCTGGAACTCGCGCAACCCTTACGCCGCGCAGAAGGCCCCGTTCATGCTGCAGGAGTGGGGTGGCGATTTGAGCGGGCCGCTCGGCAAAAAGGCTTCGTACACGCTGGACGTGGAGCGGCGGCTGATCAACAACGGCGCCATTGTGAACGCGGTGGTGCTGGACCCCTCGCTGCAGATCACTCCGTTCACGGCCACTCCGGTCTCGCAGCCGCGGCGCATCCGCATCACGCCGCGGGTGGATTACCAGCTCACCAGTAACAACACTCTCACGCTGCGATACGGATACCTGGAGAATTCCATACGGAACACCGGTATCGGCAATTTCAATCTGCAATCGCTCGGGTACAACTCGACGGACAAGGAGCAGACCGTGCAGATGATCGACAGCATCGCGGTGAACGTCCATACCGTCAACGAGACGCGGTTCCAGTTTTATCAGACCAATACGCAGAACGTGGCCAACAACGGGGGGCCGGAAATCAGCGTGCTGGGTTCGTTCAACACGGGCGGCAACCCGCTGGGGCGCAGCATCACGCGGACCCAGAATTACGAGCTGCAGAACTATACCACCTACGTGAATCAGGCTCACAGCTTCAAGTTCGGGGTACGGCTACGCGGGGCAACGATGGACGACACGTCGCCCACCAATTTCAACGGAACCTTCACGTTCGGCGGCGGAGTGGCGCCCGAGCTGGATGCCAATAATCAGCCGGTGCTGGATTCCAACGGTAATCCGATCACTACGAATCTGACATCGATCGAGCAGTATCAGCGGACGCTGATTTTCCAGGGCCTGGGATACTCCCCGGCCCAGATTCACGCGCTGGGCGGCGGGCCTTCGCAATTCAGCCTGAGCGCCGGAATCCCCACGCTGTCGGTGAGCGAGTTCGATGTGGGCGCATTTGCGGGCGACGACTGGAAAGTGAAACCGAACCTCACGCTGAGCCTGGGCCTCCGCTATGAGACGCAGACCAACATTCACGATTACCACGATTTTGCGCCGCGCATCGCCGTGGCGTGGGCTCCGGGTTCGAAGAAAATGAGCCTGCATCCATCGACGGTGATTCGCGCGGGGTTCGGCATTTTCTACGATCGCTTCGCCATGGGCAACACCCTGACGCTGGAGCGCTATAACGGACAGGTGCAGCAGCAGTATTACATCACCAACCCGGATTTTTACCCGACGGTGCCGACGCCGGCGGCCGTTTTGGCGCTGGGCGGGGCGCAGCAGTCGCAGAGCACGAACTGGGAGATTGACCGCCACTTACGCGCGCCGGAGATGATGCAATCGTCGGTAAGCCTGGAGCACCAACTGCCCCGCGGGACGACGGTCAGCGTCACGTACGTGAATTCCCACGGGCTGCACCAGTTATGGTCGCGCGATATCAACGCGCCGCTGCCGGGCAGTTACTCGCCGGCCAATCCGGCGGCCGGGGTGTACCCGCTGGGCACGCCCGCGCCGGTCTTCCTGATGACCAGTTCGGGGCTGTACAACCAGAACCAGATCGTCACCAACATCAACAGCCGGCTGAACAGCAATGTATCGCTGTTCGGCTTTTATACGCTAAATTTCGCCAACGCCAACACGGACGGCATTGGCAGTTTCCCGGCAAACCCGTACAACTTCGCGGGTGAATACGGTCCGGCCACGACGGACGTGCGGCACCGCGTATTTATCGGCGGCAGCATCAACTCGCACTGGAACATCCGGCTCAGTCCGTTCATCATGGTGCAATCGGGCGCGCCATACAACATCACCATCGGCCGCGACCTCTACGGAACGACGATGTTTAACGCGCGGCCGGGGATTGCGACCAATCCGAATCTTCCCGACCTGGTGGCGTCGCCCTACGGGCTCCTGGACCCGAACCAAACGCCCGGCGAAGCCATCCTGGGCCGCAATGCCGGGCGCGGGCCGGGCCAGATTACGATCAATGCCCGTTTGAGCAAGACGTTTGGATTCGGGCCGGAGATGGGCGGCGCGCCGGGCGCGGGAGCGACTCCGGGCACTCCGGGCGGCGGCCCCGGCCACGGCGGCCATGGCGGCGGACCCGGGGGGCCGGGGGGAGCGATGCACGGGATGTTCGGCGACGTGCCCACGAATCACCGCTTCAACCTGACGATTTCGATCTCCGCGCGCAATTTGCTCAACCACCTCAACCCTGGGCCCATTACAGGCAATATCACGTCACCGCTATTCGGACAGGCGAACCAGATCGCGGGCGGGTTTGGCGCGTTTGCCGAGACGGCGAATGACCGTCGAATGGAACTGCAGATGCGGCTCACGTTCTGAAGGGGGCCGGGGGCCGGGGGCGCGCTTCGCGCTGGGGTTAGGGGTGGGGGTTGGGGATGGGGGTTTAGTTTTACGCGGCCATGCGTTGGGGCTTTTGGGACTTGAGGAAGAGCTTTCGGGCCTCGGCGAGGCGTTGCGCGTGGAGGACTAAGCGGGCGAGTTCGGGGGTCGAAAAATCAAAATGGGGGTAGTGGGCGAGGTCGAACGATTCTCCTTTGCTTGCGGCGAGTTGGGCTAGGAGGGCGGCTTCTTCTACGGCTTGCTGAAGGGCGTCGCGGCGTTCCTGCTGCAACTGGCGGAGCAGGGCGATGGTCTGGAGTTCCTTGCGCTTGATGCGCTGTTCGTAGAGGCTGAGCAGGGTGCGGTTCTTGGGGTCGCCGAGCCAGATGCGGGCTTTGGCGAAGGCGGCGTCGATTTCCGGGTGGTGGGCGGTGATGGTATCGGGCTGGGTGAGGCCGAGGGAGTTGATGTTGTTGTCGAGGGCGGAGGCGTGCTTGAGACGCCAACGGTCGTCGGCGATTTCCTGGACGAGTTCGACTTCCATGCCTCCGACGGGGGCAAGGGATTCGTGGATGTTGCGGCAGTGGGCCTTGTAGGCCACCTCGTCCTCAGGAGTGAGGATGAGGACCTGGCCTGTGAGGCCGTGACGGTATGCGTTGAGGGCGCGGGGATCGCGCGGTTTGGGTGCTGTCAGTTGATCTTCCATAGATCTACCTCCAGCTTCATTGGATCATGCGAAGTTATGGATTCCGGGCGCGAAGGAATGTAAGTGGTGTGTTGTAAGTGGAAAAGAAATTTCGAAACGGCGTCACTGGTTTACGTATGCAACGCCTCCGCGAAGAGGGACTGCATGGCCTCAATATGGGGGGCGAGGAAGGCTGCGCGGTCGATTTTTCCGTTTTTCACGGCGGCGGTACCGTCGGCGAAGATAAGCCGCAGATCGGGGACGCCCAGACTTCCAAAGAAGGTGCGGAGCCACGGCTCCAGATGGTTTCTGGCGGCGTTTTCGGAATAATGGCTAAAGTCTCGCCCGGCTGACACGAAACAGGTAACGCGCTTGTTGTGGAGGGTCCCTTCGATACCGGACGGAGTGAGGGCGACGGTCTCTCCAAAGCGCACGATCTGATCCACCCATAACTTGAAACTGGTACACGGACCCCAGTTGTGCATGGGAAGACCGATGGCCACTTCGTCCGCATCCAGCAGCTCTTTGGTCAATTCCGTCGAGAGGGCGAGGAGCTCATTCTGCTGCCGGGTGCGCAATTCCCTGGGCGTATAGTTGGCGGCGACCCAGGGCGCGTCGATGACCGGAATGGCGATTCCGGCGAGGTCGCGCGAGAGGACCGTTCCCCGCGGATTGGCGCGACGCCATCGGCGCACGAATTCACGAGTCAGCCGGCGCGATATGGAGGCTTCGCCCATGGGGCTGGAATCGATATGAAGCAGGATAGCCATTGAGATTCTCCCACTGCCAGTATATTCAACCATTAGGTTGAATGTCAACCGCGCGGTTGAATCTCATATAATCGAAAATGCCCTATGACCCGGCCCGGCAACCAGGCCAAGCGCCTGGATCTGATATTCGGTGCGGTCGCCGATGCAACCAGGCGATCCATGCTCGACCGGCTGCGCGGCGGACCGTTGACGGTGACGGAACTGGCGCGGCCGTACGCCATGAGTCTGAACGCGGCTTCGAAGCACGTGAAGACGCTGGAGAGAGCCGGACTAATACGGCGGAGTATCAAGGGCCGGGAGCATTCCTGCCGGCTGGATGCCGCGAGATTCGAGGAAGCCCTGGGCTGGATGAGCTATTACTCGGAATTCTGGGGCGGGCGGGTGGAGGCCCTGGAAAAACACCTGGCGGACAAGCGAAAGGACGGGATGAAGTGAACGGCCAGACCGTAGTCATACGGAAGGTGCTGCGGGCTTCGTGCGAGGAAGTCTTCGATGCCTGGCTGGATGCCGCGGGGATGCGGGAATGGATGCGTCCCGGACCGGTGACGGGCTGCGAGGTGGCGCTGGAGGCGCGCGTGGGCGGGCGCTTCCGCATTGTGATGACGGCGCCGGGGGCGCAGTTTACGAACACCGGGGAGTTCCGTGTGCTGGACCGGCCGGTGAAGCTGCAATTCACCTGGGTCTCGTCGCGATGGGGGGAGCAGGAGACGCTGGTTACGGTGGAACTGAACCGGCGCGGAGCCGATTGCGAGATGGTGTTGACGCACGAGCGGTTCCCGCTGGAACACGCGGCGGGGCAACTGGTGACGGGATGGACCCAGATTCTGGAAAAGCTCGGCGGCCGTTTCGGATTCGCCGATACAGCGCCAGTGTAAGGGCGATTCCCAAGCTGCCGCCGGATGAAGTTTTCTTCACGCCAGGGTTCGCCCATTGCGTGTATACTGAGCGAAGTCTGACGCTGGACGCCCGATGAATTTCCGCCGATGTGCCGTTCCTGTGGTGTGGGCCTGCCTGGCGAGCGGACTGCCCGGCGCCGAAGTTCCGCACGGCACTGGGGTGGAAGCCCGCCTGCTGACTCCGATTTCGACCTATAGCGCCAAGCCCGGCATGGTGGTTGCAGCCGCGGTAGCCACTCGGGTGTGCGCGGAAGACGCCGGCGCGCTGCCGGAAGGCATGGAATTGCGCGGCACGGTGAAGCGGGTCCACAGAGTGGGGCTGGGACTGGTGCACGAGAGCGCGTCGCTGCAACTGGAGTTCACGCAACTGCAATTTCCGGACGGACGTGCGTACGCCGTGGCGGCGCGTGTGGCGGGAATCGACAACGCCCGCGAGCGGGTGGACCGCAATGGAAAAATTCACGGAATTCGCGCCACGGCGACGCTCTCGAACCGCTTTGGGGAGCGGATCGCTTTCGCGGTTCTGGGCCATCCGGCGGCGATGATTCCGCTGTTCGTGGCGGAATCGGCGATGTTCCATTTCCCGGATCCGGAGATCGAATTCCGCCGGGGCACGGAGATTCAGCTCAGCGTCGAATTTCCGGAGGAGTTCGGGCCGGCGGCGGCGTGTCCTTTGGCGGAGGCGGAGACGTCGCCCAAAGAGTGGGGGGCATTGCAGGACGCGGTGAATTCCCTGCCCTACTGGAGTTTCTCCAAACGGCAGAGTCAGCCGATGGACCTGGTAAACCTGCTCTTTCTGGGGTCGCGGGAGCAAATCGAAAAATCCTTCGCGGCGGCAGGGTGGGACGGAACGCAGGCCAATTCGATGCGGGCGGGAATCGCGGCGATTCGCGCCATTGCGGAGAACAGCCGTTTTTCCGATGCCCCGATGCGCACGCTGCTACTGGACGGACGGGAGCCCGAGATGCGCCTGCAGAAGAGCCAGGACACGTTTGAGAAGCGCGACCATCTGCGCATCTGGAAGCGCGACGGCGAACTGGACGGCCGGGCGGTGTGGGCCTCGGCGGCGACGCGCGACCTGGGAACCACCTTCGGCATGCACCCGTTCGGCTTCACCCACGCGATTCAAAACCAGGTGGACCTGGAACGGGACAAAGTGGTGCGCGACCTGATTTTCACGGGCTGCGTGGAATCCGTGGCCTACGTGCAGCGGCCGCGGGGTCTGCGCGACACCGGCGAAGCGTACCGCAAAGGCGTGAGCACGGATGGCCGGGTGGCGGCGATCGCACTGAACGGGTGCGAGCAGCCGCGCGAGGATTTTGCGTGGGCGGAACCTTTTCCGCAGCCGGGCCGCGCAGTGCGATTCATCCGGCGGGTCACGTTGACGGCACGCAATCACATCCTCCGCGACAACCTGGTGTACCGCAGCGCGGACGCGGCGCGCCTGACTTACCTGGCGCTGCGGCAGTTCGACCGGCAGGCACGGGAAGAGGGCCGGGCGCGGCGCATGGAGGCCGCGGCTCACAGCCCGCCCGGCTCCGCCGCATCGAACTAATCAGGCGAGACTTGGTATTGGTTTCATCAATCCTTCATGTAACGTTGCGACACTTTTGCGCGCAGGCCGGGTTTCTTCCATCGTGAACCTGGAGGGTGCATGAAGCAAATTCCCATTTTCATCGCGATGTTCGCCACTCTGCTGATGTGTCGCGGCGAGGCGCAGACAGGCGTGATGTCCGACCGGGCGGCGGCGCGCTTTCTCGATCAGGCAAGCTGGGGACCGACGCCGGCTTCGATTGAGCAGTTACGACAAACCGGAGTCACGGCGTGGCTGAATGCGCAATTCGCCGTAAATACTTCGGACCTGCCGGACCAGCCGTTGCTCGGCTCGGACGGCAAACCGAATCGCGACCTGACGCCGGTGCAGGCGGCGTTCTTTCAGAATGCCGTGACCGGGCAGGATCAACTGCGGCAGCGGGTGGCCTTCGCGCTCTCGCAGATGTGGGTGGTGTCGGCGGTCTCCACGAGAGCCGCTTATGCGTTTCCGCCTTACTGGCGGCTATTCCGCGACAATGCCTTCGCTAACTATCGCGATATCGTCAAGGCCCTGACGCTCAGTCCGGCGATGGGGAACTATCTCAACATGGCGAACAATAACAAGGGCAATGCCGCCAAAGGCACGGCCGCCAATGAGAACTACGCTCGCGAGCTGATGCAATTATTCACTGTTGGGCTGATTCAACTGGAGCTCAACGGCAATCCTGTGTTGGATTCCAGTAACAATCCCTTGCCCACTTACGATCAAAGCGTGGTAACTAACACGGCCCGCGCCCTGACCGGCTGGACTTATCCCACGGCGCCCAATGCCACGGCGAGGACGAACAATCCGCCGTACTACCTGGGCCAAATGTTCGCGGTGGAGGCCGCGCACGACACCACCTCGAAAAGGATCATTGGAGGCTCTACGATTCCCGCGGGACAGACCGCGGCGCAGGATCTGGAGTCCGTGCTGGACGCGCTGATGGCGCAACGGAGCATGGCTCCGTTCGTGAGCCGGCAACTGATTCAGCATCTGGTGACCAGCGACCCGAGCCCGGCTTACATTCAGCGGGTGGCCACCGTGTTCCTGGATAACGGCTCCGGCGTCCGCGGCGATATGAGAGCGGTGATCGCAGCGATTCTGACCGACCCGGAAGCGCGCGCCGGCGACGACGCGAGTTCGGCGACGAACGCGACCTTTGGCCACCTGCGGGAACCGGTCCTGCTGCTGGCGAATCTGCTACGCGGGCTGAATGCGACGCTGGGCTCTTCGAGCGCGATCAATCGCTATACGGCGGAACTGGGCGAGAACCTGTTCTATCCGCCGACGGTGTTCAGTTATTTTTCGCCGCTCTACACGCTGGAGGATGGAGAGCCCGCTCCCGAGTTCCAGATCTATTCCGCGCAGACAGCGGCGGACCGGGCGGACATCGTCACCGCGATGCTGTACGGGACGCTGGACAAGAGCACGACTGTCAATCTGACGCCGTTCCTGCCCAAGGGCAACGATTTGAGCGGCATGATGGACACGATCGGCTACGCGTTTCTGCATGACGCGATGTCCAGCAGCCTGCGGTCGGCGGCGCTGAGCGCGGCCACGGCGGCCACGGGGGCGAAAGCGCAGGCGCAGGCGGCGTTGTTTGTAGTCCTGACTTCGAGCGAATACCAGATCGCGCAATAGGAGACACCAGATGCTATCACGACGAAATTTCATTCGGATTGGAAGTGCATCGCTGGGCACGCTGGCGCTGCGGCGGTTTGCGGAAATCCCCGCGCTGGCGCAGACTGCGCCGGACTATCGCGCCCTGGTTTGCGTGTTCCTATACGGGGGCAACGATTCCAACAACACCATCGTCCCCATGGACGATGCCAGCTACAAGGCATACCTTGCCGCGCGCGGCAGCCTGGCGATTCAAAGCAGCGCGTTGACCCAGGTGGAGAGCGTGGCGGGCGCACCGTACGGTTTTTTTGCGCCGCTGGCGGAGGTAGCGAGCATGTTCACCAGCAAGGAACTGGCGGTGGTGGCTAACGTGGGGTCGCTGGTCCAGCCCATCAACCGGGCGCAGTATCAGGCGGCGCAACTGCCGGTTCCCTCGAACCTGTTTTCGCACGCCGATCAGCAGCAGCAGTGGCAAAGCTCCATAGCGCAAGGCAACAGCCCCACCGGCTGGGGCGGGCGGGTGGCGGATTACGTAGCCGCGCAAGGGCTGAATTCCGCGAAGTTCCCGACCTTCCTATCGGTGGCGGGCAATACGCTGGAAGGGTCCGGGGCGAAGACGCAGATGCTGGCGATGGCGCCGGGCGGATCGTTGAAGCTGGCGGGCTTCAACAACTCGGCGGCGTCGCAGGCGCGGCTGAATGCCCTGACGAGCCTGTTGACGCTGAATAGCGGCGTGGCTCTGGCGCAGGCCGCCAATTCCACGATGTCCATGAGCATGGCCGACGCCCGGGCGCTGGGCGATGCGCTGGGTAAGGCTCCGGCGCTGAAGACTCCGTTTCCGGGCACCTCGCTGGGCAAACAACTGCAGCAGGTGGCGCAGATCATTCAGGTGCAATCGGCGCTGGGCATGCAGCGCCAGGTGTTCTTCTGCTCGGTGGGCAGCTTCGACACGCACACCGGCGAACTACCCACGCTGAACACGCTTTATCCGGAACTGAGTCAGGGTCTGGCGGCCTTTTATAGCGCTACGCAGGAGTTGGGCGTGGCGCAGAACGTGACCACATTTACCGAATCGGACTTCAACCGCACGTTCCAGGCGACGTCGGGAGACGGCAGCGATCATGGTTGGGGCGGGCATCACCTGGTGTTGGGCGGGGCGGTGCAGGGCGGCCGGATTTATGGCAGCTTTCCGACGTTTGAACTCGGCGGCCCGGACGATACGGACACGCGCGGCCGGTGGATTCCGACGACGTCGATCGATCAGTACGGCGCCACGCTGTGTTCGTGGTTCGGCATTCCGGACAGCGCGATGAATGCGATTTTCCCGAATCTGGTGAATTTCGGAGTGAGGAAGCTGGGGTTCCTGGGGTGAGGGGAGACTCAACTCACCACGGAGTCACGGAGGACACGAAGAAAGCACGGAGGAACACGCGGGAAAGAATCCATTTTTTCAGTTCTCCGGGCTTTAACTCCGTGTCCTTCGTGGCTCCGTGGTGAAGAATCAGCGTGCGCCGGGCGCGGCTTTGCTGTAGAAAGCGGCCAGGTCGGTTTTCAATTGTTTGAGGGCGTCCACATTCAGATAGATCATGTGGCCGGAGGGGTAATAGGCGAATTCGATGTTCTGGCGGAGGTTCGGCTCGAGTTCCATGTGGGCCAGGTCGAATTCGGTGATGAAGAATGGCGTAGCCAGATCGAAGAGGCCGTTCACGGAAAACACCTTCAGGTGGGGATCCTTGCGCATGGCATCGGCCAGATCGCCCGCCACGTAAGCGTCGCGCAGGGGCGGGGCCGCGGACTGCCCTCCGCCGGCGCCACCGGTGGCAGGCGGGCGATGGGTATGGTCCCACATCTGGTTGACGTTGGGGCCGTGCGGAAAGTATGTCTCTTTCGAGGTGTACTTCAGTTCGCGATCCAGGTAATCGTGAAAGGCGGTGACGAAAGCGCCGCTGACGGCGGTGCCGGACGGGTCATAGCCGGGATTTTCGCCCGCGGCGTCGATGTCCGAGCCTGCGAAGCGTGCATCGTAACGGCCCAGGATCATGCGCCGGTCGCGCAGCAGTTCCTTGCGAAACCGCACGGGACTGACGCGCAGGTTGGCCTCTTTGATGAACTGCTGGCTGAGCCCGGTGTACCCGGCCAGCCTGGCGGCGATGGTGTCCACCTGCGGGGCGGGCAGGTTGTGTCCCTGGGCCAGGGCCTCGGCGTAGGGGCCGCGGGCGAAGGCGCGCACTTCGTTGAGGAAAGCGGTCAGATCCTTGCCCTTGTGCTGCACCTTTTCGTAATGCTCGGCGATGGCGGCATAGGTGGGCAGATTGCCGATGAACACCGCGTCGCTTCCGGGGGCGAGGGTGAAGTAGTTCAGAATCGTGGACATCAGGACCACGCCGTTGATGGCGACCCCGTCGGATTCCAGGGCATCCACCAAGGCGGCCGAACGCGTAGTGCCGTAGGATTCGCCGAAGAGAAATTTGGGCGAATTCCAGCGGTGATTGACGCCGATGTAGCGTTCGATGAATTTGAGAAAGGCCTGCACATCCTGATCGGTTCCGGCGAAGTTGCGGATGGTGGCCTTCCCCACAGGCCGGGAAAAGCCGGTGCCGGGCGCATCGACAAACACCAGGTCGCTCTTATCGAGGAGGCTGTATTGATTGGGAATGAGCTGGTAGGGCGGGGGTCCGCTGGCTTCCGGGCTGGCGGTGACGACGCGCATGGGACCCACCGAAGCCATGTGCAGGGGAATGCTGGCCGACCCGGGGCCGCCGTTATAGAGGAAGGTGACGGGCCGTGTGCGCGGGTCGCTCACTCCGGCCAGGGTGTACGCCACATAGAAGATGCTGCCGTAGGGCTTCTCCTGCTCGTCGTCGATGAGGAGCGTGCCGGCGGTGGCGGCGTAATGCAGGGCTTTGCCGTCGAGCGTGAGCTCGTGTTCGGTGACCGAAGCGCTCTCCGGGGGAACGGGCGTGGGTTCGGCGGCGGCGGCAGGAGCGGCCGGCGCGACGGGGCCGCGCTGAGCGAAGAGGGCTCCGGCACAGAAAAGGCAAAGGGCAAGTGTGCTGCGCATATTGGCACATTCTCCCACACGAGTTAGGCCAAGCGGCGCTCAGTTGGGCGTTGGGATCTTTTCCAGACGATCGACCACAATCCTCTCGACGGGCGCTTTGGACTTCTCGAGCTTCAGACCGGCTTTGTCGAGCGCGGCGTACATCCCTTCGGCGAAGGGATCGGGCGGAGGGCCGGAATCGGGGGCATCGGGGCCGGGCTGCCCGCCTTTACGCCCTCCGGCAGCGGCGGCGGACGGCGGACGGTTCTCGGAGACGAGCCGGTAGACGCCCTTCAGGTTGGTCCTATCGACAACGGGACGATCGAGGTGGGCGGTCAGGATTTGCGCCAGAGCCGGCATGGTCAGCGTCTGGAACTCGAATCGCATGACCCCGTTGGGGCCCCGGCCGCCGCGGATGACGCCGTACGCACCGCCGCCGATGGCAATGTCGCCGTTTTCCATCACGCGGCCTTCACCCTGCGGGGAGTACAGCTCCTGGCTGCCGGGCGGGTTGGGAGGCGGGGCATGGGCGTCCGCGGTGGCCTGCTGGAGCTTCGGGCCTGCCTTGCCGGCCACGAGGGCATAGACCGGCTGCTCGCTGCTTTCACGGTGGATGGCGAGTTTGAATCTTTCGGCGAGGAGCGCCTGGAGCATTTCAGGCAGCCGGTCTTTGGAGAGGCCGGCGGGGATTCCGGCTGCAATATCGAAGCGTTGGGAGCGCATCCAGTCCGGCCCGGAAAGCTGGTATGGCTGGATGCGCCAGGCCGCGACAATCAGGTTAAACAGCGACATGTAGCGGATATCCACGCGCGTGCCGGCGACGGTCAAGCGTTCGCCGAAGGTGCACGGGCCGATACAGAACATCGGCTGTTTTACCGGCTGGGATGAGGCTTTCACGGACGCGACCTCGAAGGCCGGGGATTGCGCGCATAATAAGGGCGCGGTTATGAGGAGGAGCGGCATTCGCAGCATCGCGAGTCGATTATTTCATAATGGCCGGGGCTAAAGTTCCGGCGGTAGCCGCCGATTTAAGCTATGTGGCCGCCACTGCTTCCATACCACCGCGTCCGCCGGATGACCTGAATGCCTCGCTGCAAGCGCTGGTGCGCCATTTCGACCGCGACGCAGTGGAAAACCGCAAGCTGATTCGCGAACTGCTGGAGGGGGATCGGGATGGATTCTATTCCAGTGCGTTGGACATCCTGAGGAGCCAGGGGGACTCGCGAGGGTGCCAGTACCTGGTGACGCTATTCGTGTCCTACGACCTGCTGCGGCGGGCATTGTGCGACCCCGTGCTGACCAAACCGCAGGCGCTGACGCTGGCGCGGTCGGCCACGCGGATCGACTCGATGACGGACGTCTCGCTGGCTAAGGCTCTGGCCGAGAGCTTCGGCGATGGCGGAGAGCCGATGCCGGCCGAACATGCGGCCCGGCTGATGGCGGTGCTCGGCGAAATTTCCGACGGCAGCCGGATCCAGTCTTCGCTGATGCGGCTGCTACGCCATCCTAATCCGTATCTACGCTCCCAGGCGGTCAAGATGATCGGGCGCGGCAGCCGGAGCGTACGGTGGGTTCAAAAACGGTTGCAGGAAGCGGACTCGCGCGTGCGCGCCAACGCGATCGAATCGATTTGGGGCCTGGATTCGGAGGAAGCGCGGGCGCTGCTGCTGGCCACGACGCGAGATAACAACAACCGGGTGGCGGGAAACGCACTGGCGGCTCTGTACCGCCTGGGCGACCATCGCGTGATTCCCGATGTGATCAAAATGGCGCAGCATGAATCGGCGCTCTTCCGCTCGACGGCGGCATGGGTGATGGGCGAAAGCGGGGATCCGCGGTTCACTGAATCGCTCGCCGGGATGTTGCGCGACTCCGACCAGGCGGTGCGCTCCCGCAGCCTCACGGCGTTGGGGCGAATCAAGAATGCGCTGGCGCAATCCCGGCTGAACAAGCCGTGGGTGGTCACGGGAAGGATGTCTCTGGGGGCTGCATCGAAAGGCAACCGACGCCTGCGTGTCGCGGTGGCGGGCACGGAAGACCAGACGGAGCCATTCATCCTGCCGACCCAGTTTCTGGTATTGGAAAACGGCCAGGCCATTATGGAATACAGAATCCACGAGAAGACGCGCGCCGAAGCCATGTCGGTGGTATTTGCCGCTTCCCGCGACATGGTGCGGAGTTCCACGGCGTGGTCGCGGGGCGTCACGGCGTGCCGCTCGTGGAAGCGCCCCTCGGATCTCTGGGCAGTATCGGCATACCTTGCCGGCGAAGGCGAGGATGGCAGCCCGGGGCCGGTAGACGAACCGCTGCCGTTTGTCTCCGGCGCCGACGCTTTGGATAAGGCGCTGGCACAGCCGGAGGCGCGCAGCGAGTGTACCGAGTTGTGGCGGACCATCTTGCGGGCCGTGCGCAGTGACCAGGGCCAGAATCGCGGCAAACGGCATTTGATCGTATTCAGCCACGCCGATCCGTTGCGGTCCGCGGGGGAAGGTTTGGTTTCCACGGTGCTCAGTTCGCGCGCCAGCGTGCAGGTAATCTCCACAATAGCCAGCCCGAAGGTGGAGGATTTCTGCCGCCGGGCGAAGGCCGGTTTTCAGGTCGCCGAAACGGACGACGAAATCGTCCGTCTTCTGGAACTGGCTTATCTGAATCTGCTGGCTCGCTACGAGATCACCTGGAACAGCCCTCATGCAGAGACGGTGGACCTCAGGGTACGGGTAATCACGCCCGCCGGATGGGGCGAAGCGGACATTCCGAGCAGGCAGGCTGGTGCGTAGCTCTTCCGGCTTAAAACTCTCCGCCGCGGATTTTGGCGGTGACCGCGGCGACTTCGACTTCCATGGCGCGGTCTTTGTCCTGAAAAGCGGCGACTTGGCGGACGCTTTGGTAAGCACGCCGCGTTCCCTCACCCAAGGGGTCCGGACCGCCGCGAAGATCCACCGCCTGAGTCGCGGCCAAAAGCACCATGGCGGCGAGATGACGCACGCACTCGAGCGCGTCCATCGCGGTGACGGCCGAGTGCATCCCCAGGCTCACCACATCCTGGTTGTACTGATCCGTGGGCAGGGAATGAATCGAACTCGGCCCGGCCATCTGGCGCACGGCACAGGCCAGGCTGGTGACACTCAACTGCATGCCTTTGAAGCCGCAATTCACGCCGGGCTCAGGTGTGAGGTTCACGGGGAGTCCGGCGTTGAACTTGTCGTCCACCAGCACGGCCATCAGGGCATTGCCCCAATTCGCCATCACGGCGAAATCGATCTTCCAGGTGTCCAGCAGGCGGGCAATATGGCCGCCATAGAAGTTCCCCGCCTTATACATGACGCCGGTATCGGGATGGATCAGCGGATTATCGTTGGCGGAGTTGATTTCCCGCTGGATCACGGCCCGCGAATCCTGGAGCGCCTCCCAGGCGGGCCCCAGTCCCTGCGGCACGCAGCGCAGGGAATAGCTGGTCTGCCCGCTGGATGCCCGGGTATACCCGGAACCGCGCAGCAATTCCAACAGATGGGCGGCTACTGCCACCTGGCCCGGATGGCCCTTGCTCTCATGCACCCAGGGCTGGAACGGCAGATCCGGCGCCTGCATGGCTTCGATGGAGAGGGCCACGCCGGCCAGAAGCGCGCGCAGCACATGGAACGCATCCACCCACAGCAGAGCGGCCGCGCCAGTCATCACGGTGGTGCCGTTGATCAACGCCAGGCCCTCTTTCGGAGCGAAATGAAGGGGGCGCAGGCCGACCGATTCCAACGCCTCTTCCGCGGGCAAGCGCCGCCCGTTTACTTCCGCCTCGCCGAAACCCACCAGCACACGGGCGATGTAGGCGGACGGCATCAGGTCCCCGCTGGCGCCGACCGATCCGTAACGCGGAACCACGGGCGTCACGCCGCGATTGAGCAGGGCGGCCAGCGCATCCACCAGGATATTGCGGACCGCCGAAGCCCCGGTGGCGAAGGTGACAATACGCAAGAGGGTGGCCGCCCGCACCACGTCATTCGGCAGCGCCTGCCCGGTGCCGCAGGCCAGATGGCGCATCAGATTGTGCTGCAGCGTGTCCATCTGCTCCGGCGCGAGCGAGATTCCGATATTGCCGCCCACTCCGGTGTTGACGCCGTAGATCCGCTCGCCCCGCGCCAGCATCTGTTCCAGATGAGCGCGGCCGTTGGCGATTCGCGTCCTGGCTCCGCCGGTGAGGCGCACTTCGGCGGCTTCGCGCGCCACGCGCACGACGTCTTCGATGGACAGCGGGTCCGCCCCTACCACTACTCTTCCGGCCATCATTCCACCGTGAACGCGTGCTTGACCTGATAATTCTGATTTCCCACGGCGTCTTTCACCTCCACCTGAATGGCATACTCACCGGGCTTTACGTTGGGCTGAATGGGCACGCTGAACTCGCCGGTGACATACGTCTTTGGATAAAACGATTCGGTCTGATCGCCCGCGGGTTCCGGATTGGTGTACAGAACTTTGTCGCCGCTCAGAATCTTGAAAATGTAACTGACATCGATCTTGTTGGCCGGGCCGAACTTGTATCCGGTCATATCGAATTTCACCCAGATGGTGCTTCCGGCTTTGTAGGCCGGTTTAGCGACAGGCTGGGTGTCGGCTTCGTTGCGGAAGAAACGGAGATTACGCACGATCAGGGTATCGCTGGGGGGCACTTCGTGGCCGCGAACCTGGAACGGCACCGAGAGTTCGGTTGTGGTGTGGGCGACCAAATCCTCCACCTTGACCAGGATCTTGTAATTGCCGGACATCACCAGGGGCGGGATGGGCACTTCCGTGGCGATTCGAGGCATCCACTCCTTATCCTGCGGGCTGATTTCATCGGTCAGTTCATTCTTGTAAAGTTCCGTGAGCGGCACGCCTTTCGGATCGAAAGGCTGCACCGAATATGCCAGGTGAATCTTCTCTTCCGGAGACTTGGTGAAATTAGCAACCCGGCAGGTGAAGAAGAGGATCTCACCGGGCACGTGGGTGGTTCCGGGCGCATCGGCCACGCCGCCCTCGGACTGACTGACGATGGGCTGCACAATCTGCAGCGACGCCGCGCCGCAGAGAAGGGTGGGCAGGAATGCCAGGAGCGAAACGGATCGCATTGCGGATCTCCCAGTACGATTCTAACTGAGCGCTTTGCGCAAGTATTGCCCGGTATACGACGCCGCGACCAGGGCAATCTGTTCGGGCGTGCCTTCGGCGACGATGGAACCGCCGGCGGCGCCGCCTTCCGGCCCCAGGTCGATCACCCAATCGGCCGCTTTGATGACATCCAGATTGTGTTCGATGACGATCAGGCTTCCGCCGTTTTCGATGAGCCGCTGGAGGCTGGCCAGCAACTTGGCGATATCGTCGAAATGCAGGCCGGTGGTGGGTTCATCGAAGATGAACAGGGTCCCCGCGCAACTGGAGGTGGTCAGATGGGCCGCCAGTTTTACGCGCTGGGCTTCGCCGCCGGAAAGCGTGGTGGCCGATTGGCCGAGCCGCAAATAGCCCAGCCCGACATCGTCCAGCACCTTGAGTTTCTGCACCAGCCGGGGCGTGTCATGGAAGAAGGTCATGGCTTCGCGCACGGTCAGTTGCAGCACCTCGTGCACGTTCAGACCGTTGTACTTGATCTCCAGGATTCCGCTCTTATAGCGGGTGCCCTTGCATTCGTCGCAGATCAACTCGACGTCGGCCAGGAACTGCATTTCTACGGTCACGGTGCCATCGCCCTGACAGGTTTCGCAGCGTCCGCCGGGAATATTGAACGAGAAGTGGCCGGCGGTGTATCCGCGCTTTTCGGCCTCGCGGGTGGAGGCGAACAACGCGCGGATGGTGTCGAAAGCCTTGATGTAAGTAACCGGGTTGGAGCGCGGCGTGCGGCCGATGGGCGATTGATCGATCATCACCGTGCCAGTGATGCGGTCCGCGCCTTCCACCTTCCTGCACGCCATTCTGGGGCCGGTGTCGAGGGCTTCGGCGGCTTCCTCGAACGCCGCGTCCCCGGCCGATTCGCGGGCTTTGTGCAGCGCCTCGAGCGAGCGGAAGATCACATCGTGCACCAGGGTGGACTTACCCGAGCCGGAAACTCCGGTGATCGCCACCATCATGCCCAGGGGCACATCCACCTGAATGTTCTTGAGGTTGTGCAGGCGCGCACCGCTGAAGCGCATTACCCGTTTGGGATTGACCGGGCGGCGCTCGCGCGGCGCGGCCACCCGCCGTTCGCCGCGCAGATATCCGGCGGTGAGGGAGTTGTTGCCATCGGCGGTGAGTTGGGCCAGCGTGCCTTCGAAGACGATTTCGCCGCCATGTTCACCAGCGCCGGGTCCGAGGTCCACAATGTGGTCGGCCGCCTGCATCACATCGGGATCGTGCTCCACCACGACGATGGTGTTGCCGATTTCGCGTAGTTCGTGCAGGATGCGGATGAGGCGGCCGGTATCGCGGCTGTGCAGGCCGATGGAGGGTTCGTCCAGCACGTAGCAGGCGCCTACCAGGCGGGAGCCGAGGCAGGTAGCCAGTTGGATGCGCTGCGACTCGCCGCCGGAAAGCGTAGCGGAGAGGCGATCGAGCGTGAGGTAGTCCAGGCCCACATCGTTCAGGAACTTCAACCGCTGGCGGATTTCCACCAGGATCTTATCGGCGATCCCGCTTTCTTCGGGGCTCAGCTCCAGCGTGTTGAAGAACTCGTGAGCCCCGGCGATGTTCATGCGCGTGATCTCGGCCAGGTCCTTGCCTCCCACGCGCACGTACAGCGCCTCCTTGCGAAGGCGCGCTCCCTTGCATTCGGGACACAGCGCGTATCCGCGGTAGCGGCTGAGGAAGACCCGCACGTGGAGTTTGTACTTTTTGGTCTCCAGGTGGTCGAAGAAGCGGCGGATAAACTCGTACGCGGCGTCGCGTTCGGCGTCGCTCAGGTCGCAGAAGGGGACATCGAAACGCACCTTGCGCCCGGCCGATTTGCGGAAGTTCCCCAGCCACGACCGGAATTTGGGCTTGGTCCACGGGTCCACCGCGCCATCATCGAGCGAAAGATTCCTGTCGGGAATGACGCGGTCCATGTCGAAATCGATGGTGTTGCCGAAGCCCTGGCAGCGCGGGCAGGCGCCGTAGGGCGAATTGAAGCTGAAGAGAATGGGTTCGGGGACGCTGAACTCAGTGAGGCAGGTCTTGCACTGAAACTTCTCATTGAAGCGCAGCATCCGGTCGCCGGCGGCGCTCTGGAAGATCACTTCGCCGGTTTCGCGATAGCAGATCTCGATGGTGTCCACGAGGCGCTGGTGGAGGTCGGGGCCGATTACCAGGCGATCCACGAGGACGAAGACCGGGTGGCCAAAATCGATATCGAGAAGCGACTCCGGAGTCGAGAACTCGAACAGGCGGCCGTTCTGAAACAGGCGCGTGAAACCCTTTTTACGCAGCTCGAACAGGTGATCGCGCAAGACCTGGGTAGAGGCATGATCGCCGCAGGGAAACAGCGCGTACCAGCGGGAGCCTTCGGGGAGCATCAGCAGGCGGGCGGCAATTTCGTCCACGGTATCGCGCAGCACGCGCGTGCCGCAGTGGGGACAGATGGTATGGCCGATGCGGGCAAACAGCAGGCGGAGAAAATCGTAGGACTCGGTGGAAGTGGCGACGGTGGAGCGCGGATTGCGCGTGCTATTTTTCTGGCGAATGGCCACCGCCGGCGCAATGCCGTCGATATCGTCCACGTCCGGCTTTTCCATGCGCTCGAGGAACTGGCGGGCATAGGCCGAAAGCGATTCCACATAGCGGCGCTGGCCTTCGGCGTAAATGGTATCGAAGGCGAGGGAAGACTTTCCGGAGCCCGAGACGCCGGTAACCACGGTAAGTTGATTATGGGGAATAGAAAGCGAAATGTTCTTTAGGTTGTGGACCCGCGCACCACGAATCCGAATGTAGTCTTGCACAGGGAACTTTCATTATACCAGCGGGTTGTAGGGCGATATGCTAAGGGACATGCGTCGCATTCTGCTATTGGCTCTGCTGCTGGCGAATCTGTGCCTGGCCGCCCGCCCGGTGATCTTCGATACGGATATGGGCAACGATATCGACGACGCACTGGCGCTGGCCATGCTGCACGCGCTGACCGATCGCGGCGAGTGCCAGCTCATCGGCGTCACCCTCACCAATGCTCACCCTTCGGCGGTTCCATACGTGCGAATGATCAATCGATTTTACGGGCGCGCCGGGCTGCCCGTGGGCGCCGCCATCGAAACTCTGAAAGGGGGCGCCGGGGATGGCTACATGACAGCCGCGTTGCACAGCGCGCCGGTGGCCGAGGAAAAAACGGCCGAAGCGGCGCCCACGGTATTGCGCCGTCTGCTGAGCGGCTCGGCGCAAAGGGTGGTGATCGTGCAGACAGGGTTCAGCACCAACCTGGCGGCGCTGCTCCGCTCTCCGGGGGGCGCCGCCCTGATCAAAGAAAAGGTGGCGCTGGTGGTGGCGATGGCGGGCAACTTCGCGGGCGGAGAGCCGGAGTACAACGTCCGCATCGATATCGAATCGGCCAAAGCGGTGTTTGAACGCTGGCCCACGCCGATCGTGTTCAGCGGATTCGAAATCGGGAAGGAACTTCTTTATCCCGCGGCCAGTATCGAGCACGATTTCTCCTACGCGCGCCCGCACCCGGTTGCGGAATCGTACCGCGCCTATCACCAGATGCCCTATGACCGGCCTACCTGGGATCTTACCGCCGCGCTGGAGGCGGTGCGGCCCGAGCACGGCTACTTCACGCGGTCCGAGCCGGGAATCGTCCAGGTGGATCCGAACGGAGGCACTCATTTCATCCCTGGCCAGGGCGACCGGCGCTATCTGGAGTTCGACCCATCCACACGCACGGAGATTCTGGAAGTACTTTCGCTTCTGGCAAGCCAGCCGCCGGTGCGCAGGTAGAACCCGCCGCGCTTACGCAGGCGCCGGAGTGTCTTTCGCCACGGTACCGACGGTGGCCAGTTTTTGATCACGCGGTCCGAGCCGGGAGTCGTCCAGGTGGATCCGAACGGAGGCACTCATTTCATCCCTGGCCAGGGCGACCGGCGCTATCTGGAGTTCGACCCATCCACACGCACGGAGATTCTGGAAGTACTTTCGCTTCTGGCAAGCCAGCCGCCGGTGCGCAGGTAGAACCCGCCGCGCTTACGCAGGCGCCGGAGTGTCTTTCGCCAGGGTACCGACGGTGGCCAGTTTTTGATCACGCGGTCCGAGCCGGGAATCGTCCAGGTGGATCCGAACGGAGGCACTCATTTCATCCCGGGCCAGGGCGACCGGCGCTATCTGGAGTTCGACCCATCCACACGCACGGAGATTCTGGAAGTACTTTCGCTTCTGGCAAGCCAGCCGCCGGTGCGCAGGTAGAACCCGCCGCGCTTACGCAGGCGCCGGAGTGTCTTTCGCCACGGTACCGACGGTGGCCAGTTCCTGATCCTTGTATTGGAGCTGGTATAGCTTCCAGTAGATGCCGCGCTGCGCCAGGAGCTGCTGGTGGGTGCCGGATTCCCGCAGCCTGGCTTTGTGCATTACCAGGATACGGTCGGCGCGCTGGATGGTGGAAAGGCGGTGCGCAATGATAATCGAGGTACGCCCTTGGACCATGCGGTTCAAGGCATCGCTGACACGCATTTCAGTTTCGGTATCGACGCTGGAAGTGGCCTCGTCCAGGATCAGGTAGCGCGGATCGTGAGCCAGGGCACGGGCGAAGCTGATGAGCTGCTTCTGGCCGGTGGAGAGTCCGCTGCCGCGTTCGCGAATGGGCTGCGCGAAACCTTCCGGCAGGCTGCGGATGAAGTCGAGCAGGTTGACCTGTTCGGCGGCAGCCTCCACCTGCTCCTGCTGGATGCTGTCCGTGCCCAGCCGGATGTTTTCGGCCAGGGTGCCGGTGAACAGGTAGGGATCCTGCAGCACCACACCGAACTGGCGGCGCAACTCCAGCGGATCCATCTGGCGGATATCGACTCCACCGATGCGAATACTGCCGCGCTGGATATCGTAAAAGCGCAGCAGCAGGCTGATCAGCGTGGTCTTACCGGCGCCGGTGTGGCCCACCACGGCGATGGTCTCGCCGGGTTCGATGGTAAAGCTGACGTCCTGCAGGACCCAGTCTTCGCCGTGATAGGCGAACCAGACGCGGTCGAATTGGATGGGCGCAATGGCCGCAGCCACCGGCGCCGGGTGGGAGGGCGGGAGAATGCCGGCCTCCGTGTCCAGCAGGGTGAAGATACGTTCGGATGACGCCATGGCGCCTTGCAGAATGTTGTACTTTTCGCTGAGGTCCTGAATCGGCCGGAAGAACCGCAGACCGTATTGCAGAAAGGCCGCCACCACTCCGAGGGTGAGGCCGCCGGCCTGGACCCGGAATCCGCCGTAAGTCAGGATGCCCGCAAGGGCCAGCATAGAGATGAACTCGATCACCGGATAGAACCAGCCGTATGCCGTGATGGCGTCTTTATACGCCTCCATATGCTGCCGGTTCACGACTTCGAACTCCGCCGAACTCCGGCGCTCGCGATTGAAAAGCTGCAGCACCACGATGCCGGTGATGTGCTCCTGAATGTATGCGTTGATACGGGCAATGGCCACGCGGATGCGGCGGTAACTCTGGGTCACGCTGCGGCGGAAGATGACTGTAACCAAAATCACCACAGGCATGGCGCCGAGCATGATGCAGGCCAGCAGGGGGCTTAGCCGGAACATGATAGCCAATATGAATCCGAGCACCAGCACGTCGCCGAGGATGGTCACCAGGCCGGAGGCGAACAGGTCGTTGAGGACGTCAACGTCGGTGGTCACGCGGGTTACGAGGCGGCCCACGGGATTGCGATCGTAAAAGGCCAGGTCCAGGCGCTGCAGATGTTCCATGAGTTGTTTGCGCAAGTCGAACATGGCCAACTGGCCGGTGTACTGCATGAGGTAAGTCTGGGCGAATTCGGTGACAAAAACGCCCGCCAGAACAGCCAGATAGAGCAGACCGATGCGGGAGAGGCCGGCCCAGGCGTCAGGCGGCAGCATGGAATCCAGAAAGGAGGGCGCACCTTCGGGGCGAAGATACTTATCGATGGCAGTCTTAGTCAGCAGCGGCCCCATGACCTGGAATACGGACTGAGCCAGCAGGAAGATCAGGGAAATGGCTACGCGTCCCCGGTAAGGTCGCATATAACCCAAAAGCCGGCGCATTAACCGGCCGTCGTAAGCTTTTCCCAGTATCTCTTCTTCCACTCCATTCAGTTTAGTACGGCTGTTATCAGCCCCTCGCTATCGATCCGGTTGGTATGATATGCGAGTAGTGTCGAGCACCACCACCATTGCACAGACCCCGGTTCGCCCCATGCCGTGGGTTAAGCTTGCCTGGTTCGGCGGGCTGATCGCCGTGTGTTACGCGCCCATTCTGTATGCTCTCGTACGGGAATGGGGCACCAATGACGACATGGGTCACGGCTTCTTCGTGCCGGTCATTTCGGGTTTCATTGTATGGCAGCGGCGGGAAGAGCTATTGGCTTTGCGGCCGCGCCCGAACTGGTGGGGTCTGCTGGTCGTCATGCTGGGCTGCCTGCAACTGATGGTGGCAACACTGGGCGTGGAACTTTCCACGGCGCGAGCGGCCTTCGTCATCACCCTGATCGGGTCCGTCTGGCTGCTGGCCGGCACTCAGATCCTGAAGAAGCTGGCATTTCCGCTGTTTCTGCTGTTCTTCATGATTCCGATTCCGGCGGTCATTTATAACCAGATCACTTTCCCGCTGCAACAGGTGGCCAGTTATCTGGCGGCGACGGCGCTTTCCGCGTTGGACATTCCGGTTCTGCGGACGGGGAATATTCTGGATCTGCCCAGCGGTCCGCTGGCGGTAGTGGAGGCGTGCAGCGGTATCCGCTCGCTGCTTTCCCTTACGTTTCTGGCCCTGGTTTACGGGCACTTCTTTGAACCGAAACGGTGGATCCGCGTGGTGTTATTCCTGGCCACGATTCCGATTGCGATCCTGGCCAATGGCAGCCGCGTGGCGGTTACCGGCATTCTGGCGCAATGGAAACCCGAACTGGCGGAAGGTTTTTTCCACGAATCCACGGGCTGGGTGATCTTCATGATTGCCCTGGCTTTTTTGATTATTTTCCATCAACTTCTGGTGCGCACGATGAAAGTCATCGACAAGAGGAGGGCCCGGCATGGAGTTCTTGAATAATAAATACGCCCGCGTTTTGACGCTGGTGCTGCTATTCCAGGCGGTGGCTTTTTATGCCATTGCGCGGCGGCCGGAAACCGTCCCCATGGTCGGGCCTCTGGCGAATTTCCCGACGCACATCGGCGACTGGCAGATGCTCCAGGATATGCCCATCGAAAAGGAAGTCGCGGATGTGCTGCGGGCCGACGACACGCTGAACCGGCGCTACGGGAATGCCGCAGGCACGCGGGATCTGTACTTCTTCATCGCTTATTTCAAGACGCAGCGGACCGGGCAGTCGCCGCATTCCCCGAAGAACTGCCTGCCCGGCGCCGGTTGGACTCAGGTTACGGCGGACCGGCCGGTGGTGACGGTCCCCGACTGGCCGGCCCCGGTTCGCATCAACCGGTTTGTGGTGGAGCAGGGCATGGAAAAGGACGTGGTTCTGTACTGGTATCAGAGTCATAACCGCGTCATTGCCAACGAATACGCCGCCAAATTCTGGCTGGTGGCTGACGCCGTCCGCTACCACCGCAGCGATACGGCCTTGGTGAGGGTCGTGGTTCCGGTTCGCAACGATGATATTGAAGCTGCTACGGCAACGGGAATTGCATTCACAAAGCAGGTATTTCCGCCTCTGCTGCAACAACTGCCGCTGTAGTGTATATTTTTGTACGCTATTTGTCTCCGTTGGTTAACGCACCGGGAATTACTGTTTGGGGCTTACCCTGGAAGGTGCGATCGTTTACTCTAGTGGATCAGACCGATGTCTCAACCGATTCGGGTTTTATTTATCGGTGAAGCGGGCGCCGACGCTGTGGGCGCCGAGCTGGAGCGCGGAGGGTACCTGCCGGCGTTCGGGCGGGCGACTACGCAAGCGGATCTGGATGCCGCGCTCACAGGCAATTGGGATATTGCTATCAGCGATTTCGCACTGGCGGATTTTGGCGCGCTGGAAGCCCTGCGCACCATCCACGAAAAGGCCATCGATCTGCCGGTGATTGTGGTTTCCGGGAAAATCAAGGATTCGGACGTCCTGTCCGTCTTGAAAGCCGGGGCAGCCGACCACATGACCCGCAGCAACCTGATGCGGCTGAATGCGGCGGTAGAGCGTGAAATCCGCGCGGCGAAGTCCCGGCGCGATCGCGTTCGTCTGGAAGAGCAATTCCACCAGGCCCAGAAGATGGAGGCCGTGGGCCGCCTGGCGGGCGGCGTAGCGCACGATTTCAACAACCTGCTGACGGTCATCACCGGGTATAGCGATCTTTTGCTGACCAGCCGCGACCTGAAGGACAATCAGCGGACGGCTCTGGAAGAGATCCGGCGTTCGGCGGAGCGGGGAGGCGCGCTGACGCACCAGTTGCTGGCTTTCAGCCGGCGGCAGCCGATGGTATCGCGGGCGGTGCATGTTAACGATCTCATCATTCAGATCGAGAAGATGCTGCGGCGGCTCATCGGCGAGGATATCGACCTGGTAACCATCCCCGCCGCCACCCAGGACACCGTAACGGCCGACCCGGGGCGGCTGGAACAGGTGCTCATGAACCTGGTGGTGAACGCGCGCGACGCCATGCCCCACGGGGGCAAGCTGACCATCGAGACGGCCACCGTTCATCTGGGCGATACCTTTTCGGCCAAGCATTTGGGTGTGCCGGCGGGTCCGCACGTCACGATTTCGATCACGGATACCGGAGTGGGGATGGACGAAGAGACCCAGAGTCATCTCTTCGAGCCGTTCTTTACCACCAAGGGTCCGGGGAGCGGTACCGGATTGGGACTGGCGACGGCGTACGGAATCATCCGGCAGAGCGGCGGCGCCATCGGCATGTTCAGCGAGCTCGGCGCGGGCACCACCGCCCGCATCTACCTGCCCCTGGCGGAGACCAAGTCTCCGGTCGCCACGGAGAAGGCGGCGGCGGACAGCACGCTCAACGGGGTGGAGACCATTCTGGTGGTGGAGGACGAAGCGCGCGTCCGCAAGCTGATTGTGGATGTCCTGACGGCCCGCGGGTACCGGGTCATGGAAGCGACTCGCGGCGAAGAGGCGATCCGAATTTGCAGGCAACTGAAGGGCAAGATCGATCTGGCCGTAATCGACGTAGTCATGCCCGAAATGAGCGGGCCGGACCTGGTGAGGCAGGTGGCGCCGGTGTGTCCCGCGATGCGCGTGTTGTTCATGTCGGGCTATACCGACGAAGCCATTGTGCACCACGGCATTCCGCAATCCGGCGCGGCCTTCCTGCAGAAGCCTTTCCTGCCGGACTCTCTGTCGCGCAAGGTACGGGAAGTGCTGGACACGCGCAGCAATTCGGCGTGTTGAAGGATCTGCCGCTACCTGGGATGCTCGAATTCGTTGGCGTGAGGAATCAGCTGGAAGTAGACCCTTTCCGGTAGATCGGTACGCCAGTTGTGGGTCAGGCGGGCATAGGTCGTTACGCCCAGGAACAGGCCGGCAATCCCCGCGGCGACTGCCCAGGCGGGTACGCGGCGGCGGCGTGGCGCGGAGAGGTACAGCGCTCCGGCAGACGGGCACGAGGCCACGCATTCGAGGCAGCCGGTGCATTCCACCGACGCGATGGTGATGAGGCGGTCCACCGGCAGCGCCGAGGGGCACGACTTGGCACATTTGCCGCAATCGATGCACAGCGACGTGTCGCGCCGGATGCGTACCGGGCTGGCCAGGGCCGCCAGTCCCATCAGTGCGCCGTAGGGGCACAGGAAGCGGCACCAGAAGTTCTGCACGAAGACCGAAGCCAGCACCAGCAGGGCCAGGACGATCGCGCCGGTGAGCCCCAGGAACCGGAAGAAGTTCAGCATTTTGACATCGTCCACCACGCCATAGGGGCCTTCGAGGAAGGCATGGATGGCGGGGACGGACATGGAGCCGACGGCAAAGAAAAACAATGCCAGCAGCAGGTACTTCAGGCTGCGCAGGCCGATATCGAGTTTGCGCGGGAGGCGGAAATTGCGTCCGAAGGTCCGCCGGCCCAGCCGCCAGAGGTACTCGGAGATGGCGCCGATGGGGCAGAGCCATCCGCAGAAGCTCTTCCGGAAGATCCAGGAGATGGCCAGGAACGCAAGGAGCAAAAACATGCCCGCGGGATGCAGCGCGGGCATTTGGCCGGAAGCCAGAAGCACCTTGAGATTCATCAGGGAGGCGATGGGCAGCCAGCCTTCGACGCCGGGGGGCCGGGTGGCGTGGATGCCCGCGCCGCCGGTCTCGTAATAACGGACAAACAGGTAGAATTGAGCGCAAATCCAGACGTTCAGGAGCAGAAACAGCAATTGCACGGTACGGCGGAGGGGCTGGGACCTGTCGGGGAGCGCCCGTTTCAGAAGTTTTTTTCGCGTTACCGGCATCATGCCTCCTCTAAACCGCAGGGTAAGGCCTGGCGGGGTGCGGGGCAGTGACTCAGGTCACAACGGCTTTGCGCCACTCGGCATGGAGCGTCCGGCGTTCGGCGGCATTGAGGGGCGTGGCATCGGGACTGGGCTGGTCGTCGAGGCAGCGATTGTTCAGGTAGCAATCCAGTTTCTGGCGCATGGCCTGACGGCCGCGGTGAAGGCGGGTTTTGATCACATCCTGACTCAGATCCAGGATCTGAGCGGTTTCCTCGGTGGAGAGTTCCTCCAGATCGCGCAGGAGGACCACGGGACGCAGGGTAGGCGGAAGTTCCAGGATCACGCGGTCCAGAACGGCGCGGAGTTCGCGCTGCAGGAGCGAAAAATCGGGCAGGGCGGCCCCGTCCGGCGCCTCGTGGGGGGTATCGTCGAGGGAGATCTCTTCGGAAGGCGCGAAGACGCTCTTGCGGCGCTGCATGAGGCAGGCATTGCGGGCGATGCGGAAGACCCAGGGCCGGATGCGGGTGGGATCGCGGAGCTGATCCAGGTTCTGGAAGACCCTCAGCAGCGTCTCCTGCGCCACTTCTTCGGCATCTTCGGCCTGCCCGCACACCAGCCAGCTATAGCGAAATACTTTGGACCGGAAATGCAGGACGAAGCGTTCAAAAGCGTCCGGCTCGCCGGCGAGCAGCGAACGGGCCAGTTCGATTTCTTCCTGAGACGTCAAGCCCGATTGTAGCGTCGATGTCAGCCGGCACGCGGGAAAGCGCTCCTTGACTTTCGCAAGTCTGGTAATTTATTCTGACGATTCGCTTTGGCCGCGCATCCTGGCCGTCTTATGTATGCGGGAAAATATGCGCCACACTCCGGAAACTGTCGAACGGTTTCTGGAATCGACGCTGGAAAGCGTGGACAGCGCGGAGGAACTGGCGCTCGGGTATGGCACAGCGCGCGGGCTTCGACGACGACGATCTGATGAAGATCGGGATGGCCGTGCGGGAGTCGATGGTGAACGCGGTGGTCCACGGCAACCGGTATAACGCCAATAAGAGGGTGCGATTTTCGGTTGCTCATACTCCGGATCGCTTCGTCGTCCGGATATGCGGATGAAGGCGAAGGCTTCGATTTGAGCCAGCCTGCCCGATCCGCTGGCGCCGGAGAACCTGCTGCGGACTTCGGGGCGGGGATTTTTCTGATCCGCTCTTTCATGGATGAATTCGAGATCCGGCGGGGCGAAGCCGGGCGGCATGGAAGTAACTTTGGTCAAGTACCTGGTGTCAAAGTAGAGTCTGCGGTTTCAGCCAGGAGGCATATTCAGTGAGCGTAAAGTTGAATACCCGGCAGGTGGGAGACGTGACGGTGGTGGATGTGGCTGGACGGATCACGCTAGGTGAGGGTTCCAGCGCGCTGCGCGACGCCTTGCGCGACATGGTGACGCAAGAATCAGAAAAAGATCCTGCTGAACCTGGGAGAGGTTTCGTATATCGACAGCTCCGGGATCGGCGAGCTGGTTTCGGGATTCACCACAGTGACCAATAGCGGCGGGCAGTTGAAGCTGCTCAACCTGAACAAGCGCGTCAAGGACCTGCTGCAGATCACGAAACTCTACACCGTCTTCGACGTGCATGAAGACGAAGCTGCCGCGATCCGCGCTTCGCGTAAGCATTCCTTTGGGCCGCAGATGGACGCAGATGAACGCGGATGAGATCAGGTGGATCCGCGCCGTCTGCGTACGTCTGGGGCATATTCCTTCTTCTAGCCTCCGCCGACGAACTGCACGATTTCGAGCTGGGCGCCCGGCGATAAAATCGTTTCAGGCCAATTTGGCTGTTTTACGATGCGGCGGTCCAATTCCACGGCCACGCGGGCGGGGTCGAGGCGCAGTTGGTGCAGGAGACCGAGCACCGTCTGCCCTTGCTGTGTGGAGCTGCGTTTCGCCGTTGACCACGATTTCGATATCCATGTGCGGTTGACACCCCTGTTTTGCAACCATTATAGTCAAATTTGAGTCTTCTTCTCCCTCAAACGAATGCCTAACTCTTACACGGAGTTGTATTTTCCTGTCCTGGTGCAGGCGCTGCTCGCGATGGCTCTGGCGGCCGGGCTGCTGACCGTGTCGTATCTGTTGGGCAAGAAGGTCCGCAATCGCGTGAAGGACATGCCGTACGAATGCGGCATCGCGCCCACGGGCGATGCCCGGCAGCGCTTCAGCGTGAAGTTCTACCTGGTGGGGATGCTCTTCATCCTGTTCGACATCGAAGCGATTTTCCTGTATCCGTGGGTGGTGGTTTACCGCGAACTGAAGATGTTCGCGTTCGTCGAGATGCTGGTCTTCGTTGTTTTGATTCTTTCCGGCTTTTTCTACATCTGGAAAAAGGGCGCGCTGGATTGGGCGGCGAGCGAGATCGCCAGCCGCAAGCAATGAAACGTAGTACAACTCGAGATGCTACCCGACAATCTGCGAGAGCATGCCGTGGCCGCGGCGGTGGAAGCCTTCGATGCGGATGCCGTCACAAGGCGGCAAATTCGACCGGAACGAACTGACGCTGGAGATCGCGCCCGGCAAGATCGCGAGCGTCTGCGGATTTCTGAAATACGACCAGGAGTTCGTGCGCTTGAGCACCGTGACGGCTGTGGACCGGTATCCTGCCGAACCGCGGTTCGAAGTGGTCTATCACCTGCATTCGGTGGAACGCAATGCAGCGGTGCGGCTGAAATGCCGGGTGCGCGGCGAAGATCCGGTGATCGAATCGGTGACGGGGGTGTGGCGCGGCGCCAACTGGTACGAGCGCGAAGTGTTCGACCTGTTCGGCATCCAATTCTCGGGCATCCCGACCTGCGCCGCATCATGATGCCGGACGATTGGGAAGGACACCCGCTGCGCAAGGATTATCCGGTCACGGGGTCGAGGGTTTAGACATGAGCGACACCGGGCAGTTCCAGGAGTGACCGGAAGGCGAGGTAGCAGGCGCAGCCGGCCGCGCCGCATGGTCCTGAACATGGGCCCGCAGCACCCGTCCACGCACGGCGTGCTGCGGCTGCTGCTGGAACTGGATGGCGAGACGGTGGTCAAGTGCGCAGCCGGACATCGGCTTATCTGCACACCGGCATCGAGAAGGAATTCGAAGTCAAGACGTACCAGCAGGGCGTGACGCTGACCGACCGCGTGGATTACCTGGCGCCGCTCTCGAACAACCTGGGCTACTGCCTGGCGGTGGAAAAGCTGCTGGGGCTGGAGATTCCGCCGCAGGCGCAGTGGATGCGGGTGATGCTGACGGAGTTGACGCGGCTCAACAGCCACCTGGTGTGGCTGGGCACGCACGCGCATCGATATCGGCGCCATGAGCGTGTTCCTCTACTGCTTCCGCGAGCGCGAGGACATTCTGCGCATCTTCGAGATGTTCTCCGGGCAGCGCATGATGACCAGCTATTTCCGCATCGGCGGGCTGGCGCTGGAGCCGCCGCGCGGCTGGCAGCAGCGGGTGAAGAAGTTCATCGACGTTTTCCCCAGCCGGGTGGACGAATACGAAAACCTGCTGACCAACAATCCGCATCTGGACCGGCCGCACGCAAGGGCGTCGGGCTACATTTCGCTGGAAGACATGCTGGACCTGGGCGTGACCGGCCCCATGCTGCGCGCGGCCGGCCTGAAGATCGATGCGCGCAAGAGACGAGCCGTACTCCAGCTACGAGAAGTTCGATTTCGAAGTGCCCGACGCGCACCGAGAACGATGTGTTCGCGCGCTACCAGGTGCGCATGGAAGAGATGCGGCAGAGCACGCGGATCATCAAGCAGGCGATGGAAGGCATGCCCGCGGGACCGTGGAAGGCCGATGCGCCGCACGTGGTGCTGCCCGACCGCGAAAAGATGAAGACCCAGATGGAGGCGCTGATCTATCACTTCAAGATCGTGACCGAAGGGCTTCCGCGTGCCGGAAGGCGAGGTCTACCAGGTGATCGAATCGCCGCGCGGCGAGCTGGGCTTCTACATGGTGAGCGATGGCACCACGCATCCCTACCGCGTGCACATGCGGACCCCCAGTTTTGGCAATTTGCAGGCCACGGCGGAAGATGGTGGAGGGTACGCTGATCGCCGATGTGATCGCCGTCCATCGGCAGCATGGATTTTGTTTTGGGAGATACGGACAGGTGAATGACTTTTTCACCAGAACTGGAAGCGAGGTTCGCCAAAGTTCCTGACGAGCTATCCGCCGGGGCGCCAGCGCTCGGCGATGATCCCCATGCTGCTCTACGCGCAGGACGAACTGGGCGCATGTTCACCGACGAGTGATCGAGGAAGTGGCCCGCCGCGTGGGCGTGACTCCGCTGCAGGTCAACGAGGTGCTGTCGTACTACTCGATGCTGCACAAGAAGCCGCTGGGGAAGTACCACGTCCAGGTCTGCACCAATATCAGCTGCCTGCTGTGGGACGGCGACAAGTTGTGGGAGCACGCCTGCAAGAAGCTGGGCATCGGTCACAAGGAAGTGACGGCGGACGGGCAGATTTCGCTGGAAGAAGTGGAGTGCATGGGCGCCTGCTCGTGGGCGCCGGCGATTCAGGTGAATTACGATTTCCACCACTATGTGACGCCCGAAAAACTGGACCAGCTTCTGGACGGCTTGAGGAAGAAGCAATAATCGAATGCTGTACAACGAACCCAGTCCGCTCGAAACCAAGGTGCTGACGCGCCGCTTCGGTCTGCCGAATTCGGCGCTCCATCGAGTACCTATCTGGCAGACCGACGGCTACCAGGCATTCCTCAAGGCGGCGAAGATGACGCCGGAGCAGATCATCGAGGAAGTCAAGGCTTCCAATCTGCGCGGCCGCGGCGGCGCGGGTTTTCCCACGGGCATGAAGTGGAGCTTCGTGCCGCGCACCTCGCCCAAGCCGAAGTACATCGTGGTCAATGGCGATGAGAGCGAGCCCGGCACGTGCAAGGATCGCGCTGCTGATCGAGAACGATCCGCACCAGTTGATCGAAGGCGTGCTGATCGCCGGCCTGGCGGTGGACGCGCACAAGGGCTACATTTACATCCGCGGCGAGTATCGCTACCTGATCGACATCATGGACAAGGCGCATCGCCGAAGCCTACGCCGCAGGGCTGGCTGGGCAAGAACATCCAGGGCACGGGTTTCGATTTCGATCTGTACACGCACACGGGCGCGGGCGCCTACGAGTGCGGCGAAGAATCGGCGCTGCTGGAATCGCTCGAAGGCAAGCGCGGCATCCCGCGCATCCGGCCGCCGTTTCCGGCGGTATCGGGCGCGTTCCAGTGCCCGACGATTCTGAATAACGTGGAGACCTTCTGCGCGGTGCCGGCGATCCTGCGCGATGGCGGCGCGGCCTTCGCGGCGCTGGGAATGCCGAAGGCCGGCGGCACCAAGCTGACCTGCCTCACCGGCCACGTCAACAAGCCTGGCGTCTACGAACTGAAGCTGGGCTTCCCGGTGAAGCAGATGATCGAGGAAGTGGGCGGCGGCATGCGCAACGGCAAGAAGTTGAAGGCGTTCATTCCGGGCGGATCGTCGTGCCCGGTGCTGACGGCGGCGGAAGTGGAAGGCGCCACCATGGATTACGATTCCATGGCGCAGCGCAAGACCATGCTCGGGTCGGGCGGCGTGATCATCATGGACGAAGACACGTGCATGGTGAAGGCGGCGCTGCGCATCATGCGGTTCTACGCGCACGAAAGCTGCGGCTGGTGCATCCCGTGCCGCGAAGGCACCACCTGGCTGCGCAAGATCCTGCACCGCTTCCACGACGGCCAGGGCACGCGAAGCGATATCCACCTGATTGGCGACATCTGGCGAAGAACATGCTGGGCCGCACCTTCTGCCCGCTGGGCGATGCGGCGGCCATGCCGACGATTTCGATCGTGGAGAAGTTCCGGCACGAATTCGAAGAGCATCTGGATGGCAAGCCGTGCCCCTACGAGCACGCGAATCACATGGTGACGGCTGTAATGGCTGACCTGGTAAAACTGACGATTGACGGCCGGGAGGTGCAGGCTGCCCCGGGGACGCTGGTGATCGATGCCGCCAAAACGGTAGGGCATCGAGATTCCGGCGTTCTGCTACTACGAGGGGCTTTCGCTGCAGGCCGCCTGCCGCATGTGCCTGGTGGAAGTGGAGAAGATGCCGAAGCTGATGACGGCATGCACGCTCCCGGTGGCCGAGGGCATGGTGGTCCGGACCGAGACGCCGCAGGTGGCGGCGGCGCGCAAAGGCATGCTGGAATTCCTGCTGACCAACCATCCGCTGGATTGCCCGGTGTGCGACAAGGGCGGCGAGTGCGAACTGCAGGACATGACGTTCCGCTACGGCGCGGGAGAGAGCCGCTACAACGAAGACGAAGATTCACACGCCGGAAAAACAGTATTCGCCGGTGGTGTTTTTCGATGCGCCGCGCTGCATCCTGTGTTTCCGCTGCGTCCGCGTCTGCAATGAAGGCATGGGCGTGGGCGCGCTGGGCGTGATCAACCGCGGCGTGGTTTCGCGAGATCGCTCCCAATCACGGGCGACCATCTGGAGTGCGACGAGTGCGGCGCCTGCATCGACATCTGCCCGGTGGGCGCGCTGACCAGCGGCACCTACCGCTACCAGACGCGGCCCTGGGAAATGACGCACGTGGGCACCATCTGCACGCACTGCGCGGATGGCTGCAAGACCACGCTAGGCACGCGCAACGACCGCATCATTCGCGGCAACAATCGCGACCATTCCGGGATCAACGGCGAATTCCTGTGCATCAAGGGCCGCTACGCGTTCGATTTCTACGACCATCCGGCGAGCGCTTGCAGGCGCCGCTGGCGCGGGTGAACGGCAAGCTGGAAGAAGTTTCCTGGAGCGAGGCGCTGCTGCAGGTGGCGAAGCGCTTCAACAAGGTGCTGGCGGATGGCGGCAGCTTCGGCGTGATCGGCAGCAACCACACCAGCAACGAAGAGAATTTTTATCTGCAGAAGTTCGCGCGCGAGGTGCTGCGCACCAACCACATCGATCACCACCGCACCGGCGACGTAGTGGCGCTGGTGGACGCGCTGAGCGGCAAGACCGGCAAACTGGCCACCGTGGCCGACCTGTACGAGCGCAAGGCCGTGGTGGTGCTGGGCGCCGATCTTGCCACGGAGCATCCGCTGCTCTCCAACCAGATCCGGGCCAACTGGCGGCATCATCAGGCGCACGTATACGCCATCTCGGCGGGCACGGTCCGGGAAGACAAGTATGCCGTGGCGAGCGTGCGCGCCGGGACCGCGGCGGAAACGAGCGACCCTTCCCGCTTCGCCCATCCGCAAGGCAGGGCATCGGCGGCGGACTACCTGGCGGCGCTGGAACAACTGCGCGACAAGCTGAAGGCCGAGCCGGAGCTGGTGATGCTGTTCGACGATTCGTTCAAGGGCGGCGACGTACACAAGCTGGTGGAGTTCGGCGAATCGCTGGGCATTCCGGTGAAGTATATCGCGCTGGTGGATTATTCCAATTCGCGCGGCGCCATCGACATGGGGCTGTCGCCGGAACTGCTGCCGGGCTACAAGGCTTCGGGGCAGGCGGGCATGCATCTGGAAGAAATGCTGGCGGCGGAGTTGAGCGCATTGTGGGTGGTGGGCGCCAATCCATTCAAGGGCGGCGCGGCCCGCAAGGCCGGATTCCTGGTGGTTCAGGATATGTTCCTCACCGAGACCGCGGCCCTGGCCGACGTGGTGCTGCCGGCGGCTTCCGCGTACGAAAAGAACGGCACCGTAACGAACGTGACCGGCGAGGTGCAGAAGCTCAAGCGCGCCATCAACACCATGGGCGCCAAGCCGGACCTGGAAATCATGGGATTCATCGCGCGCGAAATGGGCGTGGCCGGGGCGCTGGGGCCGTGGATCCCCGACGCGGTATTCGACGAGATTCGCAAGAATGTTCGAGGGTATGAAGTTCCGACTCCGGTGATTGCCACCGGCGGAGCTGCACAGACGGCCCCTGTAAACGGGCGCGTGCCGGTGGAACTCCGGCCCGATCTGGTGCATTCCGACCACAATGGGCTATTCGCGTCCGGCACGCTCGGGCGCTATTCTAAGGTTCTACACACAGTTTTAGAAAGCCGTTTGAGCCGCTAATGATAGATTCGTTCGTGGTCATCACCCTGATCAAGGTGCTGGTGGTCTTTGCCGTTCTCATGACCACCCTGGCGTACCTGCAGTGGGTGGAGCGAAAAGTGATCGCCCACATCCAGGTGCGTCCGGGGCCTTATCGCGTAGGCCCGCATGGATTGTTGCAGCCGCTGGCGGACGTGATCAAGCTGGTCACCAAGGAAGACCTGGTGCCACCTTACGTAAATAAACCGTTGTACCTGGCGGCGCCGTTTCTGGCCATCACCATGGCGCTGCTTTCGATTTCGGTGATCCCGTTCGGCCCGGAGATCAAAGTGGCCGGCTACTCCACGCTGATGCAACTCACGGATTTGAATATCGGGGTGGTGTTCGTGCTGGCGGTTTCTTCGATGGGCGTTTACGGGATCGCGCTGGCCGGCTGGGCATCCAACAACAAATACTCGCTGCTGGGCGGGCTGCGCAGTTCGGCGCAGATGATCAGCTACGAACTGCCGCTTTCGCTGGCCATTGCCGCGCCGCTGCTGATTTCCAATACGTTGAGCTTGCGGACGCTGGTGGAGAAGCAGGCAGGGGGCATTTTGCAGTGGAACGTGCTGCACGGACCTTTCCCGCAAATCTTCAGCTTCCTTATTTTTCTGATTGCCGCGTTTGCCGAAACCAATCGCGTGCCGTTCGATTTGCCGGAGGCGGAAAACGAGCTGGTGGCGGGCTTCCACACCGAATACAGCAGCATGAAGTTCGCCTCGTTTTTCATGGCCGAATACGCCAATATGATCACGGTAAGCTGCATGGCCACGCTGCTGTTTCTGGGCGGCTGGATGGCGCCGTGGCCGGCCGCATACGGGTCGTCGCTGGCGCCGCCGGCGATTTTCGCCATCGCCGGATTGATCGCGTTGTATCACGGAGTGAATTATTCGCGCAAACGCGATAAGTACACGCTCCCCGCGTTCGGAGTGATTTTCCTGATCGTCGCCGGAATCTTTCTGCTGCCGATCGTGCAGGCGTGGCTGCTGCCGCTGTTCTGGTTCTGCGCCAAAACGGGCGCGATTCTGTTCGCCTTTATGTGGATTCGCGGCACGCTGCCGCGCTTCCGCTACGACCAACTGATGGGCTTCACCTGGAAATTTCTTTTCCCGGTAGCCATGTTGAATCTGCTGGTGACCGGCTTCCTGGTCGCCTGGTTTTCGTGAAATGGACGTCATTCTCTTTCTGGTTTTCGCGATTATCGCCGTGGTCTGCGCCATTAACGTGGTGGTGCAAACGCATCCGATTTCGAGCGCTGTCTCGCTGATCGGCGTGATGGGCTCGCTGGCGATTCTGTATCTGCTGCTGGGCGCGGAGTTCATCGCGGCCGCGCAGGTGATTGTGTATGCCGGCGCGGTCATGGTGCTGTTCATTTTTGTGATCATGCTGCTGAACGCCGGAACGGAGGTTCGCAAGGGCCGCTCGCTGATGGTGCAGGTGCTGGGCGTGCCGTTACTGATCGCGCTGCTGGGCGTGCTGGCTTTCTTTGTGCAGCGGCTGTACCCGCGGAGCACGGTACATTTCGGAGGCTTTCGCGGCGGCTCGGCGCTGGCCATCGGGCGGGCGCTGTTCACCACCTACCTGCTGCCGTTCGAAATCACTTCCATCCTGATTCTGATCGCCATTGTGGGCGCCATTGTGCTGGCGCGAAAGGAGCTGGACTAGATGGCTGAGGTTCCGGTTTCGTGGTTTCTGACGTTGAGCGCGATACTGTTCGTACTTGGCGTGAGCGGGTTTCTGTTCCGGCGTAACATCATCACGGTATTCATGTCCATCGAGCTGATGCTGAACGCCGTCAACCTGACCTTCATCACTTTCGCTTATCAGTTGAAGCAGGTGAACGGACACCTGTTCGCATTTTTCGTGATGGTGGTGGCGGCGGCGGAAGCGACAGTGGGGCTGGCGATTATCCTGACGGTATTCAAGAACCGCTCCACGCTGAATATCGACGATGTCAATTCGATGAAGAACTGAGATGGAAATTCACCGCGGAGTCGCAGAGGCGCGGAGGAAGACGCGGAGAAGAAGAGACAAGGGAGAAAGTTTCGGTTGAGAATGGCTACGAGAACGGTGAAATGCAACCCTGGCCCCCGGCCGCTGGCCCCCGGCCCCTGGACACATTAGATGCAACTCTGGCTCATTCCTATATTGCCGCTGGCGGGTTTCTTTATTAACGGCGCGTTTGGACGCCGGTTTTCCAAAGGCCTGGTCAGCGCCGTTGCCGTTGGCAGCGTGGTGCTTGCGTTCGCCTGGGCGCTGCGGGTAATCCTGGCGCTGGGCGATTTGAACAGCGCGTACACCGAACATTATTTCACGTGGATTCAGAGCGGCTTCGTGAATATCGGCTGCGACATGGCAGTGGACCGCCTGACCGTGGTGATGCTCATGGTGGTCACGGGTATCGGTTCGCTGATCCATATTTACTCGATCGGCTACATGGCGCACGAGCACGGCCCGAATTTCGGCGGGTATTACCGCTTCTTCGCGTATCTCAACCTGTTCATGTTTTTCATGCTCACCCTGGTACTGGCGGCGAACTTCCTGCTGCTGTTCGTGGGGTGGGAGGGCGTGGGTCTGTGCAGCTATCTGCTGATCGGTTTTTACTTCGATAAGAAGTTCGCCACCAACGCAGGGAACAAGGCATTCATCGTCAACCGCATTGGCGACTTCGGATTTTCACTGGCGATCTTCCTGATCATGGTGACCTTCCATTCCGTGAATTTCGCCACGGTGTTCCAGCAGGCTCCGGGGGCCAGCGAAGCGACGCTCACCACCATCGGTCTGCTCTTGCTGGTAGGCGCGTGCGGAAAATCGGCTCAGCTTCCGTTGTACGTGTGGCTGCCGGACGCCATGGCCGGTCCGACGCCGGTCTCGGCCCTGATTCACGCGGCCACCATGGTGACCGCCGGCGTTTACATGTGCGCCCGCTCCTGGCCCATCTATGTGCATGCACCCCAGGCCATGCACGCGATCGCGCTGATCGGGATCGCGACAGCGTTTTTCGCGGCGACCATCGGGCTGGCGCAGAACGATATCAAGAAAGTGTTCGCGTACTCCACGGTGTCCCAGCTTGGATATATGTTCGTGGGCGTGGGCTGCGGCGCGTTTTCGGCGGGCATCTACCACCTGATGACGCACGCGTTCTTCAAAGCCCTGTTGTTCCTGGGTTCGGGCAGCGTGATTCACGCGCTATCGGGTGAGCAGGACCTGCGCAATATGGGCGGCCTGCGGAAGAAGATCCCGTGGACGTTCGGGAGCATGATGTGCGCGGCGCTGGCCATTTCGGGTTTTCCGTTCACCTCCGGATTTTTCAGCAAGGATGCCATCCTGATTGCGGCGCACGGCTACGCGCCCTGGATGTTCTGGCTGGGCGCGGTGACGGCGGGCATGACGGCCTTCTACGTTTTCCGTGCCATGTTCCTGGCGTTCTTCGGCACCTATCGCGGCCACGAGCATCCGCACGAATCGCCTCCGGTGATGTATCTGCCGCTGGTCGTGCTGGCGGCGCTTTCGCTGGGCGGCGGGTTTATCAAGGTACCGCTGTTCCTGGACAAATTCTTTCCCACCGGCGAAGTGCCCGAAGATTCGACCCTGATGGCCATCTCGGTAGCCTTTGGATTGGGCGGAATTGCGCTGGCGTACCTGATGTACGTGCTCAAGCCCTCGATGGCGGATTCCTTTGCGGATAGCGTGAAGGGCCTGTACACGCTGGTTTATAACAAATACTTCGTGGACGAGATTTACGATGCCGCGGTGGTCCGTCCGGTGGTGGGCGGATCGCGCGCGGTGCTGTGGAAGACGGTGGACGCCGGGTTGATCGACGGTATGGTCAACGGTGTGGGCACCTTGTCGCGCGGCGTAGGCGACATCCTGCGCAGGATGCAGTCGGGCAATATCCGCAGCTATGCCAGTTGGGTGCTGCTGGGTTCGGTGACGGTGATCGGCGCGGTTCTGTTCTTTCTGGGAGGCCTGCGATGAACCTGCTGACCGTGGTTTTAGCGCTGCCCCTGGCGAGCTTCCTGATCGCGCTGCTGCTGCCGCGCTCTTCGCCGCAGGCCAGCCGCCTGTGGGCACTGGTGAGTTCGCTGGCGACCTTCGCCGCGTCGGTGGGCCTGCTGGCCTGGTTCGACCGCGGATGGTCCGGCGAGCAGTTTCCGGTCGACGTGCCGTGGGTTGCGTCGCCGAACATCCACTTCTCGATTTCCGCCAACGGGATCAGCCTCTGGCTGGTGATTCTGTCCACCTTGCTGACACCTCTCTGCGTGCTGATTTCGTGGAATTCGATTCAGACGCGCGTGAAGGAATTCTTCGCCTTTCTGCTGCTGCTGGAATTCGGCCTCGTCGGCGTGTTCATCGCGCAGGATCTGTTCCTGTTCTACGTGTTCTGGGAAGTTTCGCTGGTGCCCATGTATTTCCTGATCGGCATCTGGGGACACGAACGGCGCATTTATGCCGCGGTGAAATTCTTCCTGTACACCATGGCCGGCAGCGTGCTCATGCTGACCGCCATCATCTACCTCTACAATCGCACTGGAACCTTCAGCTATCCCGCCATCCTCGATATGCTGCTGAGCGGCCAGTTGCGGCTGGCTCCGGTAGAACAGATGCTGCTGTTCCTGGCCTTCTTCGTAGCCTTTGCCATCAAGGTGCCGCTGTTCCCGCTGCACACCTGGCTGCCGGATGCGCACGTGGAAGCACCCACGGCCGGTTCGGTGATGCTGGCTTCGGTCATGCTGAAAATGGGCTGCTACGGAATTCTGCACTTCTGCCTGCCGCTGTTCCCGGCCGCGTCCCGTACCTGCGCTCCCTGGATTGTGGTGCTGGCCATCATCGGAATTATTTACGGCGCGCTGGTGGCCATGGTGCAGCCCAATATGAAAAAGCTGGTGGCGTACTCTTCGGTGAGCCATCTGGGCTTCGTGGTGCTCGGCATCTTCACGTTCACCCAGATGGGTCTGGACGGAGCGGTCTACCAGATGCTGAACCACGGTATTTCCACGGGCGCGCTGTTCATCGGCGTTGGTCTTCTGTACGAGCGGCGGCATTCGCTCGAAATCAAGGATTATGGCGGGGTGGCTACGGCCGCGCCCTGGCTTTCGACCATGTTCATGATCACCATGCTGGCCAGTATCGGGCTGCCGGTGCTCAACAACTTCGTGGGCGAATTCCTGGTGCTGCAAGGCACGGCCGCGGCGAATTATACGTGGACCGTATACGCTTCCATCGGGGTGATTCTTTCCGCCTGCTACATGCTGTGGATGTACCAGCGGGTGTTTTACGGCGAACTGGGCCCGGAGGTCCGGTCGCACATGCCGGACATGAGACTGCGCGAATGGGCGGCGGTGGTTCCGTTGATCGTGATGATGTTCTGGATGGGAATCTATTCGCAGTCTTTCCTTCCGCCGGTGAGCCAGGTGAACGCGCGCGTGCTCGAGCAAACCCAGGTGAATGTGCCGTTCCGGGTGAATGTGACGCCCGCGAAGCGCGCGGAGGTGGCCCGTGCCCGTTAGTTCTTTCGCCTCCAGCCTGGACATGGCGCGCTTCCTGCCGGAGGTGATCCTCACGATTGCCGGCACGCTGCTGATGGTGCTGGACCCGGTGATCCACAAGCGGTCGTCGAACCTGTTTGGGCATCTCAGCATTCTGGCGTTGCTGGCGGGAATCGGCGGCGCTGTGTATGGCTACGCGCACCAGGGGCCGGCATTCGGCGGCCTGTTGATAGTGGATGGGTTCGCCACATTTTTCAACGTACTGGTGATGGTGGTGGGCATTCTCACGGTGCTGCCGTCGTACAAATTCCTGCAGCGGGAAAACGCCGAGACCGGCGAATTCCACGCGCTTTTGTTGTTTTCCGTGGCCGGACAGTGCATTATGGCGTCGGCCAACGAGCTGATTATCATTTTCATCGGACTGGAGATTTCCTCGATCGCCAGCTACGTGATGGCCGGATATTTGCGCGACGATAAGCGGGCCAACGAAGCGGCGCTCAAATATTTTCTGTTGGGTTCATTCGCCACGGCGTTCTTCCTGTACGGCGTGGCGCTGATTTACGGCGCGACGGGCACCATCAATCTTTCGGGGGTGCGCGGCGTGATCCTGGGGCCGAACGCGCCGGCGCCGGTGTTCATCGGGGTAGCGGCGGCTATCATGTTCGTGGGGCTGGCCTTCAAAGTATCGGCGGCGCCTTTCCAGATCTGGGCGCCGGACGTCTATCAGGGCGCTCCCACGCCGGTAAGCGCCTTTCTTTCCGCGGGACCCAAGGCTGCCGCCTTCGCCGTCTTCCTGCGCATCTTCATGACGGCGTTCGAGCCGATTGCCGGCGGCTGGGTGCCGTTGGTATGGGTCTGCGCGCTGCTTTCCATGACGATCGGCAACTTCGCGGCCCTGCTGCAGACCAACGTGAAGCGCATGCTGGCCTACAGTTCCATCGCTCATGCCGGATACGTGCTGGTGGCGCTCACGGCGCAAAGCGATGTGGGCACGGCCGCGGCCATGTTCTACCTGGCCGGCTATGCCTTCATGAACGTAGGCGCGTTTGCCGTAGTCAGTCACCTATCGGGACGCGGGGAGAAGTACCAGGACATTGAAAGCTTCAAGGGGCTCGCGCAGAAGCAGCCATTGACCGCGGCGATGCTGACTATTTTCCTGCTCTCGCTGATCGGCGTACCGCTCACGGGCGGGTTCTTCGGCAAGTTCTACATCTTCAAAGCGGCGCTGGAATCGCACCTGGTGTGGCTGACAGTGCTGGGTCTGCTGAACAGCGCGGTGGCCGCGTATTACTACCTGCGCATCCTGGTGATGATGTACATGCACGAGCCGGGAGAGGCGGTGAAGGAGATCGAGCCGCTGACTCCGTCGCTGGGCCTGGCGCTGATTTTACCGGCGCTGGGCACGCTGTTTCTGGGCATCTTCCCGGGATGGGTGCTGGACTTCGCGGGGAAATCGTCAAATCTGTTGAAGTAGACTCACAGTACAATTGCAGGATGGCGTGCGGAGGGGCGCGGATCCTTGCGATTATTGTGTCGGCGTGGCTGCTCTCCGGGTTGCGCGCCGATGACCGCGCCGATGCGGTGAACGACGTGCTCGCCCCGTTGCGCCTGAAGGACGGCCCGGGCTGCGTAGTGGGTGTGATCCAGAAGGGCAAGCTGCTGTACAGCGCCGCGTTCGGGCTGGCCGACGTGGAGTCGCGCCGGCCGATTACTCTCGATACGCAATTCGAGGTGGCTTCGGTGAGCAAGCAGTTCACGGCCGCCTCGCTCTACTTTCTGGTGGAGAGCGGCAAGGTGGCGCTGGAGGACTCCGTACGGCGCTTCGTCCCCGAGCTGCCCGAATATGCCGGCGGGATCGCGTTGAGCGACCTGCTGCATCACACCAGCGGACTGCGGGATCTGAATCCGCTACTGGAGGTAGCGGGGCGGCTGCGGGAGTCGCTGGATGGCGCCGCGAGCCTGGAATTGCTGCGTTCGCAAAGCGCGCTCAACTTTCCACCGGGAACGGACTACGAGTACACCAATACCGATTACTTCCTGCTGGGGCTGATTGTGGAGCGCACCAGCGGCGAATCGCTGTCCGCCTTCGCGGAGGAGCATCTCTTCCGGCCGCTGGGCATGACCCACACTTCATTTCATGGGGGAACCGCGGCCGCCGGAGTTCGCGCGCTGGGCTACAGCCTGCAGGGGGCGCAGTTTCGCAAGGCGGGGCCGCCACCGTTGACGAATGGAGACGGCGGCGTGCGCACTACATTGGAAGACCTGCGGCTGTGGGATCAAAACCTGTACACCGGGAGGGTGGGCGGGAACCGGTTCATCGCCTTCATGGAGACCAGCGGACGCCTGCGCTCGGGCGGGCCGGTAGGGTATGCCGCGGGGCTTTCCGTGGGCCGTTACCGGGGCGCGCGCGTGGTGAGCCACGACGGCCTGCTCCCCGGGTATCGGGCCGATTTTACCCAGTTTCCCGGCTACCGGCTTTCCAGCATTTTCCTGTGCAATCGCGGGGACGCCGATGCCCCCGGTCTGAACCGCCGCATCGCCGCCATTTATCTGACCGGACACCTCAAGCCTCGCAGGGGCGCCGCCGGCGTGGACTATCCCACCACTCCGTTCCCCGAACTGGATGGCGTTTGGGAATCGCGGCAGGGGTGGATTCTGCGCGCCTGGAGCGGCATCGACGGCATGACCATCGATACGGCGGAGGAAAAATACAAGCTGTATCCGCTCAATCGCCGGCAGCTTTTCACCGATGACGGCGGGTTCCGCCTGACGCTCACCATGCTCTCGACCGATCGCATGTCGCTGCAGTGGGATGGCGCGCTCCCGGTACCGTACCAGCGGCTGGAACCCGTTTCGATGCATGCGGACCAACTTGGCGCACTGGCGGGCGACTATCGATGCCCCGACGCGGGAGCCCGCTGGACGCTGGTGCTCCGGCAGGGGCGCCTGATGATTACCACCAGTGCCGGATGGAAGATTCCGCTCGACGCCATCGGGTCGGACCGCTTCGTGGTGGGACCGTGGTCGTTGCACTTCATCCGCGATTCCGCAGGCCGGCCGCAGGGAATTCAACTGCACCGGGCGCGACTGTGGAATTTGTGGTTTGCGCGGGTGCCATAAGGGGCGGAAGTTTTTTTCTTACGCCATCAATAACTTACAGACTTGAATTTCGGAGTCGAGCCTGCCCGGTTGTTATCGTGAGCTTGCTGAGGAAAGCTGATGACGACCAAAAAACTGTTCCTGATCAAACCACGCTTAAAATCGGACCTCGATCCCAAGACGTATTGCATCCCCGGGGAATCGCTGGAGGAGTTCGCCGCGCTGCAGGCTGAATGTTTCGACCGCTTCAGACCCGGCGACATTAACGAGCAATTCTACGTCGACATGCTGATTCTCTCGGAATGGCGCCTGAGACGCTACCGCCGCATCGAAGGTGTACTGCTCGGGATGCCTAAGAGCGATAAGACCGACCGCAATCTGGTGGATCTGCAGCGGCATCTGGCATCCCTCGCCAGATCCCACAAGCGAAGTCTGAAGCAAATCGAGAGCTTCCAGAAGGCACGGCGCAAGGAAATGGCAGCGCTGGAATGCCAGCCCTATGTGATATAACCCGGGGCGCTACCGGGTCGTCAGTTCTTTGACCTTAGCGGCGTCGGCATCGGCTCCGGACTTATCGCCGGAGGCGCGGCGGGCGGCGGCGCGGTTCTGGTACGCGTTGGCATAAGAGGGATTCAGCTTGATGGCTTCATCGAAATCGGCGATGGCTTCGGTGTAGTGCTTCAGGCGGTAGTGCGCGAAGCCGCGGGCGTTGTACGCCAGGGCGAATCGCGGGTCGAGCTGAATCGCCTTTGTAAGCACGTCAATTGCCTTGGGGAAGTTGCCATCGGCCAGGAACTGGCGGCCTTGGGCATTCAGCGAAACAGCGCTTCCGGTCACGACCGGCTTGGGGGTCTCGACCTTAGGAGGCGCGGGTTTGGGCGGCTCCGCCTTAGGCGGCTGCGGCTTGGGCGGTTCAGGCTTGGGGGTCTCGACCTTGGGCGGCGCGGATTTGGGCGGCTCCGCCTTAGGCGGCTGCGGCTTGGGGGGTTCAGGCTTGGGGGTCTCGACCTTGGGCGGCGCGGGTTTGGGCGGCTCCGCCTTAGGCGACTGCGGCTTGGGCGGTTCAGGCTTAGGGGGCTCCGGCTTGACAACGGCGGCAGTCGCTGCGGGCGCGGGCGCGCCTTCCCCGGTCACCGGCAGGGTCAATTTATTGGTATCGGGCGCGGCCTCTTTGGCCATGGCCTTCTTGACCAGGGCATCCACTTCGGCCTGCGCCTGCTCCAGCAGGTGACGAGTCTCCTGATTGCCGGGTTCGAGTTCGGCGGCGCGCTGCAAATCCGAGAGCGCGTCGTCGTAGCGGCCGAGCATGTAATAGGCATTGCCCCGCGCTTCCCACGCCAGAGCGTAGTTGGGGTCGATGGCGATGGCGGCGGTACGATCCTTCAGGCCTTCTTCGTGCCGGCCCAGCAAGTGGTAGGAACTGCCGCGGGCCACCAGTGCCTCGGCGCTGCGCGGCGCAAGCTGTACCGCCTTGTCCCGGTCCTGCAAAGACTCCGGATATTTCTGCATGCGGGCGTAAACCGAGCCGCGAGCCAGGTACGAGCGCTCATCCCTGGGGTCCAGGCGAATGGCTTCGGTGAAATCTTCCAGGGCGCCGAGGTCGTCCCGGAGGCGTTCCCGCACGGCGCCGCGGACCCGCCGGGCGCGCACATCTTCGGGTTTCAGGCGCAGGGCCGAATCCAGGCTCTGCTCGGCGCGGGACAAATCATCGAGCGCGGAATAAGCCAGCGCCTGCTCTACATACACTTCCTGATAATCGGGACGGCGTCGCAGGCACTGGTCGAAATCGTCCACCGCTTCGCGATACTTGCCCAAGGCGGCGTAGGCCATGCCGCGCCCTTTGTACGGTTCCGGGTTGTCCAGGCGCAGCTTAATGGCCTGCGTGAAATCTTCCACGGCCTTGTCATACTGGGAGGTCGCCAGATAGCCTTTGCCGCGCCCTGTGTAAACATCGGTATGCTCCACCTTGAGGCTGATGGCAGTGCTGAAGTCCTGGATGGCGCGGGCGGAGTTCCCGGTAAGGGAAAAGTACTCGGCGCGGGCGGCGTAGCCCGGTCCGTCGGCAGGCGCGAGTTGCACCGCCTTCTCCAGATCGGCGATGGCTTTATCCTTCTGGCCGGCAGCCAGGTAGAGTTTGCCGCGCTCGCGATAGGCCGCGGCGTTGGAACCGTCGGCCTGAATCGACATGGAAAAATCGGCGATGGCCTCGTCGCGGCGGCCGATTTTCGAGGCTTGCAGTCCTCGCTGCAGTTGAGACTGCGATTTCTTTTTGTCCGGCTTGGCGTCGGCACCGAATGCGGGTATGAACGTCACCGCCAGACCAAGCGCGAGTACTAGTCGCCCTGGTACGAACTTCGGCTTACACATGGTTTATAAGAATAGTGTACTATCGGAGTGTAGTTTAATTCACGCTGGTGCACGGGAAGCTGGTGAAAATCCAGCACAGCCCCGCTACTGTAAGCGCGGAGGGCCGCTCGACTCAAGCCACTGTTCCACTCCCGTGGAATGGGAAGGCCGGGCGGTCTGATGAGGCGCAAGTCAGGAGACCGGCCAGCGAGATTGCATGGACCGGCTCTCGTGGGAGGGGCCTGAAGTGACTCAACGTTTTTCCAGCCTGCTGGCTGGCTGCCTGTTTTTTTCCGCCTGCCTTACCGCGGCTCCGCTGAGGGGCACGGTTGTCGATCCTTCAGGAGCCCCCATTTCGGGCGCGGAAATCTCTGTGATGGACCGGGTGGGCGTGCAGCAACAAACCCTCTCGGCGACCAACGGCGTGTTCGCAGTGAGGCTTCCGGATCCGTTGCCCGCGGGCTGGCGGCTGGTGGTTACCGCACCGGGATTCGCCACCGGAGAAGTCCGCCTGGATAGCGCGGCCTCACCGCTCACCGTAGAACTGGCGCTGGCTCCGGTGGTGGATTCCGTGCGCGTAGCGGGCTCCGCGATCGATGTGGCCGCCAGCCAGCAGGCGGCAGCGTCAGCATTATTCCGAGTGAGGAGATCCGGCAAAGCAACCTGCCCATGGCGGTGGATCTGATGCGCTATATTCCCGGACTGGCCTTCAACCAGACCGGAGCGATGGGCGGAGTGGCCGGCCTCTCCATTCGCGGCGGCTATAACGATTTCAACCTGGTGGAGATCGATGGCGTTCCGGTAAATGCGTTCGGCGGCAATTTCGATTTCGCCCATATTGCGACCGAGTCATTGGACCGGGTGGAGGTGATTCGCGGGCCGCAATCGGCGCTATACGGGCCCTATGCCAATAGCGGCGTGGTCAATTTTGTGACGCGGCAGCCGGATGCGCCTTTGAATCTGGACGTGGTGGCGGAAGGCGGCAGCAATTACGAACGCCGCTTTGGGGTCTCGGGCGGTGGGCAGTTGCTGGGCTTCGGTGTGGCCGTTTCCGCATCGCGAACCGACGACAACGGTCCGGTGACCAACAGCGATTACCGCAACGAGAACCTGATGTTGAACCTGACGCGGCGGTTCGGCCGCCAATCGCTCACGCTACATGCCGATTTCGATTCCAACTCGGTGGGCGAGCCCGGTCCGTGGGGCTCCAATCCATACGGATACTTCACGGGCATCGACACCATCAGCCGCAGCAAAAACAACTTTGGCGATTACCTGGTGCATTACCAGGCCGATGTTTCGAGCCGCGTGCGGGAGGAACTGTACGGCACGTTCTTTTTGAATAACAACGGCTACACCAGCCCGTACGGATTCAGTTCCAACAAGGACCTGCGGGCGCAGGGGGAATCGCGCACCATCGTGAGCGTGACGCGGCATTACGTGGTGGCCTTCGGCGCGAGTGAGGCGCTGGAGGAGGTGAAGAACACCTTTATCACCGATGCCGGGTTCGACACCTTTCCGATTCGCCGCAACGATACGGCGTTCTACCTGGAGAACCGCTTCGAGATTGGCCATCTGTTTCTGACTGCCGGCGCGCGGGGCGAATTCATCCGCACGGGCGCAATCCCCGGCGATGGCTACGCGCGGCCGTTCTTTCCCGACACAGACCATCGGCACGGCCAATCCCAAATTGTCGGCGGCTTACGCGTCGCGGCGCCACGCGGCTGCACGCTTCGTTCGGCACCGGGATCCGGCCGCCCGGCGGCTTCGACCTGGCGTATCACCAATAATCCCGCGCTCAAGCCCGAGCGTACCCGCAGTTTCGATGCGGGGATGGAGCAGACGGCTGCTCCACGACCGCCTGGCGCTGGACGCCACTTACTTCTACAACCGCTACTACGACCTGATCGTGATTCTGGGCGGCGACTTGAGCAGGCTCAGCTATTACCAGTCGGACAACCTCGCCAATTCGCGCGCGCAGGGCGCGGAATTCTCGGCGCAACTTGCGGCCGGCGCGCTGGATGTTCGTGACGGGTTCGTATACGTATCTGAAGTCGGAGATTCTTTCGCTGGACGGCGCGGGCAATCTGGCGCCGTCGCCCTTCAGCGTGGGGCAGGAACTGTTGCGGCGTCCGGCGAATTCGGGAACGGTCATGGCGACTTTCACGCGCGGGCAAGATCGGCGCGAATGTTGACGGATATTTCCGGGGCGCCGGACTGGACGTGGAGCCGACCTATCGGCGCCACCGGCGGACTGTTTCGAAATCCCGGTTACGCGAATGTCGGCGTCAACGTGAATTATGCGATGGGCCACGGACTGACGGCGTACGGCAATCTGCGCAATGTTCTGAACCAGCATTACGAAGAGGTCTTCGGCTACCCATCGCTGCGGATTAATTTCGTGGCCGGCTTGAAGTGGACGCTGGCGAAAGCGAAATAGCCATGGAAGAAAAGACTTTCGAGAAACCGCGACTGGCCATCAACCGGGTCTACACGCGGCAGGGCGACGAGGGCGAAACCGGCCTGGCCGGCGGACAGCGCGTGCCCAAGGACGGCCGCCGCATCGAGGCTTATGGCACGGTGGACGAGCTGAATTCGTTTCATCGGCTGGCGCGGGTGACGGCGTCCGGGGAAGCAGGCGCGGAGCGGCTGGCCGCTATCCTGCTGCGGGTGCAGCACGAGCTGTTCAACCTGGGCTCCATCCTGGCGACTGCTGCCGGAGGACGTCCATCCCAGGCAGGCGCGGGTGACGGACGCGGAAGTGGCGCAACTGGAGCGCGAGATGGACCAGATGAACGACGGTCTGCGCGCCGCTTGCGGTCCTTCGTGCTGCCGGGCGGCAGCCGGCTGAACGCCGAGTTGCACGTTTGCCGCACGGTCTGCCGCCGCGCCGAGCGCGCCTGCGTGGCGCTGGCGCGGGTGGAAAGCATTCCGCCCGAGGCGATTCGATATCTGAACCGGCTGAGCGACGCGCTCTTTGTCTGGAGCCGTTGGGCGAGCCACGTCACCGGCACGCCGGAAACTTTGTGGGAACCGAACCAGGCCACCTCGGGCGTTGACTGATAGATAATGAGACTTAAGGAGAAAGCAATGCAGAAGACTACCGGCACGGCCGCTGGCGATCGGGCTGATTGTTCTGGGGGCGCTCATCCGGGCCACGCAGGCCTTGAACTTCGCGCCCGTGGGAGCGCTCAGCCTGTTTGCCGGCGCGCGTCTGCGCGGTTGGCAGGCGTACCTGTTGCCGCTGGTGCTGATGGCGATCACCGACCCGTTCCTGGGCGGCTATTCGTTCGCCACGCCGTTTGTCTACGCCAGCTTTTTGATCATCGTGTGGATCGGCAGCAGCTGCGCCAGCACGGAGAATCCTTTGTGGATCGGAGCCGGCGGCGCTGGCCGGCAGCGTGCAGTTCTTCCTGATCACCAACTTCGGCGTGGCTGGGCTATCCGCAGACCTATGCGCGCACGCCGTGGCTGGACTGCTGCACTGCTACGCCATGGGGCATTCCGTTCTTCGGACGCACGCTGGCTTCGGACCTGGTTCTACTGCCGGCGTCCTGTTCGGCCTGCATGCCTGGCTGAGCCGCACGGTGGTCCGGACCGAGCGGGTGGCGCGTGCAGACCGCATGTGAAAATTCTGCTTGCCTGGAGTTCCGGCAAAGACAGCGCCTGGACGCTGCACGCGACTGCGCCGGCAGGGGCTCGAAGTCGGCGCGCTCCTGACTACCATCAATGAAGCGGCGGACCGGGTGGCCATGCATGGCGTCCGCCGTTCGCGCTGCTGGAAGCGCAGGCTGAAGCGGCGGGCCTGCCGGTGTGGCAAGTCGCCGCTGCCTTGGCCCTGCTACCAACGACGATTACGAAGCCCGCATGGCCGAAGCCTGCCGGCGCGCCGTGGCGGAGGGCTTCGACGCGATCGCGTTCGGCGATCTGTTCCTGCGCGACATCCGGGCTATACCGCGAGCGGCAACTGGCCGGGCTCGGGACTGACTCCGCTGTTTCCGCTATGGGAGCTGCCCACCGCGGAGCTGGCGCGGGACATGATCGCGGGCGGCTTGCGCGCGCGCCTGAGCTGCGTCGACACCAAGGCTGCTCGACGCCGGCTTTGCGGGCCGCGAATTCGACGCAGCGCTGCTGGCGGATCTTGCCCGTCACGGCCGACCCGTGCGGGGAAAACGGCGAATTCCACACCTTCGTCTACGACGGGCCGATGTTCCGCCACGCCCATCGCGCTGGAAGCGGGCGAGATTCGCGACGTCGACGGGTTCGTCTACGCGGACCTGGTGGGGGCGCAGTGCCACGAATCGTCTCGCTGATCGCCAGCGCCACCGAGATCGTCGACGCCCTGGGGCAACTCGATTCCTGGTGGGCCGTTCGCACGAGTGCGATTATCCGGAAGCGGTGCTGCGCCTGCCCGCCTGCACGCGGCCGCGGATTCCGGTGGACGGCGCAGCCGCGAAATCGACCGGCTGGTGAAGGAAGCGGCGCGCACGTCCATCTCCATCTACGAAGTCTTCGATGACGTGCTCGAGCGCGCTCGAGCCCACTCACATCCTGACGCAGATCCAGTGCGAGGTTTGCGCGGTGAGCCTGCGCGACGTGGAAGCGGCGATCGCGCGCGGGATGAAGGGAAATCCGCAGATCGTTTCGCTACAGCCGAATTCGCTGGCCGACATCTGGGAGGACTTCCGCCGGGTGGCGGGCGCGCTGGGGATCGCCGCGCGCGGCGAAGCGAGTAGTGGCGGCGCTGCAGGCGCGGATGAGGATCTCGCCGCGTCGCCTGCGGGAAGCGGCGCCGCGGGTGGCTTGCATCGAGTGGATGGAGCCGCTGATGGCGGCGGGCAACTGGACGCCCGAGCTGATCGAGATGGCCGGCGGAGTGAATCTCTTCGGCGAGGCCGGAAAGCATTCGCCGTGGATGACCTGGGAAGAACTGGCGGCCGCGGACCCGGACGTGATCGTCGATCGCGCCGTGCGGTTTCGATATCCCGCGCACGGAGCAGGAAATGGCACTGGCATGACCGGCCGCCCCGGGTGGAGCGATTTGCGCGCGGTGCGTACCGGCCGCGTGCTATCTGGCGGACGGCAACCACTACTTCAACCGGCCCGGGTCCGCGCGTGGTGGAGACGCTGGAGATTCTGGTGTCGATACTGAAGGATCAGGGACCGCCCGGCCCCTGGCTCCGGACCACCGGCGCCTGGCGGCGTTATCATGAGCTTGTGACATGGCGCTGATCGCGGTTTCGGGTCATCCTGGTTGCCGTTTTGAAGAGGTGGCGCGCATCAGCGCGCAGCGGCTCGGGTTCGAGCTGCTGACACAATCCCGCATTCAGGCTGCTGACCGACGAGGAGTTCGGCGTCGGAAACGCAGATTCCCGATCAAGGCCTATCCCAGCCTGGTGACCTCGCATTCTGGCGCGTCTGGCCACCGAGCATCACCTGGTCTACTGCGCGGTGGGCGGCGAACTGCAGGCGCGCCACTTCCCCGGCATGCTGCGCGTGCACGTGGTGGCGCCGGAGAACGTGCGCATCGGCAACCTGATGCTGGATCACCGCTTGGAGCGCCCCGCCGCGCGCCAGCTGCTGCTGGAACTGGAAGCCGCCGACCGCGCCGACCGCAAGGCCAAATTCGGCAAGACCAAAGCCACCGCCGATCTGTTCGACCTGGTGTTCAACGCCGAATCGCTCACCACGCGAGCAGATGGCCGAACTGATTCGAGACCGCCGTGGTCTCCACCGGGCTGAAGGAGCGCGGCTATCTTTCCGCCGGCGGCCGAGGCAGCAACTTCAGTTTCAGATGCGCCTCAGGCTGGCGCGCTTCGGCATCGTGCCGCCCGGCAACGTCACCCTGCGCAAGAAGATCTTCGCCCACCAGAGCGAGGAGATGTTCGCCAACCTGCTGGATTTCTACCGCATCGCGTGGGAGTACGAGCCGCGCAGCTTCCCGGTGCAGTACGATGCCCGACGGCAACGCGCTGGAAGCCTTCACTCCGGATTTCTACCTGCCGGAGTTCGACCTGTACGTGGAACTGACCACCATGAAGCAGTCGCTGGTGACGCGAAGAACCGCAAGGTGCGGCTGCTGCGGGAGCTGTATCCGCACCTCAACATCCAGGTGTTTTACCAGAAGGATTTTGAGAACCTGATCTTCAAGTACGGCCTGGCCGAGCGGCCGGTGCAGGCATGAGCGGCCTGACCGTTCCCGGGATCGAGCGGGTGCTCTTCACCGAAGAGCAGATCGACCAGCGCATCCGCGAAGTGGCCGCGGAGATCTCGCGCGACTACCAGGGCAAGACCGTGAAGCTGGTCGGCGTGCTGAAGGGCTCGGTCTTCTTCCTGACGGCGCTGGCGCGGCACATCGAAGTTCCCGTGAAAATCGATTTTCTGGGGATCTCCAGCTTCTCCAACAAGAGCGGCGCGCCGGGAGTGGTGCGCATCGCCAAGGATCTGGACGAAAGCATCGAAGGCGAAGACGTGCTGCTGGTGGAGGACATCGTGGACACCGGCTTCACGCTGCGCTACCTGCTGCAGACGCTGGCCGGCCGCGCGCCGAACTCGCTGGCGGTCTGCACGTTCCTGGACCGCAACTCGCGGCGCATCGTGCAGGTGCCGGTGGACTACCGCTGCTTCGAGATCCCCGACCGCTTCGTGGTGGGCTTCGGCCTGGATTACAACCAGCTTTACCGCAACCTGGGCTACGTGGCGGTCATGAAGCCGGACAGGACTTAAGATCACGCAAAAATACCTCACGTAACCCGAATTTTCCCGCACCGTCACCTCATGTTGTTGCGGCGGCGGTAAAATAGTACCACCAGGAAGGAAAGCGTGCGTATGAGGTTCCGGATTCTGTTCATATCCGGGTGTCCCGACGATGCCCGGCACCTCTCGCAACTGCTGCATTCTCTGCCGCTCGACCTGGATTACGCGGAGAATCTGCAGCACGCTTGCAATCTTCTGAATTCCAATGCGTATCAGGTGATTCTCACGGCAGCCGAACTGTCCGATGGCACCTGGCTCGATGCGTTAGAAATCGCAGGCCGGTCCGCGGACCAGATGCCGGTGATTGTGACCGATCCCCAAGCCGATGCCCGCCTCTGGTCTGAAGTACTCAACCGGGGCGGATACGATTTGCTCACTCAGCCCTTCTATGCGCCGGAGGTGCGGCGCATCCTCGGCAACGCCGTAAGCCGGGGCTTCTCGATGGCCGCCGCCGTATAATGGTTTCTTCCCATTGAGGAAACCATGTCCGCCGCTACCGATTCGTTTGTTCAGCAAAATCGCGACCGCCTGTTAGCCGAGTTGAAAGAGTTCATCCGGATTCCGAGCATCAGCACGCTGCCGGAAAACCAGCCCGATGTCGAACGGGCTGCCGGGTTCGTTGCCGGAAGCCTGCGCGCCGCCGGGATGGAGAATGTGGAGGTCATCCCCACCGCCGGACATCCCCTGGTGTATGCCGATTGGATGCACGCACCGGGCAAGCCCACGGTGTTGTGCTACGGCCATTACGACGTACAGCCCGCCGATCCCCTGGATCTTTGGGTCACCCCGCCATTTGAACCGGCCGAGCGCGACGGCAATCTGTACGCCCGCGGAGCGGTGGATGACAAAGGCCAGATGTATATGCACATCAAGGCCATCGAGGCGCTGCGCGCGGCGCATGGAACCCTGCCGCTGAACGTCAGGTTCCTCATCGAAGGCGAAGAGGAAGTGGGCGGAGCGGCCATCGCGAAATACGTGGCGGAAAACCCGGAGAAACTGCGCGCCGATGTGGCGCTGGTCTCCGATACCGCGATGTATGCCGAAGGCATGCCCACACTTTGCATCGGGCTGCGCGGGCTGATCTACATGGAGGTGGAAGCCCAAGGGCCGGCGCGCGACCTGCATTCCGGGCTGTACGGCGGCGCGGCGCCCAACGCGGTGTACGGACTGATTGAACTGTTAGCGAAGGCCAAGGACGCCGATGGCGCGCTGCGCATTCCGGGCATCTACGACAATGTGGACGAGCCCGCGCCCGCCGAGCGCGAAAGCTGGAGCCGGCTGCCCTTTGACGAAAGCGAGTTTCTGGCGAACGAGGTGGGCGCCACGGAGCTGACCGGGGAGCCTTCGCGGACAGTGCTGGAGCGCGTCTGGTCGCGGCCCACGTTCGAAGTACACGGGATTGCGGGAGGCTTCACCGGCGCGGGATCGAAGACGGTGATCCCCGCTCAGGCAACCGCCAAGGTGAGCATCCGCGCGGTGCCGCGGCAGGATCCCGATGCCGTGGTGGCGGCGTTTCGCAAGTGGGTGAAGGAGAATACACCGAAAGGGATTCGGACCGAAGTGCGGGTGCTTAACGCATCGCCCGGCCTGGTGGTCAATCCCGATCATCCCGCGATGCGGGTAGCCGCGCAGGCATTCGGCGATGTGTTCGGCGGGCAGACCGTCTTTACGCGGTCGGGCGGATCCATTCCCATCGTGGGAGATTTCGCGAAGCACCTGGGCATTCCCACGATTCTGATGGGATTCGGACTGCCGGATGACGGGCTGCACTCGCCCAATGAGAAATTCAAGATTGAGAATTACTACCAGGGCATCAGGACGCTTGCGCACTTCTTCGAACTGTACGGACGATGATGTCCGGATCGATGCGGCCGAAGGCGTACAATACGAACACTACCAGCAGCGAAACGCCAGTGGCAAAAGCGCCGGCGGCCATGTAGTAAATCGCTTGTCGCGGCTGCGGCAGAGCCAGGAGAAACATTCCGGCCAGGGCAATGTACAACAGCACGAGAAGTGCACACACAACGGCGGGCTTCCGGTTCGGAGTCATCTTCTTCTATCATATCGACCGTTGGTACTAGAACGGCTGGTAAAATGGTTGATAACCTTGCGTTTCGGTCTCATATCAAAAGTTAGCATTCCAGCGGCGTTGATCCTGATGTTGGCGGCCTGCCAGACAGGGCCGCCGCGCGATCCACCCATCGGTGAGGCCTACGTCGGCCCGGCCACGCTGAATCTGCGCAGCGACATTCCCATGGAGTCGAAGAAGGTCGCCACGGTCAGGCATGGAGACCGGTTGCAGATCCTGCAGCGGCGGCGCAAGTTCTTCCGGGTGCGGGCTCCGAGCGGCGCGGAAGGCTGGGCCAACGAAAACAGCCTGCTGGCGGCCGCCGATATGACGGCGTTGCAGGATCTGGCGGCGCGTGCGGCAAAGATGCCCTCGCAAGGCGCCGCCACGGTATACACGGATCTTCCGGTCCACACCACGACTTCCATCAGTGCGCCGAGTTTTCTGGTGATCAAACCCAGCGAGAAGGTGGACGTGCTCTCGCAACAGCGCGTGCCAAGGAAGGATGTACGGCGGACTGCGCTGATCCCGCCGCAGCCCAAGAAAGCCAAGCTTCCCAAGAAGAGGGAGTCCAAGTACCCGCTACCGCCAATGCCCAAGCCTCCTCCCGCGCCGGCGGATTGGCTGGACCTATCCAAGACCGACCTTTCGAAGGAGGAGCCGGAGCCGGAACCGGAGTCCGGGCCGAAGGTGGCGCCGTCAGACCTCTGGAGCCTGGTCCGCACGGCTTCGGGGCAATCCGGCTGGGTATTGACGCGCCGCCTGACGATGGCGATTCCCGACGAAGTGGCGCAGTATGCCGAGGGGCACAGGATCGTCTCTTATTTCCCCCTGGCCACCGCGCAGGTCGATGGGGAAAAGAAGAGCACGTGGTTGTGGACGACGATTCGGGGCAGCGGCCAGCCATACGATTTCGACAGCATTCGCGTTTTCGTGTGGAGCTTGCGGCACCGGCGGTATGAAACGGCGTATGTCCAGCACACCGTGGAGGGCTACGCCCCGGTGCTGGTGAACGAAGTGGAATACGGCGGGAAGGGCGTGGCGTCGGGGAAGTATCCCGGATTTTCGGTGTGCGTGGTCAATCGTGACGGCGCGAAAGTTCGCCAGGAGTTTGCGCTGATCGGCAACATCGTAAGGTTTGCCGGCGAAACGCCCTGCGAGACACCGGCTTCTTTGACTTCACCGGCGGCGCCGTCGCCACTGCCCGGCGCAGCGCAGACGCCTGTTGCACCGGCAAAACCCAGCCTGTGGCAGCGGCTGAAGACGCGCGTGCACGGTTTGACCAGGCACTAAGCGCCGGCTGCAATCGCTTGACAGCGGGCGCGTTACATTTATATACTGCCAGCCGGGTAGCATGCCCGTTTTCCGGTGAGGGGCCGGAGCCTGGATGCAAAGATTCGTTCTTGTGTGCACCGCCCTGTCCGCGGCTGCAACGGCCTGGGGCCAGACTGCCGTCCGGGCGCCGGCGCTCGTTTCAGGGCGCGCCCTGGTGAAACAATATTGCAGCGGCTGTCATAACGATTCGCTGAAATCCGGCGGCATGTCCCTGACCGGGTTGAATCTTGCTCACCCCGATCAATCCGCCGAACTGGCAGAAAAAGTAATTCGCAAGCTGCGCACCGGACTGATGCCGCCACCGGGTTTGCCGCGGCCGGGCGCGCCGGCGGTGAACGCATTCGTGGCCGAGTTGGAAACGGGGATCGATCGCGCGGCTACCGTCCGGCCGAACCCTGGCCGTCCCGCGCTGCACCGTCTGAATCGCACCGAATACGCCAACTCCGTCCGCGACCTGCTGGATCTGACGGTGGACGTCACACCGCTCCTGCCTACCGATGACATGAGCCACGGGTTCGACAACATGGCGGATGCGCTGACCATTTCGCCGGCGCTGATGGAAGGCTACATCCGCGCCGCCAGCCGCATCAGCCGGCAGGCAGTGGGCGATACCGGCGCGCAGGCTCTCACGTCCACTTACAGCATTCCGCGCGTGGCGTCGCAAATGCGCCATGTGGACGGCACGCCGTTCGGCACGCGGGGCGGGATTGCGGTCACTCACAATTTTCCAGCCGATGGCGATTACACCTTCCGGCTGGGATTTTATTATGTGCCGGAAGGCCCTCTGTTCGGCCAGAACATGGGCAAGGGCCAGCAGATCGAAGTGGCGGTGAACGGCGCGCGGGTGGCGCTGCTGGATATCAATCCGGCGATGACGCTGGCCAAGGACGGAATCAAGACCGGCCCCATTCACGTGAACGCCGGTCCGCAGAAAATCTCGGCTTCGTTCCTCTCGAAATTCGACGGACCGCTGGAGGACGAGTTCCGGCCGGTAGAGCAGAGCCTGGTGGATGTCTCGACCGGCAACATTCCGGGGATGACTTCCCTGCCCCACCTGCACGAGTTTCAGGTCACCGGGCCGCTCAAAGTGGCGGGACTTTCGGAGACGCCCAGCCGCCGGAAGATCTTCACCTGCCGTCCCGCCGATTCCGCCGGCGAAATCCCGTGCGCGAAGAAGATCCTGTCGGCGCTGGCACGGCAGGCCTACCGGCGTCCGGTGACCGCCAACGATCTGGAGGACCTGCTCAGCTTCTATCAAGCGGGCCGCAACGAAGCTGGCTTCGAGACGGGCATTCGCACCGCGCTACAGGCCATTCTCGCGAGTCCCGAGTTTGTTTTCCGGTTCGAGCGCACGCCGGCCGGTGTCGCGCCTGGAACCAATTATCGCGTCACGGATCTGGAACTGGCGTCGCGGCTCTCCTACTTTTTGTGGAGCAGCGCGCCGGATGAACCGCTGCTCACCGTGGCGGCGCAAGGGCGGCTGCACGACGCGGCGGTGCTGGAAACGCAGGTCCGGCGCATGCTGGCCGACCGGCGCTCCGAAGCTCTTGCAGCCAGTTTCGCGGGCGAGTGGCTGCATCTGCAGAACCTGAAGGACGCGAATCCCGACCTGTATCTGTTTCCCAACTTCGACAGGACGCTGGCGGAATCCATGCGGCGCGAAACCGAATTGTTGTTCGACGACATTGTCCATAACGACCGCAATGTGCTGGATCTGCTTACCGCCAATTACACCTTCGTGAATGAGCGCCTGGCGAAACATTACGGCATCCCGAACGTGCTGGGCAATCGTTTCCGGCGCGTGCCGCTGACCGACCCCAATCGTTTCGGACTGTTGGGTGAGGGCGGCATCCTGACGCTGACCTCCACGGCGATTCGCACGTCGCCGGTGCAGCGCGGTAAATACGTGATGGAAGTGCTGCTGGGCACGCCGCCGCCTCCGGCGCCGCCCAACGTTCCGGCACTGCCGGAGAACGCCGACGCGCGCACCGCCAATGTGACCAAACAGCAATCGGTGCGCGACCGGATGCAGGAGCACCGGGCCAGCCCGGCCTGCGCGTCGTGCCACAAATTGATGGACCCGATCGGTTTCGCGCTGGAAAATTTCGATGCAGTGGGAGTGTGGCGCACGGTGGATTCCGGCATGCCCATCGATACCAGCGGCCAGATGTTCGATGGAGCGAAACTGGACGGCCCGGTGAGTTTGCGGCAAGCCGTGCTGAAACACTCGGACTCGTTCCTCGGGACCTTCACCGAGAATCTGCTGGCCTATGGGATGGGCCGCGTCCTGGAGTATTACGATATGCCGAGCGTGCGCGCCATCGATCGCGCCGCGGCGATGCGGAACAATCGATTTTCCGCATTCGTCCTGGGTGTAGTCAAGAGCCGGCAGTTCCAGATGCGGCGTGCCGAAGAGCCGCAACCCGCTATCGGCACAGCCGCCGCCGAGGGAGGACAATAATGCAGTACATCACCAAGAAACATCTGTCGCGCCGCACGGTTTTGCGAGGAATGGGAGTTTCGCTGGCGCTGCCGCTGCTGGATTCCATGGTGCCGGCGCAGACGCCCGTCCGCAAGACGGCCGCCGCGGTTCCCACGCGCCTGACCTGCATTGAAATGGTGCATGGCGCCGCGGGCAGCACGGTGGATGGCTCCAACAAACATTACTGGTCGCCCGCCCAGGAGGGCCGCGATTTCCCGTTCAGCGATACCTTAAGTCCGCTGGAGCCGCTGCGCGACTACATCACGATTGTCAGCGATACGGATCTCAACCCGGCTACGGCGCATTCGCCTGCCGAAGAGGGCGCCGATCACTTCCGCTCCAGCGCGGTGTTTCTGACTGCCGCGCACCCGAAGATGACCGAAGGCTCCGATTTCTTCGTGGGGCCCTCGATCGACCAGATCTATGCGCAGAAGTTCGGCCAGGAGACGCCGCTGCCCAGCATTCAGCTTTGCCTGGAAATGGTGGACGCCTCGGGAGCCTGCGATTACGGATATGCCTGCGTGTACGCCGATACCATCAGTTGGGCGTCGCCGACGCAACCGCTGCCGATGACAATCGATCCGCGCATGGCGTTCGAAAGCCTGTTCGGCGATGGCGGCACGCCCGAAGAGCGACTGGCTCGCGGCAAGGTGAATCGCAGCATCCTGGACTGGATCTCGCACGATGTGAGCAAGCTGCAGAAGAACCTGGGGCCCAGCGATCGCTCGCGCCTGAACGCGTATCTGGACGATGTGCGCGAGGTGGAGCGGCGCATCCAGAGAATCGAAAAATACAATTCCAGCGGCCAGGGGCGCACCCTGCCGGCCGCGCCCCTGGGCGTTCCCGATTCCTACGAAGAGCACCTCCGCCTGATGTTCGACCTGCAGGTGCTGGCCTTCATGACCGATGTGACCCGCGTTTCGGCGCTGAAGATGAGCCGCGACGTGAGCGGCCGGGTGTGGCCGGAGAGTGGCGTCAAAACGCCGTTCCACAACTGTTCGCATCACGGGGAAGCGCCCACGCGCATCGCCGAATTCGCCAAGCTCAACCGGTATCACGTGAGTCTGGTTCCGTATTTCCTGGAGAAGCTGAAGAATACGCCGGATGGCGACGGCAACCTGCTGGATCATTCGCTGGTGCTGTACGGCAGCCCTATGGGCGATTCCAACGTCCACAATCACAAGCGGGTGCCGGTCTTCCTGGCGGGTCATGCCAACGGGCAATTCAAGGGAAATCTGCATGTGCGCACCAAAGACGGCACGCCCATGGCGAACGTGCTGTTGACGGTTCTGCGCAAGCTGGGAGTGGCCCAGGAGCAGTTGGGCGACAGCACCGGGGAGGTGGCCATATGAGACTGGCGGTGCTCCTCTGGGCCGCGGCGCTGGCTGCTTCGGCGGCCACGGATACGCGCCTGGCCGACGCCGCGCAACAGGGCGACAGGGCCGCGGTGCGGTCGCTGCTGAAGCAACATGCCGACGTCAATGCCGCGCAAGGCGATGGAGCGACGGCGCTGCACTGGGCGGCCTATCGCGACGACCTGGAAATGGCGCAACTGCTGCTGCGGGCCGGCGCTGACGTAAAGGCCGCCACCCGGGAAGGCGCTATCACGCCGTTGTTCATGGCGTGCACCAATGGCAGCGCACCGATGATCGAAGCGCTGCTGAAGGCCGGCGCGAACATCAACTCCACCAAGGGCAACGGCACGACGCCGCTGATGACCGCCGCTGCTTCGGGGAATGTTGCCGCCGTCAAGGTGCTGCTGGACCAGGGCGCCTATGTCAACGTGAGGGAAGAGGCCCACGGGCAGACCGCGGTGATGTTCGCGGCGGCGCTGGACCGGGCGGATGTGGTGAGGCTGCTGATGGAGCGGGGCGCGGACCCGAACGTCACGACCAAGAGCACGAAACTGGAGCGCGTACGCTTCGATCAGGACGGGAACGTGATTCCGGTGACGGCCGCGGGCGGACGCCGCGGAGGCGCTGCCGCTCCCGCCGGAGAGACGCGCGTTCCGGGGTCCGGACGCGGTGGAAGAGCCGGGGATGTGGCCGCGCAGATTCGCCAGGTGGGACCGAGTTTCATGGGTGGCATGACCGCCCTGCTGTACGCCGCTCGCGATGGACAGACGAACGCCGCCCGGGCATTGGTGGAAGCCGGCGCCGATATCAACAAAGCCGCCGACGGGGAAGGCGAGAGCCCGCTGGTAATGGCGATCGTCAACGGCCATCTGGAACTGGCGAAGTATTTTCTGGATCTCGGCGCGAATCCGAACCTGGTGGGGGTTGCGGGCCTGGCGCCGCTGTACGCAGCGCTGGATGTGCAATGGGCGCCGCACGCGTGGTTCCCGCAGCCGAGCACCGAGCAGGAAAAGGTATCGTATCTGGACCTGATGAAGGCATTGATCGCGAAGGGCGCGACCGTAGACGCCAAACTCGGCAAGAAAATCTGGTTCCGCTCTTTCACGCACGATGTGACCTGGATCGATCCCGCCGGGGCCACGGCATTCTGGCGCGCGGCGCAAGCGTGGGACCTGCCGGCGATGCACCTGCTGATCGATGCCGGAGCGAACCCGAAGATCGTTTCCAACGCAGGCGACACCGCGCTGATGGCCGCGGCTGGAATCGGATGGGGCGCCAACTTCACCGTGAATGCTCCGTACCCCGCCTTTGCCGCGGTTAAGTATTGCGTGGAACTGGGGATCGACGTGAACGTTGCGGACGCCCGGGGCTACACGGCGCTGCATGGCGCCGCGTATCTGGGCAACAACGAAATGGTGAACTTCCTGGTCTCCAAAGGCGCCAAAGTGGATGTGAAGACCAAGGCCGGCGATACGGTTGCCGATATGGCGAACGGACCCACGCGATTCGGACTGCCGCATCCGGAGACCCTGGCGCTGCTGGAAAAGCTGGGCTCGGTGAATTCGCACAACTGCCGTTCCGATCAATGCCTGGTGGCGCCGCACGAAGACACCAAGGGCGGGCGCGGTGGAGGCACTGCCACGCCCGCGGATACGGTACCGTCCAAACCGGGCCGATGATCGGACTGGCACTGGCACTGGCTGCGCAGATCTATCAGCAGAATCTGCCGGTGCATCAGCAGGAGCCGCTCGGGGATCCGGTTTCGCAACTGATCGCGTCTCACCGGACGTTGTCTTCGCGGCCGGGACCGTTGGGTTATCTGCCGGCGCTGCTGGAGGCGCTGAACATCAATCCCGATTCCCAGGCGCTGGTGTTCTCGAAGACCAGTTTCCAGTCGCAGAAGATTTCGCCGCGCAATCCACGGGCGATCTATTTCAATGACAATGTGGCGGTGGGCTACGTGCGCGGCGGAGAAGTCCTGGAAGTGGCGTCGCTCGATCCCAGGCAGGGAATCGTCTTTTACACGCTGGATTCCCGCGCCAACTTCACGCGCCGCGAGGTGTGTCTGAAGTGCCATCAGGGGCCGGCAACGCAAGGCATTCCGGGGATCTTCATCGGATCGGTATTCCCCAACGCGATGGGCGCACCGTCGCAGACCGCAGCCATCGTCACCGACCATCGCACGCCGTTCGCCGACCGGTGGGGCGGCTGGTTCGTGGACGCCGCGCACGGTGAACAGCCCGACCGCGCCAACCGGGTGGCGGGCGACCCGGCCGAACCCGAGTCACTGGACACGCGCATCGGGAAACTCTTCGACCGGACGGCATACCTTTCCGCGGCCAGCGATATCGTCGCCCTCATGACGTTCGAGCATCAGACCCAAATCGTGAATCTGCTCACGCGATTGAACTGGGAAGCGCGGATACCGGAGACGCCCGCCGGGCAACTGCAAGCGGACCTGGACGCAGCCGCGGCCTATCTGCTGTTTCAGGGCGAAGCGCCACTCAAAGAGCCGATAGCGGGTGTTTCCTCGTTTAGCCGGACCTTTCCCTTACGCGGCCCTTTGCGCGAGTTCGACCTGCGGACGCGGCTGTTCCGCTATCCGCTGAGCTACATGATTTTCAGCCCGGCGGTGGCGGCTTTGCCCGAGGAGATTCAGGCGCGCTTGTGCCGGCGAGTGTCGGCGGGCGTGAGCCCCGAAGTGCGGAAGATTGTGATTGCGGCGCGACCGGCGTGGAAGGCGTGGTTCCAATGATGGGCTGTGTCTACTTGCCGGAACAGGCCGCTGCGTTGGACGGCGTGATGGTCGCAGTATTGTTGTTCAGTTGATCCAGAAGCGGCTTGTAGGCATCCAGCGCACTCTTGTTCCTGGCGAGTCCGGCATCGCTCACGCGCTTGAGCAGATTGTGGATGGTGACCCAGTCTTTGACCACGGGATCCTGCACGGACCCTTTGCCGTCCAACGTGCCGACGTCGGCATTCAGGCCGGCGACGGCCAGCGCGGCCAGCAGCGGCGAAGGCGGTTTGTGCAGCCAGACGCGGAATTGGGAGTATCGCTTAGGGAGAAAGCGCGTGCCCTCCGGAGTGGTGAGGTAAACGGTATTGATGAGCTTCTTCCATTCGCCATAGTGATGGTTCACCGCATCGTGTCCTTGATCGCCCATCCAGAATTTGGCATTCCTGGCGCCGCTGCTTGTCACCGTGCAGGTCTCCGGAAAATCCATGCCGATGGCATCGCCGGGCTTCAGATGAATCGTCTTTGAGTTGAGGGTGTACACCGGATCGGCGTAAACCGGATCGGCGGGGAGTGAAATGCGGAACGCCCCATCGGCGTCTGTGGTCACTTTGCCCGATTCTGCTCCGCTGTAGGCAATCTGCCGCCCCTGAATTGCAGGCTCGTCCTGCTGGCGCGCTCCATCGTGATTGAGATCCATGTAGGCCACGCCGCCGATGACGCCGCGGAGGCATCCGGGCAGGCGGAAAGCGCCGATGCGCGTGGAGTAGGCCGCCGCGCCTTTCTTGAGGTAATCGCCGACATACCAGAAGGTGCAATCGTCGCTCGGATCCATGGCGGTGGTGGTGTAGTCTTCCCAGCGGTTGCCGCTGGTTTGGGAAGCTTCGCCCTCCGCGAGGATGGCTTCGCGGAAGGCCAGCACGCCGGGAGGATCCTCAGCCAGGCGAGCGGCAAAACGCTGCCCCGCGAAGTTCGGCGCGCCGCCGAAGGAATAGCCGATTCCAATGTTTCCCTGCCGGTCCATGGCAGCGCTGCCCATCCACCGGTAGAACCCATCGGGAGCGTACGTGCCCTGTTGAAACAGGCGAGGCTGGCGCTTCTCATCGAGCCGGAACTCATACCAGCGCACGCCGCCGGCTCCGGTGGAACTGTTGACGGAGTGAATGGCGACGATGGACTCGCGCCCGTCGATGTTCCGGTAGACCAGCCGCTGCATGATCTTATCGCCCTGAGCGTCGAGCCGGCGCGTGGTATCCGGCTGCGGCACGCAGTTACTTAGCTGGCCGTTGCACAGGTAGTGGTATGGCGCCACCGGGATCTTCACTGCTTCGCTCACCTTGGTGTTCCGGGGATTGGTCCAATCCACGTGGAAGGTCCAATAGTAAATACCGTCGTCTTCGAAAATGTTCTTCAGTTGCGTGCCGCCGGCGGCCATCATGATATTGGGCGCGCCGGCGGGCGGCACGGCCTGGCCATCGACATCGGCATTGTTTAGAAAGTTGACGTTGTCAAGGATCACGCATTGTTCGGTGGCTGCTTTGCCGGTGAGCATTTTGGCGCGATCCACTACGCAGGCGTGCTTCTGAATCACTTCGTCGCCGGTACTGGTGGGAAGGTAATAGCCGTCCGGCCAGACGGCGGGCCGGGGATAATCCGGAAACAACTTGCGGCGAAACTCATAGCGATAGTAGGGGCCCAGCGGGTCCGGGCCGGTGCTCAGCGCGTAACACACGGAGTACGGCTCTTCGGGCCGCTCCTGGATCCGGCTGAAGATGGGCATCACGTAAAGCCAGCGGCCGGCCAGTTGATCGTAGCGAACCACCGCGTCGCCGTTGTTGCGCGCTTCGCAGACGCCGCCGAAACCTTTGAAGATGGTGTTGGTCGGCGACCGCGCCGTAGAGCAGCTTGCCTTGCTTATCGAAAACGGCCAGGCGCGAATTGACGATCTGGACGATGCGATCCGGCCCGACCGCCAGACTGTTGTCCGAGGGATTGCGTCCAGCCGCCGGGCCTTGCGGCCCTTCGAACCCGACGCCCATTCCGTCGAAGCCTGCGATCAGTTTGGCAGCGGGGCGGACGCCCTGCGCTTTCTGTTCGATCGCGATGGCCGCAGCGGGAAGCGGCGGTGGAGGAGGCGGCGGCGCATCGCTGTGTTGGGGGGCTTGGTCGGGGTCATCGGGCGCATCGCAGCTTTGGCAATCCGCAGGCGTCTGAGTGCTGCCGGAGTCGCGCAATGCAGACAAGGGCGGCGAGACATCGAATTTCGCCGGGGAGTGCACCTCGACGGACGGCTGCGGAGCCGATTGCAACGCGAAGATGGAGAGCGCAGCGAGAATTGCCGCCGCTCCCAAAACCCGATTGGTCATCCTACGGCAATTATACGTTCCGGAGGTTGGAGAGACACGACGGGGGGCCGGGGGTCAGGGGCCGGGGGCCAGGGGTCAGGGGCCAGCCGTTCTGCACCACTGCGCCGGATGGATCGCGAAGTGTGCCCGTAATCGTGGCGCGATCCACCTGGCCGAGGGCCGCGACAGATAAGGAGAAAAAGAGTGCAAAGGAGCGGATGCGAGTTTTCATGAATAACGTAGAATAGCGGCCGCTTGGTTAAGACTCGATGAGATCCGGGTTAACAAGCCGTATCGATTGGCGCGCGCGCGGCCCCTGCCGTTCGGTGTAGAATGCTTGATCCGAACGGAGTGTCTGAAAATGATCTGCCGAACTCTCGCGGCCGCTGCCGCATTTTCACTGGCGCTGTGGAGCGCCGACTTGAACCCCTCCTTATTCGAACGGCTGGAATACCGCAGTATCGGCCCCGCCTCGATGGGCGGGCGAATCACCGACGTGGAAGGCGTGCCCGGGCGGCCCGAACTGGTATACGTTGCCACCGCCTCCGGAGGCCTCTTCAAGACCACAAACGGCGGCACCACCTGGACCCCCATCTTCGATCACGAGGCTACCATTTCGATCGGCAACATCGCCGTGGACCCGCAGAATTCCGACGTGGTCTGGCTGGGCGCCGGAGAGGCCAATGCCCGCAACAGCGTCAGCTTCGGCGACGGCGTGTACAAGACGCTTGACGGCGGAAAGACCTGGCGGAACCTGGGATTGCGCGACACCCATCACATTTCGCGCGTGGTGCTGAACCCGCTGAACACCAATGTCGCTTACGTATGTGCGCTCGGCCACAACACCGGCCCCAACGAAGAGCGCGGCGTTTTCATGACTACGGACGGAGGCGAGACCTGGAAGAAGACGCTCTACATCGACTCCGAACACGGCTGCGCGGACATGGATATCGACGTCAACAACCCGAACGTGCTCTTCGCCACGATGTGGCGCTTCGAGCGCAGGCCCTGGAGCTTCACCTCCGGCAGCGAAAAGACCGGCGTGTTCCGCTCGGTGGATGGCGGCCGTACCTGGAAGCAGCTCCAGACGGGCCTGCCGAAAGGCTGGGGGCGCGTGGGCGTGCGCGTGGCGCCATCGAATTCGAACGTGGTGTACGTGATCGGCGAATCCAACGAGGGCACGCTCTACCGCAGCGACGACCGCGGCGACCACTTCCGCATGATGACCAATAATCCCGTGGTGGTGGGCCGCGGCCTGTATTACAGCCACCTCACGATCGATCCCACGGACGAGAATCGCATTTACACCATTGGCATGAGGCTATCCATGTCGATTGACGGCGGGCACACTATCCGGCCCATCTCGGCCACGACGCATGGCGACTATCACACGGTGTGGGTGGATCCTAAGAATCCCAACCGCCTCTGGCAGGGTCAGGACGGCGGCATTGCGGTGAGCTACGATCGCGCCGAGACGTGGGAGTGGATCGGCAACATCCCCATCGGGCAGTTCTACCAGGTGTTCGCCGACAACCGGGCGCCGTTCTACTACCTTTCGGGCGGCCTGCAGGACAACGGAAGCTGGACCGGCCCCAGCCGCAACAACCAGGGCGCCATCCTCAATAGCGACTGGACCAACATCAGCGGCGGCGACGGCTTCCACGTGGTCAACCATCTGGACAAGCCCTGGCTGTATCTCTCGGAGAGCCAGGGCGGGCGGCATCGTGCGCACCGACCTGCGCACGCACGAACAGCAGGACGTGAGTCCCGCAGCCTCGGCGCAACGATGGCGGGCCGGTGGGCGAACTGAAATACCGCTTCAACTGGAACGCGCCGATCGTGCTCTCTCCGCACGACCACAATACCGTCTACTTCGGCAGTAACGTGGTGTTCAAATCCACCGACTTCGGCAAGACGTGGACCGCCATCAGCCCGGACCTGACCACCAACGATCCCGAAAAGCAGAAGAGCGTCGGCACCGTGTGGACCGAGAACACCACGGCGGAGTATCACTGCACCGTGATTCGCATCGCGGAAAGCCCGGTGCAGGCGGGCGTGATCTGGGCGGGCACCGACGACGGCAATCTGCAACTGACTCGCGATGGCGGCAAGACATGGACCAATCTCACCGGCAACGCGCCGGGTGTGCCCAAATTCGCCGAGATCGCCTGGGTGGAGCCCAGCCGCACCGCCGCCGGCACTGCCTACGTGGCCTTCGAACACCACTGGTTCGACGACTTCCATCCGTACATTTTCAAGACCACCGATTTCGGGAAAACCTTCACCAACATCACCGGCAACCTGCCCGCGGACGACTATCTCTGGGTGGTGAAGGAAGATCCCAAGAACCCGAGCGTGCTCTACGTCGGCGGCGAACTGGGCCTGCACGTATCCTTCAACGGCGGGGGGCAGTGGGTCCGCATGCACCTGAAGAATCTGCCTCCCGTGGCCGTCCGCGATATCACTATCCATCCCCGCGACAACGATCTGATTCTGGGCACGCACGGGCGCAGTATCTGGATTCTGGACGATATCACGCCGCTGCAACAGATCAACGACCAGGTGCTCGGCGAGAGCGCTTATCTTTTCTCCATGCGTCCGGCGCTCCGCTTCGATGGTGGAGGAGGACGCGGCGGCGGCGGGATCGGTATGGGCGGCAACAAGCCCTTCGCCGGGCCCAATCCGCCATACGGCGCGGCTATCACTTACTACCTCAAGGATCGCGGTCCCGCGAAAATCGAGGTGTTGGACGCCTCCGGCAAGGTGATTCGCGACCTGGGCGCAGCCCCGCAGCAAGCGGGTCTCAATCGGGTGATGTGGGACCTGCGCTTTCAGGGACCGCACGCGCGACGCGATGGCGGCGAGGCGGAAGGGGGCCGCGGATTCCCCGCGCGCGGCCCCCTGGTGCTGCCCGGCAAGTACACGGTACGGCTGACCGCCGGCGGGAAAACGCTCACGCGCGAACTGGAGGTCAAGCTGGATCCCACCATCCCGGTGGCTGGCGAAGCGCTTCGCACGCAGCTCGAAATCAACCTGAAACTGCGCGACATGCAGTCCGGAGTCAACGACGCACTGCGCGGCATCGACAGTTACAAAACCCAGCTCGATACCGCCGAAAAGACCGTTCGCGCGCTCGACCCGCAGGCGACGACGAGTGCTCGCCGCGCTGATTACCGAGCGCATGCAGCAGCTCTCCACCATGGAGCTGAAACTGGCGCGCCCCGCGGATATTCCGGGATACAGCATGGGCCCGCGGCTGGTGGACCGGTTGAACGCGCTGCTCAATTCCATTGACCGCGTGCTGGACGCGCCGACACCCTACCAGATCGAGCACTTCAACGAACTGCGCGCCGAATTCCTGACCAACATGGCCGAGGTGAACCGGTTCGTCGAAAAGCAGATCCCGGAGATCAACGACATGCTCAAAAAGAACAACGCCGGCGCCATTATGCCCGGCAAGCCCATCGAAATTCCCGCCGGCTTGAAGTAAGCGCGGGAGCCGCCGCTTGACGGCCGCCCCGCGATCCACTACAAATGCAATTAAGGTCTGTTTGGCTGGTATTGCTATGTTGGATACACGCAGGACATTTCTCCAGGCCGCCGCTCTCGCGGCCGGATTCCCGCCTGGTGCGCCGGCGGCGTCGGACGTACAGGTCCCGAAGATGAAATTCGGCGGCGTCGCAATCAGCCGGCTGATTGCCGGGTGCAATCCATTCTATGGTTTTGCGCACTACAACAGCATCCTGGCAACGGTGATGAAGGAGTATTACACGCCGGAGCGCGTGTGCGAGGTGCTCCACCAGTGCAACCGGTTTGGCATCAACGCACACAACTGGGTGGATGTGCCGCGCGCCCGCCAGGACCTGGAACGGTTTCAGGCCGAGGGTGGAAAGATGCACCTTATCGTGCAGGGCGTCGGCGACCCCACCGCGCTCTGCCGGGCCCTCAAACCGCTGGCCGTGTACCATCACGGCGAGTACACCGACAAAGCCTGGCAGAGCGGCACTCTCGGCGCGGTGAAGGAGTGGTGCAAGAAGGTGCGCGACCTCGGCGTCGTGACCGGCGTCGGCACCCATAAGCCGGAAGTCCTCGAACAGGTGGAACACGAAGGCTGGGACGTGGACTTCTACGCCGGCTGCGTCTACAACCGCACCCGCACGGTGGAGGAGTGGAAGCACGTCCTCAACGACGAACTTGTGGAAATGCAGGGCGACCTCTACCTGCGCAGCGACCCGCCGCGCATGTACAAAGCGATGCGCCAGACCGGCAAGCCCTGCTTCGCGTTCAAGATCATGGCGGCCGGCAGAATCGATGGCGGCGGCGCCGAACGCGCCTTCCGCACGGCCTTCGAAAGTATCAAGCCCAACGATGGCGTGTTCATCGGGCTGTTCCCCCGCGTCAAGGATGAAGTCCGCGAAAACGCCGAACGGGTCCAGCGCATTCTGTCCGGCGCCTGACCTACGCCGCCAAAGCCAGCAAGATTCTGAGCGCTACTTCTTTTCCGCGCTCCCCCACCTCGCCCACCGGACCCACGCAGGAGGGGCACCCGGCATCGCAGGCGCAGGCTCGCAGCAGTTCGGCCGTGTGTTGCAGCAGTCGCGGCGCCAGGCGGAACAGAGGCGCGCTCAGGCCTACGCCGCCGGGGTAAGCGTCATACAGGTACAGGTTCGGCTCGAACACTTGCACGCCCTCCACATCTTCGCTCAGCGCCACTCCCAAATCGCGCGGATCGCACATCAAAAGCAGCGATGCCACCGTGCGCAGAGCGTTTCCCAAGCCGCTGATGCCGCTTTGCCGCTCCGTGGGGGTATAGTCGCCCAGACCGGCCAGAAATGGCGCTGGAAAATGCAGCCAGAACGAGGTGGTGTGCATTTCCTGTCCCGGCATATTGAGCTTTCCGGCCCCGACGTTTTCCATGGTGTAGAACTTGATCTTCTTAAAGCCCACGATCTGCCGGTTCACCCGCACATCGCCATGCGCGCGGCGGGCGCCGGCTACGGCTTCGCCCTCGGCTTCCTGGAGCACCTGCACCTGGGTGTAATCGATGGCATCGGTGTAATAGTCGCAATCCACGCTTTTGACGTAGGCTTTGCGCTGGTCGTAATCGAAGCGTTCCACGTGATACTGGCGGGCTTCGTGCAGGTAGATGGCCTTTTCATGCAGGGTGGTGAGGGCGGTGGGAAAAGAAACGTCGGCAATGACGTTGGCTTCGCCGGTAATATCGATCACCACGAAGTTATCGCTGGTCACCGAGCGCAGGCTGGTGGCGTCCGCCGGGTACGTGTCGCTGGTCCAGTGCCAGGCGCCGCCGCTGCGATGCAGGAAGCCGGTCTCTTCCAGGAAGTGGCAGATCTCGGTCAGGTCGTGCGCCCCGAACTTCTCCCCCTCGCGGAGGGGCAGTTCGAAGGCCGCGCATTTCAAGTGCGCCAGCAGAATCTCCAGGTTGTCGGGATTGATATAGGCGTGCTCCGGCGAACGGTCGAAGAAATAGTCGGGATGCTCGATGATGTACTGGTCCAGGGGCGCGCTCGAAGCCACCAGCACGCTTGCGGAAGTCCCTTTGCGCCGCCCCGCGCGCCCGGCGCGCTGCCAGGTGGAGGCGATCGTGCCCGGATACCCCGCCATGACCACCGCATCCAGCGACCCGATATCGATGCCCAACTCGAGCGCGTTGGTCGCCACCACGGCGCGAATCTGCCCTTCGCGCAGACGCCGCTCGATCTCGCGGCGTTCGCGCGGAAGATATCCGCCGCGATACCCGCGCACGGTTTCGCTGGGGATCGGCTTGCGGTCGCAGGCGTCTTTCAGATAGGTGACCAGCACCTCCGTGGCCAGGCGATTGTTGGCGAACACCAGCGTTTGCAGATTGCGTTCGATGAATTCCAGCGCCACCCGCCGGGTCTCGTTGATGTAGCTGCGCCGGATGCCGAGTTGCCGGTTGACCACCGGTGGATTGTAAAAGATGAAATACTTTTCCCCGCGCGGCGCGCCGTTCCTTTCCACCAGTTCGCTGCTCTTGCCGGTGAGCGCCTCGGCCAGTTCGCGCGGATTGGCGATGGTCGCAGAGCAGCAAATGAACTGCGGCCGCGATCCGTAAAACTCGCAGATGCGCGCCAGCCGCCGCAGCAGGTTGGCCAGGTGGCTGCCGTAAACGCCGCGATAATAGTGCAGCTCATCGATCACCACGTAGCGCAGATTTTCGAAATAGCGGGCCCACTTGGTGTGGTGCGGCAGGATTCCGGAATGCAGCATGTCCGGATTTGTCAGGACCACGTTAGCCCGCTGGCGGATGGCCTTGCGCGCGTCCTGCGGGGTATCGCCGTCGTAGGTGAAAGCCTTAATGTCCGAGCCCATTTCTTCCACCGCGGCGTTGAATTCGTGAAGCTGATCTTCGGCCAGCGCCTTGGTGGGAAACAGGTACATGGCGCGCGCTCCCACATCGCTCAACAGCAGGTTCAATACCGGCAGGTTGTAGCACCAGGTCTTACCGCTGGCGGTCGGCGTAACTATGGTGACGTTATTTCCGGCGGCGATCTGTTCGAATGCGTCGGCCTGATGGGTGTAGAGCCGGGTAATGCCGCGCGCCTCCAGCGCTTTTCGAAGACGGGTATCCACCGCCTCCGGCATCTCGGTGAACGAGCCTTCGGTGGCCGCCTGGTGATGGATGGCGCGCACCGGAGAATCAGCCTGCTGGTGGAGGGATCGAAACCGCGAAACCACCGCTTCCAGCGACGGGTTCGAGGAGACGGAAAGTTCCTGGGTAAATTCGGGGAATCCGAGCGAAAGGTCCATGCGCTTCTTCGCCTTTTCTTTGCTACTTTAGCACGGATAAGGCCCGCCGGATGCCGGGGACAAAGAAGAGCGCAAAGTCCGATCCTAACGGTCGCGAATGAACTCGTAACGCTCCAGAGTGGCAGCGATCTGGTAACCCGTTGAGATATCCGCGCTTCGGGATGCGCGCTCGGCGCGCAGCACCTTACCGATGCAGCGCAGGTTTACGGACTGAGATCCGTCGGAGTTCAGAGTGATCACATACTCTATGGGACCGCCCAAGTCGGGCTCGCGTTCCGTCGTGAATAGCACGCCGCTGGAACTGATGTTGTTCGTCAGGCCGATCAGGGCCACTTTTTCAGCGCCAGCGCGTGTGATCGAGAGCGGAAGCTGGAGTGTGAAACGCCTGGTTCTTCGCTGTTCCATGAATGTTACTAAATGCTAAAGGGTAGCTGGGCTGGGGTCAATAGACCGTCTCAAACAATCGGCAGGCAAAGGTACTAGACTTCGGGGTCCGGTGGTACGGTGCGGAAGTTCGAGGCAGGAAAGGGCAGGCCTTATGAGCCTGCCCTCCGGGCAGTTAGCTCATGAACACAATGGCGATAACCATGGTGTAAAGCGCCAGTGACTCGATCAGGATCAAGCCCAAAATAAGTGCAAAACGGATTGCCGCGGAAGCCCCCGGATTGCGGGCCATGCCTTCCACCGAGGCCGCTATAGCCTTGGCTTGCGCCAAGCCGCAAAGGCCCGATGCGAATGCCATGGAAAGGCCTCGCGAAACCGGAATCGGCCAAGTGACCGCTCCGCCCCCGCCGGTGGCCGGAGTCTGCGCGCTCAGCAGCGTGCAGGCGGCCAGCAACAGGAACAACAGAATCATTACTTTCTTGGTCATCGTACTCTCCTTAGAAATCGCTCCCAGGAGGTGGTTCCCGTCATCCTCTTGCAGCCGGGCTCACGCTGAAGGAGCGGCATAAAGCCGGTATTAGTGTTCGTGCGCGGTAGAGCCGGCCACATACAGCATGGTCAGCAGCATAAAGATATAAGCCTGCAGCAGGGCTACAAATACGTGTAACCCCATAAAGATCGCCGGCACCAGAAAGTAAGTCAGGCTCAGAAAGGTCATGGTCACCTGCTCGCCCGCATACATGTTGGCGAAGAGACGGAGGGTGAGCGAAAGCGGGCGCGCCAGGTGGCTGACAATCTCGATGGGTATCATCAACGGCGCCATTGCCGGAATGGGTCCCACGAAATGGCCCAGGTATCTGAGAAGTCCGTTGGCCTGCACACCCACCACGTTGTAATAGCAGAAGGTGGCCAGGGCGCAGCCCAGGGGCACCGGAGCGCTCATGGTGGGCGATTCGAAACCGGGGACCACGCCAATCAGGTTCATGAATAGAACAAATATGAAGATCGTCCCAAAAAAAGCGAGGTAGCGGTGGGCTTCGTGACCCACCTGTTCGTCCGCCTGGCCACGTACGAAGTCGTAGATCAGCTCGAAAGTATGCTGGAATTTGCCGGGACGATCGGCGGACAGCCGCGGCCGCAGCAACGCAAAGATCACAATAATGAGGAACGCCACCAGCACCTGCATGGTGATGTGGTTCACCCACGGCCGCGCCTGGGGAGGCATGTTAACCAAGCCCAGAAAGAAATTACCCAGCGAGGCCAGGCGATCGTTAAATAGTTTAGTGAGCCAGAGTTCAGTTCCGTGCATTCCGCAACTCGAAAATCATTTCCACAATCACCGCCGCGGCTGTCACAAAGAGACCCGAAAGTGCGGCTACCCGGTCGATTTTGGAAAACCTCAATATAACATAGGCGGCGCCACCCAAAAGTAGATACCGCATCCCGGCAGTCCACGCCAGGCGCTTGGGTACGCCTTTCCCCGCCAGCCCCTCCACGGTCTGGTGCAGCCAGCGGAAGTTGAGCCAGGAAACCAGCGCGCCCAAAGCAAAGCCGCCACCCGCCGGCCATCCGCGCCACGCGAACGCCGCCACCGCACCGCCCAGGCTGAGTGCGCCGATGAGCTTGCGGATGCGCGCCAGCGCGCGCCCGACCTCAAGCTCCGTCATCGCGCGAATCCCGGCTCAACTGCCGGATGATCTGCACGAATCCGGAAGCGATGCCCAGCACCAGGAATACAATCTTCAGGAAGCTGGTGCCGAACAGCCTGTCCAGCAGGTATCCGATTCCGTATCCCACGAACGTCGCAATGGGCAGCATGAGGGCGAGCGCCGCATACTCCTCCACCTGGACCAGCATGTTTTTGTTGCGTCGCGCCACAGCTATAGTTTAGCCGTGCGCGCGCTCCGCCGCTTCCTTCACCAGAATCCCCATCTTCGGATGGCTCGGTTCCAGCGTGGGTTGGATGCCGAATTCTTCCAGCGCCTCGCTGGTGGTGGGGCCGATGGAGCCGGTCAAACACTGCCGCAGCGCGTGGAGCATCGCGTCTTCGATCCCCTGCTCCCGCGCCATTTGCGCCAGATGCACGATCTGCACGGCGGTCGTAAACAGCGCCACCTGAAACTCGCCCGCTGCCAAGCGGCGCGCCGCCTCGCGCAGGGGTTCGGCATTCTCCGGCAGGCCATATTGGTAGACGCGCACCACGGCCACCTCGCCTCCGCGGGCGCGCAGGGCCTCCAGCAGTTCCGGGTTGCTCCGCCCGTATTCCTGCAGCGCCATGCGTCGCTCGGAGCGTCCTTCGATCGCCTGCAGCAGTTCGCGCCAGGTATTCGGCTCCGGAGCCACCACCGCGGGCGTCACGCCCAACTCACGTAGCGCGGCGACCGGCTTGGGCCCGCGCGCCACCACCGCGATTCTACGCAGCGCACCGGCGAATGCCGTCTCTCCGTAGCGCGCCGCCAGCACGCGATTCAGTTGGCGCGTGCCTACCCCGGTCAGCAGGATCATCATCTGGAACTCGGAGGCGAACAGCCGTTCGGCAAACCGAAACACGCCGGCGTGCTCTTCGATGGCAACCTCCCGCATGGACGGCGCCACAAACGGCTCGCCGCCCTGCCGGCGAATCAGTTCCGCCATTTCCACCGCGCGGCGGCTCTCCAGCGCCAGAACGCGCATTCCTGTAAATGCCATTCCTGATTTTAGCGCCCAAAATGGAAAAGTACTTTATACTGCAGAGATGAAACCGATGCTGCTCTTCCTTTGCTGCGCCGCCTGGATGCAGGCGCAGCCTTCCACCGATGTCCAACTACTGAACGAAGTGCGCCAACTGCGCCAGGACCTGGCAGGAACCAGGCTTGCAGTCCAGCGGACGCAGATTCTGCTCTACCGCCTGCAATTGGCGGACGCAGCGCTGGCGCGCGCTACTCAACGCGCAGATCAGGCGAGCGCGCGCCTGATCGCCGTTCAACAACGCCACAAGAACAGGGCCGACCAGATTCAAAACCTGGAGTCTCGACTGAACCTGCCGCCGGAGCCGGCGCAAAAAGAAAGCCTCCCGGAAATCGTGGCGCAGCTCAAGAGGGAGTTGGAGAGCTGGGCCCCCGACGAGCAGGACGCCCAGACCCGGCAAATCGAAACTCAATCGCAACTCCGCGCCGAGCAGGCCAAACGCGACGATCTGGAAGCCGCGCTGATCAAGCTGGACAAGGAACTGCAAGCCGCGACCGTGCGCCAGTGATGCGGCATCTTCATAATGCAGAGATGAAGCTGCTGCCGGCCCTCCTTTGCTGCGCTGCCTGGATGCAGGCGCAGCCTTCCACCGATGTCCAACTCCTGAACGAAGTGCGCCAACTACGCCAGGACCTCGCAACCACCACGCTCTCCATGCAGCGCACGCAAATTCTGCTCTACCGCCTGCAACTCTCCGACGCCGCCATGACCCGCGCCACCCAGCGGGCGGACCAGGCCCGAAACCAACTCGCCGGCATTCAGCAACGCTTTAAGAACGATGCCGACCAGATTCAGGCCTCCAGGACGAACTGAACCGCACGCAGGATCGCGACCCAAAAGGCCCGCCTTCCGAACATGATCGCCAACTTAAAGAAGGACATGGAAAACTGGACCCCGCAGTTGCAGGATGCGCAATCCAAGCAGATCGACGCCGAGTCTCAGCTCCGCACCGAGCAGGCCAAGCGCGATGCTCTGGAAGCCGCGCTCGACAAGCTCGATAAGCAACTGGAAGCCGCTACTGCTGGCCGCCAGTGAGGTGCTGTAACTCGGTCTTGTCGCGCTCCAGATACGGCACGCCCTTCTCCATCCAATCGGGCGCCGGCGCGCCCTTCAGATAGTGATCGAAGTACTGCTGCATGCGGATCGTGTAATCCTTCTGGTTGGGCCGTTTGCGAATGCCGTGCGGCTCGCCGTTGTAGTTGAACAGGTAGACTTCCTTGCCCAGGCGGCGCAACGCCAGGAAGTACTCGATGCCCTGATACCACGGCACCGCGTCGTCCGCCGTCGTTCTGCAGAATCATGACCGGCGTCTGCACGCGGTCCGCCCAGAAGATCGGCGAGTTCTCGATGAAGCGCGTGGGGTACTGCCAGATCGATCCGCCGATGCGGCTCTGCGTCCGCTCGTATTGGAACTGGCGCGGAATGCCGGTGCCCCAGCGGATGCCGTCGTACGCGCTGATCATGTCGGCCACCGGCGCGCCCGCTGCCACGGCGCGGAACCGGTTGGTCTGCGTCACCATGTAGGCGATCTGGTAGCCGCCCCAACTGTGGCCCTGAATGCCGATGGCCTTTTCGTCCACGATACCCTTGTCCACCACCGCCTGCATCGCCGGCAGCACGCACTTGAGCGCGCTCTGGCCCGGATAGCCCACGGTGTAGACGATGTCCGGCGTCAGCACCAGGTACCCGTTGCTGACGTAGTAGCTCATGTTGATGGAGTGGCCGGGCGCCGGATTCACGAAGTGATTCACGTTCTGGGTCAGCTTCTCGTAGATGTACACCATCATCGGGTACTTCTTCGTGCGGATCGAAGTTCTCCGGCTTGTAGAGCGCCGCCGTCAGCGGCACGCCGTCGGCGTTCTTGAACTGCACCACCTCGCCGGTTCCCCAGTAGCAGCTGCGCCTTCTGCGGATTGGCGTCGCTCACCTTGCGCAGTTCCTTGAAGCTGCCGTCGGTGGTCACGCAGGTCGGGAAACTCGTTGAAGGTCTGCTCGGTCAGCAGGTAGACGTCGGCATCCTTGGCCTTCACCGGCGCGCGAGAAACTCTTGTCGGCCATCACCAGTTGCTTCGGCTCGCCGCCTTCCAGGGAGCCGCGGAAGAAGCCGCTTTCCCACGTCTTCAGGTTCTCGGCCTGCAGCAGCAGGGGCTTCGACGGATCGATCCAGCGGTCGCGCGGATCGGTCTCGGTGCGCACTAGCGCAATCGCAGATTGTGCGCCCGGCCGTATCCGGCGGTGATGTTCTTCGCGCCGGAGCCGTCCGGCGCCACCCGCCAGATGTCGTACTGGTCGTAGAGCAGCACCGCTCTTGCCGTCCTTCGTCCAGCCCGCCTGGCCGTAAGCGCCCGGGGTGCTCGGCGTGTCGGTCTCTTCGTTCCAGAATTTCACCGGCAGGTTGGCCGTCAGGTTGACCGTCTTGCCGTCGGGCACCGAGATGGTGTTCCAATCCTTGCCGTCGAAGGACAGCAGATAGCGGCCGGAGGGCGACCAAGCTCAGCTGTCCGCGCGCTCTTCGTCGAGATCAGCTTGCGCGCGCCGGTAGCGCCGTCCACCAGGTAGGCGTCGCTGTACCGTTCGTCGTAATCCTGCATGCCGGCGGTACGCGCGATCGTCGGTGCCCAGCACCCACTGCGGCGTTCTCCGAAGGCGTCACGCGTCTCGAGTTCGGCGTCGGCGAGTTGCACCAGCTTGTGCTCGGGAATCAGGTAGGCAGCCGTGAAGGTGCGGTCGCGGTCGCGCGCGGCCCGCACCTTCTGAATGGGCTGGATGTAGTCGTCCTTGTACGACCACAGGTCCACCACGGCCTTGTCGTCGGCGGAGGCATCGGCGGCGCATCGGGCTTCTTCTCGGGGCCGGCGGCGCACGCCGAAGAAGAGCCGCGTGCCGTCCTTGGAGAAACTCAGGTTGCCCTTATCGCTGATCGCGAATTCCGGCGGAAGCCCGGGCGTGGCGTCCGAGACCAGTTCCGCCGCGGCAGGCGACTGGCGGTCCCACCGGTAGAGCTTCCACTTGGGCTGCTTGGCGCCGGCATCGTCGCGGTCGCTCAGGAAGGCGAGTTCGCGTCTGCTTCTCATCCCAGGTCAGCTTGAGGTACTTGCCCTTGCCGGCCAGCAGCGCGGCAGGCGCATCGGACGAACCCGGACGCGCGGCGAAGACGCCATTCTTAGAACTGTCGTGCGCCGAGACGGCGTAGACCAGCTGCCTGCCATCGTTCGGTGAACGAGAACTCCACCACGTCGGGAAAGCTGCGCTCGGTGGAATCGCCCAGGTTGCGGAGCACCAGGTCGGTGCCGAACTCGGGGCGCGCGCCGCGTCCCGCGCCTCCACCGGCGCCGCCGCGACCTCCCCGTCCGCCCTGCTGGTCGGCTATCGCCATTGCCGCGTGGCGGCGCCCGTTGCGCCGGCGTCGGATCCCTCGGGAGCCTCGCGCAGATACGCCAGGTAGCCAGCGGCATTTTCGGGCATCGCGAATCGCTTCACGCGCGCCACGGGTGTGGCCTGTCCGGCTGGCCAGGTCCACGATCACCATGCCGTCCTTGGGCATCTGGCCGGCCGGCTTCTTATCCTTTTTCGCCTTGTCCGTGTCGGCTTTCGCGGGGAAAGTGGAAAACACCACCGTCCGGCTGTCGGAAGAGAAAAGGATGGTAGCGCCGCGCGCCTCGGCCGCCGGAGCCTCTTCGGAAGCAGTGGCCGGAGCGGGCCGCGCGCCCGCCGGGTAGCGCGTCTCCTTCCCGGTCACCAGGCTGCGGACGATCACCTCGCCATCGCCCTCCTCCGGAAACACCGCATAGGCCAGAAACTTTCCGTCGGGGGACAGGTGCTGGCCGGCGATGGCCCGCCAGCCATCGTAATCGTGATGATTCAGGGGTCGCTTCGTCTGCGCGGGCGCGGAGACGGCCAACAGATACACTAAGCCACAAAGAGAGGCGAAACGGAGAAACATGGATGTATTCTAACGCGGTGGGGCTACCATAATGGAATAGAGGACATGAACTTGCGCATCGCCCTGATTTTCCTATTTGCCGGCGTGGCTGTGGGCGCCGATGGCCAGGCGCTGGTGGACCGGGTCGGGACTACCGGCTTTGTGCAATTACAGGCCGAAAGCTTCAAGGCTCTTTCGCCGCGGCAACAATCGCTGGCGTTTTACCTGAGCCAGGCTTCCATCGCCATCGACCCCATCAACTACGATCAGAACTCGCGCTTCGGCCTGCGCCAGAAGCGCCTGCTGGAAGCGCTGGTGAAACTGCCGCCCGGACGGGCGGATGCAGATTCTCAATTTCACCAAGCTGTTCTGGGCCAATCGGGGGAATCACAATGAAATGACGGCGCAGAAGTTTATGCCCGAGTTCACCTTCGATCAGCTCCAAGCGGCCGCCACGCAGGCGTTGAAGGCGGGCCGCTTCAAAGGCACGCCCTACGGCACTCCGGCCATCAGGAACCAGGCGGACCTGGATCGCGAATTGGAAGAACTCCGGCCCTCGCTCTTCGACCCGAACTTCGAGCCCATGATCACCGCCAAGAGCCCGCAGGGGGGCAAGGATATTCTGCAATCCAGCGCCAACAATTTCTACTTGAACGTCAGCATGAAAGACGTCGCCAACTTCCATGAAGCCCACCCGGTGAATTCGCGCCTGGTGAAAGGCAAGGATGGGAAACTGGTGGAAGAGGTCTACCGCGCCGGCACACCCGATGGGAAGGTGCCGCCCGGCATGTACGCAGAGTTCCTGCGCAAGGCTAACGGATTCCTGGAGGAGGCGCGGAAATATGCCGAACCCGGCCAGGACAAGGTGATCGCCGGCCTCATCCGCTATTACCAGACCGGCGACCCCGCCGATTGGATTCAGTTCGGCATCGCCTGGGTGCAGAACAATCCCAGCGTGGATTTCGCCAACGGCTTCATCGAGGTGTACCGGGATGCGCGCGCCGCCAAGGCCACTTCGCAGAGCTTCGTCAGTATCACCGATCAGAAGCTGAACAGCCTGATGGTCAAGCTGGCGCAGAATGCCCAGTATTTCGAAGACCGCGCGCCGTGGCTGCCGCAATACAAGAAGCAGGGCGTGAAACCACCGCTGGCAAAGGCTGTGGAGACGGTCATCGAGACCGGCGATTTTCAAGTGACCATAGTGGGTGACAACTTGCCGAACGAAAACGAAATCCGCGAAAAGTACGGCAGCAAGAGCTTCCTTTTTACGGGCAGTTCGCGGACCCTCCAGGAAGCCCAGGGCTTCGGCGTGCTGGACGAATTCGCCGCCTCGCCCGAAGAGATCGCCGTCACCAAAAAATACGGCGAAGAGGCGTCGGACATGATGACCGGCCTGCACGAAGTGATTGGCCACGGCAGCGGGAAACTGAGCCCGCGCCTGCAACAGATCCGGAGCCGAAGGGTATCTGAAAGAATACTCCTCCACCCTGGAAGAGGCCCGTGCCGACCTGATGGCGCTGTGGAACATCACCGACCCCAAACTGCGGCAACTGGGTCTGGTGTCCAGTCCGGAAGTGGCCAAAGCGATGTACTACGCCGCGGTGCGCACTGTGCTGACGCAGCTTTATCGCATCCCCAAGGGCGATACCATCGAGGAGGATCACCAGCGCAATCGCCAGTTGATCGTCAATTACATCAAGGATAAGACCGGCGCCATCGCCACCGTGGAACGAAACGGCAAGACCTACCTCGCGCTCAAGGACTTCGACAAGATGCGCCAGGGCGTAGGCATGCTGCTGGCCGAATTGATGCGCATCAAAGCCGAGGGCGATTATGCGGCCATCAAGGCGCTGGTGGATCGATACGGCGTCCACTTCGACCCGAAACTGCGGGACCAGGTGGTGGCGCGCTATCAGAAACTGAACCTGCCCGGCTACTGGTGCGGCGTAAACGCCGACCTTCAGTCCGTCGGCGGAAAGGTCTCCATGTCGTATCCGCACGATTTCGTCACGCAGCAACTGGGTTACGCGGCGATGTACGCGATACAATAGCAGGCACCTGGATGGCCGCACGGCTCAATCCCGCCCTGATGGGCACGCCACAGATTGTGGATCTGCGGAGCGTGGGCGCTCCTGAACTGGAGCCCGTACTACAAGAGGAGACCGCTGCGTGGCGGACCGAACTGGATTGGGACTTCGACAAGTCCGCCGACCTGGTTCGCCGCTTTGTGGATCTGCGCGCGCTGAACGGCGCCGCCCTGGTGGAGCACGGCGAGGTCACCGGGTACCTCTACTACGTGCTGGAAGAGGGCAAGGGCCTGGTGGGGGACCTCTACGTGCGTCATGCCGTGCGTACGCGCGACCGCGAGAACCTGTTGCTTGAGTCCGCCATGGACGCCATCACGCGCAACACGCACGTGCATCGCGTGGAATCCCAATTGATGATGCTGAGCTACAACCCGCGCCGCGTGCTTCCGCGCGCCGATGTGGCGGCCGTCTTTGACCGCAATTTCATGCGCGTCTCCCTGCCGGACGCAAGCCTGACCGAAGGCCGCGTGCGCCGCCCCATGTACATCGAGCGCTGGAGCGACCTCTACCAGGACGATGCCGCGCAGTTGATCGCCTATGCCTACGCCGGTCACGTCGATAGCCGCATCAACGATCAGTATCGCAACGCCATGGGCGCCCGCCGCTTCCTGCACAATATCGTGGAATACCCGGGCTGCGGCACATTCTTCCGGACCGCGTCGTATGCCGCGTTTGAGGCTGTCCACGGGACGGATCTGCGGCATCTCGCTGGCCAGTCTGGTATCGCAGGATTGCGGGCATATTACCCAGATCTGCGTTTCCCCGCAGGTGCGCGGTACGGGCATTGGCCACGCGCTGCTGCGGCGTTCCCTGTTGACACTGCGCGAGGTGGGCTGCCGGTCGGCCAGTCTCACGGTAACCAGTTGCAATGAAGATGCCGTGACCCTGTACCAGCGGGTTGGCTTCCAGACCATCCGCAAATTCTCCGCCTTCGCGTGGGAAGGTTTATAGGACTCGCAGCGCGGCCGCTCTTACTTTACTCCCGACATCAGCCGCACAGTCGGCCGGATCATCAGCGCCATCACGACGGCGGCGCCGATGGTGAAAGCCGCCACCGAACCGAACAGCGTGGGGATGGGCATGGAGCTATAGAGCGATGCGGCCTTGCCGGCCATCCAGTTGCCGATGCTGGTGGAGAGGAACCAGATCCCCATCATGAAACCGGCGGCGCGATCGGGCGCGAGTTTGGTCATGGCGCTCAAACCCACCGGGCTCAGGCAAAGCTCGCCCATGGTCTGCAGGAAATAGGTGCCCACCAGCCACCATTGCGCCACCTCCGCGCCCTTAGACGCCATGAGGGCCGGCGGCACCAGAATGGCGAAAGCCAAGCCTGCGAATAGCAGTCCGAGCGCGAACTTGGTGGGACTGGAAGGCTCGCGCCGCTTGAGCGCCAGCCATAACCACGCGAAAACCGGCGCGAACACAATCACGAAAACGGGCTGCACCGTCTGGAACCAACTGGCCGGATAGTCGTAGCCGAACATGCTGCGATGGGTGTTGCGCTCGGCGAACAGGCTGAGAGAAGAACCCGCCTGCTCGAAGGAGGCCCAGAATAGCGCGGACGCCACGAACAACACCAGCACCGCCGCCGACCGTTTCCGCTCCACCGGTGTCCAGCCGGGCAGAAACAGCAGCCAGGAAAAAACCACCACCACCACCCCGAAAAGCGCCCATCCTTCCGCATCGGCGATGGCTTCGGCGGTCATCTGGATCACCCCCAAAAGACCTAGCAGAGCCAGCAGGCCCAACACGCCCAGCGCGCAGCCCACCGCCACAATCGCGTTGCGCTTCTGCCGGCGGTCCGCCTCCGGATCGCCGGTGCTGGGCAGATGCAGGCCCGCCGAGCCCAGATGTTTCCCGCCCATCACGTATTGGATGAGGCCCAGCAGCATGCCGGCTCCCGCGATGCCGAAGCCCCACCGCCAGCCATAGGTGTGGCCCACCCAGCCGCAGATCAGCGGCGAAATAAGCGCGCCGATATTGATGCCCATATAAAAGATGGAAAAGCCGGAGTCGCGGCGCGGGTCATCCTTGCCATACAACTGCCCCACAATCACGCTCACGTTGCCCTTCAGCATCCCGGTGCCCATCATCAGCAGCGCCAGCCCCACGTAGAAAAAGAGAACGCCCGGCGTGGCCAGACAGAACTCGCCCGCCGAGATGAGAATGCCGCCGATGAGCACCGCGCGCCGGCGTCCGGTGATGCGGTCGGCCACCCAGCCGCCGCCCAGACACAGCAGGTACACCATGGACGTGTAGAGCCCGTATACCGCGCCGGCCTTCGAATCGGCGAACCCCAACCCTCCCTTGGCGATGGTGTCCGTCAGGAAGTAGATCAGGATGGCGCGCATCCCGTAGTAGCTGAAGCGTTCCCACATTTCAGTGAAGAACAGTGTGGCGAGGCCGCGCGGGTGGCCGAAAAAACTTCGGTCGAGGTGAACGTCGCTGGGTGCCATAGGCAACGCCAGTGTATACGGTAGCGGGGTGCGCTGGCAACGAGGGTGTGTCCGATTGCTAAAATACCCGAAGGTCTTAAAACAGGGAGGATGCTCTCACTCGCCGTCGCGGTAATGGCGGGGGTCCATCGCCGGAGGAGTTGGAAGGAGTGGCGGGCGCATATTTGGCATCAGCAGGTCCGGCGCCGGCGCCGGGCGCATGAGGGTCAAGCGCGAGTTTCCCCTTCCCATCCCAGCCGGGAGCACGCGGTTGCAGCGTGCGCTTGACGGTCCCACCCCTATAATCGTCGTATGCAACGACGGCTTCTCCTGCTGCTGGCCGCGGCCCCGTTCCAGTTGCGGGCGAAAGCGCCTCTGGTCGATCAGGTGGATCTGTTCCACGCCGGAGACAGCGGCGTTCACACCTATCGCATTCCCGCGCTGCTGGAGACGCTTAAGGGCACCTTGCTGGCCGTCGTGGATGCCCGCCACGACAGCGGGAGCGACATGCCGGCGCGCATTTCACTGGTGATGCGCCGGAGTTCCGACCGTGGCCGAACCTGGTCGGCGGTGCGCACCGTTCGCGCCGTGGGCGAAGGCGGAGTGGGTGACGCATCGCTGCTACTGGACCGCAAGAGCGGACGGATCTGGTGCTTTCATAGCTACGGCCCGCCGGGGATCGGCTTCTCTTCGGCCAAGCCGGGCGCGGTCACCGGACCGGGCACCTTTCAGTTCCACGCCATCTGGAGCGATGACGATGGCGAGCGCTGGTCGCAGCCCATGGACTTTACGCCGCAGGTGAAGGATCCTTCCTGGGAGGCCATGTTCGCTACTTCGGGAACGCACTGCCAGACCTCGACCGGGCGCTACCTGGTCCCCATGGTGGTGCGCGACGCGAATCGGCAGGTGGCTTCGCGCAATGCCTACTCTGACGATGGCGGCAAGAATTGGAAGATCGGGCCCGCCATCGCGCCGGGGAGCGACGAGAGCAAAGCGGTGGAACTGGCCGGCGGAATCGTATTACAGAACATGCGGGACGGGAAGTCGCGCATCGTGGCGCGCTCCAGCGACGGCGGCGTAACGTTCGGTCCTCCAGAGCACGACGCCGCCCTGGTAGACCCGGGCTGCAACGCCGGCATCGCGCGTTACCGGGCGAAAGGGCGCGACGTGGTCATCTTCACCAATGCGGCGAGCACGCGGCGCGAGAATCTGACCGTCAAGGTGAGTGCCGATGGCGGCCGCACCTGGCCGCGGGAGCGCACGCTTCACCCCGGACCGGCCGCGTATTCCACCGTAATCGTGCTGCGCGACGGCACGATCGGAGTGCTGTACGAACGCGGCGAGAAGAATCCCTACGAAAAGCTCACGTTCGCGCGATTCTCGCTGGATTGGGTTTAGGGCCAGCGCAAATTAGCCGTTTTCGACGCGCGCCTTTATATCCGAGTACGCCGTATCGATGAGCCTGCTTAGAGCTGCTGCGTTCAGGGCCGTTCCGGGTTTCAGTTTCACATGGCGCATGTACTTACCGTCGCCTTGTAACAAGTGAGCCGGGTCCGGCAGCGATGCGCCTTGAAAGAATCCCACGTTGACGTGCGAAGTGAATACATTGACATAGGCGAAGGGCACATCTCCGAAGCATGCAACCGGACAGCCGTCATGCAAAAGCTCCCGGACTTCGTCGCCGCAGTTTCGCATCAGTTCAAACCATTGATGCGCGATGGATCCCAATTCACCGGCATGCTCTTTCATCCACGCATCGATGGCCGGATCCCGCTCCATAGCGCCGTTAAATCGCAGCAATTCCGTCCTCTTCATCGATGTCAATTATCGCCCAAAGCCACGCGGGTTTCTTCATCGCACACTACATGCCAATACAGACATGCTGCCAACAGAGTGGTCTGCCGCCGCTCGATGAGGTAGCCTGTTTTTTGTGGAGACACCGGACACTCTCGAAGTCCTGACGGTCGATGGGCGCGAGGTCCGCATTACCCATCCGGATAAGCTGTATTTTTCCAGACAGGCGAAGGTTTCCAAACTCGAACTGGTGCGTTACTACCTCTCGGTAGCCTCCGGCGCCCTGGCCGGCATCGCCGACCGGCCCATCGTGCTGAAGCGTTTCGTCGATGGGGCCGAACGCGAAGCGTTTTATCAAAAGCGCGCGCCGAAGGACCGCCCGTCCTGGCTCCGCACCGTGGTTTTGTCATTCCCCTCCGGCCGCACCGCGGAAGAGGTGGTTATCGATGATGCTGCCGGCCTGGCCTGGATAGTGAACCTGGGCTGCATCGAACTCCATCCGCACCCCGTCCGGTCGCGGGATCTTGACCATCCTGACGAACTCCGCGTGGACCTGGATCCGGGGCCTGGCGTTCCCTGGGATCAGGTCCGCACGGTCGCGCTGGAAGTCAAAGCCCTGCTTTCCGAGATGAGCCTCCAGGGCTGGCCGAAAACCAGTGGTTCCCGCGGCATGCACATCAACGTCCGCATCCAGCCCAAGTGGACCTTCGCCGAAGTGCGCCGCGCCGCAGTGGCGCTCTCGCGCGCCGTGGAACGCCGCCGGCCTGACATCGCCAGTTCCAAGTGGTGGAAAGAGGAGCGGCACGGCGTTTTCCTCGACTACAACCAGAACGCCAAGGACCGCACCACCTGCTCCGCCTACTCCGTCCGCCCGGTCCCCGACGCTCGCGTTTCCACACCCCTCGACTGGCGCGAGGTTCCGGACTGCGACCCCGCCGACTTCACCCTCTTCACGGTGCCCCAGCGCTTCGCGACCACCGGCAACCCGCATGCCGACATGGACCGCCACCCTGGTTCGCTTGAAAAGCTCATGGAACTCGCTGCCAAAGATGAAGCCGACGGCCTTGCCGATGCCCCTTGGCCGCCTCACTTTCGCCGCGCGGAGGGAGAAGCGCCGCGAGTCGCACCCTCACGCGCTCGCTCTGCCTCGAAGCCGCGCGCGAAAATACCTCTCATCACTGTCGCCAATTCGCCCGACCGCGACGCCGCCCTGGCCGGCCTCGAACGCTGGAAAGCCAAATACCCCGCCCCCGCCGCATATCTCGCTGTGGACGATGTCCTGGTTGACTCCATGCGCGGCCGCTCCTCCACGTGGACGCGGATTCGCATCAACCTGCGCCACGTCCCGGAAGACATCCGGCCGAGCCAGGAAACGCCCGATCCCGATGACGACCCCACCCGCGAGTGGCGCGAATTGCGCGCCGCCCATCGCTCTAAGAAGGCCACCTGAGAGGCCCTCTGAACACTCACCGCGCGGCTGCGAAAATCGTAGCCAGTTCGTGCGGCGGCACGACTTCCAACTGTGCATACGTGCAGTCTTTCGGTCTCTTATCCGTTCGCCACCTGCGGAAATGCGCCATGTGACGGAACCGCGAACCCTGCATGTGCTCGTACGCCACTTCCACCACCAGCTCCGCTTTCAGCGGCTCCCAGGAAAGATCCTTGCCGCGGCTCCAGCGGCTCTGCGCCCCCGGCACGCGGCCTCCCGTTTCTCCATCCGCCGTCAGATGGCCAACCCACTCCCTCCACGGGTGATTGTCCAGTGCGTTCGTGCGATATGGCGCCAGAAGGTGCAGCAGTTCCCTTCTCTTCTCGGCGGTGAAACTCGCGCACACACCCACGTGCTGCAGCATACCCGCTTGATCATAAAGCCCAAGCAGCAGCGACCCGACCGCTTGGTTCTCCGCGCCCTTGTACCAGCGAAATCCCGCTACGACGCAATCGCACTCGCGCTCGTGCTTCACCTTGAGCATGACCCGCTTGTCCGGTTCATAGGTTCCGGAAGCCGGCTTGGCCATCACGCCATCCAGCCCTGCTCCTTCGAATCGCCGGAACCAGTCCAAGGCGATGGACCGTTCCTGGGTCGCGGGCGTAATGTAAACCGGAGGCGCCGCGTCCCGAAGGATGTCTTCAAGCATCGTCCGTCGTGATTCGAAAGGCGTATTCCGCAAATCCCGCTCACTACCCGAAAGCAAGTCGAAGAACACAATCGAAGCCGGCGTCTGTTTGGATAGCGTTTTGACTCGCGATGCCGCCGGATGCAGCCGCAGTTGAAGCGCCTCAAAATCGAGCACGCTCCCACGCGCGATCACGATTTCCCCATCGAGCACGGCGCGCGAAGGTAATTGCGACTTGAGTGCGTCTACGATTTCAGGAAAATAGCGGTTCAGCGGCTTTTCTTCCCGGCTTTGGATTTCAAGCTCGTCGCCGTCCCGGAAAACCAGCGCCCGAAAGCCGTCCCATTTCGGCTCAAAGATCCACTTGCCCTCGGCCGGCAGTTCATCCACTCGCTTGGCCAGCATGGGCAGCACCGGTGGGTTCACTGGAAGCTTCACGTCCTCATCTTATACCGGGCTTGCCACCGGATGGCTTCAGCCGCCGGCGCCAGTTCGGGCCTTCGGCCAGGCCTAAGCCCAGATCGCCGTAAGGGTGCGGCGCCAGTTCTCGCCCAGGATCAAGCGGACCTGCTCGTCGGTATATTTCCGCCGGATGAAGCCTTCGGTCAGATCGTACATTCGCTGGGGATGGTCCAGGTGTGCTACCGCTTCGCGGCGATGCACGCGGTACTTGGGATTCATCCCGGCCATCATCTTGGCCAACTGATCCGCGGGCATGAAGTCGTTGCTCTCGATCCCCATGTCGCTGCCGACGCCCACATGTTCCACGCCCACCAGGTCGCGCACGTGGTCGAAGTGATCGATCACGTCGTCCACGGTGGTCGGTTCGTGCGCTTTCACCATGGAGCTGATGAAGTTGATGCCGATCACGCCGCCTGTCTTGGCCATGGCCTTGATGGCCTCATCGGTGACGCAGCGGGGATAGCCGGGATACAGGGCGCGGCAGTTGCCGTGCGAGATGATCACCGGTTTCTTCGATAGCTCGAAGGCCTCCAGCATGGTGCGATCTCCGGAATGCCCGCAATCCACCGCCATGCCCACGCGGTTCATGCGCTCGATGACGGCCACGCCGAACTCGCTGATGCCGTCGTCGTGCCGCTCGAAGGCGCCGTTGCCGCTCAGGGTGCGGAAATTGTAAGTCAACTGGCCCGACCGCTGACCCAGGCCGTAAAAGATGTCAACGTCGTCGGGAGTCCGGAAATGCGCCGAGTTTTGCATTCCGAACAGAATTCCGTACCGGCCCGATGTTTTCGCGCGCAGGAAATCGGCGGCCGTACCGATGCGCAGCAGCCAGTCCGGATACGCGGCCAGGAAGCTGTTCCAGCGGGCGAACAGCACCAGGCCGGATTCGTAGCTGTCGGCGCCCTCTCCAAAGCTGGCCGCATGGATGCCGGTGCCGCGGAAGCGTTCGAAATCGGCCTGCGTGAATGCGCCCGGCCGGCTGAACCACTCGCGCAGTTTCGGCTGCATGTCGCGGCGATAGAGAAACTGGTTGAGCATGTCGATCACCAGAGACTCGCGCACCAGCCGCACCGCCCTTTCCGAATACTCCGGCGCGGATTGCGCCCCCAAGGCATAGCGATGGCGATTGAAGAAGGGCGCCGCAACGGCAGCCGCGGCGGCTTTCAAGGCGATCCGGCGAGTGGGCAGGGAGGTCTGCATGATCCTAGGATTTTAGCGGAATTCCGTCCGAGACTATAATGCGGACATGCTTCGATTCGCGCTCGCCCTGGTCATCTCCGCGTTATGCCTCGCCGGCCAGGAGAGCCGGTACAGCATTGTGGTGGCCGGAAGAACGGCCGGTCACGAGACCCACACACGCAACGCCGATGGCTCGGTTCGGGTGGCCTACTCTTACAACGATCGCGGGCGCGGGCCGGAGATCGAGGGCCGTTACGCGTTCGACGGCGACCTGATGCCGGTATCGATTACACTGACCGGCCAGGATTACAACCACACTCCGGTGGACGAGCAATTCACCGCAACCGCGGAGGCCGTCCGGTGGAAGAGCCGGGCCGAATCCGGCGAATCGAAATCGCCGGGATGGTACGTTGCCGCGAACGGACCGGCGGCGCAGATGGCATGGCTGGCACGCGCGATGCTGCAAGCGCGGAAAACGTCCATGCGCCTGCTGCCGGGCGGGGAGGCGACTCTGGAGCACGGCCCCTCGGTGGAACTGAAAGGGCAGCGCGTCAGCATGTACTGCATCGGCGGGCTGGATTTTACGCCGGAGGCGGTCTGGCTCGACGAGCACAACGAATTCTTCGCCGGCGCCGACGACTTCGCGACCATTCGCGAAGGGTTCGAGGATGCGTTGCCTAAACTCGCGGCGGCTGAGCGGGAGGCGGGCGAAAGACGCTCCGGCGAACTGGCCAGGCTTCTGGGCCACAGACCGGCGGGCGCGCTGGCCATCCGGCACGTTCGCGTGTTCGATTCCGAAAGCGCCGCCGTGCGGGAGAACCAGATCGTCATTGTGAACGGGAATCGTATTCAATCGGTGGCGGCCGATTCCGGCGCCCCTCTGCCCGGGGGTACGGAAGCGATCGAAGGCTCGGGCAAAACGCTGCTGCCGGGCCTTTTCGATATGCACGTTCATTTCAACGCTTACGAAGGGCTGCTCAACATCGCGTGCGGCGTGACCAGCGTTCGGGATCTGGGCAACGATATGGATCGCCTTCTGCGATGGAAGCGGCAGATGGATGCCGGCGCGATGATTGGCCCGCGCGTCGTGCTGGCCGGCGTCATGGATGGACGCGGACCGTACGCCGCGCCCACCGACGTTCTGGTGGACACGGAGGCGGAGGCTCGCGCGGCCATCGAAAAATACAAGGCCGCCGGATACATTCAGATCAAGATCTATAGCTCGATCAAGCCGGCGCTGGTTCCCTACATCGTTCGCACGGCCCACCAGAACGGTATGCGCGTCAGCGGTCACGTGCCGGCGGGAATGATTGCCGATGAGTTCGTGGATGCGGGCGTGGACGAATTCCAGCACATCAACTTCTTCTTTCTGAATTTTCTGCCCGGGGAGGCGTCGAAGACCAACACCCGCGCCCGCCTGACGCTGCCGGCACAACATGCCTCGGAACTCGACGCCAACTCGGCCGCTGTCACGAAATTCATTGCCAAGCTCAAGGGGAAGCAGATCGTCGTCGATCCCACGCTGGGGGTGTTCGAAGGCGAGTACACCGCCCGCCCCGGCGCAGTGAGCCCGTCTTATGCGGCCATCCTCGACCGGCTCCCCATGCAGCGGCGCCGCGAGGCATTCGCCGGAGGTCTGCCGGTCACGGGCGACGAGGACCGTATCTATCGCGCATCTTTTCAGGCGATGCTGGCCATGACCGCGCGGCTGTACCGCACCGGCGTCCCTCTGGCGATCGGCACCGACGGCATTCAAGGCCTGATGCTGCACCGCGAACTCGAACTGTGGGTGCAGGCGGGGATTCCCGCGGAACAGGTACTACGGATTGCGACTATGGGAGCGGCTCGCGTGGCCCGCGTGGCTCAGGAGCGAGGCAGCATCACGCCGGGAAAACTCGCCGACATGGCGTTGTTCGATGGAAACCCGGCGCGCACGATCTCCGATATTCGCAATCCGCGGATTGTAATAAAAGACGGCGTGGTCTTCCACACTGAGGATCTGTTTCGAGCCGTGGGAATGAGAGCAGGTCCGTAACCTACCGGTACCAACTGTTGCCCATGGTGGAACCGAGAGCCCCCGCGCCCGTTGCCATGGCGCGATTTTCCGCTGCGCGGCGGCGTGTGGCAGCCAGGTAATCGTCAACCGCGGAGTTGACCGGTTTGGAAGCGGCAGGGACCGCGGTGACGGCCGGAGTGACCACCTGCTGAGGAGGTACGTTCCAGAATCGCAGCAGGGTAACGACAGTCGTAATACCAATGAAAGCGCCGGCGATCACGGCCAGGGGCTTATCGATCCAGGAGCCATACCGCCAGGCGAGCGCTGCGAAGCGGTACCCGACGGGAACAAATATAAGAAACGCTACGGTATAGAACCAATCACGGAGCCGACGTTGTTCAAAGAGCCTGAAAACAAATATCCGAAAGGGGGTCATTCCCAATGGTAGAGCCGGCCGGCGCGGCGTTCCATCCACTTGAAGTAGTAGTGTCCGGGGTAAAGCGGAGTAGTATGTTCGCGCCGGGGCAATCCTGGCGAGGGCGTCAGGCGAATCAATCCCAGGCGTCGAAACCACGCTTGACTTCGCTTGGGGCCTTCGGTTGGGGCGCGACGCGCTCCGTTTCCAGATACCGCTTGACGGCTCCGGACATGGAGCGCGGCCCGTTTCGAACACGCGAGAATTCCCATCGGACGATTACAACCAGGGCAGCCACCAGGGCGGCGAACAACGCGACAACCAACCAATGCGGCATTAGAAAGCGTAAGCTTTCCGGGGGAACAACACAACGATCTCTTCGGTGGATAGCCGCGAGGGTGTTTTCGCACAGAGGCGCCGGACCGGTAAAGAGTCTACCGGCGTATGATTGAGCCATGCCCGGCACGTTTGCGGTCTTGCGGCGAGTCCTGCCCTGGCTGCTGGTTTTGCCGGTCGTTCTGACGCTGCAAACCGGAGGGCAGAGGGCACCCCGTCGTGAGCCGGTGAGGGATTGGCCGCAATTCGGGTGGAATGCGGCGAGCTCCGGAGCGTTTCCCGGTGCGACTGGCATCACCGCGGCGAATGCCGGGGCTCTGACGCGGCGGCAGGTTGCTCTGGATGGAACCGTGGACGCATCGGCGATCTACCTTCACGGCGTCCCGGTGAACGGTTCGAACCACGACGTGTTTTTCGTGACCACCAGCTATGGAAAGACGATCGCCATCGATGCCGATAGCGGCACGATCCGATGGGAGTATACGCCGTCCGGCTTCGCCGTCTGGGCAGATACGGCGCAGATTACCAACAGCACTCCCGTGGCCGATCCGGACCGGCGGCATATCTACGCCGCCGCACCCGATGGCGCGGTGCGGAAACTGGCCATCGCGGACGGCCACGTAGTGTGGAGTACCGCGGTCACGCTGCTGCCCAACCGCGAGAAGATCGCCTCGCCGCTGAAGGAGTTTGGCGGCCGCGTCATCGCGGTGACCGGCGGCTACATTGGCGATGCGCCCCCTTACCAGGGGCATGTCGCCATTCTGGACGCCCAGACAGGCGCGCTGCTGCATGTGTGGAATTCCCTGTGCAGCGACCGCGCCGGTTTGATTCAACCGGCATCGTGCCAGTCCAGCCGGTCCGCGATTTGGGGTCGCGCCGGGGCGGTGATCGATCCGGCTACCGGCAACATCTTCGTAGCTACCGGGAACGGCCCCTATAACGGCACGACCGATTGGGGCGATTCGGTCATCGAACTGGATCGCGACGCCACACAGGTGCTCGCGAACTATACTCCTGCGGATAACGCGACGCTGGACGGGCGCGACCTCGACCTGGGGTCCACATCCCCGGTGCTGCTCGCGCCGGACGCGCTGGCGCAGGGCGGCAAGGACGCCCTGATCCGCGTCCTCGGCATGGCGGCCATTGCCGGTACCGTGCCACATGCGGGCAGCGAAGCGCAGACCGTCTCCACGCCCTCGCGCAATATGCTGTTCACGGCGCCGGCGGTCTGGCGGGATCGCGCGGAGACCTGGATGTTCGCCGCCGATGGTGGGGGAACCGCCGCCTGGACCGTCGGTAGCGGGACGCTGTCACAGGTTTGGGGTCACTCCATGGCGGGGACGAGCCCGGTGGTCGCCGGCGGTCTGCTCTACGTCTACAATCCGAACGGCGGTCTGTACATCTACGATCCGCGAAGTGGGACGGAGATTGGGCGCCTGGCGTGCGGCGGCGGCCATTGGAACAGCCCGATTGTAGTCGATGGGCGGATCGCACTCCCCGAAGGAAGCGCCAATCAGCACGCCTCCACGGGCGTCCTGGATATCTGGACCGTGCCGGCACGACAGTAAATGCCGGTTCGCGACGGCTCAGGGGCGTGGCTCATCGGCCGCCGAGTCGCGCCGCCGCGATTTCCGCAATTGGGCCAGTAGTTCCAACGTGGTTTTCGTCTCGTACACCGGACGGGAAGGCAAACCCTGTTCGATAGAGAGGGCGTGTTTCAGCAGCCGTTCGGCATCGGCGAACTTCCGCTGGCGCAAGCGGAGAACCGCCAGGTTGTCTTCCGCGGTCGCCAGGCGATACTGGGCGGCGGGCCCCGCGAGGGTTAAAGCTTGCACCGCCTGCGACATTTCCTGCGCAGCCAGGCCGGTTTCGCCATCTTCGAGCAGGGCCAGCCCTTCCTGACTGATGAGCGAGTCGAGCAGCGGACTGTCCGGACCCAGGGTGCGCTCGTAAATGAAGCGCGCCTTGCGAAACAAGGGAAGAGCGCGCTCCGGCCTGCCGGCCAGGCGGTGGACGGTGGCCACATTCTCATAGGCCAAGGCGGTGTCGCTGGTGAGTTCTCCGCCAATCCGCAAAGCCGTGCTCAGGCTATCTTCACCGAATTGCAAAGCTTCGTCCAGGTTCATTCGGAGCCGTTGCGATAAGGAAAGGGACAGCAGCGTTTCCGCCATCGCCGTATCGTTGGGATAGAGTTCTCTTTCAATACCCAGCGCTTCGGTTAGCGTCGCATCCGCCCGGTCGAGGTTGCCCGCCTGCACGTAGGCGTAGCCCAGCAGGCTCATGTTTCGGACGGTGCGAATGTTCTTCGCGCCGAGGGAGCGCCGGTTGAGTTCCAACGCTTCCTCCAGAACCTGGACGCCCTGACGAACGTCCCCTTCGTTACAAAGAAGCGAGCCGAGATTGAAGAGCGCGGTGGCGGTGTGGGCTTCGTATCGGGGTCCCATCCCTCGCCAGATTTGGATGGCTTCGCGGTACAGCCGCTCCGCCTGCGCGTTATCGGAGTGCGCGGCCGCATCGAGTCCTCGGTCATTCAGAATCATGGCCTGGTTGGTCTGTGCCTGCAGTCCGCCCGCGGCGAAAGTCAGGCACACGACACACGTCACCAGGTCCACAGTGCGCCGCGATTGGGCGGATAGCATGTGATCCCCTCCTGGCGGATTCCCTCAGCGGAATCCAGTTCTGGCCGGAAATTATCACAGGCGAAGAAGGAGGTGCAACTCGGAGATAGAATCCGTAATTTCAGCTATACTTGTCGTGAATCGCCATGGCCGCGCATCAAATCGATTACGACTCCGTGGAACTCCGTGCTGGACGGCTTCTCAAAATCCGCCGGTCTGAGGCTCGCATGCTGGGTGAGGACGATCGGATGGTGCCCGTGGCCAAGTGCTATTGCCGCTCGCACGATGTGCTGACGGCGGCGGAAGCGGAATTCCAGAGGCGGCCAACGTTCGTGTTTCCGGCACAGTTCTTCAGCGACCTGGAGGGCCTGATCGGCCGGGAACTGGAAGGGCGGATCTATGCCGATAGCGCCGGACGCCGCGTGAAGTTCCATCTGGATTTGAACGAACATGCGGGCTTCCAACTGGAAAAAGGCGACCGCAGTCTGTACAGCCCGTGGTACGACGATAGCGTGCTCAAGGAGTAGGCGCCGCGGGCGGCCGAAGGCCTTCAGGCCCCCACGCCCCACTCAGCCGGCACGAGCGTCCGCAGTTCCAGGCACATCCCGTCGAACAGCTTGTCGGGTAAGGGACTGGCGCGGTGCTGAGCTTCCTCGCCCGTTTCCAGCCCCTCCCCATAAGAACTGCTCGTGAGGTTTTCCCTCAAGCAGCTCACCCAGCGAGTTTCGTCGAAAGGGTTATGGAGTCCTGTCGTCGGACGGCCACTTTCACTTCACCTCTCCCCAACGCCGGGCAGCGGCTGGATTTTCCAGTCCCAATACAGCCCCAGCACGTCGTAGAGGTATTCGTTACTCCATCGCCGCCATCCCACACTCGACTTTCGCCGCCGTTTCCGCCGCGTCAACAGAGTGCGGACCTTCATCTCGACATAGTCGCGGACCTCGCTAAAGGCACGACTGGAATTACCCACCCTGAAATAGTTGACCCACCCGGCGAGCGTGGCGTTGATTTGCTTCACCAGTTCCGGCATGGGGGTTGCACCCCCGCGCGCGATGATGTCGCGGATCTTTGCTTTGACTGCCTTGCGGGCCTTCTTCTTCGGGGTCATCAAGATAAAATACCCTTCCCCATTTCGCTTGCGGACTCGACGCAGGTCAAACCCCAGGAACCCGAAGGCTTCCCCTTTCAGCGCGTCCACCACCTTGGTTTTCTCCTGGTTCAATTCGACACCAATGAGTGCGAACTGTTCCTGGAGCCGTTGCAGAGCCCGTTCGGCCCAGCCCCGTTTCGTGTGGTGCCCGCTGACGGTGATGACGATATCATCGGCGAACCGGTGATAGTTCACGGCCTCGTAGGCTCCCTCTGCCGTTTTGCGGCGGATCGCGTCGAAGAACCAGTCCACCTCGTTCAGATAGATGTTCGCCGCCAGCGGGCTGAACGGACCCCCTTGCGGGACCCCGACCTTTCCGCCGACTTTGATGATCTGCTTCACCAGGTGCATGACTTGTGGGTCCTGGATTCGCTTGGCGATCTTGTCCAGAAGCACCGAATGCCGGATCGTGTCGAAGTAGCGCGACAGATCCACATCAATCACTGTGGACATGCGCCGCAACACACTGCGCCTGACTTCCGCCAGGGCGCCATGTGGCGACCGCTTCGGTCGAAATCCATAGGAGTTGGAGCAAAAATCCGCCTCGAAGACAGCTTCCAGGATCAGCTTCACTGCGCCTTGCACCACGCGGTCGCGGATGCAGGGAATCTGAAGCGTTCGGACTTTGCCATTTCCCTTCGGGATCTCCACCCGGCGGTTCGGCATGGGCTTGTACCTGCCTGTGATGAGGTCTTCCCGCACCGCCGCAAGAAACGCCGACCGCCCCGCCGACTCGATGTCCGAAAATCTCTGGCCATCGACCCCGGCGGCACCGCCGTTGCTCTTCGCGATACGGTAGGCCTCTTCGAGGGTCTCGATCTTCGTGATGTGCACGAAGAGCCCCCAGAAACGATGCGTCTTGTCAGACTTCGCCTTTCGATAAATCCGCCGCCGCAGTTCCTGCAGACTGATGGGTGCTTTTGTCATTTCACCCCTGCCTCACCTTGGTTAGCGGAATACTCACCGGTCCGGGCCCTTCCCTCCGGGCGCGTTTTGCTGCACGCCCATCGACAGTACTGCGACCCGATCCGCCACCCTGGCGCCTATGCCTGCATTTCCCACTCACGGTTATAGCCGGCATCTCCTCGACGAGTTTTCTTCGCCGGGCACCGAGGGCTTCTCCAGTTTCCACATCCTCCTTCACACCATGTCGCCGCTGATACCCCGCCGGTGAGAGCTGCCGTATCGGACTCGTTTCGGCCAGCCCTTGCTGCTTTCGCGCGTTATCGACCGTCTCAGCCACCGGAGATTCGTGTAACGAGGCTACGTCTGCGTTCACTGTACGTTGCAACCTGGTGCGTTGCGCACACTCCTTTCCGAGTATGTTGTCGGAGGGCTCCGCCGTCTTGCTTTCGCGCCACGACGCCTCCCCAGCTACGAGGCCTGAGTCTTTTGGCCTCGGTCGGTCTTTCACCGACTGGACGATGTGTCCTTGACTGGACACGCCAATAACCCACCGGTATCGACCGTGCCGAAGCCGTAACGGTAGCACAGCAACCGCAACTGAACGACGGTCAGGCCCCAGGGCCCCAGGGCGAGATCGGGCCGGTCGTGCTGCGATTGAACCATAAGAACTTTGAGGGCCGCGCAGATGTTGCCAAAGTCTTCATCCAGATTCCGCAGGTATTCGCGGAAGAGTCTGGAGCGTTGCGCGCGGTGACGGTCCTCGATACAGGGTTTGAAGCCCGGTTGAGCACGCAGGAAATCGAGATCCGACGGGATCGTTGGAACCGATAGTGCTGCCGTTACCTGACTATCCAAAGACAACCTCTTTTGCCCCTATAAGTGTGGTTAGTATTTGATTGTAAACAGATGCCGACTCGAACTTCCCAGGCTCGGATCCGGATGTTGGAAAGGGAAATGGCGGCAGCGGGTGACCGCTTGAGGCTTGCGATAGCGGTGGAAAACGACTTCAACCGGGTCAATCCAGGGGCGGATCTCGCCGACCTCAGGAAACAATGGTTCGAGTGCCGGAGGATCGTGGACCAATTTGCCGAGGATTATGTCGTGGCAGTGCAGCGATGGCGGAAAGCCCTGATGGACGAGGTAGAACCGCAGGCCGCGCCGCAAAAGGCCGCCACCAGCTCTGTTCCGTCGCTTATTGGGCCGCCCGGCACGGAAGCTAGCGGTTCCGGGCCCCGGGAGAACCACTGACGTCCGGTCTTAGAGTTCAGGTTTGTAAGTAAAGCCCGGCTGACCCGGCGGCGGGAGAACACAGTGAATCCGCACAGACCAGCATCCAGGAGCCCTGTTACCAGCTTCTCCGTGAGATTCCTCGGCGATATTACCCTTGATGGTTCCAGGAAACAGCAAAATGACGCTGGCCGCCGAGGAGTTCATCCGGAGCTTCCTGTTGCATGTGCTTCCCAAGGGTCTGGTGCGCATCCGCCACTACGGCTGGATGGCCGCTGTCGGGGAGAGCGGGCGGCACCCTGCCGGGCGCTGCTCGAGGCTGAGCCCGCCGATCCGGTCACGGCGACAGCCAACGACCCGGACGCGGAAGGCGGTGTCCCGCGTGCCGGAGGCCATCGAAGTGGTCGAGATGATCGTGCCTCGCGAGTTATCACGGGGGCGGCATAGCCATAAATTAAGATGGCCCCCGCGATGCGAGCCTTAGAAATTCACCTGAATAGCAAGAAGCTCTGTACGGCTGGAATCGGGATGCCGGTGTATTGACGGCCATCGTCCGCTCAGACCTCGGCCCGGTTCGTGTCTCCGCGAGAAGATCCTCGCCACGCGTCGCCGAACAGCCAGAAAGCCGCCCAAGTTGGCCCTCCTTCCGACAACCTCCCGATATGACGGTATCGTAAACTACCCCCATGCTTGCTGCCGGTGTTTTTGAATCCACGCCCGTGGTCACCCCATAATGTTCTCGCCGCCATCCACCTGGAGGGTGTTTCCGGTGAGCCAGTAAGTGGCCGGATGGCACAGCGCGGCGATGCAGCGGGCCACATCTTCCGGTGTAGTGAGCCGTTTGTGCGGATTGCGCAGGCGGGCGATCTCCATCAGTTTTTCGTGATCCGGAATCTGGCGCAGGGCCGGGCTGTCGGTAACGCCCGCCAGAATGGCGTTGGCCGTGATGCCCGCCGGGGCCAGTTCCATCGCCAGTTGCCGGATGTGCGATTCCAGAATGGCCTTGGCGGCGCTGACCGGCCCATAGTTCGGAATGACCCGGGTGCCGCCGCTGCTGGTCATGGCGAAGATGCGCGCGCCTTTATCCAGCAGGCCGGCCCAGAGACATTCCTGCACCCAGTAGACCAGCGAATGGCCCATCACGTCGGCGGTCAGTTCGATCTGGTGCCGCGCCGCCACTTCCTGCGCACCGGCCAGCGGTTTCAATGCACCGAATGCCAGGGAATGCAGCAGCACGCGCAAGGTGCCTCCGTCTTCGGCGATGCGGGCGGCGATCTGTTCCACGCACTCTTTGCGGCGGCCGTCATCGGCGGCATTGATATTGAAAAACTGGACTTCGCGGCCCATGGCTTGAATTTTGGCTTGGATCTCCGCGACGTGCGGCATCTTCTCGCGGCGGTCCAGGTGGACACCGAAGATGTTCATTCCGGCGCGCGCCAGTTCGAGCGCGGTGGCTTCGCCGAAGCCGCTGCTCGCGCCCAGAATCAAGGCCCAGGGTTGTTTGTTCATATCAGCGTGGTAACTGCAATTTCCCTTTCGTCATTCTCCAGCGTGCGCAGGCGGATTTCGGTGCGCTCCGCGGGCATCAGTTGCGGAAAGCGTTCGCCCCATTCGATCAGCACCAGCGCGTCTTTCTCGAACAGCTCCTCCAGCCCGAGCGTGGCCACCTGCCGCGGTTCGTCCAAACGGTACAGATCGATATGATATACCGGCGGCGAAGACCGGTTGCCTGTCCTGCTGTACTCGTGAATCAGGGTGAAGGTGGGGCTGGAGACGTCGTCCGGGTCGATGGCGGCGCGTCCCTTGGCGATTCCCTTGGCCAGCGTGGTCTTGCCCGCGCCCAGATTCCCGATCAGCAGCACCACGCCCCGCGGCGGCAATTCGCGCGCCAGTTGTTCGCCCAAGCGCGATGGTCTCCGCTTCAGTGGCGGTGCGGTACGTCGGCACACGCCTCCATGGCCTTGGGCAGGTACTGCAGAATGTCTGTGGCGATGAGTCCCTTCTCTCCGGTGACCTTGGCGGCGAGCTGACCGGCAAGGCCGTGCAGGTAGACCGCGGCTCCAACGGCCAGTTCGGGCTGCTTGGGGAACTGCGCCAGGAATCCGGCGATCATACCGGTGAGCACGTCGCCTGTCCCGCCCGTGCCCATAGCCGGCGTGCCGGTGGGATTGATCCAGACGTTGCCATCCGGCAGCCCGATCACGGTGCGGTGCCCTTTCAAGACGACGATCATGCGATGCCAGGTGGCGAAGGTCCGGACCGTGGCCACGCGATCCGCCTGCACTTCGGCGATGCTTTTTTCCAGCAGGCGCGCCATCTCTCCCGGGTGCGGCGTAATCACGCGCAGCATTTGCGACTGCGCGGCCAGTCGTGGCACCAGGGCATCGGCGTCCAGCACCATGGGCTGCTCGCAGGTGGCGTTGAGACTGCGGACGAGCTCGGCGATGGCGGGGTCGCGCCCGAGTCCCGGTCCCATGGCGATGACCGTTTTCCCCTGAACCACGCGGTCCAGGTCGGCATTGAGCGCGATGGTGCCGTGAGGCGTTTCGGCAAGCGGTTCGGTCATCAACTCGGGCGTATGGACCGCGATGGCGGCGATGCTGCTCTCCGCCGATGCCACGGTGACCAGGCCCGCTCCGGCGCGCAGGGCGGCCAGGCCGCACATGGTGGCCGCGCCGGTCTTTCCGCGCGACCCCGCAATCATCAGCGCATGGCCGAAGGTGCCTTTGTGCCCGTCTACGGGGCGCGGCTCCAGCAACTGCCGGAACATGGAAGGCTCCAGCAGGGATAGATCGGATTCCACCATCAGGTCCGGCCGCGTTCCGATGCTGCGCACGATCAGTTCCCCCACGAAATCGCAATTGGGGGGCAGCACGTGGGCCGCTTTCGGGGCGGTGAAGGTGACGGTATAGTCGGCGGGCGCAAATTCGCCTTGCGGCTCGCCGGAATCGCTGGGCATTCCGGAAGGCATATCCACGGCCACCACCTTCGCCAGCGGAAAGCCGGTATTGATGGAGCGAATCGCATCCCGCATCACGCCCCTGGCCGGCCCGGTGATGCCCTGTGCCCAGCAGCGCGTCTATCACTACGGTGGCAGTCTGGGCGCCCCCGGGGAACCTCGCGCAGCACAGGGCAGCCGCAAGCGGTGAGCATCTGGTAATTCGCCAGGGCATCGCCCTTCAACTCTTCCGGCGCGGCCAGCACCAGGACGTAAAGCGCTTCGGGAGAGCAGCGCGTGTACAACTGGCGCGCCACGGCCATGCCGTCTCCGCCATTGTTGCCTTTGCCGCATAGCACCACGATGCGCTGCGCGGAAAGCGGCGCGAACCGCTCGATCAGAAATTCCACCACGCGGCTGCCGGCGTTCTCCATCAGGATCAGGCCGGGAATGCCGGCCTGCGCGGTGCGCCGGTCCACTTCTCTCATTTGGGCCGCCGTGAGGACCTTCATATTCTACGTGCCACCACCATGGTCATGTCGTCCTGTAACTCCGTGGAACCGGTCCACTGGATCACCGCTTCCATGGAGCGGGCGATAATCTCAGAGGAGTCGGTGTTTGCGTACTTGGTTACCAGATCCTTCAGGCGGTCTTCGCCGAACATCTCGCCATATTCATTTTCAGGTTCCACGATGCCGTCGGTATAGGCAACCAGCATGTCTCCATGTTCCAGCACTACCGTCTTCTCCTTGTAGTTCGCAAACGGAAATGCGCCCACGACGGTGCCGGTGGAATCCAGCATCTCGAAGCTGCCATCGCGTAGCAGCATGGGCGCAAGGTGCCCCGCGTTCGTATAAGTCAGGGAGTGGGTGGTCTCTTCATACATGGCAAAGTAGAAGGTGGCGTACTTTTCGGGCGAGGTAGTCGCATAGAGCTGTTTGTTCAGATTCCCCACTAGTTGCGCCGTGGAAAGGGGCAGATTGCCATTACTGTGCATACTCCCTAATTGCGTGCGCATGGTGGATTGGATGGCCGCCATCAGGAGCGCGGCGGAGATTCCCTTGCCCGCGACATCTCCGATGGCGAAGGCCAGGGAGTAATCCGAGATCGCCATGAAGTCGTAATAGTCGCCGGAAACCATGCGGGCCGGACTGCAAACACCTTTCAATTCCAGCGTTTTGGTGAAGGGCACGTCCTTAGGGAAGAGCTGGTTTTGTACCTCGCGAGCGATCTCCAGTTCGGATTCGAGCCGTTCCTTCTCTTTGGCAACAATGATGAGGCGTCCGAGATTCTCCGTCATGGTGTTAAAGGAGGAGCCCAACTCGGCAAGCTGGTCGCTGCCTTTCACCGGAATCCGATAGGTGAAATCGCCCTCTTTGACTCGCTGCGTGGCTTCGTACAGCTCGTGAACGGCGCCGGTGATGCTTCGGCTAAGCTGAACTCCCGCCACCAGGGAGACCAGTTCCACCAGCAGAAAGATAATGGTGACCACCACAAAAGCGCCCAGTGCCAGTTCGGCCCAATCCAGCTTTTGAAACACTGTGCCCAGGACGGCGGAAATGCGGGTATCCACCAGCAGAATGAGTCCGCGGTGTTGATGCGGGTCATTCCAATAGCGGACATCGACGGCATAAAATCCACGCAGTGGGAAATCGAAAATGTTCTTCGACGGCGGAACGTGCGATTCCCTGGCAGGCCCCATCAGCGGTGCGAAAGCCACGTCGCCCAGTCCGGGCACCAGGTCCGTCAATAGTTCCCGGGTAACCGGTGCAAAAGCGGTGACCTCTTCGCTCCCGTTCACAGCGTGCGCCCAGGCGTACAGGCGCTGTTCGCCTCCTTCGCGCTTGAGAATGAGCCCGTGAGCGTCCTTCCATTCCGATGACGCGGGAGCGATCTGCGCGCTTTCCGGATAGGTGAACTGGTTCTGGCCTCGCACCAGGAGTTGAAACGATGGGAAGCCGGAGCGGATCATCATGGAAAAGCGACGGACGGCGGGCCCGTGATCCCCGGTGGTCGGCTGATGGGCCAGCGCTTCGGCTGGCCGCCACAGCGACATTTCGCGGTGTGTGAGTTCGGTATTTACCAGGTAGACGGCCATCTGGCCGATGACCATCCAGCCGGCGATTCCTACCAGCGTAAGGATCAGGACGATGGGAACGACTGCAATAAACAGGTAGGCCGCGATCAGGCGGTTGCGCAGCCGCCAGATGGCCTCTTTCATGCCCCTGCGGGCGAGGCGGAACAGGGTGATGATGCCCAGAAGGAAGGCGATGACAGCCGCGGCCGTCTGGCCTATCGGGGAAACGCCCGAAATCCGAAGTAGGACGTAGAAGATAAAACAAGTGAGAAAGGCCTTTTCGATGCGGCGCATCCGCCGCCAATAGTGTGCCGGACCTTTCTCCATGGTTCCAGACTAGCGTACCCCATATACACTAAGGTAGAGTAGGCCTACATAACCTGCAATAACTGCGCGGAGGTTTCTCATGTCTTATCGACACCTTCCCTATTTGCTTACGTGCACGGTCGTCTGTTTTGCTTTGCCGGCATTCGGTGACAAATTCACCAATTCCTGTACGGCGCCGCAGTTCCCGTCGGTAACGCCCACCAATATCGATGGTTTGTGCGGAGTGGCCGGGACGCCGGGGAGTTCCGAAGCCGGCCAAAACCAGGTCAAGAACAGTTTCTGTGCTTCCGGCCCAGCCCAGCCCATTACGGTTGCCGGCCTGGTGGCGCTGCAGGAGAAAGTGCAACAGAACACGAGCATCAATTTCGGGAACAAGTCCGATCATCCGCTGTCGAGCAAACCCGGCCCGGTGAAGAAGCGCGCTCCCTTGACCGCGCTCGGCGAGGGAAATGAGGTGGTTCTGCAAGGCTACGTCCTGATTGCGCGCCAGGAAGGCGCGGAAAGTGTGAACTGCGGGAAGGCGGTGCCGAAGGTTCCGGCCAGTTACGATATCCACATTTCGCTGGTGGATAGTCCCGCCGGGCAGGTGGAATGCTCAGGCGTGGTTGCCGAGATGATTCCGCACCATCGCCCGGCTGCCTGGAAGGAGGCCAATGTGCAAGCGGTAGCCACGGCGCACCTGCCGGTTCGAGTGACCGGGCAGCTATTTTTTGACTCGAGCCACACACCGTGCGTCAGCGGAGTGCCGGTCCAGGGCGATCCGAGCCGCGCCTCCGACTGGGAAATTCACCCAATCTATAAATTTGAAGTGTGTACGGAAGGCACCTGCGATTCCGGAAGCGGGTGGGTGCCTCTGGAACAGTGGAAAGCCAAATAGTGGGACAGGCGGTCTACGCGAACTCGATTCGCGCAATCACAATTTGCGGAAGCGCCTGGTTCCAGCCGTCGGGGATGGTATCGAACGGCAGGCGGAATTGCTTGGTCTCGCCAGGAGCGAGGCCGCCCATTTTTTTGCTTACGATGGGCACGCGCTGCCGCAGAACCACCTGATTGTAGCTGTCGTAGAAGACGCAGTAGATTTCCGCCGTATCGATCACGCGGTTGCCGGTATTGCCGATCTTGCCGGTGATCTCGACCACCTGCTGCTTCAGGTAGCTCTCATGCGCCTCCATGGCCACGTCGCTGATAGGAAGGTGCCCGTCGCGTACGTATTGTCTGGCGTCGCCGGTCAGCGGTGGCAGCGGAGCGGGAGGACGCTGTGCCGCCCGGTTCAAGTACCAGAAACCGGCCGCGCCTGCCAGCAGCACGAGGCCAATCACGATGGCCACCGGTGGGATGGTGGCCTGCTTCTTTTCCTGCAATGGTGCCGTCTTATTTGCCGCCAACGGTCATTTCTCCCACTTTTAGTGTAGGCGAGGCAATGGAATTGCGAAACTCCAGATCGCTGGCAGCTTCCAGGTCCAGCAGCATGTCCTGCAGTTTCCCGGCAATGGTTACCTCCGATACCGCAAACGCCAGTTCGCCGTTGCGAATCCAGATGCCGGCCGCTCCGCGGGAATAGTCCCCGGTCACAATATTGACACCCATTCCGATCAGCTCCGTGACGTAGAATCCGTCGGCGATGCCCGCAATCATCTGCTCCGGCGTTTTGACACCGTTTTCCAGGAAAAAGTTTCCGTGCCCGATCCCGGCATTCCCGGTTAGCCCCCGCGATGCATTGCCGGTTGTCCTCATCCCCAGTTTGCGCGCGGCGTAGCTGTTTAAGAGGTAGTTCTTCAGAACACCCCGCTCAATCACCATCGTCCGCCGGGAAGGCACGCCTTCATCGTCGAAAGGCGAGGTGCCGAACAGCCCCGGGATGGTGCCATCGTCGATCACCGTGACTCCTTCGCCGGCTACTTTCTCCCCGAGTTTTCCGGCCAGGAACGATTCGTGGCGATAAACCATCATGCCGTGCACGGCCTCGAACAGATTGTCCAGCAGAGACCGGGCGGTGCGCGGTTCGAAGACGACCGGCACTTTGCGCGTATCTACCTTCACAGCATTCAGACGGCGCAAGGCGCGGGCAGCGGCCTTCCGGCCGACCTCTTCCGGAGGCTCCAGGCCCGCAAACCGGCGCGCGGAACTATCCCAGTAGTCGCGCTCCATGGAGTCGCCATCGCGTGCCACTGGAACAGTTGACAGTCCGCAATAGCTGGAACGGTATTCGCCGGCGAATCCACGGGAATTGGCGAAAATGTGGCGGCCCACGTGGGTATCGAACGACGCGCCCTCCGAGTTGGTAATCCGCGGGTCGGCTGACAGTGCCGCTTCTTCGGCGCGCTTGGCTGTCTCCACTTTCAGGCCGGTCTCGAGGGCTTCCACGTCGGCCGAATAAAGCTGCAGGTCGCCGCCGAGAGACCCCAATTCGCCGGGTTCCGGCAAATCCGCGTGCGGATCGTCCGTGGTGATATCCGCCAGTTCCACGGCCGATTTCACCAGGTGCGCAATGCCTTCCGGGGAGAGGTCGGACGTATACGACGATCCCGTCTTGCGGCCAATCAGGATACGCAAGCCGGCCGCTCGCGACCCGGCCTCCTTTAGATTCTCCAACTCGCGCATGCGCACGTTGGCCGAGAATTCGTCACCCTCGGCGATGGTACACTCCGCATCGGTGGCGCCGGCATCCTGCGCGCGCTTTACCACTTCTACTGCCAGTTCCAGCAGGTGATTCTGGCTCAAGCCGTGCCTCCCACGGTCATGCGATCGATCTTGATGGTGGGAATTCCCACGCCCACAGGCACACTCTGCCCTTCTTTGCCGCACACTCCTACGCCTTCGTCCAGGCGCAGATCGTTGCCCACCATGCTCACATACTTCAGCGCCTCCGGCCCGTTGCCGATCAGCGTGGCATTGCGCACCGGGCGGGTCACCTTGCCGTCCTCGATCAAGTAGCTCTCTGAAGCCGAGAACACGAAGTTGCCACTGGTTATATCGACTTGACCGCCGCCAAAGTTTACACAGTAGATGCCCTTAGGCACGCTGCGGATAATATCGGCGGGGTCGCTCTCACCGGCCAGCATGAACGTGTTGGTCATGCGCGGCATGGGGATGTGGGCGTAGCTTTCGCGCCGGCCGCTGCCGGTGGAGGGCGACTTCAGCAGCGTACTGGACAGCTTATCCTGCAGGTATCCGCGCAGGATGCCCTTTTCAATCAGTACGTTGCGCTGGGTAGCGTGGCCCTCGTCGTCTACGTTGAGCGATCCGCGCCGGCTGTTGATCGTGCCATCGTCGATCACCGTGCACAGCTCGCTCGCCACTTTCTGCCCGATCCGTCCGCTGAAGGCCGAGACGCCCTTGCGATTGAAGTCGGCTTCCAGTCCGTGGCCCACAGCTTCATGGAGTAGGATGCCCGGCCATCCCGGGCCAAGGACCACCGTCATCTCGCCCGCCGGCGCATTCACCGCATCCAGCATGGTGACGGCTTCCCGGGCGGCTTCCCGGGCGAAGTGCTCGGGCGTCTTCTGGTTCAGGAAGAAATCCAGTTCCACCCGGCCGCCTCCGCCGGCTTGGCCCCGTTGCGGCATGTCCGACCCCTGCCGCGCCAGGGCGTACACGCTCATACGCGCCAAAGGCTGGCGGTCGGTGGTCAGAACGCCGTCGCTGGTGGCGACCATCACGTGGCGCAGATTGTCGGCGTACACGGCCTGCACCTGGAAGATACGCGAATCATAAGCCCTTGCTGCGCGGTCGGCCCGTTTGACCAGATCCACCCGGTCGGCAAATGCCGTTTCAGTCGGCGCGGTCCCTACCGGATACAGATTATGTCGTACGCCCTCGTTGAGATCGAACTTATCCACTTTACTGGGTCCAGCGGCGATACAGGCGGCCACGCGGGCGGCTTTGCGGATTTTTTCGGGCGAGAGGTCGTCGCTATATGCGTATCCGGTACGTTCGCCCGAAATGACTCGCACGCCGACGCCCACGGACACGCCTTGCGCCGCACTCTTGACCATGGATTCGTCAATGCTTATGGAACTGGTGAGCAGATACTCAAAGTAGAGGTCCGCATAATCGCCGCCCTGTGACAGTGCTTCTCCCAGGTAGTTTTCCAGGTCGCCCCGGGTGGTCTGGAAGCGTGTCGCGAAAATGGAATCGCTGAACTGCATGATTTCAGGCTACCATTTCCGGCTTGCCGGCCGGCCGCCGGGAGCTCTTCCGAAGTTCTCAGGGTTTTCCCTCGACGCCGGTCTGGAATCTCGTAATCTACTGCATTTAGGGAACTTTGAGGGATATCTGCCATAATGGAGGTTTCGATGCTACTGAAACGGTGGGTGTTCCGGGTCCGTTCCGTCCCCTGTCGGGCCTCTCGCTGCCATTGTCCGCCCAAACCGCTTTTGCGTTTGCCTTCAATCCTTTGTAACCTGTCTACGTGCCGCAACGCCTATGCAAACGGAGCTTAGAATGCGTCCGGGTGCCGGCACAGATTACGGTGCCGCATGCTGGTTGATTTCGAGCTGATCGAGCGCGCCCAAAAGGGTGACGCCGTAGCATTTAACGAAATCGTGCTGGCCTACCGGAAGCGGATTTTGGGGCAGATCACGCGGTTGATCTCCCGTCCGGAAGATGTCGAGGACGTCGCGCAGGAAGTGTTTGTGCGACTGTATTTTTCGCTCGATCAACTCAGGACGGCGCAGGTCTTTGAACCTTGGCTGTACCGGTTGACGTCCAACGCGGCCTACGATTATCTTCGTAAGCAAAAAAGGCGTCAGGAATTCCGGATGTCCGACTTGTCGGAGCAGCAGGTCATGATGGCCGATGCGACAGCGGGCGGTAAGGCCGAACACGAAGACCAGCAGCAGAAGAAGATTCGGGAATCCGTAGACGCTCTGCTTGGTGCGGTTTCCGAGGCGGATCGGATTCTTTTGGTCCAGAAAGAAGTCGAAGGACTTTCGCTGAAAGAGCTTGAAAAGATTTATAAGGTCAACGAAAATGCTCTTAAGGTAAGATTATTCAGGGCTCGACAGCGGGTGCTGAAGGCCTTTGGAGCCGCCGATAAGAAGTAAGGTACTAAACCGGCTTCGGCCGGAAGAAGCAAGAAGGCTAAAGAATATGTTTCCAATGCACGGCAGCAACGACGAAAAGCTGGACACTCTGTTCCGCGCGTATCGCGTTGCGTGTCCAGACCGGGATCCCAGTGCCAACTTCATGCCCGAGTTGTGGAAGCGCATCGAATCCCGTCAGACGTTTACTTTTTCGTTCCGCCGGATGGCGAGTGGGTTCGTGACCGCTGCCCTTGCGTTGACTATCGCCATGGGAATTTACATGGCCATCCCCCGATCCAATCCCAACATGCCCCAAAGCTACATTGAGGCGCTGGCTGAGGCTCGCCCCCTGGATGCCCCGGATTACGTCGCACCGGCTCACCTGGACCTGGTTGATCCCGGGCGATGAGTGGAACAATGTCCAAGTCGAAATTATCCGCTTTCCTGACACTGCTACTTGTGTTTGCCAGCGGCGCGGTTCTCGGCGCTGTTGCCAACCGTTTGTATATGGTGAACACGGTAAGCAGTACTCCGAAGCGCCCGACTCCGGAGGAGTTCCGCAAGCGCCAGGTGGATGAGATGCGGCAGCGGGTAAAGGCGGATGACGCCCAGATTGCAACCTACAATCAGATTCTGGATCAGACCAAGGCTGCATTTGACCAGACCCACAAACAATATAACGCCGCCAATCGCGCTATCTGGGACGAACAGCGGAACAAGGTCAGGGCCATCCTCCGGCCCGACCAGGTTGTCCTCTACGACAAGTTGATGGCCGAACATGATGCTGCCCGCAAGCAGCATGACCGGTCGCGGTAGAAGCAAGTCCTTCCTCATCGTGTCCCCTGCGATCTTCCATTTTCCTCAAGTCAAACTGTAAAGGTTTCTGACCGGCACTCCGATGGTATGAGTGTGCGGTTTGTAGTGCTGAACCGCTAACAGTTTTCTCTTTTTGACACAAAGCAAATCGGGCGAAAGGGCGGTAGCCTGCCCGCTTGAGGATCTGGTGGAATGATTCTGAAACAACGCAGGAATAAGGGCGTACTCTCTCGGGTGTTCCAACCGGAACACGCGACGTACCGCAGGCTTCGGCCGGAATCGCGACATTTGCCGGCCGGGGCGGCCGCACAATTTGCCCAAATCGAAGGGAACGGAAATCCATGCAAGCTCTAGTGATCGCTTTGGTACTTGCGGCCGGCTTTGCCAGCGGCCAGATTCGACCGGCCAGCACGGTTGAAATGCCCGTTGGCAATCTGCCGATCCAACCGATCGGGCCTAACGATCTGGTGGCCGTGTCTGTGTACGACGGGCCGGAATTCACCCGCACGGTGCGTGTGGGTGGCGACGGATTTGTTCGACTTCCCATGTTGAAACAACGGATCCAGGCGGCAGGTTTAATGCCTGTCGAGCTGGAGACTGCAATCGCCGGAGCGCTCCTTGACGAGGGCCTTGTCGTAGACCCTTTCGTCACCGTGACGGTCGCTGAGTATAATAGCCACCCCATCGCAGTCATGGGGGCCGTAAGGCACCCGCTCACCTTTCAGGCGGTAGGGCCGGTGACGCTGCTCGATGCCCTGGCTCACGCCGAAGGACTTGCTCCGGAGGCAGGGTCTGAAATCCTGGTGACGCGCGTCGAATCCGCCGCGAATGGCGAGAGCGCATGGCTGACCCGCCGGATCCCGGTGAAAAGTTTGATGGACGGGACCGATGGAACTCTGAACATCCGGCTAACCGGCGGAGAAGAGATCCGAGTCCCCGAGGTTGGAAGAATCTACGTTCTGGGGAACGTCAAAAAGCCGGGCGCTTATGTCGCTGCAGGTACTCCCGACACCTCCGTGATGAAAGCGCTGGCCATGGCCGAGGGGTTGCTCCCGTACTCCGCCAAGCAGGCGTACATTTACCGCAGAGAGGCATCGGGCGCCCGCAATGACCTGCCGATTGACCTGGCGAAAATGATGAACCGCAAAGCCCCCGATCTACCCTTGATGGCCAACGACATTTTGTATATTCCAGATGCCAAGGGCGCAAGGGCCGGTATGGCGGCTCTGGAGAAACTGCTGCTTTTCGGAAGCGGAGCGATGTCCGCTCTGATCTACGCGGGGGTTCGGTAAACGGAAATGAGTACACCGATACAAGAACTTGCAATTGTCGACGACCATGGGCCGCGCCCTCTGCCGCTGTCTCCGGGTCTGATCCCTGCCCAGCCGTCGAGCTGGGAAGTGGAGCCTGAAGAACAAACCATTCCGTTGTCCCACTATTTGTGGGTGATCCGCCGTCATCGCTGGAAGATCCTCTCGTTTGTCGCCATCTGCGCCACTGCGACACTGATCGTCTCCGAGCGTCTGACTCCCATGTACGAAGCTATAGTTACGGTGGACGTGGACCGCAAGGTTCCTACTGCCGTAGTCGGGCAGGAGGCCGCACAATCGACGCAGAACGATGCGGACCAGTTCCTGGCCACTCAGATCAGACTGATTCAATCGGATGCGGTGTTGCGGCCGGTAGCCGATCAGTTCCATCTGCGCGACCTCACTCATACCAGCGGCTCGGGAATAGACCAGGGCCTTCTGATCGATGCTCCGGTGACGCTCAAGAACCTGAAGGTGACGCGCCCGAACAACACCTACCTGCTGTTGATCGGGTATCGTTCTCCCGACCGGCGGTTGGCAGCAGACGTGGCCAATGCCATTGCTCGCTCGTACATCGAGCACACCTACAATATTCGCTTTCGTTCGTCGGCCAGCCTGTCCACATTCATGGAAAAACAGCTCGAAGAGCTGAAGGCCAAGATGGAGCGGTCGGACATGGCCCTGGCGCAATTTGAAAGAGAGCTCAACGTCATCAATCCGGAGGAAAAGACGAATATTGTCTCCGCGCGACTGCTGCAGTTGAATACCGATTACACCAACGCGGAGACTGAGCGGGTAAAAAAGGAAGCCGCCTACAAGTCGGTCAGCAGTGGGACCCTGGAGTCGGCTCAGGCCTCCACTCAGGGGGATGCGCTAAAGAACATGCAAGAGCGGCTCGGCCAAGCCCAAGAAAAGTTCGCAGAAGTGAGGACGCACTATGGCCACAACCACCCGGAGTTTCGCAAGGCCGAGACTCAGCTCGATCAGGTTCAGGCTCAGTTTGATGTCGCGCGCTCCGGCGTGATGAAGCGAGTGGAGGTGGAGTATCGCGAAGCGGTCAACCGTGAGGAAATGCTCAAGAAGGCGGTTACCGAGACTAAGGCAGAGTTCGACCGGCTCAACTCGCGATCCTTCGAGTATGAATCGCTCAAGCATGAGGCGGAAGCCGACAAAAAGCTGTATGAGGAGTTGATTACAAAAATTCGCGAAGCCGGAATCAATGCAGGCTTCCAAAGCAATATGGTCCGGCTCGCCGACAACGCGCGCCCGAACATGGATCCGGCATTTCCAAACATTCCGCTGAACGTCGCCCTGGCGCTGTTCTTTTCGGCCACTCTGGCGGTTGGAGCGGCTGTGATAAGCGACACGCTCGACAATACCATTCGGGACAACGAGCAAGTATCGCGAATCGTAAAAGCCGAGGTGATTGGCGGACTCCCACAGGTGAAGGCTTGGAAAGGCCGGGGCTCTCCCATGATTCCCGGATCCGGCAATGTTCCATCGCTATTAGGTCATCCGGCGGATGACGATCGGCTCCTCGCCGGCTTCGGAGAGGCAGTTCGGACCCTTCGGAATGCCATCCTGCTGAGCTGCTTCGACCGGCCAATGAAGTCCCTGATGGTTACTAGCGCAACTCCGGGCGAAGGGAAGAGCACAGTGTGCTGTCACCTGGCGATCGCACACGCCCAGCAAAATCACAGGACTTTGCTGATCGACTGCGACCTGCGTCGACCCAGCATCCACCGGAGACTGGGGTTGACTTCAGAAACGGGATTGTCAGCAGTCCTGCTGCACGGGCTCGCATGGCGCGACTGCGTTATCCCGGCGCCCGGAATTCCTAACCTGGATATCTTGCCTGCAGGTCCGACCTCGCGCCGGGCATCGGACCTGGTCGGCAGAGCACTATCCCAACTTCTGGAGGAAGCTGCCCCTCAGTATGACCTGGTGATCGTGGATTCTCCGCCGGCCCTCGGTTTTCCCGAGCCATTGCAGATGGCCACGGCAGTGGATGGGGTTGCGCTTATCGCGTTGGCCGGACAGACAGATCGCAAGGCCCTGGCGTCAGTCGTCAGTATGCTTCGGCGTCTGCGGGCTAACGTCGTGGGGGTGGCCTTGAACGAAGTAACCAAAGACCTCGGCGACAGCTACTATTACCACGGCTACTACGGAAAATATGCTCGCTATTACAATCACACGAGCGAGAGCGTATAAGGCGGAACTTATGCTGGCGAGTGAGTATGTCGAGCAAGTTGGGATCCGCTGGGCGGAGAACACCGCTCTCCCCGGGTTAGTCCGGCGCGCGGTGATGCACGCCCGGGTGGTCCTGGATATCGGCTGCGGAATCAGGCCGCAAACTCTGATATGGCCCGATCTTCACATCTGCGTCGAGGTCCATGACGAGTATGTCAAATACCTGCAAGAGCGATGTTGGGGATCGCCACGCTACATGGTGATGCATTCGTCGTGGAACGATGCTCTGCGGATTATGCCGTCCAAGTCGGTGGACACGGTGTTTGCACTGGACTTCATCAAACACCTCACCAAAGGAGATGGATTCGATTTCATCGCGCAGGCCGAACGCATCGCACGCAGGCAGGTCGTTCTGTTTACACCGTCAGGCGCCTTCCCGCAATCCTACGAAGATGGCGACGAAACTGACAATTGGGGTATGCACGGAGGGTATTGGCGAACCTTTCGTTCCGACTGGACTCCCGAAGATTTTCCCACCGGTTGGGACATCATCGCTTGCCGCGACTGTCATACTCCCGACGGGCAAGCTATATCCACTGGTTGTCTCTGGGCCATTCGGACATTTCCGCAATCACCTGCCATGGCGGAGGCGACTGCTGGTTCGTGGAAGCGGCAAATGTGGCGTCAAACCATGGTTCATCTCCATATGCCCGTCGGGTGCCGTTATGCACTGCGGGCCATCCGCGCTCTGTTGCAGCCGGCCAGTTGTAGGAACGTCTAGTCCATCGAACAGGATTCATGAATCCCCAAGTGACAGTCTCGGCCGGGTTGCGGTCTCGGTTGTACCGCAGACTTCCGGAGCCAGGTCAGCACGGCTGGCGACGTGTTTTTTATTTTCTGTTCGTTTACCTGACGTTTGAGGGACTTCTGCGAAGGAGCCTTCCACTGTACAACCTGGAGATACTACTGCTGAAGGACGCCGGCCTCCTGGTTTTTTACGGTTACTACTTGCTTTGTGTAATGCCGAATCTGCCACGATGGCGGAGTAAAGACGTAGGGTTGACTCTGCTGGTCATTTTATTCGTTGCTGTGAACGCTATAGGGCTCGTCAAAGCGGGACGATACAGCCTGCTCGCTGTACTTCTCGGACTGAAAGCGAACTTCTGGTACCTTCCCGTATTTTTTATCGCGCGCCGCTATTTCACGTCGTACCGGCAGATCGGGGCGTTTTGGAGCCGTCTGGTCTGGCTCCTGATTCCGGTGCTGTGCCTCGGGGTCTGGCAGGTTTTATTTGGCCAATTCACTGCATACAGGGCACCCACCACGACGGTCGATGCCGCAAGCTGGGCGGCAACCGGAAGCGGCAGCCTGAGAAACAATACGGATGGCACGCTGATCGCGAGTGTAGCCTCTACCTTCTATGGGGGGCGGTTTGCGGTGTTTGCTGCGATCTGGCTGCTGTTGATGACCGTGCTGTGCTTAACGGATCAAAAGAGGACTTCCTTTCTTCGCATTCCGTATCTGTACGTAGCTCTGGCATGCGCTCTGTTGTCGGTTTTCATCTCCGCCAATCGCACCGCGGTGGGCCTGTCCATCTTCTGCATGGCCGCACTTGTGGCGAGCGCGGGAGCGCGGCATTCGGCCCGGTTTCTCGCCCGGGTAGGGATGATTGCGGCTCTCGTTCTCATGTTGACCCAGGTCTACGCGGCATCCCGCAGATCGGATGCCCTGGATAGCAAGTTCCACGCATTTGCCTCTTTCTTTTCGGGTCTCCTCGACACTGCCGGCCCGGATGTTCGGGGATCGCGCTATTCCGTGGTCGGCACGGACATTGTGCACGGGATCGAGATCTCGCTGGCAGATGTCGGGCCATTCGGACGTGGTCTCGGCCTGATGACCCAGGGCGCGGTTTACATTAACGCCGATGCGCAGACCATCTTCGATGTCCAAAAAGGAAGAAACGCGCAGGCCGACAGTCAGTGGGTCCGGCTGACGATCGAACTTGGAATACCCGGGCTCCTGTTGTATCTCGCCATCGCTTTGTGGGTCTTGCGGCGGTTGGTTGTTGAAGCCCTGCGCGTTCGCCGGCAGTCATGGAGAGATGGTCTCGTGGCCGCTTTCGCTCCTGCCTTACTGTTTCTCTACCTGGGGCTTGCCCATAAACATGCCGGATTTGCCGTTGACCCGATGTTTCAGTGCTACCTCTATTTTGTGACCGGCTCCGCCCTCGGAGTGGCGACCCGGGGTGGCAGCGTGAAGCCGGCATGAAAACCGTAAACGGTGTAGCCTGCAAACCCGGAGTAAGCCTGCGAGACACGGTCGCGATCAACATCGCAACTATGGCCATGAATATTGGCGCCTCGGTAATCGGCGCGAGGATGTTGGGCCCCCTCGGACGTGGCGCCTTCTCGGTGATTCAGTTGTGGCCGATCACTGCGGCGGGCTTGGGAACGCTAGGTCTGCCCAGAGCCATGGCCTATTACATGGGGAAGCGACGCTATCCGGAGGCCAATATTGTGACTACTGGCGCGATTGTCATACTTATTTTGGCGACCCTGAGCGCCGCGGTCCTGTATGCGTTCATGCCCTGGCTGACAGCGAGCCAACCGCAGTCCGTTGCCATCTATGGCCGGTGGTGCATCGCACTCCTGCCCCTACTCTACTTGGGATGCATTCCGTACTATGTATTGCAAGGACTGAACCGGCTGCCCACTTGGAACATAGTGCGTGTCCAGTTTCCGCTGCTTTGGGTGGCCATGCACGTGGCGGGCTATCTGCTGGGGCGCCGAGACTTGTTGTTTTACGTGTGGGGTTATATTGCGGTCGCGGCATTGCACAACCTGACATGGCTGCTTGTATTTGCCCTTCACTTCAAGATCCTCGGCAAGGTCCGGGCTACGGTTGCGCAGCGACTATTCCGGTACGGCCTGCCCTTGACGCTGAGCAGCATGCCGCAATTTCTTAACCTGCGTCTGGACCAGGTCCTAATGGCCGCGTTCGTTCCGCCCAGGATCCTGGGCCTCTATGTTACGGCCGTCGCCTGGAGCGGTCTGATCATGCCCGCTCTCACCGCGCTGTCGCAGGTGCTCTTCCCGATGATCATGGAATTGACCGACAGTCGCCGGCAGTACGAACTGATGGGGAGGTCTCTCCGCCTTAGTGCGCTGTGCGCGGCCATTTGTGCCGGGACGCTCATTTTGTTCACGCCAATCCTTATCCCGCTTATCTATGGGAGAGCCTTTGCGGATGCCTCGCTCGCGGCATGCATTCTGGCGCTAGGCACCGTGTTCCTTTCGATGAATAATCTCCTCTCGGAGGGGTTTCGGGCGCTCGGGCTGCCAAAGTACCCGATGTATGCCGAAATTACAGGCTTTGGGGTTACCGGCATTCTGCTGGCCGTCCTGCTACCCCGATGGCCGCTGGTCGGCGCCAGCATTGCTTCCTTGGTCAGCTATGGCGTGACAACGGCAATCTTAGTGGCGTGTGCCGCCCGAGCCGGTGCGACCACCGTCTCGGATCTAGTTGTGCCGCAGTGGGCGGATGTCGCCGTACTGCGGCGGGTGGCGCGGCAGTTTGTTCCGATTACCCATAGAACGATGGAAACCTGAATGCATATACTGTTAAACCTGTATCCCTGGTATCTTCCCCGCAGAAATAGGGAGTTACGAACCCATTTAGATCTTATGGGGCTGAGCAGCTTCTACCCGGAAATGAAGTTTTCATTGGCGCGCAGCATTCCGGCGGCGATGCTGGGCAACGCAGCATGGCTGGCTAGGTACGGCCTGGGTCGCATGCGCCTTGACCAGGGGTTGCTTCAGCGAAGTTATCTGTACCATGCATCGGGCTTGATGAACTGGCTTCCGCGCAGCATGATCCGCCGCATGCGGCCAGACGTTCTCTTCGGACACGAGTACCTGCCGTTCAATATAACTACCCGGGACCTTCCCGTGGTGTTCGAAACGGGGGCGCTCACAGAGGAACTACGACGTTATCGGCCATTCTGCACGCCTCAACAGATTTGTGAGCACATTCGGATGAATAGTCACCTGAAGTGCCGCGCAATCTCACAGGCGACGCTTGTGAATATTCGCGAGCCACACGGAGCCGATCAATTCCGAAAGCAGTTTCCGGAACTCGCGCCCAAGGTGCGTTCCGTTCCGCCGTTCCTCGATTACATCTCTTCCTTGCCATACGACCGAATCGTCGAAAAGCACCTATCCCCCCCGAAGATCAAACTCCTCTTCGTAGGGAACGACGCGCGAAGAAAGGGACTTCCCAACCTTGTCGCCGCCATCCGCGGCCTGCCGACCGGGCTAACGTCGATACTCGAACTGACCGTCGTGAGCCAGTTTCTAGACGGCGCGGTGGATACGGCCGGCATCAATGCCCGTATCGTTTCTGGCGGGCGCATCACCCTCCGGGAGGCTGTAGGTCCCACGCGTCCAGTCATCAAACAAGGCCCATGGACGGTGAACGAGGTAATGGCCGAAATGGCGGCAAGCCATATCTTCGTCATGCCGACACTCGCCGACACATTCGGCTTTGTCTATATCGAAGCCATGGCCAATGGCTGCGCTGTCATCGGTCCCGATATTCAGCCTCAGAGCTGGATTATTGACGGAGGACGGGCAGGCATGGCTGTGGATCCACACAGCGTTGAGTCGGTGGCCAGGGCCATAGAGGTTCTTGCCCTCAACAGGGAATTGCGCACCGAACTCGCAATCGTTGGGTTGCAACGTTTTCACAGTACATTCGCAGCTCCGGTCGTGGCGGCACAGTACCACGATCTTTTTGTCGAAGCCGTTGAAGTGCACAAGAGCGGTAGCTATTCAAACAAGTTTAGGCCGCCCGAAAGCCGGATGAAACTCACTTATGAGCCAACTGTATGAGCTTGCCTACATCGGAAGCGTGGTTCCGGACAGCCCCGAATACCGCAATCCAGCGGTCAGTCCGGCAAGCAATATGTTCCAGGAGAACCTCCTGGCCGGCTTGCAGGCCGCGGGTACGACCCCCTCTCTCGTTCTCAGTTGCCGGCCGATGGCGGCCTTTCCGCGATCCTCGAAACTCGCCGTGAAGAGCGGCCGCGGCCGACTGGGCTGCGGTATTCCCGTGCACCTGATTCCGTTTGTCAATCTGAGCCCCATCAAGCAACTGGTGGTCGGCCTGGTGGTATTCTGCAGACTGTTGTGGTGGGGCTGGCAGCACCGGACCAGGACTCTGATCGTGTACACGTATAACCTGACGGTGCCTCCCGGGCTGTTCACCCTTCTGGCCGCGCGCTGCATCGGAGCGCTGATTGTAGCGTCTGTGAATGACATCTGCGAGCCTGGCGAAACTGTGCCACGAACGTGGGCCTGGCGTTTGGATTACCAGCTCCATAAGGTTCTTCTGCCGCGCTTCGACGCGCTGGTGGTAGTGAGTGCCAAGATCATCCAGGACTTCGCACCACAGGTTCCCTACTCGCTTGTTGAAGGAGGTCTCACGCCGGAAATGGTCGCGGAGCCAAGCTCGCCGGATGGTTCCGACAAGCCAGACCGGTTCACCGTGGTCTTCGCCGGAAGTATGAGAGAGTGGAACGGCGTCGAAGTCATGTTGCGGGCAATTTCGCAACTGAAGGGAGAACCTTACCGGTTCGTGTTTGCCGGCGGCGGACCTCTGTCAGCGGCCGTTAGCCAGGCTGCGAAAGAAGATTCTCGCATCGAGTACCTTGGGTTCCTAAAGCTTCGCGATCTTCTGTCGATCTATAGGCAGGCGGATGTACTAATCAGTATGCGAGTGACAAAGGCGCTGAGAACGACATATTTCTTCCCCTCCAAGCTGATGGAACTGCTGGCATCGGGGACACCGGTCATTTCAACCTGCACGGGACACGTCGAGGCGGAATACGGCGAGTTCCTGTTCCCGTTGCGGAACGAAAGCCCCGAAGGTTTGGCGGAGGCAATCCGAGATGCGGCGGCGACCGACCCGGAAACACGACAGGATATGGGCCGGAGCGCACGAGCGTTCATGCTGGCAAACAAGACGTGGGGAATACAGGCCGGAAAGATTAATGGCCTCTTGCAAAGTATTGCCGGCGCGCCAGCAGACCGGAGGCCCTCTTGCTGACAAAAGATTTAATTGGCACGGCCGTCGGCGGCCGTACGAAGCCGGTCGTACTGGTCCTTCTCGGCCACTACTTGCCGGGATACAGAGCTGGAGGACCGATCCAGAGTATCGCCAACATGGTCGAGGCGTTGGGAGAAGAGTTGGATTTCCGGATTGTGACCTGTGACCGGGATATCGGCGACAACCGCCCCTTCCGCGAGGTTCGCGCCGGCCAATGGGTGCAGATAGGCAACGCCCGGGTGTTCTATTTACCGGATACGTGGATGGCGCTATGGACATTGGTTCAGATCCTGATTGTCACTCACTCCGACCTTCTGTATCTGAATAGCTTCTTTGCGAGACGATATTCCATTTTTGCACTTCTTCTCCGGCGGTTTCGGCTGTTTCGGCCGAAGTCGGTCCTGCTTGCCCCCAGAGGCGAGTTTTCTGCCGGAGCTATTTGTATCAAGAAGTGGAGAAAGCGCGCTTACATCGCCTTGGCCAGGAAAGCGGGCCTTTACGCCGATGTCTTGTGGCACGCTTCCAGCAAATTCGAGGAGGCCGACATACACAACGCGTTCCACAGGGGCGAATCCATCGCAGTGGCGGGACCAATTGCGGCCCGAGCCGGAGATGCCGGGCCAAAACTCCAAATCGTGACTGCCCTCGACTTGCCAGGCTCGGCCGACCACACGCTGGACCCTCGCGAGCGGCTCAAGTCCGCAGGCGCTATCCGGCTGGTGTTCCTATCGCGAATCAGCCGGAAGAAGAACCTGGATAAGGCCCTCTCCATAGTAAGTGGCGTTTCGGGCAAGGTCCAATTTGACATTTATGGGCCCATCGAGGACGGCGCGTATTGGAGCACTTGCCGGGAATTGATTGCTCAACTCCCGCCCAAAATCGAGGTTCGGTACCGCGGCGAAGTGCGTCACGACCGGGTTCATCACGTCCTGTCCAAATATGATGCACTGCTCTTTCCCACCCGAGGCGAGAACTACGGACATGTAATTCGTGAAGCTCTTTCAGCAGGGTGCCCTGTGATCGTCAGCGACCAGACGCCGTGGAGAGGGTTAGAAGAACTGGGAGTGGGCTGGGACCTTCCCTTAGAGGACACCGAACGCTTCCGCTCTGTAATCCAAATGTGCATCGATATGCGCCCCGCCAACTTCGCAAAATGGGCCGCGCAGGCTCACGCATATGGTGCCAGGCTATCTACAGACCCCCAGGTTATCCTCCAAAACCAGAGACTCTTCGCCAGAGCCCTAGGCCGCGGGGACTCATGTGCAACGGCCGGACCGGGAGCAATCCGATGAGGGCGCTGGTTACCGGAGGCGCGGGGTTTATCGGATCTAACCTGGCGCGTTGTCTGGCAACAGAGGGTCATCAGGTTACCGTGCTGGATAATCTGTCGTCCGGCTATTCACGAAACCTGAGTGGACTCCCCGTTCGTTTGATTGAGGGAGATATCCGAGTTCCGGATGCAGTGGCAGAAGCCATTCAGGGGATTGAGGTGGTGTTTCACCTGGCAGCCTCGGTCGGGAACAAACGCTCCATCGACTGTGCGATTCAGGATGCCGAAATCAACGTCATGGGAACGGTTCATCTGCTCGATGCGGCCAGGCGCGCGGGAGTGCGCAAGATCGTCACGTCTTCGTCGGCAGGCATTTTCGGAGAACTGAAAACGCTTCCCATTCGCGAGGATCACCCCATTGACCCGGACACTCCCTATGGCGCGAGCAAACTGTGCGCAGAGAAGGAAACGCTGGCTTACGGCAAGCTCTTTGACCTGGAGACGGTCTGCTTGCGCTACTTCAATGTTTATGGCCCCAATCAGCGGTTCGATGCGTACGGCAATGTGATTCCCATCTTTGTATTCCGAATGCTACGCGGAGAGCCACTCACCATCTTCGGAGACGGTGAGCAGACCCGCGACTTTGTCAACGTGGCGGACGTTGTGCGCGCCAATCTCGGTGCTGCGACTCCCGGGGTTCGAGGGGCATTCAATGTCGGAAGCGGCGCCCGGATCACGATCAATAATCTGGTACGCAAACTGAAAGCCGCCAGTGGTATGGCACCGGCTGTAGAGTACGAGCCATCGCGTCCGGGAGACGTGCGGGATAGCCAGGCCGATATCGCCGCGGCCGGACGGGCATTCGGCTATGCCCCATCGGTCGGGTTGGACGCTGGGTTGAAGGAATATGTCGCTTGGGCCCGCACGGAGGTGACGCACTATGTCGCCTAAGATCGCAGTACTCGGCGCAGGGGGCATGCTGGGCCATAAGATGTTTCAGCAACTGCAGGGTAGTTTCCCGACCACAATTGGAATCACGCGCCGAGGGCCAGTACCTTGCGCGGATCCGGGTGCGATTTTGAGCGGTTTCGACGCGGGCGACTTTGAAAGGCTTGCCGGCGCACTCCGCCTAATTCGGCCGGATTATATCGTCAACTGTGTCGGGATCATAAAACAACGAGCCGAAGCGAAGGATCCGATCAAGTCCATTACAATTAACGCACTATTGCCCCATCGGCTGGCCTCACTGGCTTCGTCTTGGGGCGGTAGACTGATCCATTTCTCTACGGATTGTGTGTTTTCGGGCGCACACGGGGGCTATCGGGAGGATGATGCGTCCGATGCCTGTGACCTCTATGGCCGCACAAAGTATCTCGGCGAAGTCCAAACCGGGAATACACTCACCCTTCGAACCTCGATTATTGGTCGCGAACTCGGCCGGCGACGATCCCTGCTGGAGTGGTTCCTTTCGCAGAAGGGCGGTGCCGTGCGAGGCTTCCGTCGGGTGATCTGGTCGGGCGTCACCACAATCCATGCGGCATGGTTGGTGAGTAGGATTATCCGGGACCACCCTGGTCTTTCGGGCCTGTACCAAGTAGCCGGGTGCCCAATAAGCAAGCACGATCTCCTCTGTCTGCTTCGAGATGCCTATTCGCGGCAGATCGAAATAATTCCCGATGAAAGCGAGTCGTGCGACCGGAGCATGAGCGGCGAAAAGCTACGACAAGCAATCGGATACACGGCGCCGGCCTGGACAGAATTAATCCGCGAACTGGCATCCGACTCTACCTCTTACGAAAGTTGGTTACTGCAATGAGACCATTACAAGGCAAACGCGTTTTGATTACCGGAGGAACCGGTTCCCTGGGCAAGACCCTGGTGAAAAGGCTTCTCCGCGGCGAGATGGGACAGCCGGCAAAGATCATCGTTTTCTCCCGAGACGAGGCGAAGCAGTACTTTATGCGGCTCGATTATCAAAACCGCAAGGCCGCCACAGACGAAATCACATATCACAACTTTCAGCAACTGCTGGAATTCCGCATCGGCGATATTCGGGACTTCGGCAGCATCGCTTCTGCGGTACGGGACGCCGACGTGGTAATCAACGCCGCGGCGATGAAGCAGGTACCGGCCTGCGAGTATTTCCCCTCCGAAGCGGTGCGTACGAACATTCTGGGGGCTGAAAACATTGTCCGCGCCATTCAGGAGCACACGCTGCTGGTGGAAGCGGTAGTCGGCATTTCCACGGACAAGGCATGTAAGCCCGTCAATGCCATGGGGATGACGAAGGCACTGCAGGAACGAATTTTCATTCACGGCAACCTGCGTTGTCCCGGGACCCGCTTCGTCTGCGTTCGCTACGGCAATGTCTTGGCATCACGAGGTTCGGTCATCCCACTGTTTCATGAGCAGATTCGCAGCGGCGGTCCGGTGACGATCACGGCCGCCGAGATGACCCGGTTCCTGATCAGTCTCGACGATGCTGTGGACACTGTCTTCGCCGCACTGACCAAAGCGAGGCCAGGCGAGATCTTCGTGCCGCGCGCGCCCTCCGCCAGAATGTTGGACGTTGCGCGAGCACTGATCGGAGACCGACCGGTCGAGACCAGAATCACCGGCATCCGCCCCGGCGAAAAGATCCACGAGATCATGGTCAGCGATGAGGAATCGGCCCGTACCGTGAGTCGCGGGAAATGGTACGCAGTTATGCCGATGCTTCCCGAGTTGCAATCCGACAGTGCCGAGGAAGGATGCCTGTATGGCGAATTCAGTTCCGCAGGCAAGATCATGGACTTGGAAGAGACTCGGAATCTGCTGGAGCGAAACCAACTGCTTCTGGAGGACGGAGACCTGCAGATGATACCGGCATTCGCATCGCACCAGGGGCACGAGTTACTGAGATGAAAGTCATGACCATTCTGGGGACCCGCCCGGAGATCATCCGGCTAAGTGTGATCACCCCGCTATTGGATGCTCACGCGGACCATGTTTTGGTACATACCGGGCAAAATTACGATGAACGCTTGAGCATGATCTTCTTTGATGAGTTGGGAATGCGTGCTCCGGACGAGTTTTTAGGGGTGCGTTCGGCTTCCTTTGCCGGCCAGATGGGTCAGATTCTGGAACACAGCTACGAGCTTTTTCGGCGCCATCGTCCGGACCGCGTTCTGATCCTGGGGGACACCAACAGCGGGCTTGCGGCCCTGGTCGCGAGACGCTTGGGTATCCCTGTTTATCACATGGAGGCCGGCAACCGCTGTTATGACGACCGCGTACCAGAGGAGGTAAACCGGCGCGTGATCGACCACTCTAGCTCGGTACTTATGCCCTATACCGAACGGAGTCGCGAGAACCTTCTCGCGGAGGGTTTTCCGGGCCACCGTATTTTTGTAACCGGCAACCCGATCCAACAGGTGATCAGCCACTTTGCTCCGAAGATCGCGGCCAGCCGTGCCCTCGATGAATGCGGCGTCAGCGCCGGCAAGTACTTTTTGGCGACCGCGCACCGGAGCGAGAACGTCGACGATGACGAGCGGTTGCGAAGTCTGCTGGGGAGTTTGCGCCGGCTCCATCAGGAATACGGATATCCCGTCGTGTACCCGGTGCATCCGCGCACCCGGTCGCGGGCGGAAGCGGCCGGAGTAGAAATGGCCGAGGATGGCATCCAATTAATTGCCCCACTCGGCTTCTTCGATTTCATCCGGCTGGAACAGAATGCTTTCTGCATATTGTCAGACAGCGGCACGGTCCAGGAAGAAGCCTGCCTCTTTGGAGTTCCCAACGTAACTTTACGCGATGTGACAGAGCGGCCCGAAACCCTCGAGTGTGGATCCAACATCCTCTCCGGAGTCGACCCCGGGATGGTTAGCAGCGCAGTACGTTTGGTCACTTCGCAGGCGCGGGCATGGCGGCCACCGCACGAATATTTACAACCCCGAGTGTCTGAAACCGTTTCCAGGATCATCCTGGGTTTCCGGGCTCCGGACGCTGCGGAGAACGCCTGGAGGGCGAGGGCTTGCGCATCCTCCTGTTGACCCAATGGTTCGATCCCGAGCCGGCATTGAAGGGACTGCCATTTGCGCGAAAGTTGCTAGAGCGCGGCCACGAAGTGGAAGTGTTGACTGGCTTTCCGAACTACCCCGGAGGCAAACTCTATAACGGATACTCCCTACGGCTTTGGCAGAAAGAGTCAGTTGAAGGAGTCGCCATCGTGCGAGTGCCGCTTTACACTAGTCACGACCGTTCGGCTCTGCGGCGAACGTGGAATTATCTGAGTTTCGCGATAACCGCCACGATACTGGGGCCGGCGCTGGTGCGGCGGCCTGATGTTATTTATGCCTACCATCCACCGGGAACCGTAGGGCTTCCCGCCCTGGCACTGAGTCGATGGTTTGGTGTTCCGGTGGTATACGATGTGCAGGACCTGTGGCCGGATGCGATCACGGCGACTGGAATGCTGCCGAACAGTTTAGCGATAGCGCTGCTCGACCGGTTTTGTCGTTACGTCTACCGGCACGCGGATCGCGTGGTGGCGTTATCGCCAGGATTCCGCCGCGTTCTAATCGAGCGGGGAGTGGACGCCGATAGATCGAGTGTGATCTACAACTGGGCTCCCGAACAGCAGGCGGTGACGACGGGCATACGCCTTCCCGATGACAGGTTCAGGGTCGTATTCGCGGGAAATATCGGGATTGTCCAAGGACTCGATGCGGTGCTGGACGCCGCCGCGCTGTGCGCTGTTACGATGCCACAGGTGGAGTTCTATTTCATAGGTGGTGGAGTCGACGTGGAGCGACTCCGGCGGCGGGCTGTCGAACTGCGGTTGGCGAATGTGCAGTTTCTGGAATGGCAGTCGCCCACCGTCATAGGGACATTTCTGGAGGCCGCTGGCGCTTTACTGGTGCACTTGAGAGACGATCCTCTTTTTGCGGTCACGATTCCGTCGAAGACGCAGGCCTACCTCGCGGCGGGGCGGCCGATTGTCATGGCGGTGCGGGGCGACGCAGCAGATTTGGTGAAGCAGGCAGGAGCGGGGGTTTTTGCGGAACCGGACAACCCAGAGAGCATCGCGGAGGCTGTCCGAAAACTGGCCGAGATGACTCCAGTGGATCGGGAGCGGATAGGTCGGGCGGGCCGAGCGTTTTACGAGCGCGAACTCGCCATCGACCATGCAGTGGAACAGTTCGACTCGATCTTTTTTGACGCTGTGATTCGGCCGAAACGACGTCTGAGAGGCGAGACAACTGTCCGAATCTTCGATGTCATACTCGCTCTGGCGGCACTCCTGGCGCTTTTGCCGGTGATGGTGGCGGTAGCGATCAGCGTGCGAATCAGGCTCGGTTCTCCCATTCTCTTTCGGCAGCTCCGTACCGGCCGGCGGGGCCAGCTTTTCTCGATTCTGAAATTCCGGACGATGCGAAATGCCTATTCGGCCGAGGGCTCGCCTCTTCGCGACGATGAACGGTTAACCCCATTCGGCCGCATCCTCCGCAGCACCAGCATGGACGAGTTACCCGAACTCTGGAATGTGATCCGCGGCGAGATGAGTATGGTCGGCCCGCGGCCCCTGTTACCGCAGTACCTGCCGCGTTATACGACCAGGCAGCAGCGCAGACACGATGTGAAGCCGGGGATCACGGGATGGGCGCAGATCCACGGTCGAAACGCAATCAGCTGGGAGGAAAAGTTCGAGCTGGATATCTGGTATGTAGACCATCGATCTTTCTGGCTGGACATCCGGATCTTGCTTTTGACGGTCTGGTGCGTGTGCCGCCGCCAAGGGATCAGCCAACTAAGTTGCGCAACCATGCCGGAATTTCTGGGCTCGGAGAACAGGTGATATGGGATTGAGGAGCAGATGTATCTTTACGGGCAGATAGATTCAGCGGCGCAGGAACGGGCCCACGCCTGTTCCAAAGTGAATGGATTGGACAACGGACCTTGTCGGGCGGGATGGACCACCTCCTGCGCGGCGCGAGACCCGTTTCCCGGTATAACTGGACGAGAGACCCATGGCCAGCAGTAGCCCCATCCCCCTCTCCGTTCCGCATATGAGCGGACGGGAGCAAGAATATGTCGCCGAAGCCTTCGCTTCGAACTGGCTATCCACTCTAGGGCCGAATGTAGATGCCTTCGAGCGGGATTTTGAGGAGCGATTCGGCTTGCCGGCAGTGGCTGTCTCGAGCGGGACCGCTGGGATTCACCTGGGATTGCGGGCGCTGGGGGTGGAACCGGGCGACACCGTTCTTTGCTCGGACCTGACGTTTGTTGCCAGTGTCAACCCTGTGCGCTATCTGGGTGCCGAGCCAGTGCTTATCGATAGTGAGAGGGAGAGTTGGAATATGGATCCCGGCCTGCTCAGCGCAGCGTTGGCCGAGCACGCAGCATCGGGAACCTTGCCCAAGGCCGTTATCGTGGTTCACTTATTCGGCCAGTGCGCGAACCTGGATGCGATCCTTGAAGTCTGCCGCTTCTACGGCGTGCCGGTTCTAGAAGATGCCGCGGAGGCGTTGGGCGCGCAGTATCGGGGCAGGCCCGCGGGAACTATGGGAGATGTGGGAGTCTTTTCCTTTAATGGAAACAAGATTATTACTACCACTGGCGGCGGTATGCTGGTGGCGCGGCGGCCAGAGCTTGCGGAGCGCGCACGCTTCTGGGCCACGCAGGCCCGCGACCCTGGGCTATCCTACGAGCACTCGGAAATTGGATACAACTACCGTCTGAGCAACGTTCTGGCGGGAATTGGGCGCGCGCAGTTGCAAGCCTTGGATGAGCGCGTTTTACAGCGTCGCGGCGTCGCGTTACGATACCGCGAGGCCTTCGCGGATCTGCCTGGGATTTCCATGATGCCACAGGCAGCATGGGGGTTCAGCACCAACTGGCTTAGTTGCTTTCTGGTGGATGCCCCGGAGTTCGGTTGTTCGCGCGACGGCCTGGTCCGAGCATTGGCTGAGCTCGGAATTGAGTCCAGGCCGGTATGGAAGCCGATGCATCTTCAACCGACTCTATGGGCATGCTCGCCGCTACGGTGGGCCAGTCTCCGAAGATCTGTACCGGCGCGGAATCTGCCTTCCGAGTTCCAGCAGTTTGACGTGGCTGGACCAGTCGCGAGTGATCCGCCAGGTTCGCTTGGCGGCCGTCACCCCAATTCGCCGCCTGGCCTAATGAAATATTGTGAATCAGCCGATTTGACTTGCAGGTGTATCCATGCAGTCGCAATATCAAATTCCGTTTGTGCTTCGCCGTAGGTTCGTCTATGTCTGGAGCATTCGCACTATCCAGCTCTTTCTGTTCGTCGTCAGCGGGGTTACTGCGTTTCTGCTGCGGTTTGAGTTCTCCATTCCGGATGAGTTGAAGGCCGCATTGTGGGCCTGCCTCTGCGTAGGGGTTGCGGCAAAGGTTGCGACCTTTCAATCGTTCGGGTTGGGCCGAGGCATGTGGAGGTACTTCGCCACGCAAGATCTGATACGGGTCACAGCAGCCAATATCGCGGCCTCACTTTTGGCTGCGGTCGTTCTGTTAACGGCCGGTCCGAAACCCTTCCCGCGCAGCGTGCTGATCATTGACTTTCTGCTGACGCTGCTGCTTACCTCAGGTGCCCGCACAGCGACACGCGTCGTGCTGGAGGTCACATCACGGGCTGGCCGTGGAGTCGAATGTCGGGCCTTTATCTACGGAGCCGGCTCGGCCGGTTCGCTGTTATTGAACGAAGTTCGATCCAGCGGACGATTCAGTTACCACATTTGTGGGTTCATCGACGATGATCCCAACAAATGGAGCATGCTGGTGAATGGCGTACCCGTCCGGGGGGCTGGAGTAGATCTGCCGAAGTTGGTCGCCGCTCACGGTGTTCGTGAAGTGCTGATCGCGATTCCCAGCGCAACCGGCCCACAAGTCAGCCGCATCATCGAGCATTGCCAGGCGGCAGGCGTTGTTTTCCGGACCGTGCCTTCCATATCCGAGTTAGTCTCTGGTCGAGGCGCAGTTTCGCAGATCCGCGATGTAGCGGTAGAAGACGTCCTTGGCCGCAGCACAGTTGAGTTGGACCAGGGAGGAATTCGCGACAGACTGCGGGACCGGGTGGCTCTGGTGACAGGCGCCGCCGGATCGATTGGCTCGGAACTCTGCCGGCAGATCGCACGCTTCGAGCCAGCCAAGCTAGTAGCGCTGGACATGTCCGAAACCGCGTTGTTCCATCTGGAGCGGGAAATTCGGCAGCATGTGCCGACCATCGAGTTTCACGCTGAGATTGGGAATATTCAGAACCGGCAGCGGCTCCGCGATGTCTTCGGCGCGCACAGACCATCAGTGGTTTATCACGCCGCCGCCTACAAGCACGTTCCGCTGATGGAGGCGCATGCCTTTGAAGCAGTAGAGAACAACGTGTTTGGCACGTATCACCTAGCTACCGTCGCGGCCGAGTTTGGGGTCGAGGACTTTGTCATGATTTCATCGGATAAAGCCGTTAGGCCCACCAATATCATGGGAGTGACGAAGCGTGTGAGTGAGTTGTTGATCTGTTCCCTTCAAAACGGCGGCCCACGCTACGTTTCGGTCCGCTTCGGCAATGTGCTGGGCAGTAATGGCAGTGTCGTGCCGATCTTTCAGAAGCAGATCGCCGCGGGTGGCCCGGTAACAGTGACGCATCCCAAGATGCGGCGCTATTTTATGACTATTCCGGAAGCCGCACAACTTGTCCTGCAAGCTTCGAGCATGGGAACCGGCGGCGAAATCTTCGTGCTCGACATGGGACAGCCCGTGTTGATCGTCGAGTTGGCGCGCCAATTGATCCGGTTGTCAGGATTACGGCCTGACAAAGATATTCGGATTGTGTATTCCGGTCTGCGACCCGGGGAAAAGCTATGCGAAGAACTTAACCTGGCCGAGGAGCAGACGGTGTCAACGCGGCACGTGAAGATCACTGCTTTCACTGGTACGTACCTTTCGTTCGAACGGGTCAACCGGCACCTTGGCTCTCTCCGCAATGCCTGTGAGGCGCGGGACCTGCGAGCGTTAATGCTTGCACTCAAAGCCATGGTCCCAGACTACAGTCCGAGCAAAGATGTGCTGCAAAGAATCGCCGAACCCGGATTAGTCCGGCTCAGCGAAGCCGTGGATCGGGATTCGGGCCCTGCGCCTGCGGATCTATCATCGATCTCAGGCGTCGGTGCCCCATGTTACAAGGAGTTGTCATGACTGCTACAGCCTGTCCAAACTGCGGTTCCGGACGCCTATGCCGCTCGCGGCGCCGCCACCCGGTGGAACGTATATTTTCGGTGCTCGGGGCCACGATGCGCCGCTGCCATGACTGCAACCGTCGATATGCCCTGTTCGGGCATTCAATGATCGGCGTGCGGGATCTGCGGACACTTTCGCGGAAAATCGGTCTGACCTTCACAATGGCCGTCGCTGCTGCGTTCATCATGGTCGCAATTTTGTGGTATAGCCGCGCGCAGTCCGTACCGACGTCAGACACGGGATGCTTCACGCCCATCCGGGGCTGGCTACAGGCGCAGCTTTTTCGGGTGTAAGCGCCAGTGACCAGTCTTCGTCCAGTGTTGGTAGGAATTCTGCTCTACGGCGTCGCAACCCTCTGGGTGCGGGATCGATGGGCGGTGTGTGGCATTGAGGCGGCAGTGTTTTTGTGCACTACCTGGCTGTTGGCGGGCGTTGTTTTGTGGAGCCGGCCGGTCGCGGGCGGAGCGGTTCCTGCCTTGTTAGGGTGCATGTGTCTCTGGGGGGGCGTTCAAATAGCGACCCACTCGACCTTCGTTCTCGCTGAGACGGCGGATGCCGTCTTGTACTGGCTGGCCGCCACCTGCCTCGCCTGGATGGGCCTGGAGGCTTGCTCGAGTCTAGAAAATCGCCAAGCCTTCCTGAGGCTTGCGCTGGCGGTTGGTTCCGCAGTTTGCCTGCTGGGCCTCGTCCAGCTCTTTACCTCACGCGGAAGGGTGTTCTGGCTGTTTCCTTCCGGTTACGAGTCGGAGGTAATCGGTCCGTTTGTTTCGCGCAATAACTATGCCGCGATGGTCGAACTGTTGCTTCCCGCAGCATTGTTAATGGCGTTCAGGCACAGACGGCAGACCAACGTGTATCTGATTTTAGCGGCGGCGATGCTCGCTTCGGTGATCGCCAGCGGATCGCGGGCCGGTTCGATCATCGCCATTTCGGAGGTGTTGCTGGCTTCTCTGCTGCAGGTGAGGGCCAGTTGCGCTCCCATTGGCCGCCGGTGGATCGGATTTGCCGCTCTCGTGATTACCTTTACTGTCATTGTGGGCTACCAGTACGTGTGGGACCGATTTCGCGGCAAAGGAGACCCCTTCGAGTTTCGTCGCGAGTTTGTAGAATCGTCTGTCGCCATGCTGAAGGCCGAACCGCTGCACGGTTACGGGTTCGGCACTTGGCCGGCCGCGTACCGGCAATACGCTTTGCTCGACACCGGGATGCAGGTAAACCATTCACACAACGAATGGATCCAGTGGTCCGCGGAAGGCGGCATACCCGCAGGGGGACTAATGCTAGCGATTTTCTTAATCTGTACGCCGGATGCTTTTCGTTCCATCTGGGGAATTGGGATCCTCGCGATTTTTGTACACTCGCTGATCGACTATCCCTTTCTCAGGCTGGGCCTGGCGTGCTGGACCTTCGTGTTATTGGGCGCCTTGGCGGCGTATGGCCGGGAACGGCGAAGGCTGAAGCACGGAGGCGCCGTGCCATCCCGATCCGCCAGTCCGTTCGTGCGCGTACTGGCGCTGGCTGTGATTGCGATTCTGGTATTCGCCGCTGTCCAGACATTTCGAACGGCCTGGGCAGATATCCTGTACCGGCGTGCGACCCCGGGCGCGGTTGCGCGGGCAGCTGGCTTGCGCCCCGACCGCGCAGAATACGAATTCGCGTTGGCGCAGACGGACCCAGACGATTCGATACGGCATTTGCGGCGCGCCATCGTGTTGAACCCGTTCCTTACCGAGGCGCGGATTCTCCTGGCGTCCCAATTGGAACTGAAGGGAGATTTGGCCGCCAGCGAGGCGGCCTTGCTCGAACTGGCGCAACGGGACCGGCAGTATGCTCCGGCCTGGGCCCTGGCGAATTACTACTTCCGCGCCGGCCAGCACGAGCATTTCTGGTTCTGGGCACGCACCGCAGCACAGCGGTCACCCGGCGGAATGCGGCCCTTGTTCGATCTTTGCTTTGCGTTAACCGGGGACGCCACAATCGTGTTGAAACGTGTGGTGGTACCCCGCCGCATGGTGGAGCGAGAGTATCTGTCGTATCTTCTCGAGAAGAGCCGCTTGGCCGACGCTCACAAGGTGGCGATGCTTATCGCGGAGGCGGGCTCTGTCCAGGACAGGGACGTCTTACTGGACTACATAGATCGCGCGCTGGCGGGCCTGCGCTTTGACCAAGCAGCTACAATTTGGGACCGTCTGTGCGTGAATCAGTTGGTGCCCTACGCACCATCGATCCCCGGAACCTTGGTGAACGGAGATTTTAGCTGGCCGATTCTAAACCGTGGGTTCGACTGGCAGGCTGCCGCTCCCGGCTGTGCGACTATCGCGCAGACCCATACCGCGGGCTCCGCTCTGGAGCTTTTCCTGGCCGCCAACCGGCCGCAGAGCTGTGAAATCACTCACCAGTTCGTGCGTCTCGCGGCCGGAGTTCGTTATGTCATTCGATTTCAGTACCGGACCATCGAACTGCCGGACCCGACCGGTGTGTTCTGGTCGATGGGAGAAAGTCACGAATACGAGTTGGGTTCGTCGCCTGACTGGACCAACGCGGAATGGCGATGGCAGGCGGCGGAAGATCGGGGGCGGTTGGCTTTGGCTTATCGGCGGAAGGCGGGATCCACCCGTCACGAGGGCACAGTGTTGGTCAGGCGCGTGCGGCTCCAGCCAGACGAGATTCCGCCGCATTCGGCGGCGGCCGCCCATAGGGGAGGCAAGTAGTAGCGATGTTGAAAACTGAATCTCGATGGCGCGCCAGGCGCCGGAGTTCCGCGACGTTCGCTTGCAGCGCGCTGATCCATGCTGCCTCCGCCCTCCTCCTGCTTAGAATGACGCCGCCGCAGTCGTTCCCGCAGGGTAGCCCACATTTCGTGCCGGTATATGCTCCCGCGGTGGTCGCAAGGGTTCCGCTACCGGCACCCACACGGCTGCGCGCAGTTCCGGCGCGTGTCCAAACGCCGGCCCTCCCGCCATCCGTCAGGGTGCCTGCGTTCACGTCGGAACTGCAGAGAGTGTCCCATCCGGAACCGCCCCCGCCGGCACCCCCACGTCCCAGGCCAGTGCCGCCGCCGGAGATCGAACCTGGCACCATCAAGCTATCTTCGCCGGCTCCCCGGATCGAGACTTTCGACTCCCAGCCCATGCAGGCTCGGAGGCAAGTCTCGGATTCGGCTGCTCTGCAGGTGGGCAAATTTGAACAACCAGCGAGATCCCTACCTGTTGGCGAGCGTCGTGGTCCAATCGGTTCCGCCGGTTTTAACTCTGCCGCAGGGGACCAGGCGAGGCGCGCAAGTCCAACAGAGGGCACAGTCCTTTCGGGCAGTTTTGGCGCCACGGAGGCGCCGCGGCCCTCGGGCGTAACACCCCGCATGGTGACAAACACCAATTTTGATACCGTGGATGCGCGAACTACTTCCGTCAAGATAGCGGCACCGGACGAACGTTCCGTAGCACTCGAGATACTCGATAAACCGCGGCCCCTGTATTCCGAAGAGGCACGCAAACTGAAGATCGAGGGCGTGGTGGTTCTAGAGATGTCGTTTGGAGCCGACGGCCGGGCGCGTGTTCTGAGGGTGGTCCGCGGCCTCGGTCATGGCCTCGACGAGAATGCCATCCGGGCGGCAATAGCAATTCGCTTCCGTCCGGCGGTCCAAAAGGGCAGGTCTATGGACACAGTGGCGCTGGTGAGAATCGAATTTCAGGTGGCGTATTGAAACTCGAAGGAAAAGCGATGAGAAGGATCATATCGATCTGGCTACTGATGGGAGTTTTCACGGGGCCGTTAATGGCGGCCGGCGAACGCGAGGCGGTGGACAAGCTCTTGGACCGGATCGCTAGCCAGGAGCAGCAATTCATCCAGGAGTTGCGTACTCGCAAAGCTATTCTGGAGACCTACATTCAGGAGACTCCGGATCCCGCAAGCGATACTGCGGACGTGGTGCGGGACCACTATTTCCTGGGCCGGCTCGATTTCTCAAAGGGATTCGAATACACGGCAATGGCGGCTCGTGGAGAGGTCCCCAAAAGCTCGCGAACGCTATTTTTCCTAAAAAGCCGCTCGACGGTATTTGTTCCTACCGGGTTTGCCCAGATGACGTTACCCGATTCCGCAGGTCTGGACCGCCGCACGTACCACATGGAATTTGTTCGCCGCGAATTTCTGGGCGAGATACGGTGCCTGCTATTCGACGTTGACCCCATCGACAAGAAGACGCCCGGGAAATTCAAAGGCCGGATCTGGGTCGAAGATCAGGACTTCCGGATTGTCCGTTTCAACGGCACTTACACCAACAGCACGACTTCCCGCATGTACTTCCATTTCGATAGCTGGCGGGTGAATGTGGCTCCTGGCCGATGGGTGCCAGCCTTCATTTATGTGGAGGAATCGGGTGGCGAGAACCCCGGACCTGTCCCGAGATTCAAGGCCCAGGCGCGACTCTGGGGCTATCACGTTGCCACCAGTGGAAAGCTCGAAGAGCTTGTCTCCATTGCGGTAGAAGCAGACAAGCCCGTGAAGGACGGCGCACAAGCCCCAAACCTTTCTCCATTGGAAAGCCAGCGCATCTGGGAACGTCAGGCAGAGGCCAATATCCTGGAACGGCTCGAAAAGTCGGGACTGCTGGCCCCGCGGGGACCCGTCGATGAGGTACTGAACACCGTTGTGAACAACCTGATTGTCACAAACAATCTCGGCGTGGAGGCGCAATGCCGCGTGCTCCTGACCACGCCCATCGAGACGTTCTCGGTGGGCCAGACCATTGTAATAAGCCGCGGATTGATTGACGTGCTGCCGGACGAAGCCAGTCTGGCCATGGTGCTTTCCACTGAACTGGCGCACATCGCCTTGGGCCACAGAACCGACACGCACTTCGCATTTTCCGACCAGACCATGCTCGGTGACGGAGAACTACTAGGTCGCCTGCAATTGGCAAGGCCGGACACGGAAATCCAACAGGCGGCGGCCAAAGCGGCTGAGCTGCTTAGCAAGTCGCCGTATCAGTCGAAGCTGTCCAGTGCCAACCTCTTCCTGCAGGCATTGAGGGACCGAGTCACGCAACTGCCGTGCCTGATACGAGCCAATCTTGGCAACCAACTAGCGGGCGGCGACGAACCGGCGCGCGCGCACGTTGCATCGCTAGTCGGGCCCTCTCCAGATCCGGATCCCGTACGGGCGGATCAGATAGTCGCCCTACCGCTGGGATCCCGAATCCATCTGGACCCTTGGTCGAACGAAATCCTGCTGTTGAAGACCAAGGCGGTTCCTATCCTCTCGGCGCGTGACAAGCTGCCGTTCGAGATCACACCCTTCATTATTTCTCTGTCCCGCGCAGAAGCTCGGTCGAGTGTACCGGACCCGGCGCCTTCTGGCGGGGAGAGGCATTGACCTGACGGTAGCATCGGACTGAATCACTCACCGGGAATCCGTTCACGGGCTTGCTGCTCTTCCCGGACTTCATCCCTAATATTCGGGGTCTGCGGTCAACAGGCCCCTACTTGTAGAGATTCAACAGATGGCGCCGATCATCCGGCGATATTCCGGAGTGTTTGCGGATATCCTCCCGAACCGTCAGGAGCCGGCGGTACCGCGCGAAGTACGCCGGGATATCGCCGCCGTATTGGAAATTGTACATGATGTCGGCAAACGCATCGGTGTGCTCCAGTCCCAGCGCGTGCCCCGATTCGTGCAGACAGGTCAGGTAAAGCACGGTCTCACGGGACAGGGTATCGCCATGTGAGGCATTCGCTGTAGGCGCCACCACGTATACTTCGGCCCCCCGGACCCCGTCCACCAGAATGGGACGCGTCTCTCCGTACAGACTGCCGCTGCCAGTCGCCCAGAAGACTCGAATCTGCGCTTGCTCCCGCTCCGTGGTCCGCTGCAGGCGCAGTTTTCCACCCGCGGCCGCCTGCCACGCTTCCATGGCCCATTGGGCCAGTTCCGGATCGCCCGGACGGCAGCCGGTCATCGTGTTCGTGCAGCCATCCACCCAATATTTCAGTGTCGCGCTTTGCCCCAGGGCACAACAAAGAACCGCCACCAGAATCCGCAGCTTGCGCATCGCCCTACTTCCATTGCGCGGTGAAGATGTTGAACTCGTATCGTTCTTTGGCATCCAGATCGGAACAGAATACCAGGGTCTTGCCATCCGGCGAGAACTCGGGAAACGACGTGAACCCACCCGTGCTGGTGACCTGCTCCAATCCGGTCCCATCCACGTTGATTAAGTACAGTTCGAAGTGACGGCTGTCGCACTCGTGCTTGTTGGAGGAAAACAGAATCTTCTTTCCGTCCGGCGTAAAAGCGGGGGCAAAACTGGCACAGCCGAAGTCCGTGATGGTGTGAGCGCCGCTGCCATCGGCATTGGCCACCACGATTTCCATCTTCATCGGCGCCGTCAGGTTTTCCGCCAGCAGTGACTTATACCTGTCCATTTCCGCGGGCGTCTTGGGGTAGTTCGCGCGCCACACCAACTTCTTGCCGTCGCGCGAGAACACGGCCCCACCGTCGTAGCCGGGCGATTTCGTCAATTGCTTCTTGCCGGAGCCATCGTTCTTCATAGTCCACAAATCCAGATCGCCCGAAGCCAGCGACGTGTACACGATGTTTCCGGTCTTCCAGTTGACCGTCGCCTCTGCGTCGTAACCGGGAGTTTCCGTTAGCCGCTTCTCAATCTTGCCGTCGTCCGCGGCGAGGAAGATATCGTAGCCTGGGAACACACCCCACAGGTAGCCTTTGCTGCGGTCCGGATTCGCCGGACATGCGGGATCCGCGAGGTGTGTGGAAGCATAGATAATATGCTTACTATCGGCTAGGAAATAGCCGCAGGTGGTGCGGCCTTTCCCCGTAGATACCAGGTGCGGGTTGCTTCCGTCCGCGTTCATGACGAACATCTGGTCACAATCGTAAGGCGGCCGCGTGGTTTGAAAGATCAGCCGCTTTCCGTCCGGAGACCAGTACGCTTCGGCGTTTTGCCCGCCATGAGTGAGTTGGCGGATGGCGGTTAAGCGTTTCGATTGGCCGGCGGCTATGGACGCCGTCAAAGCCAACAACCAAAGTACGTTCCTCACTGGTGCGTACCCGCCGCTTGGCTCAGGAACTGGCGAATCTCCTTCACCGCCGCATCCACTTTCATGTCGAAAATGATCTTGCCCAACGCAGCCGTGGAGGGCCGCGCATCGCCGGTGATGCCGTTGTTCACGCGCCTTGCGTTGGGATCCCGCGGCTCTCCCGGTTTACGCATCGGGTCGCCCACCGCCGTCGGGATCAGATCCATGCGGACCCAGCCCTTGTCCTGGCCCAGGTAGATCATCTCGGAAGTATCCGGAATGCCTGCGTGCGAGCTCAACGGCAGGTTTTTCGAGGTAAGGTACTTGTCGAATTCATCGTTGGCCTTGTACACGTCTCCGCAGAAATAGACGTGGATGCCCTGCGGGGCGTACTTGTCATCCAACTTCTTCGCGGTGTCTCCCAGTTCCTTTTGCCCGCCGCCGTGGTCGCCCATCAGGACCACCACTTTGAAGCCGTTCCTGATCAGTTGCTCCGCCACCTGCTCATTGACCGTGGCGAATGCGGAACCTGTCAGGCCAATCGTCCCCGGCAGATTGGCATTGCCATTGTTCACCGAAAACGGCATTACCGGCGCGGCAATGGCGTTTCCCAGCTTTTCCGCAATCGCAATCACCGTGGCATGCGCCATGAGCGTGTGGCCGCCATTCACATTCTGCGGTCCACGGGTTTCGGTGCCGCCATTATACACAAGCGCGGTCGTTTTGCCGCCCTGTAAGGCCGCTTTCAATTCCGGCCAAGTCATCATCTCCAAATCCACCGTGCTCCTGGTCTGCGCCAGTCCCAACATGGCACACATGCAAATACCCAATACCGCTCTACGCATCTTTCGCCCCCTCCGGCGCCACGCGGCAGCATATCATAGATGAACGGTCACCGAGGGGGACCACTATGGAACATCTCATCGCTAAACTGCTCCACGATTTCGAGCAGGGCAAAATGAACCGGCGTCAACTCATCCAGAGCCTTTCCCTGGCGGCTACCGCAGCAGCCGCCACGCCGGCGCCAGCCGCCGAAGGCAAAGGTTTCCAGGCCGTCGCCGTAAACCACATTTCGTATCAGGTCGCCGACTATGCCAGGACCCGCGACTTCTACGCCGACCTTCTCGGCATGAAGGTTTCGCACGACGATGGCCGGCGTCAATGCTACCTCGCTTTCGGGGACACTTTTCTGCTGGCCCGCAATGCCCGCGGTGACGCGGCTGGCCCGCGCATCGATCACATGGCTTACACGATCGAGAATTGGGACAAAACCGCCGTGGAAGCCGAACTCAAGCGCCGCGGTCTTCCCGCACGCCCTGATACCGAAGACAGCTTCCACACCAAGGATCCCGACGGTTTCGACGTGCAGATCAGCGGCAAAAACATGCACGCTTGAGGCATTCAGCCATCTCCTCTGACCGGCTGTCTCCCGCTGTGGACCTTTCCGCATCGTGTCGATTGCGGCGTATCGCTAGCTGGTTTTAGTTCACTGCCCGGAATCGCCTGCCTGAGGGGAAAAGGGCGACCGGTCAGGTGCGAACCCGACCGGACAACTCACATACTAGCGGCACTGGCCCTCCCGGCACGTTGCGGCGGCGCACCCATTGTGTTATTTATGGGTTCAAGTCGGACAATTTGATCCAACTGAAGCCGCCCTGCTTGTGTAGCGACGGTCAGTCATTAATTCTCTTCTTAAAGGATGGCATCCCGTGGAAGCTGTCAACCGTAAACTTATCCGTCCGTCTCTGAACGAAATCAAAGAGCAGATCACGCCTCCGCGCCGGGCCCCGCAGCAGAAGAAGCCCGTTCCACCGGATCAGACGAATGCCGAGAACTTCTATTATGTGAAGCAGATGCAGGCCAAGACCCCGATGGTGTTCGTGCTTCGCGACGGCGAGACTCTGCACGGCGTGATCGAGTGGTACGACAAGTGCTGCCTCAAGGTGAACCGCACCGAAGGGCCGAATGTCCTGCTTTATAAGCCGAGTATCAAGTACATGTACAAGGAGTAGGTAGGCTAGGGGTGCAAGCGTTTGCGCTGCGCCAACCGGTATTCGCGGCGCTCGCCGGCCTCCCGGTAGCGTCGCTTCTCTTCTTCAGTCTCCGGGATCACAGGCGGAATCACGGTGGCCTGCCGCTCCTTGTTTAACGCCACAAAGGTCAGATACGCCGAACACGTGTGCAATCGTTCACCGGTGAGCAGATTCTCGGTGAGGACGTAGACGCCGACTTCCATGGAAGTGCGAAATACCCGATTCACCGACGAACGCAGCATGATCAGTTGCCCGATGCGGACGGGATGCAGAAAATGGAGGCTGTCCACCGAGGCGGTCACCACCGGCGTGCGCGCATGGCGCATAGCAGCCATGGCTGCGCAGAGATCCACCAGGTGCATCACGGTCCCGCCCAGCACATTTCCCAAGCCATTGGCGTCATTGGGTAATGCCAGTTCGGAATAGTCGGAAATCGATTCGCGTACCGGTTTACCTTGCAAGGTTCCTCCTGTCAGTGGATGCAGATTAGCGCCTTCCGGCTTCGTCCTTGTGCCGGAAATAGCTTTCCACGTAAGCACGCGCCTGGCGTTCCAGGATGTCGCTGGCCGGCGACGTGACGAATGTGCCGGGGGCGGTCGAGTACTCCAGCGGACCGTAGGCGAACGGATGGTGGTCGCGTTCCATCACGAAGTAGAGACGAAGCAGCGAGCCCTGATCGCCGGAGATGGTGAAGCGAACCGCATCGGGCCCGTCGGGCGAAGCGGGGAAGCGGTTGCAATTGCCGCGGGCGTAGCCGAAATTGCAGAGCCGGCGGATCTCCGCAGTGTCCGGATGGCATGGGTGCAGCGGCGTCGCCCGGCACTCTCCGGCCCAAAAGTCGCCCAAGGGCAGCGGAATCCGGAAGGCGTTGCCGGGAGAGATCTGCGGCGCTACGGGGTAGAAATAGGGACAGGCCATTAACGGAGGTATAGTAGCACAAGCGATGGAAAACACCCGGTTGGACATTCTGAAAAGTATGGTGGCGCAGAACCCGCAGGACAGCTTCTCGCGATACGGACTGGCCATGGAATACCGCAATGGCGGTGACCTGGAAGCCGCGGTGCGGGAGTTCCGCGCGCTGATTGAAGCGAATCCCAACTATTGCTACGCTTACTTCCACGGAGGCCAAACGCTCGAGCGTCTGGGACGGCTGGAGGAAGCTGCGGAACTGTATCGCCAGGGAATCGAAGCGTCCGAGCGGAGCGGCGATCAACATGCCCGGGGTGAAATTCAAGGCGCACTCGACCTTTTGAGCTAGCGAAGGTGTACAATAGTTGATTCGGGCCGTGGCGCAGCCTGGCTAGCGCGCTTGCTTGGGGTGCAAGAGGTCCCGAGTTCAAATCTCGGCGGCCCGACCAAATTTCTCAAACAGTTACGGGCAATTTCCCGTAATTCGAGCGTGGTTGATTCACCACGCAAATCTGGACTCCAGTTGGACTCCGGGACTTCTTGCATGATTTCCTGGACTCCTGTGCGGATGGTGGAGTCCACGCCGGCTTTCCCCGCAGGATTAGACTGGTGGCCTGCGTGCCTCGCGCGCACGCGGTTGCCGATTACCTTTTTCCCTATCTTCGTGACACGAGAGACATGGACCTCCTCCATATAGCGTGAATGGCACCGTGGCAGCCGCCTGATCGACGCCAAGCCACCGGGGATAACCTATGAGAGGAGTGCGACGTTGGAGATCCTGCAAAGCGGCTTAATCGAAACCGACGAGCAACTGATGGAACTCACGAAACGCTACTCAGATCTCCCCGAGCACCTCGAGCAGGCTGAATGTGCACGGGGCTTCCCCCAACTTCTTGTGGTCCTTGCGGATCTCCATCTGGGGTCGTAGCCGCACCGGGAGATCGACCAGTTCATTGACGGGCGTGAAATCGATGCCGTAATGGGTCATCCCGTGTTCGTCGGGCTCCCCGATGCCGGAGACGTCGATGGTTTCCTGCGCCTCCCGCTCATCCCACTCGAAGTACTTGGCGATCTCAATGCAGGTGAGATCGGTTGCTTTGACGCCTGGCTTACGTGCCTCCGAATGGAACGCGTCGATATTGCACCACGACCACTCCTGAAGGAATCGCACGAGCTCCGGATCTTGTTCGACCGCGCGAAAGATGTCGCCCAGCGTCACGTCGGCATCGATATGACAGGCGCAACGTAAGACGTGAAGTGCGGTCGAGATCTTCTGCTCGACGTACTGCCTGACGTCGCCGTCCCATTTGAGCGCCTGGACACCGCTGCTTGGTGATGTGGACTTTGTCGGCCATCGGTTTCTCAAATGCCTCAAGTTTCCGATCGGCGGTTGAACCAATCGCGCCGTTCGATCCACGGTTGCCGTTCCGCCCGTTCGGGCGCGTGCGAGATACCGGCTGCCGTTGCACGTCATCTCCGGCCGCCTTCTCTGTAAGCATCATCTCAAACTGCTGTGCCTGTTTGTTCAACCGGAACCCGCCGGCGATCAGAGATTGCAGCGCGGCGTAAGCGTAGTTCCGCGCGTCCAGCGCCTCGTTGCGCGCGCCGGCCTTCTTCGTCCACTCGCGATGCGCGAATCCCTTGGTGTACCGCACCCGGCAGGTCTCGGCCGTGAGTTGTTCGAAATAGCCGAGGTCGTACTGGTCGCTGATCGGAAAGTGGCAGAAGCCCGGTCCGTGCTCCGTGATCTTCAGCCTCGCGTAGAGCGCCTCCTTGGCGGCGTCCACGCCCACCATCCACAGCGGCCGCCTGTCCTTCGCCTTGCCCGTGCATGCGCGGCCATATCGGGCGCTGGCCCGCCACGCCCTTGATCGGATAGATCTTCGCGATGCACTCCGCCCGCTCGTTGCAGAACTGCTGCACGGTCGCCTGATGGAACCCCGAGTCCACGCACGCCGCGGCCATCTTCAATTCCCGGCCGCACGGATGATCGAACGTCAGCGAGAGCACCTGGTCGAAGCATGTCCCACAGCTCCCGCTGCGCCGGATCGCCGGGCAGGACCACGTAGGCCAGGCTCCAACTCTCCTCGTCGCGGCCCCAGCCCACGATCTCCATTTCGATCCGGTCTGCCTGCAGATCCACTCCCGCCGTGATCAGCACCACGCCGACCGGCAAAACCCGATCCGCGCGGTACGGCTCGCGCCGCGCCAGCAATTCGCTGGCGTCCGTCTTCGTGGCGCCGGCCTGCTGGAACGTCTCGGCCAGGACCGTGTTCGTGAACGTCTGCATCCGCTCCGGCGACTTCCGGGCGCGGAGAAAATCCTTGGCGAGCGCGTCCCCAGGTCGTCCACGGCGAATACAATCCGTTGAGCCAAAAGCCGGCCGTGTCGCCGTCGCCCGACGGCTTCCGCGCGCCACTCCCCCCGCTCCAGCATCTCGGATTTGTGATGGTCCGCGATGTGGCCGTGGCAGCGCTCGCACTCGTACCATGCTTCGGCCGGCTTCCGGTCCGGCCACTTCACCTGCGCCCAGCGCAGCATCTGCAACGTCCCGCAGTGCGGGCACGGGCAGGTAATACTTCCGCTGGTCCGACTCCATGTACGCCTGCTCGATGCGGCTGACCTCCGCAACCGTGGGAGTCGAGATCATCGCGATTTGCCGGTTGGCGAACGTGCCGGTGCGGCGGATCGCCAAGTCCACCGGGTCGCCCTCCTCGGTGCCCGCCGCGCCGCTCGATGCCGACGGCGGATAGGCATCCACCTCATCCATCAGCAGAAACCGCGCCGGCATGGAGCGCAGGCCCGACGGAACTGTTGGCGCCGGTCACCACCAGCACGCCGCCCGGAAATTCCTTTGCCAGGATGTGTTGCCCGAGTCGCGCTCGCGCGGATCGGAAACCCGCTGGGCCAGCGCGGACGTGTTCTCGATGAGGGACGCGATCCTCTGCCGGGAGAACCGCTTTGCCAGCTCGACGGTCGGCTCCACCAGCATCACCGGGCCCGGCGCGTAGTGGATGATGTAGCCCAGCATGTTCAGCAGCACCTCGCTGCCGCCGATCTGCGCCGGCTTCATGAACACCACCCGCGAGAACGGCGATGACGGGCTGAGGCAGTCCATGATCTCCCGCAGGAATGGCGTCCGCGACGTGCGCCACCGGCCCGGCTCGCCGGCCGAGACGCGCGAGAGCACCCGGTATTCGTCGCTCCACTGGCTGATGGTCAGTTCGGGATCGGGCCGCAGGGCGCCGGCAAACGCTCACGCGAATGCCGGCGAGAATTATTTCCGGGCTGGCGGGCGTGCTCAGATACCACCGATGGCATTGGCCAGCGCCTCCAACTCGCGCGAGAGTTCGGTCTTGAGCGTCACGTGGACCTTCTTCGAATCGCTTTCCGCCGCCAGGACCGTCGCCAGACGATCCGGCAGCCCCAGGATGCCGTCGCGGAGGCCCCGCACTGCGTCGGCAATCGTCTTCCGGACCGCCTCGGCCTCGATCAGCTTCCCCTGGCGAGTCTCGAATTCCAGCCGCCGCAGTTTCGCCCGGAAGACCATCTCGATGGTGCGCGCCTGCCCGAAGCTGGCGCCGGTCTGGCCAAGCGGTTCGGTCGCCGGTCTGTCCGCTCGAGCGGGACAAACCCGCTGGCGCGGCGGCGGGCCGTTCATCCACCTCTTCAACGGGCCGGTCGTCGAGCACGGTGTCGCTGGCGCGGACATCGACCTTGCCGGCACGCATGACCAGCACTCCGGCCTTGGCCAGTTGGGAGATGTATTGGCGCGATTTCCGGCGGTGCCGCGCGTACTCCGACTGCGTCATCAGCAGGGGTTTGGTTTCGGACGCCATCTCCGTCGCCAGCGTAAGCGATCTCGCCCCCGGCGCGTCAAGCAGTCTATTTCTTCTGATTTCAGATGATTACATGATGCCGTCGGAAGATTTGTCAACCGCCGTCAAGTTGGATGTCAAGCAGTTTTTCGGGCCTGTCACAAGCCGAACGCCGCAGTCTTTACCTCCGCGCCCGGCCGCCCAGGATCAGGTCCCGTAAGATCGGCGGCGACAAACGGACTGTCGGTGCCACAACGGCCGCGCGTCTTTCAATTGAGTCGGCCTGGTTTCACGTCGGAGACCTCGAACATCAAGGTGACCGGCGTCTTCTTTCCACTAACGAGCAACTGCAGGAACAAAGCGACCTTGGCGCCTTTCATGGAAGACATGGCTTTGTCGGCGAGGTCAGGAGGGATCTCATCGGGTAGCAAGGGGTTTTCGCGCCATCCGCCGTATTGCCCTTCTACAAAGTACACGCTGCCTGCCGGGACGGCCGCATCTTCGACCTTGGCCAACGGAGGGATGACGGTGTTCGGCAGGCTCTGTTCCCGGTCGGCGTACTTCACAGCCGTATGAAAGACGCGCTTCGCGGAGCGCGTCATATCGATGAAAGAGCTGTCATTCCAGGCAATCTCGATCGGTTCACCTGAGTTGTTCTCAACTGTAATCCCGATCTGCGTGCGGCCGATCGATCCCGTTACAGTACCACCCGGGAAACTCTTCACAGCACTCGCTTCGATGAAGTTGTAACTGAGGGGCGTCGTGCACGAGGCCTTCCAAGCGGAAATGCCTGATGCGCGTAGGTTCGTCATCGAGGCGATGTCTTCTTGGGAAAATGGCTGAGAAGCGCCAGGGGGTATGCGGAGGGCGGTCAACCCAAGGAGCGTGGAGGCAGTCCCGCCCGAGGTCTGGGGCTCGATCCGCATGCATTGAACGGGCAGCGCAGTTGTGTTCGTGATCTTTCCCGTTACCCAGCGTATTCGCCCGCACGAGTAGCAAACTGCTTGGTCGAGCTCTCCAGCGGATGTTCACCCTAACCATTTGAGGTAAGCGATTCCAATTGAGCCATTTAGGTTGATTTTGGCCTCAAATTTGTAGACATGCATATATTTCACGAGAATAGCGAGATTTATATTGATTATCGGATATTATTGTCTTATATTGTGGACATGCACATCGCCCGCGCCCGCTGGCCCTCCTCCAACGGCAAAACCTACGAGTCTATCTACCTCCGCGAATCCTTCCGCCAGGACGGCACAGTCAGAAAACGCGACATCGCCAACCTCACCCACTGCGATCCCGCCGAGATCGCCGCCATCGAACTCGCCCTCAAGCACAAGGGCGATCTCTCCGCTCTCGCCTCCCTCGACGGCGTTCATTTGCAGGAAGGCGCTTCCGTCGGCGCCGTGTGGGTCGCCGCCGAAGTTGCCCGCCGCCTCGGTCTCGAGCAAGCCCTCGGCACCGACTTTGCCGGCCAACTGGCGCTGTGGCAAGTCATCGCCCGCCTCTTGGACCAAGGCTCGCGTCTCTCGGCCGTCCGCCTGGCCCAGTGCATGCCGCCTGCGACGTGCTCGGCATCCGGCGCGGCTTCGACGAAAACGATCTATACGGAATCTCTCCTGGCTGTGCCAGCACCAGGAGCAGATCGAAAGCCGGCTGTTCGCTGCGCGCCGCGCTCAGCACAAACCGGAATTGTTCCTCTACGACGTCACCAGCAGCTATCTGGAAGGCGAGGACAACGCCCTGGGCGCCTACGGCTACAACCGCGACGGCAAGAAAGGCAAGAAACAAATCGTCATCGGCTTGTTGTGCGACGAACAGGGCGTGCCGGTCTCCACGGAAGTGTTCCGCGGCAATACCCAAGACCCGAAAACTTTTGGTGCGCAGGTGCGCAAGGCGAGCCAGCGTTTCGGCTGCGAGCGGGTGACCTTTGTGGGCGACCGCGGGATGATCAAAAGCGGCCAGATTGAAGAGTTGTCCCAGGCCGGCTTTCACTACATCACCGCCATCACCAAACCGCAGATCGAAACGCTGCTGGCTGGCGGCGTGTTGCAGATGGCGTTGTTTGACGACTCGCTGTGCGAGGTCGAGCAGGAGGGCGTGCGCTACGTGCTGCGGCGCAACCCGGTGCGGGCTGCGGAAATCGCCGCCACGCGGGCGGGTAAACAGGCCAGTGTGACAGCGCTGGTCGAGCAGCGCAACCAGTATCTGGCCAAGCATGCCAAAGCCAAAGTGAGCACGGCGGAGAAGAAAGTACGCGCCAAAATCGCACGGCTGAAAACCGCGGCTTGGCTGCGGGTGGAGAGCGCGGGAAGAGCGCTGAAGCTTGTTAGCGACGAGGAAGCACGCACGGAGGTAGCGCGCCTGGATGGCTGCTACGCGATCAAAACGGACCTGCCGGAGACGGCCGCCTCCAAACAGGTTGTGCATGATCGATACAAAGATCTGACGGAAGTGGAAATGGCGTTCCGCACGTCCAAGACGGTGCACTTGGAGATGCGGCCGGTTTACGTGCGGACCGAAGAGCACACGCGCGGGCACGTGCTGGCGGTGATGCTGGCGTACCTGATCCGGCGCGAGTTGAGCCGGGCCTGGGAAGGATTGGACGTGACCGTGGAAGAGGGACTGGCACAGTTGGCCACGCTATGCTCGATGGAGATCAAGGTAGAAGGCGGCGCCAGTTGCCTGCGCATTCCGACGCCGCGCGATGCATCGCGCGCCTTGCTCCAAGCTGCCGCCGTGCGGGCACCGGAAATACTACCCCACTTGGGGACTCGTGTAGTCACGCGCCGATCGCTGCAATCACGGCGCAAAGCTGCCTACTTCGACAATGACTTAACGCCTGGGGAACTCCGAACCGAAAAGGTGAACAAATGCTGCCATCGAGTCTCGTGCCTGCGTCATCTGGTTCAGCTCAGACAGCTTCGATTTGTTTGAGTAGCTCTGCAAACTGGCCAGACGCTTGCGCCAAGCTCTCCTGAAATTCGACGCGCGCTCTCAGGTTGTCGGCGGCCGAGTCTTCTTCTATTCCGCCGGATCGATTCAACTGACGCAGGTATTGCTCATCAGCCGCAATCCCTTTCTGGAGTACCTGCGTCAACGTTTTGATGCCAGTCTCAAACTTCACCTGATTCTGCTGCAGGGTCATCCACGTTGGTGTTTTTCGAGCATCACCGGGGAGCCTGCGTTCGAGCTTTGAGTACGCCGAAGCCATATCGCCATTGGCTCGCGCAAGATTGACCACGAGAGGTTTGGCGTCGTTGAGCCAGCTTTGCACAAGACTACGGTAGGAGTCGCCAGCCACCTGGGCATGCATCGAGCAAGACAAAGCCAACGACACAAGGCCGATCCGCAGAACTGCGATGACATTTGATTTCGTCAAAGACATCTCTTTCTACTATTTGAACGCGTTTGCAGCCGAAATCCAACCCGTACTACCCATGGGCGGAAATTGCCGCATCAACTCGCCTCTACGCCGGGTCGTCCTCTCCAGGTAGCGGCCGCGGCCGACTGTCACCTTCCCATTCGGCGCCATCTTCGGCTTGATCGGAGAGGTGGACGTGGAGTTGGCCATCGCGCAACGTGAAGTTCAGGTGGAAATACTTGCCGCCAGCCTCGATGCCCATCCACCAGGCGTCGTGGTCCATCTGCTCGAGGTGGACTGATGCCCCGGATGCAACGATCTCGTCCAAAGCCGGTCTTCCATCCGGCAGTTCGCCCTGAGTCCGAATCTCGATTGAGCTGGCGTCCTTCTCCCAAGACATAGGTTTTGCCGCCTTCATAATGCCGTCAGCGAATGGGCTCTGTTCCCTCTGCCAGGATGGCAAGATATGCGTCGTACACGAAAAGCCTATGCCGTTGCCGGCCCGTGATTTCCCGCAGCATTCCAAACTGCTGCATATGCTCCAGCGATTTCGCCACGGTTGGCGTAGAGATACCGATCTTCTCGGCCGCGGCGGGAATCGATACGATCGGATTTCGCTGCATGTGCTCGAACACGCGTAGCACCGACGCGGCGGGACGCCCTAACGACTCGATCTTGCGGCGATGCTCGTCAAACACGGCAAGGATCCGGCGCGCCGCGGCGGCCGCCTGCTCCGACGTGTCCCGCACGCCCGTCAGAAAAAAATCAAGCCAGGTCTCCCAGTCGCCCTTGGTCCGGACTCCGTTCAAGAGATCGTAGTAGGCTACCCGGTTCTGCTTGAAGAACAGGCTGAGATAGAGAATCGGCTCGCGCAGCACGCCGGCGGCGCACAACAGGAAGGTGATAAGCAGCCGGCCGAGGCGACCGTTGCCGTCGAGGAACGGATGGATCGTCTCAAACTGGACGTGCGCGAGGCCCGCCTTGATCAGCAGCGGGATGTCAGGATGGTCCTCGTGCAGGAACCGTTCGAGAGCGCTCATGCAATCGAGCACCATCTCGGGTGGCGGCGGAACGAATGCGGCATTCCCCGGGCGAGTGCCACCGATCCAGTTTTGACTTGTTCGGAAGTCGCCCGGCTGTTTCTCGCTGCCTCGTCCCTTGGACAGAAGGACTTGGTGAATCTCACGGATCAGACGCAGGGAGAGCGGGAATCCGCCGCGGAGGCGATCCAGGCCGTGGTTCAGCGCCGCAACGTAGTTCGAGACTTCCTGGACGTCGGCCAAAGGAACGCCAGGAGCCTCGTCGTTCTCGAATAGGAGCAAATCGGAGAGCGACGACTGAGTGCCCTCAATCTGCGATGAAAGCACCGCCTCTTTGCGCACGTAGGTGTAGAGGAGCAGATGCAGGTCCGGCAGAACCGAGGCCAGACCATCGAGTCGGCCGAGAGAGTGGTTGGCCTGCTCAAGAAGCCGCTGAAGCGCATCCAGTCGCACTGGTGGATTCGGTGGCAGTGGAGGCGGTACGAACGCCCTGACGCTCTCGTCACCGTAGTTCCTGCTGATGTACCGGCCCAACCTTGCGCTTTTCGTGGAGGACATAAAATCTTTTCGTTAGAAAATCCCTAACGAAAGGATATGCCATTTTCGTTTCGTTAGCCAATAGTGGTGTCGGTCCCAGGGCGAACGCGGCGATGCCCCTGAAAGCGACGCCGGCCGTCTTGCCACCATTCCTTGATGCTATATAGGAAAAACTCATGTCGTCGTGTCACGAAGAATCAGCCAAACCACCGTGGCAACATGGCATCGTGGCAACATGACTGACATCGAAGAAGGTAGCCTGCCACGATGTGGAGTCCACGCTGACAAACCGTGGAAAAAGGAGGATCGGGCAGAGTTGGACTCCACGGTGGACTCCGGTGGACTCCGAAATTCCCCGTAACTGTTGGAAACATTGAGGTTGATGCTGATTATGGCCGCGAATTGGGGTGCAAGAGGTCCCGAGTTCAAATCTCGGCGGCCCGACCAAATTTTTCAAACAGTTACAGATCTCGACCTTCCCCACAATCCCTCCTGGAGTCCGTCTGGTGGCGTTTTGGCGTCCATTTTTGGTCGCCAAGCCTCGCTGCTTCGGCTGCCCTTCCCCGCCTGTCCAACTGGTCATTGTGGTCATTGCACGCGTGATTCTCGATTTCGCTCAGCACGAAGACATTTTGGGTTCCTATCAGTTCCGGCGCCGCCCGGTAGCGCTCCATCAACCGCACGTACGCCCGGGTTGGCTGCCTGTCCCGAACGAACATCCAGAAGACCGGGCGCCGCTTGCCGCAGACTTCCAGAACGTTAATCCACGTTCCGCGCGATCTGGTTCCGCTCCGGGTCATAAGTGGTGCTGAGGGAGACGTCGGAGCCGAGTTTCGCCTCGACGTAAGCGACGTAGATCCGGCCCTCGGACACGATGTCGATTTCGGACGGGCCCTCCACAAGAGTTCATATCGAGGCTGCCTCATACGCTCGCGGCGCGGCCGCAGTCTGCCAGAGCCTGCACCGGTCACTTGAAAAACGCTGATCAGACGGCTGTCAACCTTGTCACGCGCAGTCGCTTTCGGTTTCGTTCTGCGTGCCATGCCACAGGTCATATTGAAGTTGCTGAATCAACCAACTCTCCGCACTGGTGTTGAAAGCGATCGAGAGACGTACGGCCATTTCCGGGCTGATGCCCGCGCGGGCGTTAAGGATGCCGGATAGCGTTTTGCGGCTTACTCCCAAAGATCGCGCAGCTTCGGTGTGCGCTAAAGCTAAACTTACAAAAGGATGCTTGCATGACGGAAAACCTACTCCCCTGCCTCGACATGCTCGAGGCTACGCCCGACCTCTTGCGCGGCCTCATGTGCGAACTCGATCGCGACGATGCCTGCTGGAAGCCCGCGCCGGACCGCTTCTCCATCGCCGAGGTGCTGGCCCACCTCTCCCATTCCGAAGGGCATTGCTATCGCCTGCGGCTGGATCGCTTCCTCACCGAGGAACGGCCGGAACTGGAGCCGGATGACGCACAGATGTATCTAAACCTCTATCGCGATGCCGATCCTGAGGACTCCTTCGATCATTTCGAAGAGCAGCGCGAAACCAACGTCGAGTTTTTGCGCACCTTGCCTGAGAGCGCCGGAGAGCGCATCGCGCTACATCGGAGCGCAGGCGAAATCACGCTCGTCAACATGCTGCATGAATGGGCCATGCACGATCTGGGCCACGTCCGGCAGATCGCCGAGCTGGTGCGCGCGCGCAAATATCTGGCGGGCGCCGGGCCGCTCGCGGAAGGATACCAACTGAAGCCATGAGGAAACTCCTCGTCACACTGTGTGCGCTGGCGGCCTCCCTGCCGGCGCAGACCCCCGCTCCGCCCCCCGTGGCTGTGCCGCCGACGTTTATTCAAATGTCGGACCCGCAGTTCGGAATGTTCACCGCCAACAAGAGCTTCGATCACGAGACGGCGAATTTCGAATTTGCCATCGCCACCGCCAACCGCCTGAAGCCGGCCTTCGTCATCATCACCGGAGACCTCGTCAATCAAGGCGATAACGCCGCGCAGACCGCGGAATACCACCGGATCGCCGCGAAGTTGCTCCCCGGCATCAAACTGTACAGCGTGGCCGGCAATCACGACGTAGGCAATGAACCCACGGCGGAAACTCTGGCACGCTATCGCGAACGGTTTGGCCCGGATTACTACACGTTCCGCTCGGGCGAGATGGAAGGCATCGTACTGAATTCCAACCTGGAGAAGGGCGCGGACAAGGTGCCCGGCGAGGCTGCCAAAATGGCAGCGTGGCTGAAAACCCAACTCGCCGAGGCGCAGCGCTCAGGCGTGAAACAGGTGATCGTCTTCCAGCACATTCCGTTCTTCCTGAAAGAGCCCGGCGAGGCCGATCAGTACTTCAACATCCCTAAGGAAACGCGCGCCCGCTACCTGGCGATCCTGCACCAGTACGGCGTGAAACAGGTATTCGCCGGCCACCTGCACCACAATTCCGAGGGCCAGGACGGCGACCTCGAGATGTTCACCACCGGCCCGGTGGGGATGCCGCTGGATGGCGGAAAATCGGGCATGCGCCTGGTTGTGGTCAAAGATGGCGGCGTGGTGCAGAAGTATTACGATTTCGGAGAGTTGCCGCAATGACACTGCTAGTACTTCCCGGCGCCGCCCTCAGCAAGCACGCGTTTTGCAAAATCGGCTACGCCCGCATCCGAATTCCCGGCCAGCTTTCTTAAGGCGGATACTGCCCGCGCACCCGGAATGTCAGCAAGCGTTTCCACAGCCAACCACTGAATGACCGGGTCCGCGGAATTCGCCCATTCGAGAGCACTGCGCAGGCCGGAGTCTGACTGGTGCGCGAACATGTGATCCTGTTTAAAGCGGACAAATAGCGCATAGTCCTTGTATCGTTCTTCGCGGCCGTTATCTCCCGACGAACAGGCGTCACTCAGATCCCATATAAGGGATGGTATGCGTTCGGACCGCGCTTGGGGATATCGATCGCTCACGTTCTCCCACTGGCCCTGTTTGAGTCTGTAGACCGCATGCCATGAAATTCCAATGCCTGCCGCTCCCAGGTATGGCCCTGGCGACTTCCCTGCAATAAGCTCATACACGCCGTGGCCATCGAGATCAACCGCATCCATCGACAGAGCTTGGGACCCATCGGCCGGCAGGATCGCGTGCCGGTAGCTTCCATCGGGCGCCCGCCAGACGGCGATGAAGCAATTGATTGCGCCCCGGCCGCTGAAACCGGCGGTGGTAATGAGGTCAATTCGGGTAACGGTTTCCAGCGGAACGAATCGAAACTCCCCCAAAGTCATCAGCTCATTGCCGTCTGGCCCAAGCACACTCCGGACCAAAGACTCGATCGTTGCGAGATTTGTCGCATTTGCCGCGGGAATTCCATTGAGATCGTGCGGCCACTCAAGCGTCTGTCCGAACAAGGGGTGACAGGCAACGAAAAATAAGGTCATGATGTATCTCATATTGTCTGTTCCTTCGTAACTGCAGTTGCCGGCTAACCCGGCACCCTTCGGGCCATGCCGCTGGATGGCGGATACTTTTAGTATGAGCCTGACGCCGGAACGGATTCAGCAAATGGCGTGGGGGTATGCGCCCCCGTTTATCATCGAGGCAGCGCTGCGGCATCATATCTTCGACGTGCTGGCCGAGGGCGCGAAGACGGTGTCCGCGGTCGCGTCCGAATCGGGAGCCTCGGTTCGCGGCTTGCGCATCGTCATGAACGCCCTGGTGGGCCTGCAACTTCTCTCCAAAGACGAGCACGAGGCCTACTCGCTGACCCCCGAGAGCGCCGAATACCTGGTCAGCGGAAGGCCCACCTATGTCGGCGGCACCATCCGGCACACCAGCCGGCAGCTTGTCCCGAAATGGCTCCATTTAGCTGAAATCGTGCAGACCGGCGCCCCGGAGAAAGGCGTCAATCAGGAGACCGAAGGCTCGGCGTTTTTTCGCGAGTTCGTGGAAGACATCTTCCCCAGGAACTATCCCTCGGCGAAGCACCTGGCCGACGTGCTGGAGGTCGCTTCGGCACAGGCGCCGGTGCGCGTGCTGGATCTCGCCGCCGGGTCCGGCGTGTGGGGCATTGCGCTGGCGCAGAAGTCGCCGCGAGTCACCGTGACCGCCGTGGATTGGCCGGACGTGCTCGATGTCACCCGCCGGGTCACCGCACGATACGGACTCGAGGACCGCTACAGCTACGTGGCCGGCGATTTGCAATATGCCGAGTTCGGCACAGGCCACAATATCGCCACCCTGGGACAGATTCTGCACAGTGAAGGCGAAGAACGCAGCCGCGCGCTGCTCCGCAAAACATTCGCGGCCATGGCGCCAGGAGGCACTATCGCCGTCGCCGAATTTCTGGTGAATGATGGGCGCAGCGCGCCTCTCGGGGCGCTGATCTTCGCAGTCAACATGCTGGTGGCCACGCAAAATGGCGATACCTTTACCTTCGCCGAAATCAGCGAGTGGCTGAAGGCGGCGGGCTTCGAAAACCCGCGAACCGTCGAATCGGCCGGCCCCTCGCCGTTAATCCTGGCCGACCGTCCTTAGCGATCCCGAAGGCGCAACCGCCAGTTCAGGCAGCGGCGGCGGCACCATATCCAGGTGCACCTGCGCGGCTTTCCACGCGGCCGGCGACGCGATGGCAATCACCTGGTCGCCGGCTTCCAGTATGACGTTCGGATGTGGAGCCAGCACGCGGTTCCGGCGCAGAATCAAAATCGTTTCGAAATCGCCCTGCGTGCCGGTCCAGCACTCCGCCCCTACCCGTTGCCCCACGCACTTGCTCTTGGACCGCAGAATTCCAATCTTGATCTGCTTATCTCCCGGCAGACTCATCGGCATTCCCGAGGCGAGCAGGGAGATCAGTTCGAGCCTCGTTTCAGGCTGCCCCGGAGATCCGTGGTGCGACCGCAGCAGATCCAGGGCCGTGCGCAATTGCTCTCCATAATGCGCCGGCGAGTAAGACCGGGTGGGAACCTGCGCTTCATATAGGGTTCGATACTTCAGCCCTGAAGACAGAAGAGTCTGCACCAGCGAACTGAGCATCACGGCTAAAGCCGCCGCCGCCAGCAAGTGGTATCCGCCGGTCATCTCCGTGACCATCAACAGTGTAGCTATGGGCACCTTCGCGGCGGCGCCAAATACGGCGGCCATTCCCACCACCACAAACGCCGCTGCCGGTTGGTGCAGCACCTGGCCCAGAAACCCGCCCATCATCGCGCCGGTGAACAGACTCGGCGCGAACACGCCTCCCGATCCGCCCGAACCGATGGTAAGCGAGAAGGTGAGGATTTTGCCGAATCCCAGCACCAGAAGCAGACCGGTGGCAAGGTGGCCATCGATGGCCGATTGGATGGTGCCATACCCGCCGCCCAGCAGTTGCGGCAGCCAAAGTGCCGTCAACCCCACCAGCAGGCCGCCCAGAGCCGGCTTGATATGCGGCGGGCATGGAATCGCATGGAACAAGTCGCGCACACTGTAGAAGACGTACGGCAGGATCGTCGCTGCCCCGCCGCATGCCAGACCAAGTATGGCGAACCACCCGTAATCCACGGCCGCCGGCGCGCCCAGATTGCTCGGGACGCGGAACAGCGACTCCATCCCCATGAAATACCCGCTCACGGTATACGCCACAATCGAGCCCAGCATGGTGTAAAGCAATGCGCCAGTCTCGAATTCCATCTCTTCGTACAGCACTTCGATGGCAAAAATGGCGGCGCCTATGGGCGACCGGAAAATCGCCGACAGCCCCGCGGCCATGCCGACCAGCACCAGCAGGCGCGTCTCGTCTTTCGAAAGCCTCCGCGCGCGGGCATAGATCGAAGCGATCCCCGCGGTGATCAGCGCCGTGGGACCTTCCCTGCCCGCCGATCCGCCCGAGCCGATGGTGATGGCCGATGCCACCAGTTTGACGAAAGGCACCCGCGATCGGATGCGGCCCGCCAGATTGTGAAAGGCATATACCACGGTATCGGTTCCGTGCCCCTCCGCCTCTGGCGCCAGCGCGTAGACCAGAACGCCGGCCAACAACCCGCCCACAGTGGTGGCCACCGGAATCAGCCACAGGCCATGCGCACCCACCGGTTGCGGAGCGGCGTTGCTATCGGCCGTCAAAGCGCGCGGCAGATACCCGGCGATCAGTCCCAGAAACAGCTTCTGCGACCATTGCAGCAGCAGAACGAACGCCTGTGCGCTGAACGCCCCTACCACGCCCAAAGCCGTAGCATCCAGAATAAGCCTGTGTTGTGCTTTGAACATGGGTGCATCCATCAGCATAGCCCCGCATTCCCGTGGCGTAAGGAAGGCCCATAACACTCGCCGGCTCAATCTGGTCCACCAGTTTCGAAGCTTGGCGCGTAATCCTTCGAAAAACTTGAATAGTTGCTATAATTCGTCTAATGAGGTGATCCGCTTGGAGTTGTCGCATTCACGAGCGCTCATCGCCATTGGCGAATTGGGCAGTTTCAGCAAAGCTGCCGAGCGTCTGCATCTTTCCCCGCCCGCGGTGTTCGCGCAGATTCATCAACTTGAAACCGAAGCCGGAGAGAAATTGTACGAACGCTCCGGACGCAAACTGGTGCTCACACCGGCCGGCCGGCTGATGATCGAATATTGCCGCCGCCTGATTCTGGTGCACGATGAAGCCATGGGCGCGGTGCGCGAACTGAGCGGCGTGCAGCGCGGCTCCCTCTACCTGGGCTGCGGACCGCACATCAGCGTGGCCATCGTGCCGCACCTGTTGCGCGCCTACCTGGCGCAGCATCCCAATGTGGAACTGCGCCTGATCACCGGCAACGACCAGTCCCTGTTTGAGGACCTGTATAGCGGCAAGGTGGACCTGATCCTGATGAACCTGCCCGTGGATGGACCCGACCTGGTGCAGGAGCCGCTCTGGCGCTACGAAATGGTGTTCATCGTGCCGCCAGGAGATCCCGCCGCCGGTCTCGGCATGGTATCGGCGGCGGAGCTTTCGCAGCGCCCGTTCATTCTGTATCAGAGAAGCGTGGTCATCGAAGCGGCCATTCGAACGTTCTGCGTGGACGTGGGCTTCGAACCGCGCGTGGTGATGCAGAACGACCAGGCCGACTCCATCAAAGAGCTGGTGAAACTCGGGCTGGGCATTTCGCTGCTGCCGCTGTGGAGCGTCTCCGACGATGTCAGGCGCGGCACACTCCGGCTGCTCCGCCTGTCCACCCGTCAGTTGTTCAGCGTCACCGGCCTGATCTATCGGAAGACGTCCCACCTGCCCATCGCCGTCCGCGCGCTGCTCGACGTGGCGCACCAATGGCCCCAATGGCTGCCGCAGGCTGAGGACGTGCAGGCCATCGAGCATTCCGGACGTTTGACTCTGTAATTCAGACATGGCAGAATCTGGCCATGCGATTCTGGTTGGCGGCGGTCGCGGCGTGTGCTGCATTCGGCCAGACGGCGGGCACGCCGTTGTCGTTTGAAGTGGCTTCAGTGAAACCGGCATCCACGCCCATCGCCACAAAAGATGTCTACACCGAAGGCTACAATGCCGGCATGCGCGCGGGCCTTGCGGCGCAGGGAATGCGCGTGGTGGGCCAGCGCGTGACCATCACGGACAACACGCTGAAGGACCTGATTCGCATCGCGTACCAGGTGAAGGAGCACCAGATTGCGGGCCCATCCTGGATCGCCGCCGAAAAATATGAGATTGCCGCCATCATGCCCGCCGGCGCCAATCGTACCCAGGCTCCCGAGATGCTCCGCACTCTGCTGGCGCAGCGCTTCCACCTGGAGTTGCATCGCGAGATGCGCAAGATGCCGGCATACGCCCTGGTGGCGGTCAAGGGCGGTCCGAAACTCACGGCAGTCGCCGGACCGGAGGGCCGGAACGCTTGGGCCGGTGCCAACACCGGGCGCGTTCACCTGAAGTCCGCCACCCTGGCCACATTCGCCGACATACTATCCAAAGCGGCGGATCGCCCCGTCGTAGACGCCACCGGACTCAGCGGGCTGTATGACGTCGATCTGACTTACTCACCCGAACTGAACGCCGCGGCTGCCGAGTCCGGCCCTGCACTCGCACAGGCCCTGCAAGAGCAACTCGGTTGAAACTGGAAAAGCGCGAGATCCAGGTGGAAGTGCTGGTGATCGACCGTGCCGATAAAGTGCCGGTCGGGAATTGACGGGCGCCGCCTTACCGAAGACCAGCGTTCGCCATCTGTTCGAACTTCTGGATATCCGTCTCGACAATCGAGTGAGTCACTTCGAGGCGGGATCTATCCAAACTGGTTCTTGACACCGGACACCCAATAAGAATTCCCATTTTCGGAGTAGTTTCCGCCCTCCCAAGAGCTGCCTTTTCCAAGAGCATGCCCGTTGAAGTAAACTGTGCGGCCAGTCCTGGAGGTAGTCACATAGCCTATCCAAGCCGGCCCGTTATCCTCGTAGCCGGTCTTCAATTCGATATAGCGGAGAAGCTTCGCCACTTCTTGATTTTCCCATGACCAGACACCCCAACGCACCCACCGCTCCCTGTGTTAGCGTTACCATATGCAGTTTTCCCGCGTGAAGACGATTGCCGCCGTGGCCGGCGGCTTGTTCTGCGCCGCCGCAGCGTTAGCCCAACGGGGCGTCCCACCGGTGCGTCCGCCCGAGAAATATCCCGCCGTCCTGGCTCGCCTGGAATCCATGATCGTGCTTCCGCTCCAGCAGTGGAACGCTCACGCCGATCTGCCCCACGGCGAAGATCCGTCGCTGGACGATTCCGCCTGGACCAAAGTCACGCTCAGCGGCGGACGCGGGCGGCAGGGTCAGGCCGGCGAGCCCATGGCCTGGTACCGCGCCACCTTCACCGTGCCCGAGACTGCCGGAGGCAAAGATCTGCACGGCGCGCGCCTCAAAATTATGCCGCGCCTTTCGAACGATGGCCGCGTCTTCTTGAACGGGGGACTGGTGGCGCAGGGCGAAGGGCGCACGCTTGATCCCATCCTGCTCACCAATCAGGCCGCGCCGGGACAGAAGTTCGTCATCGCTGTCAAAGTGCCGTTTCATGCCGCCGCGGGACGCTTTCAAGGCGCGCAGATTCAGGTGGAGTATCCCGGACAGACGGACCCCGGAACCATCCGCAACGAAATTCAAGCGGCCGAAGTGCTGCTCGACGGCTCGCCCACCGCCGCGACCGAGCATCAGACCCAACTCGATAACGCGGTGAAGGCCATCGATCTGGCCGCGCTCGATCGCGGCGATCAGGCGGCCTTCAGCCGCTCGCTCGAAGCCGCCGCGCACGCGCTTCAGCCCCTCAAGGACTGGAGCAGCCAGTACACCATCCGGCTGGTGGGCAATTCGCACATCGACATGGCGTGGCTCTGGCCGTGGACCGAGACCGTGGAAGTGGTCCGCGACACCTTCACCACCGCACTGCAATTGATGCGCGAATATCCCGGCTTCACCTACGCGCAATCCAGCGTGCAGGATTACGATTGGCTGCGCGAAAAATATCCTGCCGAGTTCCGCGAGATCCAGCAGCGCGTCAAAGAGGGCCGCTGGGAACTGGTGGGCGGCATGTGGATCGAGCCCGACCTGAACATGCCCGATGGCGAAAGCCTGGTGCGTCAGCTTCTGGTGGGCACGCGCTTTTTCAAAAAGTATTTCGACAAGGACACCACCATCGGCTGGAATCCCGATTCGTTCGGCTATAGCTGGCAGCTGCCGCAAATTTACAAACGTTCCGGCTTCGATACATTCGTGACGCAGAAGATGTCGTGGAACGAAACTACCGCCTTTCCGTACAAGCTGTTCTGGTGGGAATCGCCCGATGGCAGCCGCGTGCTCACCTATTTCCCGCATGGCTACAGCGGAGGCATCAATCCCGTGAGCCTCTCGCAGGATGTGGCCGATTATTCCGCCCAGACCAAGTTCCCCGAGATCATGCACCTCTACGGCGTGGGCGATCACGGCGGCGGCCCCACGCGCCAAATGCTGGACGAGGCCATGAAGATGGAAAGCCCTTCGGCCACCTATCCGAAGACGGTTTTCAGCACCGCGCGTCAATTCTTTGACGACGTGGAAAAGAGCATTCAACAAAAGAGCCTCGCACCTCCGGTGTGGAAGGATGAACTGTACCTGCAGTATCACCGCGGCTGCTACACCACGCAATCCGAAACCAAGCGCCTGATCCGCTACAACGAAGAGCTGCTGCAAAACACCGAGAAGTTCGCGTCCATGGCCTACCTGAGTGCCGGCCGTCCATACGACAACGTCGCGTTCGAAGACATCTGGAAGCGCGTCTTGTTCGATCATTTCCACGACATCATGCCGGGTTCGGGAATCGGCATCAATTACCTGGATGCCGAGCGCAACCTCACCGACGCCAGCCTGCGCAGCCAGAAGATTCTGGACAGCGCCCTGGCCGGTCTCAGTGCCGATATCGACACCGGCACGGCGGGTATTCCGGTAGTGGTCTACAATCCGCTCTCCTGGGAGCGAACCGCTCCGGTGACGATTGAAATCAATGCTCCGGACGCGGGCGAGCACCTTGAAGTCGGCGATGCCCGGGGAGCGGTGCCCTCGCAAATTGTGGCGCGAAACGGCCGGCAGGCCACCATCGAGGCTATCGCCAAGAACGTGCCCGCGATGGGCTACAAACTTCTCTATGTGGTTCCGGCCAGGGGCAATGTTGCCGCCCGCCCGGTGGTGACGGCGCTCAAGGTCAACGGCACGGATATCGAGAACGAATACCTCCACATGAAGATCGATCCCAAGACGGGGTGCGTCACCAGCCTGGTCAACAAAGCCGGCGGGAAAGAGGCGGTCGCTCCCGGCGGCTGCGGCAATCTGCTGCAGGCTTTCAAAGATGTTCCGCGCACGCAGGATGCCTGGGAAATCCGCTTCGACCAGGACGAGTGGGACCTCAAACAGCCCAAAGAAGTGAAGGTTGTGGAGAACGGCCCGGAGCGCGTGGTGGTCCGCATCAGCCATACCTTCAAGGCGCCCACCCGCACCGAAGGGCCCGATTCCACCATTCAGCAGGACGTTACCGTGTACGCCGGCGTTCCCCGCGTAGACGTGAAGACGCAGGTCAACTGGCATGAGGAGCACGTGCTGCTCAAGGCTGCGTTCCCGGTAAACGTAGAAGCCACTCGCGCCACTTTCGAAATTCCCTACGGCACCATCGAGCGGCCTACCACGCGCAACACGCCGGAAGAGAAGGCCATGTTCGAAGTGCCGGCCATTCGCTGGGGCGATATATCGAATGCAACCCAGGGCTTCAGCCTGCTGAACGCCAGCAAGTACGGATACGACGCGGTGGGCAGCCTGCTGCGCCTCTCCCTGCTGCGCTCGCCGCAAATGCCGGCTCCCGATAATCACATCGCCGATCAGGGCTTCCACGAATTCACCTACGCGCTGTATGCGCATGCGGGCGATTGGAAAGCCGGCAACACCATGCGACAGGGGTACGAATTGAACTATCCGCTCATCGGGTACGTCACGCAGGCGCACAGCGGCATCCAACCCGCGCAGCAGTCCTGGGTGCAGGTGTATCCGGGCAACGTGATCCTGACAGCGATCAAGAAAGCCGAAGACGATGGCGGCATCGTCTTTCGCTTTTATGAATTCGAAGGCAAGTCCGCGCAGGTGAAACTGCAACTGCCGCAAAAGGCCGTCCGCGCCGTGGAGACAAACCTGATGGAGAAGCACGCTGCCGCCATCGCGCTTTCGCCGGACGGCCGCAGCATCACGGTGCCCACCAAACCATACGAGATCAAAACGGTGGAAGTTACGTTTTCGAAGTAGCAGGCGTCGATGGCAAAACAAACACACCCCACCTTATTGGACATCGCTAAGATCGCCAAGGTGGCCCCGATGACGGTTTCCCGCGTCATCAACGAAAGCGGCTACGTGAGCGCGGAGGTGCGCCAGCGGGTGCGGCGCGCCATCGATAAGCTCGAGTACCATCCCAATGCCCTGGCGCGCAGCCTGAAGAGCCAGCGGACCCACGTGGTGGGAATCCTGCTGCCCGATATCAAGAATCCGTTCTCCGGCGAACTGGCCGGCAGCATTCAACAGGTGCTGCTGGAGCGGGGCTACTCGGCCTTCCTCTGCACTACCGAACAGAGCGTGCAGCGCGAACAGGCCGGCCTGAGCGCGTTCTTCGATCACCGGGTGGCGGGGATTGTGGTGGCCACTCTGGAAACCAAGGCCGGCGATGAAGCCCTGGAGCGATTCACGCGGCGCGGTATGCCCATCGTGGCCGTGGGCCGCGAACCGGGACTGGCGGTGGTGGATCGCGTGACCGCCAACCACTGGCGCGGCGCTTTCGATGCGGTGGAGCACCTGATCTCGCTGGGCCACAAGCGGATCGCATACATCGGAGCCTCGGCGCTGCACGCGCGCAGGCTGCGCCGGTTCCAGGGCTTCTGCGATGCGCTCCAGCAGCACGGCCTGGACGTTCGCGACGAGTGGATTGTGGGACCGGCGGGCGATTCCGGCCCGGGATACTCTACGCTGGCCGATGGGTATGCCGGAATGCAGCGCCTGCTGGACCTTTCCCGCCGGCCTACCGCGATTTTCGCGCGCAACGATTTCACCGCCATGGGCGCGCTCAGTGCGGCGCGCGATCGCGGGCTGAGCATTCCGGGCGATATTGCCATCGTGGGCTTCGACAATGTGCCCCTGGCCGCGTTCACCACGCCGCCGCTCACTACAGTCGAGCAGCCTACCGCCGAACAGGGCCGCCGCGCGGCCGAACTCCTGCTGGAGCGCATCGAAGGCGAAGTCGAAGGGGAACACCGCGAAGTCTCCTTCGACTGCCGCCTGATCGTGCGTGCTTCCACTCAAACTCCGGCGGAGCAGCCTGAGTGAAGCGTGGCGTGCCGGGGCTGCGCTGGTGGATCGCCGGCCTGATCTTTCTCGCCACGCTCATCAATTTTCTCAATCGCCTGATCATCGCGGTGCTGGGGCCGGTGATTACGCGCGAACTGCAATTGAGCGCCAGCCAGTTCGCCAGTCTGACCACCTGGTTCCTGGCGGCTTACACGCTCAGCCAGTTACTCTCGGGCCGGCTGTACGACCGGATTGGCACCAAGCGCGGCTTCACTGTTTCTATCGTGGTGTGGTCGCTGGCCTCCATGGCGCATGCGGCGGCACGCAGCCTCCTGGCGCTGAACTGCTTCCGTTTCGTGCTAGGGCTGGGCGAAGCGGGCAACTGGCCGGGCGCCGCGAAAGTGATCGCCGAATGGTTTCCGGTGCGGCAGCGCGCCTTCGGCATGGCCATCTTTAACAGCGGCACATCCATCGGCTCGGTGGTGGCGACTCCACTCATCATTCAGTTGCAGCGCAGCGTCGGCTGGCACGCTACATTCCTGCTGATGGGCGGGCTGGGCTTCGGGTGGCTGGCCTTGTGGCAGCGCTTCTACGATACGCCCGAGCGCCACCCTCTGATCAGGCCCGATGAACTCGCATTGATCCAGCAGGGTCGCGAGCCCTTCAAAGGCGCGCCGGTATCCTGGCGCGAACTGCTCCGCTATCGGCAGGCGTGGGCCATCCTGCTGGCGCGCTTCTTCGCCGACCCGGTGTGGTGGCTCTACATCACCTGGCTGCCGCTGTATCTGTATAACGTGCGCCATTTCAGCCTGGGCAAGATCGCCGCCTTCGCATGGCTGCCTTTCGTGGCCGCCGATGCCGGCAGCCTGGCCGGCGGCTGGGCATCGGGCCATTTGATTTCGCGCGGCTGGAGCGTGGACAAAGCGCGCAAAACGGTGATTGTGGCCGGCACGTTCTGCATGTGTGCCGGGTTCTTCGCGCCGGCAGCGCAAAGCGCTACGGTCGCGCTGGGGCTGATTGCGGTGGTGCTGTTCGGGTTTCAAACCTGGATCAACAATGTACAGACGCTGCCCAGCGATTTCTTCCCCGAAAGCGCCGTGGGCTCAGTAACGGGCATGGGCGGGATGGGCGCCGGCATTGGCGCCATGCTGTTGATTCAGGGAACCGGATTTGTGGTGGATCGGTTTCATTCTTACACGCCGATCCTGGTGCTCGCCGGTCTGTTACCGGTGATTGCGACGGTGGTGATCTTCCGTTTGGGCGGTCCTATCCGGCGCTTATCTTTCGAACGGAGCTGAAATGCATAACTACATGGACTTGACGGGCAAGACGGCGCTGGTAACCGGCGCATCGAGCGGCATCGGAGCCGCTACGGCGATGGTGCTTGCCGAACTGGGAGCGCGCGTGGCGATCGGCTTCCACAGCAACCGGCAAGGCGCCGAAGAGGTCTGCAACGGAATCGTTGCGGCGGGAGGCAAAGCGGTGGCGCTGCAGGCCGACATGCGCAAGCCGGCGGAGGTTCGCCCGTTGGTGGAACGCGCTGTGGCCGAACTTGGCCCTCTCGACATACTTGTAAATAATGCGGGCTCGCTGGTCAAGCGGCACCTGCTGCGCGACCTCACCGAAGCGGGATGGGACGAGATCATGAATCTGAATCTCAAGAGCGCGGTGCTCTGCACGCAAGCCGTGGCGCCTTCGATGATCGAGCGCAAAACAGGCGCTATCGTCAATGTGGTTTCCATTGCGGCACACAACGGCGGAGGACCGGGAGCGGGACCGTACGCCGCGTCGAAAGCAGCGCTCATCGCCATGACCAAGGCGCAGGCCAAGGAACTCGCACCTCACGGCATTCGCGTAAACGCGATTTCGCCGGGAGTGATCGCCACGCCCTTTCACGAAGTGTTCTCCACGCCGGAGATGATCGCGAATTTCGTTAAGGGAATTCCCCTGGGACGAGTTGGAAAATCCATCGAATGCGCGACCGTAATCGCCTTCCTGGTATCGGATGCCGCGAGCTACATGGCGGGCGAAACCGTTGAGGTAAACGGGGGCCAATTGATGCGGTAAAACGGGCCTTTCGACCTGTCTTTTTTTCGCTCCTTCGTTGTATACTTGAGTCCTAAACGGGGCTAGTCACGGGGAAGCAGTTGATGCCGGATTCTTATCCAGGACATCCACGTCTGCACGTCCCCTCTCCAGGTTAGAGACCAAGTTCTACACATCCGATCACGTGAGGAAGAGCCAATGAAAGACTCGAAATACACGGCGCGCGGCGTGGCGATACTGGCGGCGGCCGTTATCATGGGCAGCGGTTTTGCGGGAAGCGCACTGGCGCAGAGCGCCGCTTCCGGGACCATCACCGGCATAGTGACGGACCAGTCCGGAGCAGCGGTGCCCGACGCTTCGCTGCTGATCCACAATACCAATACCGGCGTCGACCGGTCCGTCTCTACAAACGGCGCGGGTGTTTACACCGCGGCCTTCCTGCAACCCGGCCCTTACGAAGTAACGGTCACCAAGACCGGCTTTGCCAAGATGGTGCGCAGCGATCTGGGCCTGCAAGTGGGCCAGACACTTTCCCTCGATTTCAAACTGCCGGTGCAGACGAACCAGCAGACCGTGGAGGTGACTGCCGAGGCGCCCATCGTGGATGCGGAGAAGACCGAGCAATCGCAGGTGATCAGTGAGACCGCGGTGAGCAATCTGCCGATTGCCGGACGGCGTTGGGACAGCTTCGTACTGCTCACTCCCAACGTCACTACCGATGGCACCAGCGGCCTGGTATCCTACCGCGGCATCTCCGGGCTTTATAACTCGAACACCGTGGATGGCGCCAACAACAACCAGGCCCTGTTCTCCGAGGCTCGCGGGCGCGCGATCAGCGGCGCGTACGTGTTCAGCATGGATTCCATCAAGGAATACCAGGTGAGTTCCAGCAACTACAGCGCGGAATTGGGCCAGGCCGCGGGCGGCGTGGTCAATGCGGTTACCAAATGCGGAACCAACACGCTTCATGGCGACCTGTTCTACTATCTGCGCTACCCCACCTGGAACGCGCTGGACCCGCTGCCCAAGTCGCAGGGCATTTATAGCCAACCCATCCATCAGTGGCAGCAGTTCGGCGCCAGCGCCGGCGGTCCGCTGATCAAAGACAAGCTCTTTATCTTCGGCACCTACGACGGATCGCGCAAAGTCAATCCCGTGACGTACACCAGCAGCACTTACAGCGCTTCGGTGCGCGCGCTCCCCTGCCCCACGCAGGTCAGCAGCGCACAGTGCGCCAATGCCAATGCGTTTCTGGCGGGGCAGATCGGCGGATATCCGCGCGCCACCAATCAGGACGTCGCTCTTCGGCCGGCTGGATTACCAGGCATCGCCGGGGAACCACATCAGCTCGTCTTACGACTTGATGAACTACGCGCGCGCCCAACTCCTACCAGACGCGCCCCTTCCAACTCCAACCTGTCGCTGGGCACCAACGGGAGCTACGTATTCCATGAGCGGATCTTCGTGACCAATTGGGACGCCACCTCTCAGCCCCAGCGTGATCAACAACCTGCGCTTCCAGTGGGGGCGCGACCTGGAAGTGGCCGGATCCAACGCGCCCGCGCCCTACGTCAACCTTCAGAACGTGATGGCGTACGGCGAGAACTACGCGCTGCCGCGCACAGCGGAACCGGACGAGCATCGCACCCAGATTTCCGACAATGTCTCGTTCGTCCGCGGCCGGCACACGTTCAAGACCGGCATCGACCTCAACATCATTCACGAGGTCATGATCAACCTGTTCAACGGGCCGGGACAGTATACCTATAGCGGCGCCGCCACAAACCATCTTCAATAACTGGGTGCTGGATGTATACGGCATCAACACCGGCGACGGGTTGACCGGCAAGCACTACAACACCTTCGCGCAAGTCAACGACCCGGTGACCCACGTGGGCAAAGACGATTTCTACAATAACGACTTTGCCGGCTTCTTCGAAGACAGTTGGAAGGCGACCTCGAAGCTGACACTGAATTTGGGCTTGCGCTACGACGTCTTCCTGATTCCGCAGCCGCCGCAGCCCAATACGTTGACGCCGCTCACCAACCTGTACACTTCAACCATCCACATTCCCAAGAACCAGTTTGCGCCGCGCCTCGGCGCCGCCTGGGAGGTCACTCCCAACACCGTAATGCGCATCGGCTATGGCATGTTCTATGCCAAGACCACCAACACGCACCTACTACGCCACGCGCGTCGAGAACGGCGTCATTCAGCAGACCTTCAACTGCACACCGGCTTCGTGCCCGGCGCTGACGTTCCCGAACCTGATTTTCACGCCGCCGGGACCTCCGCTCGCAGCGCCTTTCGCCGGAGCGCTCGCGCCGCAGGTGACCCCGTTCACGCCGCCCTCAGCGACGCAATCCACGCGCGGCTTGGATCCCAACTTCGTAAACCCGCTGGTGCATGAAGGCGAAGTCACCGTGGAGCGGCAGTTGCAGGGCGGCTTCGGCGCATCGATCGGTTACGTGGTGAGCCGCGGCCTGCATCTGCCCATGTTCGTCGATGCCAACCTGGCCCCTTCCACCACCACGAAAAATTACGACATCCTGGGCGCGGGGAATGCCACCACCCAGACTTTCACTGCGCCCTTCTACACGCAGCGCGTCGACCCGACCGGCGAGGTGTTCGTAGGCTATAGCGACGTCAATTCCTGGTACAACTCCATGGTGATTACGGTGCGCCGGCCCATGCGGCACGGTTTGGAATTCACCGCCAACTACACCCTGAGCAAGGCATTCGACGGCGGCCAAGTGATCGGCTCCAACGGCACCTTCAACGGCACCGACATTCCGTTCGATCCCAAAAACCGCAAGCTGGAATACGCTTTGAGCGATCTGGACCAGCGCCACCGCTTCGTGGCCAACGGGTCTGGATGCCGACCATCGGCGGCCTCAAGAACCAGGCAGCCAAGTATGCGCTGAATGGCTGGGCTTTCTCCACCATCGTCACCATATCCACCGGCCAGCCGGTCACGCCTTTCATCAGCGGCACACCCAGCCCGCTGGATGGCGGCCTGACCGGCGGCGAAGCCAGCAACGCCAACCCGAACGCCGGGCGCGCCGCGTGGCTGCCGCGAAATGGATACACCGCGCCCGGCTTCCACAACGTGGACTTCCGGATTGGGCGGCAGTTCGGATTCGCAGAACGGCTGAGACTCTCGCTCATCGGCGAGGCATTTAACCTGTTCAACCACACCAATATTTCCAGCTTGAACACGACCGGATTCACATACTCGGCGGCCGGCGCCGGAGTCTGTGCCGGGCACACCAACGGCTGTCTGGTGCCGAACCCGGCATTCCTGGCGCCCACGGCCACCAGCAACCTGATCTGGGGCGCGCGCCAGTTGCAGCTCTCGGCGAGGCTGACTTTCTAAGCGCGAAGGGACAGGCCGGGAGGCCTGTCCGACTGTCCGAGGAGTTCGAGGTAGCGCGCCACCGATTCGATTCCGCGGTAGAAGTTCGGCAGATGGAATTTCTCGTTGGGCGCGTGCAGATTGTCGTCGGGAAGCCGAAGCCCATCATCACGCTGGGAATGCCGAGGTACTGGTCGAACACTCCCACGATGGGAATCGAGCCGCCGGAGCGGATGTACACGGTCTCCTTGCCGAAGACCTGCTTCATGGCCTCGGCCGCCGCGTGGATGAACGGATTGTCGGGATTGGTGAGCGAAGGCGCGCCCGAGTGGAGCACCTTCAATTCCGCCGTGACGCCCTTGGGGCAAGCCGCGGCCACCGCCGCGCGCAATTGCTCGATGGCCTCGTCGGGACGCTGATCGGCCACCAGGCGGGTGCTGATCTTGGCCACGGCGCGGGCCGGAATCACGGTCTTGGCGCCTTCGCCGGTGAAGCCGCCGCGGATGCCGTGAACTTCCAGCGTGGGGCGCGCCCAAGTGCGCTCGAACAGCGGAATTTCGGGCTCGCCCACCAGTGCCCGGGCGCCCATTTCCTTTTCGGTGTACTCCTTCTCGTCGAACGGCAGCGTGCGCCCAGGCTGCGCGCTCCTTCTGGCTGGGCGGCACGACGCGGTCGTAGAAGCCGGGGATCAGCATGTGCCCGTCGCGATCCTTGAGCGCGCACAGAATCTCCGCGATGGCCTGAATCGGATTGGGCGCCGCGCCGCCGTACACGCCGGAATGCAGATCGTGACTGGCGCCTTCGACGAACAGCTCGGCATACACCATGCCGCGCAGACCCACGCAGATGGTGGGCAGCTCAGGCGCGAACATTTCGGTATCGCAGACCACCGCGGCATCGGCTTTCAAGCGCGGGGGCCGGGTCTTGACGTACTCTTCGATGTGCTCGCCGCCGGTTTCCTCTTCGCCTTCGAGCAGAAACTTTACGTTCACGGGCAGTTTGCCAGTGGTCTTCAACAGGCTTTCGACGGCCTTGATCTGGATGTACACCTGGCCTTTATCGTCGACCGCGCCGCGGGCGAAGATGTCGTTGCCGCGAATGGTGGGCTCGAACGGCGGCGATTTCCATTCGTCCAGCGGATCGGCCGGCTGCACATCGTAGTGTCCGTAAAAGAGGACGGTGGGCTTGCCGGGGGCCGCGAGCCACTCCGCGTAGACAAGCGGATTGCCATTGCCCTCGATCAATTCGGCAGAGGCCATGCCGGCGGTTAACAGCTCGTTCCGGACGAACTCGGCGGCGCGCCGGATATCGGGCTTGTGCTCCGATAGCGTGCTGATGCTGGGGATGCGGAGGAAGGCCTTCAGGCCTTCCAGGAAATCGGACTGGTGCTGCTGAAAATAGGTCATGAGGTTACAGCTTCAGCTTACAGCGTGCGGGAGCGCTTCGCGCGCGGGATGCCTGATGGGGGCGGCCGAATCCACTACAGGGTGGCGTGGTAAAGCGCCATCAGCCGGGCCCAGGCGTGTTCGGCGTCCGGCGGGCTATAGGCGGGCATGTCCGGCACGCACCAGCCGTGCAGCGCTCCCGGATACACTTCGACCCCAGCCGGGACGGGGGCGGCGGCGAACGCCTCTTTCAGCTTGTCTTTCGCATCGGGCTGCCGCGAGTCGTCATTTGCCGCAATCCCGAAGTACATCCGGGCTTTGATCTTCGGCGCCAGCAGGTGCGGGCTATCGGGCTTGTCCGTCACCAGGCCGCCGCCGTGGAAAGAAGCGCCGGCGCCGATGCGATCCGGCAGGGCCGCGGCCGCTCGCACTGCCAGCCTGCCGCCCAGGCAATATCCTTGTGTGCCCATCTTGCGTGCCGCATCGACTGGCTTTTGGCGATCCAGGAACGCTACGAAAGCTTCGGCATCCCGCTCCGCGGCGCGGGGTGAGTTGATGGAGGCCATCAGCGGCTGGATTTTGGCAATATCGGCCGGGTCCTGGAAATTGAAATGGGAGGTAAAGGGGAGCGGCGCCCGGGTCAGGCGATAGTACGGGTTCGGCACCAGTACCGAATACCCCTCGGCGGCGGCGCGCTTGCCGATTTCCCGCATGGAGGGCCGCAGGCCGAGCGCGTCGGCCCACACGATTATGCCCGGGTGCGAGCCGGTCTGGGCATGGAAGAACGCGGCGTCGCAGATTCCATCCGGTGTGGGGATCTGGACATCGACTTCGATGACAGCGCGGTTGTGTGGGTACATTCTCCCTGAGTTTATCGTGCCGGCTGCTGCCCGCACCCTTCGCGGCCGCGGCGGCATCCAAAGCAAGTGATGCCACTCACCCGCCAAACCCGTTATTCCCTTCTGGATCTTGCTCCCGTGCGAGCCGGGGGCACCATTGCCGAAGCCTTCGGGCATACGCTGGATCTGGCGCAGCACGCCGAGCAGTGGGGCTTCACGCGCTTCTGGATGGCCGAGCATCACAACATGCCGGGCATAGCCAGCGCGGCAACATCTATTTTGATTGGCTACGTGGCGGCGCAAACCACGACCATTCGTGTGGGCTCCGGCGGCGTGATGCTGCCGAATCACGCGGCGCTGGCGATCGCCGAACAGTTCGGCACGCTGGAAACCCTCTACCCCGGGCGCATTGACCTGGGCGTGGGGCGCGCTCCCGGGTCGGACGATATTGCCGCCAGGGCGCTGCGCTACGACACGGTGGAACAGAATTTCCCGGCGCAGGTAAGTGAATTGCTCGCCTATCTGGCGCCCGCCGGACCGGGACAGCGGCTCATCGCCTTCCCCGGCGCCGGGACGAATGTTCCGGTATGGCTGCTCGGTTCGACCACGTACAGTGCGGACCTTGCCGCGAAGCTGGGGCTGCCGTTCGCGTTTGCCAGCCACTTTGCGCCAGCGCTCTTAATGGAAGCGATTGAAACCTACCGCGGAAAATTCCAGCCGTCGCAATATCTGCAGCGGCCGTATGTAATGGCCGGTGTGCCGCTGGTGGCTGCCGGGTCCGATGCGGAGGCCGGCCGGCTTGCCACCTCTCCTTTGCAGCGTCACCTCCAGTTGATCCGCCGAGAGCCCGTCTTTGTGCCGCCTCCGGTAGACAGTATGGACGGCATGTGGAGCGAGGCGGAAGAATTTCTCGTGCAATCCCGGCTCGGCGTTGCGGTGGTAGGCGGGCCGGAGACGGTGCGGCGCAAGTTGGCGGGCCTGTTGCAGGATACCGGCGCCGACGAGTTGATCTTCACTTCGGATCTGTACGATCACGCCCTGCGCCTGCGTTCCTTCGAGATCGCGGCGGATGCCATGAAGCAACTCGCCGGCGCAAGTTCCCTGGTAGACTGAACACCATGTCGGATTCCAAAATCATCGCCGTTGTGGGCGCCACCGGAGCGCAGGGTGGAGGGTTGGTGCGCGCCATCCAGAGTCAATCCGGGCTGGGCTTTCGTGCCCGAGCCATCACCCGGGACGCGAGTTCTCCCAAGGCGCAGGAACTCGCGGCGCTGGGCGCGGAAGTGGTCGCCGCCGATGTGGACGACGAAGAAAGCCTGACGCGAGCTTTCGACGGAGCCGGCGGCGCGTACTGCGTCACTTTCTATTGGGCGCATTTCTCCCCGGAGCGGGAGCTTGCCAATGCCGGTAACATGGCCAGGGCGGCGAAACGCGCAGGGGTGCCTCACGTCGTCTGGTCCACCCTGGAAGACACGCGGCGTTGGGTGCCACTGACTGACGATCGCATGCCCACGCTCATGGGGAAATACAAGGTTCCCCATTTCGACTCAAAAGGCGAGGCCAATCAGTTGTTCGCCGATGCCGGCGTCCCCACCACCAATCTGCTGACCTCGTTCTATTGGGATAACTTCATCTACTTCGGCATGGGGCCTAAGAAAGGACCGGACGGGAGACTCGCCATCACGCTTCCTATGGGCGACCGGAAGCTGCCGGGCATCGCGACTGAAGACATCGGCAAGTGCGCCCTGGGCGTTTTTGCGGCCGGAGACCGGTACATCGGAAAAACCATCGGCATTGCGGGCGGCCATCCGACCGGTGAGGAGATGGCCGCGGCTTTCGCAGAAGCACTGGGGCGCGAGGTGATCTACAATTCGGTCGCGCCGGAAGTGTATCGCGGTTTCGGTTTTCCCGGCGCCGATGACCTGGGTAACATGTTCCAGTTCAAGCGCGATTTCAATGAATATTTTTGCGGCGCGCGCAGCCTCGAGTTTTCCCGCAGCCTCAATCCGGAACTGCAGAGTTTCGATACCTGGTTGGCGCGGAACCGGTACCAGATACCTTTGGAATAACTGCTTTTCCGCTTTCCAAAATCGAAAAAGAGCGTAATATATCTGAATGCGCTTCGGGGGGCGTCTGCGGCCCATATTCATCTGGTTCGGAATGTGCGCCTTTTGTATTCCGGCTCTGGCACAAGGGACGTGCGGTTCCACTACCGTTGGATATCGGGTGAACACGCTTGCCGGCGGGCTTAAATTTGCCATCTGGTATCCCAGTACCGACGCCGAATCCGCCTTCCAGTATCAACCGCTGCTGACGGGGTCAAACCCGCTGAGCGGCAGTGTGGCGTTGAACGGCGCACCGGCGGCCAACTGCGGCCGCTTCCCCCTGGTGATCTTCTCACATGGTTATGCCGGGTGCGGCCTTCAATCGGTCTTTTTTACGGAGCAATTAGCGCGGCATGGGTATATCGTGGCGGCGCCGGACCACCAGGACGCCAGTGTCTGTTCCGTAGACGGAACCGGGTCGTTCAATTTCGGGCTGGCGTTATCGTCTCTTGCATTCCTCAATCCGGGCGGCTGGACGGATACGACTTATGTCGATCGCAAAAACGACGTCGAGCAACTCGTTGATGCCCTGGTGGGCGGCACACCGTTCGGCGGAATCATTGACGCGGATCGTATCGGGGTGTCCGGCCATTCTCTCGGCGGCTATACCGCCTTGGGCCTCGCCGGCGCCTGGTCCAGTTGGGCGGATAGCCGGATTCAGGCGGTGCTGGCCTTTTCGCCTTATTCGCTGCCCTTCACCACGGGGCGCGATACAGTCCCCAACGTGACGGCCCCGGTGATGTACCAGACCGGCGGCCTGGATATCCTCCAGCAGGGAGTCTCCGCTGCGTATTCCGATGGGAACCCGTCCAAGTATCTGGCCGTCTTAAGGGACGCGACGCACGTTACGTGGACCAACCTGGTGTGCTCGCGCGAGACCACCATTGCCGCCTGCCTGCAGTCCGAACCGGATGCGGCCGCAATTGATAATTGCGGTATTGCGTTTCTGGACCGCTACCTCAAGGGACTCACCAGTTCGCTTCTTACCAGCGGCGCATTACAGGCGCTGTCGAGCTATCGGCGCCTGAGCACCGCGACTTCCGTCTCGGAGGCCAGTTATACCAGTCCGGTGGCTCCCTCGTCGATTGTCAGCGCGTTCGGTGACTTCGGCCCTGCCGCGGCGGCGGCAAGTGGACCAGACCTGCCCACCGCGTTGAACCAGTACAGCGTGCAGGTCACCGATGCCGCCGGCGCCGCGCGTCTGGCCCCGCTTTATTATGTATCCCCCTCGCAGATCAATTACGTAATGCCGGCGGGGACGCAAACCGGCACGGCAAATGTTTCGGTCCTCTCCGGAACTACCGCCATAGCCACCGGTACAGTCGAAGTAACCAAGGTAGCGCCTTCGTTGTTTGCGGCCCAGGGCACCCTGGCAGCCGGGCAATTCCTGCGAGTGGCCCTGGGTGGAACCCAGACCCAGGGACTGCTATTCGATCCGTCTACCCTGGCGCCGGTGCCGGTCAGCCTGAGCGGAACCGATCAGGTGTACCTGATTCTGTACGGTACGGGAATGCGGGGGTTCAGCCAATCCGCGTCTGCCCTGGTGGGGGGATTCCCGGTGCCCGTCCTCGGTCCGGTTGCCCAGTCGCAATTTGCCGGTATGGATCAGGTCAATCTGGGTCCTTTACCTCCGTCCCTGCAAGGTGGGGGGACGGTATCCCTCACAGTTCGTTTGGATGGGGTGGATTCAAATCCGCTGACGTTTGTTGTCAGGTAGACTCTGTACTTTAGTTCTAAGGGTACTAAGTGGACAAAAGATAGGACTTAGTTCTATGGTCACTCTAGCGTCCGGGTACCGCTTCGTGTAGGATAAATTGTTGTTTTTAGTGATACTTGCGGAGTTTGGCGTTAGACCATGACCGCTAGTACCCGGCGGGAGAAAGTTTCTCACAAAAGCCGGAAAGTAATGGAAGGCTTAATCACTTCGGGGGATGATCGATGCGCGCATTTGAGATTGGCGTTCTGTCGCCAGACCGTTTTGGAGATTCAGGCCTCCTGGTGGCTGCTGGAAAAGCCGGCGAATTGGGAATCGTGAAGGCTTGCGGAGCACCAGATTCCACGAAAAATCAAATTCGCCTGGTCAGCGAACAGTTGGGAAATCGCTTCGGCTTGCAGGTGACCCTGCGCTCTCTGGAAGCTGCCGAAGCTGCCCTGGAACAGCTAGGCGTCCGCCCGGATCTGATTCTGATCTCCGGGGAGCCGACCGGGGAAATTCTCTCCACTAGCGTGAGCCGGTTGCGCGGCCGCGCGGAGCGTGTCTTTCGCGAGGTGGTTTCGGAGGAAGAAGCCGAATCCGCGGTCAAGGCGGGCGTGGATGGCCTGGTAGCGAAAGGCAACGAAGCCGGCGGCCGGGTAGGCTGCGAGACTCTCTATGTTCTGCTGCAGCGCCTGTGCGGCAAATTCTCCCTCCCGGTATGGGCATTCGGAGGCATTGGGCCGCACTCGGCGGCGGCGTGCCGCGTAGCCGGCGCACAGGGTATCGTGCTCCAGGACGAAGTCACGCTGGCCGAAGAATGCAGCACGCCGGCCGCTCTGCGGTCGCGCATCGCGGTGATGGACGGGACCGAGACGCTCTGCCTGGGCGAGACTCTGAACTGCCGGTATCGCATTCACCGGCAGGAAGGCGCGGAATGGATCCGCGAATTGCAGCAACTCGAAATGAGCGGCGCGGATCGCGATGTATTCCAGGCCCGCCTGGAAGAGATTGCCGAAGTCGCCGGCGAAACCGGTCTGTACGCCATGGGCCAGGGAATCGCTTTCGCCGGTAAGCTGGCGGCGCGCCACCGCAACGTAGCTGGAATCCTGCGCGCCTATCGAAGGCAGGCGGCGGACAATCTGCATCTGGCGGCGAGCCAACCCGCGGTGCTGGAGAATTCCGATTTCGCCAGGGCCCAGGGCATTCGTTTTCCGGTTTTGCAGGGGCCCATGACGCGAGTGAGCGACGTGGCCGGATTCGCCGATGCCGTATCGCGCGGCGGCGGGCTGCCATTTCTCGCGCTGGCGCTGTTGCGCGAGAGGGAATGCGAAAGGCTGGTGGAGGAAACCGCGGCGCTCCTGGAGGACCGTCCCTGGGGCGTGGGCATTCTGGCTTTCGTGCCCGCGGATCTGCGCGCGGAACAGTTGAAAGTGGTTCTGAAAGCGCGCCCGAAATTCGCCATTCTGGCGGGCGGCCGGCCGGAACAGGCGAGCGTCCTGGAAGCGGCCGGAATCCGCACCTACATTCACACCCCTTCGGCGCAGTTGCTGGAAATGTTTCTGCGCCAGGGCGCCCGGCGGTTCATCTTCGAAGGGCGCGAGTGCGGCGGTCACGTGGGGCCGCTCTCCAGTTTCGTGCTGTGGGAATCGGTCATGGATGTGCTGGTGGAATTCCAGCGGAAGAACACTTCCAAAGAAGCTGTAGACATCGTGTTCGCGGGTGGCATTCACGATGGGCGCTCGGCGGCCATGGTGGCGGCGCTTTCGGCATCTGCCTCTGCCGCGAGCGTGCGTGTGGGCCTGTTGATGGGTACCGCCTACCTGTTCACGCGGGAAGCCGTGGAGACGCACGCCATCGTTTCCGGCTTTCAGGAAGAAGCCGTCAAATGCGATGAGACGGTGCTGCTGGAAATGGGCGGCGGTCACGCCATTCGCGTGGCGCCCTCGGCCTACACCGAAGAGTTCAAGCTCCTGCAGCGCCGGCTGCGCGCCGAAGGTCTGTCGGCGGAGGCGGCGAGGAGCCGGCTGGAAGACGTCAACGTGGGCAGGCTCCGCGTCGCGGCCAAAGGGTTGGTGCGCGAGGCCGCGGTGGGAGGATCGAGTCATCTGACTCAGGTCGCCCTGGACCGGCAGAGGGCCGACGGTCTGTATATGATGGGCCAGGTTGCGGCCCTGCGCAAGCAGTTGTGCACCATCGAGGAACTGCATCAAAGCGTTTGCCGCGATACGTCGGGCTTGCTTCGCGAATCCGCCGGGCAGACCATCCGGCCGAAGCAGGGCAGCCGCAAAGGGCCCGAACCGGTGGCAATTGTGGGGATGGCCTGCCATCTTCCCGCCGCGGCCGACCTGGTCGAGTACTGGTCGAACATTGTGCGGAGGCGGGATTGCATAGAAGAAGTTCCCGAAGACCGCTGGCCCAGCAATCTGTTCTTCGACACCAACGCCAAGGCGCCCGACCGTACCATCTCCAAATGGGGCGGCTTCATGCCTCCCATGCGCTTCGATCCGCTGACATACGGCATTCCCCCGGCCAGCCTGGGCTCGGTGGAGCCGGTGCACCTGATGCTGCTGGAAGTAACGCGCAAGGCTCTGGCCGATGCGGGCTATGACAAGCGCCCGTTTGCGCGGGAAACCACGGCGGTCATCCTGGGACTCGGCGGCGGCACCTGGGACCTGGGCCAACAATACCTCACTCGCTGCCTGATGGAATTGGAACTGAATCGCATGCCCGGCCTGGACCCGGCCATACGCGAAGACATCATGAATTACATCCGGCGCACGCTGCCGGAACTGACCGAAGACAGCTTCCCCGGCATTCTGGGCAATGTGGCCGCCGGACGCCTGGCGAACCGGTTCAACCTGGGCGGGCCGAACTATACCGTGGATGCGGCCTGTGCCTGTTCCATGGCGGCCCTTCAGGCCGGCATGCAGGAATTGTGGCACGGCAACAGCGATGTGGCCCTGGTGGGCGCTGCCGAAGCGGGGCAGAACATCTTCGGCTTCCTCCTGTTCAGCAAGACCGGGGCTCTTTCGCCGCGCGGCCGCTGCCGCCCGTTCGACGCCACGGCCGACGGAATCGCCACCAGCGACGGTATCGGCATGATGATTTTGAAGCGTCTGGCGGATGCCGAACGGGACGGCGACCGGATCTACTCGGTGATCCGCTCGGTTGGTTCGGGAAGCGATGGCCGGGCGAAGAGCCTGACTGCGCCGGCTGTTCAGGGGCAGCTTCGCGCCGTGAATCGCGCCTATGCTCCGCTGGAATTTTCGCCCCGGTCCGTCGAACTGGCGGAAGCGCATGGGACCGGAACCGCGGTGGGAGACACGGCCGAACTGGAAACGCTGCGTACCGCATTTGTGACCGATGGCGCGCGCCCGCAAAGTTGCGCCCTGGGGTCTGTGAAATCGCAGATCGGCCATACCAAAGGCGCCGCCGGCGTGGCCAGCCTGATCAAAGTATCGATGGCCCTGCACCATCGCGTGCTGCCGCCCACGTTAGCGGATGATGCGGCCGTGGTGCTGCGCGACCGCTCCAATCCGTTGTACTTGAACACCCGCCCACGGCCCTGGTTCCACGCGGACAAAAGCCCGCGCCGTGCCGGTGTGAGCGCCTTCGGCTTCGGCGGCACCAACTTCCACGCTGTATTGGAAGAGTACGGAGACCACGCCGCCACGCTTACCGAGCGTTCCGCGGAGTTGTTCGTATTTCGCGGACCGGGACGGGCGGAACTTGCCGCCGAATTGCGCGCGTTGGACCTGAATCTGGCGGAATTCACGCAGATTCATTTGATGGATCTGGCGGACGCGTTACGCCGGGAGGCAGCCAAACGCCGCGGCTCCTGCCGGTTGGCCATTGTCGCCAAAGATCTGCCAGGGCCTGCGTGCACTGCTGGCCCCGGCGGCGGACAAACTCGAGAAAAATGTGCCGTTCTCCCCTTCCGAGCCGGTCTACTTCGGAGACGAGCCGGTACAAGGCAAGGTGGCATTCCTCTTCCCCGGCCAGGGGTCGCAGTACCTGAATATGCTGGACGAACTGGCGCTCTGCTTCCCGCTGGTCCGTGAGGTATTCGAACGCGCCGATGCCACCCTGAACGGCGTGCTGCCCGCGCCGCTGACACAGGCGGTGTTTCCGCCTCCCGCCTATTCGCCCGCAGAAGAAAACGAGAAGAGCAAAACCCTCAACCAGACTTGGTTTGCCCAGCCGGCCCTGGGCGCCGCCGGGTACGCCATGTACTCGCTGCTGCAATCGCTCGGCATCGAGCCGGACGTGGCCGCGGGTCACAGTTATGGCGAATATACCGCTCTGTGCGCCGCGGGAGCGCTCTCTTTCCACGATCTGATCCGGATCTCCGAGCAGCGCGGACGAGCCGTGCAGGATACGCAAGGGACAGACTCGGTGCTGATGGTGGCGGTGCAGAGCGATGCCACCACCGTGACGAATCTGCAGGCCGGGTTTCCTGGTGTATCGATTGCCGGCGCCAACGCGCCGAATCAGACCATCGTGGGCGGACGCAGGGCTCCCATGGAAACCTTCCTGGCGGCACTGGGCGCAGCCCGGATCCCATATCAGAAGCTGGCCATGAGCGCCGGCTTCCATATCCCCGAGGCGCAAGCGGCCGCCGACCGGTTCGCCGTACCGCTGGCCGGAGTGGACCTGAAAGCACCGGCTATCCCTGTGTATTCCAACCTGGAGGCCGGTCCGTATCCGGCTGACGTGCAGGCCATGCGCTCCATTCTGCTGAAGCAATTGACCCAGCCGCTGCGCTTTCAGGAGGAGGTGGAGGCGATGTATGCCTCCGGTGTCCGGGTATTCGTCGAAGTGGGTCCCGGCCAGGTCTTGACGGGACTGGTGCAGCGCATTCTGGGCGACCGGCCGGCGGTGATCCTCACCACCAATCGGAAGGGATCGGAAAGCGGGCTGGCGGACTATTTGAAAGTGGCCGGCTGGTTCTATGCGGCCGGGAAACCGGTGCGCCTGGAGCGGCTCTTTGCCGCCAACGATCGGGAGATTCCCGAACTGGCAATGCTGTTGAAAGGCGAAGAACTGCCCAAGCCGGCCGAATGGATTGTAACCGGGGGGTATGCGAAACCTATGGTAGAGAAAAAGGAGAAGCCAGTAGCCATTCCCGTGCACCGGCAAGGCGATTGCCGCAGTGGCGGCCAATGGGGGAAAGCGCCGCGGGATCCTCAAACAGAACGGCGGGCGAAAACCATGTCGCCGCGGCAATGGCGCCAGCACCCGCGCCGGCCACCAACGGGATTCATGGGACGGCCACCGTGGCGGCAGCCGTCTCACACAGCACCGCGCCGGCTTCCGCGTCCGTCGTTCCAGCCCCAGCCTTGGGAAGCGGCGGGCATGTGACCGAAGTGGTGACGGCGTTTCAATCGACCATGCAGCAGTTCCTGGATTATCAGATGGAATCCAACCGCCAGCGCCAGGAGTTGATGAGCCGGTTTCTGGATACCCAGCGCGCCATGGTGGAGGTCTTCGCCAGAGGCGGCAGCGCGCCGGGACCGATGATGGCGATGCCGGAACCGGTGTACGCGCCCTACACTCCGCCGCCGCTGGCGCCACTGGCTCCGCAGGCACACGCGGCGCCTGTTCCCACTCCCGCTCCGGTTCCCGTGGCGGTCGCGGCGCCCCCGCCGCCTGCGCCGGTCGCGGTTCCAGTAGCGACCCAGGCGCCGGCCGCTCCGCCTGCCGGCCCCGCCTTGCAGGAATTGCTGTTGGACCTGATCAGCAAGCGGACCGGCTACCCGCCCGAGATGCTGGAACTGGATCAGAACCTGGAAGCCGACCTGGGAATCGACTCGATCAAGCGCGCCGAGATCTTCGGCGGCCTGCTGGAAAACGTGGGCTTCAGTCAGAACGATCAGGAACGCGAAGAATATTTCCTGGCGATCTCAAAACTCCGGACTCTGCGGGAAGTGCTGGCATGGCTGGAGGAGCGGACCCGGCGAACGGGACGCTCCGCCGCCGGCCGCGACGGCAGCGGCCGCAGCCGTGGATACGAGCCGGGCTCCGCAGGCACAACCGGCCCGGCCGCTGCGCCGGTTTTTGGTGCGCGCCGTGGAAGAACCGCTGACCAGCGGAACCCGGCAGCCGCGCGCCAACGAAGTGGTTCTCCTGACGGAAGACCATTCGGGGCGCGCCCGCGAAGCTACCGCTGCGCTTTCGGCGCTGGGAGTGAAGGCCGCGGTAGTGCGCCACGGCTCCGCCTGCCGCATCGTCAGCCCGGGCATTTACGAAGCGGACCTCTCCAGCCGCGAGGCCGTGTCGCAGGTGAAGCAGTGGGTCCGGCAGGAGTATGGCGCGGTCACCACCGTGTGCCACTTCCTTCCTGTGGATTGCAGCGGCAATGCGGCCGACTGCCTCGAACTGAAGAGCCTGAACACGCTGGCCGCGGTGTTCGAGCAGGATCTGAGGAGCAGCAAAGGCGCGCTGGTCGCGGTCACGGGTATGGGCGGCCAATTCGGCGTCAATGGCGAACCGGGCGAGTTTCGTCCCGGCTCGGCGGCCATCGCGTTGGTGCTGAAGTGCCTCTCCAGCGAGTGGCCGGAAGTCACCATGAAGTCGATCGACGTGGATCCCCGCGAGGGCGCCGACGTGCTGGGCCACGTGCTCAGCGAAAGCGCCAGTAGCGACTGGCGAATCGAGGTGGGGTACTCCGGCGGCCGGCGGTTTGCGCTCAAGACGTACGAATCCGCGTTGGACTTCGACGCCAATGTTCCTCCGCCGCTGGAGGATCGCTCCGTGGTGCTGGTCACCGGCGGGGCACGCGGAATCACCGCTGAGATCGCCCTGAATCTTGCGTCGCGTTTCCAGGGAACGTACGTGCTGGCGGGCAGATCCGCCCAGCCGAAAGCGGAAGGCCCGGAGACGCTCGGCCTCGCCACGCCCGCCGATTTGAAGCGGGCGATTGTGGAGCGCCGCAAGAACCAGGGGCAACTGGTGACCCCGAACGTGGTGGAAAGCGAGTACCAGGCAATTTTGCGCGGGCGGGAAATCCGCGCCACCCTGGACCGCTTGACGGCCACCGGGGCGCGCGCCGAATATCATGCGCTGGACGTCCGTGATCCGGAGGCATTCGAAGCGCTCATTCAATCCGTCTACCAGCGGCATGGCCGCATCGATGGCGTGGTCCACGGCGCCGGGATTGTGGAGGACATCATGTTCAACACCAAGTCCCCGGATTCGTTCCAGCGTGTCTTTGACACCAAGGTGCAGCCGGCGCTGGTTCTCGCCCGGACCCTGCGCCCGGACTCCTTGCGCTTCCTGTTCTTCCTCTCTTCGCTGGCGGCGCGCTACGGGTACGCCGGAGGCACCGATTACTCCTCGGCGAACGAGGTGTTGAACCGCCTGGCCTGCCGCCTGGACCGCGACTGGAAGGCCCGCGTGACGGCCATCTGCTGGGGCCCGTGGGAAGGCGTAGGCATCGCCACGCGGTATCCGCCAGACCTGCTGCGCGAGCGCGGCGTGGTGTTCCACCCGATCTCCGTAGGCGTGCAGAGCTTCGTGGACGAGCTGATGTTCGGCGCCAAAGGCGCGCCTGAGGCATACCACTACATCCCCGGCAGCATCGCCTTTCCGGAGTAGCCATGCCGCTCGAGCCCATCGCAATTGTGGGGATGGAGTGCGTCTTTCCGGGCGCACCCAACCTGGCCGCTTTCTGGAGAAACATCGTGCGCGGCGCCAGCAGTCTCACACCCATGCCCCCGGATCGCTGGAACGGCGTGGGTGCAAACGACCTGCCCCGGCTGCCCGGCGGCTTCATCGACGGCCTCACGGATTTCGATCCGCTGGCCTTCGGGGTAATGCCTGCCGAGGTGGAAGAGGGAGACGCCGAGCAGTTCCTGGTGCTCTCGGTGATCGACGCGGCGCTGCGCAATGTGCGGAACGCGCCTGGACGGCGCGGTACGCCGGTGGCTTCGCCCGAGAATACCGAAATTGTGATCGGCCGCGGCGCATACATCTCCAACGGCGCCGAACACATGTACCTGCGGATGGAGGCGATCGACCAGGTCACCGGACTGCTGGGCCAGATTCTGCCCCAAGGTTCCGGCGTCGTGGCGGAGGAGATTCGCCGGAGGCTTCAGGCCAGCCTGGGCGCCGTGACTGCCGATGTGGTCGCGTGCGCCATGCCCAATCTCACTTCCGGGCGCGTCGCCAATCGCTTGAACGTGATGGGCCGTAACTACACCGTGGACGCCGCCTGCGCGTCCTCCCTGATCGCCGTGGACAACGTGGTGCGCAGTTTGCGAGAGCGGCGGTGCGACGTGGGAATCGCGGCCGGCGTGCATCTGAATCAAAAGCCCGCCTTCTGGCTCGCGTTTCACACCATCGGCGCGCTCTCGCGCAGCGGAGTCTGCCGCCCCTTCGCCGAAGAGGGCGACGGGTTGCTGATCGGCGAAGGGCTGGGCGCCGTCGTTCTGAAGCGCCTCTCCGATGCCCGGCGCGACGGCGACCGCATCTACGCGGCTATTCGCGCCGTGGGCGTGGCCAGCGATGGGCGCGGCTCCACCATCATGACGCCTCGCCTGGAGGGCGAGTGCCTGGCCATGCGCCGCGCTTATGAAGAATCGGGCGTGGATCCGCAGACCGTGAGCCTGATTGAAGGCCATGGAACCGCTACGGTGGTGGGCGACAGCACGGAGATCGACGCGCTGCACGCCGTGTACGGGCGCGATGGCAATAGCATGGCGTTGGGCTCGGTGAAGTCTATGATCGGCCATGCCATGCCCGCGGCCGGAATGGCGAGCCTGATCAAAACCGCGCTGGCCATCTATCATCGCCTGCTGCCGCCCACATGCAACGTAGAGCGCGTGCACCCCAAACTGGTTGGCAGCCGGATCTGCGTCAATACCGCCACGCGTCCCTGGGTATCGCCTCCGGAACTCGCGCGGACAGCGGCCATCAATGCCTTCGGTTTCGGCGGGATCAACGCCCATGCCATTCTGGAAGAGGCCGCCGATGCCGCGCCCTGGCAGTCTCTGACTCCGCAAACTTCGGAGCTGTTTCTGGCCAGTGCGGAATCGCCCGCCCGCCTGCTGGACTGTCTGACGCCCTGGCGCGCCGCTCTCAACGGCGCCGGCGAAGAAGAACTGGGCAGCCTGTGCTTCACGTCGAGCACTACCTTTTCCGATTCGCATCCCGTCCGCCTGGCCATTGTGGCCAAAAGCGTCGCGGATCTGGCGGCCAAGCTGGAACGGGTACAGGCCGGCATCGCCGCCGCGCCGGAAGCGCGCATTCAGGAAGCCTCCGGCATTTACTACGGGTCCACGCCGTATCCCGGCAAAATGGCATTTCTTTTCCCCGGTATCGGCTTTCCCGGTCTGGCCGGCGGGTACACCGACAGGTTGGCCGAACTGTACCTGCATTTCCCGGAGATCCGCCGCAATCTCGACCTGGTGGACAGTATCACCCGCGATGACGAGGAAACACAGCCCTTCAGCTATCAGTTGTTCCCGCCGCCCCTGCTGGATCGCAAGGCCCTCCAGAAGATCGAATTCAACCTGGCATGGTCGGAACGCTCGCCCATGGGAATGTCGATGGCCAACCTGGCCAGTTGGGATCTGCTCCGCGCCCTGGGAGTAGAACCCGACACCATGGCGGGATTCTCGCTGGGCGAATTGTCTTCCCTGTTCGCTTCGGAAATCATCGATCCGGCGCGCTTCAGCGTAGACATGCTGAAGCCCTTGCGCGGGATTACCAAGACCCTGGCGGACCCCGGCGAGACTGTGGACGCACTTTGGGCCATGGTGGCCACTTCCGCCGAACGCGCCGAAGCCATGATGCACGGCGTACCCGGCAACGTCTCGGTGACCATGGACGTATCGCCCTCGCAGATCTTCATCGGAGGAGAGGTTGCGGCCGTGCGCGCCGCTCTCGAAAAATTCAAGGAAGCAGGAATATGGGGACAAGCCCTGCCGGTTTTCCCCCTGCTGCTGCCCTATCTGACGGTGCATACGGAACGGGCGGCCCCGTTTGAGGCCAAGCTGCGCGCCATCGTCGGCATGATTCCCCTCGGCCCCGGTAAGTACACTGTTTATTCGGGAACCACCGCCACGCCCTACCCGCGGACCCCCGATGGAATCCGCGAGATGATGCTGGCCGCCGTCACGCGGCCAGTGAAGATCAAGAACACCATCTCCCGGCTCTACGCCGATGGCGTGCGCATCTTCGTGCAACTGGGCGCGGGCGGGAAGATGCCCGCCAACGTGGAAAACACGCTCGCCGGTTCGGATTATGTGGCGCTCTCGAGCGATGTGACGCATCGCGGCGGCCTGGAGCAATTGCATCACCTGCTGGCGCACCTGACCATGCTGGGCCGGCCCTTCCAGCCGGCGTTGCTCTATCGACACCGCAACCTGCGGCAGGTCGATTTGGGAAATGCCGCGGGGACGCCGGCGTCCAAAAGCGTCCGCAAGCTTTCGCTGAAGCCCCCGCGTCTGCACTTGCCTCCGGAGACAGCGGAATGGGTGCGCGCGCAGTTTGCGCCGGCAGCGCGGCGGCAGCCTGAAACGCCGACAGCTCCGGTCCGCTCCAACGGCCGCAAGGCTACGGTTGCCGGCCAGACGGCGGCGATGATGGATCGCTTTTTGGAAACGCAGCGAGCCTGGGAGCAGAGCGAGACGGAGTTGCTCCAGCAGTTTCTGGATACCCAGGCGGCCACTGCCGCGGCCGTCATGCGCGCGCGCCCGCAAACCGCGCCGGCAGTGTCCGCTCCCCGGCCATTCGTGGGAGAGATTCAGAGCATGACGCCCGGGCAGGAACTGGAATCGCGCCTGGTTTTGGACCTGGACCGCCACCGGTTTCTCTCGCAACATGCGCTGCTGCAGATCCCGGACGGTCTAAAGCCTATCGCGGAGCGCTTAGCCACGCTGCCGCTGACGTTCGAATTGGAGACGCTTGCGCAAGTGGCGGAAACCTTGATGCCGGGTCTTCAGGTGACGGCATGCCATAGCATGGAAGCCCGCCGGTGGGTGTCGCTCGAAAGCTCCACCACGCTGGAGGTCACCATCCGCGCCCGGCGCATGGCCGAGCGCGAAGTGGAAGTGGAACTATATACCCCCGGCCAGAAGGCTCCGGCGTTTCGCGGTAAGGCGACCCTGGGCACCTCTCTGCCGGGCGCGCCGGCGCCGATGGAGCAGGCGTATGACCGCGAATGCCCGCACACAGCAGCCGAATTCTATGCCCGGGGGCCGCTGTTCCACGGGCCCATGTTCCAGTTGATCCGCAACTTCCGGGGGATGTCCGACACCCGGATCGGAGCGGATCTGGTAGCCTCCGGGCCGGAGGAGCATCTGGGCACGCCCGCGGCAGGCATGGTGTTCGAACCGCTGCTGCTCGACGCTTTGCAGCAGATTGTGGGCTACCGCGGCTGGCTGGATGGCTGGTTCCTGATGCCCGTGGGGATGAAGCGGATTACGCGCTTCGGACCTGCTCCGGCCTTCGGTTCGCCCATACGGGCATCGGTCCACTATCGCAAAATGGATGGACGAAGGGTGGACGCGGACTACGAGGCTTACGATTCCGGCGGCAGGTTGTGGATTCGTGTGGAAGGCCTGCAAGCTTGGCGGGTGCTCAGTCCCAAGGGCCTGCTGGAAACCAATCACCGGCCGCGCGAGGGCTACCTGTCGCTGGTGTGGCCGCTCCCTTCGCCGGCCGTGAGTTGCTACCGCGTCAAGGCGGACGGTCTGGGCGATCTGCCGCCCGAGTGGGTCGCGCGCCTTTACCTGCGGCCCGCGGAATGGGCCGAATACCACCAGCGTCCGGCGCTGGATTGGCTGCTGGGGCGGGTGGCCGCCAAAGACGCGGTCCGCGGCTGGCTGCGGCAGCACCGCAACATCCTCTTGCATCCGCTGGAGGTGGAAATCGTTAACGAAGCGGATGGCGCGCCGCGTTTGAAGACGCCGGTGATGCCGTCGCTGGCCATTTCCATCGCGCATATCGAGAACGAAGCCATCGCCATCGCCGCGGAAGCAGCGGGCCTGGGCGTGGATTTATCGGAAGTGAAACAGCGCGATGCCGGGTTCGCCGGGTTCGCCTTCCGGCAGGATGAGCTGGCCTGCTTTCCGGCGTCTACCCGCAATGAGTGGATCCACCGCGGCTGGTGCGCCAAGGAAGCTGCGGTCAAGGCTGTCCGGCTGGGATTCGGGCAGCTTCCGCAATTTCGGATTGTAGCCGCGCGGGCGGGAACCGGAGCGATCGAAATGGAATTCGAGGGAAAACGGATCTTCGCCGCCACCTGGCACGAAGAAAACCGCACCATCGCGGTGGTGATGCCGTAACCCGGCCGCTCAGCCGCCGGCCAGGGCGCGCAGATCGTCGATCCAGTAATCCGGCGTGAAGCGCGCCATCTCTTCATCCTTGCCGTAACCGTAGCGGACCGCGCAGGTCTTCACGCCGGCGCGCCGCCCGGCTTCCATATCGGCGGGCGAATCGCCTACGAACAGGCAATCCTCCGGGCTGCGCGCCCAGCGCCGCCAGAGCCGTGAAGATCACGTCCGGCGCGGGCTTGCACGGAAAGCCGTCGGTCCCCTGCACATGCTCGAAATATTGCAGCAGGCCGAACTGTTCCAGGATCAACCGCGTGGTCGGCGAGCCTTTCGTAGTGGCTGTGGATTTACGTCCCCCCAATGCCGCCAGCCCCTCCGCCACGCCAGGATAGATCTGCGTCAGCTTGTGGCCGCGCGCCGGATAGAAGGCGCGATACTGCCGGATCAGTTCGTCGTACTGCTCCGGCGTGTAGTGGGGGAAAAGATCCTGGAAGAGATCCAGCAGATGCAGGCCGATGTAGCCCTTCAGAAATTCGAACGGGACGGGGGCCAAGTCGGTGGTTTCCAGCACCTGCTGGACCGCGCCGCAGATGTCCCGCGCGGAATCCAGCAGAGTGCCGTCGATATCGAACAGATAAATCGGAAACTGCGGAATCACGCCGGCTGTGGACGCTCCCCTTCCGAGAGGCCGGTGACGCGGCGCGCGGTTTCCGGACGCAGCACCTGCTGCGTATGATCCTCGGCATCCTTGCCGCCCGATTTGGACACCGGCGGAAGCGTCTGGTGATTGATCAAAGCCAGCACTTCGGCGCCGTCCAGAATCTCGCGCACCAGCAGCGCTTCGGCAATCTGCACCAGCGCTTCGGAGTGCTGCTCGATAATGGCGGTGGCCGAATCGTACCCGCCCTGCACCAGTTTCTTCACCTGCTCGTCGATACGGATGGCCGTCTCTTCGCTATAGTCGCGGTGCTGCGCGATTTCGCGGCCCAGGAAAATCTGCTCTTCCTTCTTGCCGAAGCTTAGCGGGCCCAGTTCGCTCATGCCCCACTCGCAAACCATCTTGCGGGCCAGGTCCGTGGCGCGCTCGATATCGTTGCCCGCGCCCGTGGTCATGTGGTGCATGTACCGCTCTTCGGCGATTCGCCCGGCCATCAGGATGGCCAATTGTGCGAGCAGGTATTCCTTGTTATAGGAATGCTTGTCGTCGATCGGCAACTGCATGGTCACGCCCAGCGCCATGCCGCGCGGGATGATCGTGACTTTGTGCAGCGGATCGGCATTCGGCAGCACCGCCGCCACCAGCGCGTGTCCTGCCTCGTGATAGGCCGTATTGCGCTTTTCGGCGTCGCTCAGGATCATGGACTTGCGTTCCGCGCCCATCAGGATCTTGTCCTTGGCCAGTTCGAAATCCACCATCATGACTACCTTGCGATTCTGCCGGGCAGCATTCAGGGCCGATTCGTTCACCAGGTTCGCCAGGTCGGCGCCCGCCAGTCCCGGGTGTTCCGCGCGCCAGCACGGAAAGATCGACGTTGTCGCCCAGCGGAATCTTCTTGGTGTGCACCCGCAGAATGGCTTCGCGTCCCTGCACGTCCGGACGGCCCACCACTACGCGGCGGTCGAAACGGCCCGGCCGCAGCAGCGCCGGGTCCAGCACGTCGGGCCGGTTGGTCGCCGCCACCAGGATCACGCCTTCGTTGGATTCGAAGCCGTCCATCTCCACCAGCAACTGGTTCAGAGTCTGCTCGCGCTCATCGTGTCCGCCGCCCAAACCGGCGCCGCGATGCCGGCCCACCGCGTCGATTTCATCGATGAAGATGATGCACGGAGCGTTCTTCTTGCCCTGCTCGAACAGATCGCGCACGCGGCTTGCGCCCACGCCCACGAACATTTCCACGAAGTCCGAACCGGAGATGGAGAAGAACGGCACGCTGGCTTCCCCGGCGATGGCGCGCGCCAGCAGCGTCTTGCCCGTTCCCGGAGGCCCGATCAGCAGCACGCCTTTCGGAATGCGTCCGCCCAGCTTCTGGAACTTCTGCGGCTCGCGCAGAAACTCGATAATCTCCTGCAACTCTTCCTTGGCCTCTTCCACGCCCGCCACGTCTTTAAACGTGACCTTCTTCTGCTGCGTGGAATGCAGGCGCGCGCGGCTCTTGCCGAAACTCAGCGCTTTGTTCCCGCCGCTCTGCATCTGACGCATCATGAAAATCCAGAAGGCGATCAGCACGATAAACGGTGAAGCATTCAGCAGGATGGAGATCCAGTTACCGGAGTTCTGGTTCTTCATCGTGGTCGCTACGCCTTTGTCGTTCAGCTTGTCGTAGAGCGCGGGGTAGTTAGTCGGTACGGTGGTGTGGTACGCGGCTCCGCCCAACATATCGCCGTGTACGTCGCCGCCATCGATGGTCGCCGTTTTGATCTGACCTTCTTGTACCTTGGCCAGGAAGTCGCTAAACGTGAACTCCGTATCCTTCTTGCCCTGGCTGTTGTGAACCACCGCAAACAGCAACCCGGCGACGCAAAACAAAATTACCCAAAATATGATGGTCTTGATGTTAGAATTCACGAAACCTCCGTATCGGCCCTACTTCCATAGACGCCGCCTCTAGCCTTCCCGATTCCAATTTCCGTTCAACTGGCTTCTACTTCCCGAACCCGTAGGATTATGCTGCTGCCGGAATTTGCCGCAACCAGGGCGGACGGGCCAAAGCGACGCACCCAAAGGATCGCCTCGCCGCCCCACAGGACGGGCCAGCCGTGCCGCTCCCATACCGGAATACGGGCACGCTGGAATAGGGTCTTGATCTTTACTATCCCGCTGCTCCCTGAGGGTTGGTATCTGTCGCCGGGTTTCCAGTTTCGGAATTCGAGCGGACTGGACAGATGGCGCCAGTCTAAACAACCCATCCCACCATTATATACGGATTCGCCGCCTTCAAAAGTTTCCGGATTTTCAATTAGTTCCAACGAAATCGCCGGACCCGGGCCCGGCGGGCGGACAGTTCCGGGGACCCCCACAGGCATAGAATACGGCGCGGTCACCCCCGCCCGGTCCCGCCTCGCCAGCCGCAGCCACTCGAATGAGCGCACCGCCTCCAGGCCCGGAATGGCTACACGGCCATGGCCTTGTTCCGCCGACGCCATGCGAAGCACCTGCTCCACGTGCTGGAAATCCACGCCCCGCAAATCGCCCTTGGCGCGCTCTATACCCCGCCGGATCAGCCGCCGGGCGGCAGCCGCCGGCAGGCTGACCAGCGACGGCGCGTGCAGCAGCACCGCGCCATCCCGTTCGACGAGCCGTCCGGCCGATAGCCGGTCCAGTTCCTCTTCCCAATAGGACTCCTCCGCCTCTGCCCAAGCCGCAGTGTGTGCCAGAGTCTCGGCGATGCCCGGATTCCATTCGCGCACCAGCAACGGCATCAGCCCGTGTCGAATCCGGTTGCGCGCAAACCGCTCGCTGGCGTTGCTGGAATCTTCCCGCCAGGCAAGCGACCGCTCGCGCAGGTACTGCTCCACGCTTGCGCGCTCCACCTCGATCAATGGACGAATCAGTCCATCGCGGGTGACCGGACGAATTCCCGCCAGTCCGGCGCTGCCCGACCCGCGCAGGAAGCGAAACAGCACCGTCTCCGCCTGGTCCGATCGGGTATGGCCCACCGCCACCCGGTCCACTGTTCGCGCCGCGACAATCTCGTGAAAGAAAGCCAGGCGCGCCTGACGCGCCGCCTGTTCCAGGTTCTCTGTAGAGGATCCCGGATCGGCCTGCCTCACCGTCACAGGCAGCCCCAGTTCCGCCGCCATCCGCTGTACGAATTCCGCATCCTGCCGCGATTCCTCGCCGCGTAAATTGTGGTCCAGGTGCAAAACGTGGATTCGCAAATCCCACCGCGGCGCCAGCAGCAACAGGCAGTGCAGCAGGCAGACCGAGTCCGCGCCGCCGGAGACCGCCACCCCCACGCGTCTGGCCCGGACGGACCATGCCGTACCGTTCCATGGTGCCGGCCACGCGCGTTAACAGATCGTTCAACGAGGCCATTGTAACGGCCCGCTTTCTTCTGTATCCGCCAGCATGTTATAAGAGAGATTCGTCTGAATCATCCTCCCTGCGAGTATATTCTCATGGAACCAACAGCCGATATCGCTTTGATCGGACTGGCCGTCATGGGCCAGAACCTGATCCTGAACATGAACGACCACGGCTACACCGTCGTGGCCTACAACCGGACCGTCTCCAAAGTGGACGAGTTTCTCAACGATGCCGCCAAGGGCACGCAAAACCATCATCGGCGCGCACTCCATCGAAGAGATGGCCGGCCTGCTGAAGCGGCCCCGCAAGATCATGCTGATGGTCAAGGCCGGAAAGGCGGTGGACGATTTCATCGAGCTGCTGCTGCCGCACCTGGAACCCGGCGACTGCATCATCGATGGCGGCAACTCCCACTTCCCCGACACCATCCGCCGCACCAAATACCTGGAAAGCAAGGGCATGCTCTACGTCGGCACCGGCGTCTCCGGCGGCGAAGAAGGCGCGCGTTTCGGCCCGTCCATGATGCCCGGCGGCAGCCCCGCGGCATGGCCCCTGGTCAAGGACATCTTCCAGGCCATCTGCGCCAAGACCCCGGACGGCGAGCCCTGCTGCGACTGGATGGGCGAAGACGGCGCCGGCCATTACGTCAAGATGGTCCACAACGGCATCGAGTACGGCGACATGCAGCTCATCTGCGAGGCCTACCAGCTCATGAAGGAAGGGCTCGGGCTCTGCGCAACGAGGAGATGCACGCCGTGCTTCGCCGAATGGAACAAGGGCGAACTGGACAGCTACCTCATCGAAATCACCCGCGACATCCTGGCCTACAAAGACGAGCAGGGCGAGTACGTGGTGGACAAGATCCTCGACACCGCCGGCCAGAAGGGCACCGGCAAGTGGACCAGCGTCAGCTCGCTCGATCTCGGCATGCCGGTCACCCTGATCGGCGAGGCCGTCTACGCCCGCTGCCTCAGCGCCATGAAAGAAGAGCGCGTCGCCGCATCCAAGATTCTCTCCGGCCCCAAGTTCCAGTTCGATGGCGACAAGAAAGCCTTCGTCGAAGATATCCGCCAGGCGCTGCTGGCCTCCAAGATTGTCTCCTACGCGCAGGGCTTCATGCTGCTCCGCGAGGCTGCCAAAGAATATAAGTGGAACCTCAACTACGGCGGCATCGCCCTGGTGTGGCGCGCCGGCTGCATCATCCGCTCGGCCTTCCTGGGCAAGATCAAGGAAGCCTTCGACCGCAACCCGACACTCAGCAACCTGCTGCTCGACCCCTATTTCAACGGCGTTATCGAGCGCTGCCAGACATCCTGGCGCACGGTGGTGTCGAAAGCCGTGGAAGCCGGCGTTCCCGTTCCCGCGTTCACCACCGCGCTGGCCTTCTTACGACGGCTACCGCAGCGAACGCCTGCCGGCCAACCTGCTTCAGGCGCAGCGCGATTACTTCGGCGCCCACACCTACGAGCGCGTCGATCAGCCGCGCGGCAAATTCTTCCACACCAACTGGACCGGCAAGGGCGGCAACGTTTCCGCCGGCACCTACACCGTCTAGGAGAACGAATGGATACCCGGGCGCGCGCTTCCCAAATCAAGCTGCTGCTGATGGACGTGGACGGCGTCCTCACCGACGGCCACCTGTACAATGTGCCGGATCCCCAAGGGAAAATGGTCGAAACCAAAGGCTTCGATTCCCAGGACGGCATCGGGCTTCAGTGGCTCAGTTGGAAAGGCATCAAGACCGGCGTCATCAGCGGCCGCCTCTCCCCGGCCACCGAGGAACGCGCGCGCCAGTGCAAAATGTCGTACGTCTACCAGGGCCACATCGAGAAGATCCCGATCCTCGAAGAGATCCTCGCCGACGCCAAAGTCGCCCCGGAACAGGTGGCCTACATCGGCGACGATTTCACCGATATCGTGATCATGCACCGCGTCGGCCTGGCCATCGCCACCGCCAACGCCCGCCCCGAAGTGAAAAAGGAAGCGCACTACGTCACCGGGGCCGTGGGCGGTTCCGGAGCCGTTCGCGAAGTGGTCGAACTCCTCCTCCATGCTCAGGGCCTCTGGGTCGATATCCTGAAACACTACGAAATCGCGTAGCGGGAATGACGGGGCAGGCCTGAGCCAGGCGCCTTGCCCCACATGATAGACTTAGAGTTTACTAACCTTATCTCACATTTGGGGTTCCTATTTGAAGCTTTGCGTACTCCCGTTACTGCTCTGTTCCGCCGCCCTGAGCGCGGCCCCAGCCGGTGCGCCGAATTCGGCGGAATCGAATGCCATCCTGCAGAATTATTGTGCCGCCAGGCAAGACCAGGTTGGGCGCGTGAAGGCGGTCTCGATGGACATCGACATTCAGGGCGCCATCCCGAAGTTAAAGAAACAGGGCCGCTTCCATGCGCTACGCCGGATTTCTCCGCTGGGCCTCATCAGCTATGAGCGCCGCCGCTTCGAAGGCGACGGCACGGTCAAGAGCCAGTTGATTCTCCGTTATCTGACCGCTGAGGCGCAGGCGTATCAGGACCCGTCGCCGGCGCTGGCAGTCACGCCGGAGAATTACCGGTTCAAGTACAAGGGGCAGGCTACAGTGGATGGTCATACGGCGCATCTTTTCCAGGTTTCGCCCATCAAAAAGCGGGAGGGCATGTTTCGGGGAGAACTCTGGATCGATGCCGATACGTTCCTGCCACTGCGGGAATCCGGCGCTTTGGTCAAGAAGATCTCCGTATTAGTCAGGAAAACGGCGTTTGTGAGGAATTTTGAGATCCGCGACGGCCTCTCCCTGACGCGCGAGGAGGAATGGCAGTTCGATGCCATTGGATTTGGAAAAGCGGCGCTGACTGTGGCCTTCAGCAATTTTTCGATTGGCAGCAGCGTGGCAGGCGAACTCGATCAATAACGGTCCGCAAGGCTCCCTGGAGATTACATGAGAACATTGTTTCTGAATCCCCCATCCTTTGAAGGTTTCGATGGCGGAGCCAGCTCGCGTTGGCCGGCTTCGCGCGAAATCGAATCCTACTGGTATCCGGTATGGCTCTGCTACCCGGCCGGGATGCTGCCGGACAGCAAGGTGGTGGACGCTCCGCCGCACAAAATCTCCATCGAGCAGACGGTGGAAATGGCCAAACAGTTCGAGCTGCTGGTGCTCTACACTTCCACCCCCGGCTTTCATGTAGACGTCAAAATGGCGCAGATGATGAAGGACGTCAATCCGAAGTTGCAGGTGGCGTTCGTCGGTCCGCCGGTAACGACGGAGCCGGATAAGACGCTGCTGGGCACCAAGGCCATCGATTTCGTGGTGCGGCGCGAATTCGATTATCAGATTGCCGATTACGCCAAAGGCAAGCCGCTGGACGAACTGCCGGGAGTCAGCTACCGCAAGAACGGCCGCGTGGTCAACAATCCCGAAGGGCCGGCCATCGAAAATCTGGACGAGTTGCCCTGGGTGACCAAAGTCTATAAGCGGGACCTGGACATCACGCGCTACAACGTTCCCTTTCTGCTCAATCCCTTCGTTTCGCTGTATACGTCGCGCGGCTGTCCGGCGCTGTGTACGTTCTGCCTATGGCCGCAGACGCATTCCGGCCACCGGTGGCGCCTGCGTTCTTCCGACGATGTGGCCAACGAAGTGCGCTACGCCATCGAGCAGTTCCCGCAGATGAAGGAAGTCTTCTTCGATGACGACACCTTCAATTACCGCAAAGAGCGCACCATCGAGCTGTGCAAGAAACTAAAGCCGCTCAACTTCACCTGGAGTTGCACTTCGCGAGTCACCACCGATTACGACACCTTGAAGGCGATGAAGGAAGCCGGGTGCCGCCTGCTGATAGTGGGGTACGAATCGGGCGATCCGCAGATCCTGAAAAACATCAAGAAGGGCGCCACGGTGGATATGGCGGAGCGCTTCACGGCCAACTGCAAGAAGCTGGGGCTGGTGGTGCACGGCGATTTCATCATCGGACTGCCGGGCGAAACGCGCGACAGCATCCGCAAGACTATCGACTTCGCCAAGAAGCTGGATACCGAGACCATCCAGGTGTCCATTGCCCATCCGTATCCCGGAACCGAGTTCTACGATTACGTCAAGAAGAACAACCTGATCACCATCGATTCGATGACCGACGAGACCGGCCACCAGCTTCCGAACATCATCTATCCTGGCCTGGATCGCGGCGAACTGGTGGATTGGGTAGAGAAGTTCTACGGCGAATATTTCTTCCGGCCGCGCGTGGTGTGGCGTATTGTCCGCAAGGCTGTGTTCAACGGCGACGAGCGGCGGCGCCTGACCAAAGAGGCCAAAGAATACATGGCGCTCCGTTCCAAGCGCAAAAAATTCGTGGCGGACCACAAGGCTGCTAAGCCGGCGGCGGCCCACTCCGGCGATTAGGCTGCCAGCATGACGGAGGAATCCGCGCGCCTTCGCGTGAAGACCTGGGTCTGCGCCACTATCGTGGTCCTGTCCAATGTCTTCGGCGATTACTTTCTGAAGCGCGGTATGTCCGCGGCGCCGCGCATCGACGGGCCGCTGGACTACGTATCGACCCTGTTCCAGCCCTGGGTGGCGTCCGGCGTGGTGCTGCTGATTTTGTGGCAGCTATCGCGTATGGCCCTGCTGAGTTGGGCCGATTTGAGCTATGTGCTGCCGGTGACCTCCATTGGATATGTACTGGTGGCGTTGCTGGGCCGGGTGCTGCTGAACGAGCGGATTACCTCGGTGCGTTGGGCGGGAATCGTTCTGATCATGGCGGGGGTCGCGCTGGTGAGCGGCGGCACTCCACCTCAGACGACTTACCGCGAAGTGGTCGCGCCGTGAAGTGGATTGTCCTGGCGGTGATGACCGCGGCCACCACCACTGGCGAGGTGCTGCAGGCGATGGGGATGCGGCGTCACGGGGAGATCCGGGACTTCCGGCCGGGCGCTTTAGGCCAGGCACTGGCGCTGTTGGTGCGCAATCGTTTCGTGATCGGCGGATTCGCGGCCATGGGGGTATCGTTCTTCGCTTTCCTGAAGCTGTTGACGCTGGCCGATCTGAGTTTCGCGGTGCCGGTGTCCGCGGTGACCTACGTGGCCGAGACCATTCTTGCCCGGTACGTTCTGAAAGAGCACGTGAACGGGCGGCGCTGGGCGGGCGCAATGCTGGTAATCTGCGGGGTGGTGCTGGTTTCCCTGTGATTCTGTTCGCGCTTCCCGCCCTGGCCGCTGCCGCCTATTACCTGCTTGCGCTGGTCGCGGCATTCCAGTGGCGCCGCCAGGATGCGCCCGATGCCCGCGGCGCAGCGCCGCCAGTCTCGATTCTGAAGCCGGTTCACGGGCGCGATCCGCGCTTCTATGAAGCGATCCGGTCGCACGCCACGCAAGAGTATCCGGAATTTGAAATTCTATTCGGCGTCAGCAATCCGGAAGATCCGGCAATCGCGGATATCGACCGGCTGAAACGCGATTTTCCGGCGCTGCCCATCTCGTTGCACGTAGTCACCACGTCTGCGCCGAATCTGAAAGCCGGTGTGCTGGGCGCGCTGGCAGCGGCGGCGCGGCATCCTGTGCTGCTGGTGAACGATAGCGATATCAAGGTGGAGCCGGGCTATTTGCGGGCCGTCATTGCCCCGCTGGCCGGCGAGAAGGTGGGGCTGGTGACCTGCCTGTACCGGGCTGCGGCAGATTCCTTTGCGGCGCGCGCCGAAGCGCTCGGTATCGCCACCGAGTTCGCTCCCAGCGTGCTGGTAGCGCGGCTGTTGGGGCAGGCCGAATTCGCTCTCGGCTCGACGATGGTGCTGCGCGGCGAGACACTGCGCGAGGTGGGCGGATTCGCTGCGATTGCCGGCTATCTGGCCGACGATTATCAACTGGGCCGGCGCATCAGCGGACGGGGCTATCGGATACGCTTTGCACCATCGGTTGTAGAGACCAATCTGGGCGGCAGCAGTTGGGCGCAAGTCTGGCGTCACCAACTCCGGTGGTCGCGCACTATCCGGGTTTCCCGCCCGTCGGGGTACTACGGCTACGTGGTGACGCATGCCACATTTTGGGCGGTGGTGGCGTTCGCTGCCGGACAGTGGTGGGCCGGCGCAGCGGCCCTGCTCCTGCGCGTGGCGGCCGGTGTGTGGATTGGAGCGGGCATTTTGGGCGACCGCAAAGCCGCCGCATGGTGCTGGCTGATGCCTTTCCGGGACCTGTTCGGCTTTGCCGTCTGGCTGGCAGGGGTGACGGGAGATACCGTAGACTGGCGCGGACAGAAACTTCATTTGTACCGCGATGGGAAAATCTCCAAATCGCTCAACCTGGATCCTAACGGTTAGCCTTGACTCGGAGGGTGGTTGCAGTTAGTCTGCTAGTCAGGTGGGTGAGTCACCGCCCTTACCGGGCTCCGTTGTTCAAGCAGTTACCCGGCCATGTGGTTTCCGGAGGATTACTTTGATTTTGTTGCTTTTCGGGCCCCCAGGCTGCGGCAAAGGGACGCAAGCCGCTTATTTATCAGAGCGTTTTCATATTCCTGCGATTTCTACCGGGGAGATGTTCCGGGCTGAATGCAAAGCTGGTACACCTCTGGGCAAGATGGCTTGTTCGATACTGGCCAAAGGTGGACTGGTAGACGATTCGATCGTGAACGGCATCGTGGCCAACCGCATCGCACGATCCGATTGTGCCGGCGGATTCCTGTTGGATGGCTATCCGCGGACGGTTCCGCAGGCTCAGTGGTTTTCCGGTCTTTTGAGGGACCGGGGACTGCCGGCGCCGGCTGTGATCCACCTGCACGTGCCGGACGCGGCGCTGGTAGCGCGCCTGACTGCCCGGCGGCAGTGCAGCCAGTGCGGGCACATTTACAACCGGTTGTCGCAGCCTTCGCACGTGGAAGGCCGGTGCGACCTGGATGGCGCGCCACTGGTCAAGCGGGCGGATGACGACGAGTCGGTGATTCTGGACCGGCTCCGGGCGTATCGCGAGTTGACCGGCCCGATTCTGGACTGGTATGGCGAGTCGCGTATTCACACGGTGGACGGATCTGCCTCGCCGGAAGAGGTGCAGGGGGACGTGGAACGGGCGGTGCTGGCGGCCTTCGGACAGAGCGTGGGTGCGGCGTAGACTACCGGAGCCTGGCCAGGCGCCGCCGCAGGCCGGCAGTTTCTTCGCGATGGCAGTGGAGGCAGAGGGTGCGCATGTTGGAGAGATCGCATTCGCCGCCGCCTTCCGCCACCGGGACGATGTGATCGGCGTCCCATAAGCTGCGGCGGCCGCCCCAGTCTTTTTCGAATTGCCGCCGGGCTCGGTAGTCGAGTTTACGCTTGTCCCGGCGCAGGGCTTCGGTATCGATTCCGCAACGGGCGCAGACTCCCTGGTCGCGGGCGAAGACCTGTTCGCGCAGGTAGCCGGGATCGGTACGCAGTTTCCAATGGTGGACGCACGCCGCACCGCAAAAGGTAAAGCGGCCTTCGGGCACCGGTGCCCCGCACCAACGGCAGATGCCGCGCTGCCGCCGGCTCACCCAGCCACCGGGCCTGGCGCGGCGGGTGCTCACACGCGCAATTCGTAGCCGAGGCCGCGCATGCCTTCGATGATGCGGGCGCGGATTCCATTCACCTCTTCGGTAGACAGGGTACGCTCCGCGCGAGCCCACGGTGAGGCGGAAGGAGACGCTCTGCTTGCCCGCTTCGATCTGCGCCCCGGTGTACTGCCGCAGGAATTGCACGGATTCCAGCAGCGGACCGGCGAAGGAAGCGACGGCGGCCTGCAAGTTTCCGGCGTGCTCGCGCAGGCCGGCGATCACGGAAAGATCGAACGCGCTGGAAGGATACCGGCGGATGGGCCGGTACTTGACGTCTTCCGCGCTGAGCGTGCGCACCAGGTGCAGGTCGAGATCCAGGATGGCTGCCCGGCCGGTTTCCACCAGCGAGGGATGCAACTCGAACATGCGGCCCACCGGCTGTCCCTTCCACACGATGCCGGCGGCGCGCGCCGGATGCTCGAACGGCCGTGCTTCGGTGGGGCTGGCCTGCGCACCGGGCATGAGGCACTCGGCGGCGCGCTTGATTTCGAACAGGCCGGCGGCGCCGTCGCCCTGCCGGTCGTAAATGGCGGCGACCAGGTGCGGCACTTCGTGCGGGAGCGTCGCCGGGTCCGCGGACTTGTGAATTTCCAGGCCGATCTCGAACAGGCGGAAGGCTTCGCGGTGCTTGGCGTTCTCCAGCACATTGCTCCAGATGCCGGGAAGGAGAGAGGTCCGCATCAGCGCCTGGTTCGAGGCGATGGGGTTGGTGACGCGGACGTGGTCCGCGGGATCGAAGCCGAAGGCGCGGACGGCCTCTTCGCTCAGAAAGGAATAGTTGTAGACCTCGGTGAAGCCCACGTCCACAAACACGTTGCGCACTTCGTGCTGGAATTTGCGCGTAGGGTTGCCCGGAGGCACGGAGGCCGGGACCAGAGGCGCCGTGGGGGTGATGGAATCGTAGCCCACCATGCGGCCGACTTCCTCTACCAGGTCGTCTTTGATGGCGATGTCTTTGGTGGCGCGCCAGGAAGGGACGGTGACGCTGAACACGCCGGGGGTGGGTTCGGTCACGCCGAATTCCAGGCGTTCCAGGATGCCGCGGACCTCGGCGGCAGCGATGCTGCGTCCCAGTTTGCGCTGTAGCCACTCGATCGGCAGCTCGATGGGTGGAGGCGCCGGCGCATTCCTCTTCTGGTCGGCGAGGCCGCCCACCATGCGAATGCCGGGCGAGATCTCGCGCAGCAGTTCGATGGCGCGGGCGAGTCCGCGCACGGTATTGGCCGGGTCCTGCGCCTTTTCGAAACGCATGGACGCATCGGTGCGCAGTTTGATGGCGGAGGAGGTCCGGCGAATGCTGGTGGCGTCGAAATTGGCGCTTTCCAGCACCACGCGGGTGGTGGTCTCGCTGATGGCGCTATGCGCGCCGCCGATCACTCCGGCCAGCGCGATGGCGCCGCCGGCATCGGCAATCACCAGGTTGGAGGGATCCAGCGTGTATTCTTCGTCGTTCAGCGCGTAAAAGTGTTCGCCCGCGGCGGCGGGGCGGATGAAGATGGCGCCGCCGCGCAGCAGGTCCGCGTCGAAGGCGTGCATGGGCTGGGACAGCTCCGCCATCACGTAGTTCGTCATGTCGACGATGTTATTGATCGGGTTCAGCCCGATGGCCGTCAGGCGCGCCTGCAGCCAGAGGGGCGACGGCTGAATGGTGACGTTTTCGAACAGCAGCGCGCTGTATCGCGGGCAGAGGCTCAGGTCTTCGATCCGCACCTCAATTCCGGGAGGGCCCTGGGGAATCAGGTCGAGCCGGGCCGGATCTTTCAGCGTGTGCCCCAGGATGGCGGAGACTTCGCGCGCCATGCCGTGATGGCCCCACAGGTCGGGGCGGTGGGTGATGCTCTTGTTATCGATCTCGATCACGCTGTCGGGTTGGCAGCCGGGGATAGGCCCGCCGGGAGCGGCATCGAGTTCAACGACGCCGGCATGATCGCGATTGATTCCCAACTCTGCGCCGCTGGCCAGCATGCCGTCGCTTTCGACGCCGTTAATGACCTTTTTACCGAGGGGCACGTAGGCGGTAATCAGGCCCACCCGGCAGTTGGGCGCGCCGCAGACGACGGTCTTCTTGCCATGCGCTCCGGCATCCACGAGGGCGATCGCGTTGTGGGAGCCGGCCATCGGCTCCACCTGTTCGACGCGCGCCACGCAGGCGTGCTCCAGCAGTTCGCCCACGGCCTCGATGCCTTCGCACTCGGCGGTCTTCATGGTGATGAGCCGTTCGAGCGCGGCGGGCGCGCAGGTGAGGTCTGCGACGAATTCGCGAATCCAGTTGTACGAGAATTTCATTTCAAAACTGTTCCAGGAACCGCAGGTCTCCGCCTTGCAGGTGGCGGATGTCATCAATCTGGTAGCGCATCATCACCAGGCGCGTGAGCCCCAGGCCGAAGGCGAAGCCGCCCCACTGTTCGGGATCGATTCCGCTCATGCGCAGCACGTTGGGATTTACCAGCCCGCACGGCAGCAGTTCCACCCAGCCGCTCTGCTTGCAGACCGGGCAGCCGGGGCCGCCGCAGATGAGGCATTGAATATCCAGTTCGAAGCCGGGCTCGACGAAGGGGAAATAGCCCGGGCGCAGGCGCACGGTGACTTCGCGGTGGAAGATGGCGGTGAGCAGCGTCTTCATGAAGTAGAGCAGGTGCGCCACGGAGACGTCGCGGTCCACCATCATGCCTTCCAGTTGGTAGAAGGTGTGCTCATGGCTGGCATCCACGCTCTCGTTGCGGAAGACGCGGCCCGGGGCGATCATGCGCAGGGGCGGCCCGAGCCGCTCCATGCCGCGCACCTGCACCGGCGATGTGTGCGTACGCAGCAGTTTGCCGCCATCCAGCCAGAAGGTGTCCTGCATATCGCGCGCGGGGTGCGTGGCGGGGATGTTCAGGGCGTCGAAGTTGTGATACTCGTCCTCGACTTCGGGTCCGTCGAGCACGGTGAAGCCCAGCGAGACGAAGAGCTCTTCGAGTTCCCGCTGGATCTGCGTGATGGGGTGCAGGTGGCCGCGGCGCGGGCCGGGAGCGGGCAGGGTGAGGTCCAGCCACTCGGCATCGAGGCGCGCGCGCAGCGCCGCGCCGGCGATCCTGGCGTTGCCTGGCTTCGAAGGCCGCTTCCAGTTTCTGTTTGGCGCCGTTGAGCAGTTTGCCTACGCGGGCCCGGTCCTCTGGCGCGAGTTTGCCCATCTCTTTTCCGATGAGCGCCAGCGTGCCTTTGCGGCCCAGAGCCTCTACGCGAACGGCTTCCAGTTCCTCGGGAGTAGCGGATTGAATCCGCGCCAGGGAACGGGACTCCAGTTCCTGTATGGAATCTTCAATCATGAGTGTGAAGTTTCAATTGTAGCGCGTGGCCATTCTCCGCCTCTCCCGCTACTGCCTACAACGATGCAGGGGACGGCATTACGAGCGGAGCCATATTCCGCAGTTCCAACTGCAGGATACCGAACAGGTTCAGCAGGCCGCTCACATCGACGCCGGTCCATCCGAAACGGCACAGCAAAAGGCGAAATCGCACCGCCAGAAGGCTGCACGCAAAGGCTGACTGTGCCTGCAGGAGCGCCTTGGCCAGTTCCGGCCGGTCGCAACCGGAACGGAGCATAACCATCTGGAGAGCGGTACAGGTTTGCTGGAAGTCGGCGGAGAGATGACGCAGATATCCCTGGAACAGGCGGTAACGCCGGCGGCGAAACTGGCGGCTCATGCTGGACCGGAAGCCGGGCTGCGATTCCAGAAAGCGAAGGTCGGAGGGATCCAGAAGCCTCAGCATGGGCCGGTAGCGGTCCACGGTTAAGGTCTCCAGCCATTCGAGCGTCAGTGGGTCGGCTGGCCTGAAAAAACTCACCGGTTTAGTGTGAGCCCAAGGTAAGGATGAAACTAGTTCCATAGGTACGGGTACCAGGCGATAACCAAAGATAGCGGTACTATCTGGCGTTAACATATCTTTGTTCGCTATTCAGGAGTGAACTCTTCCTACCGCTGGTGCATCAGCGCCTAATTACCAACGAGCGTCTTGCCGATAAGTGTATTGCAGGTTATTGTTTGTTCAATTCGTTTAACAGACGGGCGGTCCCTCCTCCAGTTTCGGCGAACTTTAGGGGGCCGCCCGCCAAAAGGAAGAATATGAAGCAAGAATCAACGGGCGGGGCATACTGTAAAGTCTGCCTGCTCGCGCATGACGAAGAAATGCACCAGGCGACACTGGCCGTACGGGAATGGCACCGGTGGCAGGTAACCAAAGGTTTTGAAGACGACCGAACGCAGGATATTCCGGCGGAGGAACTTGCGGAGCCCCGTGTAGCTTAAGCTTAAGGCTGCGAAGGGCTGCTGAATTCGATTTTGGTTCCTGTGCCCTCCAGTTCGATGGCGTCCATCCGTTCCGTGCCGGCAACTTTGCTGGTGCTGATCCGGGTAGCCATATAGGGGGCACGCCTGTCTTCCACAGTTACCGCCGTCCGGAAACACCGTTCGTTGCGGACATCTGTAAACACCGCAACCCTCCCGTCCAGCGTTACGCGATACTGTCCGGCTGCCAGCCGGAGTTCGCCGGCTTGTACCGGCCGCGGCAGAAGCACTTCACAAGCTACTGAGCTTGCGAAGCTTAGCCCTGTCAAAGCAAGGCCGGCCGCAAACAAGAAACACGCGATTCTGGTCATCTGTACTCTCAGACGTGCCGGAGCGAATCAGGTAACTACTTCCGGCAGGGTATTCTGCTTATGTCCAGCCGCCTAGAATCGCGTTACTTCCGTGAAGTTGAAGTCGCGCACCTTCATCGCGGGCACCACCATGTCGAAGGCTTCCTCGCCCGACGCGCGCACCGGCGGCGAGAGCGCCTCCACGTTCGAGAGCATCTCGATCAGGCTCTGGTTGAAGCGGAAATTGCGCACCCCGCCCGCGATCCGTCCGCCTTCCACCAGGAACGTGCCGTCGCGCGTCATGCCGGTGAAGATCTTCTCGTACGGGTCCACTTCGCGGATGTACCAGAGGCGCGTCACCAGGATGCCGCGGTCGGTGGCGGCGATCATCTGTTCCACCGGCAGATTCGCCGCCGCGCGATCACGATATTCGCCGGCGCCTCGCCATACTCGTTGGGCAGCGGGAATCCGTGGCCGGTGGCGGCCGACCCCAGCCTGCGCCGCGGCCTGCCGGCAATAGGCGATCTCGCGCACCACGCCCTTCTCCACCAGAGTCAGACCGCTTCGCGGCACGCCTTCGCCATCGAACGGCGCGCCGGATTGCAGCGGGTGGCGTCGCATCGTCGTGGATGGTGATGTTGTCGCCGAAGATCTTCTTCCCGATGCGGTCGTTCAGAAAGCTGCGGCCGTCGCGGATGGCGGTGGCGCTGAAATCGCCGAACATCTGGCCCACCAGGTCGAGCACCGCGGCGGGTTCCAGAATCACGGTGTAGCGCCCGGGCGGCAGTTCGCGCGGGGCGGCGCGACTGCGTAGCCTTGCTCGCGGCCGAATGCGCCAGCGCCAGCGGGTCCAGATCGCCGTGGTAGCAGGCGCTGGCCTTGGCCCATCCGGAACTGTCGCCGGCCATGGCGGTGATGGAGAAGCGCGCCATGGTCTCGCGATACCAGGCCGAGACGCCGCGCGAATTCAGCAGCGCGAAAGTGGAATCGCCCGTGGAATAGATGCCGGCGGCGGTCTGGCCGGCGTCCTCCACCACCCGGATCGCCTCGGCCACCGCCTGCGCGCGCTCCTCGCGGCGTGGCGCGGGCGGTGGCTTCGAAATAGCGCTCGCACCGTGGCGATATTCCGCCGGCGTCGGCCAGCGGCAGCAGTTCCGGATCCGGCTCGCGTCAGGCGGGTGATGGCGACGGCCTGCTCCACCACGTCGCGGATGGCGTCGCGCGTCCAGCCGGTTGGTGGTGGCGCGCGCCGTGCGCCCGTCGATCACCGGCCGCACCGAAAGTTGCGTGCTCTGCTCGGCCACGTTCTGGTGAATGGCGTTGTTGGCGAAGCGCGTCAGCGCCTGATTGCCGGATGCCGATCATGGCCTCCACCTCGGTGACGCCCAGCGCCCGCGCCGCCGCCAGCACCTGTGCGAAGATGCCTTCCGACGCCAACTTATCCGCGCATACGCGCTCCCGACCTTGATCTTGCGGAATCGCGACGGGCTGGCCCCGTGACCCGTGCCCATCACCTGCTCCGGCTGCCCCTTGCCGCAATTCGGCACGCCCCACAGCGTCCAGTGCTCGCGGCCCGGCAATGGCCGCGCAGGCAGTTCCAGAACTCCGTGGAGATGCCGCTATAGCTGGGGTTCTTCAGCATGCGCACGCGCTTGCCGCTGCGCATCTCCCAGCGCGATCTCGCAGCCGAACTGGAAGTTGTAGCGCTTGTCGTCGATCGACCAGCTCCGGTTGGTCTCCATGTAGATGCGCGTGGTCCACATCGAACACCTCGTCGAGCGATTGCTCGCCCGGCAGCAGGCTCACGTTGGTCATGCGGATCAGCGGCAGCCGCGCCCACCCGTCGGCGCGCATGCAGCCGTTGGAGCGCGCCGCGCCCACCGCCGCCGCCGTCTCGCGCGACGTCATGTAGCCCACGAACCGGCCGTCGCGGATGATGTCGTTGCCCTGCGCCGGCACGCCTTCATCGTCGAACGCGAACGTGCCCAGTCCCGGGCCCGTGCTCCAGCCGCGCGTCGCACACCACGTTCACGATCTCCGAGCCGTAGCGCAGATGATGCAAGCTGGTCGAGCGTCAGGAAGCTCATGCCGGCGTAGTTGGCTTCGCTGCCCAGCACGCGGTCCAGCTCGATGGGGTGGCCGATCGATTCGTGAATCTGCAGGCCCAGTTGCGAGCTGTCCAGAATCAGGTCGAATTCGCCCTTCCGGGCACTGGTCGGCGGAGTGCAGCGCCACCGCCTCCTCGGCGATGCGCGGCGCGTTCTCCAGCAGGTCGAGCTCGTCCACCAGCTCGTAGCCCTTCAACTGGTACTGGCCGCCGAACGAATTGGGGTACGAGCGCTTCTGAATCTCGCCGTCCTTGTAGCACAGCGCCGAAAAGCCCGCGCCGGATTGGTAGCGGGTCTGGTCGATCAGGCTGCCGAGCGTGGAGGCGAACACCTGGCGCTCGCCGCTCGAAGTGCATCGAGGCCTCCGCCAGGCTGATGCCGCGGATTGCGGCGCAGCTCCGCGTCCACCGCCAGCAGCATCGCCAGATTGCGGTCCACCGGAATGGAGAACGGATCGATGCGGATGGGCGAAACCCAGGTGGCTTCGTACTTCTCTTCGGGCGCCAGCGCGACATCGCGCTTTTTGGCGGCCGTGCCCGACGCGCGCGATTTCCAGCGCCAGGGCCGCGGCGGCCTCCATGCCGTCGCCGGTCAGATCGTCGGTGGCCGCGAAGCCCCAGCAGCCGTGCGCCAGCACGCGGATTCCGAGCCCCATGCGATTCGGAGCTGGAGACGTGCCCCGCCTTGCCGTTCTTGGTGGTGACTTCGCGCTCGCGCGTTTCGATGGCGCGCACGTCGGCATAGGTGACGCCGCGCCGCGCCACCGCGTCCAGCGCGCGCAGGGCCAGGTCCTTCATCGCGGCGTGATCAGGCCGCCCAGCTTGTCCTGCTCGCCCGAAGCGGTGCGCGGGAAGCGCGTGGAATAGGCTTCGGGATACTTCAAGCCGCGAGCCGGTGTTGTAGAGCACGATCCGGTCGCTGCTCTTCAGGAAGCCCGGAAGCCAGCAGCTTGCGCAGCGCCGCCACGCAGGCCGCGCCTTCCGGAGCCGCGTAGATGCCCTCGTCGCTGGCCAGTTCGATGCCGGCGTCCAGCATCTCGTCGTCGCTCACGGCGATCGCCGTGCCGCCGCTTTCGCGCACCGCCTTGCAGCACCAGAAAATCGCCCAGCGGCTTGGGCACGCGCAGCCCGGCGGCCACCGTGTGGGCGTTCTCGAAGAATCGGCTGCGCGGCTCGTTCTCTTCGAATGCGCGCACCACCGGCTGGCAGCCCTCCGCCTGCACCGCGATCATCTTGGGCCGCTTGCGCGCCGATCCAGCCCAGCTTCTCCATCTCGTCGAACGCCTTCCACATGCCGATCATGCCCACGCCGCCGCCGGTGGGATAGAAGATGGCGTCCGGCAGTTCCCAACCCATCTGCTCGGCCACTTCGTAGCCCATGGTCTTCTTGCCTTCGATGCGGTAGGGCTCCTTGAGCGTGCTGACGTCGAACCAGCCTTCCTTGCGGCCCGCGCTCGGCCACGATCCTGCCGCAATCGCTGATCAGGCCGTCCACCAGCGTGACGTGGGCGCCGTACGCCTTGCACTCCAGGTAATTGGCCTGCGGAACGTCGCGCGGCATGAAGATGTGCGGCTTCGATGCCCGCCGCCGCCGCGTACGCCGCCAGCGCGCTGGCCGCGTTGCCCGCCGAGGGAATCGCCACCTTCCTGATGCCCAGTTCCACGCACATGGAAATCGCGCACGAAAGCCCGCGCGCTTTGAACGATGCCGGTCGGGTTCAGCCCCTCGTCCTTCACCCACAGGGCATCGGCGCCCATGCGCGCGCCCAGCCGTTGCGTGCGGATCAGCGGCGTCCAGCCTTCGCCCAGAGAGACGATCGACTCGTCCGCGGGCGGCAGCACCGGAGCGTACCGCCACATGCTGGCCGGACCGTTCGGCACGTCCCGCCGCAGCCAGCGATGCCGGATTTTGTCCAGGTCGTACCGCACCAGCAGAGGGCCGCCGCAAGCTGCACAGATTGGCCGACTTGCCCCGCCTCGAACCGCGTTCCACACAGACTACATTCCAAATGCGTCGCTTTGCTCATTAAATAGAAAGTCTAACATCGGTGCAACCGGCCCAGTTTTTCAACCGCCCCGGAATGCAGTGTTCGTTTCGGCACGTTAATACGCCCCTTGCAGAACACAAGGTATGATTTGTTCATGGAACGTCGCACCGTGGTCACAATTCTGGCATTGTTCGCGATTCTCGCCGCTGCTCCGGCTTTTGCCCAAACGCTGAACGGCAACGCAACCCTTCAGGGTGCTTACGCGGTTCGTTATTTAGGCGTCCAGGGTGCTCCCTGCGATTGCCCCGTGAGCTTTGCGGGAACTTTCACGTTCGATGGTAAGGGGACTTTTCAGGTGGCCGGCCAGGGCACCATGAACAACTCCGGCGACCAGCCCTTGACGCCACAATCCTCGGGCCAATATACGATATGGGCGAACGGTGTCATCAACATGACCAACCCTTTCGCAGCGGCCAACAGCGGGACGGTGCTTTATGGCGGCGTCGGGCAGGGAGCCATCGTGGCGAGCAGCACCGATACGCAGTATCTCGACCTCTTTGTCGCAATTCCGGTGGCGAGTTCCGCCGGCAACTCTACCTTGAGCGGAGCGTATGCGGTAGCCAGCCTTGAGTTTCCCGGCGGCTCGCCCACAAGCGCGCGAAATACTTTTTTTACTATGACCGCCGACGGCAAGGGTGGTTTGGGCAACGTCACCATCAGCGGCGCTTCCACCGCTCTAAATGACACGCCCACTACGCAGACCAGCGCCGCCGCCACCTACTCGGTGACAGCCAATGGCAGCGGGACTTTGAATTTCCCCGCGCCCACCGGCGTCTCCGCCGCAAATCAACTTCTGGCGGGGAATAAGACGCTTTATGTTTCGGGCGACGGGAGCCTGTTCATTGCCGGTGCGCCGGGCGCTTACGACTTCGAAATCGGCATCAAGAAACCCGCCGGCAATTCGCCCAAGGTTCTCACGGGCCTATATTTCACCGGAGAACTGGAAAACTGCACCAATTGCGGCAGCTACACGGGCATCTATGGATCCGGCGGTTCCTTTAACGAGCTTGGCAACCAGACGGGCGACGAGTTGGACCACTTACGGGTGAATGCCGACGGAGATTTCAACTCGGGCTACTACTCCTACGATGAGACCTTCAATGCCACTCTGACGCTGGACGGCAATGGCTACTCCACCGATACGGCAGGCGATTATCAACTCGGAGCGAGCGCCAATGGAAATTATATTCTTATCATCGGCGGCCCTGGTGATTATTATCTGCAACTGGGAGTGAAGACGATTCCGGTGAGCGGCACCGGCGTCTTTCTCAGTCCCTATGGTGTAGTTAATGCGGCCAGCAACGCTCCGTTTACGGCGCAACTCTCACCCGGCGAGGTGATCACGTTGTACGGGTCCGGGCTCATCAGTGGAAATACCGCGACCGCTTCGGCTCCCTTTCCCAATACACTGGGCGGCGCGCAGGTGCTGATCACTCCCTCAGGGGCGACGGCGCCCCTGAATGCGCCGGTCTATTCGGTTACGCCGACGCAGATTTCCGCTGTAGTGCCCTACAATCTGCCCAGCGGCACCTCTGAAGTCACGGTGCAGGTGAACAACAACGGTGTCCTGTCCAACGCCGTGCAGGCGTATGCCGGCACCACGTCCCCAGGCGTATTCACGGTGCCGGTAGGGGGTTTGGGCGATGGGGCAATCCTGCATGCGGATTACACCCTGGTCTCCGCCGCCAGCCCGGCAAAAGTCGGGGAGACCGTTCAGGTGTTCCTGACCGGACTGGGACCGGTATCGCCTGCGGTAACGGCCGGCGCGCCGGCGCCCTCTTCAGGCACCCTTGCCCAAGTCGTCAATCCAGTGTACGTCTATATTGATGGTATGACCGCCACTGTGCCTTTCGCCGGCCTTGCGCCGGGACTCGGCGGTCTTTACCAGGTGAACGTAACGGTTCCCTCGGGCGTCGGTTCCGGATCGGTCACACTGGAAATTTCGGGGACCGATTCCGACAACTTCCAGGCCACGATTCCAATCGCCTCGCATTAGGTATTGAAGACCTGATCGCCTGCTGTGGCATACGTCTGGGCCGTCGTGCCACGATAGAGCCCATGCACCTCAAATTGCAGAAACCAGAGTTGGCGGTGGTCCGTCGAATGGGCATGTCTTTTCGTTCGCGACAGCACGCGCTGGCCGGCGCCATCTTATCGTTTATTCTTTGCACCCTTCCCGCCTTTGCCCAGGGAAGGATGAATCAGTACATCGTCTATTTGCAGGACCAGGCGGTAACCGCCCGGTTCGCACGCCAGTCGCTGGCCACGGCTGCCGCCGCGGGCTACCGGCAGCAGGTCGAATCCCGCCAGGCAATTGTAATCCGCGATCTGGAATCGCGCCGGATCCATGTGACCGGGTCGGTAAGCACGCTGATGAATGCCGTTTTCATTGCCACCACGCCGGATCGCGTCGCTGAAGTGCAGGGACTCTCCGGAGTATCGGGCGTGCGCTTTCTGCCGCCGGTGAAGAGGCGCTTTCTGAATAAGGCCACCGCGGCGGGTGGTGCGGTCGCGGCGTGGACCTCGGTAGGCGGTCAGTCCAACGCCGGGGCCGGAATCAAAATCGGAATTCTGGATACGGGTATCGATCAGACCAACCCGATGTTCCAGGATCCTTCGCTGACGCCGCCCGCGGGCTTTCCCAAATGCACCGACGGCCACCCGGAAGACTGCGCCTTCACGAATAGCAAGGTGATTGTGGCGCGCAGTTACGTGCGCCAGATCGCATCGGCCTACGAAGATCCCAATAACATTCCGGCCTATTCCTCCCCTGACGATTATTCGCCGCGAGACCGTACCGGGCACGGCACCGCTATCGCCTCCGCCGCGGCCGGAAATCAGATCACCGCGCCGGCGGTCAGCATGAGCGGCATGGCCCCCAAGGCTTTCCTGGGCGCCTACAAAATCTGGGGTACCCAGGGGTAAACGATTATCCCCCCACCTCCGTCTGGATTCAGGCGCTCAATGACGCCGTGAGCGACGGCATGGACGTGATCAGCATTTCCGATGGCGGCCCTGCGATGACCGGAGCCTTGAACCAGGGCCCGGACTGCGGTCTGCCCGCCGCGGCCTCCGGACAGCAGCCCAACTATTGCGATCCTCTGGCGGCGAATTTTGAGTTGGCTGCCCAGACGGGAGTGGTGGTCACGGTGGCGGCGGGCAATGGCGGCTCCGACACGTACTACACCAATGGCGTCTATCCCACCTACAACTCCATCATTTCTCCGGCCACCGCGCCTTCGGTGATCGCGGTGGGAGCGACCATGAATTCGCACGTGATGACGCCCAGCGTGAGTGTGACCGCGTCCGGCGCCTCGTCGTCGCTCAAAAATATTCCGGCATATGACAGCGATTCGTTCTTCCCGGCGGGCTACGCCGCGGGCGCGGTGTTTCCTGCCTGGACAGCGCCGCTCTTCGATGTCACCACGACAGGCGACAATGGCCTTGCCTGTAGCGCGCTGCCCGCCGGCAGTCTGAGTAACGCGTTCGTTCTGATTCAGCGCGGCACCTGCAACTTCTCGGTTAAAGCTGCCAACGCACAGGCCGCAGGCGCGATCGGCATCGTCATCGCCAATAATGGATCGCCCATCATCAGTCCCGAGGGCGTGGATCAGTTTTCCGGTCCGGTGGTGATGATCGACCAGAGCCCCGGCCAGGCGCTGACCACTTACATCGATGCCAACGAGGGCGCGATGGTAACCATCGACGCTTCCGGCACGGAGACCGACCTTGCGGCGTTCATCTCCTACGCCAATTCCACCTTCAGCGCGGGCCTGACCGCGGCTGCCAACCAGTTCGCCAGTTATTCTTCCATGGGACCGACGCCCGACGGAATGATGAAACCGGACCTGGTGGCCGTCGGCGGCTCCGATGTGGGATTGGCCGACCGACCCCAGCGATTATTCCTATTCTGTACCTGCCCTTTCCGGCCGGTATTTACATGGCCGGCCAGAGCTACGATCCCAATGGCGACCTGTATAGCCAGAATGGCTTCGTCTCGGCCAACGGCACCAGTTTCTCCACGCCGCTAGTGGCCGGCGCGGCTGCGCTGATGTTGCAGGCTCACCCGCATCTGCGCGGAACGCAGGTCAAATCGCTGCTGGTGAACGCGGCCGCGCAGGATGTCACAGTCGATGATTTCGGCGTTCCGGTGGACGCGGAGTGGCTCGGCGGCGGCCGGCTCAATGCCGGCGCCTCTATCGGTCTGACCGTGACCGCAGAGCCCGCCACCATCTCCTTCGGCATCGTCAAGACGCTGCCAATCACTCAGAAGATCACCCTCACCAACATTGGCTCGTCTTCGGTGACCCTGACTCCCACCGTGAGTTGCTGCTCGGTGAACCAGACCCAGACCACCGTCTCGGGCGCCACCGTAGCCGCTTCGCCTTCCAGCATCACCATCGCGGCGAACGGCACCGCTACCCTGACCGTAACGCTGTCCGGAACCGTTCCTGCCGCCAGTGCTTATTCCGGATTCGTGGCCCTAAAAGGCGGGAGCGTGAATATGCAGATTCCGTTCCTCTACCTGGTGCCTGACACCTCTACTACCGCTGCTTACAATGCCTACCAGTTGTCGGGATACAGTTTTGAAGGGATTCCCGGTCAGGACGCGGGCTTCATCGCCATGCAGGTAACCGACGCGTACGGTTCGCCCCTCGCGGGGCAGCCGATGACGGTTTCGGTCTCGCCGCGCGGCGCGGTCACTTTCAAAAGCGTGTCCGGCGAGCCTTCCTGCTCCGGCACCACCACCGTCACCTGTAATACCGACAATTTCGGTGTGGCGTATGCGGAAGTGATTCTCGGTTCCAGCACAACCACTACAGCCACCATTACGGCCTCGGCGGCGAATTCGCCAAGTACGATCAACATCTCCATCATGCAGCCTCCCAGCATCACGGCGGCCGGCGTGGTGAACAATAACAGTTATCAGCAGCCCGTGGCGCCGGGTTCGTGGATCGCCATCTACGGGAGCAACCTGGTGAATCCCGCCGAACTCATCGATACCACCAATGGCGATCTGGCGAGCTTTTACCTCCTGCAGGGCAGCATGCTGCCCATGGTGCTTGACGGCACCACCGTCAGCTTCGATGTGCCTTCCAAGGGGATCAGCGTCCCGGGCTACATCTACTATGTGAGACCCGATGGAGGCCAGATCAATGTGCTCGTACCTTGGGAGCTGCAAGGTCAGACCTCGGCACAAGTGAAGGTGACCGTTGACCAGATCCTGTACGGCAACGTGGTGACAGTGCCCCTCCAGGACTATACGCCGGCACTCTACGTGAACACCGGCAATATCGCCACCGCTCAGAATGCCGCCGATTACAGCCTCATCACCGCGTCCAATCCGGCGGTGCAGGGGCAGTCCATCATCCTGTACGTGAACGGCCTGGGACCCACCAATAATCAGCCGGCAAGCGGCGCAGAGGCGCCGGCCAGTCCTAATCTCGCAACCACCAAGACGACTCCCGTGGTCACGATCGGGGGCAAGCCGGCCACGGTACAGTTCAGCGGCCTGACTCCCCCCTACGTCGGCCTCTATCAGGTGAACGTCCAGGTGCCCACTGGCCTCACCTCCGGCAACCAGCCCATCACCATCGCGATTGGCGGCGCTACCTCGCCGTCCCAGACGGCCGGGTCGAGTCCGCAGACCATCGTCCTTCCGGTGAAGTAATCCATCCGGCCCGCCTTGCACCGGTGGGTGCAAGCGGGCCGCGAACACCTGATATACTCGTCATTCTCAGCTATGGCGAACCCGAAATATGCGGTTTCCGACAAGCCCGTGCCCGTCGCGGAACTGGTGGGCACCCTCAGCGACGGCACCAAGGTCAAGCGGCGCACGCCCCGCATGCGCGCGTGCAACGAGAAAGACGACAAAGGCAAGCTCTGCGCCGGCCATCTGAAGCGCTGGTATTTCTTCGGCGAGGAAGTGAAGCAGAAATTCGGAGCGGACGCCGAGATCTACCGCTGCGAACACTGCAAGACGCTCTATCTGCCGAATGCCGAAGAAGAGCCGCGCACCGGGAACGCTTGAGCTTTTAACTAGCCCACCAAAAAGAAAAACCGCATCGGATCCCGCCCCAGACTTTCGGGACAGAATTCCGATGCGGCTCGCCCAGGTTGGGCTGGGATCCGGCGTCGGGCTGTCTGGAATGCAACGTATATCGGTTCGATTCCTGGTCAGGTCCGCGTCCTAATTTCCCTCACCAGAAACGCCAGACAACTACCGCTACCGCGATCCCCCGGAGAGATCGTTATGAAACCGTTTGACAAAAAAACCCCTCTGCAGCAACCAACAAGGAAAGAATAGTGAGCTAAAACTCTTGCAAACATCGGCTCCCGCAAGCACGCTGTCTTCTTCGACCCACTCTTCTTCCGCCTGCCTGTTGCAGCAGAGGGCAGGTTTGAAAGTTTACTTCGCCAATTCAGCACCATAATTAGCAATCGGACATCCACGTGTCAATCCTTTCAACTCATTTTGAATCAGTCATTTGTACAGATCTTACAGTTGCGCCGGTTGTGGCGCGGCTGGGCAGCGGGTGTGTCGCTATGACACAATCGGGGAGGATGGCACCGTGGCTTCGCGTTCGTGCCGCTTTCTGCTGGCGGCTGCGTCTGGCTGTTGCCGGCTGCCGGGGCGCCAGCAGCGATGAGCCCGCTGGTGGTCTCCACCGAGCATCCCCGCCTGTTCCTCCGGCCCGCCCGCCTGCGCCTGCTGAAGCGCGAGCGCGAGCGCTCCAGCTGCGCTGGCAGCAGTTCGAGAGCCTGATGGCGGGCAACGCGCCGATGCCCGAGCCGGGGTTTGCCCGGGCGCTGTATTACCAGGTGGCCGGCAATGCCGAAGCTGGCCAAGCCGCCGTGGCGTGGGCCCTCGGGTCCGGAGGCACCGACCTGCGCCAACTGGCCCTGGTCTTCGACTGGTGCCAGGACCTGCTGAGCGAAACCCAGCAGCACGCGCTCGCGGCGCGCCTCCAAAAGCGGCATGGCGGACACCGCCGCCGATCGAGAGCATCCCGGCCGTGCGGTCCCGCGTGCTGGCCGCCGTGGCGCTGTTCGACCATGCGCCGCAGACGCCCCAACGAGAGCTGGAGCGCGCCGTGCGGCAGTGGTGGAACGGCAAAATTATCCCGGCCCTGAAGGCGGGCGAGATGTGATTCCGCGCGACGATGCCTACGCCCTGTTGGAACTGCTGCACGCCATCCGCGACAACACCAACCTGGACCTGCGGGAAGCTGCCGCCGGTTCTTCAAGGATTTCCCCATCGAACACCTGATGAGCTACTATCCCGCCGCCTTTCCCGGCGCCGGAGAACGACTACCATATCGGCGCCGAACGCAGCGCGGCCGAGCCGGACCTGAGGCTGGCGGCCTTCTCGCGCGCGGCCGACCTGGCCATGGTGGCGCTGACGTGAACGCGCCCGAGACCCAGGTGCTGCAGGGCTGGCTGATGCACGACCATTCATGCTGCGCGGCACCTTGGGCGCGCCCTACGAGTTTCTGTGGGCCAATCCGTACCAGCCGGGACTCAGCTATTATCACGTGCCCCTGGTCTACTACAATCCCGACTTCGGCACGCTTGTCGTGCGCTCCAGTTGGGAAGATTCGGCCTGGTGGTTCGGCTATTTCGATGGCGTCATGCAGCTGTTCAGTGACGGCCAGCTCACCGTGATTAATGCCCGGCAGATCGACAACGCCGGTGTCGCTCGGCGAGGCGGTGATCTGTTTCGGAGCCAATGCCGCAGCGGTTCCAGATGACCCTGGCGGAGGAAGACGCGGTCTTCATCGTGGGCCTGGAGCCCAAGCGCACCTATCACGTGGAGGTCGACGATGAAGAAATGTACGAAGCCTCGTCCGATGGCGGCGGGATCCTCGAGCTCGACGATGTTCCGAGCAGGCAAGCCCGTGGGAGTCAGGCTGGGCAAAATAGGCCGCACGGCCGTTCAGTACGCCCAGCGCCAGAGGCTCGCGCCCACCGTGTAGCCGGCGCCCACGGCGGCGAACAGCACCAGGTCGCCCTTCTTCAGCCGGCCCTGGCAGATGGCATCGCGCGTGGCCAGCGGGATGGTGCCGGCGGTCGTGTTGCCGTAGCGGTCGATGTTGATCAGCACTTTTCCGGCGGCAATTCCCAGGCGGTCGGCGGCGGCATTGATGATGCGCAGGTTCGCCTGGTGGGGAATCATCACGCCCACATCGTCGCCGGTCAGCCCGTTGCGCGCCAGCAGGTCGCGGCACACTTCGTACATCTTGCGCACGGCGTACTTGAACACCTGCTGGCCTTCCTGGTGGACGTAGTGCAGCCGCTTCTCGACGGTCTCGTGCGATGCCGGCATGCGGCTGCCGCCGGCCGGCATCTTCAGGAACGTCGCCGCCGGAGCCGTCGATTTCGCCCAGGAAGTCGATGAATCCGGAGTCCTCGCCATCCGCCGCAGGCTCGAGCAGCATCGCGCCGGCGCCGTCGCCGAACAGCACGCAGGTGGCGCGGTCGGTGTAGTCGATGATGCGGCTCATGGTGTCGGCGCCGATCACCAGCACCTTCTTGTGGGTGCCGGCGGCCACCAGGTGGGCTCCGGTCGTCAGTGCCGTAGACAAAACCGGAGCAGGCCGCGATCAGGTCGAAGCCCCAGGCCCCTTTCGCGCCGATGCCGTTCTGCACCAGGCAGGCGGTGGAGGGAAAGAACATGTCCGGCGTCACCGTGCACACGATGATGGCGTCGACCTCGCTGGCCTCGATGCCGCGCTGCGCCAGCGCGCATTGGGCGGCCTCGATGGCCATGTCGGAGGTGGCCATGTCCGGGGTCGGCGATGTGGCGCTCGCGGATACCGGTGCGCTCGAGAATCCACTGGTCGTTGGTCTCTACCAGCTTTTCGAGGTCCTGATTGGTGAGGATACGCGGAGGGGTATAGCAACCGAGCGCGGTGATTTTGGCCTTTGGCAATGTTTTGTCCTTAATGATCCAGGGTAACCCATCGTACAAGCGCCAGGCATTGCGCGCGCGCGTTTTCGCGTCTAGGCTGGAAGGTAATGGCTGACGCTCAGGGGACGCTCGACTTGCAAGGCCTGCCGGCGTCTCTCTTTTTCGAAACGCCCCTGGAGATTTTTACGCGCGCGTGTTTCGCGAACTGAAGCCGCGCACGGCGGTGCCGGAGTTGCGCGTGGAGTTCTGCCGCTTCGCCAACGCCGACAGTTTCATCCGCCTGGAGCAGGGGAAATTGCATGTTCGCATTTCGGACCTGCTGGAGGGCGCGCCCGCGCCCGTGATTGAGGCACTGGCCCACATCCTGTTGGGCAAGCTGTACCGCAAACCGGTGCCGCGCATGTATTCCCATCGCTACCGGCTCTATCTGAACCGGCGCGACGTGCGGCGCCAGGCGCACCTGGTCCGGCAGATCCGCGGCCGCAAGTTCATTTCCGGGACCGCAAGGCGCGCACCACAATCTGGAGGAGATCTTCGAGCGGCTCAACGGGCGGATATTTCGACGGCCTGATGGGCCGGCCGCAACTGGGCTGGAGCCGGGGCGCTTCCCGGCGCATGCTGGGCCATTTCGACCCCTCGCACAACGCCATCGTGATCAGCCGCATTTTCGACCGGCCGGAAACGCCGCTGCTGGCGCTGGAATACGTGATGTTCCACGAGATGCTGCACCTGCGGTTTCCGGTGGATCACAGCGGAATGCGCCGCTGCGTGCACACGAAGGAATTCAAAGAAGCGGAAAAACAATTTCCGCAGTTCAAGGAAGCCAAGGAATTACTGAAGAAGCTGTGAAGCCACACACACCGACCACTCGCAGGACAGACCCACCGCCGTGGTCCGTCCCGCACGATCGATTTACTACGCGCCCATCGGCACGGCGGCAGGAACCAGGCTGCGCAGTTCCAGGCGCATCAAGTCGAAGATCTTTACCAGTTGGGTAACATCCACACCGCAGAGCCCCCAACGATACAGGAACAGGCGAAAATGTACGTTCAGAACGCCCGCCATAAACAAAACCTGGTGGCGCATCAAAGCTCCAGCCAGATCCGGCCGGTCATGCCTGGACTGCAACATGACCAGTTTAATCGCGGCGCAAACGCGGCCGAAATCCGCGCTCAAACTGCGGAGATAGCCGCGGAAAATCTGGCATCGCTGAACGCGCAATCTGGTCACCATCTTTGGCGTATAACCGGGCTGGGTACGGAGGAACTCGAGGTCTCCACCGTCCAACAAACGCATCATCGGGCGATATCGCTCAATTGTGAGCTCGTCGATCCATTCGGCGGTCACTGGCAAGCTGCCTCCAGGAACCGCCACTCGTCGAATAAGCAGAACGGCCGCCAGCATCAGTGCCGCTCCCGTTACTATTGAAATGGCTATCACAAGATCCATTACGCCTACGCTTTCGTCTCAAATAAGATTACGCGTTGCGGGAATGAATTGCAATGCGGGTAAGGTAATGGAAGTACCAAATTAACTAAAGTTATTGCCTTATTTTCGTCGAGACTTTTAATAATGTCGCGTTAAATGCATCCAATTGGTGCAACATGCGGCGCTCCTGCTCCGGGCTGAAGATCGGCTGACTGGTCTGCACCTCTTCGCCTTGTGCGCTCAAGAGCAAAAACCAGGCAAGAACACACGCCGCCGAGACCGCTTCGGCCAGCAGGTTTGTGAACGGAACGATGGTCAGGCCGAACAGGCTGTGCAAAAGAAATGTCAGGAAATTGCTAAAAAAGAAGACGGTATAGATGCGAGCGTGGATTTTGACGTTCCGGCTCAACGGAACCGTATAAAGGATCAGGAAGGCAGTCATAAATAAAAGGAAAATCGCCAAACCCAATCCAACCCCGCGCTCCATCGCCAGATACCGGAACATCCATTTCGACTGCTGGGTCATGGATAAGGTGAGCCGGGGAATCAGACTGACCACCGAAACCACCGCCGAGGTCCCTACCCCGCAAAACATCGCCCACCGGCCCAAAGTATAGATTCCCTTATGCTTCTCTAAAACCAGCCGGTACAATTCCAGCACTACTGCCATGTGAAAAACCCAAGTCACCGGTTCGGTGAACACCCAAAAGCGGAAGTATAGAGGCGAGGCCGTACTGGAAAAGAATAATGGCCAGGACGTATTGGGGATACGAAAAAGAAAATACCAGAAAAAAATACGATAGCGGCGATAGAGGCCCGTGCTGAAGAGTTTACCTGCCATGAGGGCAGACCCCCCCAGCGACAGGATTTGAAACCCGATAATCAGCGAAGCAACCGACATCAAACAGGTCTCAAGTCCCCGATTGTAACATCGGTTGCCGCGCTGAAGTGCTTATCTTTACCCCTAATTCCCCTAGCGCACGAACGGGCAGGGATGGCAGGTCGGGGCGGGATTGTCGCGCTGAATGGTGCGGGCAGTCGCGAGGAAAGATACCGCAACTAACGCGAAAAGGACGAGCTTTCTCATGGATTCTTAAGTTCCTTTCTTCTACTAACGTACGGCAGTCAACTGGGTACTATACTAGCCGTGACTGTACGGTAGTAGGGTGTTTTACTTAAAAATATTCCGAAATTGGAACGGGATAGAACCGAAGTGCTAGTTATTTAGTGCGCAGGAACACACCGTCCTGCGATGCCGCGTGGAATCTCCCTGAAAATTACAGATTCCGTGTAAAATGTGGGAGGGGAGCGGGTTCCAGCAGTACTTTAGGATAGTACCTTGGGGGAACCCGATTGTTTGGCGTTGGGCGACTTCACTACGAAATCGCAGGCGTGGGGCAGTGCCGGACCGGAAGTGTGGCGCAGTACCCTGCTTCAGATCCCAACCCTTTTCGGACGGTTGGTTTACCTTGCGTCGCTGCGCGATCCAGCCACCGGTCATTATTATCATCCCGGTCTGGCTCAGAGCCTGGGAGCGGAAGACGCCGACCGCAGGCTGTGCAACAGCCATCACCAGGTGTTCCAGCAGTGGCTGGGATTCAGCCTGGAGGAGCAAAAGAACGACCTGGATGAGTACTTGAGGTTTGGCTCAGCCCCCCGTTATGCCCTTCCTTACCGCAAACTGGTTCCCGCCACCGCCCGGGAGGTGGAACGCCAACTTTATCTGACGGACCTGGAAACCCTGCTGGAGCTCCTTAAGTTTGAGCGCGGCGGCGCTTTCGCCATTCCAGAAGCATAGCGACTCCGGTAACCTGCCCCACCACCTCGATTTCGGCTGGATGCCGATAAACCGACGGCCTTTCGTGCGATGCCGGATGGGGTTGCAATATCAGGGAGTCACTCGCCAGGCTGCACCAACTGCACACGTAGCCTCCGCGATGTTCCAGGAAATAAATGGGACGATCGAACTCGTTAGTCCATCCATTATTGACTACCTTTCGTTTGGTCTCATCGATCAGAACCAGCGATCCCGGCTGCAGAATGGGATACATGGACCAGTCTTCCAAGCCGATGAATCCGTAGCGGTACTGCTTGAAATCCAAGCCGCTCAGAAAATCCAGCGGCATTTTGCCCCACCGCCGAACAAGTTGACTAAGAAATGTCGTCTGATCGAGATTGATCTCGCAATCGAGCGATTGTGGCACGTTGCCGTTGCGGTTAGGAGTCAGGCGAATTTCGTGAGTGGCGTCCAACTGTACGTGGGGGACGTCCCCGGCGGCCTGGTCGCGAGGAACCCCATACCACAGCAGAACCTCGTCAAAATCCAAGCGATAGATGACGCACAGAGTATAGAGCCGATATATTGTGGGGAGGGTGCCTTTGTTTTCGATATCCGCCAGCCGGCTGAGGGCTATGGCGAATTCATCACTTCCCCGCCGCGCCGCCACTTCCTGGCTGGCCTGTTCCACATCGCGAAAAGTCAACTGCAGCCGTTCGCGGGCGCGCTTCAACTTCTCGCCGGCACGCTCCATGTTATGATCCTCGCTGTACGGCGGCTCCAGGCGCTGTCGGAGCCCCCAGCATTGTATCTCGCGGCGTCCGGTGCGGCAAGAGATTTTAGAGGTTTTTGTTCCGAATTCGGAACGAGCGCGAGAATTGAGGGAGCAAAGCCAATTGAAAATCATCATTGGTATTTCGGGCGCGAGCGGGTCGGTATATGGGCTGCGCCTGATAGAGCGTCTGCGAAATCGCAACGACGTAGAGATTCACCTCATTCTTACTCGATCGGGAGAGAAAACTCTTTTCTTCGAAACCGGAAAAACGGCAACCGATCTAAAAACTTTCGTGACTGCTACTACCCGGTGGAGGATATCGGCAGCCGTCTGGCGAGCGGATCCTATCCGACCGACGCCATGGTGATCGCACCCTGCTCGATTCACACCATGTCCGCCATTGCCGGCGGCATCAGTTCCAACCTGATGGTGCGGGCGGCGGATGTCATGCTCAAGGAGAGACGAAAACTAATTCTCATGGTCCGCGAGAGTCCATTTCACCTGGGACATTTAAGGAATATGACTGCACTGGCCGAAATGGGCGCGATCATTGCGCCGCCAATTCCCGGCTTTTATCATCATCCGGCCACCGTAATGGATTTGGTGGATCACAGCGTCGAACGCGTCCTGGACCTGCTCGGTCTGCCTGACCCGCAAGCACGGCGATGGGAGGGAAAAGCCCGGTGAAGACGAAAAGACAAACGCCGCGCGCCATCGCATTCCAGGGGGAGCGGGGCGCATTCAGCGAGGAAGCCGCCCGGAAACTTGCCGGTCCCGATACAGAAGTCCTTCCCTGCTCATGCTTCGAGGACATGTTTCGCAGTCTGAAGGAAGGCCGTGCCGTCGGCGCCGCGGTGCCTATTGAGAACACTCTGGCCGGCTCCGTTCACGAGAACTACGATCACCTGGTAGGCTTTCGAGCTGCCGATCGTGGGCGAGACCAGCGTGCGTATCGTCCACAACTTAATCGCGCCAAAAGGTGTGCCATTTTCCAAAATTCGCCGGGTATTTTCCCATCCCGTCGCGCTGAATCAATGCCTGGATTTCTTCGCCCGCAATCCGCAGTTGGAGAAAATCCCTTTTTACGATACCGCCGGCAGCGTGAAGATGATTATGGAAGAAAGACTTACGGACGCCGCCGGAATTGCGTCGGCGGTGGCGGCGGAAATCTATGGAGCGCGCATTCTGCGAAAATCCATTGAAAGCGACCGGCAGAATTTCACCCGCTTCTTTTTATTGCGCACCCCGCAGTTCGCGCGAGCGCCACCCTGTGCCAGACGGTCCGAACGTCCAGTGGAAAACCTCGCTGGTGTTCACCACGCGCAATGTGCCCGGCGCTCTGTTTCGGGCGCTGAGCGTCTTTGCGCTGCGGGACCTCAACCTGACCAAGATCGAATCGCGGCCCCTGCGCGGAAAGCCCTGGGAGTACCTGTTCTACGTGGACTTTCTGGGCAGGGTCGATACTCCCAACGTGCAAAATGCGCTGAATCACCTGGGGGAACTGGCCGATTTTCTACGTGTCCTGGGGTGCTATCCCAAGGCAGCCTAAGTACACTGGGGGTAGAGCCATGCCCACCGACGAAGAAGTTCCCGTACCGGCGGTTGTCACAGACGCGCCGGAGTCGAACCTCGAAGAGTTGCCCGTCCTGACGGTGCGCGACACCGTGATCTTCCCCGGCGCCCTGCTGCCCATCACGGTGGGGCGGCCCAGTTCCGTGGCGCTGGTGCAGTCGCTGGGCGAGAACCGCACCTGGCGCGTGGTCTCCCAACTCGACCCGCGCGTGGACACGCCCGGAGCCGGACGACCTGTACAAGGTGGGCACCGTGTGCGTCATGCACAAGGCCATCCGCGTCCCCAAAGACAACCTGCTGCTGTTCTGCGAGGGCATTGCACGCATCCGCACGCGCGAGTTCACCGCCACCGAACCCTTTCTGCGCGCCCGCGTGGAGCGGATTCCGGAAGTCGAGCCCGAAGTCACCAGGAAGTGGAAGCGCTGCGGCAGAACGTGGTGACCCTGTTCCAGCAGATCGTCGCCGCCTCGCCGAATCTCTCCGACGACCTGGCGGCCACCGCCGACCACATCCCCGAGCCCGGGAAGCTGGCCGATTTCGTGGCCGGCAATCTGCCCTCCCTCAGCCATGCCGAACGGCAGGCATTGCTGGAGCAGACCGACGGCCGTCGTGCGCCTGAACGAGATTCACCGCCACCTCACGCGCGAACTGGAACTGCTGGAACTGCGCGGGCGGATTCAATCGCAGGTGCAGGGGCAGCTTTCCCAGAGCCAGCGCGAGTTCTACCTGCGCGAGCAGTTGAAGGCCATCCAGAAGGAACTGGGCGAGGGCGACGAGTCGCAGCGCGACATCGAAGAACTGCGCGCCAAGCTGGAAGCCGCCGGCATGACCGAAGAAGTCAAGACCGAAGCCATGCGCGAATTGAACCGCCTGGCGCGCATGTCATCCGGCGTCGCCCGAATACGGCGTGACCCGCACCTACCTGGAATGGATGGCCAACCTGCCGTGGAACGTTTCCTCGGGCTCGCAGGTGGACGTGAAGCGCGCCGCCGAGATTCTGGACGAAGATCACTACGACCTGGAAAAGGTGAAGGACCGCATTCTGGATTACCTGGCCGTGCTGCAACTGCGGCCCGTGCTGAAAGGCCCATCCTCTGCTTCGTGGGGCCGCCGGGCGTGGGCAAGACGTCGCTGGGCCGCTCCATCGCGCGCGCGCTCGGCCGCAAATTCGCGCGCATCTCCATGGGCGGCATGCACGACGAGGCCGAGATCCGCGGCCACCGCCGCACCTATATCGGAGCGCTGCCGGGGCAGATCATCCAGGCGCTGCGGCGCGCCGGCGTCAACGACCCGGTCTTCATGCTGGACGAAGTGGACAAGCTGGGGCGCGATTTCCGCGGCGACCCCGCCTCGGCGCTGCTGGAAGTGCTCGACCCGGAGCAGAATTCCACCTTCCGCGACAACTACCTGGACGTGCCGTTCGACCTGTCCAAGGTCCTGTTCATCACCACGGCCAACGTGCTCGACCCCGTCCCGGACGCGCTGCGCGACCGCATGGAGATCATTCCCCTGGAAGGCTACACCGAGCAGGAAAAGGTGATCATCGCCTTCCGCTACCTGATTCCGCGGCAGACCCGGGAGAACGGGCTCGATCCGGAGAACGATATCCACTTCAGCGACGAAGCCGTGCGCTTCATCGTGCGCCGCTACACGCGCGAGGCCGGAGTGCGCAGCCTGGAGCGCGAGATCGGCTCCATCTGCCGCAAGCAGGCCCGGCGCATCGCCGAAGGAACACGCGACGGGCTGATGGAGGTAACGCCGCGAACTGGTGGAGAAGGACCTGGGCGCGCCGCGTTTCCGCACCGACACGGAAGTGGCGGAGCGCACGCGGCGCCCCGGCGTGGCCGTGGGCTTGGCCTGGACTCCGGTGGGCGGCGACGTCCTGTTCATCGAAGCCGGCCGCATGCCCGGCGGCAGCAAGGGCCTGATCATGACCGGCCAACTCGGGCCCGTGATGCAGGAATCCGTGCAGGCCGCGCTCACCTGGGTGCGCGGCAACGCCACGCAGTACGGCATCGACCCGGACCTGTTCAAGACCAGCGACATCCACATCCACGTGCCGGCCGGCGCCATCCCCAAGGACGGACCCTCGGCGGGCATCACCATGGCGGCCGCGCTGCTCTCCATGCTGACCGACCGCCGGGTGCGCCCCAACCTGGCGATGACCGGCGAGATCACCCTCACCGGCCAGGTGCTGCCGGTGGGCGGCATCAAGGAGAAGGTGCTGGCCGCCAAGCGCAGCGGCGTGCGCGAGGTGATCCTGCCGTTCGAAAACGAAGTCAACGTGCGCGAGGATCTGAAGACCGAGCAGATCGGCGAGATGAAGATCCACTACGTGAAGTCCATGGAAGAAGTGGTGGACCTGGCGCTGGAACCGCACACCGCGTGATATAGTCGCTCACGGATGCGCTTCACGACCCCAGTCAGCCTGCTGTTAGTTGTAGCGTGTGCCTGCGCCGCCGACGACGTGCGCCTGTCCCCGGAGGAACGGCAGGGCGAAGGGGCATGGTTGACCTCGCTCGGCTTGAAAGTTCCCGAGGGCGGTCCGCTGCTGGAAATGCCCTACACGGCGCCATTTACCGCGCGATCCTTTTTGGCGCCCACATCCTGGTGGCGCCTTCCCCAACCGCGGGAGGTGGCCGCCGACGCATTACGGCAGGATGTAGCACTTCTGCGCGTGGTGATGGAAAAGGCCTACGGCGGGTGGGCCAGCGCGCAGAAGCGCGGATGGGATTGGAATCGCTGGTTCGCGGAATGGGATCAGGCACTGGCCGCCAAGGGCACGGCGAAAATGGCCCTGCCCGATGCCCTGGCCCCGTTCGGCACGCTGCAGGGAGTCCAGTTGGACAACCACTCCGGTCCGGTGGGATTGCCGTTCTTTTCCAGCGGTTCCCGTACCGCGGTGCTGGACGCCGCACCGCAAGGGGCGTGTACGCAGATGCGTACTGTGGAAGGCGCAACCTTCACGCTGGACCAGAGCGATCCGGCGCAGTCGCCGAAGAAGGCGCAGGTCCTGCTGGACGTCAACGCTCCGGATCGGGAGGCCTATTACCTGGCGTATCCCGCCAAGCGCGGAATTGTGAATGGGGTGCTGTGCGGGGCGAAGTGGATCACCGCCCGGCCCACCTGGGCACATTCCAAGCGGCTTCTGATTGCACATCTGGCCGGCACGGCTTCGGACACGCCTTCGTACCGCATCATCAGCAAAGACATGGGATATCTGCGGCTGCCTTCTTTCACCAAGGAGAACGGTGAACTGCTGCGCCAATTACTGGCTTCGCTCCCCGAATCCGCGGGTCACGAGAAACTGCTGATCATCGACTTGCGCAGCAACGAAGGCGGCGATGCGCCGGTGCAGGAACTGGCGCGATGGATTGACCTTCCCGGCGCGCAACGGGTGATGCAGGGGCAGGGCGGCTACCGGCCGGAATCCTGCCTGTATACCGCGCTGCGCTGGGGCTACGAGCAGGTCGCACTGCGGGGGCTGAACCCGCCCCTCAGCGACGCGCTGCGCAACAGCCTGCAGAATGAGTTGGACGGTCTGTTCGCTCCGGCGGCAGCAGGCTGTCCGGTTTCGGTTAAGGAGACCAAAAGCGTGTGGGCCTATCGCGAGCATCACGTTACGATGGAGCCTCCCTCCGGCAAACCCCGGCTGCTGGTGCTGGTGGATAACGAGTGCGGCAGCGATTGTGAATTCCTGACGTACCTGCTGGCGGCCGAGAGCGGCAGCGTGATCGCCGGCGAAAACACATTTGGCGGGGGTCAATTCACCCAGCCGGGCTACTTCATCCTGCCCCATACCCGCTTACAGTTCCGCATCGCACTGGGGATGAGCGATATCTATGGCGACGGGCGCAGCGTGGACGGCTACGGTCTGGACGTGGATATCGTACTGCCGAGCGAAGAGGCGCAAGGCGGACCGGCGATTCTCAAGCTGGCCGGACGCCTGTTAGAGCAACTGCGGTAGGATCTCGCCGGCGGGCCCTTGCAGGGCGCAATCCACGATATTGGAGACGGCGCTGGGCTCGGTGTTGATCTCGATGACTTTGGCGCCCGCGTGTTTGGCGAACGGCACCAGCCCGGCAGCGGGATAGACGACAGCCGATGTGCCAATCACCAGGAATACAGCCGCGGAAGTGGCGGCGTGCTCGGCCTCTTTCATCATGCCTTCGGGCAGAGGCTCACCGAACCAGACCACGCCGGGGCGGGCCAGCCCTCCGCAGGCGCAGTGCGGCGGCAATTTAGGCAAAGGGGCCCGGCGGTCGGGCCAGTTGGCGCCGCAGGCAGTGCACCGCATCCGCCAGATATCGCCGTGCAGCTTGAGCATCTTGCCGCTGCCCGCCAAGTCGTGCAGGCCATCGACATTTTGCGTGATCAGGGTGAAGTGCGCGATCTTGATCTCCAGCTTTACCAGGGCGCGATGGGCGGGGTTGGGCTGGGCCTTTTTAATGAGCTCGCGCCGCCAGTTGTACCATTCCCAAACCAGCCGCGGATCGCGCGCGAAGGCTTCGGGGGTGGCCAGATCCTCAGGCTTGAAATCTTTCCAAAGGCCATCGGCGCCACGAAAAGTGGGGATGCCGCTTTCGGCGGAAATGCCGGCGCCGGTTAATACGGCAAGTGAGGTGGCTCCGGCCAGCCACTGGCGAGCTTGTTCCAGGTTTTCCAATCTTACAGTTTACAGGTGGAACAGTTTCTCGAGAATTTCGACCTGCCGCTCCGCTTTGGCGGTGAAGTCTTTAGCGGCGGCGAGGTCTTTCGCGTCGAGCGCATCGGCGGCGCCGCGAAGATAGGTATCCATCAAGCCGGCAGGTCCGGTGTACTGTCCCCCGAGTCCATAGCCCTGGGCGGCTTGCGATTGCTGCAGGCTTTGCAGACTGTTATGCACGGTCGCGGCCCGGTTACTCAATAGCGTCAGATCTTCGCGCACCTTTTGCAATTCGGCGCGGCTGGGTCCGGGGGCGGCAGCGGGAGCAGGAGGCTGCACCACTGGTGGTTGCGCCGCCGGTTGCTGCGGTAGCTGCGTTTGCGGCTGAGGCGGTGGCGAGACTGGTTGGCTCGGAATTTGCGCGGTCTGTTTGTGAGCGGCGGGAGGCGCTTGCGCCGGCGCCCTGGAAGCCGGGGAAGAAACAGGCACGGATGCATGTTCCGCCGGAGCCGGAGAAGGCGCGGAAACGGGAGTGTCAACCTTGGGAGTGGAAGCCGCGGGCACGGAAGCGGGGGGTGGCGCTGTTTCCGCCGGGGCCGACACGGGGTTTGCCGCTTTGATCTCCTTTCTCGGAGGAAGTTCGATGACTGCGACCAGCGCGACAACGGCAGCCACGGCGCCGATTGCCATCCACAGGCCGCGTTTGCCGCGCTTCGGCGCCGCGGCCACCGTCGCCTGAGCGTCCAGCGTGGGAGCGGCGACAGCATTGGATAAAGCGTTGCGAAAGGCCTTGGCGGTCTGGAATCGCGCATCCGGCGCTTTCGCGACCGACATCAGAATAATGTCATTCAAGGCCTGCGGCAGGCGCGGATCCAGGGTAACCGGGGGCACTGGCGCCTTCTCCAGGTGTGCCGACATGATGGCGAACTGACTATCCCCATCGAAGGGCCGCTTGCCGGTCACCATCTCGTAGAGCGACACCCCGACCGAATAGAGGTCGGCGCGCCCATCCAGGCTGGCCGCGCCCTGAATCTGCTCGGGCGACATATAGTAGAGCGACCCCATGGTAGTGCCGGTCATGGTCAGCTTCTGATCGGACGAGGCCTTGGCAATTCCGAAGTCCATCAGCTTGACCACGCCGCTGGGGGTGAGCATCATGTTCGCCGGCTTGATATCGCGATGGACCACGCCGTGCGCGTGCGCGAATTCCAGTGCGTTCAGCACCTGGCCGATGTAGTCCACCGCCAGCGGGACGGGGAGGGGGCCCGGTTTCAGCCGCTGCTCCAGCGTCTCCCCATCGACAAACTCCATGAGCATCAGGAGTTGGTTGTCCTGGCGAACGGCCGTATGCAGGGCGGCGATGTTGGGATGCTCCAGACTGGCCTGTACTTTGATCTCGCGCAGAAAGCGGTCGGCCAGTTCGGGCGCGTTGGCCAGGTCCGGCAGCAGCACCTTCATGGCCTCCACGCGGTCGGAAATCACATTGCGGACTTTGTACACCTTGCCCATGCCGCCCGCACCCAGAATCCCGATGATCTGGTAGTCGCCGAGTGTTGACCCGATCTGAAGATCCATAGGGCCCTCCTATTTCGCGGTGGTCACGGTATCGTTGACCTGCGGTTTGCCGGCGCCGGTGAATTTGCCGGATGCCGAACCTTCTTCCACTTCGGTGACGACCATCTGGCCGAGCAGGTCTTCAATCATGCGCAGCGTCTTGCCCGTGGTGGGATCTTTGATGGGGCGGACCGGATGCTTGACTTCGAGCCGGTCGCCCACCTTGAGTCCGGCCTTGGAACCGACGTTGATGATGAGCGTGCCATCCGGCGCGGCATCGGCCACGACGCCGCTCACCTGCACCACCGTAGTAGGAAGCGTGGAGGCTTTGGCGTCCAGTTTGGAGCCCAGCTCCGTTACAGCTTTATTAGTGGCTTCGCCGATAATCGTATTGGCAAAATTGCTGGCTTTCATATCGATACCGGCGCCGCCTTCGGACCAACCGCCGCCTCCGGCGCCCAGCAGGCCGGTCCCCTTGCGGGTGGACTCTCCCTTTCCGCTGGCACTGGCAAGAATTTCGGCGGTACTGGTGTCGATGAGGCGGGCGGTAATCTGCACTACGGCATTCGCCTCGGTCTTCTTGATGCCGCCGATGCCGAACCGGCCCGTCACGCCACCGAGGGCGCCGCCGCCCAGGCTGGTACTTTTGTCGTCGCGCCCGAACTGGGTAATGCTGCCGATAACGATGCCGTCTACACCGAGGATACGGGCGATTTTTGCCGCGGAAGAGGCGTCCGCGCGATCGCTGTTGGAGAAGTTCTGCTCCTTGATGATCTTGTCGAGTTCCTTGCGTTCGATCACCGAGTACACGCCGTCCTGCACGAGTTTGTCCACGAGCAAGTCCGCGATGCCGGCTCCGATATCCTTATTCGTGCCGAAGACCGCCTGAACGCTGGTCTCGACGGTCGCGTAATCGAAATTCATGACGGCGACGCGCTTCTTCTGCTGCCCCTGGGACGAGGCACAAAACGCGAAAAGTAATAGAAACGTCAACCCGAAATGACGCATACGCAGGTACCCCCATCAGGACAAACATACGTTTATGAGAGTCCCGGAGTCAACTCCGAGGGGCGCATGGTGGTACTGGTCAACGTCTATTCCAGCACGTGTATGTTCTTGCGCGCGCAGATCTCTTTCAGGATTTTGGGCCAAACGCTCACGGTGACCTCGCCCAAGTGGGCTTTGCGGAGCAGCAACATGAGGGTCCGCGCCTGGCCGATTCCGCCGCCGATGGAGAGCGGAACCTGGTTATTAAGGATCGCCTGGTGGTACGGGTACTTGAGGAAATCGAGCTGGCCGGTCAACTCCAACTGCTTCTTCAAGCTGTCCCCATTGACCCGGATTCCCATAGACGACAGTTCGTGCCGCCGCCTGGTCACGGGGTTCCAGACCAGAATATCGCCGTTGAGTCCGTGGCATGGCCGGCCGTCGATGGAGCGCGTCTCAGCCACCCAATCATCGTAATCGGCCGCGCGCATTTCGTGCGGATACCCGTCTTTCAGAGTCCATCCGATGCCGATGATGAACACTGCATGGCATTGTTCCAGGACTGCTGTCTCGCGCTGCTTCCGGGGCATGTCGGGGTACATATCCAGGATGTCTTCAGCGTGCAGGAAAGTAATCCGCCTGGGCAGATTGGGGTAGCGGGATGTTTTGAGCTGCGGGAAGAGATCCTGTAGAAATTCTTCGGCATCCACCAGTACCTGCCAGATGGCCTGCACGGTGTGCTTGAGGAAGTCCAGGTCGCGATCGTAGAAATGAATGGCCTGCTCCCAATCCCATTGATCCACGTAAGCGCTGTGGTCGTGGTCCAGGAAGTAGTCTTTGCGGACGGCGCGCATGTCGGTGCACAAGCCCTCGCCGGCCTGGAAGTCGAAGCGTTTCAGCGCCAGGCGCTTCCACTTGGTGGCGGCCTGCACGATTTGCGCGTCCAGGGGATGCCGGTCGCGATCGTTGGAGATATGAAACTGTACCGGGGTGCGGGAACCGTCGCGGTCCAGGTAATCGTTGACGCCGCTTTCGGAGTCGACGATCAGGGGCACGGTCACCATCATCAGGTTGAGGTCTTTGCACAGGTGCTTTTCGATGAAGTTCTTCGCTGCAAAAATGGCCTTCTGAGTATCCTTCGGACTCAGCAGGGAGATGTAGTCCTGAGGCAGGATTTTCTCCAGCTCCTCGTAGTCGCCAATCCCGGGACCAGCCAGGTCCGCACGTTTGTCGAACATGAGTTTCACCTCTGGTTATCTACTATAAGCCTGGGCACCACGGAAAGGTAGGGGATGGTTTGAGTAGGTCCGGGTGGCGTACGATGAAACAGGGAGTCATGATGCAGACGCCGGAGCAGCAGTCGGATTTTGTGAGCCTTTACCGGCGGGCTTTCGCGGAATACCGCGCGCGGGCCCTCTGGAACAAGCGATTCCTGGACGCGCCGACGCCGGCGGATGCTCTGGTAGTGGCGCGCGCGCTGCGGATAGAAGGAGACCGTGACGCGCGCCGGTTGGCGGAGGAAATCGAGCAGGCGTGCCGTGCCGTTATTTAAGATTCAGAGTGATATTCTCCGGCTGCTTGCTTCGCGTCGGGATCCGGAAAGCTATGTGGCTGGCGCAACCCCTCTGAATCGGGATGCGCTGAGGTATTCCGATGACATCGACGTCTTCCACGACCGCGAAGAGCGTGTCGCGGTGTCGGCTTTGGGCGACGGAGAAACACTCGCGGCCGCCGGGTATCTTGTTTCCTGGCTTCGCCAGTTGCCTCTGATTTATACCGCCCAGGTAACGCAAGGGGATCTCAGTACCCGGCTGGAATGGGTTGCGGACAGCGATTTCCGGTTTTTCCCGACTGTACGAGATGAAGTGTTCGGTTACATGCTGCACCCAGTCGATTTGGCTCTGAATAAAGTCATGTCCGCCGCGGGCAGGCGCGAAGTCCGCGACCTGGTCGATCTTGTTACCGTGCACGAAACGATTCTCTCTCTCGGTGCACTGATATGGGCAGCCGTTGAGAAATCACCCGGGTTCACACCGGAAGGATTGATTGCCGAAATCCGGCGAAATTCTAACTATCCGGTCGCGGACTGGCGCGCTCTGTCGTCCAGCGATCCGCTGGACCCAAAAGACATCACGCTCCGGTTACGCGCCGCCCTCGATCAGGCCGAGGTGTTCGTGACTCAGATGCCTACCAGCGAAATGGGGCTGCTGTTCTTGAAAAGTGGCCACGTTGTGCAACCCGACCCCGAGCGCTTGACCGATTACCAGACCCACGCCGGGCAGCGCCGGGGTCAATGGCCGAGCAGCGCCGAGATCGCCGCGGCGATGTTGGAGCACTATAAGAAACCGCCAACTCCTTAGAGATGACCCTTACTGTGAATCCGCCGCCGTTTCTTCCACGGGTCCAAACTTCTTCAGCAGTTCGCGGATCCGGGCACCGTCGCCCACGGCGATGATCTGGACATTGTCGTAGGGAACGTACTTTTTAGCTACGCGGGCCACGTCTTCGGCGGTGACGGCGGCGATCTTCGTGGTGTAGGTATCCCAGTAGTCGGCGGGGAGTGAAAACTCGCGCTGCTGCATCCAGCGTTGCAGCACTCCGGCAGGATTCTCGAGACCCAGGGCGAAGCTGGCGACCAGTGTCCGCTTGGCGCCCTCCAGTTCCTCTTTGGGTACCGGCACATCGCGAATTTCCTTGAATTCCTTCAGCAGGTCGGTCAGGGCCGGTTCGGTAACTTCGGTGCGCACCAGCATCGAAGAACTGAAGTGCTGGAGGTAGCGGGTGGCCGTGAAGCTGGAACTCACGCCATAGGTGTACCCTTTCTCCTCGCGGATGATGCGGAACAGACGCGCGGCGGGCCCGGACCCGAGCACCTGGTTCATCACCAGGCAGGCGAGGTAGTCGGGGCTGGTGCGATCGATGGCGCGATTGGCCAGCACCAGGTCGGTCTGCACCGATCCGGGACGCGAGACCAGGTACACCTTTTTCTCCTGCGATGGGCGGGCTCACCGGCAGCTTGACCTCCGGCGCCGGGCCGCCCTTCCACGCGCCCAGCGCTTTTTCGAGCGAGGCCACGGCGTCGTGCGGAGTGATATCGCCCACGATGCCCGCCAGGTCGCCGGAAGGCACGTAAAACTTCTTGTAGTGCTCGATCAGGTTGTCCCGCGTCAGCTTGTTCAATGAGTCGCTGGTGATGCGGGTGAACTGGCGCGCATCGTGGGGATACAGCACCTTCATGAGCATCTCGCTGCCCAGGCCGGTGGGCGAAGTGCGGGCCTGTTCGATGGCGCTGCGCTGGCGCGTCTTCCATTTTTCAAACTCGTCTGCGGGAAATGCGGGGTGCAGCAGGATGTCGCTCAGTACCGCCAGCGTGGCATTGAAATTCTCGGAGAGCGCGCTCACGGAAATGGCGCCGCCGCCCTCTCCTCCTCCGCCCCTGCCGCCACGCCCGCCTCCTCCGCCTGCGCCGGCGCTGATGTTCACGGTGGCGCCCAGGTCCGCCAGCGCTTCGGAAACCTGCCGCGCGGATTTCGTGGTAGTGCCCATCATCATGAGCGCCGCCGTTGCTTCCGCGACGCCCGGCAGCCCGGACGGATCGTGCAGAGGCGAAGAGGGAATCGAGATGGTCAGGGTGACCATGGGCCCGCGATGGCTTTCCAGAACCAGCAGCCGGATGCCGTTCGATAGCTGGCGGTCCACCGGACGCGGCAGCTTCACTTTCAGGACTTCGTTGGATACCGGCGCGCGATTCATGCGGGTCATGCCCCGGAAGCTGACGGCGGGCTCCTGCGCCAGGAGCGTCACGGCGAAGAGGGTGCAGAGAACAAGTGTCTTCATGATGGCGGCTCCGTTACGGTTGTTTCCGCTGCTGTTGACGCCGCGGCGCGGGTTGGGTGACGACTACCGTTTTATTGGCGTTGACCAGTTCGGCCTTGGCGGCGCGCATGATGTCCTGGGCATTCACCGCCAGTTCCGCCTCGATGTCGGTATTGACGCGGTTGGGGTCGTCATACACCGCGGCGGCATCGGCCAGTGCCTGAGCCCGGCTGAGCGCGGTCAGGCGGTTCTCCGCGCTACGCAGCAGGGACATGCGCACGCGCTTCAATTCCTGGGCGGTCACCGGCTGCGAGTACAGCTTGCTGATCTCTTCGGAAATCAGGCCCTCTACCTCCTGCGGGCTCTTGCCCGGCCGGAGGGTGGCGGAGATGCGGAACATGCCGGGACCGGCGCGCCGTTGGGCACTGGCCGACACCTGCACGGCAACCTCCTTTTCATTCACCAGCAAGTTGTAAAGCCGCGAAGTGTTGGCTGCCACACCTCCGCCGCGCCCGCCAAAGCCGCCGCCCAGGATGGAAGCCGCTACTCCGAGCGCACGAGCATCCGGATCGCCGCCGGGCGGAATGCGATAGGCAATATCGATGCGCGGCAGGCGAGCCAGCGGATCCTGCAGCACAGCGCGCCGTTCGGCCGTTTTGGGCGTCTCCGCCAAGTTCACCGGCGTGGGAGGCGTCTGGCGCGGAATCACGCCGAAATACTTCTTCACTTTGGCCAGCGTCTCTTTGGTGTCCAGATCGCCCACCAGCGCCAGCACCGCGTTGTTGGGCGCATAGTAGGTCTTGAAGAACTGCTTCACGTCGTCCACGGTGGCGGCGTCGAGGTCCTGCATCGATCCGACCACCGGATGGTGATAGGCGAAGTTGTCGTAAACCAGTTCTTCGAGCTTCTCGGAGGTCTGTCCGTAGGCCTGATTGTCCACGCTCTGCCGGCGCTCTTCCTTCACCGCCTGCCGCTGATTTTCCAGATTCTCCCTGGTGATGGCGAGGGCGTGCATGCGGTCCGCCTCCAGATACAGGCCGAGGTCGAGCTGATTCCGCGGGAGCACTTCGTAGTAGGAAGTCCGGTCGGTGTTGGTGGTTCCGTTGGAGTTGCCTCCATTGGTGTAGATCAGAAAATCCAGCTCGCCGACGCCGACGTTTTCCGTGCCCTTAAACATCATGTGCTCGAAGAGATGAGCGAAGCCGGTGCGGCCCGGGCGCTCATCCTTCGAGCCCACTTTGTACGCCACGCAAATCGCGTAAACGGGCGCGTAGTGATCCTCGGAGACAATCACACGCAGGCCGTTATCGAGCCGCGTATCGCTGAACTTGACCTTCGGTAAGGCGGACGGGGCGTGCTGCGCAAACACGGCCCCGGCGAACCACAGCACCACAATCGGAGACAGCTTCACGCAGCCTATTGTGGCATACGGCAGTATTGGACAGACCGGGAGGTCTGTTTGAATGTCCTACTTCTGCGCGATGGCAGTAGGCGTCCGCTCCAGCGTGTCGTAGAGCGGTTGCGCGGCGACCACCGCCGGAGCTTCTTCTGCCACCGAAACAGCCAGAACGCGGATTTTGTCGTTGTTTGGCAGCGTCAGCGTCTTTGCACCCGCCGGGACATCCAGGGGATACGCAAAGATGTAGGAATACGAGTAGTCTACGTTGGCGCCCGCGGCGTCATGATGGTGCGAGCAGAACCAGGCCACATCCGCGCGCTTGGTGAAGCCCGGCTGGATGCTGACCAGCTTGCCATATTGATCGCGGCGCATTCTGGGGGCGGTTCCGGGGGCCAGAGCGGGAGCGCCCGGCCGTTGCGGGATGGGAGTTTCCGTAGCTTCCCAAACGCGATTGTCCCACTGCCCGATGAAGCCGGTCCAGTTCTGCACCTTCAGTTCCGAACCGCGGTCACCGACCTTGAATGTCGCGGTCTGATCGCCATCGGCGGCGGCCAGAACGTACACGCGGTTGAATTTGCCGGCAGGAAGGTCGATGGTCTGGCCTTTGGCGGTCACGGCGTTAGGCGTTCCGGTTTTGGCCGGACCCAACTGGAACTGCACCCCGTGATAGCCCAGTTGTGCGGGCAGCATCTCGGCCGGAATGGTCTGGCCCTTGGCATCGAACCCACCGGCCGATTTGGTTTCGTCGGTGCTGGCAACGGCAGCATCGTAGGTCAGCGGCACGGGCTTGGAATCCACGGCCGTCAGCTTCGCGGGCGGCGCGGACAGCTTGACCGCGAAACTGCGCGGCTGGAAGGCTGTGAACGAGGTGGCCAGTTTGCCACCCACCAGGGACGCGGAACCCACCGGCTCTTCGGCGCCGTTGATCTCCCTGGCGGCGGCGATCTGGGTGGCGAAGCTTACCTGAACGTTGGGCGCCGGCTTGCCGTCCAGTTCGACCATGCGGATTACCACTTCATCGCTCTGTTCGGCTTTCTTCAGCGCCAGTATGCGAATGCGGCTGTTGTTGATGGAGACCAGCGAGAACTCTTTCTTCAGGGCGCCGGCGTGCTTCGCTGTTTCAAATGCCACCAGCGGACTATTCAGCCGGTATGCCTGCCAATCGGTCTGAGACGCGCGGAAATCGCCGACGTGACCGGCCAGCCCGAACACGAATTCGTGATGGCCCCAATCCTGCGAACCCTGGTCGGCATAGCCGCCGCGGGTTCCGGGGGTGCGCAGCAGAGTGAGACGCAGGGCGTTGTCCGCCGGCTTATCGGAAGCGTTCTTGCAATCGGTGAGGAGCGTGACGCCATAAGCGCCGCTCTTGTCGGTCAAATCGACCCACTGGTGGCTGGCGACTTCGAACTGCCGGTCGTTTTCATTGGGCCGTTCGATGGTGCCGATGTCCCAGTTGTAGGTCGCGTTGGGATTAGACGCGGTGAGCGCGAAGGTGGCTTTCAGGTTGGCCTCTTTGGAGTGCCAGTCGATCACGTTGCCAACCTCCACGCGATTGCCGGCGTCGCCCGCGGAGAGCCGCACGGTCTGCACAAATTTGGAATCTTCGGCTTCGCGGCTGATTTCCAGGGCGACGCGCACCGGGCCGTTCTCCACGATTCGGATCTTCGCCGGGCCGCCGACGATGGCTTCGCGGAGCCGCGGTTTCCTGGTCGAAATCCATGTTCCAGGCCGGCCAATTGCGCGGGTTATCGGTGAGCAGGACCAGGCGAATCGGCGAGCTGAGCAGTTCCTTCTTCACCAGCTTGTCGAAGACGCTGGTAATGTCGCCGCTCTGGTTCACCTTCAGGCTGTAACGGTTATTTTCGAGAGTTTCTTCGGTAGCCTTGAGACCGGTCTTGGCGTTGGACAAGCCGGCCTGAACGTCATAGACCGAGTAGCCGACGGCCGGAACCTTGGCCAGGAACAGCACTTTACCATCGGCGAACTGCGCCGGAACATCCTTGCCGTCCGGTCCGCTGACACGCACGCTGGTGGCGCCGGCGGGCAGGTTGACCTTGGCTTCTACAACATCTTCACGACTGATGTTGAGCGAATTGTAGACCACGACGGGAATGCCTTTGGTCTGGGTATTCAGGCCGGAGGCCACTGCTTCGGTGGCATTGGTAAGTACGCCGGCAAACTGGTTGAGGGCCAGTATCTGGTCGTTCCAGGCATACTCGTACGCCGCCGGAGTGGAGGTGCCGGGGATGATGTCGTGGAACTGCCCGCCCATTACCAGGGTCCAGGCATCGTTGAGGCGCTGCAGGGGATACGGCCGGGCCCCGAGCCACTCGGCTGCCACGGAGGCTTTCTCGGCCGCATCGGCCAGAATCTCGTTCTTGCGATTCCACCGTTTCATGTACGTCTGGCTGGTGAGCGAACCGGCCGAGTGATTGATCAGTTCCAGATCGCCCTTGTACTTGGGGAACTTGGAGGTCTGTTCCGGCTTGATATCCAGGAACATCTGTTCGGCGGTGGCCGAGAGGATCTTCACTGGCCCATCGCCGACCGTGACTTCGGGCGCCGGCGGCGTCTGAGCTTGCGGAGCTTGCCCGCCGCGTCCGCCGCGTCCTCCGAATGCGAACGGATTGGGCTCGGGGATGCGGGCTTTGGTGACGATCGCCTCCATCAGTTTGACGGAAGCTTCGGTGGGCGATCCGCCTACGTCGCCCGTCCCATAGTAATGATAGTCGGCATAAATTCCCGTGAGATCGCCGTTGATTTTGGTGCGCTGCGTCCAGTCATCCAGCGCGGGACGTCCGCGTCCGGCCATCTGCCGCTGCTGCGGCGACATGGCGGCCAGTTGTTCCGGCGTGAAGGTGGGCGGCGCGGGCGGCGCGGGCGGCGCCTTGCTGATGTCATAGGTTACGCTGCCGCCGTAATTGCCCGGATTGAGCGCGGCTACGACGGTGCGCCCATCGGTGCCTTCCCAGAGTCCCACGTTGAACGGAATTCCTTCGGGAGTCTTTTGCGGAGAGTTCGGTCCGCCGACGTGCGGCGCCGGCTGCCAGGCGGCAGACAGTTTCTGGGTGGAGAAGCCCTTGATTCCTACGTGCGCCAGAATGCTGGGCAGCGAGGCCGGGAAGCCGAAGCAATCCGGCAGCATGAACTCCGCGCTGGTCTTGCCGAAGTCTTTGCGGAAATATTCTTTACCGTAGAGAATCTGGCGGATGACGGATTCGGCATTGGGCGAATTCACGTCGTTCTCTTCCATCGAGGATCCCGCCGGAAACCACTGGCCCGAGGCGATGTATTTCTTGACCCGTTCATAATCGGCCGGGTAGTATTCTTTCATCATGCGGTAGCGATTGGCGCCGCTGAAGTTGAAAACATAGTGCGGGTACTTTTCGAACAGCGCGAAGTTGTCCCGCATGGTGTTCTTAATGTATGTGCCGATGGTGGTGGGATATTCCCAACGCCATTCGGTATCCAGGTGGGCGTAACCGACCACGTACACGGTGGGTTGCTTGGTGAGATCCGGAGTTTCCGGCTTCGTGGTCTGGGCCGCTGCCACACCGAGCAGGGCTAGACAGAGTAACAGGCTTCGTCGCATGAGCACCTCGTAAACCAACAGCCTAGCGCATGGCGCGCCGGATGTCTAAGGTATACAGGCCTGAAATTCCCTAACTGGGGAGTTGTCCGGTGGGGGATTCGGGGGGATGGAGGGGTCCCATTCGCGAGGTGCGCGAAACGAAGCCAATTCTTCGGTTTCGCTTGTAGATTGTGGCGGTTGGGCGGCCTGCTGGAGACGTTCGAGTTCGACCTTGGCTTCCTTATATGCTTTTTCCGAGGCGGAGATCTGGCGGCGGAAGCGCAGGAAGATGGTGCTGGCTTGGGAGAAGGCTTCGCCGAGCGGGGCGCCGGAGGAAGGGCCGGCCTGCATGGTGTGATATTCCCAGAGTTGGGCTTCGACACGGAAGAGGCGGCGGAGGAGCCATTCGTTGCGGATGAGGCAATCCACCTGAAAGCGCTGATCGGGGGTGGTGGGGGCAAAGCGGTCGAAGTATTCGGATTGCAGGCGCGCGAATTCCTCGGGAGATTCGCCGGGAACGGATTGCGATGCGGCATCGAGGCCGGACTGGAGAGGCGGCGCGAGAGGCGACAAGTTACGCTCCGGGTCGACGGCAGGCCCAGCGGTGCGCTGAGCATTGCGGCGGTCGGCGCGGCGTTGTTGGCGAGTGGACATGTTTTTCCCTTTCCACGTTCACGGTAGCAACGGAGCAGGCTGGAGTCTGAAATTCGGTGGTGTAAGTGGCTTTGGTATGAACAGAAATATTTTTTCAAAATGTGGCAATGCTCCGGCGGGCAAAGTCGATGCACCACGAACGCACGGAGAACACGAAGAGAGCACGGAGAAAACCCTGGTGACCGGAGGCTGAGATACGGGCCGCCGATGATCGCAGATGAATCACAGGTCCATCCGACGCGGCCCGGGATGGCTTACGGGGTCTTCTTCGATTTGGGGGGACGTTTCGCGGCAGCGCGCTTGCGAGGCGCGGCCTTCGCCGCCGGTTTCTTTCGGGTCTTGGGCTCCGCTACGGTGTCCGCGGCCATATCGAGGCCAAAGATGCCGGCGAGGTCTTCGCCGCCCAGTACCTTGGCCGCGTCCGGCCCGTTCGGAGACAGCGGCATGGATGTGCCGGCTCGGAGGATCAGATCGTTTTCGTCCACGCCGCGCAGCCGGAACAGGAGCTCGGGTTGGTGATCGAAGCGCGCCCCGACCCCATAGAGGACCGCCGCCACGTGCTTGCACATACCGGCATAGTCCGGGCAGTTGCAGGATAATTGGATCTCCGCCGGGGAAGGGAACAGACCCTGACCCTGGCGGCAGATCCGTTCCATCACGCCTTTGGAAAAACGCCCCTGGAGCAATTCCACCAGAGAATCGATGGCGCCCGCGCAGTCTGTGCAGATAGACTTCCACCGGGTTTTGGCCACGGGCGCGATGTTCAGCGCGACCTCATACAATCCGAGCCGCTGACCCACGCGCGGATTTCGCCGGCGTCGATCCGCAGATCGACCACCGAACCGTTGCGCACATAAGTCCGGCCGCGCGGCAGGCGATTAGCGAAATCGCTGTACCGCTCCAGATTTTCGCACCAGGACTTGCCCCAGAACGTCTTGGCGATGGTACGGCCTTCCACCACCACGGGCGAAACAGTTTGTCCCTTTTTGCGGCGCTTTTCCATTTCGCGCATTGCCTTGCGCCGCCGTTCCGCGACGGAAACGTATGGCCTCCAACCCCAGCCGCCGTAACCCACCGTTCACACCTCCTTGAGCGCTTTGTTGATATCGAGCGCCACCAGTCGGAGCAATTCGTCATCTTTCATTTCGGTCAGCAGCACGTCCGCACCGGATTGTAGGAGCCCGTCGGAGAGCTGGCGCTTGGATTCGATGAGCTGATCGATTTTCTCCTCCACGGTACCGCGGCAGACGAACTTATGCACTAGCACGTTCCTGGTTTGACCGATGCGGAAGGCGCGGTCGGTGGCCTGGTTCTCCACGGCCGGGTTCCACCACCGGTCGAAATGAACCACGTGCGAAGCGGCCGTGAGGTTGAGGCCCGCGCCGCCGGCCTTGAGGGACAGCACGAAGAAGCCGACGCCTTCGTCCTCCTGAAACCGGCGCACCAGATCCTTCCGCTTCTTCACCGCGGTTTCGCCGTGCAAGCACCAGCCCCGGCCGTCCGAATACCGAGCCCAGAAAGCCGGCCAGGGGACCGGTGATTTCGCGGAACTGGGTGAAGACCAGCATCTTCTCCTGCCGGGAGGCAACCTCTTCGCCGATCTCGCGCAGGCGAGCCCATTTGCCGCTGTCGCTTTCGGTCCAGGCGCCGTCGCCCAGCCACTGCGACGGGATGATTGCAGATCTGCTTGAAGCGCATCAGGAACGAAAGCACCAGGCCCTTGCGCTGGATTCCGGTGGGCTCGGCGAGTTGCTCTTTCAGCTCCTCCACCGCCTGCTGATAGAGCGCGGCCTGGCGGCGGCTCAGCGAGCAGAAGGACTTGATCTCGGTTTTTTCCGGCAGGTCGGAGATGACCGTCTTGTCTGTTTTCAAGCGGCGCAGAATGTAGGGCCGCACCAGTTCGCGAAGGGGGCCGTAAGAGGCGTGAGGGCTGTTTGCCAGCCGCTTGGCGAAATTGGAGAACTCCTTCGGCGAGCCGAGCAGCCCGGGGTTGAGGAAGTCGAAGAGGGACCACAAGTCGCCCAGCCGGTTCTCTACCGGGTGCCGGTCAGCGCCAGGCGCGCATCCGCTTTGAGAGCTTTTACGGCGCGGGTCTGTTTGGCGCCGGGGTTCTTGATGTTCTGGGCTTCGTCCAGAACTGCCAGACGCCAGGACGATTCGGCGATCCACGGCAGGCGCAGCAG
>CAWIGC010000007.1:0-222389 GCA_963835555.1 uncultured Solibacteraceae bacterium | reverse complement strand
TGCCTTTTGTGTCGTTGCGCTATTACGCCGTTGCCCCCGCGGGCTTCGATATCGCAATCGGCAGCGTCACCTACATCTCTTCCTCTTCCAAGCCCACTCCTTCAGACTTTGGTTGCACCGGCGCTCGATCGGTAAACGATGCGCGACGAGGAGAATCTACTGCTCATGACTCCCGGTCCGGACCACGGCCTGCTGAAAGCCAAAGTCCGAGATGGCGTTACGTCCAGGTGAACCCGCAACTTCCCAGAACCGGACCTCCGAGACGTTTGAATGCCAGTGCGAGGCAACGTCCCCGCATATTACGCTAGGGGAATGCTTCGCAGTCTTTGGGATGTATTTGCCGCGGATCGTGTCGATCACGCTGATTTGCAGCACATCATTCAGCGCCACTTCCGCAGTGGCAGCCAGCCTGCCAAGCGCGTGGTTATCTATCCTGGCGATGAGCCGCATGCGATCAAACTTCGGTTCGCGAAGGACGATCGTCTCACGCACATTGAGGCAGGCCCGGCATTAACCCCCGAGACGGAGGCCGCAATCATCCGCGCCATCACTGACGCCCTAACTCCGACCGACGCGCGTGGTTCGCCAGGTGCTGTTTGCCGCACACAAGCTCACCGGTTGCTGGCGGTACAAGGACCGGTTCCAACTGACGCCCGTACCGCCCGAGGCACCACAACTCAACTGTCTCGTTGAGACGACCTTTTCATCCTTCAAAGGAGAACATTTGGGGAGTAATGCCGCTGACAGCCGCGAGCAGGCAGCGCCAGAAGCGAAGGTCTCCGCCCGGGCCTCATCACGCAGGGCACACAACTACTCCCGGCGCGGCCATGGCACGGGTACTGGGTACTTTTCCCCCACGATGGCCACAAGACCGCGTATCTCATGCCCGGCTATCACTACCCGATGCCGCAGTCCCCGGATTTCACAGACATCACCGCGTCAGCACCACTCCGCCCACCGTTCGAGATGTTCGGACCATACGGGATGACCGCCGGCGCGCCATTCACAATGCCCGATAATCTTTCCGAGACACTCGACACGTACTATGCACTTCCGCCCAGCACACGACAACGCTTTGTGCGCTCCTGCTATTGGCTCCAATACGCGAACCACGCCTTCCTCCACTCATCCTCATCAGCATTCATGGCCGTCGTCACGGCAGCAGAAGTCCTCTTCCCACCACCGCCTACCGAGAGGTGCACCACATGCGGTCAGCAGCAGTACCGCCTGCGTAGCGCGTTCGCACGACTATTGGACCACTCCTCACGCTCCTCACAAGTCACCGCGTCGGAGAGGATCGTGCGATCGAGACACGTCTTAAGCACCTCTACGACACGAGATCCAGCATTACGCACGGCAGCGACCTCCGGGGGTGGGATATCGTTTCGGAGTTCACGCCCCGCTGGTAGCCAAGATGATGACGACCTGCGCACGCTTTTGCGAATAACACCCTACACGCTCGCCCAATGGCTGAGAGAACAAGACACGATACCCCGAGTTGAGTTATCTGGAGTCAAGAAGAACAACGCAACAATTCAGCGGCGGCAAGTCATTGAATTGTGAGGGTTTTTGGAGCGGGAGACTCGAATCCGCAACGTTTAGCATGGGAACATGAGCTTCGAGGAAGTCCCGTAGCTGTTCTCCCTGACTCCCGTCGAGAACAGCTCTTTGCGGCAACATCCAGCCTAGAGCGCCAGATGCGGCGATCTGGGAAGTTTCGCCGGACCAGCACGGAGCACTGGAAATCCCGCGGCTGAAGGAACTTCTCTGCGATGTTTTTTGAAAAGCTCTTGCAGCGTTCCGCGCACTCATGATAGTCTCTAAGAGCCCTCAACTGAGCCTAAGGAAAGGAGGTACGTCCGTTATGCGATACGAATTCAATCCGCTTAATAAAGCGATGATCGGCGCGCTTCAGGATTGCCTGCTTTCCGCCCGTCCTCGCTAGGCCAACCCTCTAAACAAAGTTCGGCACCATAGCCGAAGTGTGTCTCCTGAAATGACCTTTGGTCTTTTGTCAGGGCACAGTGTGGAGTCTATTTTCAAATTTATGAATCCGAATATCTTTCAACCACTTCCAGTTCCTGGAACTGACGAAATCCGCGAAATTCTCGTAAAACGCATTGATCAACAGAAGCAAGCGGTCGGCATTGTCGTGGGTGTCATCGAACCTACCGGCCGCCGCGTCGTCGCCTATGGCAACCTCGCCAAAGGCGATCCACGCACGCTCGATGGAGATACGATCTTCGAAATTGGATCCATCTCCAAGGTCTTCACTTCGCTGCTATTGGCGGACATGGTGAACCGCAAAGAGGTCACCCTCGACGATCCAGCGGCCAAATATCTTCCCGAACATGTCAGGATGCCGGAGCGAAGCGGCAAGCCCATCACGCTGCTCGATCTTTCCACGCACAGCTCCGGGCTCCCACGCGTCCCCGGCAACCTGAACCCGAAGGACCCAGCCAATCCTTACGCCGACTACAGCGTGGACGATTTGTACCAGTTCCTTTCCGGCTACACGCTGCCGCGCGACCCCGGTTCCGAAGTCGAATATTCAAACCTGGGCGCGGGACTCCTCGGCCACATCCTCGCATACCGCGCCGGAACGGATTATGAGAGCCTGGTCAGGAGTCCGCATCACGGAACCGCTCGGCATGCCGGACACGGGTATTACGCTCTCTTCATCCATGAAGCAGCGCATGGCTACGGGTCATAATGCGATGCTCGCGCCCGTCGCCAACTGGGACCTTCCCACGCTTGCCGGTGCAGGCGCACTGCGCTCCTCAGCCAATGACATGCTGACGTTCCTCGAAGCATTCCTCGGCTACAAGGAATCGCCTCTGGCACCCGCCATGAAAGCCATGCTCGAAGTTCGCCGCCCCGTGGGCAAGACAAGGTTCGAGATTGGTTTGGGGTGGAATATTCTCGGAGAGATCGTCTGGCATGACGGAGGCACCGGAGGATTCCGATCGTTCATCGGATACGATCCGAAAGCGCGTGTCGGGGTAGTTGCGCTCTCAAATGCTTTTACTCTGAACGGGGTCGATGACATCGCGATTCATCTCCTGAACCCGAAGGCGCCGCTTGCCAATCTCGATCCTCCAAAACAGCACACCGAGATTCCTGATGGATCCCACGCTCCTCGATCGCTACACGGGGCGGTATCAATTGCCGGACCGCATTCTCGAAATCATGCGCAATGGCGACCGCCTCTTTGCACAGGTTACTGCGTTCGGCGGAAAGCCCATCGCCGGGCCTGTGTTTGAAATGTTTGCCGAGAGCGAGAGTATCTTCTTCGTGAAGGTGACTGGCGGACGGATCAGTTTTGAAATTGGCCCCGATGGTCGAGCCACGAGCCTGATCATGCACCGAGCTGGCCGCGAGCCCATGCCCGCCCCCCGATTGTCCTGATTCCCGCCTCCATTCGGTCTGCCGGGAGACGATAAGTATCAAATCGTCTCCTTCGCAGTACCGGCCCAGCCTTTAGTGCCATATCAGGCCGCTACATCTCAATATCCTGGCAGGTCCCAAAAAAAGGCCTGTCTCCTAGTTTGATGGCGTCGCGGGTCACTCGCGACTCAAACGGCGTAGTGTAAAGAACAGAGCTTGCCGGATGGCTTGCTAATCATCAGTATCCGCCGAGGCCACTTGCCGAAACGCCGCCAGGATTTCCTCGCAAGCTCGATTCCACCGTCATCCTGCTGCGTTGCTGTTAGCCACGACGGTCCATGTGTCAGGTCCGCCGCCCTGGTGCTCCTCGACCCAACGCCTCGTGTAGCTTTGCAGCCCTTCAAGCCATTGCGCGGGGTGACCCGATTCAAGTTGGATGCGTTCAGTCTCCGTGAACACCACACAGCCGGCCTGCCGATCTCGCGACTTCGCCATGTACTCGGCAAGCTCTCCCGTCGCTCGGGCCATAGGAAGGTATAGCCAGCCGGGCGTCATCGCGAACGCGAGTTTGTCGGCGTAGCAGAGCTTTGAAACGCTCACGCCGTTCCTCTTAGCCCAGTAGCGCGAATGTCGAAGGGTGAAGTCGGCCCACCAATCGCCAAAAAGCAAACCCATGATCTTCGCTCCGAGATGGACGTGCTCTTCGCCCTCCGGCCCGTCCATGTTAGGACTGAATAAGTAGCCCAAATCATGGAGAAAGAACGCCGCCCAAAGCCGCGGATCCCACGGAAACTGTCCGAGGGCCCACCAGCCAAAAGCAACGAAGAATGGATGGATAAAGAAGCAGTGCGCTCCGAAGAGAACGCTCTTGGTTCCGACTCGCATAGGTCACCTATCGTCCCTGCTACACGATGATGGGACCGCGCGATGGCGGTCCATTGGAAAGTGCGCCGCGGCTGTAGCTGTAGCCCTGGCGCTTGGCATCGCCTTCGACATGGCCGCTATGCCATGACCAGGCCTGGGTAGTCCCTGCGGGATACGGGCACCGGAGCGGAATTCGTACCCTGCTCTCTCCGGCGCTGAAGCCCTCTTCCCACGCTTTTGGGTCGTGTTTGAGCACAATTTGTTTCCGTGCCACTCCACGGGACGACTCTTCTTTCCCCCGGAGCGAACTGAAAGTGTCTGCGGCCCGCTCTGGTTCGCCTATCCACAGGCGAGACGCGAAACGAACAATCAACGCTTTCAGCGTCACTGTTCATGGCCGTCCAGTCGGCCCCTCCATCCGAAGCACTACGACTTGCTCGGTCGGCCGCGGCATCGGCTCTGCGTGCGCGACGAGTGCCGTCGTGGTCCTTTCGGACTCTGGCTTACTCCGGCTCGGCGCCACGCGGTTGAAGATATGAACCAGAAGTGGTGTCCCGGCGAGTGCGCCGAAGAAAGTGCCCACTTCATTTGCCCGGAAGTAGCTGCTGAAGATCACCAGCAGCACAACGAACAGGCAGAGTACCAAACCTGTATTCTTGAGTCGTTCCATTGCACGCCCCGTTTCGAAAACCCTTTCACAACCGTGACCTTTCAAACCGCCACCGCATCCACGCTAGCCGCCGGTTCGCCGGTCGCCACCGGAGTGACAGCATCGGCCTTCTTCGCCGCCGCTTCGGAGCCGTCAGATAGTGCTGATGGGTGCATCCCACACAGGCCGCTCCACGCACGGCGGCTTTTAGCACCCCCACGAACTCCGGCGGGATCTCGACGCGTTCCCCAGCCCTGTTGAAGAATTCGGGAACGATCTGACCCGCCATCCCTTTCTCCTCACCGGTCAGATCCAACGGCAGATGTCCCTGGCGGCCACGAAAGAGCACTCTGGCTTCGATCCGGCCGCGCTGACCCTCCGCCGGTTGCGACACATCGTACTTCGCAATCAACACGTCATAGGTGTTTCGCACGCGGAAAACTTCCACGCTCACCAGCCCAAGCGCAATCACCACCGCGTGACGGCCATTCACTCCGACCGAGTCGATCGGCTGCAGCCAAGCAATACGCTCACCCCGCTCGTCGCAGAAGGTCACGTAGCGCCCGATTTCCTTGATCGCGCCCCGCCGGACTCCACACCACGAAGCACCGAGCGTTTTGCCAACGTCTGATACTGGAGCGACACTTCGGGCTGACACAGGATTCCTGCCTCTTGCAGCCGTCGCTCGATCCGGCGCCGTTCACCACGCGCTGCGAGGCTCGGTGGCCTGGCTCCGTTGTCTCTCCCTTCCGGTTGTTCCGAATTCGGCATCTTTGAAACTCCTTCCTTTTCGGTTTGAGATCCAGTACTCCGCGGCAACTGCGTTGAGAAAGATCGAGCCCTTGCCGGTCACGCCAGCCTCCGGTCGGAGATCGGCCGGCCCACTGCCGCGCGAATCATCTCTTTCGTGCAGCCCGCCCAGCAGCAGTATTTCCGAGGCTCCTCGACCGAGATCGCCAGGTTATCTCCGCTCCTGTCGTTCCCTTGCGCGGCGCACGACGGGCAACGAGTCACCCAGTTCCGGCCGGCTTGCCTCTTCACCTCGACGTATTCCAGAATTCGGAACTCGCCTGGCTTCGACTGGAAATACTTTGGACATTCTGTTCGGCGCGCGTGCTGAGCGAATTCCTGCGGGATCGCCTTTCCAGCAATCATGCGCTGCAGGTGCTCTTGCTTCACTTTCCCGATCCGCTTCAGGTACGCGAGTTGATCCTCCAGCTTGTAGTCGGCGCCGTAGAACCAATACCGCCAGCCCCGGCTCTCCCGCGCTCCCCAATGAACCCCCAGGGGTCCGCGGATCGCGTTGCCAAACTCCTCCCGCCTCAACTCGTCCTGCTTCGGGAAGATCTCGATTCCATCGGCCAGCCCGGTTCCCTTGACCTGGACATCGAGCTTGCCCGCCACGTGGTAGATGTAGATGCGCGCCTCGCGCGCCAAAACTGGGGTTTCGAAGAGGATCCAGAGGTGCCCGCCGCGTCTCGACTTTTCCAGCGCGGCCTCGATCCCGTCATCCTGCAACTGACGTTGCACCTTGATGAGGTCTTCGAGCGCCGTTTTGTAGTCGGCGTCAATAGCCATCCATTTGCACCTCTGCGTAGCCGGGTTGATGGCATAGATGCCGATCGTCAGCTCCCCGGCCAAGTGCCGCCGTACGGTTTCGATGGTGAGCGCCACCGGCTCTCCGCCATCCCGCGGTTTCGGCCGGTAGTAGTAGTGGCGGCCGCTTTCCGGGTGCGGCCGCATGGATTGAATGGTGTAGGCCCGCCGGTTCACAAACAACTCGCTGAACTCCTGGGCCATTTCGCGTGTCGCTGGTAGCCGGTGGTCCATGGCTGTTTTTCTCCCCCTGTTCGTCTATACACTGAAACGCCTTCGATTTTCAAAAGTCGTCTCAATGCGTCCCGGCGAGCGTTCGGGGGTTCTGCGCAAGTGCCTTCAAGCCAAAGGTTTGCGCCATCTGCTCAAACTCCTCGAGCCGATACCCGCCGTACCGCCCGGCTTCAGCCAGATCCACCATGAAGAACGTCTGCCGAGCCCGGTCGTAGATGTAAAACATCCCCGATTCGGGTTCCTCGGGTACCATCACGAACAGAAGGGCGCCCTTCGCGTAATCCAGCCACTTCTTGAGTAGCCCCTCTGCCCACCGCGCAAATCCCAGGATCAGCGCATCCTCATCCAGCCGGTCCAGTCCAAGACGTTGTGCGTCCGGGCCATGCACGCGCAGCACTTCGTTGACAATCAAACTATTCATCGCGGTCATCGCAGTTCTCCTTTCGTTTTTCGCAGCCAAGTGGTTTACAGGCACACGGATTCCGACTCGCCGTGCGAACATACACCGGCGTTTAGCTTCGGCCGAGTGCCTGTGTGGGGGTTACAACGGAAAGCTCGGAGCGCGGAACGGCTCCAAGCCGAAAAGCGAGCGCGTCGATTCCCGCCCGCATATATAAAGGATAGGAGTCAGGCCGCCAGGTCCTTGGCCATCCCTCCCGCCGCTGCCGTTCTCGCTGATTCTTTCGCGAGAATATCGCAGCGGTCCTGGTCTCGATCAGATCCGTGGCCGCGGACCCAGTGCCACTTCGTTTCGTGCTGGCCGGCCACCGACGCCAACAGTTCCCACAAATCCCGATTCGCAATGGCTTCTCCGCGGCTGTTGCACCAGCCGAAGCTTCGCCAACGCACAAGGTACACCGTCATCCCTTGCTGCAAATACTGGGAATCGGTGATCACCGTGACTCTGCACATTTCAGTCAGGGCTCTCAGGCCGTTGATGGCGGCCACCAGTTCCATCCGGTTGTTCGTCGTATGCGGCTCCACACCCCGGAGGATGCGCTCGTGCTTCCTATACCGCAGGATGCACGCCCACCCGCCGGGGCCGGGATTGCCCAAGCACGATCCATCCGTGAAGAGCGTCACTTCCTTCAATTCCCTCGCCTCCTTTCTTCCCGGATCACGAGATCGCTGGCGTCATGCTGGAGTTGCCATCCTTTGAAGCTCCGTGAGTGCGGTCTGCACCTTGCCGATGTCGGCCGCGCCGAGAGTCCTCAAGTTGGCAAACGTGAATGTTCCGTTCGCTGCCTGGTTGATCACGACGGCAAGCGGCCGTCCTGTCGCACCGGAAACGCGGTTCGCCTCGCGAAGCAGCCGGCCCCGCAACTCACTCAAGCCCGCCGTGTCACGCTGCGATCCGTTTCCCGCCGCGCCGTTGCTCGTACCGTTCGGCGTTTGCGTGGAACCACTTCTTCGAGCGTTTCGACCAGCCGACGGAGTACCGTCCGGTCCGGGATGTCGTCGATGGACTCGCTTGCCAGATTCAGTTCGCGGCACAACGCCGAGTACCGTTGGTCTCCGGCCTTCGCCACAGCCGCCCGCAGTCGTTCGACACCGCGCGCCATGTCCTGCAACTTCTCGAACGCAGCCGTGAGCTTCGCCATGTCTCGAATCTTGTCCGGATCCTCGACCTTCGCTACAGCCCGCAGCACGCCCTTGGACAGGCTGAAGCCGACTGTCCCGCAGAGCGCCTTCACGTGCCCGAGCAGTTCATCCCGGTACAGACCGCCTCTGCCGTTTTTCGCCCCGCCGCCGGTCTGTGTTTGCGGCTGGCCATTGGCCTGGTGTTTGCCGTTTGCGCTGTTCTCGCCGCCACGCCGTTGCAGCTTTGGACGTGCCCAATCCGGCAGCCTCGGTGTCTCCAATGGGCGCTTCTTCTCGTCGAGATCCACCCACTGTCCCTCCAGATCGTACAGGTAGCGGCCAAGCCCAAAACACGAACATGCCCGCTTGAAAGCCTGGGCCTCCGCTGCCGTGCCGGCGTTGTCGTTCTCCGCCCACTCCTCGCCGAGTCCCGTGTGTGTGCCCAAGCCGTAGATCGTCACCTTGGACGTCACCACGATCTTCGCCGTAATGGTCCTTTCTGTCGCACCGCGTTCCTTCCGTTCGAAGTTCTGGACCATTTGAACGTTGTAGTCCCTGGTCCAGCCAGACGGCGCGAATAGGTCGTTGAGCCGGTCGGTGTACGCGCGCGGATCGGCATACGCCAACATCTGACCTCGGTCGCGAGGACCTTTCGGCCCACCGACCTTGCACGTGTTCGTCACACGCCACTTGATCTCACTGGGATCGAACGGGTCTTCCAGTGCCGCTACCAGTTCCTGAACCCGTTCTGGTGTAAACGCCGTCGCCGCACTAACCCCATGCGACTGTCCATTCATCGCAACCGCCGGCGGCGGCGACGATGATCCGTTTGTCATCGTTGTGTCCTGCATACCTGTTCTCCTTTCGTTTCGTTCGATTGCTCAAATTGGCATTGCCCACCCCCGCGACGTGGACGCTTTGAACTGGCGGGGCATACCGGGGCATGTCGCTCGGCCAGTTCGCTTTCCCATCGCGTGCTGACGCGACAGTTCCCCGCACATAGATGTCACCGCCTGGCGCACGGGCGAACTCGGCATCCGCATGCCGTTGGCGGTCGCGGGCTGGCGGCGGTGTCGGACTATCTGCCAGCGCGCAAAGCAACCACCATCGATCCGATGCGGGCGTTGGGTTAGTGGGTCAGCTTGAATCCCAAGCCGTGCGTTCGTAGACACATGGCGAAAACGGAGGATCTATGTCGCCGAGGCCTGTGCCAGCCAAGTTCCGTGTGGCCGACGATCCACCCGGGGCGTAAGCGGCGAGTCCCAGAAGGGCAGTTCTCACTGCCGATCTAGAGGAGACGGCAGAAGATCAGTAAGGACGCTATGCGCTCGATGATGGGAGCCTCCGAAGACGCGAGCATCGCAAAGGGGCTTAAGATTTGTTATCGAAAGTAGCGATGATGAATCCCCATGCGGTGAATTGCGTCGTTATGGCGGGCCATAACAATGTTGAGGATCGAGTGTTCGATCTCCGCTACGGTCTTTTCCACGGCACTGCCTTTTGTGTTGCACCCAACCTGTTTCTGACTGCCGCGCACGTCTTTCGAGATGCGCAGAGCGACGGGGAGGTGCTCATTGCGCGCCTTACGCCGGGAAACTTTTACGGGGTACCTGTTCGAGATTCTGAAGTATTTGCAGAAATCGATCTGGCCCTTCTGCACTGTCCCGGTCTTCAGGCGGAGATTCTGCCGTTCAACTTCGCTCCCCTTGGTTTTCTGACAGACGTGAGCGCGATGGGCTTTGCCTTCGGATTTGAGCCGCCCACGGCTCATCTACGCGCCTTCAAAGGCTATGTCGTTAACCGGCGGGCCCTGACGATATTGCCTGCTGAGCCGCCAGGGTACGAACTTTCTTTTGTCCCTCCTCCCGGATTGTCTGGCGCGCCGCTGCTTGTTTCATTGCCTAACGGCTATGATGCCGTTACGGGTGTGATACTCAAGCACCACACCGCCGAGTTTCAGGAACGCAAGATGGAACTGGGTTTGGCGCTGGATATCGAAGAACTACTGACGCTCGATAGCAAGATAATCGGTGGGAGCGTTGCTGAGGGGCTCTTTCGGCAGCCTCGAATCCAGCGAAGCCGAAAGTCTTGGTGATCGTCACCTCTGTCGCGCGAGGTGGTGGAGTGATGACCACCAAGGTGAGCAAGCGATAAGGAACGATCAAATCGGCTTGCCGCATCTGGTTTCGCTCCATGGCCGTAAAACACGCCAACAGGAAGTAGGCGGGAACATTATCCGGCGGACCTCAACTTCCCGTTTTAGCCGACGATCAGGACAGGTAAACGCCGGGTGATCATGCAGGCTCGGCGGGTTAGACGTGAAGATGATTTCCGTTCTCCGCGAAAAGAGATGTTACTGAGGAATTTGTCCCGAACCGTCCGTCGAATACCTCCGTCACCGAGTTCGATATCCCCAGGGACGCGTCAAACCAACACTACAAACTGACGAAAGTGTTCGTTCCGCGCGATCCGCTATACCAGGGCCGAACGGAACCAGTCTCCCCATGTCCGCGCGCCGTCCGCTATTTCTTGATCTTTCCGCTATGCCGTCCGCGATCCAAGAAGGTGTGCTGCTAGGTTGGACAGGCGACGATTCGCCTGGGTTCAACGATTCGGCGCTTCGTCGCGTGGTCCTGTTCGATCAGCCCGCGTGGAATGCGGCGGAAGAACACCTCGGGCAAGGAGCCGGTGAGTCGTACTCACGATTAGCTACCAGAGGAGATTTTCAGCTATGGTGGGTCGACCGATGTGGCGGAGAGCAGCCCGGCATCCGCCGATTCCGCCTTCAACTGCCCCCAAGGGTTTGGGAACGCCCGTGGGAAGGAATGATTGCGGGCCTCCCGAAAGCCCGCTGGGATCAGGTGAGCCTCATCCGTGAGACCGGGACGGACGCGGCTCTATTGCAGCCCTCGGAGCTGAATGATGCACTCACGGTTCTCTGCATCCAGGGAGCCGCTTCGGGACCCGGTCTCGACACATTGGATCTCGCAGCTGAGGAAGCGGCAATCAAGTCCTCTTATTCCGCTCTGGACTTCGCCAGCCGGCAGGTAGTCACACCGCCGCGCGCGATCGCCGTCACCGCCGCTTCCATCGAATCCGAGTTGTTGGCGCACCGGCCGACGATACTTTGGTTCAGCGGGCACGCCCGTGATAACCCGGCCGGCTTGCTGCTCGCAGACGGCACCTGGTTATCGGCGGAACAATTGGCGACCTGCCTGCGCAACGCGCGGCAAAGGGGTGGACGAACTCCATTGTACGTAGTGCTCTGGGCGTGTCAGACCGGTTCGGCCCCGCGTTTCGGTCTTCCCACTTCAGCTCCGAGATTCGTGGAAGCGCTGAGCGACGTCGGCGTCGCTGCTGTACTCGCAACCCAGGCGCCGCTTGCGGATACCGCCGCGCAACTCGCGTCGCGCGAAATCTTCACCGCCCTGGCTTCAGGTAGGCCACTCGATCACGCGGTCGCGCGCGTGCGCGGCACATTAATGCGGCACGCAGGGGAGAATCTCCACCAGTCAATAGACTGGATGTGCCCGGTCATCTGGTCGAAGGGCTGCCCGCCGCCATCTCTCACATGGAGCGACCGGCGCGAGGAAGGACCGCAACGACAGGCCACCGCCCGGAAGCTTCTGCCGAGTTCGCTCGCAAGACTTATTGGAGACGGCGGAATCGCTGAAACACTTCCTGCTTGGCCGAATGTCTCTCGATTGTGGGTGACCAGTGCCGTTGGCGCAGCCGGAGTTCCCGACTCGAGTGGGCGGGCCGGGTTCTGGCTTCGCAGAGGAACAGTGCAGGCACCGTGCTCTGGTTCGATCTGTCGCCGGCATCCTGGGATGCCAAAACAGTGGAGTCTCCAGCTTGGCGATTGGGCGGAGATGGTGACGCGCACGATCGAACACGATGACGACCGCAGCGCCGTCATCCGGACGGCTGCCGCGCTGATCCAGTCTGACCGGGGCCTTGGCTGGCGTTCGCTTTGCGCAAGCGAATTGTTTATCATTGCCTTTCTGGAGCCGCCCAATCCGGAACCCCGATGGCTTTGGGAGGGAGTACGTGACGGCAGCGCGCGAGTTATCGTGTTGGCCGGCGATTTTCCACCGGAGCGGGCCCAGGAAGATTGAACATTGGACTCCTTCGCAAATCCCCAAGAGTCTTTGGGCTATACAAGGACTCTCGGCGGCTTGGCGGTGCTCGGCTGTCCCGCCGAACGCGATGACATCGAACGCGCGGGCGATCCGCTAGCTCCTTGGATCGACAGAGGTGTCGTCCTCGAGACCGCCGCCGGGTGCGTCATGCCGGCCGGAGTCGCGCAGACTTTCGGTCGGCGGATCCCCGGTACGCAGTTGGCCGATTGTCATCGCGCGGCCCATGAATTCCTCGACGGGCCCGTGGCCAGGCGCAAACTTGCCGAAAGCACGCGAGAGGACATCCTGTTGGCTCGTTGGCCGCCACCGGCCCGCGCGGCAGGCTGGCAGGAAAAGCTCCAGGAAAATGCGCGCTATCTCCTCGAACTCTATCAAGCGCAGCGGCGGGCGGCAGCATTCCTGGGAATCTTCGACCAGGTAACCCCCGGAATGGCCACACTTTCCGGACGCAGTGCCGAGATCGGGGCGAGCTGGGCCCATCTCGCCCTCGGTGACAGTCGCAATTCCATTCGCTGGCTCGATCTATTGAAACCCGAAGAGATCGGGAACACCAGTGATGCGGCGGGGTGGTACATGACACGCGCGGAGGCTCAGAAGTCCAGCGGCCTCGAGGGATCGAAACTGCAGCCCCGCGAACTGCTCCAAAAAGCGCTGGCCGCGATCCGGGAGGAGGAAGCTCCGGAAAATCGCGGCCTGGAGTTACGCTGCCGGCACGACCTCGCCCGCCTGACCCATTTCTTCGAACACAAGCCCGCAGAAGCCGTCACGGAATATGAAGAAAATAGCGAAGCAATGGAAAGCCACTCCATATGCGGGGCTCGATCACGCAATCACAGTGCGCAATCTCGCGGAAGCGCTGATGGACACGGGCCGGCTTGCGGAAGCGGAATTGAAGGTGGCAGAAGCACGGCGCTCAATCCCCATCTGGACACAGCACGCGGTCGTCTCGGAGCTAGAATACTTCGCCGGACAGCTAGCGATTCGCCTGAATCTTCAGCATCGAGGAAGTGTCGCGCCGATTCCAGCTCTGCCGGGAAAAGGCGATGCAGACGAACCACCTGATGATGGCCGCCATTGCCCAATCCCGGCTGTTCTGGCTCGACGCGCCCGGCCAGGAGGAGCGCGGGTTCCTTTCGCAAATAACAAGTGGCTGGAAATTGTGAGAGCACTGACCGTCTTTGAACGACACGTCTGGGGCGCCCGGGTGATCGTGGATGAGGCGGCTGCGAGCCGCGCGCCGGCTATCGAAACGCGGTGAGCTAGAGGCGGCCCGCGAGGAACTCGCGCGAGTACGCTTCCTGGTGGATGCCAATCCTGCTTTCTCCGAGGGGCGGCGCGAGAGCTCGGACCGTCAGCGGATCGCTGTGCTGTATGCGGGCCTGGCTCTGTACCAGCCCGGGACGGATTGGTGGCATGAGCTCGAGAGCCGGTATCCGGCCTGGGCCGCCGATTGGCAATCGGGATTTCCGAAATCGGTTTGGGAAAAGGCGGGATAGCGATGGGCACCTCAAGCAGCGGCGCAGGCGGCGGATCGGGCGGCTCCGGCCGCGGTGGCGGCGGAGGAGCGGGTTTCGTCACCATCGTCGGCAGCAGCCTCACCGAGGTCGATCGCAAGAAGGAAAAGGCCTGGGCGGCTCTGCAGAAGGTCTTCTCGCGACTCTCGCAGGACTATATTGGTTTCGTTTCATCCGATCCGGGCGTAGCTGCCGCCTACGCAGAGTCTCCACAGCCTTCACGTCATGCTGGTTCAGGAACGCTCGTGGGAAAGGGTCGAGAAACGCTGGAAAGTGGCGGGCGGAGAGGTGTTGCCTGATGGCATTGGCAAAATCCCTCAGTCCGAAGATGGACCGGCGCCGGTACATCCGAGACTGGTTGCTTCATTACAGGCTTCGCTTCAAGACTTCTTCTTGCGAATCGTGAAGTACGACGTCGTGGTTCGTGACACCGGTAATGCCGCCGCCGTTCTGGCCAAATTGGATCCGGCGCCTTTTAAATCGACATCTGCGTTGTTCCTTGCGAATTACCTAGCGGAGACCCTGCGCACGGAGGAACCCGGCATTTCCCGGTCGGCGCTCGCGCACATCAGGGAATTCTCCGAAGCCAAAGCCAATCAAATCGTCGCGTCCTTCGAGACAAAGTTCAAAAATAAAGGATGGAAGGATATTGACCAGGTTGGATATAAGCACTTGTTCCGCGTCATGAGAGGTGAACCGGAATGGCTGTCAGATCGATTGCGAAAAGAGATTTAGGACAACGCTTCGAGTGTCGCGTGATCGGCATCCGTTCGGCTTTCGAGCCGCAGCAACACGTTTGATCCCGGGGATTCGCCGCTCTGGACCGTGGCGGGGCCACTTGGCGCCACCCGGGTCTCGCCCCGCGCGCTCGATCTGTTGGACCTCGCGGGCGCGATCTACCGGCTCGAATCGGGGATCCCGTTGCGTCCGACCAACCCGGTTAAGGAATGGCAGATTTGCGCTCCTGTGCGCGACACGACCTTTTGGTCGGGTCCGGGTGGGAAACATCTTGCCACCGTCCTAAGTTTCTTGAATAGGGCCCAATGGAGTTTCACTTTTGAGCGCCGACGAGACGCGGCGGATATGACGCGATCGCCGGCGAGCCACGCGACATTCGAGAAGTGCTGCTGTTTTCCGGTGGGATGGACAGCGCGTGCGGAGCCGGCGTGCACCCGGAACGGCGGGAGCGCGTGCAACTGGTGTCGTTCTACACCACTCAGAAGACCCTCCAGCAGCGGCTTGGGGCCGACCTCGGGTACGCCTCCCCTGCCCAATGGAGGCTTGCCGGCCGGCGCGGAAAGGAGGCATGGACCTCATCCGGGCGTTCCTCTTTCTCACCCTCGGCGCAATCACGGCAAAGACCCACGGCGCCTCCCGCATCTTTCAATATGAGAACGGATTGCTTACGATGGCGATTCCTCCGGCAGGCACCCAAGTCCCCACACGACACGCGCACCCGGAATTTCACAGGCGAATGGAGCGCCTGCTCGAGGCCGTATTCGAATGCAAACTGGAGATTCGGAATCCTTTCGCAGTGCTGACCAAGCGCGAAGAAGCCGCAAGTGTCGCAAAATCGGCAGGGCCTTCCAAAGCGGAGGCGATCTTACGGCAGACGCAGACCTGCTGGCGCCACTCGCAGGCATGGCGGGTGGGCAAATGGAAGAAGAAACCATCCGTGCCCTGCGGCGTTTGCACGCCCTGTATCGTGCGCCGAACGGCCCGGCCGTTCGAGGCGGAAAGAGGCGCGTGGGACGGCTGGCCGGGGTACGCCTTCGATTTGCGCAACGCCGCCATACAACGGGGGAAGCTGGGAACGACGTTCCGGGCGTACCTAGAGCTGATCACGATTGTGTTGCATTCGACAGGAGATCACGAGATGATCGCCGACCTGGCGCCGGAAGCGCGCGCGCTGATCGGCGGACCCGCAGGTCCGACGGAGCAAGAGGCCGCGAATCTGCTGCGCCGCTTCGCCGAAGAGTTCTGCCGCGCGTTCGAGATTTCGGTCCCGGAGGGGCAGGTGTGAAGAATGGAGGTTCGCTGGCGCTTAGCGTACGGCAACCCTGGGCGGAGATGATCGTCTCGGGTCGCAAGCCGATCGAGCTCCGCTCATGGCAGCGGAGTTACCGCGGCCGCATTTGGATCCATGCCGGCAAACAGAAGAACGAGGCCCTGGAACTTCTCTTCGGATACGGCGAGCTGTTCCACGGCGGCTATATCGGCTCGGCAGAACTCACGTCAATCGAGTACATCGACAGCCGCCGATGGGAGGCTTGGCGTGAGATGCACCACGATCGCGGGCCGTTCCAACCGAGTCTCTTCGCCTGGGTCCTGGCACGTCCGCGCAGACTCGAGTCGCCAGTACCGGCGAGCGGCGACGTCGGCCTGTATACCGTGCCGGAGGAAACGCTTCATCGACTGACTGAAGCTGACCGCACCGAGCTCAGCCGGTCAATAAACTTCCATTGTTTCATCGTCATCAATCTCGACGACCTCGGACGGTTTCACTGCCTCGCCCGCCGGGCCGCGGAACGCGATCTCCGGCTCGCGCAAGAACCTACGTTTGAGGAATGCCAAGCGAAAGAGCGGCGTCAGACGGCCCTTTTCCAATGGATTTCGCACCGACCCCCCGATAAGTCTTCAATTGGGTCTCCTCGTCGAGGTTTGCCATCACCTGAGGCGAAACCGGACTATCCGCGGCAACCTCGAACTTCACTTCGGCCCCTGCGTTCTCGGACGCGATGATGGTGGCGAGGGGAGCCGTAATGACCTCCACTACAATCGCATGCTGTCGGTTCCAGTCACCCGCATTGAGCATTTCTACAAGGCGTCCGCCGAGAGCTTTAATGTTGCTCACTCGGGTGATCGTGCTCTCCGGTGCACTGAATGTGACGGCGGCTTCGCGATGAAAGTGCACCTCCAACAGGGCACGGCCCTGGGGAACGCCCGCATCGGCAAGCGCTTTTGCCTGCGCGTTCAACAGACGGTCGGCAGAGATCGTGTAATCGTGTGTGGCCTTTCCCGGAGCCTCCGGGGCGACAAGACCCATCAGTTGCGAGAAAGGTTGAAACAACTTTCCCTTGATCGGGCCGTAATGGCCGATCTTGATCTCCTGGTTCAACGGCCAAGCCGCGAAAAAGCCTACGCGGTCGTGCATTTGAGAGACGTAAAGCTGCCCAATATCATTCATACCAATTGGTCCTCCAATTTTCGCGCTCCCCAGGGCGGCACCGTGGAGCCTACATTTTATCGAAAACGGATATGCGAGATACACGCTGCCTATCGCAGCATTCACCGACGACCCAAGGCGTTCGAGCCCAGCACGCTGGCAGACAACGGTCACGGTACTCGACCTGCAAGCACGGCTCAGAACCTCTGCTGGTCGGGCCTGGTTACTTCGAGACCTGCTCAGGCAAGATCTCGTTTCCGCGGGTTAACTTTGTTCCACCGCCCCGCCCGAAGATGCAACGGTCGGCGTTTTCGAGCAATTGCGAATTGAATTGGAGCCTACGTTGCGCCTCTTCGGTCGATACAGCGTCCCGCTGGAACCGGTTGTGTACGATCATATGCGCAAAAGTCTGCGCGGCAACGGCTTCCGCGCGCCTCAAATCGGGTGGAAGGCGGCCATAGCTGTGCGCGGCGAAGTTCCGCTTTCCAAAAAGGTCGTAATAATACTCGAGGTAACTCTTCTGGACCAGGGGAAATTCCGCGTCCGGATCAAGCGTAACCGATGATCGCCACCGCTTCTTTGCGCGCTCGAGCTTCTGGGGGTTGTCGCGATCGCCCGGCTTTCCGAGGAGGGCCTCCACGCAGCGCGTCGCCTGGAGGATGCCGTTCTCCATCGCGGGAATGGAAGCCGCGAGATTCCACATGTCCGGTTCCGGGTGCTCGTGATGTCTACGTTCAGGGGGTTCCAAGGCACATTCGAGGCAAAACCAATGGCTCTTGAAGGCGTAGCACAACAACTGCGATGCGACGAAGAACGCCTCACTTCGGATGAGCAACTCCAGAATGTCAGCTCCCTCGAACCAGTAATCGATTGTCTGAATAATAGAGTTCCCGGTGCGGTAGCCATCGAGTTCCTCCAGCAGTTCCTGCTGGTCAAAAGGGGAGCCGGGCTGGAAGTGATAGATCCAGGCGTAGCCTAGGTCATGGCTGTGCTCCTGCAGGCAACTCAGCGCAATCGTCAACTCGAGCAGCACGGCGGATGTCCGCCAAATGCCCGCTGTAACGCTGTTTGGATCGATATCTACAAGCAACAGGGACTCATGATCTTTCTTGTCAGTCCAGATCTTTATGCTTTCCGACCCGGCTCGGAAGAATTCGACAAGATCCCCGGGGCGCAGGCAACATGGGCGGATTGCCGTTCATCCAGGTAGAATTCGTTAGCCTAAGACCCGTGATGACGGCGTGATGACATGCAGCGTTCGGCGGATCGGGCGGGAAGTTGCTACCGATCCTCGCCAGTTCTTCCGTCCATTTCTCATTGAATTCCTTGATGAGCGCGAGCATTTCCTCCTCGTCACTCTTCATCGGTGACGATCGTCTCGGTCTCTGTGCCTGGAGTTGTTTCCAAATTCGGGTTCTTGCAACGCGCGCCTCTCGTTCACCGGCCACAAAACGAGTTTACATCAGCGTCCCCGTAAGACGCTTACACTCTGCCCTTCAGGTTTCGGGTCTCCCGCATTCATGATGAGCGTGCCGCTCCATTGTTACGCCACACCAGCTAGGACATTTCCCCTCTGTCCCCAAATTGATCCCGGATCGCGCACTATCCGGAAGTTGCGTGCGGGAAGCCGCGGCAAAATCCGTCAGAACCAGTCCTCCCTGACACCGAATTGTTTACCTACCGCCTCGGATTCATACGACGCAGGGCTCAAACTGACGTCGGCGACATCCTCAAGATCGCCACGTCCGACGACCTTAACGATGAACCGTACGCCAACCCGTAGACTTTCGCCTGACCAACCTCGGCCCGCTCCATGCTATTCGCGCCATCAATTCCACTTCCTCTCCGACTCCAGCCCAACGCTGCCACCGCCATCATCCCACCAACTCGCCTCACCCCGGCCCACTTCCCGGACCGACAATACCCCTCTTCTGCCCGCAAACCAGGCTGACAACTCCACTTGGCCACAGGCACACCGCTGACCAGCAGGTAGTCAATCAATAAACCCAATCATCACAGTGAGTTCAATCACGGGGGAGGAAGGCGTGAGGAAGTCGCGGGGAAGCCGTCAGGAAGTCTTGGTGCACATTTAGGAGCCGTTTCCATTCAATACTGCGCGCAACGGGAACGAAAGTGTGCGGCGGCTGTCTAGTACTGTCGTGTCGAGTCCGTGCTGCCGAAAGTCTTCCAGCACGCCGAAGTATACGGCCTTCGCGCACCGGTCGAAGAATCCAGCGACGTAACTCAGGAGCTCATACGACGGCGTCAAGTAGAGAAAGCACCTGACTTGGCGCTCCTTTTCGATAGCCTGCCGCACCTGCCAATATCGATTGGCCGCCTTTGGCTGTCGTTCATACTCGAGAGCGAACGTGGAATCTTCCCCATCGGAATGGATCGTGATCACCGCATCGTAGTCCTTGGCGTAGCCAAAGCCCGTCAGTTCATTGAGGCACAAGATTTCCAGCTCGGACTTCCATCGAACCAATTCGCCGCACCGAATCAGCGTCAGGTGAACATCATTGAGATCCAACGAATGCAATACGACGGGATCGTCCAGTTGTTTGAACGCCTTTGACGCTACAAGGGCGGCCCCATCGCCATTGCCGGCCAAATAGGCGGCGCCCGATTCGCTGATCGCGTAGACCCATCCTCGCTCTCGCGTACTTCACATTTAATCGCGTAATCAGTCCGTGCTGAACCAGCCGAAGCATCCGCCAGTTGAAGATGCGCCGCCGATTCTCTCTTGCTTTCAGTTGAAAGAACTGCCAGAGTTGGTCGTGCGTGGCGTGACGCGACCGCAGCACCTGTTCGAGGAGTAGGCCGTCCTGCGTGGAACTGAGGTCGATCGATCCTTTCACGTATCCCATCGCCGTCTCATTCAGCCGCCGATAGCACGAGCCGCGCTTCCCAAGGCCTGGCTGCCACCGGCTCCAGAAAGAACGTTCCGAGCACGCCTCGCACCCAACCATAGGCCGGCATGACAACCATGACTTCCTGGTCAGGCGCCACATTCGCTGAACGATATCAAGGTGGTTTCGCGATGCAGCCAATCTCCGCCCTTGATGACGCCGCCAGTCTGTTCCGATTTCACGACCACCAGGTACGCGTCCGGTGTCTCTGGCTTTCGAAGCAGCCTCTTGAACAGGACCTTCTGGTGGCCATTCCAAGCGCACGGCGGTTCGCAGTCGAACACCCTGTACAGCATGCGGTGCCAACATTCGGGACGGAAGCCGCTATTTCCGTTGAATCGGGCCACGCCATACACGCGAGGCCGATTGCGCAGTTTGCCGCCGACATCGACCCCGGTTGTGTTGTAGTAGGCCAGATCCCGAGGGTCAAACCGTTCCTGTGCCCGCGCTTTTCTCGCGGATCGTAGCGTCCAAATGCTCCCAAAGCCCAATACCGAGATCAGCATGACCGTAGCCTACGCTCCCTTGAGGCGCTCGTTTTCCAGCCGAACGGTCCGCAGCGTCTCTTCCAAACGGTTGATTCTGTCCACAAGGGTGGCGACCTGAACCGAGTTCTCGCCACCCTTGGCGCCATTCCCAGGTCCGTTGCCGCTGCCTATTTTTTCGTGGCATCATCAACGCGAGCCGATAGGTCCGCAACCACGGTCGACTTTTGTTCCAGATCATGGCGTAACCGCTTGTTCTCCGAGGTCAGGTTGAGCACCTCGATTCTCATTCCCTCGACCTGCTGTCGTAGTGCGCCAGCTTCGGCTGTGTCACCGGTGGGCAGTCCGCTCTCCCCGGCCTCGATCACACGATTGCATTTCTCGATGTGGGTGTTGTGCTTTCGTGTGGCCTTTTCGGCGCCCGCCTTCCAGTACTGCGCGTAGTTCATGGCGTCGGCTGCTCCCTGGGCCAACTGCTTGAGCCTCTCCGCATGGTTCCACCGCTGCCAGACGATGACCACGAAGGAATAGACCAGCAGCATTGACAGCGCCGCTGTGTACATGAAGTACTTGTTGCCGATCGAGTTCTCCAGGAAGATGCTACGGCGCTGCTCCCAGCTCATACCCCAGTCGACGTTCTTCGGATTCAACGAACGGAACAGCGCCTCGTACCATGTCAGTTTCTGGCCGCGGTAGCCGCCCTGGGCGGCCAGGGGCGAATACTGCGCCGCTGGCACCGGCTGCGCGGACCGGGACGGATACAGATTGGGTACGGGCTGCTGCGCTGCGTTCCGCTGTCCGGCTCCTGGTTGCTGCGGACTGGCTACCTTCGATCCCACCGGCTGCTGACATTGGGCCGGCGTGAGCCCGATCCAGCCGGTTACGACGCCGATATAAAGGATGCATCTGACTCTTCCTAACATTTGGCTACCTCCTCCCCTGCATTCGCCTGCCAAACGAAGCCGCCAATCCCGGATCTTTGAACCGGAGGTTCGCTCCCTGGACGTCCAGTCTCGACTGGCGCAATCGCGGCGCCAATTCCATTTCAAAGCCCCGCATTTCCACGTCTGGAGGCGTGCGTACGTGCAGGTGCCGGTGCAACGTCCCTTCCGTGTCGTCCGTCATGAGGATCTGCATCTGCCCTTTTGGCAGGTTCTTGATCCTCTCGTCCTCCGCGCGGTATTCCCGCTCCTCCCGTTCCGAACCGCTCGTGCCTCTCTCAAATCGCTCCCAACCGAACACCTGCTCCCTCACCAGCGACACGGTCCGCTTGGTTACGGTGTGCTCGGCCGACGCCCGGATGAAGAACTTGGACGTCTCCTCGTCCTGCGTCCGCATTGCGATCTTCGTGTTTGGCGCGCTGGTGACGTCATCCTTGAACCCCTTGCCAACCTGAAGAAGCTGCGGCAGGCTTTGCATTGAGAACAGGAAAGCGGTGTTGGTGCCGCGAGCCGTCTGCAAAATCTGGGCGAAATTTCGGTACCCGAACGGGGCAAACTCGTCCAGAACCACGCTCAGGATGGGGCGGTTCATCCGTCTCCGCTCCTCTTCGCTTTCGTACCGTTTGCCGACGACAAGCTGCAAGTTCTGCAGCAGCATCTTCCCGAGTGCTCGAACCGGTTCGGTATTCTTGTTGATGTTCAGGGTCACGAACAGGATCAGCTCCTGGTCAATCACGTCGTCGATCGACAGCAGGTCCTCGTAGGGGCCGGTGATGACGGACAATTCGTCGTCCAGAAACGTCATGCACTCGTTGAGCAGACCCTGAATCTTCGGCACCCTCTCCCGGTCATGAAACGATTCGAGCAGGTTCCGCACGGACATCTCGAAGTTCAGCCCGCGCTGCATTGATACTTCACGGTCGGCTTGGATGTGCCTGCGAGCTTTCTCGATCTGTTCGCGGAGGACCTCTTCATCCAGCGCCATAACGATGACGTCGTAGAAATTGAAGGCAACTCCCGTGTAGTGAAGGATGCGGACGATGTCCGCGAGGTAATTCAGTTGGTGTTTGGCGAAGAACTCATCGTGCAGATTGAAGGATCCGAAGACCATGTTCACCTGCGCCATGTAGTTCTCGTCGGTCGTGTGGAAAGGATTGTACAGGCACGAAAGCTCCGGTCGCGCGGGATTGATCAGACGCAGATCCCCGAGTCGCCCGGCCCGGTTGATGTGCGGCAGCAGTTCATAGAAGAAGTCGAGGTCACCCTTTCCGTCGAAGATGACCATCGGGACCTTGTGCCGGTCTTGTGCAGGGCCGACCCTCCGAGTCAGGTCCTGGGTGATGATGTTCTTCAGAAGTGTGGTCTTGCCGCTGCCCGTCATGCCCACGACGATTCCTTGCATGACCCGCACTTTGTCCGGCCACAACCACGGCGTTCCATGCACGTCGTAACCGAGCACCACGGCGTTTTGCTTCCAAGCCTTCTCGACATGCTTGGCATCCGCGGCTGGGCTCATTACCAAGGGTGGATACCGTCTCTGGTTTTCCTTCCACTCCCGTCGCTTCATTAAGACCCAGATCGCAATGCCGGGCACGCCGATCCCAAGGAGGAAGTAGACGAAGAACTCAGCCATCTGAAGATCGGTGAAATGGTAGGCTCTAGTGCCGAGGAACCAGAGCGTGAACAGAATCAGTCCCGCCAGTGCAGTGCACACAAAGATCGGAGACGCCGACAACGACGGCCGATCGCGGGAAGTGTCCGGATAGGAATCTCGAATCATGGGTCTCACCTCCAAGGGGGAGCTTTCGGGGACTTGTGGGATAACTGTGGTGGGCTTCAATAACGGAGATAGGTGACCAGTGCTAGTTCAATGCCTGTCAGGGCGGCGACGGATGTCGCCGTCCTGACGCGTTGTTTGACCGACTGAATGGCCTTCTCCCACGATTCCGTGTCGTTTCTTTGTTGCCACAGATCCCAGAGTCCCCAGCAAACTGAAAACAACAGGCCCGCCAGGATCGTAAGCAGAAGCGTCACTTCGAAGCGCGGCTTCCGATACCACGGCGGCAAAACAATGAACCCGGCTCCTGCGGTCGGTACGTCCGGAATCGGGATTCGATTCAGCCAGCACACAAAGCAGAACTCGACGACGACGAGCAGTGCGGTCGTGAAGTACAATCCAGCAACCTCCCCTCGGCCCAGTGCTCCGTCAAGGCGAGCTTTCCAGGTGTCGCTCATGGGTATACCTGCAGCCGCGGTGCGGCGAGATTGAAGAACAGGAATGCCGCGGCGACAACGGCAACGAGCGTTCCGAATATGACGGCTTCCCGCTTCGGCTTGCGTGTTCTCTCGGGCTCGAAGGGATTTCGAGGTTCGAGGAAGACATTCAGCGCCCGGTTCACCACTCCAAGGTCCTGCCGTTGTTCCATCCTGGTTTCGAACGCAGCGAGCACCTTGCCGGCTGTCACCGGATCATCCACTGCTACCTCATCACAGAGCGGCCGCCGTCTCCGGGCTGCTTCCAGCACATCCTCGGTCGTGACTTGCCTGTAGTCAGCCATGGCTACAGCACCAGAATCGCGCTCACATTGCCGGCCGCGTCCGCCGGGAAAGCTAGTTTGACAACCGTTCGAAGTCCCGGCTCGCTGGCGGCCGGCAGATCGAACGTGGTCACGCCGTGGCCGGTTTGCCCTGGCCGAACGACGGGTGCCTGCAACTCGGTGTGAACCACGGGAACGCGTGCCTCGCCTTTCCACTTGAGCTGGTAGTCGCCGGCAAGCTGGCTGTTTGCCAGCGGAATCAGCGACTGCGGCGCGCGCGGCGAGTTCAGAGTGAATACGTCCGGAGCCGCTGGAAAGTAGACCGTCCGGCCTCCATTGACGATGGCATACCGAAGGTAGACGCGGCCATCCTTCTGGTAAACGTCCTGCATCAAGATCTCCACTTTCTCGTGGTTTCTTGAAGATCCGACCACCTTGACGGGCGAACTCTCCATCAGCATGGCCGGAGGAATCTTGGGTTGTTCGACGACCGGCGGATGTTCGACCGGTTCCGGCCGTTTGGCCTGAACGGTGGTTGGGTCCTGGTCGATCGCGAAGTGCATCTGTTCCACGGAGGCCGCGGGCACCAGCTCGTAACTGAGACGGCCGGAGGCGGTCCAGATGAACAGGTTGGTGGTTGCGCCAGGCTCCAGCGGCTGGATGAAAACCTTGTTTTCGCGCCATTCGATCTTGAACGACGAACTGCCGGCGGCCACTTGCGTGACGGGTTCGCCGAGTTCAATCACGCTGAGATGGTCTTGCGTCGTACCCAGGCGCGTAACTCTATTCCGGTCCGGCGTCTGTGTCTCGATCTTCTGGCCGAATACGGTCAGGGTCGCGATTGCGATAAGCATCAAAGTGCGTTTCATGGGCTTTACTCCTTCAGTCAATGCCTTACTTCTCAGAGAAGCCTACAGGGAGGCCCGGTTTCCCAGACCTCCCCGAAAGCCACACTACTCGTCCAACCTCGGCTTCGGAACCTTGGGCTTCTGCCTGGAACCAAGAAGTTCGAGCTTCCCGTCCCTCACTTCCGCCCGCCCGGATTCGAACTCCACGGGATGAATCCGCTGAGTTCGGCCGTGATCGTAGATCAGGTCACCGGTCCTCGTTACTTGCATGAGGAAGGTTTCCCTCTCGATGATCTGTCCCTGGCCGTCGCCGACCTGATCGACGAGGTAAACGTTGCCGTCTTCGTCGATGTATACGTCCCCGTCAACCAGATCAGGAATCGCAACGGTGACTGGACGGCCTCCGGTGCGCTCCGCGATCATGTTGACGAGTTCCTGCGGAAACGCGTAAAACACGATACTCCCGGTACTCTTGCTCCCCTTGCACGTGATCGCGTAGAGAGCCGCCAACCAGTCGTAGGCGTTCTTCGACTTCCGTTCGGCCCACTTCCGCACCAGGTGAATCATGTTGCGCATCTCCTGGCGGGAGCGTTCCTCATACCAATGCAGCGCTGCCTTGGCCGTATTGCGACGCTTGAATGCCTTCCGCCTTGCCGCCGCGTCGTTCATGTCGCACGCGTTCAGCTCCGCTTGGGCATCGGTCACTTCCTTCTGGTACTTGTCGCGCTTCTTCAAGATCAGCGAAATGTTGACTCCGTAGACCGTGGCGATCTGCCCTGCCTCCTTGTACATTTCACGATCGAATCGCCCGTTGACGATCAGACCGCGAAAGTCCGCCAGAGGCCGGACGTCGCTGAAGAAGTCGTCCAGCTCTTTCCGAAGTACGTTGTACAACCTGCCGATCTTGTCCGTGGGGCTCACGGTCAAGTGCAGCGGCAAGTCGCCTGCGCGCTTCTCGTCCTTAAACCGCAACCATGGAGCGGTGAGGACCTGCTTGCGGACATTGATGATCACGTCCTGGTTCGGTATCGTGCCGTGTTTCAGAGCATCGAGTGCCGCCTGGAGTTCTTTCGCCAGCAGTTCCGCAAGGTCAGAGCGTCCGGCAGCCAGGCAAGACGTCATCAGGTCGGTGATGACCCCAATCCCGTTGCCTTTCGCCGAAACCGCAACCTGGGGCAGGTTCCACCAGGCCGAGCGCCTCTTCTTCCGTTTGTCCTTCTCGTTCGAGAAGGTTTCGCGGTGACTGAAACGGTCCTCGACCCACCGTGGAAAGCGCTGCTCCTCCACCACGCAAACAACGTCGAAGTCGTAGTCGCCTCCGTTCTTCGCCGCCGTTTTCGAGTGCAGGGTGATGGTGTGATCCAGACGGAGTTGCCCGGTGACGATCTGCTGGACGGCCTCTGGCTCAGACATCGAGCTACCTTGCCGTCTCAGGTCGTTCATCAACCGCGCTACCGTATCTGGACCAGTGAGGTTCTTCAGCGGGAGCAGGTCGTCCTTGGCGCGAATGGGATACCGAACTTCGAGGAGGCGCCGGGAGACGAGACTCGTGATGGCGTGATCCTCAGGCATCCAGTCCGAACCGCTGTAGACCCTTCCGTTGTGAGCCACCAGGTAGCCGTCATCAGCCAATGCGAAGGCAGGCAACCGGAAGCCACCTGCGGTGCACAGCTTGTACGCCCACCGGCACAAGATCCGCTGCAGTTGGTTGTTAATGAAGGGGAACTTTACGAGCTGACCACTGCCATCAGCCTTCAGCGCCGCCTCCACCACAGTTCGCTCCGCGGACGTGTACTCTCCGTCTTCCATGGCATCCCCGTCTGCGTGTACTGGGCGTGACGAATTCGAGGTACCCAAGAGCCGGAATAGTTCTTCGAAGTTGTTCTCTTCGACGGTGGTCTTCAGCTTCCGCACTTGCGCGAGCGCATGCGGCAAGACCTCCAGGTCGATCGAGTCTTCGGGAGCGTGAGTCAGCAGCGTATAGCTCGACTCGTATTCCAGTTGCCGCGAGATCTCCCGGATTCCCAACACAGCTGGTCCCCGGAACAACTGCGCGTCGCCGAAACAAAGCCTCACTAGAGCTGACTTTTCCGGTAACGCAGGCTTCATGGAGCTTTTGGGCAGGATGATGTCGGCGCCGAGTGCTTCAGCGACGTCATTCTCCATCACCTTAAAACTGCCCTTGGCCTGAGTCCGGTTGAATGCGAGACGGAACTGGTAGAAGTGACGGGCGGGCAGATCCAGCTTTTCAAACATCGAACGCCGAATCCAACCGCGGCAGTCATTGGTGCCAAGGGTGTGGTCGTCCACTACGAGCACTCGAACGTCCGGCTCCTCGATCCGCACCTTGCAGGGTGAGATCAAGATGCCGAAGTAGGTGATCGCAGCTTCGGGCCACTGCTGGAAACGCTCAGCAATTGGCTTCTCGAACTCCTTGTTGACGGCGTAATACTTGCCGTTCTTCGCCGAGCCCGAGGCGCCGATGAGGCGATACTCCACCCCACCAACACGAAATGTCGCCAGAGCCTGTTCCACCTTGGCACGCCCGTACTCATCGAGTTCTGTGCCCGGGATTGCGACAGTGGCCACACGGATTCCTGGATACAGCGCGTCCAGGAGCGTGTTTTCGAGCTGTCCTTGCCGGGTCATTTGCATCGACTTCTGAGCGACCGTTCCTTCCTCATCGATTTCCAACGCCAGCACTGGCAATTGGGACCTAACTATCGTTTTCATTGGCCTTCTCCTTATCTGTTTGTGTTGAATGGGCAACAAACAGACAGAAGCGCCGTCTCCGGTGCCATCTCCCCGCCTGCTGCCGTGAACTTGAATCAAGTTCTCGGTGCCAGGCTCGGAGAGCCGTCACCGGGTTGTTGTACTTGTTACGCCGCCTTCGTCTTCACGCTGAACTGTCGGAACCGCCGCCATTCCGCGACGCGTTCTTTGAGTTCATCCACAAGACTCGGGAGCGCTTCCACCACTACACCGAACGCAATGCCGCCAATGAACAGCAGACGCTGTTGCCAGGTCATGCCGGCGCTGATGAGCATTGCGGAAACGATTGTGAGCAGTGTTGCCATCTTGCTTCTCAACATGGATACTCTCCTTTTCTGTCTGGTTTGCCAGAACAGCAAGGAGACCGCTGGAATGGGTCTCTTTTGCTATCCGTGGCCAGGGTTGTGAGGAACTCTGGCCAGGATTCGCATGGGAAACCCGACCAGCACTTTCCTGTATCAGAGCTACAGGTCGCTTCAACACTTACGTGCATAAAGCCGTGCTGCCGGTTATGAATGCGCTACCTTCTTCTCGGATTTGACTGCCTCCTTCTTGATGACGGGTACACCCGTCGCGAGATCGACTTGGGCCTTCCACTCCGTAACCACTGCGAAGCTGCCGCCGACGCGAAAAGACTCAACCATCGCCTCGTTCTCTGAAGCGACTTCCTGGCCAAGCTCCACAGTTCCGTTACCCGACGTTTTGATCAGAAAGAATCGAGCGGTGGACGGTTCGGCCGCCCTCGCGCCGCGTCGGCGCCGGGAAACCGGTCCCGTTTTTCCTGCTGTAGCTTTCGGCTCCGCGATTCTGCCGGTCGCCGCTTCTGTCGTTGCTGTTGCCATCGCATTGCTCCTTGGTCAAAACTCGCGGCCTGCGCTCCCCGAAAGGTTGCAGGCCGCGTCGCGTCATCTTTCAGACACAGGATTGCCAGGTCAAACCTGGCACGGTTCCATCAGCGCCGTTCCGGAGAAGGCCATTCTCAGAAAAACGGCGCTGGCGGAACCCATCACCGGTTCCCTAGCAGGGTTGACTCCTGCAAGAGACCGATATCTTTTTCGCCCACCATCTGGTCCTCTCTGTACTCGGCGACTAGGAGGCCACTCGGCACCCGCTCCGTTCGCCGGTCCTGAATCAACCGCACTTGGTATTTGGCGACAATCCGGTCCGTCAACTCGCTCTTGTTGCGAACCCGGTGGACCTCCTTCACGCCAAACGCCTGGTAGGTCCATGGCTGACCGGGAAGCGGATCGATCGACCGGATCTTGAACGACGAGGTGATTTGCTCCTCGTTGATCTTGCCAATCAAATCCTGGTCCCGGAGCAGGTTGAGACTATACATGCGCAGGTTGGCGGTCATCATGTTGAGGGCGTCGGCTAGATTCTTGTCGACCGACGTGGGCGTGTACCGCATGTAACTTTCGAGGAACTTCCTGACGACGGAGCGGCCCTCAATGTCCGTTGGCGCCGCTTCGCCGGCGGGTGCCGCCAGAAAGCTTAGTAGGCCGGCTCTCGTCACCGCCGGCGTGGCCCCGGCGGGCCTTCCGCCGACCACCGTCGCTTCCCCGTCAGCGGAAATGCGAATGACGGTTGGCGGCTGCAATCTGACATAAATCGCAAAGCTGAGCGAGACCAAGGCGATTACTCCGAAGAGCCCAGCCATCAACATCGATCGATTGGCATATGCTCGGAGTTGGCCATCGTGCTCGTAGTACTTCGTGTAGCGAGCTCTTTCTGGGACAGCCGGGTCACCGCTGGGTTTCTCCTTTAGTTTGAACATCTCTTTTGGCTCCTCTGCGTTTCCACGCCCGCTTCGTTACTTCTTGGTGATGGGAATGCCCTTGACCGCGCCAAGGGCTGTGCTAACTGTGTGAACTACCGTCATCATCGAGCTGCCGATTTCCCCGGTCACGATTCGTCGCGCAAGAAAGGGGATCAGCGCCACCATGACCGCGAACAGAATGCTCGCCAGCGACATCAGCAGAGCTCCGGTCGCGCCTTGAAACCATCCCCCCAAACTGTTTGCGGCCAGCATCGCGCCCAGGCTCTGAGCATTGATGGCCGTCAGAAGCACGCTGAACAAGGCGTACACGATGCCCCAGGCGTGGAATACGAACACGTTTACCAGGTAGCTGCGTGCCAATTGACCGACACCAAACGCCGGGTAGAGTGCAAGCACCATCGGCCCGACTGTGTACAATACGGCCCCGTACAAACAGTACAGAATTGTGAAGATCAGCAGCGCGATCGGGAAGACGACGGCGGCGACCAACTGCACGAGCACGCTGACCAGGGCCACGATACTGCTGACAACCAGGTTGAACCAATTCGTATTCCCGAGCCCGTTGAAGTACTGATTGACCTGCAGCATCCAGTTGTTCGCCCAATCATTTGGGGAAATCGTCGCCGCAACCTGATTGAATGCTCCGTTGACGTTGCGAAAGATCGTGCTGTAGTTGGAGACGATCAAACCTAGAATCAGGAATTTGGCCGCGGCGATACCGATCATGCGCGCGTCTCCTCCTCGGGCGTATGCCTCGTATACGGCAAAGAGTGCGCAGAGCAGCAAAATCGCGTTGGCAATGTTGGTGATTGCCCCCATTGGGCCGCCGGCAGCGTCGATGCCGTTCAGCACAGTCTGGAATGTCTGCTCGAAGAAGAACATCGTCTTTCCCCTTTTCACTTCATGAACATGTTCGTGAGATCGCGCCGCGTATCGCTCGCGTGACTCGCGTTGAATTTCAGGGCGGCTCCGGTGTTCGCCATGTCGATGGCTCTAATGCGGAACAGTTCAGCCGTCGCAGATTGGGTCAGCGCGTGCGCCTTCACCAACATGGCGGCGGATTGCGCCTCAATCATCGGAGCGGTTCCCGGCGCCGCCACCGCGAGCTCAGCCGCCAGTTGATCGGACGCATCCATCAACTGGTCCGCGGCGGCGTCGATGGCGATTGCCTTCTTCAGCGCTGCCTGTGCGGTAGCGTCGGTCATGTCGATCAGATCCCGCATCGGCGCTGGAGCATCAGTCGCCGGCGGTATAGGCTGATAAACGGTGGTGTACCGGTTGGGCACCTGGCCGATGTTTCCCGCATTTCGGGACAGGAGAACCGCTTCAAGCTGACGGGGATTAGCGAGCGTTGCGCTAGCAACATTGAGATTCACCAAACCCCGGATGACGTTGTAAAACCCCTGCACCGCACCGACCACGCCGCGAGCGCGGTTGATCGCGTCCGGCGGGTAGATGGTGTTCTGGAAGAAGTTCTGAATGGCGTTCAAAACCCCGTTGACCGCACCCAAAGCACCACTGATGTCTCGCAATCCGGCGCCGATGACGTTCGTGATCGCGGTATTGATCGCCCCGATCGCCGACACGATTGCAGCGACGTCGATGAATTGACCTTTTGCAGGCTGCGGCACGACCATGGTCATCACCAGAATCAGCACCAGAATCTTGGCGCGATGCGTCCAGACCCAGTTCGTCAGTCCTTTCACAAACCGAAGAATCTCCGGCATGGCGTTTCCCCTTCCTCTACTTCTTGAAGATCGTCTGCATGTCGTTCCGGAATTGTGCGCCAAACATGGCGTTCCGCTTCCGTATCGTGTTGTCGTGAGCCACGCGCGCCGACTCCTGCCGGATGGCCGCCGCGATCATCCGCTGCATCATGGCCTGGCTCTTTACGGAGGCCGTCATACCTGCTGCCGCCAGGAACGGCGCCTCGCCAGGAGCCATGTTTACACCCTCGTCTTCAATCGCATTTGCGGCCGCCATCATCTGGTCCACCATCGCGTCCGAGGCCTTGAGGGTCTTGAGATTCGCCAGGGCCATCGCATCGTCGATGTCCGCGAGGTCTCGCTCGATGGGGTGGGCGTCCGTCGGTTGGGGAATCGCGCGGTAGGTTTGGCCGAAGGCGTTGGTCAATTGGGCGAAGTCTCCCGTGCCTCGATTGCGCATGCTGCTTTCGAGCAGAACGGGATTCGGCAGTTGGGCGCTCGAAACATTCACCCGCATCAGAGCGGTGAGCAGACCGCGGAACTGGGCGATCATTGAACTGACCAGTGCTCGCGCACGATTGATCAACTGAAGTGGGTACACCACCTGTTCCCAGAGGTTCCGAAACTGACCGAGCACTCCATTGATCGCGCCGACCGTGCCCTGAATAGCGCTCAGCAGAGGCCCGATAACGTTGGTGATCGTTGCCACCACCTGCGCTGCGGCTGCGATGATGGCCGGGATGCCGAGTTGAGCCTTTGCCGGCGGTGCCACGGCGGTAAAGGCGAGCGCCCCGGCCAAGGTCAGAGCCACCACGCGCCGTACGCGGGTCAACATGAAGAAGGCAAGCAGGTTTGTAAACAATAGCGATAGGAGCTTCATAAGACCGTTTCTCCTTACCTCCGCACGGCCGCGCCAGCTACCGCACCCGACAACTCTTCGGGAAGTGGCGGCACGTCCGCGAGTCCGTTCGGGAATCTCTGAGCCAGTTCCTCATACACTTCCAGCGGAGGCTTGGTTGGATTCCTGGTGAAGCAATAGGTTCGATAGATGCGTTCTCGTGGGAAGGTCGTACACACCCAGTACTCCACTGGCGTCGGCACGAGACGAATCGTCTGTGTGGTCTCCGCCTTCTCACCAATGACCAGCAGCACCTCTGCGCTTCGCCCTTTCCGCGGCGCTCCGAAGTGCTTGATCTCGTCCAGAGCTACTTGATTGAGCGCCAGATGGGTCGCTAGCGGGCTCACGTCTCCGGGCTGCCGGCCGATGATCTTCGTGGAGACGTTTCGCACAATGCCGGGTCCGTGGATACGCGGCTGCGTGTCCGTTCCGACGAAGTCCTCCAGCGTTTGCGAAATGCCCCACACGCTCCCGCCGCGTTTGCGCGCCGTCCGGAATAGCTGCACCACTTCGGGCGCCAGGACGTTGGAGTCCAGCAATGACCAGCACTCGTCGAGAACCGTGATGCTGTGCTGGCCAGTTCTGCCGGAGGCCCGCTCCTGCATCGCATGGGCAATCATCATGCTCATGGCGATTTCGAGCTTCGGATCGTCGCTCAGCCTTTCCACGTTGAAGAACAGCCAGTCGGCGTCCGTCTTCAACGTGGTGTGCTGGTCGAACAACCGCGAGTAGACCCCCTTTTCCCCAGTCCATTCGCGGAGTTTGAGAGCCGCCAACTTTGCTTCTTCCACGGTCCGCTCGATCCGCTCTTCATCGCGCCATTGTTGGAGCTCCTCTCGCAGGTCGTTGAATGTCGGTGTCGGGTTGCTATGCCGGATGGCGCAACGCTTATAGGTGCGGCTGATCGCCTCGCTGAGCAGATTGTCGAGCAGGGCCGTGTCCGAATTCGGGCTGTCCCCGATCATGTGGCGGGTGAGGTTCTTGAGAAAGGCGATTTTGTCCTTACCGGGCGTCGTCGTACCTGGAGCCAGGTCCCACGGATTGAGGGTTATGCTTCCTTCAAGGTCCACATCAATGCACCGCCCGCCCATCAATTCCACCAGCGGACGGTACGAATCACCGCGCTCCAGAATCGAGATCAGCGGCTTCAGTCTTGCCATCATCAGCAGGAACAGCATCGCCATGAAGGTCTTGCCGCCGCCGGAGGCCGCCATGATCAGCATGTTGGCGTCGGCAAGCGACGAGTCCCACGGAGAGAAGGGCACAAGCTGACGTCGAGGTGTGTCGAGCAAGATTAACGGCAACTGCGGTGTACCCCGCCAGGAGGTTTCCATTGGCAGGAGGTCGGCCGCATGTACCGTCAGGCAATCATTCTCCCGCTGGTTCTCTTCAGTCATCCCCGGAAGGCCCCCGATGAACAGCCGCCGCTTGGCTAGATCCTCGGGCAGTCCCCTGCTTCCGTTCATTTGCATCACCGTGTAAAGAACCTTCTGGCGCCGATCTGACAGCACCCGTTCCTGTTCGGCGAGGTCACGGTGGCTCTGCACGGGTTGCGAGGTGCGGACACCGATCACGATACTCGTACGACACGTTTTGAGCGAACTTGAAATCAGGTTCTCGAGTGTCTCGATCAACTGGCGCTGGGCCACCTGGGCATCGACGTCGATGCGGTACCCGCCATGCGAGTCCCGCTGCGCGGCCTGCATCTTTTTCAGGCGTCCTTTATACTGCTTGATCATCGCCGCCTGGTCCGGAATCATGACGTCGGTGTTGACCGTGATCGGAAAGTCGAGGCCCACAAGATCACGCAGGATCCCCGGAAAGGTTGCATCGGGAAGATCCTTCAAGGTGATGAACGAGTACAACAGGCCGCCGACGCGGATGTACGTCTCTTCTTCGTGCTCGATATTCGTATTGACAATCTGCTCCCGTGTGGTGCGATGTTGGAGCGAGGACTCCGGCCGGCGAAGGGGGATTCGGTCCAACATCAACGGATTCAGAGAACGCTTCACCTCGAGGAAGATCTCTGCGTCTGTCAGCCGCCGCACTCCCATTCCTGTCGCTCTCAGCGTCTGCTCGACACCGGAGAGGATGGACCCAAACTCAGACAGAACATCATCGTGTTCCCGCGCTGTTCGTTGGATGCATCTATTCGCCGACAGGCTCAAGGCATCGAGGTTGAAGCGCTTCGTTACCGCCTTGCCGAAGGCGGCGCCGGGAAGTTCGTGATGAACTGTTGGATTCCAGTGGAAGTAGGCATGCAGAAGCGGCCGTAGATAGTAGCCTTCCTGCTCCTTCTTCCGCCAAGCGTCAATTCTCACCCGATCAAGGGCCAAGAGCGTAGGATTCTGATTCCGAAGTTGTTGCTGGTACCGCTCCCGCAGATCGCCGAGCCCTTCGGCGATCTCGAACCGAACTTGCATTCGCATGGACCGCTCGGGCAGTGAACGGATCAGCGCTTCGAGCGCGAGTTTCGTCCGGTTTCGGCCATCGTCGTTGTGATAGTACGAGTTGATGCCACTGAGCTCGTAGCCCGCCACCAAAGCGCCCGTGGTCCGGATGATCACGTCGTTCAAGATGTCGCGCACAGGCAGCAACTCCGAGAATGCGGGCTGGTGCAAAGACGCCCTATGCTGTTCGATGGTCATTGGCATCGATCTCCTCCTCCTTGAAGTAGTCGAGTTTCATTCCCGAATCCGGCTCGAGCCCACAGTAGATCCGGGGCTTGGTGTACCAGGCAAGAAAGTCCTTCAGGTAGCCACCAGGTTTTCCATACTTGAATAGCATCAGAAACGGGATGCTCAGCACCGGGACGATGTACTGCAAAAACACGTTCATTGGTATCCCGAACAACTGACGATCGACCCACCGGCCGAAGATGTTGGTGAGGGCCGCTAAACCGATCACGACGAACCAATCTTCGAACTCCAGGTACAAGAAGCTGACCCGCGTGTGTAGATTGCGGTGAACGGGGCTGATATTGAGTGCCATGACGTTTCTTGTTCCTCCTTCAGCTAATGCCGCCAAGCCCTTGCGCGATGAACCATTCCGCCAACCGCAGCACGCCCGACAAAGCCAGGCAAAGTGCGGCGGCGCTGAAGTGCCGCATCCAGGCGCCGCCGGCATACATACGATGACCGATACCCGCATACAGCATGAATCCGTGCAACAGTTGCAGTACGGCGTAGACGGGCAGGAAGACATTGCAGGTCCAATTCACCATCCCCCGCATCGTGATCCAGACCAAATCCGGGTTATTCCATGCAGCCTGAGCCGCGAATTTCTCGATCCCGCGCAAGACACCGGAGACCATCAGGCAGAGAAAACCGGCCCAGGGCGCGTAGGTGTGCGCCTGCCCATGCGCATAACGGAGGACGCCAAGCGCGAAGAACAAGGCGGCGAGCGTTGGCATGATGACGTTGCCCATCCAACTCGTCAGATTTGTAATGCCAGTAAGGAAGTTCATGCTGCCTCCAGTGCTACATCATCGAAACGACCAGACGCCAGAGAGCGGAAACCGTCAGGAAAGCCGCGGCGGAGCCGATGAGCCGGATGGCCGGCCGCCCAAATGCGAAGTTCACAACGGCTCCAATAACAGCCAGCCCTGCCGCGATCGGCATGATTCGGCTGGCCGTGTACGTCCAAGCTCCCTCCAAAACCGCGGCGGTCCCAAAACGTGTCCCGTCATTCCAACCCTGGAGAAGAGCCGCGCTCGCGGGGATTGCCAATAGGAACATGGCCCCAAGGATCGAAGCCAACGGAGTGTAGCCCTCACTCCAATCGATCACCGACCGCAATACCATCCAGGCGGCGAGCACCGGCACAAGGCGGCCAATCACGAAAGTGTTCACGAAGATCACGGCATCATTCGCGAACCCTGACATCCATCCATTGCCAATGCCACCGCCGGGAAGCGGCGCTCCGACGCCCCAAAAAGCGAACCACCCGAATACCTGGGGGAGGGTGATCATCACGATGGCCCAGAACATCCACTTCGAGAACCCGCCTCCGCCCACCGAAAACGAAGTTGTTCCCTCGCGTCGCAACGCGATGCCCGCTAAGACAAGCGCCACTAGAGCTGCCGGAGCGGCCAGCGCCAGCAGAAATCGGATTGCGTCGAGTACCAGTTGTGGGACTGCCATTCGTTACTCCCATTTCGGAGTTGGGCGGGCCGGTTCCCCAGCAAACCGGCCTGCCTACTTTGCTGCTGTACTGTGTTGCCCGGGCGTCACGAAATGCCGCCGCCACCCTGAGCGAGCCAGAACTCGATCAACCGGGTGACGCCCGAGATTGCGAGTAGTCCGGCCGCTGTCACCAGCCACCGGAAAACACCCCTTCCCGTGGCATAGCTACCGACAGCGCCCAGTACCGCGACGCCCGCGCCGACCGGAGCGATCACGTTACCGATCCAGTTGACGAAGTTAAGGAACGCGCCTTCCGGCTGCGCTCCCGTTTGGCCCTGCACGGCGACGTTCACCTGCGGGGCGGCTCCTAAGTTCTGTGCGATCGCCACGGTTTGCACGACGACCAGGAAGACTGCAAGCGCGACGACAACCCTCTTCGCGAATTGATTCATGTTGCGGTTAACCTCCACGCGATTGGCATTCCGCCCTGTTTGCCGCCCCTGGACCCCGGTGCGAAAGCTGGATCTGATTGCGACTACCAGAGCGTGAAGGCAGAATAAGGCAAGCGCCTCGGCGTTTTCAAAAGTCTCCAAATCGCGTGGGAGGACGAGCTGAAACGCTGGGGAACACTATGTGCGAGGGGAGATGGGCGAGGGAGTGGCGCTTACTGGACTTGGACCCGCTTCATCGCTTCGGTGAAGTCATTCCAGACGAGCGGAGGCAACTCCTCTGCGGTGTCGGCCATCCGCCTCATCGCCATTCGCTTGGCGCTATTGCAAATGGCGCCTAGGTCGGCCGGAGAGATGCCTCTTACCCGCTCGGCCAGAAGGTCCACAGAGAGCCCCTCGACAAGCTGGACGCCGTCCAAGTGCTTGCTGAGCAACTGCCGATAGCCGCCTTCGTCCGGCGTGCCGAGCTCTATCTTCTCCGAGAAGCGCCCTCCGCGAAGGATGGCGGCGTCAATGCTGCCGAGGTGGTTGGTGGTTCCGATCAGGAAGACGTTGTGTTGCGGTTCCAACTCACTGATCAAGCTGCGCGCTTGCTCCACCAACTGGATATCGTGCTGCGACTGAAAACCGTTGTTGCGGGGCAACAGGCCATCTATCTCGTCTATGAAAATGATCGACGGGCTGTTCTCTTTCGCTCTGGCAAATAGTTCCGCGAGTTTCTTGACCGATGCGCCCGTCGCGCTGCCCAGGATGTCGGCGGCCGTGATCGGGTAAAAGCTCCGTTTGGTCTGCGTCGCAATCAACCGAGCGATCGTCGTCTTGCCGGTTCCAGGGGGCCCGATCAACAGTAGGCCGGTAGGCATGGCCAACTTGAGCCGCTCTCCGTACGCGGGGTCCATCAGGCGGCACAGGTTCCGGAGATCTGCCTCTGCATCCGGCGACAGAACGACATCAGTCCAGTGAACTTCCTTCAATGCCGCGCGGTCCTTGCCGCCCGTCTCCGCGAAGGCTCGCGTCAGGTCGCACTCTTCGATACTCCGATGCTGTTCGGCAGCAAAGAAGGCGGCGCGATCCACGAGCGTGCCAATTTTGGCCGCGCTCCAGCCGGGTGTTTTCTTCGCGAACGATTGGAGACCAAACTTTCTCGCTGGCCGCCTTGCCAGTTGTGCGTCAAAGATCCGAGTCCTCTCATCCTCGTTTGGTAGATCGATCCGAATGTGTAGATCGAACCGACCTTCCCGGATCAGTGCTCGATCCAAACCATCGTAGAAGTTCGTGGCGGCGATGAGGATCAGCCCGGGATGTTTACGAGCGTCGTCGATACACCCCATTAGCTGGGAAGTCGCGGAGTTATAACCCCGTGCTGCGCCACCCGTGTCGTCACCGTCTCCGAGTTGCTGTCGCTTTGTGCCCAAGGCGTCAATCTCGTCAATGAACAGGACCGCCGGGCTGCTGCTGATGGCCTGCTGGAACAGCGTCTCAATATGACGCTCCGTCTCGCCCACATACTTATGGTGAAGACCGGCCGCCGACGCGCAATAGTATTTGAGCTTGAACTCTCCAGCAACCGCCTCCGCGAGGAATGTCTTACCCGTTCCCCTCGGGCCGTGGAGCAGAATGCCGTTCCTGAGCACTCCGTACTGATCGAACTTCTTCGCGTGCAGGTTCGCCTGGGCTAGCTCTCGAATCTGCTGCTTGGCTTCTTCCAGGCCACCGATGTCGGCAAAGGTGTGGGTTGGCGCCGTAGACTCGCAGTCGCCCGAAGCCAAGTCCCCACCGCCTGCGGCAATCTCCTGCCTCGGTCGCATTGACAGCAATGCCGGGATAACGATGCAGAGCACAACAAACAGCGCCACCGCGATCACTTTAGCCAGAAGCGGATACTCTTTTTCAAGCGGAACCGTTGTTATCAGGCCAGCGCCAATAAAGAGTATGAAACCACACAGGAAATAGCCGGCGAAGAGTGCCAGCCTTCGAAAAAGACTTCCTCGGTAGACGATCATCAGCACGCATGCAACCGCAAGAATGACCACAGCCGGATGTAGCTGCGATGCAATCACAATTACCGCCAGCAACGCCAGGACGAGTGCGGCTAAGCTGCTCGTGAAGAGCTTCTTGAAACTGCGTGGGGTATTCGAGGCGATGAGTGCGTGGATCTCCCGGTAGCCGTCGCTAAGGAAGTGCCCGAGCTGAGTAGCCACCCAAAGAAGCGGACTCGTTGCTTGGCGTTCGGAGCGCAAAACCCGACTCCTTGGGGCTAATCTACCGCATCCAAAGTCCGCCCGCCACCGCTGCCCGAGTATGCCTTATACGACTGTGTCCTCCGGCACAATCCGCAGCCGGAGTACCTCAATGCCCGCCGCTCGTAGAGCCGTCTCTTTCCGGCTGATGTAGGCGTCGTCGTACGCCGTTTCGAGCGTCTCGCCCAATTCCTTCAATGGCCCCTCGACGCGCGCCAGCGCTTCGTCGAAAGGAATCTCTCGAAACTCGTTCCGCCCAGCGGCTTCGTAGGCCCGCCCAACGTCATCAAGGAACAAATAGCGCCGGCTGAGGCCGTGTTTGTAGTGGTTGATCCCATTCGAACGACCCATGAACATAAAACCGGCGCACCGGAGTGCGCCGAGCTTCGCCTCGAGTGGTTTCCAGTTCGGTTCCACTGCCACCTCACTGCTGCGGAGGAGGTGGCTCCTGTGCCCGGGTAGCCGCCACCTCTCGATACATCCGGTTGAGTTCATTCTTCAGGTCTACGAGCTCTCGAAGCTCCGCCGCCGTCGGCAGGGCTTGTTGGTTTGCGCTAACGAGGCTCGTCCGAGCGCCGGGTCCCACATTCGGGGCAAGATCGGTTCTGTTGGGCGTCGTAGCTGCTTCCTGAAGGACGATGTAGAACCGCGTGTTGCCTGAGAGCGTGACGACCACGTTCTGGGAATACCCCATCGCCATCAACTCCTGTTCACCTGCGAGTCCGACATTCGATGCGATCCTTTCCCGCAGTAGAACACTCTGATCGATCGGACCCGTCAGCCCACCGTAACCACCGCCGCCCACCAGGTACGCCGCCATCGACCCTATGCCAGTCATCGACCGAACCAAGGCGCGCTTTACTCCATTGCGCCCGTTCACGGTTCCTTTCAGGGGACCGTAGTCGAGTGCGACCCCACTGCCTTCAATGCTCTCGGTACTGCCGTCGGGCATTTCCAGAGCCGTAAATCGAAGGCCCACCTGGCCGCTCTGACTCGCCTGCGCCAACTGGCCGATAGCTTTCGTGCCCGCCGGAATGAGAATCTCGCCGCCCTGTTCGTAGTTGTATTCGATCACCGCAATGACTGGCGTCTTCACGGCGCTACTGACGGAGTTCTGCAATCGTGCAACCAGCCGACTGCCGGTCGGCAGCAACGTCGAGACCCCCTTTCGCTCAATGTAGGCAGGCTGAGCCGTCGATGGGCGGGCGTTCGTCGCCGTCTCCGAAGTCGTGTTCCGCACGAACACCAAGGACGATTTCTTCAGCCCTTCCGACTCGTTACTTGGTTGTGAGGCCGGCAAGACCGCGGGAGCTGCGGGTGGCGGCGGGGGTGGAGGAGTATAGGCGTAGTTGTTTCGCTGCCGGTACGCTTCAAGCACCGGATCATTGACGGGGGGCACTTGGTTTAGCGCATGCTCGTCGGGCGTCTTTGTCGGCGGCTGCTGGTTTCCCATCTGTGCGCGGCGCGAAGTCGCCAGGATATCGTCTGGACTCAGTTGTTCGCTATTCTGATCGCCGGCACCTTGGTCGGCATTGAGGAGCGGAATTGTGGATCCCGGACGGCCCGCCTGTTGTGCTGCGCTCTCCGGTCTCCCTAAACTGGGCTTCGTGCGCCGTTCCTGAACCCGTTTTTCGGCGCCGGAGGTAGAGAACAGCGCGAGAAACGCAAAGCCGCACAAAACGACGGCCGTGCCGAGAACGAGAAACGCCTTGCTCCGGTCCATGTTGTTCTGGCCACGAGTGTTGATCTCAACCCGTTTGGGCCGATTCCGTTCCTCCTTGATTCGTCGCCAGATCTGCTGCACGATTCCGCCAGTAGCGGCCGGGGCCTCCGCAGGGGTGGTCTCCGCTGGCTTCGATTCCTCCGCGACGCCACCAGGCCGGCTGACCCGCGTCGTCAGCGTGGGATCGTCCTGTTCGCCCATTTCTCGCTCCAGTCTCTCATCGCGAATGTGGTTATCGGACATCATACGTCACCTCTCGAAAGCTGCTAATTCCAAAACCAATAGGAGCCAAAGCCGGGCGATCCACCGCACCAGACTCAGCCATCTGAAGGAAGAGCGTCTCGGTCGACTGTTTGAACGACGGACGCTGGAAGACCACCACGCCATCTGCCCGCTCACCTGGGCCGAGCCGTCGGCGGCTCATCCGGAAGTCCGTGACGGGCAACTGCTCGGACGTCGACCAGCGTGACTTGCGAATGATCGTCCCGCCCTTCTTCATGCCGCCCAACTGAATCTGCGGGGGCATCAATTCGACGGCATGGTCCTGAACGTTGACGGCTGAGAACAAGACCACCACCGCGCTGCCTTGATCGATCACTTCGCTGACGCCGGTCTTCACCAGTTCCTTGCCCGGTGGCGAGATACCCGGCTTCTGGCCGTAAAGGGCCGGCAATGGCGCAAGTCGTTGACGGTCCAGTAGATCGTCGAGAGCAGTTCTGACCACCGTCGTGGAATTGGCGGCCACCCGCAGTTGCGTGGCCGATTGCTCCTTCGAGACGCCGTAATTGGTCAACGAGGCGGGTGCAACTGGGCCTGGCAGTGCAGCGCCAAACGGTACTCTTACCGTGCTGCCGACCGTTACCGTTTGCGGGATCGCCGCCGATGGGGAGTCCGCGGGCTGGATCAGAAACTGTCCCGCCGGCTTGTACCGCATCAGAAAATCCACCGCGGGTTGTCCCTCCTCCTTCAGTTCACCGCGGCTGACCAGGAGGAGGCTTGTCTGCAGGCCACGAGTCGACGATATGAGCAGGTTGGTCTGTGCCGCCTTCGGCGTGATTGGTTTTACGAACACCAGGTTGGGTTCACGATCCGAATGCTCGGCGGAGAACGAAGACGGGTCGCCCACGACCACCGAGTTAATCGGCTCCGGCATCCGAATCGCCGTTACGTAGCGCGGCGCCAAAAACACTGTCGTCACCTGGCCGTCTCGAATAGACCGGCCGACGACCTGCGGTTGGACCTGAATCTGCACTATTGCTTGTCCCTGCGCTCGTCCCACGAATTCGAGTATCGGGACAATGCAAGACATCCACTTCATGACCGTCATAGCTGACTACCTCCTTGCAACGTGTTTGGCGCGCGGACCTCAGTCTGGAGGCGTTTCAAGCGCTTCTCCTGGTACAATCGCGCCACCTTGGCCACATACTTGTAAACCTCAGCGTTTGAGTACTCCAGGCCAGCCCGCAGAATTTGCGTCTCGCCAGTCAGATACGCCGCGGCAACTAAACGTAGGTCCCCGTTGAACAGCTTCAGAAGCCGGGCCAGATACGCCACTCCTCCTCGGATGTTCTGGTCGATCTCGAAGCGGTTCGTGACCCCAAACGTAACCGCCGTGGCGGGCATCAGCTGCATCAGCCCCACCGCGCCTTTGTTCGAAACTGCGTGCGGCTGCCAGCCAGACTCGACCTCGATGATCGAGTGGACCAGTTCGCGAGGCACCTGATAAACAGCCGCATAGTGATCCGCCCATTGCACGGCCGCTGTGCGCTGATCCTGTTGAGCGGCACACACAGCGGCACCTGCAGCAAGCAGATAGATCAGTCTCGCCCGCTCTCATCGCCATAGACTTGGTCCAACTACCGAGCCGCCGGCACATCCGACAGTTCCCTCTCCAGTGAATCCTGCGAAACCTCTGCTGCATATTGGTGCGAATCATGCACGAGAGACGCGAAGCCATCCCGTAGCAAAAGCCGTTTCCGATCCGACTCCGTCTTGGCCACCAAGGGCAGCAGAATGTCCCGCATCTCGGGCGTGATGTCGTCGAGCCCGAGGATTTCCAGGGCCTGCGCCAGTTCGAGCATCTCGGCAATTGAAACTGGCTTCTCCATCTGCCATCCGCGTAGTGCATGTGCCAAACCGGCGATGATCCGCCGTAGCCTGGGATTCGTGGTCGTGCTGCGAACCCGCAGGATCTCGGCCTCCCGGTCGACAGGCGGGAACTCCACACGCAGATAGAAACTGCGGCGCCGCAACGGGTCGCCCAGCCGCCTCACCTCGTTCGAGGTGAGGATCACGAAGGGAATCGCCTTGTGTTTAATCGTCCCCAGCTTGGGTACCGAGATCTGCCATTCCGAAAGGATTTCGAGCAGCAGAGCTTCGAAGCCTTCATCCACCTTGTCGACTTCGTCGATCAGTAGTACGCACGGCCTCTCGTACAACAGTGATCTCAGCAGTGGCCCCTGGACGAAGAAATCTAGGGTGTGCAGATTGCTCCGGATCGCGTCCCAGTCCTTCTGAAGGCGATCTCCCTGTGTTTCAAGGAACAGCTTCTGAAGGGCACCATCGAATTTCCCGATTGCCTTCTCTTCATTGATGCCGGCATAACACTGCAGTCGTTCAATGACGGTATTCCCCGCCGACGCGATCGCCTGGGCCAGAGCGGTCTTGCCGCAGCCAGGCGGTCCTTCCACTATCACCGGCTTCTGCATCCGCGCAGCGAGGTAGACGACCTGAAGAGTAACCTCGTCGATTACATACTTCGCTTTTCCCAATCGCTGGCCGAGATCTTCGATTGACGAGAACACGATTTTCCTCTGGCCCGATTCTATTGGGAAACGCGCTTCGGTCCATACTTGTAAGGCTGCCGAGAATGCGTTCAGATGCTTTGCTTGTCTGATTCACAGCCAGATTCTGCCCGCCCGAAAAATGTTCTTGGACCTATCCGAGCCGCACTTCGCGTTGCGCGGCATTCTGTGAGCCTGAAAAATGTTCCTGGACCTATCCGGAGTTCACGCCACTCGTTGGTGCTCTGGCGTTTACCCGAAAAATGTTCTTGGACCTATCGCAGCGTCCACCTCCGTCCTCGACGCGTTGAATCGACCGGAACAATGTTCCTGGACCCATCTCGCCGTTGCTCTCCACCCTCACCAAACTGTGTCCAACCTGAAAAATGTTCCTGGACCTATTCGGGGATCGCTCCGCTCGTTGGCCACAGACGATGCATACCGGAATAATGTTCGCAGACCTATCGGGAATTCACTCCAAGTCCCTGATTGAATCCTGTCAACCCGAAAAATGTTCTTGGACCTATCGCGGCGTCCACCTCAGTCCTCGACGCGTTGAATCGACCGAAAAAATGTTCATGGACCTATCTCGCCGTTGCCCTCCGCCCTCACCAAACTGTGCCCAACCTGAAAAATGTTCCTGGACCTATCCGGGGATCGCTCCGCTCGTTGGCCACAGACGATGCATACCGGAATAATGTTCGCAGACCTATCGGGAATTCACTCCAAGCCCCTGATTGAATCCTGTCAACCTGAAAAATATTCTTGGAGCTATCCGGAATTGTCTGGGACCGTTGTACGCCTGGGACATTGCAGAGCGGGCGACTGACCCTCCATCGCCCGAGTCTTCCGCGTGCTCACAATCGCATTTGAAGACTAGCGAATTCCGGCAGCACATCAAAGGGATTCGTCCTCAGCGGCAGTCCTTCCGCGATGAGGTCGATTCGGTCATAAGCGCCATTTCCGAGAAATTGCGCCGCCCGAGCGAGATGCCAGACACGATGTGGATCGAGACCCATCAGGCGCGCACACGTGAAATCCGCGGCTACGGGATCGTCGGCGAGAACGATCTTCCCGAGATGCCGGTGAGTTCCGTGCAGCGGCCCGTTACCTTCCATCGCCACAACGCCGTCCGCGATGACGAAATGCATTGGAGCCGTCGCACAAATATCGAGAATGCTCCGGTGGATTCCCTTCCAATGCAGAACATTCTTCGGCCAGCCGTACTTTGTGCCCGGCACTACCCCGAACATGTTTTTCATGCTCAAGGTAACGCCAGCCCAGTGGTGGGTCTTGATCTTCGGCATCGACACCACGAAGTCAGATTTGAGTACGGTCCCAGGCAGCCATAAGTGTTCCAGACCCGTGTAGGTGGCTCTCGTTGGCACCTTGAACAATTCGTCGCGGTTCAGATCGACGAAACTGATCTTCTGGCTGCGCAGTTGATCTGCGAGCCCGCTCTCGGCGAGCACCAGATATGTGTCTCGCTGGTGCCCAGGACCCTCTCCCACTACGACGCTGTCGGCGCCCAGCTTGAGAAATGCCTGCGCCGCTGCACTTACCAGCACGGGATTCGTATTGACTTCCACGCCAGCGATGTATTCCACTAGGTTCGGTTTGAGCAGTACGGATCTTCCGCGCAAGTTCAGGTGAAACTCCCGAAGGCCCGACACCAGCACCCCTTCGAGACTCTCTGAGTATTCCTGCGCGGCGATGATCGCTACACGCGAGCGCCGAGGGCGTCGGTCTCGCAGCAGCATCTCTTCGGGGAGGAGGCGCGCTGTCGCCATTCCCCCGACAGCTACCCCAGCGGCACTGATTATCAGCCTCCGACGATCCGGATTCATCACGTTCGCACCTCAAACACGCTGTCTCCATTCACCGCCTCAAGCGCTAGGGCGCTTACCGCGAGAGTGCAGTTGTCCTCGATACTCGCCGCATCCTCGGTCAGCCGCATCAGTTCTTCCGCCCTGTCGCGCAGACTCTCCCTGGCTTCCGGACAGATGCGTCGGTATGCTGCAATCGCAAGGACACCCCAGGCCAGACTGTATGGCGATGGACATCCCGCAAGACGGTTCACCAGCCAGTGGAGTGATCTCTGAACCCCCTGTTCCTTTTCATGGCCTATCAGGGCCAGCAGGGCGATTGAGGTTGCGTCAATGATGCGGCGTGAGCGGCACGCCAAATGCGACGCCATTTCCAGAATTCCATCCGCCGCCGGGGCACATTCGGTCGAGGAGCATGCTGGTGCCGAGGTCGACCCGCTCAGTGAGCCGGGCAGTGTTGTCATAGCCACGCTGCCTGGCCTGTTGAAGGGCAATCAGGGCGAATGCAGTCGGGATTACCCAGCTCGTTGTACCTGAAACCCAGCTCCAGCCGAACTTGGCTGGATCGAACTGCACCTTGTTGTCGAACGTGCGGAGTTTCCAGCGCCACAACCAGTTTGCTTCGCGGCCTCGCGCGTTCAAGAGCCACTGGACTCCCGATGCCAGGTGCTTCGTTGCGTGCCCCGTCCCGCATTAGGCTCAGGACGGCAAGGGCAGTTGTCCAGCACCCCTCTGGCTCGTCGCCCGTGAACGCTGGCCAACTTCCGTCTGCGTTCTGAAGACCCAGGAGTGCTTGCATCGCCCGCGCAAGTTCGATGCTCGGCTGCTGGCGCAATGCCAATATCGCGAGGCATGTGGATTCGACCGAGTCCTGATTGCCGCGATATCCCCAAGTTCCGCTGGCTCTTTGATTCGCCATCAGTGTTTCATGAAGCGCTGAGATCAGAATCGGGATGTCCATGCCTCACCAGCCCTTTTGTGGTGGCTCCGCTCGCCATTCACCACGAGCAGTATGCGCCGGAAGACCTGGGAATATGAACTGTCGTTCCGGGGCCGGATGAGCGCGGTGGTGATCGGGCCAACCACTTCAAGCAGCGACCGTTAGGATGCGCATCTCGGATGTGGCGCGGACCCCGGTCAGACTCCGGAACTCCAAGTCCTACAACACGACCCGATAGACTTTTGGCGCAACTCCCCCGAATGCCTTACAAATAACCATGGAGTCAACGAATACCGCTCCTATTCAGAGTCCCGGGCGCAGCACTTTGGGCTCGGCACTCGGTGCCCAAGAGCTTCCATCAACCGACCGAGAAGCAGCGGCGGATTTGGCAGGCGGACGGCCTTGGCTGCATAAGGGGTTGGAATGAGTTCAGAGATCATTCATCAATTTCTCGAAGCAGAAGTGAGATCGAGGCCCTCAGCACTTGAATTCGAGATGGCCTATCAAGCTCGGGTCGCAATTGATCGAATCAAGTTTGCGATCAAGCACGCGGAACAGTTTGCAGAACCCTGCATTCATATGCGCGAGGTAGGCCTGCAGCTGTTGGATGCCCTGGAGCGCCTCGAATCTTTGGATCGGCGCTTTCAGATTCGATCTCGAATCGCCGCGGACGGAATCGGAACCGGTCTCGGGAGGAAAGGATGAGCTCTAGCAGCTCAACGGCAAAGGAAAACATGCAAATGAGTCATCAAGCGGTTGTGCAGCCGGCGCTGGATTTACGAGAACCCGAACCGCCGGCGATGACGTTTGAACGGGTTCTGAACACCGAAGAAGCAGCCGGGCTGCTCCAAATTCACCCAAAGACGCTTCAGAAGATGGCGCGCGAGGGATCGGTTCCGGCGTTTCGCATCGGCGACCTCTGGCGCTTCCGGGCCTCGGCCCTGGACGAGTGGCTCCGTTCTGGCGTATGCTCAAAGCGCCACTCGTGCCGTTAACGCGAAAGGAAGGTTTTCGTTGTTCACGCGCACACGATATCAGTATGGAAGTCTGGAAACCAAAGAACGGAAGAAAGGAAAGGAGGTTTGGGAGTTTCGCTATTACGAAACGGACGGCCAGGGGGAACGCCAACGCCGGGCCGCCACGGTCGGAACACTGCAAGAGTATCCGACCGAAACCGCTGCGAGGAAGTCGTCGGTGGTGCAGGCGATCCTGTTGCGGCTCAACGCAGACCAACCGGCAGCGGCTGATGCTGCGGAGTTTGGAGCCGTGATCGCCCGATACGAGCAGGAAGAGATGCCCGAACAGTATTCAACCAGGGCTGCGTATAAATCTCTCATCAAAAATCAGATCAAACCACGATGGGCGCTGACGCCTCTGAGTGCCATCAAGTCGATGGCGGTCGAGGATTGGCTCAGGAGTTTGGATCTTGCCCCCAAGACCAGAAGCCACGTAAAGAGCTTAATGCACACTATTTTTCAGTGTGCGGAGAGGTGGGAACTGACGGACAAGAATCCCATCAAACTGGTTCGGGTGAAGGGTGGGACGAAGCGCCTCAAGACGCCTCGCGTTCTTGCACCAGAGGAGTTCGAGTTGTTGGTGCCGCTGATCCGGGAACCCTTCCGGACAATGGTCCTAATCGCTGGATGCCTGGGCCTTCGCGTGAGCGAGATCGTCGCGCTACGGTGGCGGGATTTCGATTTTATTGGACTCACGCTGCTGATTCAACGAGGCATCGTTCACGGGCGGGTTGGGAACGTGAAGACCGAGTATTCACGGGACACCGTTCCTCTCGATCCTGCGCTGGTTGAGGCGTTGATGCTGCACAAGGAGCGGGCCTTCTCCACGCCGGAAGGGTGGTTGTTTGCCAACCCGCGCACGGGCCGGCCGTACCACCAGGAGGAGATCCAGAAGAGGTACATCCGCAAAGCCGGTATCGCGGCCAAGATCGGCGACGGTATCGGCTGGCATACCTTTAGGCACAGCTACCGGTCGTGGCTGGACGACACTGGGGCGCCTCTCACCGTCCAAAAGGAGTTGATGCGGCACGCCAGCATCCAGACCACGATGAACATTTACGGCAAGGCCATGACAGACACCAAGCGTCAGGCCCACACGCAAGGTTGTTGAATTGGTCCTTAGAAAGTCCGTGCAAATCAGAGGAAAACGTCGGCCAGACGAAGCCGAAAGCTGTTATTGGGAGTTAATGGGAGTTTGTGGTACGCCCGAAGATCCGCGTAACCTATTGATAAGATTGGTTGCGGGGGAAGGATTTGAACCTTCGACCTTTGGGTTATGAGCCCAACGAGCTACCAGACTGCTCCACCCCGCACCTCTATCGTAACCTACCCCTAACTCCTGGTCAATCAATTGTCCGAATTTCTGCATCCTCCTTCCCTCGCGATTACAATAAGGGTGTGCCTCGCTTTTCCCTGCCCGCGCTTCTGGCGCTCGCGCTCCCCCTCCTCGCCCAAACGCCATCTTCCTTCTTCCCTCTCAAGGACATCCGACCCGGCATGGTCGGCACCGGCCGCACCGTCTTCTCCGGTGATCGTGTAGAAGAATTCAGCGTCGAAATTCTCGGCATACTCGACAACTTCGGCCCCAAAGAGTCCCTTATCCTCGCCCGCCTCTCCGGCGGCCCCCTCGAACATACCGGCGTCATGGAAGGCATGAGCGGCAGCCCGGTCTACATCGATGGCAAACTCGCCGGCGCGGTTGCCATGGCCTTCCCCTTCGCCAAGGACCCGATCGCCGCCATCCGCCCCATCGAGGATATGGTCCGGCCCTCCGCTATAGCGTCCACCACTCCCGCCTTCGCGAACAACCGGCGTCTGGCCCTCGCCCTCGCATCGCAGGATCTCACCCGCACTCTCACCCCACGCCAGCCCGCCCCACCCAGGGGCAGCGACCGGATGATCGAGATTGCCACGCCCCTCTCATTCGGAGGGTTCAGCCGTGCCACACTCGACGCCTTCGCGCCGCAACTCCGCACCCTTGGCCTCGAACCCCGACAGGCCGTTACCATGGGTTCCGATCTCCAGAATCGAATGGGCAACCCCGCCGACCTGCATCCGGGCTCCATGATCTCCGTCCAATTGATGGCCGGCGACCTCAGCGTCGGCGCCGCCGGCACCGTCACCTACATCGATGGCTCGCGCATCTACGCATTCGGCCATCGCTTCCTCGATATCGGCGCCACCGCGCTGCCCTTCGCGCGCGCGGAAGTCATCACGCTCCTGCCCAACGTCAACACGTCCTTCAAACTCGCCACCTCCAAAGAGTGGATGGGCACCATGGACGAGGACCGCAATACCGCCATCACCGGGCAACTCGGCAAGCGCGCCGCCATGGTGCCGGTCTCCGTCGGCATCTCGCGTGGCAACCGCCCTATTGAAAACTATCAAATGCAGATGGTCGATGATCCCCTGCTCTCGCCGCTGCTCATGCAGATGGCGGTCTACTCCGCCATCGATTCCACCGAGCGTACCGTGGGCGCCGCATCCCTCCGGGTCAGCGGCGAAATCGAATTTCAGAACGGGCCCGCTCCGGTGAAGCTGAACAATATGTTCGCCGCCGATAACGGAGCCGCCATGCAGGTCTCGCTCAACACCGCAATCCCCCTGGCCTACGTGATGCAAAGCGGCTTCGCGGCGCTCAAATTAAAAAAGGTCGCGCTCAAAATCGAAGCCTTCGACCAGAAAAAACAGCTCACCATCGATTCCGTGATGGCTTCCCGCCGTGAAGTTCGCCCCGGAGAAAAGGTCCAGTTAAATGTCCTGCTTACCGGCGAAAACGGCGCCGAAACCATGCGCCGTGTGGAATACCAGGTGCCAGTCGGCGCTGAAAGCGGACCTCTGTACTTCACCGTCTCCGATGCCAACACCGCCAACCTCAGCGACTTTCGCCAGATCCTCACCGCCAGCCCGCGCACCCCGGGTCAATTGATCACCTCGGTTAACGATCTCCATCCCAACACAAGAGCGTACGTTCGCATCTGGCGCGCCGAGCCTAATTTCCAACTCGAGGGCGCCGACCTGCCGGGTCCGCCCGCTTCCATCGCCCTCATCCTCGAAGGTTCGCAGACCAGCCAGGCGGGCATCACCCAGTTGCGCAACTCCAAAATCGCCGAGATGGAAATCGATGGCGGCGATATGGTGATCTCCGGCGTCAAAACCATTCAGGTGGAAGTTAAGGAATGATTGCATTCATGCGCCACTCGGGCCGCGTTCTGCTCGCGGCAATACTCATCGGCACGTCTCCAGGAGCCTTCGCCAGCGGCACCGCCGCCTGGGAAATGAACTCGTACAATGATTTTATTCGCGGCCGCTTCGCCGGCATCTCCCTCAGCCGCGAAGGCCGCCTGTCGCTGGCGCCTAAGCTGGACACCATCTTCTCTTCCGATCAACCGGTGATCTGGAGCGTCGCCGAAGCGCCGGATGGTTCGCTCTATGCCGCCACCGGCAACCGTGGCCGCGTTTACCGAATCGATCCCGCCGGTAAGTCTTCCCTGCTCTGGACCGCGGAGCAGCCGGAGGTCTTCGCCATCGCGGTAGACCAGTCCGGCATCGTCTACGCCGGCACCTCTCCGGATGGCAAGGTGTATCGCATCGAAGGGGGCGCCGCGACCGAATACTTCGATCCGCATGCCCGCTACATCTGGTCGCTAACCGTCGGTCCGGACGGTGTCCTCTATGTCGGCACCGGCGACCAGGGTAAGATTTATCGCGTCGAAGCCCCCGGCAAGGGCGAGCTTTATTACGATACCGGCCAATCCCACATCACCGGCCTTGCCATCGATTCCGCCGGCCGCCTGTTGGCCGGCACTGAACCCAACGGCATCCTCTACCGCATTTCCGCCAAAGACAAAGCCTTTGTGCTGTATGACGCCAACCTGCCGGAAATTCGCGCCATCGTGCCCATGCCGGATGGCACTGTCTACGCGGCAGCACTGGGAGGTTCCATCGCGAAACAGACGCAAGCCGCATCCCAAGCCTCGCAAAACGTTACCTCCAATACCGGCACTGCCGTAACCACCACCATTACGGTGGAAGCGCAAAGCAACACTCCGGGCGCTGAGATCAAACCTCCCACCGCCACTCCCGCGCAGCCCATCGCCGGGGCCGCCGCCCAGACTACGGGCCAGACCAGCCCCTCGATCGACGTGAGCGGAGTCGAAAAGTCCGCAGTCTACCGCATCAACCCCGATAACACCGTCGAGACGCTCTGGAGTTCCAAAGAAGAGAACGTGTACGACGTGCTGGCGCTGGAAAAGCAAATTCTCTTTTCCACCGATCAAAACGGGCGCATCTACGGTCTGGCGCCGGATCGCCGGGTCACCTTGGTCATGGAGACCAAAGAGGGCGAAACCACGCGCCTGCTGCCTTCCGATCATTCCGTCCTCGCGGCCACCGGCAACATGGGCCGCATCTTCCGCCTGGGGGAAGGACCCGGACCGAGCGGCTCCTACGAAGCGCCGGTGCATGATTCCGGCACCGCGTCGCGATGGGGCAGCATCAGTTGGCGCGCCGACCTGCCGGCCGGTTGCAAGTTAGCCTTCCGCACCCGCTCCGGCAATTCCGCCAAGCCGGATCGCACCTGGAGCGAATGGTCCGAGCCCCTCACCGATCCAGCCGGCTCGCGGATTCCCAGCCCCAACTCCCGCTTCATCGAATGGAAAGCTGAGATGAGCGGCACTAACGGCGCGACGCCGCTGCTGAACAGCGTAACTCTGGCCTACCTGCCGCAAAACTCACCGCCGGTGATCCGCAGCATCAATGTAATTACCCAGTCCGTTCCCAGCGCGCAGGCCTCCCGCACCGCGTCGACGGCCCCATCCACCGCGTACAGCGTGACCGTCACCGATTCCGGAGATACCGCCCCCTCCACCTCCGCCGGCACATCCACCCAGACGCTCTCACGCGCCTCTACGCAGCAGATCACTCTGACCTGGCAGGCGGAAGATCCCGATGGCGATCGACTGGTCTACGCCGTATACTTCCGCGGTGAAGACGAAACCCAGTGGAAGCTGCTCAAGTCCGCATCTCACGACAACACCCTTACCTTCGATGCCGATGTGCTCGCCGATGGCAAATACTATTTCCGCGTCACCGCGTCCGATCGCGAATCCAACCCGCCTTCTTCCGCGCGCGATGCGCAACTGGTGAGCGCGCCGGTGATGATCGATAACACCCCGCCCGCCATCGCACTTGGCGCAACGCGCTACTCCGCCGGAGCCGCTCACATCGAATGGCAGGCATCCGACGCCGCGTCGCCCCTGCGCCGCTGCGAGTATTCGCTGGATGCCCAGGCCTGGGTTCCGGTGGAAGCGGCCGACGGTGTTATCGATTCGCAACGGGAGAAGTTCGCGTTGGACCTGACCGCCCTTCCCCCCGGCGAGCACCTGATAGTGATTCGCGTGGCCGACAGCGCCAATAACACCGGCACCGCCAAAGTTGTCCTCAAGTAGCCATGACTCTGTCCCGGCGTCATTTTCTGGCCGCCGTGCCCGCCGCTCTGGCGGCACAGTCCGCGCCGCGCATCGACCGGCGCGCGGTCGTCTCCCGCCACAATCCCACCCTCACCGCCATCGATCCGCGCTCGCCCCTTTCTGTCGGCAACGGCGAATTCGCCTTCACTGCCGACGTGACCGGGCTGCAGACCTTCCCCCAACTCTACGAAAATCACATGCCCCTCTGCACCATGTCGCAGTGGGGCTGGCATACCGTCCCCAATCCCTCCGGGCAGACCTTCGCCGATTTCCACCTGACGGAGTACGACACGTTCGGGCGCAAGGTGGGCTATCCCACCAGTTCCAGCGGCCAGAAGCAGTTGTACGATTGGCTCCGCGAAAACCCGCACCGGCTGCACCTGGGAAAAATCGGCTTCCTGTTCGACGATCCGGAGGCGGTCACCAACATCAGGCAGACGCTGGATCTCTGGACCGGCGTCCTGCGCAGCGAGTTCCGTCATCAGGGCCGCGAGATCGTGGTGGAGACCTGTTGCCACCCCACGCGCGACCTGCTGGCCGTTACCGTGAACGCACCGCTAGCGGTCGCCTTCGAGTTTCCATACGGCTCCGGCAACATGAATGCCGCCGATTGGACGCACCCGGAGCGTCACCGGACCACCGAGACCGCCCACGCGCCGCAACGAGTCGAGATCGCCCGCGAGTTGGATCGCGACCGCTACTCCGTCAGCATTGCGTGGCAGGCGCCTGCCGCAATGAAACGTGAAGGTCCGCACCGCTTTGTGCTGCACCCAACTGGGGAAAGACTGGCGTTCGTCTGCGCCTTTCAGGGCGCGGGAGCGGATGCCACCGAGGCCTTCGCCGCAAGCCGCACTTATTGGCCCCAATTCTGGAACAGCGGCGGCGCTATCGATCTGGCGGCGGCCCCCGAACTCGAACGCCGCGTCGTGCTTTCCCAATACCAGACCCGGATCCAGTGCGCCGGCTCCCTGCCGCCGCAGGAGACCGGCCTCACCTGCAACAGTTGGTACGGCAAGTTCCACCTGGAAATGCACTATTGGCACGCCGCTCATTTCGCCGCCTGGGGCCGCGCGCCGCTCCTGGAGCGCAGCCTCGGCTGGTACGCCGAAATCCTGCCCGCGGCTCGCGCATGGGCGAACCAGCAGGGATATGCCGGGGCGCGCTGGCCCAAAATGACCGCGCCGGATGGCCGCGACAGTCCTTCGCCCATCGGCCCGCTGCTCCTCTGGCAGCAGCCCCATCCCATCCACATGGCCGAATGGTGCTACCGCGCCCGCCCGACGGCGCAAACCCTGGCTCGCTACCGCGACATCGTCTTCGCGTCCGCCGATTTCATGGCGTCGTTTGCGCACTACGATTCCGCGACGAACCGTTACGTGCTGGGCCCCCCGGTGATCCCGGCGCAGGAAAACCATCCGCCGCGCGAAACCTGGAACCCCACCTTCGAACTCGAATACTGGGCCGATGCCCTGGAGGCAGCCCAGCGCTGGCGCACACGCCTCGGTATGTCCGCGGAATGCCGGGTGGGACAAAGTGCGCACTGCACTCGCCGCCCTCCCCGTCAAAGACGGCGTCTACCTGGCTCACGAGAACTGCCCGCAGACGTTCACGGAACGGAATCGCGACCATCCCTCCATGCTGGGCGCGCTCGGCGTGCTCCCCGGAGCCAAAGTCGATCGCGAAACCATGCGCCGCACCCTCAAGAGAGTTTTCGCCGAGTGGAAATGGGAGGACACCTGGGGTTGGGACTTCCCCATGGTCGCGATGACCGCCGCCAGCCTGGGAGAACGCTCGCTTGCCATGGACGCGCTGATGATGCACACGCCGAAAAACACCTGGCTGCCCAACGGGCATAACTGGCAGCGCCCCAACCTGCCGCTCTATCTGCCCGGCAACGGTGGCTTGCTGCTGGCCGTGGCCCACATGGCGCACCATTCCGCGTTTCCGGAAGCCTGGAATGTTCGCGCCGAAGGGCTGCTTTCCAGCCCGCTATACTGAGCCTGTGGCCACTTCGACGGGCCGTTCGCTACTCAGGAATCCCGGCACCCTCGGCTGGCTGCTGCGCCGTTGCGTGCTGGCGGCCATTGACGACAACTGCTTCTCCATCGCCAAAGGCGCAGCCTACTCCGCGCTGTTATCGTTCTTTCCGGTGCTCACTTCCGCCGCCACCATCCTGGTGCAGACGCGCGCCGAGTTTGTCTCCAACACCCTGGAAGATGCGCTGTCGCAGATCGTTCCGCCCGGCACCGAAGACCTGGTGGTGCGCCAGTTCCGGGTCACCGGAGCGCGGCCGGTATACCTGCTGATCCTCGCCGGCCTGGTTTCGCTCTGGGCCGCTTCCAGCGTCATCAAGAGCCTCATTGAGGGCTTCCAGGCGGCATACAAAGTTCCGCGCGATCGCAGTTTTCTGCATGGCAGCGGCGTGGCCATCGCCCTGGTGTTGCTCGCCGCCGTGCCGTTGGTCTTCGCCTCCGTCCTCATCCTGTTCGGCGGGCAGATCGAACGCGTCGTGCTGCATGTCATGAAGGTAGACCCTATCTTCACTCCGTTTGCCTGGGTCTGGCAGTTAGTCAGCCGGGTGGCCCGCTATGTGCTCAGCTTCGCGACCACGGTGCTGGTGACCTCGCTGCTCTATTACTTCGGACCGTATCGCCGGCAGCGCTGGCATTTTGTGTGGCCCGGAGCCGTACTGGCCACCATTCTGTGGCTGCTGGCGACCTCAGGCTTCGGCTGGTACGTCACCCACATCGCGCACTACAACGTGCTCTACGGCTCTGTGGGCGCGGCCCTCGCCCTGCTGGTGTGGATGTATATGATGGCGGTGATCGCACTGATCGGCTGCGAATTCAACGCCGAATACGAGCGCCACTCGTAGCTACCGCGCCGGCGCCGCCCGATGCTCCTCGTCCAGCGGCGGCACAATCCGCGCCACACCATCCACCGCCTGCACCATATCGTCAGGCGCTCAGCTTGTCGTGCCGGATGCGCCGCCACCCGTCAGCGGTATTCACAAACACATCTCGAATCAAAGTGCCGCGCGTGAGCTTATGACTCGCACCCTCGGGACCGAACTCGCCCCCGGCATCGATTCGTTCCGCAACATTCGGCGTCATCCAGGCAACCACGATCAGTCGCTCCTAATCCCGCTCCGCCCAGAGAATGTCCATGCCGGTAACGCGCCGTTCGGGCGGCAGGGCCAGCAGCGATTCTAAATCCCGATCCGCATCTTGTTTAGTGAGTATGGTGCGGCCAAAACGATCTACGCCGATCCACTCCGGCGCATCCAGACTATCAGAGAGTTTGCGCACGTCTTCTATTGTCCTGGCCTCGCGCAGGGCGGTAAAGGAGCTACTGTAAATGCTCCGCGCGAGTTCCAGCGGGGAAGCATCCTGCTTCGCCGTTTGGCCCGCGGCGATGCCAACCAACACGCAAACCGCCAACAGACGGGAAACAAACTGTTCGAGCATCCGCGCCAGGCTCCTGCCCCTGCCCGGCAACAGGCGCCAATACACCAGGAACTGCATGCCGGACGCGAAAACCGCGCCCCCCGCAAGCGAGGGCGAGAGTTGGGCAAAATGCCGGCATCGCACTTCCACCGCGGTACTCATTCCACAAAAACCACCATCCCGGCGTCCGCGAGTTCGCCAGCGCCACGAACACCGCCCGCATTTCGTCTCCGAACTCAGCGCGGTACTCCGCGGGATAAAGCATCATCAAAAAATCAAACATCCGCAGCATACATTCATGCCTCTTTGATCCTCAACCGGGCCGCCGCTGCGCGACCCAGGGACCGCAGGCGATCCAGATCGGCCGCCAATCTGGCCCGTCCGGCCGGAGTCAGCCGGTACGATTGTTTGTCGCGTGAGGTGTCGTCCGTTTCGAAGGGCTCGATCCATCGATCCTCCAGCATGCGCCGCAGCGCGCCATACAGAGTCCCCGTGCTCATCCGGACTCGCCCCGCGCTCAAAGCCTCGATGTCCTTGATGATGGCGTATCCGTGTTGCGGCCCTTCCGCCAGGCTCGTCAGAATCAGGAAAACTGGTTCGCTGAGCGGCTCATGCTTGTCAACGACATGTCGCATGGCGGTATGTTCTCACGGGATGAAACGGGGTGTCAAGAAGGCGGACCGACCCTGTTATCCGACGGTGATTTCGGCCTGATGCTCGACCGGGAAATTCATGGAGCGCGCCAGGCAGCAGACGTGATGGGCCCTATCGTGCATTTTCGCCGCCTCTTCCACCCGCGAGGCATCGGTAATCCGCATCCGCGGTTTCAGCACCACGCGTGTGAATTCGCCGGCGCCGCCGGCATGTTCCGTCATCTCTCCCAGCGCATCGTCCGCATATTCGGTAATCACAATACCGGCATCGGCGCAAAGGTGCAGCACCCACATCATGTGGCAGGCCGAAAGCGCGCCCACCAGCAGTTCTTCGGGGTTGTAACGGCTCTGGTCGCCAAGGGCAACCGCCGAAGAGCCGGGAATGCTGGTGGCCTTCCCGCGCGCGCTCACCTCGTGATTCCGGCTGTACGCCCGGTAGGCGGAAGTGCCCGTCCCCAGGTTTCCGGTCCACTGCGTAGTCACCTGGAATCGGTGCTGCTTCACTAGCTGATGACTCCCTTGCGAATGGCATACAGAATCAGTTCCGCGCCGCTGTGCAGATTCAGCTTCTGGAATATGTTGCTGCGATGCGTCTCCACGGTATACAGGCTGAGATTCAGGATCGAAGCCACATCCTTATTGTTCTTGCCTTCCGCCAGCAGTTGCAGCACTTCGCGTTCGCGCGTGGTCAACAGTTCGTAGCTGTCTTCCACCGCCCGCTCCTGCATCTGCCGCATGTAGTCCTCCACCAGCATCTTGCTGATGGCGGGACTGAAGAACGCCTTTCCTTCGGTCACCGCCTTCACCGCGTTGATCAGATCGTATTCGGCGGAATCCTTCAGCAGATAGGCGCGCGCTCCCGCTTTCAGCGCTTTCAGCACGTACCCTTCGTCGGCATGCATACTCAGGAAGACCACGGCGGTGTTCGGCAGTTTCGACAGAATCTGCCGCGCGGCCTCGATGCCGTTCAGCGCCGGCATGGCCACATCCATCACCACCACGTCCGGTGTATGCTGCTCCGCCAGCGCGAGTGCCTCGCGCCCGTCGGCTGCGTCTGCGACTACGGTGAGGCCAGGCTGACTCTCCAGCAGCAACCGGAGCCCCTTACGGACCACGGTATGATCGTCCGCCAGCAGAATCCGTATGTTCTTCATAGCGGCAACGTGACCCGCAGGTCCGTCCCGTGTCCCGGTTCGGATTTCACCGCAAATGTACCTTTTAGATGACTCACCCGTTCCTGCATACCCAATAATCCCATGCCTTTCTCCTGAAGGGGGCGGAAACCCTTGCCGTCGTCCTCAATCGAAAGCAGTAGTTTGTCCGGATCCTGCTGTACCCTGACCGTTACATTGCGGGCCCCGGCGTGCTGGACGCAATTGTGCAAAGCCTCTTGCACAATCCGGTAAATGCAAGTCTTGTGTTCTTCGGGCAACTCCTCGGATACCCCTTCAGCGGCCACTTTCACCCATACGCCGCTACGCTTGGAGACCTCGCGCGCCTGCCACTGAAGAGCCGGCACCAGTCCCAAATCGTCGAGCATGGAAGGCCGCAGCAGGAGCGCCATGTTGCGGACCACACTGATGGAGTTCTCCACCTCATGTTTGATCTCATCGGCCTTGGCGGTGAGCGCCGCCTTGTCGCCGGCGCGAATCAAGGTCGACAGGTTAGCCATTTCCACCAGGACCCCGGTGAGGGCCTGTCCTACCTCATCATGCAATTCGCGCGAGATGGATCGCCGTTCATTTTCCTGCACCTCCACCAGGCGGGCGGAAAGCTGCTGCAACTCCTGACTGGCGCCCGAGAGTTCCGAGATGTGACGCGCGGTTTCCGCTTCGAGCCCCAGGATTCTACGCATACTGAAAGACGCCAGCAGAATGCCAAGCCCCGTGGTCAGCGCAATGACTACGCTCATCCGCCGGCGCAGTTGGGTAAAGATCTGCTCCACGCGCGCCTTACCCGCATTCATCTGGGATTCGTTGATCGCGCCGATCTGGTCGGCGATGTGCAACATGGCTTGACGCCGCGGAAATACCTCATCCCGCAAAAACAGATAGCCTGCGTCCTTACGCTGCTCCGGGCCCCAGCCCACCACCGGTTGCAGCAGGTTCCAGTACTCGGAGAGCTCTCCGGTGAGTATCTGGAATGGCCCGGCCTCCTGCGGGGTCAACATCGAACGATACTTGGCCATCGCCTGGTCCATATCCGTGCGACTCTCCAGCAGGCTGTCACGATGCCCCTCCGCCTTGCCCGCCTCCGGTTCCAGCAGGTAGTCGCGGACATAAGTGCCGGTGACATAAACATCGGCGCGAATTCGTTCCAGCAGTCGGGTCCGCGTAAGAAAATCCTCGCGGATCAAATCATTGGAAGTCTGAATATGGCGCAGTGCCTGCATCCCATCGAAGCCGCCGAACGCCATCAGCAGCAAAAGCCCGCCAAATCCGGCTATGAGCACCAGCCGGTTGTTTCCCGCCATGGTTCGATTGTGCCACAGTGTGTGGTTCCTCACCGGGGCGAGGATGTCGTTCAATTTGATCTCGCCCCGAAGATGCGCCTGAAGTTCCTTCACCGAATCAAGCAGGCAATCCCCGAGCGGACCTTCAATCCGACTTCGGGGATTAGTTGCCGAACTCGCGCTGGATTTCCGAAGCGATTCCTGGAGCTGGTTTCTTTCCGCTTGGGTCAGATTCTCCTTCGGGCGACATCAAGGTGTAGCAGTTGGAAGACGCTAACCATGATGCTGGCCGCGCCGCCAAGTACAATTGATATTTCGAGGGCCGGATGGGCTCCGGGCGCCACCCATAGACAGCGGCGACGGCTAATTCCCACGTCGGTCAAAATGGAGGTTTGGAAACGCGATGGCGGGAAGTGCGTCGTCTGCGGCGCGACCGATGAACTCCACTTTGACCACGAACTCCCCTATTCGTTGGGTGGAACTTCGGTCAAACCAGAGAACGTTGAGTTCTTGTGTGCACGGCACAATCTGTCAAAAGGCGCGAAGATTCTTTAGCCGTGGGTTTGTAGGTAGAAGTACTTTGGTGGACCTGGCGAGATTCGAACTCGCGACCTCTTCCATGCCATGGAAGCGCGCTCCCAACTGCGCCACAGGCCCATCCGTTAATCGAGTATATCACACGCCCGGGCCGTAACAAATTGACAGCGCCGTTTCTCCGCCCGTTACAATGAGAAGAACCATGCTCAGGCGTACTCCCGTTGCTATCTTATTGCTCTGCCTGACCTCGGCTGTCCTTTCGTCCTGTCTCGCCCATCATCTTCCCTTTGGGCGAGCCGGTGCCAATCCGAACCAGAAACTGCTTACCGCAGACCAGCCGGCGCTCATCGAGGCGATTTCCAGACAGTATAGTGCCGTTCACGATTTTAACGCCACCGTCGACATGGCGCCTTCCCTGGGAAGCGCCGAAAAGAACCGCATTACCGAGTACAAAGATGTCCGCGCCTACATCTACTTCCGTAAGCCGGCAGAGATTCACATTCTGGGACTGGCGCCCCTGGTGCGTACCCGCGCCTTCGACATGGTCTCCGACGGCGCCGATTTCAAACTCTACATCGCCACCCAGAATCGCTTTATCGTGGGTCGCAACGCCGTTGAGGCGCCATCCAAAAATAAGCTGGAAAATCTACGCCCGGAACATTTTGTGAGTGGATTGCTGGTGCGCCCGGTCGATCCCAAGACCGAACAACTCACCATGATCAACCTGACCGATGAGAACAACGCCTTCTACATCCTGATCGCGCTGCATGACGTCGCGGGAAAACTCCAGCCGGCGCGCTCCATCTGGTTCAGCCGCGTGGATCTGCAAATGTCGCGGCAACTGATCTTCGATGACTCCGGCAACATCCTCACCGACGCCCGCTATTCGCAGTGGCACGCCTACGATAACGTGCCGTTCCCCAAGCACATCGAAATCAACCGTCCGCGCGACGAATACGGCGTCATTATCGACATCGTCAAAATGGATATCAACAAGGGCGTCCCGGATGATAAATTTGAGTTGACTCAACCCGAAGGGTCTACCCTGGAAGTGGTGGGACAGCCGCCCTCCAAGACCCCACCGCCACCTCCCGGAAAGAATAAGTGATCGCCAAACTCGTTCTGGAAAATCTCAAGCACCGCCCGGTGCGCAGCCTGCTTAGTGTCCTGCTCATCGCCGGCCCGGTCACGTTGATCCTGTCGCTGGTCGGGCTCACCCATGGAATGTCGGAAGATACACAGCGGCGCCAGAGAGGCGCGGGCGCCGATATTGTGGTTCGCGGCTCCACGGCCAGCAGCGCGCTCACGTTCAGCGGCGCTTCCGTCCCCGAAAGCCTGACGGGCGTGATCGAAAAACGACCTCACATCCGCATGGCCATGGGAGTGATCAACCACAATATCGAACTGCCACTAGTGGTTACCGGCATCGATATGCAGGCGTTCAATCAGTTTACCGGAGGCTTCACATACCTTTCCGGCCACGGACTCGAAGCCGATAACGATATTCTGCTCGACCGGTACGTGGCCCAACAGAAAAAGGCAGAAGTGGGAAGCTCGGTCAAGGTGCTGAACCGGATGTGGCATGTGGCCGGGATCATCGAAACCGGAAAACTGGTGCGCATGGCCGTCAAGCTCCACGTCTTGCAGGAACTGGACGCCGCCCGCAACAAGGTCACTCAGATATATGTGAAGGTGGACGACCCGGCCAACATCCCCTCCGTAGTCTCCGAATTAAAAGCCCTGCTTCCCAGTTACTCCGTCGAAACCATGGCCGAGCTCATTGCCGCGTTCGACTTTAACCGCATTCAGGGCGTAAGCGCCTTCACCACCGTGATCGTAGTGCTCGGCGTGGTATTCGGATTGATCGTAGTGTGCCTTTCCATGTACATGGCGGTGCTCCAGAGGACGCGTGAAATCGGCATCCTCAAGGCCATCGGCGCGGGTAAGACGTTTATCCTGGAAATCATTCTGCTGGAGGCGCTGGTGATGGGTATCGGCGGCACGATCCTGGGAATACTGATGAGTTATGTGGCGTATGGACTCATCCGCGCGCTGGTTCCGGCCTCTTTGACCATCATCATCGTCATGTCCTGGTGGCCGATCGTAGGCGGAATCACCATGGTGGGTGCGGCACTGGGTTCGCTGTATCCCGGTTGGAATGCCGCCAGTCACGATGCCATCGAGGCACTGTCCTATGAGTAGCGCGCCTGTGATCGAAATCCACGAACTCCGCAAGACCTACCGCGTGGGCCAAGTGGACGTGCCGGCGCTGCGCGGAGTCGATCTCGCTGTGCAACCCGGCGAGTTCCTCTCCATCGTCGGCCCCTCCGGTTCGGGCAAGTCCACTCTGTTCCACATCATCGGCGGACTCACCCCGCCCACGTCCGGCAAAGTCCGGATCATGGACCAGGACCTCGCCAGCCTCACCGACGCGGGCCGTACCAACCTGCGCCGGCGCACCGTCGGCTTCGTATTTCAGAAGTTCAACCTGCTGCCGAACCTTACCGCACGCGACAACATCGCGGTAGCTCGCTATTTGGGAGGAGGCAGCCAGAAGACCGATCCGCAATTCGAGGAGATCCTGCGCCTGCTCGGCATCTCGCAGCGCCTCGACCACAAACCCAACGCCCTTTCCGGCGGCGAGCAGCAGCGCATCGCCATCGCCCGCGCCGTGGTCAATCGCCCCGCCATCCTGCTGGCCGACGAACCTACCGGCAATCTGGACACGGCCAACTCCAGCGCCGTGCTCGAGATTTTGCGGGACCTGAACCAGCGCACAGGGCAGACCATCCTCATGATCACCCACAACACCGAAGCCGCGGCCTACGGTCACAGTACCGTCCACATGCGCGACGGTCAGATCGTGGATCGCACAACCGGATAGCTCAGTCCGTCAGGCTTGCCGTGCCAGTTCGAGCTTCCGCTGCTTCAGGGATTTCAGGTAGTTCTGGTGCTCCTGGTGCAGGGTTCCAAACCCCGCCCAGTAGTACCCGAACACGAATAACGCCAGGAACGGAGTCGCAAGGTAGTTGTACGTTTCGATGGCGAACCCGATCATCGCCAGGAAGTACGTACCCACCAGGATCTCTGCATAGGGCAGCCAGCCGCTGCGCCGCCGGTATTGCTTCGTCTCCAGGTTGACCGGCCGGTCGCCAATCGCGTACTTCGGCGTGCGCGCGAAACTTGTCTGCACTCCGAAAATCGCTTCCAACACGGCGCGCGTATTGATGATCGTCAACCCTACCCCCACCGCCATCAGCATCGGCAGCATCAGAATCGAGCGCTTCCAGTGCTTGGGATACAGTTCCTTTTGGGCCGTCACATAGAACAGCGAAATCGACCAGAACGAAGCCGCAATCAGCGGCAGATCGATAAACACCATCTCCCATACACCCATGTAGAAGCGCACGATCATCACCGGCAGCATCAACATGGAAAGCACAATCATCAGCGGGTAGGAAATGTTCGGCGTCAGATGCATGAACGCCTCAGCCTTCACGCGCTTGGGCAGGTCCGCTTTCAGAATCGAAGGCAACAGCTTCTTCGCCACCTGAGTCAGACCCTTGGCCCACCGCGATTGCTGCACCTGGAACCCGTGCATCTCCACCGGCAGTTCCGATGGGCAATCCAATCCCGGCAGATACATGAACCGCCAGCCCTTCAACTGCGCCCGGTAGCTCAGGTCCGAATCTTCCGTCAGAGTATCGTGCTGCCATCCGCCGGCATCGGCTATCATGCTCTTCCGCAGAATGCCCGCCGTGCCGTTGAAATTGAAAAACAGCCCCGACCGCGAACGCGCGCCATGCTCCAGAATGAAGTGCCCGTCCAGCAGCATCGCCTCCACTTCCGTCAGGAAGTTGTAATCGCGATTCAGATAGCTCCACCGGGTCTGCACCACTCCTACGGTGGGGTCCATGAAAAAGTGGACAGTCTTCATGAGGAAGTCCGCGGGCGGGCAAAAATCCGCGTCGAACACGGCCACGAATTCGCCGGTCGCCGTCTCCAACCCTTCCTGCAGGGCGCCCGCCTTGTATCCGTGCCGGTTGCACCGGTGATGGTATTCAATCGGGTAGCCGATCGTCCGGTACCGTTCCACCAGCGCCTCGGCGAAAGTAGCGGTATCGTCGGTGGAATCGTCCAGCACCTGGATCTGCAGCAACTCCCTGGGATACTCGATCTTGAGCACCTCTTCGATCAGCCGCTCCGTAACATACCGTTCGTTATAAAGAGGAAGCTGGATGGTCACCGGCGGAAGTTTCGCAAAACGCTGCGGAGGCTCGTGCACTGCCTTCTTGCGGTGTTTGAAATAGGTGCGAATGATTTCGTACCGGTGGATGCCATAGACCGAAAGGACAATCAGGATGGCGAAATAAGGAACCAGCATCGCCCAGTCGAACCATGCCAACTGGTGGATTCCCGCGAACGTGTTATCGCTCAGCCGCTGGATCAGCTTCTGGGTAGCGGAAGTATTCGCCAGGAGCGCCAAGGGCAAACTTGCAGGCATAAAAGGAGTTGCGCCTTTCGGCATCTTAATATTATCAAATGTTGCGCCGCCTGTGCAGACGCATTGGTACGGTGGGTCGCCCAATCCGCCATGCTTTATGGAGTAATCTCACTCCTCGCCGCCGCCGCACTGCTCAGATGCCGGTAAAACCCTAAGTCATTCCCTGTCAACATCTTGGTGGCAAACAGAATCTGCCCCGTGTGCATGGAAAAATGCTCCACCACGTGGTAAATCGCCTCCATTACCGTCACGTCGTACTTTTGTATGCACCGCGGTTCGGCCAGCCGGGCGCTGGTGAGCGGTTCGATGGTTGCCGCCGCCTCTTGCACCGTCGCCCGCAGCCGGGCCACCAACTCTGCCGCCGGCACCCCACCGGTCGTCGCGAATTCCTTGTCGCGCTCCCGAATGTCCGGCCGATTCCCTACCCCGGCCACGATCCACTGCCGCACGTTCCCGCACAAATGCAACACCAGATTGCCGATGGCATTTTCATTGGCGTTGCCGCGTGCCCAGATCTGCTCGCCGGTGAGCATGTTCAGGCACGTTTCGATCCGGCCAGTGTACTGATTCAATTTCTCGATCGAATGGTTGAGGAAGATCCGTTCCAGGCTCAAATCCATCCTTCGATCTTACCCTGTATGCTGGAAGATTGAGCAGCCCTATTCACGTCATCGGCGGCGGACTTGCGGGCGCCGAAGCCGCCTGGCAGATCGCCCGCCGCGGCCTCCCCGCCATCCTGCATGAAATGCGTCCCGCGCGTCCTACGCCCGCCCACCAGACCGGCCGCCTCGCGGAACTGGTTTGCAGCAACTCGCTCAAGAGCGAGTCCCTTTCCACCGCGCCCTGGCTTCTGAAGGAGGAACTCCGCCGCCTGGATTCCCTGCTGCTCGCCGCGGCCCAAACAGCGCGCGTTCCCGGCGGCCACGCTCTCACCGTAGATCGCGACCTCTTCTCCGAAGGCGTCACCCAAGCCATCGCCGCCGAGCCCCGGATCGAACTCCGCCGCGACGAAGTCGACCACCCTTCCCGAAAACGCCATCGTCATCATCGCCACCGGCCCGCTCACCAGCGAGCGCTCTGGCCGAAGAAATCGCCCGCCTCACCGGCTCCGGCCGTCTCTTCTTCTACGACAGCATCAGCCCCATCGTCGATGCCGAAACCGTCGATACCGGCATTGCCTTCTGGGCCTCCCGCTACGGCAAGTCCACCGATGGCACCGACGATTACCTGAACTGCCCGTTCGACCGCGAGCAGTACGAGCGCTTCGTCGATGAACTGCTGAGCGCGCAAAACCGTCACCGCCCACATCGCAGAGGACCGCACTCCGTTCTTCGAAGCCTGCCTGCCCATCGAAGAGATCGCCCGCCGCGGACGCGACACCCTGCGCTTCGGTCCCATGAAGCCCATGGGCCTGATGGATCCGCGCACCGGCAGGCGGCCCTACGCCGTGGTGCAGTTGCGCCAGGAGAATCTGCGCGCCGAGAGCTTCAACCTGGTGGGCTTCCAGAATCACATGAAATTCGGCGAGCAGGCCCGCGTCCTGCGCCTGATTCCCGGTCTGGAAAACGCCGAGTTCCTCCGCTTCGGACAGATCCACCGCAATACCTACATCAACGCGCCCGCTCTGCTCACTGCCGTCGCTGCAATTGCGCACGCGTCCTGAAGTCTTCTTCGCCGGCCAGATTTCCGGCGTCGAAGGCTACGTAGAATCCATCGCCACCGGCACTGATGGCGGGCATGCATGCCGCTGCTCTCGCACGCCGGCGAGCAGCCGCGCCCGCTGCCCCGCGAGACCGCGCTCGGCTCGCTCTGCCATTACATCTCCGGCGCCGATCCCGCCGATTACCAGCCCGCCAACATCACCTTCGACCTGCTGCCCCAGCTCGACGAAGCCACCCGCCACAAGCTGCGCCGCGATAAGCAGGCGCGCCACGCCGAAGTCTGCCGCCGCGCCCAGGTGGCCCTGGAGGAATACCTCCAGGTCCATGTCTGAACTGGCCCGCCAGATCGATCTGTATCTCGCCGAACTGGCGCGCGCCGGCAATCGTCCGCCCACACCATCGATGCGTACGACGCCGATCTGCATCAGTTCCTCACCTACCTGTCGCCACCGGACCTGGCGCCGCCCGAGCCGCCCGCCATCGACCTGCTGACTGCTCCGCGAATGGCTGGCCTGGCTCTACGGACAACAGCTCGACGCCGTCACCATCCGCCGCAAGCTCGCCGCCGTCCGCAGCCTCTTCCGCTTCATGGCTGCGCGAAGGCATCGGTCCCGCTCAATGTCGCCCGCCTGGTGCGCACGCCCAAGGCGCCCAAGAAGCTGCCCGAGGTCATGACCGCCAGACCAGGTCAACACGCTGATCGATGGCGTCGCCGCCGACCAGCTCGACCGCCCGTTCCCGCGCGCGACCGCGCCCTCTTCGAACTTCTCTACGGCTGCGGCCTGCGCGTCAGCGAACTGGTCGGCCTGAACCTGGAGGACATCGACCGTTCCGAGCGCTGGCTGCGCGTCCGCGGCAAAGGCCGCAAAGAGCGCCAGGTGCCGCTTCCGGGCAAGGCCGCCGAGGCGCTGGAGCGCTATCTGGCCGAGCGTCCCGTGGTGCGCGACGAAAAGGCAGTGTTCCTCAACCACCGCGGGCCACCGTCTCACCACGCGCGGCATCGGCGTGATCGTCAAGCTCTACGCCACGCTCCTCGCCGGCGATCCCTCCGTGCATCCCCACAGCTTTCCGCCACGCCTACGCCACCCACCTGCTGGCCGACGGCGCCGACCTGCGCGCCATCCAGGAACTGCTGGGCCACGCCCGCCTCTCCACCACGCAGAAGTACACGCAAGTCTCCCTCACGACCTGATGGCGGTCTACGATAAGGCGCATCCCAAAGCCTGAGTCCACATGCTTCCGCTTTCCGATTTCCGCCGCGAGTTCCGTCCCATGCTGCGCCTGGCCATGCCCCTGGTACTCGCGGAGCTTGCCTGGATGTCCATGGGAATTGTGGACAGCATCATGGCCGGGCGCCTGGGCGCCGCAGCTCTCGGCGCGGGCAGCCTGGGCACCATGATCTTCTACCCCATCGCGATTGCGGCACCGGCATGCTCCTTGGCATGGACACGCTGGTCGCCCAGGCACATGGCGCCAATAACCCTCTGGAGGCCCGCCGCAGCTTGATCGCCGGCCTCTGGCTCGGCCTGGCCCTGGCGCCGCTGACTGCCCTGCCCATACTGGCGCTCATGCCTGTGCTGCGCGCCGCCGGCACGAATCCCCACGTCATGGAGATGCTGGTGCCCTATACCAGAGCCCTCCTCTGGGGCGTTGCCTGCCTCATGTTTTTCGCCGCTTTCCGGCGTTACCTGCAGGCCATGGATATTGTGAAGCCGGTGATGTTCGCCGTGGTCAGCGCCAACCTCATCAACTTTTTTGGAAACTGGCTGCTGATGTACGGCCACTGGGGCTTTCGCGCCATGGGCCTGGAAGGCTCCGGCTGGTCCACTTCTTTCTCGCGGCTCTACATGGCGCTGGCCCTACTGGCCGCCATTGTTCGCCACGAAGCCCACAACGGCAACCTGCTCTTTGCCATGTCCTGGCGTCCCGACCCGGCGCGCATCCGGCAACTGGCCTTGTTGGGACTGCCGGCAGCTTTGCAGATCCTGTTCGAAGGCGCCGTCTTCGGTATCGTTACCGTGCTGGCCGCCACCCTGGACGAAGTCTCCCTGGCGGCTCACAGCATCGCCGTGCAGGTGATCGCCACCACCTTCATGGTGCCCCTCGGCATCAGCTCCGCCGCCGCCGTGCGCGTGGGACAGGCCGTGGGCCGCAGAGATCCGCGCGGCATCGCGGTGGCCGGTTGGACGGCGCTACTGCTCAGCACGCTCTTCATGGGAACCGCGGGAATTGTCATGGCCGCGGCGCCGCATTCCATCGTGCGCCTCTTCATTGCCGATACCGCCGTGATCGCCTCCGGCGCCGTCCTTGTCCGTATGGCCGCGCTCTTCGAACTGTTCGACGGATTCCAGGTTGTCTCCACCGGCGCGCTCCGCGGCCTGGGAGACACACGCACCCCGATGCTCGCCCACCTGGTGGGTTACTGGGCCATCGGCCTGCCGGTCACTTACGTCCTGTGCTATCCCCTGCACCGCGGAGTGGTGGGAATCTGGGTCGGCCTTACCGCGGCCCTCATCCTCATTGGCACAACCCTGGTCGCGGCGTGGAAGCGGCGCACTTCGTAACCGCCTACTGCTTCTTCAGATGCCAGGTGATCGGCTGGCCGCCCGGACCGCCTTGCATCTCGCTGGTCAATTGGATTTCGTTGCCGGTCACCTTGCCCTTGTAGTTCAGCTTCAGTTCGTTGCCTCCCATGCTGGCGGTAATGCTGAACGAGATGGTGTCGCCATCCACCTTGCCATCGGCAATGGTGCTCTTGCCCAGCATTTCGCTGGTGGTCTCTCCGGTGAGTTTGCTGCCATCCACCTTGAAGACGAAGCTCCGCTCCAGGGCTCCCTGCGGGCCTTCCGCGGTGCCCTTCCAGTTGCCGGAGATATCGGCGGCTAATGCGGCGATCGCAAATACGATCATGGTGACGATGAAGCGCTTCATGGCTTGACTCCTTTCGAACGTTACTTGTTGTTCGATTGTGGCAGGGAAAGCCGCCGCGCGCCAGTGTGTTCCCCGGACCGCTCCGTAAACCGAGCACTCAGGGCCAAGCTCCCCCCTTCCACATCACCTTCAGCGCAGCCCTGACGGGCGAAGGTTCGACCGTACCCAAACTTGCGCCCGAACTATTGGCCCTCTCCTGTAGGGATAAGCCCAGCCTCCGGGTCTTAGTATTATGCTCAAGGTCCCTTTTCTGGTTACTCTGGCGTTATTTGGCCGCGCCGCGTTCAGTCAGACTTACTCGGTTTCCACCTTCGCCGGTGGGGTGCCTGTCAATGTTCCCGGCAATTTGGCTTGCCTCAGTGCTATCAACGGGCTCACTGCCGATGCTTCTGGGAATGTCTATTTGGCCGTGGCGAAGTGGTCCGGAATCCCATTCGCCGGTGGGATAGTGATGCCAGGGCCAAATCCCCCTCTGACGACTGGCGGATCTTTTAGCGCCATCCTGCGTTGGGACACGGCGACGGGAACCGTGACCTCGGTCGCGGGCAACGGGGCGCAGGGTTTCACCGGGGACTTCGGCCCGGCCAACCTGGCGGCGCTCAATGGACCCACCGCGGTCGCGATCGATTCCACCGGTAACCTTTACATTGCGGATACCGGCAACAACCGTATTCGCAAAGTCTCGAACGGCGTCATCGCTACGTTCGCTGGCGGGGGCAGTTCCGGGTTGGGCGATGGAGGCCCCGCGATCAGCGCGGTCTTAAGTTTTCCCACTGGAGTTGCGGTAGACTCGGCCGGCAATGTCTACATCGCCGACAGCGGCAACAACCGGATCCGGGAGGTCGTAAACGGCACGATTCAGACTCTGGCTGGGACAGGTTCCAGAAATGGCGGCGTCGATGGCGGCGACAACGGTCCGGCTACGGCTGCCGTGATCAACAATCCCGAGTTCCTCGCCGTGGATTCAGGCGGAAACATCTATTTTTCCGAGCCCACCGTAACTCCGGGCTATGGCCCTGGACAACAACCTGTCTACCACAACTATGTCCGCAGGATCGCGAACGGCAACATCACCACGTTCGTTGGGGGTGCAGGGGGAGGCGGAGGCTTCAGCGGCGATAACGGCCCCGCTGCGGCGGCGAAGTTGGCCGCTCCCACGGGGGTTGCCGTAGACGCAGCGGGCAATGTCTATATCGCCGACGGCGGCAACTATCGCCTCAGAAAGGTTTCGGCCGGGGTGATTACGACGGTAGCCGGGAATGGGGCGCCGGGGTTCGGCGGCGATGGCGGGTTGGCCGTCAATGCACAGTTGTTCCCCACCGGCGTTGCGGTGGATTCCCGCCAAAGCGTATTTCTCGCCGACGGCACTCGCATCCGCGAGATCACTGCCGGAACGGTGACCACCGTAGCCGGAAACGGACAGTACGGAGTTCCGGTCATCGGCGCGCCCGCCACGAGTTCTCCATTAGAAGTGACTCAGGTTGCAGTGGATCCTTCGGGCACATTGTATTTCGTGGGTGGGGGAAGCGGTCTTTACGAGATTTCGAACGGTATTATCAGCGTCTCGGAACAGAACACCGCTTATGGGGGTCCGGTAGCCGCGGACTCTCTCGGGAATGTCTACGTCACCGCAGGTCCCAGGTACGGGAGCGTCGTGGTGTTGAAGATCTCGAACGGAGTTGCTTCGGTGGTCGCTGGTGGCGGGAGTTCCGGAGTGGGCGACGGCGGACCCGCGACAAGCGCCCAATTGTCCAATCCCACGGGCATCGCGGTGGATGCCGCGGGCAACATCTATATCGCGGACGCCGGCTACGTCTACCCGCAGAGCGCAAGCGCCCAAAGGATTCGAAAGGTCTCGGGCGGCATCATCACAACTGTCGCCGGGAACGGTATGGCCGGTTTTAGCGGCGATGGCGGACCGGCTACCGATGCAGAGATTAGCGGCCCCATGGGCGTGGCGGTTGACTCCGCAGGCAACGTCTACATCGCGGACACTGGTAATCTGCGTGTGCGGAAGGTTTCTAACGGAATCATCAACACCATCGCGGGCAACGGCATCTACGGCGCGGGCGGCGACTACGGCGTTGCTACCGACGCCGAGCTTTTCCCGACGGGCCTGGCCGTAGGTTCCGATGGGAGGGTCTACGTTGCCGACCAGATCTACGGCAGAGTTCGGGTTTTGACTCCCAGCGGGGCAGCCGTCACCCCTTCGATTGCGGCCGGCTCTAATGCCGCGAGCAATTTCGCCGGCCCGATCGCGCCGGGAGAAATCGTGGTCCTGTCCGGCGTGGGACTTGGACCGGTACAGATAACTTCCGCCGCTCCCGGTACCGGCGGCCGCTTCGACGCCGCTTGGAACGGGGCGAGCGTGTCGTTCAATTCAACGGCATTCCGGCGCCCATTCTGTACGCTTGGGCCGGACAAGTTGGAGCCGTCGTGCCCTATGAACTGACCGGATCAAGCGCGCAAGTGGTGGCCACCTTTCTGGGGCAGAACTCGGCGCCGATCACAGTGCCCGTGGCGGCTTCGGCCCCAGCGCTGTTCACCCTGAATTCGAGCGGCTACGGTCCTGCGGCGGCGGTGAATCCGGATGGCTCGATCAACAGCCCGATGAACCCGGCGCTAGCCGGGAGCTATATTTCGCTTTACGCGACCGGAGCCGGCCAGACTTCCCCCACTGGTATGGACGGCAGTCTCGCATCAGACACGCCGCCCGTGCCGGACCTTCCTGTGACCGTGACTATCGGTGGCGTCGAGGTGGACAACCTGCAATATGTTGGCGGAGCGCCCGGTGAGGTGGCCGGCCTCTTGCAAATCAATGTGCGGATTCCGGCTGGGATCAAGTCCAGCGCCGCCACGCCGGTCTCGGTGCAGATCGGCGGCGCGTCCAGCCCCGCCGGCGTGACGATCGCAGTGTCTGGAAACTGAGTGAAGCTGAACCCGTGCCGGTTATCAGTTCCTCTCAATACGGTATGGGCGGCGTCCGGTCATCCTTCGGATCGGCCCACCGGTCGTTGGGCACGATCGGTGTCCAACCCGGCCGCCCGGGGTCCTGGTCGTAGGCATAACCGCCCAAACGACGATAGAGCTCGCTATACTCTTTGAGCTTTTCGCGATTCAGCTTGACGCCCAACCCGGGAGTGTCCGGCACGCGGATGGCGCCGTTCTCGTACGGCATCAGACCGCCTTCGATAATGTCGTCGGTCAGGTGGTGATAGTGCGCGTCGGCAGCGAAGGAAAGGTTGGGGATCACCGCGCCCAGGTGCAGCATCGTCGCCAGTTGAATGCCCAACTCGCCGGACGAATGCACCGCCACCCCCAGTTGAAACGTCTCGCAAACGGCCGCCGCCTTCACGCAGGCCCGGATGCCGCCCCAGAACGTGGTATCCAGCAGGATCACGTCCACCGCCGGATCCAGCGCGTTCGCCGCCAGTTGCTCGAAGTTCACTACCACGGTATTGGTGGCCAGCGGAACGCGCACCATCTGCCGCGTGCGGCGCATGCCGTTCAATCCGTACACCGGGTCTTCCAGATAGTCGTTGCGCAGCCCTTCGATGCCTTGGCCGAAACGTATGGCCTGCTCGGTGCTCCACACGGCGTTCGGATCGAAGCGCAGCGAATCGCCCGGAAATGCGGCGCAGGCCGCGCGATAGACTTCCAGTTCGTAATCCGGATGGAACACTCCCGCCTTCACCTTATGCGTGGTGAAGCCGAAGCGCTGTTTGAGCGCGCGGATATTTTCGATCACCTGATCGACTGTGCGGACCTCGCCGCGCCCCGTCTGCGGATTCGGATACCGGAAGAACGAATACGTCGCGAACGGCACCCGGTCGCGCAGACGCCCGCCCAGAATGTCGCACACCGGCACGCCCCACGCCTGCCCCAGGATGTCGAGACACGCGAATTCCAGCGCCGCCAGCACCTGCGTCCGGTTGTTATACAGCGAGGCAGTGGGGTTGGCGATCAGGAATCGCATCTCTTCCAGCCGCGCCGGATCGTGTCCCACCAGATACGATTTCATGGCGCGAAAGACCGCCTCGGCCGATTCCCCGCCCCCGCCCATCTCGCCCAGCCCAATAATTCCGTTATCCGTCTCCACTTCCACGATGGTGCGCACGAACCGGCCCCAATGGCAGCCATTGGCGTGGCGCAGGGGTGCTTCCAGCGGGACCGTGACCGTGGTCGCCCGGATGTCCTGAATCCGCATATTTTGTTTCATCGTATAACAATGTCTGATTCTGGAGGCGAACTCGGAAGGCGCCTACGCCCGAGAACCGGCAACTTCGCCGGATAGCCCTGCCGCCTCTTCCGCCGCGTAATCGAATTGCGAGGGATCGAGCCGCGCCGGCGGGTTCGCCCCTTCCCATTCCACTGTCCGCCGCAACGCCTCATCGATCGGAATCGCTTCGCGGTAACCCAGCTCCTCGCGTATCCGCTTCGATTCCATGAAAAGGTGCTGTTCGAACCGGTAAGGCTTCACCAGGTGGGCCGGCGCCTTCTCCCGCGGCACTACCACCGACTTTTCGCCGCCCACTCCGCCTCCGTGAAAGGCTCCGCGTCCGCCACGTTATAGATCGGCCCCGCCGCGTGCTCCGATGTGGCCGCCAGCACACTCGCCTCAGCCATGTTCTCCACGTATCCGCGGCACAGCGCCCACCGCGCGAACCGGTCCTCCAGCACCGCGGGACGCCCATCCTGCGCGCGCCACCTGTACTTTGTCGTACTCCGCATACACCCGGGGAAAGATCCCGCGCAAATGCCGCCAGCGCTTCCGGCGAATATGTCTGCGACTGCGCTCGTAGCGCCGAGTCCTCGGTCAGCGGCACCGGTTCCGGCGCGCCGGAATCCAACCCGTGCAGCACCGCCACCTGGTGCCCCGCCGCCGTCAACCGGGCTACTACATGGCGGCCAATGAATCCCGTCGCTCCAATCGCCAGAACCTTCATGGCAGCTTGTAAAAGTCGTAGGTGATGCGCCAGGTGAACTCCTGGCCCGGCTCGATGTGCATATCGATGTACGCTTCGGGACACGCGGTGGTACGAATCGACCAGAAGACCAGCTTGGCAAGCGGCCGGTCGCCGGTCTGCCGCACGCCAATCCCGGCCTTGCGATTCTCCACCCGGATGTCGTAGTCCTTCGCCGTACCGCCGTACCCTTGCAGTTCCGTGAACACCGAAGAACCGCGCGGCAGTTCCCGCAGATAGACCAGCTCGTTCCCGCGCGTCTCCGCGTTGCCGTTCAGGTTGGCCGTGGCGTGAACCTCGAAGGGAAACTTCACCACTACGTCCGGCCCGGAAGGCAGCCCGTCCAGCATGTAAAAGTTGTGCTCGTAGACGCTGCTGTCGATGGTCTTGCGTCCGGTGTTGCGCAGACGGTGCTCCAGCACCAGCTCCGGTTTGTCCGCCGCCAGTTTCACCGTCTTCGTGTATGTGTATGCATAACCCAGCGTGTCCGGAAGCGTTTGGGTGAACTCCACCGAATCGGGCCGCTGCCGCACGCTCCACTTCCCCGGATTGGTGATTTCATAGGTATTGAACTGGTGGAACGAAGTCTCTTCAGGCTTACGCACCGCGCCCACCCCGATCTTCACGAAGCTTTCGCCGGTCTTGGCCTCGTCGTATCCCAGCCCCGCACCGTGCGTGAGGAACTCTTCCACGGGCCCCATGATGGCATCGTGTAGTTTCGGATCGTAGCGCGGGAACCACTGGCCAAAATAATTGTGGCCGTTCCATTCCAGGCTGGCGATCACTCCCGACCAGTCGAAACGGGTGGCGCGATAGTAGCCCTGTTCCGCGTCCGGCAGGTACAGTTTCGCGCGTAGCGTGGAAGTGGAGATTTCGGCCTGCGGAGCTTCGGCGGCAAACAGCGCCAGGGCCGCGAACAAACAAAAACACGCGGTGGCCGTTTTCATTTCTTTCCCTGGAATAACAGGGGAGCCAGTTCCGCCAGGTTCTGCCGCCAGAGCGGCCAGACATGCGCGTATCCTGGCACTTCCACGTCCGTGAACGGAATATCTTTAGACTTCAGCCATGTCTTGAATTGCCGGTTGACCGCGTTCAGCCCATCATCCAGTCCGCAGGCAATCCACACCAGCCGCAACTGGGATGCGGTCTTCGCGTTCAATTCGGGAAAATTCTTCTCGAAATCGGCATCGGTCATCGACGGCATGCCCCGGCCGCCCCGGCCGCCGCCGCCCGCCGCGGGAGCGGGAGCCGGCGCCGGGTTGGCGCGCGGCCACATGACAAACGCTCCGCTGAAGGATCCGATATAGGCGAACCGGTTGATGTTGTGCAGTCCGGTGTACAGCGACTCCGCGCCGCCCATCGAAAGCCCGGCGATGGCCCGGTCGTTGCGATTCTTCGATACGTGGTATTCCTTCTCCACCTGCGGCAGCACCTCATCCACCAGCGCCGCGGAGAAGGCCGGAATCATACCTGCTCCCATCGCGCCCCTCGGCCCGTCGGCCGTGCCGTATCCCAGCGTGTTGACCATTACCATCGGCTTCGCTTTACCCTGATTGATCAAGTTGTCCAGGATCACGTTGGCCGCCCCCACATTCAGCCATGAGCCGGCCTCATCGCCCAAGCCATGCAGCACGAAGAACACCGGATACGGCTCCTTGCGCGCCGGATCGTAATTCGGCGGGGTGTAAACGTAGAAATCGCGATTGTCACCGATCCGCGTGGACTTGTAGAAGTGATGCGAGACCACTCCGCGAGGCCCATCGGACGGTTCCCAGATCGCCGGGCCGGGCACGTGCACCATGCTCTGCCCGATGCTGCCATAGGAAGTCTTCAGCAGCGCGTTGGAGGGGTCGGGAACGGTCGCGCCATCCACCGAAAACGAATACGTATAAATGTCGGGCTTCAGCACGTCCGTGGTAGCTGTCCACACGCCCTGTTCATTCTTCTGCATGGGCAGACGCTGGCCGATGCCCGTCACCGCGGCCTCCTTGGCATCGGGCGCCCGCAGGCGAAACGTGATCTTGCCATCGGGAGAAACTTCGGGCGAGCGGATCGCGCTGCCTCGCCCGGGCTGTGCGGCCAGGCTCAAAGACAGGGCGGCCAGCAGAACGGCTGTTCGTAACAGGGAAAGCCTCATGGCAATAGCTTATCCCAAGAACGCCGGCGGCCGGCCGCCTGAATCGGCGTTTACCCCAGATACTGCACGTGCACGTAAGTACCCAGCCGCGCGTTGTAAGCCAGGTACCAGCCGGGATGGTCCGGGTCGTCGTAGATCACGATCGGATCGGAATTCCAGAGCCAGTCATCCACATACCCGTAGTCGAACGGCGCCACACTCCAGTAATTGTTGCCGAACCAGAAGCGTTCGCGGTCGCCGCCCTGCAGGTGAAATACATGTTGTGGCCCGAACCCGCCCCGGAAGCGCCCGTGCTCATACGGATGATCCAGACGGAATCGCGAATCGCCGCGCGCGTAATCGTGGCCCACCCACTGGCCGTTGTTGTGAACGTGCGGAGCGTCCGGGTGGCCCTCGCCGTCGCGGTAATCCCGCTGCTGGCGATTCGCCTCGCCTTGTTGATGACCCGCCTCGCGGGGTGTGTTGCCTCGCACAGGCGGCGGACCGTGCGGAGGAATGTATCCGCCGCCCACCCGGCCTCCGTGCTCATTCCGGTGCTCCTGCGCATAGCCTGCAACCGCCAGCGCCAGCGATGCCACAATCACCGCGTTCCACAGTTTTTTCATACGGTTCACTTCCCCGGTGGACCGGATGCAGCCCAGTTACCACTGGGAGGGCATGCACCCTTTCGCGACAACTCATCGAAGAGCGCGGTGAACACAGCGTTAGTCCACCCGAACCCCGCCTCATTGGAGCGGTAGCCAAAGAGAATTTCATCGCTGATATTGGCGCGGCAGTGGACTACATCGTACTTCTCTTCGATGATGCCGTGTGCTTCAAACTCCTGGTGCACCAGCCCCAGAAATTTCCATGCAATGCGGTCGGCTTCCGTCTCATATCCGTACCGCTGCAAACCTTGCACGGCGATCCAGATCAAAGGAGCCCACCCGATGGGAGCGTCCCACTGGTCGCCGGTCTGATGCGTGCTCGTCTGCAATCCGCCCGGGCATTCGAAGAGCGGCAGGTTTCGCACTACGCGTGCCGCCTGTTGAGGCTTGGCGATGCCGGCCCACAGCGGATAAAAAGTGCTGAGGAACGGGTACGGCCGCCGCCGGCCGTTACCGATGTGATAGTCGAAGTAGAGCCCGTGCTCCTCGTCCCACAGAAGCTGGTTAATACGTTCTGCGCGCGCCGTCGCCCGCGTTCGCCAGGCCCGCGCCTCTTCTCCGCGTCCCAGCGTCTCCCGTATCTCCGCTGTCTCCCTCTCCATCAGGTAGAGCAGTGAGTTCAAGCTTGGAACGTAGTTCCCGATAATGAGCGCGATGGCCGCAAGCACAATGTAGGGTGCGCTGCTCGGTGGCCGGCACGGGAAATTGCAGGAGTTCGCGCAGAGCAGTTGCTCCAGCGTGGTGCATGGCCGAGCGGACAACCATCTCGAGGGCCTCCAGATCCAGGTGCCCCGACTTACGGCGACCGCTAAAGATGACGCGCAATAACTGGTCTACTTCGCACGCGACTTCCTTTTGGATCGCTTCCGCCGTTTTTTTCCTCTGGCGAAAGCACATCCGGTTCGGACGGGCGCAGTTGGCAGATCTGTGCATTGACCTCAATCAGTTCCTTATGCAGACCTTGCAGTTTCCGGAATTCAGCGATCTCTCGTTCGGCCTTTCGCGTTGCGGTCTGGTCCGGCAAGGACTCGGTAACCGTCTTGCCGTTGATCTTGAAGGTCAAGCGGAGATTGGGGCCGTGGCCTGGATCCTTGGGCTGATGGCAGTGGCAACTGGGTTTGCCACATTTGCCAGTGGTGGAAGTGATCGATCCACAACGCAGATCGCCGAGAGCGGCGATCTGATTGGTAATGTCGACGCGCTGTTGTTCCAGAAATTCCAGAGACTTTGGGGTTGTCATTGGGGCAGCCTCCAATCCTAGCGTACTATATACGCTCGGAAACTGACCACAAAAAAAGCAAACCAGCCATTTCACACTTTCAAGTCGCACACCCTACGACGTTTCCCGTAGGGGTCTAATCAGCCTATGGAAATACCTCTCACTGGTCTTTGAGGGCCAGCCGTACGTTCACGAACTGATTCGGAAACAGTGCGTCATCACGGTTATCGAACACCGCTTTGAGCGTGGCTGTTCCGGTGTCCGGGTTGATCTGATTATCGATCGCAGTCAAGCGTCCAGTCGCGAGCTTCACTGTGGAATCTCTGTTCCACGCCTCCACCGGCAGCACCGCCCCCGCCTTCAATAGCGCCTGCACCCGGGGCAGGCTATCTTCAGGAATCTGAAACAGCACCGCCATCGGTTGGACCTGGCGGATCACCACGATGCCGGTGCTGTCCGCGGCATGAACCATGTTCCCGGGATCCACCTGCCGCAACCCCACCACGCCCGTAATCGGCGCGGTGATGGCGGTGTAACTCAGGCGCACCTTGGCGTTCTCGACCGCGGCGCGGTCCGCCTGCATGGCCCCTCTCAGCGGCGTCACTTCGGCCGACTGCGCGTTCTGTCTAAGCACTGTGTCCAGTTGGGCCCGGTCGGATTCGAGCTGGCCTTCGGCCTGCTTGAGTTGCAAGCGATACGGTTCGGGATCGATCGACGCGAGCACCTGCCCGGCCTGGACCACATCTCCTTCTTTAAAGCTCACGGACACAAGCTGCCCGTCGATCCGCGGCCTTACGGTCACCGTGTAGAACGGAGCGGCGTTCCCTAGGCCCGTCAGGTAAGCAGCGGGCTTCGCGGATTGGGCCGGAAGCGATTCGGCCGCGGGTGGCGTCTGCACCGCCTCCCTCGCCGGAACCGGCAGCGGCGCCGCCGCCGCACGTTGCGGATGCGCCGATGCCACCACATAGGCCACGGGCGACGCCACGGCAAGAATCGCCGCCATGGCTCCGCGGGTCACTCCGCGGGATAGCGAGGTTCCATCCAGAATGCGGTGGATGCGTTCGTCGGGCCGGCCATATCGCGCCATCGGCACTCCCGCCGGGCTTGCCCGCCGCACCCCGCGCTGCACGAACTCCAGCACCACTTCCGCGTACCGCGCCCGGTCGCGGCTCACCGCGATTGCCGCATCGTCGCTGGCTTCTTCCGCCAACCGCACAATGCGCCCATGCAGCCACCAGGCGAGCGGACTGAACCATAGCAGGGCCCGGTGAACCGCCGAAAGCAACTGCACCTCCGGGTCGTACCGGCGGATATGCGAGCGCTCATGCGCCATCACCGCCTCCAGCTTTGCGCGATCCCACTCTCGCCAGTCCGCGGGAAGCAGAATCGCCGCGCGCCCAATACCCAGCGCTACCGGCGCCCCTACCCACCGCGACGTGCGAATTTCGATTCCCTCGGTCACCTGGCCCGTCCCCTGGCTGCGCCGCAGTAAACGATGGCTCGCCGCCAAACCCGCGCCCAGTCGCAGCAGCAACACGAAGGCGTTCACTCCATATAGGACAAGGGCGGCGTCCGCCCAGCCGGCGCGCGCTACGCCGCCATGAATCGGATTGGGGACCGCCCCGTCTGAGCCAGTTTCCAGAGACGCCGGCTGCGTCGTGGCCGGGCCATTGAGCGGCGGCGCAGCGGACCGCATCAGAGACAGCGGCAGTTTCGGCAGCGCCGCGGTCAGCACCGGAATCATCATCGATCCGGCGAGCACCGCCACCCACGCGGCCAATCGCACCGAAGGGTCTTTCACCCGGAACAGCCACAACAGCAGTGCTCCGCTCAGGACCAGAATCGAAGAACGGAGCGCCCACTCCGCCAGAAACTGTAGCGCCATCATCCCCTCTTCTCCTTCCCAGCCGCAATCTTCTCCAGCAGGTGCTGCAGTTGTTTCGGCTTCAACACCTGGTTGTCCACCAGCCCCACCAGAAACTCCTCCACCGACCCGTCGCAGAAACGATCGATCAGTTGCTGCGCGGCCTGCACCGCTACGTTCCGCCGCGTATCCGCCGCGCGATATACAAACGTGCGGCCCTCTACCTTGTGGGTCACGTACCCCTTCTCTTCCAGCTTCCGCAGAATCGTGCGAACGGTGGAGTCCTTGAGCAACCGCTCCCCCGCCAGACCTTCGCGGCACATCTCGGCTGTGCAATCGGGATTCGCCCAGACGTAATCCAAAAGAAACTGCTCCAGCGGGGTGGGCGGCTTGCGATGACGTCCGTTAAACATTTTAATGTTATAAGTTTTAGCATTATAAGCGGGCGGTGTCAAGCCCGGCCGTAAATCCGATTGGTCCACCCATTCGTATACCGGGTGTCGCGGCTTCGCGATCACTATTAAAGGAGAGGAAATGAGATCACACGTTTACAGGCTGGCCGCGGCGGCGCTCCTGCTGGGGAGTTGCGCCTTCGCCGCCAGCCACCGCAACGGCCCTTTGTTACTCGAAGACCAGACTGCCAACCTCAACGACTTCTATATCTTTCGCAGCTATGAAAGCGGCAGAAGCAACAACGTGGTCATGAGCATGAGCGTCCAGGGATTCCAGAATCCCGACAACGGTCCGAGCTATTACAAGTTCTCGGACAGCGTTCTGTACCGATTCAACATCAACAATCAGCGTGGTCTGGACGGTCGTCCGGACCTGATCGTGGACGTACAGTTTCAAACCCAGCTTCGCCCGAATCCGACCTTCGTTTCGTATTTCGGAACTCTCAAGAGCATCGACGACCCTGGGATTTTCCTATACCAGACCTACACGGTGATCATCCGCAACGCAAACACTGGAGAAACTACGTACATCACCACCGACGCCAAGGGGCATCCGCTCTCCGTAGCGCCGCCGAATATGGGTCCGAAATCCACGCCGGCTTACGAAGCTACGCTCGGCCAGCCCTCGGTCTTCACTCTGGCCAACGGCTGGCGCGTCTTCGCCGGACCGCGCGATGACGCCTTCTATTTCGATAGCGGCGCCACTTTCGATACGCTCAACTTCCGCAGCCCCGCGCCGGTCCTGACGGGTTCGGCCGATACCGGAGCGGGCGCCGCGTATCCTAATGCGGTGGATGGATTCGCGGGCTACAACATCAGCCTGATCGCCATCGAAATGCCAATCACGGCAGTCACAGCGGATGGCAGTATGCCCACCAGTTCCACTTCGCCCACCGCCAAAATCGGCGCCTGGGCATCCACGCTGCGCCAACTTGTTACCGTGCGCCCCAGCCCCAGCGATCCGGTGAACTTCGGCGAGTACGTCCAGATCGACCGCGTGGGCAACCCGCTCACCGTGGAGGCTCTCATTCCGCTGCCCATGAAGGATTACTGGAACCGCAGCGCTCCGTCCGACGATGCGCAGTTCTCGCAGTACATCGGCGCGCCCTTCTTCGTTTCCGGGATTCTCAACGGCGTGTTCGGCCTGACCGTGCCGCCAACGCCGCGCAACGATCTGCTGAGCGTCTTCGTGCCCGATATCACCCGCATCGACCTGACTATTCCGCCGACGCCTCTCGCGCAGCAGAGCCGCCTCGGACCCTTGGGCGGCGACAACGCCGGATGGCCCTTCGGCGGACGCCGTCCCAACGACGACGTAGTCGATATCGGCCTCCGCGCCCTTGCCGGCGTGCTCGTCCCGGGCTTCTCCAACACGCCTCCCCTGGGCGATGGCGTGAATGAAAACGACGTCCCCACCCTGGACCATTTCCCCTTCCATGCCCCGCCCCACGCCGGCTACCTGCACGGTCAGCAAAACGGCACCAACGGTAAAGGCACGGTACCGGGCCAGTAGAAAACTAAACTCATCGCGGAGACGCGGAGACGCGGAGGAACACGCGGAGAAAGTCTCCTCGAATTCTCCCTCTGCGTCTTCCTCAGCGTCTCCGCGCCTCCGCGATGAAAACCATCTGGGAAATTTTATGAAAGCTCTCATCTATCCACTTCTCTTCGCGTCGATAACCCTCGCCCAGTCCAATGCCGATCGCATTCTGGGCGCACTCTCCGACCGCTCGCTGGCGGAAAAGGTCGCCGGCATGAGCACCGATGACCGCATCGCCATGTACAGCCTGATGATCAAGACCAAGCCGGACGATCTGCACTTTCAGGTGCTGCTGGCCGGCGCTTACATTCAGAAGACGCGCGAAACTACCGACTATTCCTACCTGGAGCGCGCCGCCGGCATCCTGGACAGCGTCATCTCCGCCGACAACACACAATATGAAGCGCACCGCCTGCTGATCGAAACGCAACTCGAGCGGCATCTCTTCGCCAAAGCGGCCGAGTCCTCGCGCCGCCTCATCAAAATGGACGGCGCCGACCCCTGGAACTGGGGCACGCTCGGCGACGCACTCACGGAGATTGGTGAATACAATGATGCCGCTGAGGCCTATCAGAAAATGGTAACCCTGCGCCCCGACCTGGCCAGTTACAACCGCGCGGCCCACTTTCATTTCCTGTTCAACGACGTCCCCGGCGCCATCGCGATCATGAAGAAGGCCATCGAAGCCGGCAGCAGTTCCCCGGAAAACGTGGCCTGGTGCATGGTGGACCTGGGCAACATCTACTTCAAATCGGGGCAGTACGAGCAGGCCGCGCAACAATTCACCACTGCCTTGCGGACCTTTCGCGGCTACCATCCGGCCTATGCCGGGCTCGCCAAAACGCAGGCGGAAACAGGCGACCTGAAGAGCGCCATCCAAAACTATAAGCGCGCCCAGGAAATCACGCCGCTGCCCGACTATGCTGCCGCGCTCTACGATCTTTATCAGAAGACCGGCCAAACCGCCCTCGCCCGGAGGCAGATGGACCTGCTGGATGCCATCGACCGCGTTTCTCGCGCCACCGGCGAGACCGCCAATCGCAACCTGGTATTCGCCTTTGCCGATCGCGATATCAAGCTCGATCGCGCTCTCGAACTGGCCCGGGGCGAACTGCAATTTCGCCGCGACATCTATAGTTACGATGCGCTCGCCTGGGCGCTGTACAAGAATCATCGATTCGCCGAAGCGCACCAGTACATGGAAAAAGCCATGTCGCTGCAGACGCCGGAGCCGCTATTCCGGAAACATGCCGAAGCCATTTCCCAGGCTTTAGAGAGGGCCGCAAAATGAAAACACTCGCACTTTTGTTTGTTCCGATGCTCGCCTTGGCGCCGCCGGCCAGGGGCCGCTGGAGAGGTTGTTCGACGCCAAATTGACCGCCACCCAGCGCGCCGGCGCCTGTTTCGACTTACGCGGCGTCAAAGACGCCGAGACCCTCGCCGCCATGGGCCGCGCCATGGAAGACCCGGGCCTGCTGGCCTGCGCCGCAGAAAATCTGCGCCTGGCCGGAGCCGTGGCACAATTGCGGGAAGCGCTCTCCAGCCGCAATGAGCAGGTGCGCGCCGCCGCCGCGCGATCGCTCGGCAGTTTCCAAAGAGTCGATCTGCTGGAGCCGCTGAGCCACGCCGCCCAGGACGAAAACATCCTGGTCGCCACCAATGCCCTGGCCGCCCTCAGCGAGTATCACGACCGGGCGGTGATTCCGTATCTCGCCGCACTCGCCGGCAAAGGCGGCATGATCGGCGATATGGCGATCGACCGCCTGGCGCTGCTCGACGCTGCCGCAGCTCTGCGCCTGGCCCGCAACCTGCTCTCCAGTTCCCAGGTGCCGGACAAACTGTACGCCATGCGGATTATCGGCGCGGGCGGCGACCGGAGCGATTTGCCCGCGCTTCACAAGATCGCGGCATCGGGTCAGGAAAACCTGGCCCAGCGCAATCGCGGCTTCGGCTTTATGCCGCCCATCAGTCTTTCTCGCGCCGCCGAAACCGCCATCCGCTCCATCGAATCGCGGTAAATCTAACGCTGCTCGACAAATTGGCAATCGGTTTGCTAAGATAAATGGTAGATTTCATTGTGGTACTTCTGCCTGATACCTCTATCCCCGTCTTGCCGGTACCGAATACCCCCTGCAATCTAATCGAGGAGTAAAGCTAAGAGACTCTATGGCTTCCAACACCTATAATCAGGGCGCCCAAGTGGAGCACCAAAAGTTCGGCCTGGGTACAGTGATGTCCAGCAGCGAAGAGCGCATTGTGATCAAGTTCGACGATCACGGCGAGAAGAAATTTGTCACCGGTATGGTGATGGGCAGTTTGAAGAAAAGTGACCGGCAGCCCCCCGCCGAAAAGAAGGGTGCCCGTAGAAAGAAGACCGCGCCTGTCACGGCGTAGATACGCCGAATTTAGAGGAAATTTTCGTTGAACGCACGTCAAAAACGCATGTTCGAAGAAGCCCGGAAGCGCAATCCGGACTTTAAAATGCCTACTGAAGAGCCCGCTACCGAGTGGAGCGAAGCCGATCTTGCCCTGATCAAACAAGGGGTTGGCGATAAGTCCAGCCGGCCCTCGCAGGCGTCGGGCGAATCCGGCGAATCCGGCGCGGAAGCGCCCTCCGGCGAACAAACCGGGAGCGTGGTCACCTATTTCGAAGCCAAGGGATTTGGCTTTTTGCGGCCCGATGATGGAGGACGCGATATCTTCTTCCACGTCTCGCGCCTGGTGGAAGGCCTGGCCACGGACCTGCGGCCCGGCACCAAGGTGATCTACGAACTGGGAATGGACCGCACCGGGAAAATGGCGGCCAGCAGCATCCGCATTGCGCCGCCTGCCTGAACTCCGGCGTCATCAGTTATACTAAGAGAATCGCTTACGTGTCCCGGCGTCTGAAATGACGCCGGGGTTTGTACTCTCATGTTCGACAACCTATCTGAAAAGCTGCAGCGGGTCTTCAAAAACCTGCGCGGCGAAGGCAAACTTTCGGCCGAGAATATGGAAAGCGCCCTGCGCGAAATTCGCATGGCGCTGCTCGAAGCCGACGTTAATTTTAAGGTTGTCAAGCAGCTCATCGAAGCCATCAAGGTGAAGGCCATGGGCGAGGAAGTGCTTTCCGCGCTGTCCCCCTCCCAACAGGTCATCAAGATCGTCAACGAAGAGCTGGTCAAAATTCTGGGTTCTCACGAGTCCCGCCTGCGCTTTGCCAACGAGCCGCCCAGCGTATTCCTCATCGTCGGCTTGCAGGGCTCCGGTAAAACTACGTCCACGGGCAAACTGGCGCGCTGGCTTTCGAAGAACGGGCACCGGCCCATGCTCGTTTCGGTGGACGTTTATCGTCCGGCCGCGCGGGAGCAGTTGCGCGTAGTGGCGCGCGATGCCGGCCAGCCCATCTACGAAGGCGCGCCGGGAGAAACGCAGCCGCTGGAATTGACCAAATCCGCCCGGCGCGAGGCAGTCAATAACGGCCGCGACGTGTTGCTGGTGGATACCGCCGGCCGCCTGCACATCGACGACGACCTGATGGGCGAACTGCAGCAGTTGAAAGAGCAGCTCAACCCGGTGGAGATTTTGTTCGTCGCCGACGCCATGACCGGGCAGGATGCCGTAAAGTCTGCCGACGAGTTTCACAAGCGCCTCGGCATTACCGGCGTGATCCTCACCAAAATGGATGGCGACGCCAGGGGCGGCGCGGCGCTTTCGATTCGCCAGGTTACCGGCCAGCCTCTCAAATTCGTCGGTATCGGCGAAAAATTGGATGCGTTGGAACAGTTTCATCCCGATCGCGCCGCCAATCGCATTTTGGGGATGGGCGACATTCTGTCGTTCATCGAAAAAGCCAGCGAGCAGATCGATCAGAAGAAGGCCGTGGAGATGCAGCGCAAGCTCATCGAGAACGACTTCACGCTGGCCGATTTCCGCGATCAGTTAAAAAGCATCCGCAAACTCGGTCCGCTTAGTTCACTCCTCGACATGATGCCCAAGGTGGGCATGATGAAGGATTTGAACAACGTCAAAGTGGACGAGAAGGAAATTGGCCGCGTGGTGGCGATCATCGATTCGATGACTCCTCGCGAACGGGCCAATCACATGATCATCAATGGTACCCGGCGCCGGCGGATTGCCAAAGGCAGTGGCACCAGCGTGCAGGAAGTAAATCAATTGTTGAAGCAGTATGCCGAGGCCCGCAAGATGATGAAGAGCCTTTCGGGCGGTTTGATGGGCAAGAAACTGGGGAAGATGAAATTGCCCGGTGGATTTCCCTTCGATATTCCGGGGCTGGGCAGGTAAAATTAGATTCGAATTCTGGAGTATAGATGCTGATGATTCGCCTGGCGCGGTTTGGCGCCAAAAAGAAGCCGTTTTATCGCGTAGTCGTGATTGAAAAAGAGCGCGCCCGCAATGGCCGCAACCTCGAAGTGTTGGGACACTATAATCCGCTGACCAAGCCGGCCAAGGTGCTGTTGAAGCACGATCGCCTGGATTATTGGGTCAAGAATGGCGCCCAGTTGTCGGATACCGTCCAGCGGCTGGTAAAGAATAATCCGGCCGAGCAACCCCAGCCTGTGGCCTAAATCGTATTTAGCAGGCGCTAACTGTAAAGAAGATAACGGCCAGTATTGGTAATGTGCGCGATTTTGCGTACTTAACGAGCGTGTTTCGCTACCATGAGCTTGTAGGAGGCGGGGTGCATGAAACAGTTGATTGAAGACATTGCCAAAGCTCTGGTTGACATCCCTGAGGAGGTCTCGGTCCAGGTAGTGGAAGGCGAGCAGGTCACCGTACTGGAGTTGAAGGTAGCACCCAGCGATCTGGGGAAGGTGATTGGTAAGCAGGGGCGCACGGCCCGTTCCATTCGCACCATTCTCGGTGCGGCCGGGATGAAACTGAACCGCCGCTTCACGTTGGAAATTCTCGAGTGAACCAGCCGGAGGGTTCGTGGGTCACCATTGCCGTCCTGGGCAAAACCAGGGGCAATCGCGGTGAAATCACAGCCGTCTCTCTCAGCAGTAAGCCTGAACGTTTCCAAGCATTGAAAGAAGTCTTCCTGTTCGGCGAGGGCCGGCGTTTCGAAGTGGAGTCCACCTGGTTCCACATGGACACGCTGGTCTTCAAATTCCGCGGTGTCGATACCATCTCGGATGCTGAACTGCTTTCCGGCGCCGAAGTGCGCGTGCCTGCCGGAGAGCGCGTTCCCCTGGAAGAGAACGAGTTCTTTCAGTCTGACCTGATCGGCTGCGAAGTGTTCGATGCCGCCAGCGGCGCGCGCATGGGATGTGTGACCGGTTGGGAGGATGGCGGCGGTCACGGACTCCTGGTGGTGGACGACGGTCTGTTGATTCCGTTCGCCCGCTCCATCTGTAAGCAGATCGATCCGGCCGCCCGGCGCATCGCTGTAGAATTGCCTGAAGGGTTGAAGGACTTGAACCGGACGTGATCTTCCATGTGCTGACCATCTTCCCCGAATTCTTCGAGGGACCGTTTGCGCATGGCGTAGTGAAGCGCGGCAAGGATGCGGGACTGCTGGATATCCGCATTCACAACCTGCGCGACTGGACCAGCGACCGCCACCGCACTGTCGATGACCGGCCCTTTGGCGGAGGCGAGGGTATGGTGCTGAAACCCGAGCCGCTGTTCGCCGCGGTGGAAACCATCTGGCAATCCGGCGAATCTCCCGCCGCACCGCCTCCTCCACGGCGTAAGACCGTGCTGCTTTCGGCCTCCGGACGTCCGTTCGATCAACGTCTGGCCAATGCCTACAGCCGCGAGAACGAGTTACTGCTCATTTGCGGCCGTTATGAAGGCGTCGATGAGCGCGTTGCCGAGCACCTGGCCGATGATGAATTTCGATCGGCAATTATGTCTTAAGCGGAGGCGAACTCGCCGCTGCCGTGATCGATCGATGCCGTGGCGCGCCTGATCCCCGGAGTCCTGGGAAACGAAACTTCGGCCGCCTTCGATTCCTTTCAGGACACCGGTCACGGGAGAGGGGCTGCTCGACTGCCCGCACTGGACGCGTCCCGCCGAATTTCGCGGGTGGAAAGTGCCGGAGGTGCTATTGAACGGGAATCACGAAGAAATTCGCCGCTTTCGCAGGCAATTGGCGCGCGAAAAAACGGCCCGGCTGCGGCCCGATCTCCTGGGCCGGAATAAGGAATTGCCTCATGGCACCACTAATCGTGTAAGATAAAGATTCAAGGAAATTTTCATGCAGAACGCGTTGCTGACGAAATTTATCAACAAGAACAAACGGGCCGATGTCCCTGAGTTCCGGCCCGGCGACACCATCCGGGTCCACGTGAAGATCAAAGAAGGCGACAAAGAGCGTCTTCAGGCGTTTGAAGGGGTCCTCATCGCGCGAAATAATACCGGACTGGGCGAGAGCATCACCGTTCGCAAAGTCAGCTTCGGCCAGGGAGTCGAGCGCATTTTCCCGATTCATGCCAAGGTGGTGGATCATATCGATGTGGTGCGCACCGGCCGGGTCCGCCGCGCCAAATTGTATTATCTTCGCGCCCTGAAGGGCAAAGCAGCCCGTCTCAAGGAACGCACGTAACGTCGCGATTTCTCCATGCGACCCGAGTCCGCGGGTGGCAAATTCCGATGCGAGGCAACCCTGGAGCGGGAACTGCGGGCGCGTGGCTTCCAGGCTGTCGCGGGCGTGGATGAAGTCGGGCGCGGTTCGCTCTTCGGCGCGGTGATGGCGGCTGCCGTAATTCTCTCTCCGGACCGGCCGGTCCGTGGGCTCAACGACAGCAAATTGCTGGAAGCCGGGCGCCGCGAGGTGCTTGCCGGACGAATTCGCGAGCGCGCGGTAGCGTGGGCTATCGCGGCGGTGGATGCCGCCACAATCGATTCCATTAACATCTATCAGGCTTCCCGTTTGGCTATGCGGATGGCCGTTATGCAGTTGCATCCGGCGCCCGATTTTCTGCTGATCGACGCCGTCCCGATCGACCTGCCCGTGCCGCAGCGTCCTCTCATTAAAGGCGACATGCGCTGCCACGCCATCGCCGCGGCATCCATCCTCGCCAAGGTGTATCGCGACGCCTGTATGTGCGTCTGGGACTCGGTTTTCCCGCAATACGGCCTGGCCTCTCACAAAGGTTATTCCACTCCCGAACACTGCCGGGCCATCGAACGCTTCGGACCCACGCCGCTGCACCGCCTGAGCTTCGAACCGGTGCGCGCCCACTCTCTCTTTCCCATGGATTACAATCCCCAGATGGATTTGTTCGACGCGGCAGGCGCCGCATGATGCCAGCCGAGCCGGAACAGACCGGCCTGCAACCCGTTCCCCCGCCGCTTCCGCCGCCCGCGCGCTGGTATCACAAGGTGTGGGCGGTCCTGCTGATCACGTTCTGTCTGGAGATCGGGCTCTTCCTGCTGATCTTCCCGTGGACCGAATCGTGGGATAACAACTATTTCGCCAACTCCATTGCGCGCGTCCGCCAATACTGGGACAGCATGTATCTGCGGGGCGCGGTAAGCGGTCTCGGCCTGATCAACCTGTACATTTCTGTTGCCGAAGCCTTTCGCCTGCGGCGATTCTCGAAACACTAACCCAGCGTCCGGCCGGCGCTGATACCATAAGTCCAGGAGCATCCCCATGCGACCGGCAATCCTGGTATTGTGTATTCCTTTCCTGTGCGGCGCCAGTGAAATTCCGCAAGGCAGTCACGTGGCTCTGCGAATGGTGAACTCCATCAGTACGCGAACCGCCAAGGAAGGCGATTACGTCTATATGCGCACCGCCACCCCCATTACCGCGAACAACGGCATCGTGGTACCCGAGGGAAGTTATGTGCAGGCCGTGGTGACCCATTCCCTGCGCAGCGGACGGGTGAAGGGCAAAGCCGAACTGGCCATTCGCATCGAAACCCTGACCCTGCCCAGCGGTAAGGTGATCAAGGTGACGCCGCACCTGGCTTCGGTGGATTCCGAAGGCACCGACCAGAAGGTCAAAGGCGAAAACCAGATTCAACAAGGCTCCAGCCACGGCGCAGACGCCGCCAGAGTGGCGGAAATAGGCGGCGCGGGCGCGGCCATTGGCGGCATCGCGGATCGCAGTTGGACCGGCGCCGGCATAGGAGCCGGAGCGGGTAGCGCGGTGGGTCTGGCTACCGTGCTGCTGACCCGGGGAAAAGAAGTGGAACTACACCAGGGGACGCACGGTCGATGTGGTTTTTGACCGTGCCGTACCGGTGGACTAAAAAAAAGAGCGGCCGCCGAATGGAGTAAGCTCTTGAGGAGAGACGCGGCGACCGCCAGGAGTTTGTCTTCTTTACGCTAGACGACTTTCCCATCCTATAGCCTGCCCTCCGGAATACGAAACGTATCTTTCGTACAGCTTGAGAATCTGGAATTCACACTTGTAAGATCGATTCACGTGTCCCGGCATACGTGCAACTTGCACATATAAGTGTACGGGTGATACGCTGAGGACCAGAGGAAACTTCTCGCATGTCTCAGCGCACCTGTACCCGGCATGGCGTCGACCATCCATGCACCTGCGCGATGGGAAATTTGTACCGGTTCGTGGAGCCCGTTCTGCTTTTCCTCTTGAAGAGAAAAGGACAATGCCACGGATATGAACTGGCCAGCGACCTGCGGGAATACGCGCTGACCGATTCGGAAATCGAGATCGCCGCCCTCTACCGGGCGCTCCGGCAAATGGAGAAGAACGGTTGTGTCAAATCCGAATGGGAAATGGACGCTAGCGGTCCCGCGCGCAGGTTGTACGTCCTCACCCCACATGGGGAAGAGCATCTACAGGAGTGGATCGTCGTGTTGGATAAGATGGGCAAATCCATGAAGCGGTTTGTGAGAGCGGCGCAGATGGCGAAGCCGGGAGTGAACCCGCGCTCCGCCGGGAACGGACGACGATCCGAAATCGCAGCACCGCAGCAGGCATAGGGACGCTGCCCGATGCTGGCATCTCTCTCCCCTTGCCCTGCGCCGCCCCGAGCGGAAATCGAGTCCGCCTGCTTTGTGTGCGGGCCGTCGAATCCGCGCGGTCTGCGGATCCGGTATGTCCTGTCCGCCGACGGCTCGGTTGCGGCTCGCTGGACCCCGGACCGCACCTGGGAAGGTTTTCCCGGAATTGTCCACGGAGGGATCGTGTCTACGATCCTCGACGAGGCCATGTCCAAAGCCGTCGCCGCCTCCCGCTGCCGGGCCTTGACGGCGGAATTGAAAGTGAGGTTTCGCAGGCCGGTTCCACCGGGCCGTGAGTTAGCAATCCGCGGCTGGATTCTGGACCGGCACAAACGCCGGATTTGCACCGAAGCGGTGGTCACCGGGGCCGACGGTGAGGAACTGGCACACGCCTGGGGAGTATTTCTAACGACGGAGGCCGGTGCCAGGTGATGCCAGGGTGCCACTCCGCCATTGAGGGCCTGGTCAGACGGCTGAATGGCGATATCCTTCGGGAATTTCGGATGGCTGACGCTTGCGTCCGTCATGCCGCCTGCCTGCCGAAGGAATACTATCCCATCGTGCACCGGCAGATCGCCGCCTGCGGGGCAGCGGCGCTGGCCAACGCGACCGCGCTAGCCTCGGAGGTCCTCGCGTTGGGAGGAATTCCCGTGCTTCCCCGCTGCGGGAAGCAGCCGGAATCGAACTCCCGGGTCATACAAGCCTGGCAGGCAGGCGCGCGCAACATGCTGGAACATTACCGGAGACGGCTTCGCATGGCCGACCGGATGGGCCTGCTCCGGCTGCGCGAAGTTTTCGAACAGATTGTCAGCACTAAGGAAAGGCATTTGGCCCACAGCAGGTTCATGGAAGCCGGCGATCCACCCGGCAGATATCTGCACAGCCAGGTGAGAACAGGATAAGGACTATATGAAAATCGCCGTACCAACCAATGACGGCTCGTCGATATCCGAGCATTTCGGGAGGAGCGCCGCCTTCCTCCTCTTCGATACCGGGAATTCCCAGATCACATCGAGTGAAACGAGAGCCAACCAGGGCCAGCATGACCACTCGGATTCCGGCTGCACGGGAGATCATGCCGGAAAGACAGAGCCGCACAGCCATGAGGCCATTGTGAACTCGATCGCCGGATGCGAAGTGGTGATTTGCGCCGGCATGGGCTGGCGGGCCTCTGAAGCATTGAAGCAAGCGGGCGTGCGCGAAGTGGTTGTCACCGCGCCGGGTCCGGCCAAAGAGGCGGTCCTGGCATATCTGAGAGGCGACCTGAAGACCGCCGCCCAGGGCTTCTGCCGATGCAGCCACTAAGCAGCAGCGCCGTGAGTTGTGCGGCCGAAACGGGCCGCACAACTCCTCCGTTAAACCGCTATCCCGCAGAAATGGCGGTAACGCCGCTGGTCCCGGTCCAGCTACCGGGCCAGTCGCGGGCGATCTGGTGCAAACTGGAGTTTCTCAATCCCAGCGGTTCCACCAAAGACCGGATCGCGCGCTACATTCTCGGCAAGGCCGTCGAGCGGGGCCAACTGAAGGCGGGCGGCACGGTCATCGAGGCTTCCAGCGGTTCCACCAGCATTGCCATGGCCCAGGTGTGCGCGCAACTCGGTGTGCGGTTTATCGCCGTCCTGCCGGAGGGCGTCAGCAGTGAGCGCGTGCTGATGATTCGCGCCTATGGAGGTACGGTTCACTTCGCCGAAAAGGGCGCCGGGATTCCGGGATGCATCGCCGAATCGGAGAGGCTGGCCAGCGAGCTGGGCGCATTTCTGCCGCGCCAGTTCGCCAATCCGGAGAACGTCGAAGCCCACCAGTTCGGCACGGCGCGCGAGATTGTGGACCAGATCCCCGGGCATCGGGTTGACGCGGTGGTCAGCGGGGTTGGGACCGGCGGCACGCTGGTCGGCCTGATACGCGGATGCCATGGCGAGCACCCCGTGCAGCACGCATTTCTGGCTCGTCCGGTAGATCTGCACAAGAGCCGGGAAGCGGAGTGCTGCAGTTTCAGCGCGCGGATTCCCGGGGTGATGGAATGCGCCTCACACCTGTTCCGGGAATCCGACTATCCGCAGCTCAAAACCATCGAAGTACCGGATGAGCAGGCGCTGGAAACCACTCGCGAGCTGATCCGGCTGGGCTTTCCCGTGGGGCCGAGTTCCGGCCTGAATTATCGCGCGGCCATGATCGCCGCGGAATCGGTTTGGCCGGCCCAGATCGTAACCGTCTTCCCCGACCGGATGGAGCGCTACTTCTCCACCAGTCTTTTCCAGCAGAGTCAGCCCTGAGGCGAACTCGTCTGCGCGCCGCGGCGCCGGGCGAGCATCTTTTCGTACGCGCGCCGCAGCGCGGCCATCGCCTCCGCGTCTACTTTGGGAGCCGGCACGCAATTCCCGAACTGATGGCACAATTGCGTGCTGCGCTTCAGGCTGCGCACAAACTGGATACATTCCGGGCAGTCGCGCAGGTGATCTTCCAGCTCTTCACAGGATGCCGGCCCCAGTTCCTGGTCCAGGTATTCGGAGAGGAGCGCGAAGACGCGGCCGCAGTCGTTATCGCTCATGCCGCAGATCCTCCTTTTTTCTGATCCTCAGATACTCGTCCAAATGTTGACGCAGGGCCAGCCGTCCACGGTGCAGCCGGGTCTTGATGACGTCCGTGCTCACTTCCAGCACCTCCGCGGCCTCCTCCGTGGTCAACTCCTCCACGTCGCGCAACAGCACCACGCTGCGATAAATATCGGGCAATTGCCGGATCGAGCGGGCTACGGCATCCTGCAACTCGGCATCGAGGAGGAGGTCGTCTGGCAGCGAACTCCAGTCGGCGATCTCGATTCCGGCGGCATTGCCCTCGCCCAGCATCCGGGGTTTCAACTCATCCAGCGATAATTCCACTTTGGGCGCGAACACGCTCTTCCTTCGCTTCATGAAGCATTCGTTCTTGGCGATGCGGAACACCCACGCCTTCAACCGGCTCGGATCGCGCAGTTGGTCGATACTCTCGAAGACCTTCAGAAGCGTCTCCTGGGCCACTTCCTCCGCGTCTTCGCGATGTCCGCACATCAAAAAGCTGTACTGCGAGAGCCTTGCGTGAAAGGCCTGGACGAATTCCGTGAAGGCGCCTTCATCTCCTGCCAGCAGGTTAACCGCAAGCTCAACGTCAGACTTGATCTCACCGGGCACGGTAGAATCGTAAGCGATTCCCTGCCCCTGTGTCGAGTGCCGGTCTCTCCGGCCGGCTCCTCAATCTAGGAGATGCAGATCCGCGCGTCGCGGTGACACGCTCCCGTAGCGCACCTTCAGGCGATGTTGTATTCCTTCAGGCGGTACTGCAAGGTGCGCAGGCTGATGCCGAGCTGTTTGGCCGTTTTCGTCCGGTTGCCCTGGTTCTCCAGCAACGCATTTTCAATCGCCTGGCGCTCGATATCCTTGAAAAGCACGGGCCGTGCCGGTCCGGTACTGGTAATGGGAAGGTCATCGGGCTCGATCAGTTCCTCGCACAGGATGGCCACCCGCTGCATCACGTTCTCCAGTTCGCGCACATTGCCCGGCCAGGAATAGGCCAGAAGGACGCTCTCGGCTTCGGGGGAAAGGACCAGCCCGGTCTTACCGAGGTCGCGCGCCGCCCGCGCCAGAAAATGACGGGCCATCCGGCGAATGTCCCCGTTCCGCTCGCGCAGGGGTGGGATCTCGATCGGAAAAGCGCTGAGACGATAGTACAGATCTTCCCGGAACCGCCCCCCGGCAACCTGCTGTTGCAGGTCGCGATTGGTCGCCGCGATGATGCGGACATCCACGGAGATTTGCCGCGAACCGCCGACCCTCTCGAAGGTCTTTTCCTGAAGCACTCGCAGGAGCTTGGCCTGCAGGCTGCCGTCCAGTTCCCCAATCTCGTCCAGGAAAAGAGTGCCGCCGTGCGCCCGCTCGAAGCGTCCGGCGTGCTGCGCCACGGCGCCGGTGAAGGCGCCTTTGTCGTGGCCGAACAGTTCGCTTTCAATCAAGGTGGGGGAGAGGGCGGCGCAGTTCACGGCGGCGAAAGCCCGGTCGCCGCGCGGACTGTTGCGATGAATGCAGCGGGCCATAATCTCCTTGCCGGTTCCGCTTTCGCCGGTGAGGAGCACGGTGGCTTGCGTGGGCGCCACCTTTTGCGCGAGTTCGATGACGCGCAGCATCTTGGGGTCGCCCGCAATCAGGTCACCGCAGGCGAAGCGGGAGTCTACCTGCTCCCGAAGCAGGTCGCGCTCCAGCGTCATCTGGCTCTGATCCAGCGACTTCCGGACAATCAGGCGCAGTTCATCCGGGCTGCTGAGCGGTTTGCCCAGGTAGTCCGCAGCCCCTAGTTTCATCGCCTCCACGGCGGACGCGAGCGTTCCAAAAGCGGTGATGATGATCACCGGGACCTCGGGCATCTCCTGTTTCCAGTAGCGCAGGATGTCGATCCCGCTGCCATCGGGCAATTTGAGATCGGAGACTACCAGGTGGTAGCTCTTCCGGCCGGCGGCAGCGAGCGCTTCCGCGACGTTTCCGGCCACGTCCACGGAATAGCCTTCGCCCCGCAGAATCGTCTCCATCAAACTGCGGAAACCCGGGTCGTCGTCCACAATCAGTATCGATTCCATAATCAGTCCCGTACTGCCATCTCCGGCGTCATGGCCCTCGGCAGTCGAATGACCACAGCGGTGCCGCCGGCGCTCCCCCCGCGAATTTCCAGCTTTCCGCCAAGAGCGGAAACGAGACCGCGCGAGATCGCGAGGCCCAGACCGGTACCGGCCGCCTTAGTGGTGAAAAACGGCTCGAACATACGCTCGGTGGCGGCTTCTGAAAAGCCGGAACCCGTGTCGATGACGGAGATGATCACGGCGGGTGTTCCGGTATCCACCTCCACCGTCACCGTGCCGCCGGCAGCCGGCGGTATGGCTTCGATGGCATTGCGCAGCAGGTTCAGCAGAATCTGCTGCAGCAGCGCGGCGATCGGTCTGCCATACCAGCGGATTCGCGGGTATGTTCAGCGAAATGCGCCGCTCGCCGATCAGTTGCCGGCCATGCGCCGAGAGCGTTCCGGCTACGGCATTCCACTCCACCATTGCCGGCGCCGGATCCGGTGGACGGGCGTAGGCGAGCAACTCCCGGACCAGCCGCTCCAGCCTTTCCGTCTCCGCGATGGCGGGCTGCAACACATTTTTCGTAGCGGTATCGGCCCGCTCCCCGGCCAACTGCACAAATCCCTTGATGGTGCCCAGCGGATTGCGGATTTCGTGGGCCAGAATTGCCGCCATCTTGCCCATGTGCGCCAGGTGCTCCATCTCCAGTTGCCGGACGCGCAACCGGGCCGCGCGGCGCATGGACCACACCGAATATATGGATACCGCCACGAGTGCCAGCCCGCCAAGGAATGACACGATGACATTGTGCCGGGCGTGGAGCAGAAGAAAATCCGCGGCCGCCGGGTCCAGATCGATCCGCGCAATCCGCAGGCCGAGGCTGGAATGGAAAGGCACGTAGGCCCGGAAAACACCGCCGGATTCCGCCTTCCGGTATTCCGTGCGGAAAAGCTCCTGGTGATTCCACAGGGCAGCCAGACCGGCGCTTTCCTTGTCTTCCTCCGAGAGGATGGACAAGTCCCGCAAGCTCGGTTCGGCTTCGCTGAGCGTCTCCCACACCAGTTCCGGTGTTGCGCCGGCAGGCAGGTTCTCCAGACGGGCCGCCAGGAGCGAGACGCGATGCCGCAGATAGACCGACCGCTGCTCGTCCATTTCCTGGAAGGTCCGGATGGAGCTATACAACAACACGAGGGGAAGAGCCGCGATGGCCAGCGGCAGCAGGGCGCGAGATACCGTGTTTCGGATATTCACAACTCTATATACTGGGATTCAAATGGACTGAGGCAGGTGACATCGGGCATGAAAAGTGAGGCCGGCAGGCTGCCCTGACGGCCTCCGCGGTCAGCGCCAGGCGGGCCGGCCGAGCTCGTCCCGCAACACCACCGTGACCCCGGCAGCATTGGTTACAGAGAGGGCAACCAGTTCCCCCGTGCAGGAAGCCACCGCATATTTGACGGTGACCGGTTCGCCGACTTTCAACTCCAGGTCGGACGCCAGGAGGACCCGCTCCGGGCCCAGTTTGAACGTAAGGAGCGACCCATCCGCGATCTTTATCGTCAAAGCCGGCATCTGAATGCCAATGCCGCTGTTGATTTGTTCGACTATCCCCGAGGCCACCAGTACTGTGGCGCCTGCCAGGCAACTATCGGCCGCAGGAGTTGCGCCGGATGTCTGCCGGCCGGTCCACATCGGCACTCCGGCGGCATCGCGCAAGACGATCCGCAGACTGGTGACGGTGTTGGTGATTTCCAGGGCATACAGGTATGGATCGGTAGCCAGGTTGGCCGGGGCTGCCAGGACACTCAGTGCATCGCCGGCCTTGATTTCGAAATTGTTGTCCAGCAGATACCAGACCGGGGCGACCTTGATCTGGACCTTGCCGATGGTAATGGAAGGATATTGCGTCCCGTAGCCGATATTCACCGCGGTAACCGTGCCGGCCACGGTTTGCACCTTGGTCATGTTCAATGTCGAACCGGACCCGGTTCCAACGCCGGGTCCATTGTGCCCCTGAGCCAGGCAGAGGCCGGCCGCTGCGAAGGTAAGAAGTGCTGCGTTAAGAGTACGTTTCATGGTGATTTTCTCCTTTTGATTTTTCGAGACTTGCAGGTTAGCCGCGCCTTGGACCTCCGCGCATTCCCCCTCGGGGTCCTGCGCCCTGCCGGTTCACTGCCGGTCCGTTGGCGCCACGGTTTCCGCGCGGGCAGGCTTGGGGACACTGCTTTCCAGCGGGACAATTGCCCCGCGGGCAGGCCCGGTTCTGAGCCATCGCGGCGCCGGCGCCGGCCGACAGAGCCAGAAACAATATTGCGGTTTGAAAGCTTCTTCGAATCATCTGATTTGCAACCTCCGGGACCTGTTAACGCACAATCAGGTCCGTAAATACTGTATTGAAAAGGTTGGCTTTCCTCGCATGTTGGCCCGCCAACCGCGCAACAGCCGCGCGCCAAGGCCGCAAGAGCGCGCAGGGTCTGCGCACCCCCTTTCGATCTGCCTTTGGGAACAGGAGACTTACCGTACAAATCCGCACGGTACCTGGAATGCAATAGTCATTCGCGGAGGAAGCACATGATTCGAATTGCTGGTCTTTTTGCATTGCTCGCACTCGCTATACCCCTGGCGGCCCAGATGGGCAGGGGCTGGGGCGGAGGAAGGTGCTGTGCGGCGGGGAATCAGTGGCAGGCCGGTTCCCCAGCGCCGATCGCCGCGAATCCGGTCGTGGATATCAGCGGCGTCATCGGCCTGGTTCAGATCGTTCCCGGAGAAGGCACCCCGTATCTGGAAGTGAAGCACGGGAATGAAACCACCAAGGTGTACCTTGGCCCGATGCATTACCTCATCGCCCAGGATTTCAGTCCCAAGACGGGCCAGGAAGTGTCCCTCACGGGCTACAAACAGACGGACAGCGTAGTCGCCATCCAGGTCACATTGTCTCAGGAGAAGAAGACTCTGAAACTGAGAGACGACAGCGGCCGGCCGCTCTGGCGAGGCGGTCCCTGGAGGGGCGGACGGGGCAGAATGATGGGCGGGCAGGCGGGTCCGCCGAAATAGACTGCCAGGCATCCGGGCGCGGAGTGTCACTTTTTTCATCTGCGCTGCATCCCCGTCAATGGAACCCGTTATGCAAGCACACAAGTTCGAGACCATTCTGGTACCGGTGGATTTCAGCGAAATCTCCGCCCATGCGCTGCGCACTGCCTCGCTGTTCCGGGAACACTGCGAGCATGGCAGTCTGACGGCACTCTACGCCAACTGGTTTGAGGCGCCCGCTTATTTCACCTCCGGCCGGCTGGAGGAGTTGCAGAAGGAGTTTCGGGAAGCGTTGACGTTTGCGGAAGGCGCCCTCGGGGCGTTCGTGCAAACCACTCTCGGCAACTCCGAGGGTGTCCGGGTTCGTGCCGTTGAGGCGTTTCCCGCCGATGCCATCCTCGCGTCGGCCGCATCGCAGAAAGCGGACCTGATTGTCATGGGTACCCATGGGCGGAGCGGTCTGAATCGCTGGATGCTGGGGTCGGTGGCGGAGCGCATATTGCGCGAAAGCCCGGTACCGGTGCTGACCGTCCGCTCCGCGCCGCGGGATGCCATCCGGCGGGTGTTGTGTCCGGTCCACGATACCGAACTATCGAGGCGGGCACTGGCCCTGGCGGCCGGCCTGAGTGCCTGTTTCGGGGCCGGTTTGACGGTGCTGCACGTACAGGAGCCATCCGGCGCCCACGCCGTCTCCGATTTGTGCAGTTGGATTCCTCAGGAAGAGCGCGCCCGGTGTGACATCCGGGAACAGGTGCGCCATGGCCACGCCTCGGAGGAGATTGTCAGGCTGGCCACCGAGGAATCTTTCGACCTGGTAATTCTGGGCGCGCCGCGGCGGCGGTTCTTCGATGGAATGGTATTGGGCACAACCACTCTGCGGACGGTACGGCACGCGCCTTGTGCGGTGTTGACGGTGAGCCCGGGCGCTACTCTTTGATCAGGACGAATTTCATGCCAACTTCCCAGGATCTGGAATATGGATATGTCGCGACGGTGGACATCCCGTTCGACGACGCGGTAGCCCGGCTGGAAGCCGGACTCAAGAGCGAGGGCTTCGGCGTCCTCTGCGCGATCGACATACAGGCGAAATTGAAAGAAAAACTGGGCGTCGAATTTCCACGGTACGTCATTCTGGGCGCCTGTAATCCGCCGCTGGCCTACCAGGCGCTCCAGCAGGAGATCAATCTCGGACTATTGCTTCCCTGCAATGCCATTGTGTATGAGCGCGACGGCAAAGTCTTCGCGGGCGCGGTGGACGCGGCCAAGATGCTGTCCGTAGTAGGCAACCCAGCCATGGAAGCGGTGGCCCGGGACGTCAACGCGCGGCTCCGTCGCGCCGTGGACAGCGTCGCGGGCAAGCCGGCTATTGGGTAACGGTGAACACCGCGGAATTCAGCGGTCCCATCATGTCTCCGTGACCGGTGCCCAGCCGGATCTGACGGGTGCCCGCGGTGGCCGCCGGCAGAATCTGCACGGAGGCCGTGATCTGGGTCCCGGCGGATTCGCGCTGACATTTGTCACCTTGATGTTCGGGTCATCGCCCGCAGTCGATCCGCCACCGCCCATCATGCCGCCACCCATCCCGCTTCCGAACGCGCGAAAGCCCAGACTGGAGACGCCCTGCAAATTGGAGCCGCTGATCGTCAGGGTAAAACTGCTTCCGATTTTCGCGGTGTTAGGAGTGATGGAGGCAACGGCCGGAAGAATCCAGTTCCCGGAGGCGGTTCCACTGGTGGCATTGATCCGCCCGGTGACCGCGTAACTGCCCAAATCCACCAGGTCCAGCGTGCCGGTACCCTGGCATAGCACCAGGAGTTGATTCTTACCCGCGTTCACCGCCAGAGCCCTGGGGCCGGGATCGACCGGGAACGTCTTGAGGACGCTTCCGGCGTTCATATCCAGAACGGCAACGCTTGCCGCCATCTGGTCCGCTACAAAGGCGAGCGATCCGTTGACAGCCACTGCGCCCGGTCCCATACCGCTCGCCGGCGCCAGGTTCACCTGCGTGAGCTGATGCGTATCCAGGGTCAGCAGGAATGCGTTGTTCCCCATGGGATTGGTGATCAACGCCTTGTTGGCGGCGGTGGAGATGGCCACTTCGCCCGGGCGGGAACCGGCCGGCAGGCTGATGGTGACCACTGAGTAATCGGTCAGATTGACCAGGGAGATCGACCCGGCTTGCATGTTGGCCACCACGGCAGTGTTGCCGCTGACGGCGATGCCGCCGGGGCCGAAGCCGACGTTCACGGTGCTGGTGACCTGGCGGGTGTTCATGTCAATCACCGTGAGGGTGCCGCTGGCGCCATTCGTCACCAGCAGGCTGGTCCCGGAGAATAACAGGCGGCACGCATCATATCCGGTGCCAATCACACTGGAAACCTGATTCTGGGTCAGGTCGATGAGGGCGATGGAGCCCTTCTCGGTAAGGGCCACGGCAGCCACTGTGCCGGTAGCGTTGACGGCCACCGAACCCGCTTGCGACCCCGCGGGCAGCGAAATGGTGGCGACCGTCGCGTTCGAACTCAGGGAAATCACACGCAGCGCATCGCCTGCTTCATCGGTCACCAGGGCGGTGTTGTTGGTCGGATTCACCGCGACCGAGCTCATTTCCGCGCCGCGCGGCATATCCTCACCGACCATCATGCCGGAGTTCCAGCCCGGCATTCCCTGCATCATCGCCGTGGTAGGCAGAATGGACATATAAGTGACATTGCTGGTCTGTCCGTTCGAAGTCACCGTGACCGGAACCCGCCCCACGCCCGCCATGTTCGCGGGCAGCGTGAAATTGATCTGCTGCAGGCCGGGATAGCCGGGAGCAGCTCCATAGAATGTCACCTGGGCCGCCATGCCCCCCAACATGACCGATGGCGCGACCGACAGATCCATACCGGTCAGAAAGAGGGAGACCGGCGTGGGCTGACCGTTGGTGGTGGTGCTGAACGGACCCATTTGCCACGTGGTGCCCAGAAGCATGGCGCCATTGCCCATCCCCGTGCCATCCAGGGAGAATACGCCGGGACCCGCGGCGCCGATATTTATCGAGCCATTCATCACCCCGGACCCGCTGTTCAGGACAACATTGGCCATACCCATGCCCACGTTCTGAGGAACCACCAGATTCATTTGCCCGGAGGAGACGTAAGTCATCATCGCGGGGACTCCATTGATGGTGACCGAGCAGCCTCCCAGGGTGGTGGGATACTGCCCGGAGGCGTTCAGTTGTGCCGTGGCAGTCTGTCCGCAGAGATTCTGGCCGAAAGCGGTTGCGAACGATCCCGGCGGGATGGGCGCCGTGGAGTCGAACGAAGCTCCGTTGACAATCACCGGCTGAGCAAAGGACGGCCCGGCGCTCATCGCCAGGGAAAGAAAAAACAAACTGAATCCGAGGTCTGGTGCGATGGACAGCTTCATGGTTGCTGCTTGTGCACCCAGGCATCCACAATGGAAGCCACGGCGCTCCTATTCGATTGCTGCCGGCCGGAAACAGGTAAAGACCCCGGAAGCATACACTTCGCGATATGGAGATCTTCATCGGCCGTCGGTTCGACTGTGTGGAATATAACAAGACTTTGAGGCCTTCAAATATCCGACTCGGGTGATTTGCCGCAGGGGTGCGCACGGGCGCGCCGCTGGAGTTCCCGCTGCATGGTAAACACGGCTTGGCGAACGCCCGCGGTCCAGTCGGGGAACAGATCGACATACTGGAGCTCGCCCTGGATCCGGCGGGGGACGCGGCAGTCGTCCAGACGGAGAGGCACAATGAAGATCTCGTCCAAAGGAACGCGGCGGGCGCAATCCAGGGCGTAGCGGATCTCGGCCTGGAAGCCGCCCCATTTGCTGACCGAATTCCGCGAGAAGCAGGGCAGAAAGAAGTCCGAAGTCTCGATGGCCGTTTCGATGGCGCGCGGCCAGTTTTGCCCCGGCATGAGTTTGCGCACATCCATCCAGGGGCTGAACCCCGCCAGTTCCAGCGTCTGGTAGAGTTGCACGGCCAGAGCCTGGTCTTCCTTGACGTATGCCAGGAACACCTGGGGCGCGGTGCGCGGTTCAAAGCTGAAACCGTGAAGCGGGTCAGGATAAAAGACGCCCAGACCGTCGATCTCGATGATTTTTCCGGCCGCCAGTCCGCGGACCACGATTTGCGCCAACTGCTGTACGGGGGAGATCTCACTCATGGCGGTTTCCGCGCTCGCGCAGAAAAACGAGCTGTCCGTTGACGCCCTGAGAGAAACGGCCCAGTCCCGGCAACGCGGTTTCCTTCCCTTGTCGTAAATCGGAGAGGATGTCCCGAACGGCGCGGTCCAGCCGGTCTGCCGCCTCGCCGGAGCTGACCTTACCCGCGCGCGCCATCCGCTTCGCAATATCGGCTTTCTTCATACCCGATTCCACGGTAACAGGCGATCGCTCGAAATCCGGCTTGGGCGTCCGCGCCTGGCAACCACAACCTACTGAAAACAAGAGCGATTTATCGATTGAAGAGAAACTGGCAAGTGGTGAAATGACTCGGGTGAGGTCCGAAACATCACCTTTCGGGCAGTTCTGCGGGTGGTGCGGTAATTGTTTGAAAAATCAAATATATAGAGGACGAAGGGGCTTCCGGGCAAGGAGAAATGAACTGATTTTAATTGGGGATTAAGCGATAGTTCATGTCGGGTTGGGTATGATAGCCCAAGACGAAACAGTTCCAAAATGTTCGTTTCAATCCAAAGGAGAACCGCAACCATGAAGAAACTGATGACGCTGATGCTGGCCCTGTCGTTCCTGACCGCGACCGTGGCCGTGAGCTTTGCCCAGGACACCAAGACCGAGAAGACCACGAAGAAAAGCAAGAAGGGCAAGAAGAAGAGCGACACCACCGAGAAAAAGGGCGGCTCCCTCTACTAAGAGCGCGACCCGCACGGTTTTGCCTGGAAGCCGCGTAGCGCACTCAGCCTGCGCGGCAATCCAGTTCCCACCCGCACCGGCAGCACATCCTCAAATTGCCGGTTGAAATCCCCTCCTCAGAATCTGCCTTTTCCCCGTATCCTCTTGTCACTACGACTGTAACCTTACGGACAGGATGAACGCCCCTTGATTTTAAGACGATGCAACCACGGTCGTGTGTTTTATGAAGTCTTTCCTCTTCATTACCTTGAGCGCACTCGCTCCTTTTGCCACGGTTTGGGCGCAGGCTCCGGCGGCAACTTCCCGGGTGACCGGCACGGTCACTGGGGTGAATGCGGGCGCCAAACAGATCACCGTTAAATCCGATAAGGGCGATTCTATCGTTCTGACCACCACGGACCGGAGTTTCCTGCTGCGGCTGCCGCCGGGAGAGAAGGATACGAAGAACGCCGTAAAGATCAGTCTTTCCGATGTGGGAGACGGGGACCGCCTGGTGGCGAGCGGGCAGGAATCCGCGGACCAGAAGACGATGGAGGCACGCACCGTCATCATCATGAGCAAGAGTGACGTGGCCGAGGTCAAGAAGAAGGAAGCGGAAGACTGGCAGAAGCGCGGCAGCACGGGAACTGTGACCGCCATCGACCCGGCGGCGAAGACTCTCACCATCAAGGTGGGGTCGAGGGAAGTTACCGTTCAACCGGGCGACAAAACCATTTATCACCGCTATTCTCTGGATTCGGCCAAATTTGCCGATGCCAAGCCCAGCACCTTCGCCGAAATCAAGATGGGCGACCAAGTCCGCGTCCTGGGGGACAAGAGCGCAGACGGCGCCACGATCAAAGCGGAACAGATCGTAGCCGGCACGTTCCGGCAGCTCGCCGCCACGATCGAATCCATCGATGCGGCCACCGGCGAGATGAAGGTTAAGGATCTGGCCACCAAGAAATCACTGACGATCCGCGTGGATGCCGATTCGACAATGAAGAAGCTGGAGCCGCAGATGGCCAATATGCTGGCGATGCGCTACGCGCCCGGCGCCGGTCGCGGCGGTCCTGGCGGCGGTGGTCCTGGCGGCGGTGGTCCTGGCGGCGCTGGTCCTGGCGGCGCCGGTCCTGGCGGCGCCGGTGGTCCTGGAGGCGGCGGCGCGGGACGCTCCGGTATGCCCCGGCCAGAGGGCCAAGCCGGCGGCGGCAGCGGTGGTGGACGAACGGGTGGAGGCCGCAACGGCGATGTGGGCGCCATGCTCGACCGCTTGCCCGCCATCCATTTGACCGATCTAAAAGCCGGTGACGCCCTGATGGTATCCACCACCATGGGAACCGATCCGACGAAAGTAACGGCAATTATGCTTCTTGCCGGAGTAGAACCTCTCCTTACCGCATCCCCCAGCGCCGTACGCGACATCATGGGCGGGTGGAATCTTGGCGGCGGCGGCGGTGGGGGCGAAGGTAACTAGCACAGCAATTTCAACGATTTCAGGCGAAAGGTTCGTAGTGGAAAAGACAAACAGAGGTAGTATGTTCAACTTGCGAAGGATTTGGTTTTTGCTTCTGGCAGCCGCTCTGATAGTAGCTAGCGCGCCGGCCCAACAGACCGTTGGCACGGTCAAGGGCTCCTTGTCGGACGATTCGGGTGCGGTGATCCCGGCCGCGACGGTGACGCTGGTAGGCGGCGGAAACACCAAGACGGCACAATCGCAAGCCGATGGCAGCTATACCTTCGTGGGCGTCGCTCCGGGGCAATATACGGTGAACGTAACGTTTCCCGGTTTCGCTCCGTTTTCCAAGCCGGTGGCCGTGACCGCCGGAGGAACCGTGCAGGTGCCGGTGCAACTGGTTGTGAGCGCGGAGAAGCAGGAAGTGACGGTGGCCGAGCATGCCGGCACCACGATTAGCGTAGAGCCGGATAGCAACGCCACGGCCCTGGTAATCAAAGGGGAAGATCTGATGGCGCTGCCTGACGATCCGGACGACCTTTCCGATGCCTTGCAGGCTCTGGCCGGTCCGGGAGCCGGACCGAACGGCGGCCAGATCTATATCGACGGTTTCACCGGCGGCCAGCTTCCTCCCAAAGAATCCATTCGCGAGATTCGCATCAACCAGAATCCCTTTTCGGCGGAGTATGACCGGCTGGGCTTCGGCCGTATCGAGATTCTGACCAAGCCCGGGTTCGACAAACTGCGCGGCACGGCCTCTTTTAACGACACGGACGCCGCACTGGATTCCCGCAATCCGTTCGCCAGTAACAAGCCGGATTATTCGGTTCACAATTACGACTTCAGCGTGGGCGGTCCGCTCAGCCACAAGGCATCATTCAACTTCAATTTCAACCGGCGCGACGTGCAGGACAACGCTATTACCAACGCGTTCCTGGTGGACCCCACCACATACGCGGTCAGCCCGTTCACCGAGTCTGTGGTTACGCCGAGCAGCATGATGAGCTTCTCGCCGCGCATCGATTACCAGCTCAGCACGAACAACACCCTGACCATGCGATTCGAGGACCGGACCAACTCTCGCGACAATGCCGGACTGGGAGGCAAGAGCCTGCCGCCGCCCTATTCGGACCTGGCGTATAACTCCAACGGCAGCAATCAGAATCTGATGCTCACCGAGACCTCGATTCTGAATCCCAAGATCGTCAACGAAACGCGTTTTCAATACACCCGGAGCTATAGCGAAAGCCTGGGGAATCAGATTCCTTCGGTCAATGTGGCGGGAACATTCGTCACCGGAGGGAATGGGGTCGGCGGCACGCATGACCGCGGCCACCACTACGAACTGACCAATGTATCGTCGATCGCGCACGGAGTCCACACCATCCGGCTCGGTGTTCGCGTGCGCCGGGATAGCGATCAGAGCAACCAACCGCAGGGATTCAATGGAGCCTTTACGTTTCTGGGCGGCAGCGCGCCGCTTCTGGGCCCCGCTAACCAGATCCTCTACGACAGCAACGGCAACGAGCAAGTTACCTTCCTCACGTCGCTGCAGTTGTATATTCAAACGCTGCAACTCATGCAGGCTGGTTTGAATCAGACCCAGATCGAAACGTTGGGCCGCGGACCCTCGCGATTCAGTATTCAGGCTGGGCAGTCTTATATCAGTGAGAACCGCTGGGACGCGGCGCCGTTTATCCAGGACGACTGGAGACTGAAATCCAACCTGACCGTCAGCCTGGGATTTCGTTACGAAGTGCAGACTCTGGTCAGCGACTACCAGGATTTCGCTCCCCGCATCGGCATCGCCTGGGCGCCGGGAAATCCCAAGAACGGCCGCCAGAAGACGGTCTTCCGCGGCGGTATCGGCATTTTCTATGACCGCATCGGCTTGGGACAATTCGAGCAGGCAGCGTTAAATAACGGCCACGCGCAAGTGCAGTACACGGTGTACAACCCGACTTTCTATCCGAACATTCCCTCGCTTTCCACTTTGAGCCCGGGACAAAACCAAACGGTCGTGATCGATCCGAACCTGAGGGCGGACCGCAGCATTCAAAGCGCCGTCGGCGTCGAGCGCCAAATGCCCCATAATACGGTTGTCTCGATGACTTACACTAACAACCGTTCGAATCACCTGCAGCAGGTTGTGCCGATCAATACTCCGATACCCGGAACCTTCGATCCGCTGGAGCCGCTTAGCGCCACCAACGGCGTCTTTCCTTATGGCTACAATGCCGGACATATCAACGAATACGAAAGCGGCGGAGTATTCCGGCAGAACATCCTGATGGCGACCTTCAATACGCGGTTCAGCCGGAGGGTTTCCCTGTTCGGCAACTATTCGCTGACTTATGCCCATGATCTGCCGGGCACGCCCACCGATCCCTACAATTTCGCACTGGACTACGGCCGGTCTAACTTCGATCAGCGGCAGAGCTTCCAGTTGACCGGCTCGATTATCGGCCCGGTCGGCATCCGGCTGGCTCCCTTCATCAGCTTACGGTCGGGCTCGCCTTACGACGTTCTGTTGGGCGAGGATCTGTTCGGGACTAACGGAAATGCCCGCCCCACATTGGCGTCGGGGCCCGGCGCAAATATCATCTGCCAGTCGGCATACGGATGCTTCAACACTAACCTGGGCGCATCCACCGCGCTGAACTACGCTAACTCCAACGTGGTTCCCCGCAACTATCTGACTCAGCCCGGCGTGATTTCCGTCAACATGCGGCTTTACCGCGTGTTTGGATTCGGGCCCAAGCGCGGAGCGAACGCGGGGCCGGCCAGCGGCTTCGGCGGAGGTCCCGGCGGCGGCGGTCCCGGCGGTGGTGGCGGACCTCGTGGCGGTGGCGGCGGTGGTAGAGGCGGCGGTGGCGGCGGCATGCGCATGGGCCCCGGCGGCGGCGGCCGTGGGGGCGGCGGTGACACCACCGAGCGCCGTTACAACGTGAATGTGGGTGTCAATATCACTAATGTGCTGAACCACCTGAATCCGGGCGGATACGTGGGAACGCTGACTTCGCCGCAGTTCGGCGAGCCGACCAGCGTCAACACCGGCTTCGGCGGCGGCGGCTTCGGCGGCCGCGGCGGCGGCGGTACCGCCAACAACCGCCGGCTCGACATGTCGATTCGATTCAGCTTCTGATCCAAGACGTAGACGCAAGAACAACGCGCCGGGTCCCGAGGGGGTCCGGCGCGTTTTCGTTTTGTGCCACGTTGCGCCGCACGTTCGGCTGGGCCTACAATCTCTACTGGGATGCAGGTGATTGGTGGATCCAACCCCGAATGAACGTTTCCGTCAAAGGCGAGTATGCACTGCAGGCGATTTTCGACCTTGCCGCGCAGCGCACCGGCGAACCGGTGAGAATCGCGGATATCGCTCAGCGCCAGAAGATTCCGCAGAAATTTCTGGAGCTGATTTTGGCTGGCTTGAAGCAGGGCGGCTTCGTGGAATCGCGGCGCGGGGCCGAGGGCGGCTATTTGCTGGCCCGCCCGGCTAATTCGATCACGGTCGGCGAAGTTCTCCGCTTCGTCGAAGGTCCGCAACAGAGCAAGGGCCGGCCGCGCAAAAAGGGCGATTCGGCTTTCTCCGACATGTGGCAACAAGTGGACCGGGCCGTCTCCGAAGTGATCGACAAAACCACCTTCGCGGATCTGAGCCGTAACTGGGCCGACAAACAAAATAAGTATGTATTGAACTGGGAGATCTGAGATTTGAGAATTTACGACGATAATTCCTTCAGTATCGGACGCACGCCCCTGGTGCGATTGAACCGTGTGTCCGAGGGCGGAAAAGCCACCATACTCGCCAAGATCGAAGGGCGCAATCCGGCGTATTCGGTAAAGTGCCGGATTGGGGCTGCCATGGTGTGGGATGCGGAAAAGCGGGGAATTCTCAAGCCCGGTAAGGCGCTGATCGAACCGACCAGCGGGAACACGGGAATCGCTTTGGCCTTTGTGGCCGCCGCGCGCGGCTATCCAATCACCCTCACCATGCCCGAGACCATGTCCCTGGAGCGCCGTAAAGTGCTCAAGGCGCTGGGAGCGAACCTGGTGCTGACCGAGGGCGCCATGGGTATGGCCGGCTCCATTGCCAAAGCCGAAGAGATTGTGGCATCCGATCCCAAGCGCTTTGTGCTGCTGCAACAGTTCAAGAATCCCGCGAATCCTGAAATCCACGCGCGGACCACAGGACCCGAAATCTGGGAAGACACCGAGGGCGGCATCGACGTGCTGGTCTCCGGTATCGGTACCGGCGGCACCATCAGCGGAGTTTCCCGGTATATCAAGAAGGAGAAAGGTAAGAAGATTTTGTCGGTGGGTGTGGAACCGGTGAATAGCGCGGTAATAACGCAACACCTGGCGGGTCTTCCCCTAAAGCCGGGACCGCACAAGATCCAGGGCGTCGGCGCGGGCTTCATTCCCGACACACTGGATCTTTCCATGGTGGACCGGATCGAATTATGCAGCAATGAAGAAGCGCTGGACATGGCCCGGCAATTATCGAAAAGGGAAGGTATCCTGGCGGGTATTTCCTGCGGAGCCGCGGTAAGCGTGGCGATTCGCTTGAGTAAGCTCCCGGAATTCGCGGGTAAGATGATTGTGGCCATCCTGCCGGATGCCGCAGAGCGGTATCTCAGCAGTGTGTTGTTTGAAGGGATGTTCGATGATTAGCCCACCTCTCGGTGGGCCATCGGAAAATAAAAAAGCGGGCGCGGTTTGGGTGATAGGGGTGAGTGCGCCCGCTGTCGTAACGGGGATTTAATTAGTAGACGGAGAAAATAGCGGTGGATGTTACAGGGCGAAATCGTTGTTACAGTAGCTCTTTAGGGCCACCCTGCCTGACATTAACCTGGGCCGAATCATGTCTTCCACGCTGGTGATTTTGAGTCTAGTTTTGAGTTATGCGGCGGGGGCGCAAGAGCCGCCGCAAACCGCTCCGCCGGTTCCAGTCCCCGCGGTGCAGACGGTGCTGGAGAATTCCGGTAAACCCATGCTCGTGCCATTCAGTTGTTCGGAGGAGGATATCCGCTGGGGCGGCTTGAGTTGCTCGGAAGAAGAACCGTGTCCGATCTTCCTGGAACTGACCGCCGCCAACGAGTCGGGTAACCGCATCCTGGCAGGGGGCAATATTCACAGTGAATCGGTAACGCTCTATAGCGTCCTGCTGGCGAGCGACGACGGTGGCCGAACCTGGAGCGAAGCGCACGAGCGGATCCGCGGGTCCGGTCTGGACCATATTCAGTTCTTCGACTCCGGGATTGGCTGGATCGCCGGCCAGGAACTTTTCCCGATTCCGCAAAATCCCTTTCTTCTGGTCACCGGCGATGGAGGAAAGAGCTGGCGGCTGCATGAGATTTTCAACGAGAACAGCGAGAGCCGTTTCGGAACGATTGTGCAGTTTTCACTCTCGGGCAAACAGGACGGCAGCCTGGCGATCGACCGGGGCCGCGGCAACTCCGGAGACCGCTACGTGCTTTTCGAATCGCCGGATGCGGGCGACACGTGGGCTATCAAACAGGAAAGCGGAATACCCCTGGTTCTGAAAAATGCGGCGACCCCCACTCCGGACTGGCGAATCCGGACCGATGCTCCGTCGAAATCTTTTCACGTCGAGCATCGGGAGGGAACGCGCTGGAATTCGGTGGGCGCTTTCGCGGTGAAGTTGGACTCCTGTAAGCCGGGGCCGGTGGGGCCGGAGATCATCAAGTAGACACTCATCCGCCACCATGTGGACACAACAGCGTGGACATTCGGCCCACCCCGGGGACTCTTCAGGATCTGCCAGCTAAAGCACATCATATTTATAATGAGTAACTTGCATACTATTCCGAGGCCCTGCGGGGGATCTCAATCTCTGGCATACGAATTGCTCGGCTAAGCACGAGAGGTGAGGTGGTCCAGATGATTGTTGCAGCGGGTCTTGCGATTCTGGTTGTATTCTGCTTGCTGTTGTCGATGTTGGAAAAACCTCCGGCGATCGGCCGGTAACCAGCTTCAGCTACCGGTCACGGGTAGTTCTGTACTGTTCTGCGCCCCGGTTCGATCGCGCCTGCCATTTGCCCCGGCTTTCCCGCCTGATTTATACTGGTACTTGGAATAAAATGCCGAAACGCACCTTTCAACCGAATAATCGCCACCGCGCGAAGACGCACGGATTCCGCAGCCGTATGGAAACCAAGAACGGCCGTGCGGTGCTAGCCCGCCGACGCGCGCGCGGCCGCAAGAAACTCACTGTCAGTTCGGAGAGGTAGTAGCCCCATCTCTGGATTTCCCAAACGTGTTCGTCTGCTGCGATCCAAAGATTTTCGAAAAGTTTATGATGGCGGGACGCGCTTTTCGAGCCCGCTGTTTGCAGCTTTTTGTTTCTGTGAACCGCAAGCGGACGGGCCAAGAATCGGCTTCACTGTCCCCCGCGCAATCGGGAAGGCAGTGGTGCGCAATCGCATCAAGCGGCGCGTGCGGGAAGCCGTGCGCTTTGCCCTCGATCGGCTGAATCCGCAGTGGTCCATAGTCATCAATCCCCGGCGGAAAGCCCACGATGCACCCCTGGCGGAGTTGCAACGGGAGGTGGAGAGGCTCTTTGTGCGATGCAATGGATCTTAGTAGGTCTGCTTCGCGTATACAAAGTTGGGGTGTCTCCCTGGCTGCCCTCGGCCTGCCGCTTTTATCCGAGCTGCTCCGACTACATGCGGGAAGCGATCGAGCGGTATGGAGCGGGACGGGGAGTGTGGATGGGCTTGCGCCGCCTTGCCAAATGCCATCCCTTTCATGAGGGCGGTATCGACCCCGTGGGGTAGTGTGCTGGAACGGAACTTTGAATGGCCGACTCGGTAAACGACGGTAATAGCAATCCGGCTCCCAAGCCGAAAGAGATGTCGATGGAAGTACGGCTACTGCTGGCCTTCCTGCTCATGGGCGCGGTGATGTTTCTCTCGCCGTACCTGTTCAAAACGGAAACCCGCCCGGGGGCCAAAAAGCCTACCGCCACGCAAAGCGCGCAAACGGCGCCGGTTCAGAATGCCGCGACGCCGGCGCAACCGCCCGTCCCGGCAGAGACTGCGGAGGCCAGCGCGGCTCCCACGGTGAAGGCTACAGCACAACAGCCGCTGCCTCCGTTTGTCATCGATAGCGACCGCTTCCGAATCACCTTCAGCAATCAGGGAGCGACGGTCCGAAGCTGGCAGTTGAAGAAGTACCGGGGCAGCGACGAGAAGCCGCTGGAATTGACGAATACCTCCGCGGGCCTGGAATACCCCTTCTCACTTCACTTCCCCGGGACAAAACCCACTACCAATCCGAACTGGGCTTATTTCACACAGACGGCCGATCCCGATGGACTGGGCGTCGCCTACGAGTTCAGCGACGGGCACACGGTGGTCCGCAAGAAGTTCCGGTTCGAGAAGAGCGCGCATCTCGCCAATATCAGCGCCGAAGTGACGGTGGATGGCAAGCCGATTCCCAGCATGATCCAGTGGCGCGGAGGATTCGGCGATCTGACGGTAACCAGCCCTGGCGCGAAGGAGACCACCTCCTACTTCGACGTCACTCAGAACAAACTGATCGAGGAGACGGCCAGCGCGGCGAAGAAGGGTCCGGTAACCGCCAGTGGCAATTATTCGTTCGCGGGAATCTCCGACGCCTACTTTTGCGCCGTGCTCCTGCCGAAGAACAGCACGTCGGTACAGGTCACCACATTTAGCGATACGGTCAAGACACCGCTGGAAGAAAAAGCCGCGCCGGCCGTCGGCGTTGCAGTCTCCGATGGCGATACCAATCAGTTTGAGCTCTATGTCGGGCCCAAGGACGTGGACACGCTCAAAGCCGTAAACCCCAAGCTCGAGCAGGTGGTGAGTTTCGGCTGGATATCGATCCTGGCCAAGCCGCTGTTCCTGATCGTCAACTGGTTCAACGACAGCTTCGTGCATAACTTCGGATGGGCCATCGTGGTGGTCACGGTGATCATCAACTTCATGCTGTTTCCTTTAAAGCTCTCCAACATGAAGTCGATGCGCAAAATGCAGGCGCTGAAGCCGCAGATTGACGCCATCAACGCCAAATACAAGAACGTGGGCCTCCGCGACCCCAAGAAGGCGGACCAGAACCAGGAAGTGATGGAATTGTACAAGAAGTATGGCGTGAATCCGATGGGCGGCTGCGTGCCCATGCTGATTCAGATTCCCTTCTTCTTCGCGTTCTACGCGGTTTTGAAAGTATCGGTGGAGATGCGCGGCGCGCACTGGCTGTGGGTAACGGACCTTTCCGCGCCGGAACATCTACCCATCAAGATTCTGCCCATCGTGATGATCGCCAGCCAGTTCGTGATGCAGAAGATGACGCCGCAGGCGAATGTAGACCCGTCGCAGCAGAAAATGATGATGATGATGCCGCTCATCTTCGGCTTCATGTTCTACAATTTCCCCAGCGGCCTGGTGTTATACTACTTGACCAGCAATCTCGTGAATATGGGGCAGCAGTGGTTCTTCAACCATACCGAAGCGGCGCAGGAAGCGGCCCGCAGCGTGGAACCGCCCAAGAAAAAGAACGGCAGGAAATAGCGCGTGACCCAGCGAAAATACTCCGTGTCCTTAGTCGGATTGAAGATCGACGGATTCTTAGGGACCACCCTCCAGGATGGCGGGCTCCGGCTGAGCTATGACATTCAGGACGTCGAAAGCTCCGATGGGGACTTCGAGACGCCGGACGTGATGGTGAAGTTCACCGGTCCGGATGTGGATCTGCTGCTGGCCAATCGAGCCGAGTTGCTGCTGGCGCTGGAGCACGTGACCATGGAAATGCTGAGGATGCCTTCCGAGGATCACTCGCGCATTTCCTTCGACGCCAACGATTACCGGCTGCTGCGGATTGAGGAATTGCGATTGAGCGCCATGGCGGCGGCGGATAAGGTGAAGCGCACCGGGGTGCCCTTCCGCTTTAATCCCATGAACAGCCGCGAACGGCGCGTGATCCACCTGGCCCTGCGAGGCGAAACCACGCTGCGCAGCGAGAGCAGCGGATCCGGTCCGCAGCGGCAGGTTGTGGTCTATCCGGCGGGGATGGCGAGCCTGCCCGAGCTGCCTTATGTTCCCGAGCCTCGCCGCCACGGCGGCGGTGGAGGCGGGGATCGCGGTCCGCGCCGGGATGGTCCGCGCCGCGATGGCGGCGGGCGTTCTCGCGGTCCGCGGCGCTAGCTTCCTACTTGCAACCGCGGGACACCATCGTTGCAATTTCGACGCCTCCGGGGCGCGGCGGACTGGGGATCGTGCGCCTTTCGGGCGACCGGGCGCGGGGCATCGCGGAAGCCATCCTGAAACTCCCCGGCGACGCGCCCTGGCGCTCGTGGCACGCCCGTATGGCGGACCTGCTGGATAGCCAGGGCCATGCGGTGGACCAGGTGGTGGCGACCTTCTTCGAAAAGCCCCGTTCGTACACCGCCGAAGACCTCATTGAGATTTCCTGTCACGGCTCTCCCGTGGTGCTGCGCCACGCGGTGGAACGGGCGCTGGAGGCCGGCGCGCGGCTGGCCGAACCCGGTGAGTTCTCCCTGCGCGCCTTCCTGAACGGGCGCATCGATCTGCCCCAGGCCGAAGCCGTGCGCGACCTCATCGACGCGACCACGCTGTACCAGGCGCGCGTGGCGGCGCAGCAGGTGAACGGGTCGGTTTCGCGGCGTATCGCGCCGGTGAAAGAGCAACTGGTAGAGCTGATCTCGCTGCTGGAGGCCGGCATCGATTTCGCGGAAGACGATGTGAGCGTCGCGCCGGCCGAAGAGATTCTGCGCCGCCTCGCGCCCGTTCGCGAAGGAATTGCACAACTGGCCGCCAGCTTCCAATACGGCGGGCTGGTGCGCAGCGGGCTGACGCTGGCCATCGTGGGACGCCCGAATGTGGGCAAGAGCAGCCTGTTCAACCGCCTGCTGGAGCAGGATCGCGCCATCGTCACCGATATCCCCGGCACCACGCGCGACCTGGTGTCGGAGACCGCTTCCATCGGCGGCATTCCGGTGAAGCTGATCGATACGGCGGGCATCCGGGAGAGTGTCGAAACCGTGGAGAGCCTGGGGATCGAACGCAGCTTCCAGGCGATTGCCGATGCGGACCTGACCATTGTGGTGGTGGATGCTTCCCAGCCGCTCACCGCGAACGACGCCGCGCTATTCGCGAGGGCCCAGCGGCGCCTGGTGGCGGGCAACAAGTGCGACCTGGGTATGTGCCGGGAAGAGCTGCACACGTCGGCACTCACCGGCGAGGGCATCGAAGAATTGCGCGCGGCCATTCTGGAAGCGATTGCTCCAAAGGGCGCGTTCGAGCAGGAGACCGGCTTCATCACCAGCCTGCGGCATGAGCAACTGCTGCGCGAATCGCTGGTGTTTCTGGATAAGGCGCGGGGCGCGGTAGAGGCCGGGATTCCTCACGAAATGCTGCTGCTGGATCTTTACGGAGCGCTGCGCCCGATCGACGCCATCACCGGCGCCACCACCGCCGACGATATTCTGAATCGCATCTTCGCGACGTTCTGCATCGGCAAGTAGAGCCTATTCCGCCTGGAAGATCAGGCTGGAGCAGGTGAGCGCCGCCTCCGCCTTCATCAACTCCGAGATATCCAGCGCGCGCACGCGCAGCCCGAGGTCTTCCAAAATCGCCGCGGTGGCCGGAAAGGCCGAAGGGATCAGCACCGTTTCACCGATGGTCAGCGTATTCGCCGCCCACGGCTCCTCAGGCGCAACGTCCACGATGCGGAACTCCCGCAGCGGGGCCATATCGATCCACGGGCGGTGCGCCAGAATCGTGTCATTGCCCAGATACGTGCAGGCCGATTTCAAGTGCAGGCAGCCGTGCACCGCGACCGGCACTACGGTGTAGTCGAACGGTGCAAGCAGTTCGCGCAGTTGCTCGATGCCGTAGGGATTGGTGCGCGCGGACTGGCCCACGAACAGGGTTCGGCCGATGCGCATCACATCGCCGCCTTCCAGGGTGGCCGGCGCGGTCAAATGGCGCAACGGGCGGAAGGGCGCCAGCGCTTCGGCCAGGGTGCCAGACTCTGCGCGCCGCGATTCCGCGCCCATCCGGGTAATCACGGCGACTTCGTCCAGCACCAGGGCCGGATCCTCGACAAACACCGAATCGGGCAGATCGGGTTCGGCGGGAAGCGAGATCACGCGCGCGCCCAATTCGGCCAGGCAGCGCTCATAGGCGCGATGCTGCTGCACGGCGGCGGCGAGATCGATGGGACGCCGTTCCAGATACTCCAGTTCGCAGCGGCCGATCGCCGGACTGACCGAGCGGGTTATTGCCGTGAGCATGCCTGTCCTAGTATCCTCTAATCACCTATGGCTGAAAATGACGCTCCTGCCCGCCAGATGGGCTTCTCCACTCGATCTCTGCACGCCGGCCACACGCCCGATGCGGCCAGCCACGCCCGCGCCGTACCCATTTATCAGAGCACCTCTTTCGTGTTCGAAGATTCCGCGCACGCGGCCGAGTTGTTCGCGCTGCAAAAGTTCGGCAATATCTACAGCCGCATCATGAACCCTACCACCGATGTTTTCGAGCAGCGGGTTGCGGCACTGGAGGGGGGCATTGGCGCGCTGGCCACATCCAGCGGGCAGGCGGCGCAATTTCTTGCCATCACCGCGCTCGCCGGACCGGGCGATGAAGTGGTCGCGTCCAGCACGTTGTACGGAGGCACGTACACGCAATTCGACGTCAGCTTCCGCCGCCTCGGCATCGATGTGAAGTTTGTCGAGCCGGACGATCCGGAGAACTTCCGCAAGGCCATCACCCCGAAAACGCGCGCCGTGTATGGCGAGACTATCGCCAATCCGCGCATGAACGTCCTGGATATCGAGAAGATCGCTGCCATCGCGCATGAAGCCGGCGTGCCGCTGATCATCGATAACACCATGGCCTCGCCGTATCTGTGCCGCCCTATCGAATACGGCGCGGACATTGTGCTCCACTCCGCCACCAAGTTCCTGGGCGGGCACGGCACCTCTATCGGCGGCATCATCGTGGACAGCGGCAAGTTCGCGTGGACGGACAAGTTTCCGGCCATCACCAAACCCAGTCCCGGCTACCATGGCATGGTCTTCAGCGACGTGTTCGGCGCCATGGCGTACATCATCAAGGTGCGGGTGGAGGGCTTGCGCGATTTCGGTCCGTGCATCAGCCCGTTCAATTCTTTCCTGTTTATTCAGGGCATCGAGACGCTGAAGTTTCGCATGGATCAGCACAGCCGCAATGCTTTGCAGGTGGCCAAATGGCTGAAGACCAACTCCGCGGTTTCCTGGGTGAAATATCCGGGGCTGGAAGACAGCCCGTATTATGCGCTGTCGCGGAAATATCTTCCGCACGGGCAGGGCTCCATTGTCACCTTCGGCATCAAGGGCGGGTCGGATGCCGGGCGCAAGCTGATCGACTCGGTGAAGCTGTTCTCGCACCTGGCGAACCTGGGCGATGCCAAAAGCCTGATCATCCATCCCGCATCCACGACGCATCAACAATTGAACGACGAGCAGCAACTGGAAGCCGGCGTGACCAAGGACCTGGTGCGCCTGTCGGTGGGGATCGAAGACGTGGATGACATCGTGTGGGACCTGGAACAGGCCATCGCGGCGTCTCAGACGTAGACTGAAAAGAGCGAGATGGCTTTCGATTTCACACTCAACGGGCGGAAGGTACAGGTTGATGGAGTGCCGCCCCAGACCACGCTGCTGGACTTCATCCGCGCACAGGGCCTGACGGGCGCTAAGGAAGGCTGCGCCGAGGGCGAATGCGGCGCTTGTACCGTGCTCCTGGTCAAGGCCAACGGGTCCGGCAGCGCCTTTGTGCCCGTGAATAGCTGCCTGATGTTCCTGCCCATGGCCGCCGGGCAGGAGATCTACACAGTGGAGGCGCTGGCCAACGGCGGCCGGTTGGCGGAGTGCCAGCAGGCCATGGTGGATCAGGGCGGCTCGCAGTGCGGCTATTGCACTCCGGGCTTTGTGGTGAGCCTGTTTGCCGAACAGTACCGCGCCGGGCGCAAAGGCCCGTGCGACGCGCATGCGCTCAGCGGCAACCTGTGCCGCTGTACCGGGTACCGCCCGATTGCGGATGCCGCCGCGATGCTGGGCGCGCCGGCCACGGATCGATTCACCGAACGAATGCAGCGGCCGGCGCCTTCCCTCGGCGCGGTGGATTATGCGGGATTCCTGCGGCCCACTTCCCTGGCGGAATGTTTGACGCTGCTCGCCGCGCACCCGGGCGCGCGCATGGTCGCGGGCGGAACGGATGTGGCCGTGGAATCCAACCTGCGCGGCCGGCGCTTCGACGCGCTGGTGAGCCTGGAAGCGCTGGAAGAACTGCGCGTGTTTCGCGAAACCGCAAACGAAATCGAAATCGGCGCGGGACTCACCTTGAATGAAATCGCCGGCCGGTGGAGCGGCGCGCCCGCGGTGTGGCACGAATGGCTGCCTCTATTCGCATCGCCCCTGATCCGCAATCGCGCCACGCTGGGCGGCAACCTGGCGACGGCTTCACCCATCGGCGACGGGGCGCCACTCTTACTCGCGCTGGATGCCCGGGTGCGCATCGCCGGCCCGCAAGGAGAACGCACGCTGCCGCTCGACGAGTTTTTCCCAGGGTATCGCCAGACGGCGCTTCAGCCGGGCGAACTGCTGGTTTCGGCGATCGTGCCCGCGCCGCTGCCTTCTCACGCGCGCTTCTACAAAGCCGCCAAGCGCCGCATGGACGACATCAGCACGGTGGCCGCCTGCTTCGCCTTCGATATCGACGAGCGCGGCGTGGTGCGGCGCGCGCGCATCGCTTATGGGGGAGTGGCGGCAGTCCCGCTGCGCGCCGTGGAAGCGGAAGAGACAATCGTAGGCGCGCGCTGGAACGAATCGGCGGTGCATCGCGCGCAGGACGTGCTGGAGCGCACGCTTCGCCCCATCAGCGATCATCGCGGCTCTGCGGAGTACCGGCTGGCGCTGGCGCAGAACCTGCTCGAAAAGTTCTGGTGGGAACAGCAGGCGGAGGCCGCGGCGTGAAGATTGCAGGCTATCCGGTTTCCCATGAAAGCGCCCGCGGCCACGTCACCGGCGAGGCGCTGTATACCGACGATCTGGCGGGACGCTTCCCGCAACTGCTGCACGCCTGGCCGGTGCTGGCCCCGCATGCTCACGCGATGCTCACGCAACTGGACGCATTGCCGGCACTCGCCGAACCCGGTGTGCAAGCGACTCTGACCGCGGACGACGTACCCGGAGAGAACGATAGCGGCGCCACTCGCCGCGACGAGCCGCTGTTCCCGCGCGAAGTGATGTATCACCACCAGGCGGTGGCGTGGGTGCTGGCCGAAACGCTGGAGGCGGCGCGCCGGGGCGCCGGGCGCGTGCAGGCAACTTATGAAGCGCTGCCGGCGCTGCTCACCATTCCCGAAGCCGCCCGGGCCGAAAGCTTCCATGCCGGTCCGCTGCGCCTGCATCGCGGCGATCCGGCGGCCGAATTGCGAAAATCGCCTTACCGGCTGGATGGCAGCTTCGAGATTGGCGGGCAGGAGCATTTTTACCTGGAGACGATGGCGTCGATCGCGTGGCTGGACGAATCCGGCGGCGTGGCCGTACACTCCTCCACACAGCATCCCAGCGAGATGCAGGAAGTGGTAGCGCGCGCGCTGGGCGTGCCGCGCCACCTGGTGACCGTGGAGTGCCTGCGCATGGGCGGAGCGTTCGGCGGCAAAGAGGTGCAGGCGAATCCATGGGCCGCCATCGCCGCGCTGGGCGCATGGAAGACGCGCCGGCCGGTGCGCGTCCGCTTACCGCGCGTACTGGATATGGCGCTCACCGGCAAGCGGCATCCTTTCCTGGCACGCTACGCGGCGGGCTTCGATGAGGAGGGCCGCCTGCTCGCGCTGGAAGCGACGCTCTATTCCGACGGCGGCTGGAGCCTGGATCTTTCCGAGCCGGTCATGTGGCGCGCCCTGTTCCACCTGGACAACGCCTACTATCTGCCGGCGGTGGACGTTTCCGGCTTCGTCTGCCGTACGCACAAGACGTCGCAGACCGCGTTTCGCGGATTCGGCGGTCCGCAGGGCATGCTGGTCATTGAGGACATTCTCGACCGGATTGCCCGGCGCCTTTCGCTGCCGCCGGAGGTGGTGCGCGAGCGCAACCTGTATCGCGAAGGGCAGAGCACGCACTACGGACAGCCGGTAAAAGACGCTGAACGGATCAGCGCCATCTGGCAGCAGTTACTGCAAACCAGCGGCTTCGCCGGGCGGCGCGCGGCCATCGCGGAATTCAACGGCGCGCATCCGCACCGCAAACGCGGCCTGGCCATCACGCCGGTGAAGTTCGGCATCTCATTCACCGCGGCCTTCTTCAATCAGGCCGGAGCGCTGGTGCTGCTGTATCGCGACGGCAGCGCGCAGGTGAATCACGGCGGCACGGAGATGGGGCAAGGCTTGCACACCAAAATCCGGCAGATCGCCGCCGAAAACCTGGGATTGCCGCTGGAGGCGGTGCGCGTCATGCCCACCCGCACCGATAAGGTGCCGAACACATCGCCCAGCGCCGCCTCCGCGAGCACCGATATGAACGGCGCCGCCGTGGCGGATGCCTGCGACCAGTTGAGGTCCAGGCTCGCGCCTTTTGCCGGAGCGATGCTGGGATGCCCGCCCCAGGCCGTCAGTTTCTCCGGCGGCACAGCCCACACGGGCGGCGACCCCGCGCAATCGGTAGATTTTCGCCCAAGTGGTGGAGGCGGCCTATCGCCAGCGGATCCCGCTGTTCGCCCAAGGCTACTACCGCACGCCTGGGATTCACTTCGACCAGAAGACCGGACAGGGCACGCCGTTCCACTATTTCGCCTTCGGCGCCGCCGTCACCGAAGTGGAAGTGGACGGCTTCACCGGGGAGCATCGCGTGCTGCGTGTAGACATTCTGCAGGACGTGGGCGATTCGATTTCGCCGCTGATTGACCGCGGACAGGTGGAGGGCGGCTTCGTGCAGGGGCTGGGATGGCTCACTCTGGAAGAACTGCTGTGGGATGCGCAGGGGCGCGTCGCCACCGCCGGTGCGTCCACTTATAAGCTGCCGTCGTGGTGCGAACTGCCCGAGGTCTTCCACGTGAGTTTCCTGGAGCGCGCCACCGAGCCCGGCGTCATCTTCGGCAGCAAGGCCGTCGGCGAACCGCCGTTGATGCTGGCCATTTCGGCGCGCGAGGCCCTGCGCGACGCCATCGGCGCGTTCGGACCGGGCGGCGTGGTGGCGCTCGACAGCCCGCTCACGCCCGAGCGAATCTACTGGGCCATCGAAAAAGCCCGGCGCAACCTGAACTTTCAAACCACGGCCGCGTCGGGAGCGATTCGCGCGTGACTGACCGGCATTGGGCCTATGCCGTCCACTTCAGTTCGTCCACATCGTCGAACAGCGGGATGTCCGTCCGAAGGGTCGCGAGGGTGCGGAACAGGAGGGCCAGATCGCGCTCGCGCCTCAGTGTGGCGGCGAGCGAGCCGGCATTCGCGGCATTCACGTGCCAGTCCGCGGCATCCGGCGGGATGCCTTCCAGGTGGAGGAATTTGGAAAGCACCGCGGCAGACGATTTCGCGCCCCATCCCTGCAGCCCGGGGAAACCATCGGCGGCATCGCCGACCAGGGCCAGGTAGTCGGGAATCGATTCGGGCAATACGCCGAACTTGCGGACCACGGCGGCTTCATCGAGCACGGTCCTGGTGCGGCGATTCAACTGCACCACGCGCCCGCCCCGCACGCACTGCGCCAGGTCCTTATCGGGTGTACAAATAACGACGCGCTCTACCCGCGGATCCTGGGCGGCCTTCGTAGCGGCAGCGGCCAGCGCATCGTCGGCTTCGAACTCGATCATGGGCCAGACGACGATCCCGGCCGCCGAGAGGCTTTCCTCCAGCAGCGGGAACTGCGCCAGAAGCTCGGGGTCGATCCCTTCGCCCGTCTTATAGCCCGACCATAATCCGTTGCGGAAGGATTCGATCACATGGTCCGTAGCCACTGCCACGTGAGTGACGCCGGCCTGAATCATGCCGCGGACGGATGCGAGCACGCCGCGTACGGCGGCCACCTCCCGGCCGTCCGGATCTCGCACCGAGGGTAGCGCATAGTAATGGCGAAACAGTTCGTACGTGCCGTCGATGAGATGGACTTCCACTGGGGGGCTCCACGACAACATTACAGTAAACTAGCCCCAAAGGGCTACTCTGCCCTGCTCCGCCGGAATCATGCGCATTCCGCGCTCATCGAATATCATGGAAGCTATAACCCAACCAGTGCCAGCTCTGTAGCTGGGAATGTGCATATAGACAGCAATGTGGATTGTCCGACTCGCCCTTAGGCGCCCTTATACATTCGTCGTCATGGCGGTGCTCATCGCTATCCTGGGCACGGCGTCCATCGTTTCCATGCCGGTGGATATTTTTCCCTATATCGATATCCCGGTAGTCAGCGTCGTGTGGAGCTACGGCGGTCTTTCGGCCGAGGAGATGGAAAAGCGCATGGTCACCATCTTCGAGCGCGCCATGACCACCACGGTCAACGATATCGAGCACATGGAGTCGCAGTCCTACGGCGGCTACTCCGTAACCCGCGTCTATTTTCAGCCCAACGCCAAGGTGGAAGTGGGCCTTTCGCAGATCACCGCGATTGCCCAGACATTGCTCAAGATCTTTCCCCCGGGAACCACCCCACCGAGCATTGTGAAATACGACGCATCCAGCGTGCCTATCATCCAGCTTGGCCTGGAGAGCAAGACCCTCAGCGAGCAGGAACTGTTCGACCTGGGGCAGAACTTCATCCGTACGCAGCTTGCCACCATCCAGGGCGCCGCCGTGCCGCTGCCGTACGGCGGCAAGTTCCGGCAGGTGATGGTGGATCTGGACCCGTCCCAGCTTTTCGCCAAGGGACTTTCGCCGGTCGATGTGTCCAATGCGCTGGCCAATCAGAACCTGATTCTACCCGCCGGCGACGCCAAGATCGGCGCTATCGATTACACCGTCCGGCTGAACAGCAGCCCGCGCGTCCTGGATGAATTGAACAACCTGCCGCTCAAGGTGGTCAACGGAGCGCCGGTCTACGTGCGCGATGTGGGACAGGCGCGCGATGGCTACTCGGTGCAGACGGCCATCGTGCGCACCAACGGAACGCGCGGCGCGCTGCTTACGGTGCTGCGCAGCGGCAAGGCGTCCACGCTGGAAGTGGTCAACAACGTGAAGGCGGCCATGCCGAAGATCCTGGCGGGGATCACGCCGGAACTGCACGTGCGCGAGTTGTTCGATCAATCGTTGTTCGTCCGCGCGGCTATCAACGGAGTGGTGCGGGAGGCCGTTACGGCGGCATTTCTCACCGGCCTGATGATCCTGATTTTCCTGGGAAGCTGGCGCAGCACGGTGATCGTGTGCATCTCCATTCCGCTCTCCATTCTGGTATCGCTGATCTGTTTGAGCCTGCTGGGAGCCACCATCAACGTAATGACGCTGGGCGGGCTGGCACTGGCAGTGGGAATTCTGGTGGACGACGCCACCGTGGAAATCGAAAACACGCACCGGAACATGGCCATGAAGAAGCCGCTGGTGCGCGCTGTGCTGGATGGCGCCATGCAGATTGCCGCCCCGGCATTCGTCTCCACCCTTTCCATCTGCATCGTGTTTGTGCCGGTGCTGCTGCTGACGGGCGCGGCCAAATATCTGTTCACGCCCCTGGCGGGAGCCGTGGTGTTCGCCATGATGGCGTCCTATTTCCTTTCGCGCACCATCATTCCCACCATGGTGCATTACATGCTTCGCTCCGAAGTAAAGCTCTATGCGCAGGGGAAACACGGTGAGACCTCCGGCGGCCAGGGCATCATCTGGAAAGCGCACTATGTGTTCAACCGGCGGTTCGAGCAGATGCGCACCGCTTATGCTTCGCTGCTGCACTGGTGCCTGGACCATCGCGCGCCGGTGATCGTATCGTTCGGCATCTTCGTTGCGGCATCGCTTTGCCTGGCTCCCCTGATCGGCCGCGATTTCTTCCCCACGGTGGATTCCGGCCAGATGCGCCTGCACGCGCGCGCTCCTTCCGGCACGCGCCTGGAGCAGACCGAGGTGGTCTTCGCCAACATCGAAGCCGAGATCCGCAAGGTGATTCCGCCGCGGGAGATCGATACCATCATCGACAACATCGGCATTCCCAACGGCGGTTTCAACCTGGCGTTCGGCGACAATCCCACGCTCGGCGTGGCTGACGGCGATATTCTGATCTCGCTGAATGCGGAGGAGCACGGTTCCACCGCGGAATATACCGATAAGCTCCGCAAGCGCCTGCAGGCCACCTTTCCGGATGTGGTCTTCTTCTTTGAAGCGGCCAACATCACCAACCAGATTCTGAACTTCGGACTGCCCGCCCCCATCGATGTGCAGGTTTTCGGGCGGAACGCCGCGGCCAATTACCAGATCGCGCAGAACCTGCGACAGAAGATAGCGGCCGTTCCCGGAGCGGCCGATGTCCATATTCACCAGGTGGTGGACTGGCCGGAGATCGACATCAATGTGGATCGCAACAAGGCCGGCCAGGTTGGGCTGACTCAAAAAGATGTCAGCAACAGCCTGCTGGTTTCGCTGGCTTCGAGCGGGCAGGTGGCGCCCACCCAGTGGCTCGACTGGAAGACCGGCGTCAGTTACTTCGTGGCCGTGCAGACGCCGCAATACCGCATGAATTCGCTGGAGACGATGATGCGCACGCCCATCACTCCGGCGTTCGCGTTCAACACGAATACGCCCACTTCGCTGGCCGGAGTGGCCAATGGCGGGAATGCTTCCGTGGGGGCCGGGCCAAACCAGGCTTCGGTCGCGTTCGGCAACCCGGGCGCGGCGCCTACCGGACCGCAGTTGCTCTCTAACCTGGCGGGCGTCACGCGCGCCGTTTCGGCGGAGATTGTCAACCACTACAACGTGCAGCCCGTGTACGATGTTTACGCCAACGTGGATCGCAGCGACCTGGGTTCGGTGGGAGACGCGGTCAACAGGATCGTGAGCCAGGCATCCGCCAAACTACCGCGCGGCACCACGCTGGAGGTGCGCGGCCAGGTCAGCACCATGCAAAGCTCGTTCTACCGGCTGGGCCTGGGGATGATCTTCGCGGTGGTGCTGGTGTACCTGCTGATGGCTGTAAATTTTCAATCGTGGCTGGATCCGTTCATTATTCTGATGGCGCTGCCCGGCGCGCTCGCCGGCATCGTCTGGATACTGTTTCTAACCCAGACCACTTTCAGCGTGCCGTCGCTGATGGGCGCCATCATGTGCATCGGCGTGGCCACGGCCAACAGTATTCTGATGGTGGTATTCGCCAACGATCAGCGCGAAGAAGGCATGGACGCACGCGCCGCCGCGCTCTCCGCGGGCCACACGCGCATCCGCCCGGTGATCATGACCGCCAGCGCCATGATCATCGGTATGATGCCCATGGCGCTCGGTCTGGGCGAGGGCGGCGAGCAGAATGCGCCGCTCGGACGCGCCGTCATCGGCGGCCTTATTCTGGCTACAATCACTACGCTTTTTGTGGTTCCATTGGTATATAGCCTGCTTCGCACCAAGCCTCCCGTAGATTACGAGCGCAAGATCGTCGAAGAGGAACACGCGTACCTGCAGGACGTTGGGATGCTCAGTGAGGATGAGCAATGAACGAAATCAATACAACCGAAGAAAGCCTGCGGCTTGAAATCGAGCAGCTCAAGCGCCAGTTGGAGGAACAGAAGCAGCGCGCCGTCAGACACGGCGACCCGGTAAGCAAACCGCCCACGTTTCGCAGTCTGCTGGTGGTAGTGGTGCTGCTGGCTCTTCTGGCGGTAGCGGGCTACTATCGCGGTTATGTGCCACGCCAGCGGCGGCAGGAGGTGTTGGCCGCCGAGGCGCAGACCAATTCCAGTTCGCTGCCCCTGGTCAACGTGGTGGCGATTGGCCGCAGCGCCACCACCGGCAATCTGGTGCTGCCCGGCAACATCCAGGCAGTCACCGAAGCTCCCATCCTGGCGCGCGCTTCCGGGTATATTCGCAAGCGGTACGTGGATATCGGCGATCGCGTGAAGGCCGGACAGGTAGTGGCCGAGATTGAGGCGCCGGAACTGGACCAGCAGATTCGCCAGGCCAAGGCCGCGGTGGATCAGGCCAACTCTTCGGTGCAGCAGGCGGAAGCATCGCTCCAGCAGGGGCGCAGCAACGAGAACCTGGCCCGGGTGACCGCCGAGCGGTGGAAAAAGCTGCTCGATAAAGGCGTGGTGTCGCGTCAGGACAATGACACCTACCAGATGCAGTGGGCCGCGCAACAGGCCAATGTACAGGCACTGGAGAAAGCCGTGGCCGCGGGCAGGAGCAATGCCGGCGCCATGGAGGCGAACGTTTCCCGCCTCGATGAACTACAGGGCTTTCAAACCGTGCGATCGCCGTTCGCGGGCGTCATCACGCTGCGCAATATCGATACCGGCGTGCTGGTGACCGAAGGCAATACCCTGCTCTACCGCGTGGCGCAGACCGACCGCCTGCGGACTTATCTGAATGTCCCGCAGGCGGATGCCGAATCGGTGCGCGTGGGACAAGCGGCCAGGCTGACCATCCCGGATCTGCCCGGCCGCAGTTTCCCCGGTACGGTGGCGCGCACGTCGAATGCCCTGGATCCGGCCACCCGCACGCTGCTGGTGGAAGTGCAGGTTTCGAATGCGAGCGGCCAACTGGCGCCGGGAATGTACGCCCAGGTGGATCTTTCAGTTCCGCGCAAAAATCCGCCCCTGGTGATTCCCGGTGACACGCTGGTGATTCGCGCCGACGGTCCGCAGGTGGCCGTGGTGCGTCCCGACAGCACCGTGCATTTCACTCGGGTGGAGTTGGGCCGCGATTTCGGCGCCTCGCTGGAAGTGCTCTCCGGGCTTGAGGAAGGACAACTAGTGGTGGTCAATCCCAGCGACGCCACCCGCGAAGGAGCCAAGGTCAAACCCGTGCGGTCCGCCGAAGGCTCTGCGGCCAAGAAAAGTTAAGTCATTACATGACGCGAAAATCCATACTCAGTACGCTTCTGTCGTCACTGCTGTGTGCTGCCGCGCCGCAGCAGGCGCCCGTTACGAATCGAATGGCTTCGACGCCGCCCATCAGCGGTGCGGTGAAGCTGGATAACTCACAGCGCGTGCACGATCTGATTCGCGCCGGGAACATGTATCTCTCCTTGCAGGACGCGCTGGCCCTGGCCATCGAGAACAATCTCGATATTGAATTGCAGCGCTACAATCTGCCCCTGGTGGATGCGGAACGGCTGCGCACGCGCGGCGGCGGCGTCACGCGCGGATTGAGCTACAACCTGGCGGAAGTCCCGGCCGGTGTGGGCGGACCGCTCAGTCCCCTGGTAGTAAATGTAGCGCCCGCGGGGACGGCTACTTCGGGAACCGCGGTAGCCGCCAATGCCATCGAACTGGGAGTGCTGGGCGAGCCCGTCACCAGTCTTTCCATGCAGGGCGCCATCGGCCAGGCGACCGGCACTGCCATCCCGATTTACGATCCCATCCTGGTAGGGCAGTTGAGCTGGTTGCACCAGACCACGCCCCAGACCAACAACCTGGCCTACGGCACCAATTCCCTGGTGACCAACGGCACCACCGCGAACGCCGGCATCCAGCAGGGCTTCTCCACCGGCGCGCAGCTTTCGGCGAACTTCAACAATCTCCACGAGAACCTGAACTCGCTCAATACCAGCTACAATCCGTTCACCGGTTCCAGCCTGGGGTTCACCGTCACCCAGCCGCTGCTTCGCGGTTTTGGCATCAGCCTGAACCGGCGCTTCATCCGCATTGCCGGAAATGAGCAGAGAATCACCAGCCTGCTCTTCCAGCAGCAGTTGATTCAGACGGTCTACGGCGTGATCCGGCTGTATACGGATTTCGTTGCCCTGTACGAAGACGAAAAGGTGAAACAGGAAACCGTGACCCTGGCGGAAAAGCTGTTGAGCGATACCCAGGCGCAAGTGGACGAAGGCACTTTGGCCCAGGTAGAACTCACCCGCGCCAATGCCCAGCTCTACTCCACGCGGCAGGATCTGATCAACTCCACCGGATTGCGCGAGGAAGAAGAGGCCATCCTGAAGACCGTGCTCACGCGCGACAAGGATCAGGAGATTCGCTCCGCGCGTATCATTCCCACCGATGCCCTGACCATCCCGGCGCAGGAAGAGGTGCGGCCCATTCAAGACCTGATCGGCGATGCCATGGCCGCCCGTCCCGACCTGAAGCAGGCCGGCATCCAGGTGGAGAATTCCATCCTTGGCTTGCAGGGCACCAGAAATGCCACCCTGCCCGAAGTGGACCTGGTGGGCACCATGCAGAACAACGGCCTGGCGGGCCCGGGAACCGGCTACGTCAACAATACCAATCCGGCTTTTATCGGCGGCTACGGCAGCGTGGTGGGACAGATTCTGGCGCACGACTATCCCACGTATGGGATCGGCGTCCAGGTCAGTCTGCCGATTCACAACCGCATCGCCGAAGCCGACCTGGCGCGCGACGAAATTCAGGTAAAGCAATCGCAGATCCGCATGAAGCAATTGCAGAACCAGGCACAGCTTGAAGTGGAGGACGCCGTGATCGCCATGCGGCGCTCCCGCGCCAGTTACGAAGCCGCCGTGCAGGCTCGCAAATTCCAGCAGGAGAGCCTGGACGCCGAGCAGGCCAAGTTCGAAGTGGGCGCCTCCACGGCATTCTTCGTGATTCAATACGAAAGCCTGCTGGCCCAGGCTAAGAGCACGGAAGTGGCCGCCCAGAGCTCCTGGGTGAAGGCCAAAGCGGCCCTCCAGCGCGCCACCGGCACCATCCTGGATCAAAACAATATTTCCTTCGACGCCGCCGTCAAAGGCCGGATGCGGTAAGACATCCCGGCCTGTCTCTTATTTCGGCCGGATCCGGATCGCCTGCCCGCCCGCCGGGGCCATCTTCACGTGCAGCACCGTCGAAGCGTTGACGGCCTTCTCTTCCTTGGTAGTTTGCTTCGGCCCCGCTCCATCGGAGTAGATTTCCGCGAGATACTCGCCCTTTCCGAGAAACTCCAGCGGGATGTCGAGTTCCTTGCCGTGCGATCCGGTGATGCTGCCCACGTACCATTCGCGACCGTTGCGGCGCGCCATCGTCAGGTACTCCGCCGGACGGCCGCCGATGACATGGGTCTCGTCCCACACCACCGGCACCGCGCGCAGGAAGTCCAGTTCCTTATGGCCCTTATAGATCTCCGGATAATCGGCCAGCATTTGCAGCCCTGTTTCCAGAATCACGTACAGCGCCAGTTGGTGCGCGCGCGTGGTCATCACCATGGGCTGGAGGTTACGCGGCTGGAACTCCGCGGGCGTAACATTGTTGAATCCGCCCGGCGTGTAATCCAAAGGCCCGGCCAGCATGCGCGTGAACGGCAGCGTGACGTTGTGTTCCGGCGTGACGCGCCCGCTCCACTTGTTATACTCCGCGCCCATCACGCCCTCGCGCGTGATCAGGTTCGGCCAGGTGCGATGAATCCCGTCCGGCTTGTACGCGCCGTGAAAATCGATCATCAGATGATGCTCCGCCGCCAGTTTCACCACGCGATGGTAAAAGTCCACCATCCACTGGTCGTCGCGGTTCATGAAGTCGATCTTCACTCCGGCGACGCCCCACTTTTCGAACAGCGGAAAGGCCTCGTCCATCTGGCGTTGCACGTCGCTCCAGTGGGCCCACAGCCAGATGCGCACGTTCTTCGTTTTGGCATGTTGCAGAATGGCCGGCATGTCGATCGCCGCGACCGTGCGGGTCAGATCGGCGCGCGACCAGTTCGGCCCGGTCCCGTTGGCCGCCCATCCGGCGTCCACCAGCATGTAGGGCAAGGCCGTTCTCGGAGCAGAAGTCGATGTAATGCTCCATGGTGGCGGTGTTCATGCCGGGCTGGAAGCTGACGCCTTCGGCATAGCTGCCGCTCCACCAGTCCCACGCCGTCTTTCCGGGCTTGATCCAGGATGTATCGGCAATCTGCGACGGCGGATTCAGATTGGTAACGATGTTGGATTCGATCAGCCTGCCGGGCTCGCTGCCGATCAGGATCACGCGCCACGGCGATTGCATGGGCGCCGGCGTGCGTACCGCGAGGCCCTTATCTTCCAGGGAAGGCGACAGCTGCGAAACCAGCGCCAGGGCATCGCGCGTATTGCGTTGCAGATACATGCCCGCGTAGTTTTCGATATACGCTTCGGTGATTCCCACCCAGGCCACACCGGGCAGTTCGGCCAATAGCGGCAGCCCCACCAGGGAATCGGGATGGATGCCGCTTACCGGCAGAACCGAGTAGTTATCCTCGTAGGGCGTCTGGAAATTTTCCAGAATCAGCGGCCACGTTGTGCCGTCCTTGGCCAGTTTGAACTGGGTGCGCTCGGAAGTCAGTTGGACTTCCTTCACGCCTGCCTGCTCCGGCACCAGATAGCGGAAGGCCACGCCATCGTTGTATGCGCGCGCCTCGAGGGTCAGCTTGCGGGAGGGCGCGGCGGTCTCTTCCAGTTCCACCTTCAGGGTGCGGCAGACATCGTGAATCGGATTCGCCTTGCCGCTCACCATGGTGTACGTCTCATCGACGGACCCCGGCTGCGCGCTCACCACGCGCACGGCCGCGCCCAGCACCGGCTGGCCCGCCAGTTCCAGTCCCAGGGTGGACCGGAGAATCACCGGCCTGCCATGGAAATTCACCGTGTACGCCAGGCCCCGGTCCGACGAGATGGTCATCTCGATGGCGCCATCCGGGGAACGCAACGAGGACTGTCCCCAGGCGCCTGCCACCATCAGAAAAATACCGCAAACTCTGCGCATATCAGCTCTAATATACGCCCGTGGGCCGTGGCACACTGGAAGTTCCATGACGCCCCTGGTCCAACGAGCGCCGCGCTTTTCCCGCGAAGATGCCGCCCGCATCGCCCGCGAATTATACGGCGTGCGCGCGGAGGCCGAACCCCTGCCCAGCGAACGCGATCAGAACTTCCGCCTCGGTGAGCACGTATTGAAGATCGCCAACGCCGATGAGACGTTCGAGAGTCTCGACATGCAGACCAAGGCGCTTGAGTTCCTCGCCGCGGCCGGAACGGATCTCGCGTGGCCTCGCACCGTGGGGAAGATCGAGCAGGTCAGCGGGCACTACGTCAGGTTGCTGACGTGGGTGGACGGCGCGTGTCTCGCCGGCGTTCAACCGCACGATCTCGAACTGCTGGCCTCCTTGGGACGCGCGCTGGCGCAAACGGACAACGCCCTGCAATCGTTCTCTCACCCCGCCGCGCATCGCACCTTCTATTGGGACCTGGCACAGGCTCCCCTGGCGCGCCGGCACCTGCCGCTCCTTCCGGCTGCCCGCCGCGCCCTGATCGAGCCGCTCTTCGAAGCCTGGGATCGCGTGCCGTGGGACTCACTGCCCGCCAGTATTATCTACGGCGATGCCAATGATTACAACGTGCTCGTCACCGGCGCACGTGTCACTACACTGCTCGATTTCGGCGATATGGTCCACACGGCCACCGTCTGCGACCTGGCGATCGCGTTGGCCTATGTGATGCTGTCCAAACCGGACCCGATCGCCGCCGCGGCCCACGTGGTAGCAGCCTACCATGGAGTGCGCGCACTCACCGAGGCCGAACGCGATGCGCTCTACCCGCTAGCCGCCGCGCGGCTCGCCATGAGCGTCTGCTATGCCGCCTGGCAGCACTCGCAAGCGCCGCAGAACGAGTACCTGAACATCTCGAACGCCCCTGCCTGGGCCCTGCTGGAGAAACTCGCGGAGTTGCCGCCGGGCTGGCCCACCGAAGTCTTCCACCACGTGTGCCAACCTGAAGACGACCTCCTCGGCGCGCGCCGCCGCACCATCGGTCCCTCCCTTAGTCTTTCCTATGACCGGCCCCTGCACATCACGCGCGGCTGGAAGCAGTACCTCTACGATGCCACCGGCCGCGGGTACCTGGACTGCGTGAACAACGTCGCACATGTGGGCCACTGTCATCCCGCTGTCACCCGCGCCGCGTCCGAACAGATGGCGCTCCTCAATACCAACACCCGTTATCTGCACCGCAAGCTGACCGATTATGCCGAGCGTCTCACCGCTACCCTGCCCGACCCGCTTCGCGTGGTCTACCTGGTGTGCAGCGGCAGCGAGGCGAACGAACTGGCGCTGCGTCTGGCGCGCGCCCACACCGGCCGGAACGGCGTGATCGTGGTCGATACGGCCTATCACGGCAACACCAATGCGCTGGTCGAGATCAGCCCTTACAAATTCAACGGGCCCGGCGGACGCGGGCGGCCACCGCACGTACAGGTGGTCCCCTTGCCCGACGTCTATCGCGGCGTTCCGTATGAGCGCACCGTTGCCGGGGCGGCAGCCGCCGGGAACGCGGGCGCTTTCCTCTGCGAATCGGCCCTGGGATGCGGCGGCCAGATCATCCTGCCGCCGGGCTATCTGCGGGACGCCTTTGCCGCGGTACACCAGGCGGGCGGAGTCTGCATCTCCGACGAGGTACAGACCGGCTTCGGCCGCGCCGGCACGCACTTCTGGATGTTCGAAACCCAGGGTGCGGCGCCGGACATCGTGACCATGGGCAAGCCCATCGGCAACGGCCACCCCATGGGCGCCGTGGTCACCACGCGCGAGATCGCCGCCTCGTTCGACAATGGAATGGAGTACTTCAATACGTTCGGCGGCAACCCCGTCTCGTGCGCCGTGGGGCTCGCGGTGCTGGACGTGATTCGCGAAGAGGGCCTGCAGGAGAATGCCCGGGTCACCGGCGAATATCTGATGGCGGGACTCCGCGACCAGGCGCACCACGATCCGCTCATCGGCGATGTCCGCGGTCAGGGCCTGTTTATCGGGGTCGAACTGGTGCGCGACCGGGAGACGCGCCAACCCGCGGCGGCCGAAGCATCGGCCCTGGTGAATCGCATGAAGGACCGCGGCATTCTGCTCAGCACCGATGGTCCGTATCACAACGTGATCAAGATCAAACCGCCGATTGTTTTTTCGCGGCGCGACGCGGACCGGGTACTGAGCGAGTGGTCAAAGGGCTAACGCCTGCTCCAGGTCCGCGATCAGATCGTCGGCGTGCTCCAGCCCGATCGAACAGCGGAGCAAGGTGTCCGGCGTTTTGGTTCCCCGCCCTTCTACCGAGGCGCGATGCTCAATCAGACTATGAGCCCCACCCAGGCTGGTTGCCCGAATGAATAACTCGCAGCGCGCCACCACGTTCATGGCGCGGGCACGATCTCCGCGCACCTCAAAGGACAACATGCCGCCGAACGCCGACATCTGGCGCGCCGCGATCTCGTGTCCGGCATGGCCGGGTAGTCCAGGGTAATGCACCCGTTCCACCTGCGGGTGCGCGGACAGCCAGCACGCCACCCGCGTGGCGTTTTCCGAATGGGCGCGTACGCGGTAGGGCAGCGTATCGATCCCGCGATGCGTCAGCCAGCAATCGAACGGCGAAGGCACCCCGCCGCCGTAATGCTGCGCCTTGCGCGCCCGCTCGAACAGATAGTTGTCGTGCCGCGTGATGAGGACTCCGCCCACCACGTCGCTGTGCCCGCTGATGTATTTCGTGGTGGAGTGGGCCACCATGTCGATCCCGCACTCGAGCGGCCTTTGCAGCACCGGTGTGGCGAAGGTGCCGTCGCATACCGTCATCACGTTCGGTCCGGACGCGCGCGCAATCTCTGCAATAGCAGCCAGGTCCGTGATCTTCATCAGCGGATTCGAGGGCGTTTCCACCCAGATCAGCCGCGTCACGGGCCGCAGCGCCGCTTGCACCGTCTCCGGCCGGCTCATGTCCACGTAGCTGGTCTGGATGCCGGCTTTGGCGAACACCACGCCGATCACGTTCCGCAGGCCCCAGTAGACGTCGTCCGGCGCCAGGATGTGGTCGCCCGGTTCCAACCCCTGCACCACGGCGGTGGCAACGGCGAGGCCGGAAGCGAAACAGAGCGCTTCTTTGCCGCCCTCCAGGTCCGCCAGGCAGACTTGCAGGGCGTGACGATTGGGATTGTCCTCGCGCGAGTAGCTGTAGCCCAGCGGATATTCGCCCGTGGGGCTGCGCTCGAAGGTTGTCGAAAGGTGAATGGGAGGCGTGACTGCGCCGGTGCCAGGGTCGATGCGGCGTCCGGCGTGGATGGCCCGGGTTTCGATTCTCATCTCTGCCAGTTTATCCCGCCGGGTGAAATGCCCCACCCACACCCTGTTAACTGTCGAGTTTCGCCTCTTGTTTTCTTCAAGTTAAAGCTGGCAGGAGAATTGCACGCGTACTGGCATATGGCATACGTAATTACGGATACCTGTACGAAAGATGAACTGTGCGTGCAAGCCTGCCCGGTGGATTGCATCCATCCCAAGCAGGATGAAGGCGGCTTCGCGGATGCGCCCCAGCTTTATGTGAATCCTAACGATTGCATCGATTGCGGCGCATGCATTCCGGTCTGCCCGACCAACTCCATTTTCACTCTGGAAGAGCTTCCGGCCGAGTTCGCCAGCTTCGCCGAACTCAACGCGAACCACTACAACTAAACCGTGGGACAGACGATCGGTGTGTGTCGTCTGTCTTGCCTTCTTCACTGCACGGCAACCAGCAAAAAATCACCAGGGTACCAATCCGGCAACGCTAGAGCGACTGGGACGATACCTTTCGGTGTATCCGCCGGAACCGCCACAATCACCTGGTAGAGACCCGCCGAACCACCACTCAAGCCCGCGAAGGTCGGGGTAACGGACCGCCACGCAATCTGAACCATCGGAGGATTGGTAGCCACCGCCGGCGGATACAGAGGCGCCGCGTCGCCCGTTTCTACCAGCGGTTTTGTCGCGCCCAGCCCGATCGCCCATAGGATCAATGTCTCTCCCGGCTTGGTTGGATTGTTGACATCGCGCAAATGGTAGTCCGCGTTCGTAATCACCACGATCTGAGGCGCGTGTGCCACCACATTCACCGTGACGGTATTACTCAAGACGTCATCGCGCAACACCTGCACGAGCGCCATTCCCGTCGCCACACCATACGGCATCTGAAACGCGATCTGCCCGAATGACGTGTAGTACAGCGGCGCCAGGACGTTATTCACCAGCACGGTCGCCCCGCCCAGACTGGTAGGCAGTGGGAATCCAGTGGCAGTCGCCGGAGAATGCACGGAAAGCTGCTCTCCTTTCAGGATGCAGACGTCGCCGGGCGCTACACTCCTGGGTTTGAAAAACGCATTATCCACCACTCCCTGATAGGCGATGATCGGGGCCGCCCGCGGAACAATCTCCAGGTTCACCGGCACCTGGACCGGACAATTCGCGCCATTGCACTGTATCGTCACCACCCCATCGGTATAGACTCCCGGCCCGCGCGACATGGGGTCGACCGTCACAAATACCTGGCCTGTCTGCAACGTAGCGCTGACACCTTCGCCCGCGGCCGAGACACCCTGCAATTCCAACGTCCCCATCCCCGAATTCGTAAACGTAAGGGGCGGCAGGAATGGGTACGTGATCGCGGGACCGCCCGCGGCCAGCCGTAAATCGATCCGCGGGGTAGACGGCACGGCGATGGGCTGCGTGGTCACCCGCATGGTCACCGGAATCGTGCGGGCCCAGTAGTTGCTCTGAGTCACGGAGCCGGTGTATGTGCCCGGCGGCATGTTCGCCGGCGGCCTCAGATGAATATACCCCGTCTGATAGAAATACCCGAGAGTGCTTCGATACTGGAAGTTCACCGCTAACCACGCGCCGCCATCCTGTGTGGTAGTCGAAACCGAGGGTCCGGCGGGGCAATGTCCCGGAAAGAGAGTCGGATACCCGGTGTAAAAGCTGGCGCCTGCCGCCCTGCCCGGTGCAAGGTATTGATCGATGGCTACCGGATCTCCGCCGCCCACCAGCGCCGTCACGGTCACCACCTGCGGTGCATCGATGGCGAGCGGGGCGGATACGGTCACGCTGGCTGTATGCGTGCCGCGCGGTAAGGCCGAAACATCCAGCACGAATTGGATGCACTGGCTCGCGTCAACGCTTGCAGTCAGCCACGTGTTCCCGCTCTGCACCGAGACGCTCAGGTTCAGCGTTCCATCGCCCAGGTTCGTCGAGGAACTCGCCAGAGTGGTGGCCTGTCCCGGCTTCCAGACCCAGGCAAGGGTCTGAAGCCGCAATACCGGCGCCGCTACCGCCGGAAAACAAAGCAGCCACACCAACCACCGCATACTCCTAAGACCCGCGAGCGCGCCAATCCACTACACTCGTCCATCATTACATTGCAATCCACACCCAACTCACGCCGGATATCTGGACGGTTAGCCAGCCGTTCGAGGCAACGGGCGGCACGGTTACGATCAGTTGATACAACCCCGCAGATCCGCCGCTCAGACCCACAAAGCTCGGGATGACCGATATGTCGGAGAGTGACACCTGCGGAACGACGACAGCCACAGCGGGCGGATTCAGGGGCGCCGCCGCACCTGCGTCCACCGGAGGACTGGTCGCCCCCAACCCGATCATCCAGATGATTAACGTCTCACCCACCTTTGTCGGATGAGTGGCGTCGCGCAATTGATAGGACGAATCCGTGATCACCAAAATCTGCGGCCGAGTCTTCTCTACGTCCACGGAGACCGTATTGCTCAGCACGCCATTCCGCTCCACTTTCACCAACGCCGTGCCGACCGCCGTACTGTACGGCATTTGGAACGCGACTTGGCCAAACGAGGTGTAATAAAGTGGTGCGGGCATGTCATTTACGCGCACCGTCGCGCCGCCGAGATTCGTGGGCAGAGGGAATCCAGCGGCCGTCGCCGGATCTTGCAGGGAAAGCTGCTCTCCTGTCACGATGCAGACATCCCCTGGGGCCACGGCGGTCAAGTACTTCGCATTGTCGACCACCCCCAGGTAGGCGATTGTGGGTGCAGTTTGAGGAACAATCTCCAGGCTTACCGGGACCTGCACGGGGCAGTTTGCGCCGTTACATTGAATCGTGATCATCCCGTCGTTGTAAATGCCGGGGCCGCGCGATGCGGGATCGACCGCCACGACGACCTGCCCGGCCTGCAAGGAGGCGGCCACGCCCGCACCAGCCACCGATACGCCTTGCACTTCCAGCGTGCCCATCCCCGAGTTCGTCAAAGAAATCGCCGGCAGGAAAGGATACGACGCCGCCGGACCGCCGGCGGCTAACCGTAAGTCGATCTGCGCAGTGGACGGCACGGCGATCGGTTGTGTCGTCACCCGCATCGTGACCGGAATAGTGCGTGCGGCGTAATTGCTTAACGTGACGCTGCCAGAATAAGTGCCCGGTGGCATGCTTGCGGGAGGCGCCAACTGGATGTACTCGGTACGGTAAAACGGTCCGAACGTGCCCACCTGGTCGAATGAAACGGCCAGCCATGAGCCGCCATCCTGGGTATCCGTAGTGACCGCCGGCGGCAGGGTGCCGTGGCCGTCGAGGCTTCCCGTATAGAACGGAATTGCGCTGGTTTTGCCGGGCGCAATGTATTGATCGACAGTAATCGGATCTCCGCCTCCCACTTGCGCCGTGGCGGTCACCACTTGTGGAGCGTCGATTGCTTGTGGATCGGAGATGGTCACGCGCGTCGTGTAGGTCCCTCGTGCCAGACGTGAGACGTCGATGCTGAAGTTTAGAGAAATGAAGTTCGGCAGCGTCTGCGAGTCAATCGTTACTTTCAACCAGTTCGCTCCGTTTTGAACGGCGGCGGTCAGGTCCAGTACACCATCTCCTGCGTTTCCCGCCCGAATTGACTGCGTCGCCGCGCCCCCGGGGTACCACACCAGGGCGCTCTGCGAAAGTCGTAGCACCGGCGCCGCCACCGCCGGAAAACAAAGCAGCCACACCAACCACCGCATACTCCTAAGACCCGCGAGCGCGCCCAATCCACTACACCGCTGCTATTCTAATTTGGGTTGCCCGCGATTGGAACGCTTACGATGGCCCAACAATCCACTACCAGCTTGAAGCTCGATAGCACGACGAAGGATCGCCTGCGTAGAATCGCGTCCACCCGTCGCCGGTCACCGCACTGGGTCATGCGGGAAGCTGTGGAGCAGTATTTGGAGCGTGAGGAGAAGCGGGAGCAAGTCCGGCAGGATGCGCCGGCTGCGTGGACCGGCTGCCAGACGACAGGTCTGCACCTTACGGCCAAGGAGGCCGATACCTGGCTTGCCAAGCTCGCAGCAGGCAAGCACGCCGCTGTCCCTAAATGCCGCGTCTAAAGTGGTCCCAACCGGCGCCGCTGGACATCGCCCGCCTGCACCAGTTTCTAGTTCCCAAGAGCCCAGACGCCGCCCAACGCGCGGTCCAAGCGAAGAGTTGCCAACGGAATTCCGCGAGTGGGTGATTGGACACGAAGCCGGATACTGAGCGCTTCACCCTTGCTATCCTAGTGGTACCGCTCACCTGTAATGAAAAAACTGCTAGCACTGAACCGCAGCGAAATCGCCATTCGCATTCTGCGCGCGGCCAACGAACTGGGCCTGCGCACCGTGGCCATTTATTCCCAGGAAGATCGCCTGGCCCTGCATCGCTTCAAGGCCGACGAGGCTTACCTCATCGGCGCGGGCAAGGGCCCGGTGGAAGCCTACCTGGATGTGGAGGGCATCGTTTCGCTGGCCGCCGAAAAAGAGGTGGACGCCATCCATCCCGGCTATGGCTTTCTGTCCGAGAATCCCGCGCTGCCCCGCGCCTGCGAGCGCGCCGGCATTACCTTCATCGGCCCCAGCGCGGAACTGCTGGATCTGCTGGGCGACAAGACCGCCGCCCGGCGCCTGGCGCAGAAGGCCGGCGTCCGCGTAGTCCCCGGCACGGAGCAGCCCGTCAGCAATCCCAAACAGGCGGCCAAGGTGGCCGCGGAAATCGGCTTCCCGCTGATCGTCAAGGCGGCATTTGGCGGCGGCGGCCGCGGCATGCGCGTGGTCGAGAAGCCCGCCGATTTCGAAGGACGCCTGGAAGAGGCACGCCGCGAAGCTGGAGCAGCCTTCGGCAACGATGCCGTGTTCATCGAGCGCTTCGTGCGCCGCGCCAAGCACATCGAGGTCCAGATCCTGGGCGACCGGCACGGCAACATTCTGCATCTCTACGAGCGCGATTGCTCGGTGCAGCGCCGCCATCAGAAGGTGGTCGAAGTGGCCCCCGCCGTTTCGCTGGACCCCAAAATTCGCCGCGAACTGCACGATGCCGCTGTCGCCCTAGCCCGCTCGGCCGGCTATTACAACGCCGGCACGGTGGAGTTCCTGGTGGATGCCGATTCCGGCGAGTGGTACTTCATCGAAGTCAACCCGCGCATTCAGGTGGAACACACCGTCACCGAAATGGTCAGCGGCATCGACCTGGTCCGCTGCCAGATCCAGGTGGCGCAGGGCCTGGAACTGCACGGCCCGGAGATGAACCTGCCGGCGCAGGACGCCATTCCGCTCTACGGTTACGCCCTGCAATGCCGCATCACTACCGAAGACCCGGCCAACAATTTCGTGCCGGATTACGGCCGTCTTTCCACGTATCGCTCGCCGGCCGGATTCGGCATCCGGCTGGATGGCGGCTCGGCTTACGGCGGCGCGGTCATCACGCCTTATTACGATTCGCTCCTGGTGAAGACCACCGCCTGGGGCCGCGAGTTCCGCCACGCGTGCCAGCGCATGGACCGCAGCCTGCGGGAATTCCGCGTGCGCGGCGTCAAAACCAACATCCCGTTCCTGGAAAACGTGGTCAACCACGCCGATTTCCAGGCCGGCAACGTCACCACCCGCTGGCTGGAAGAAACGCCCGCGCTCTTCAAATTCCAGGCGCGCCGCGACCGCGCCACCAGGCTGCTGGCCTATCTGGGCGATACCATCGTGAACGGCAACCCCACCGTCGCGGGCAAGCCCAGGCCGAAACAATTTCTCACCCCGCCGGTACCGAAGCACGACGCCGCCGCGCCGCCCCCGGGCACGCGCCAGTTGCTGCAGGAACTGGGGCCGGCCGGCCTGGCCGAATGGGCCGGCAGCCAGAAGCGCCTGCTGCTCACCGACACCACCTTCCGCGACGCTCACCAATCGCTGCTGGCCACGCGCGTCCGCACCTATGACATGATGGCCATCGCCAACTTCGTGTCGCATCGCCTGCACCATCTGTTCAGCCTGGAAATGTGGGGCGGCGCCACCTTCGATGTAACCATGCGCTTCCTGCACGAGGACCCGTTCGTGCGCCTGCGCCGTTTGCGCCAGGCCATTCCGAATATCTGCTTCCAGATGCTGCTGCGCGCCTCCAACGCCGTGGGCTACACGGCCTACCCCGATAACGTGGTGGCTGAATTTATTTATGAAGCCTCCGCGCAGGGGATGGACATCTTCCGCATCTTCGATTCGCTGAACTGGCTGCCCAACATGAAGGCGTCGATGGAAGCGGTGCGCCGCACCCACAGCGTGTGCGAGGCGGCCATCTGCTATACCGGCGATATCCTCGACCCCCGGCGCGATAAATACTCCCTGGACTACTACGTCCGCATGGCCAAAGAGTTGGAGAAGATGGGCGCGCACATTCTGGCCATCAAGGATATGGCCGGCCTCTGCAAACCGTACGCCGCCGAAAAGCTGGTGAAAACGCTGCGGCAGGAGGTCGGCATCCCCATCCACTTCCATACGCACGATACCAGCGGAATCAATGCGGCCAGCGTGCTGAAGGCGGCCGACGCCGGCGTAGACATCGCCGATGGAGCCATCGCTTCCATGAGCGGCGGCACCAGCCAGCCCAATCTGAATTCCATCGTGGCCGCCCTGTCTCATACCAAACGCGAACCCGAAGTCGAGCTCGACGCGCTCAACCAGTGCGCCGATTATTGGGAGACGGTGCGCGAGTTTTACGCGCCGTTCGATACCGGCCCCAAAAGCGGCACCGCCGAAGTCTACATCCACGAAATGCCCGGCGGCCAGTACACCAACCTCAAGGAGCAGGCCGAATCCATGGGGCTGGGCGCGCGCTGGCACGAACTGGCGCGCACGTATGCCGACGTCAACATGGCGTTCGGCGATATCGTGAAGGTCACGCCTTCCAGCAAGGTGGTGGGCGATATGGCCATTTTCCTGGTCAATCACAATATGACCATGGAGCAGTTCGCCGCGCTCACGCCGGACCACAATCTCACCCTGCCCACCAGCGTCATCGAAATGTTCATGGGCTCGCTGGGCGAACCCGACGGCGGCTGGCCGAAGAAGCTGCAGAAGATTATTCTGCGCGGCGCCAAACCGCAGCGCGGGCGTCCCGGCGCGCACCTGGCCAAGATCGACCTGGAAGAGACTGCCGCCGCGCTGGAAAAGAAGATCGCCCGCAAGCCTCTCCGCGACGAAGTGCTCAGCTACCTGATGTACCCCGACGTGTTCGTGAAGTTCGCGCGCAATCGCCAGAACTGGGGCGACGTGGACGTGCTGCCCACGCCGCAGTTCTATTACGGCATGGAGCGCGGGTCCGACGTGGCCGTGGAACTCGAACCCGGCAAGGCGCTGGTAATCAAGTTTCTCACCGTGGGCGAGCCGCATCCCGATGGCACCCGCACGGTGTTCTTCGAACTGAACGGGCAGCCGCGCGAAGTCACCGTGCGCGACCGCAGCCTGGAGGTGAAAGAGCCGTCCAGGGCCAAAGCGGATCCGGCCCAGCCCGGCCAGATCGGCGCGCCCATTCCCGGCGTCGTCTCCACGGTAGCGGTGCAGTTGAACCAGCAGATCAAAAAAGGCGAGCGCTTGCTGGTGCTCGAAGCCATGAAGATGCAGAGCACGGTGTACGCGCCGGTGGGCGGGACTGTGACGCAACTGCTGGTGCAGCCGGGCCAGCACATCGAAGCCAAAGACCTGCTCCTGGTGATTCAGTAGAGACAGACGATCGGTTTCCGCCGTCTGTCCCACTAAAATATAGCTATGCGCAACGCAGGCTTCCTATTACTCGCGTTTTTTGCCGCGCTTCATGCGGAAGTTCATACCTTAACGCTCCGCCAGACGGTGGAACTCGCGGAAAAGCAGAATCCCGATGTCGCCCTCGCCCGCCTCGATGAGGAAAAGGCGCGCGCCGGAGTGCGTGTGGCGCGCGATCCGTTCCTGCCGCGCCTGGTGGTGGGCAGCGGCCTGGCCTACAGCAACGGGTTCCCCATGAGTATCGAAGGCTCCGCGCCAAGCATAGTCCAGGCGAATGCCATTCAGGATTTATTCAATCGCCCGCAGAGTATGGCGGTGGCCCAGGCCAAGGAAGAGGCGCGCGGCGCCGGCGTCGCGGTCGGAGTCAAGCAGGACGAGGTGGCCTACCGCGTGGCTTCCATGTACCTGGATGCCGAGCGCGCCATGCGCATCGGCGATCTGGCGCGCAAGGCCATCGATAGCCAGCAGCAGGTGCTGGATGCGGTCCGCGTACAGGTGCAGGAGGGCCGCGCGCTGCCATTGGCGTTGAAGCAGGCTGAATTGGGCCTGGCACGCGCCCGCCAGTTGGCCGCCAACCTGGATGATGACGCCGCCACCGCGCAGACTCAACTGGCAGTCGCGCTCGGGTTTTCGGCAGACGACCGCATTCGCCCGGCGGCCGAAGAGCGCCCCGCGCCGGTTCTGCCCACCTCCGAATCGCAAGCCATCGAATCGGCGCTGGAATCCAGCAAGGAACTGCGGCAGATCGAGTCGCAACTGATTTCCAAGGGCTTCGAAATACGCGGCGAAAGAGCCGCCCGTCTGCCCAAGGTGGACCTGGTCGCCCAGTACGGCATGTTGGCCAAGTTCAACAACTATGCCGAATTCTTTCAGAAGTTCCAGCGCAATAACGGCCAGCTCGGCGTCTCGTTTCAGTGGTCGATTTTCAGTCCCGGCGTGGGCTCGCAAAGCGCCCAGACCCGCACGGAGATCAATCGTCTGAAGCTGGAACTGGCCAACGCGCGCAATCGCATTTCCGCCGACCTGCAACAGGCCTTTCGCGACGTGAAGAAAAGCGAGAGCGCGTCGGATGTCGCGCGGCTTGACCTGGAAGTGGCGCGCGGCCAGCTTGACGTGGACCTCGCCATGATGCAGGAAGGCCGCCTCAGCATGCGCCAGGTGGAAGAAGCGCGCCTGCTCGAAAGCGATAAGTGGATCGCGTTTTACGACGCGCAGTATACCCTGGAAAAATCGCGCTGGAACGTACTGCGGCTGGGCGGTTCCCTGCACGCGTGGATCGCCGGCCAGTGACCGGCATGAACGATATCCTCGATGAATTGCGCCACTCGTTATGGGCCGGCAGAAACGCCGTGCGCCTGCTGGTGCCCACCGCCACTCTGGCGCAGCACCTGCAAAACCGGCTGGCGCGCGAAGGCTTTGTCTTTCAGCACGGCCTCATCCAGACCTTTTCCCGCTTCGTGGAGAACTGGGCCGGCGACGTCCCGCAGGCGCCCGATGCGGCGCTCTATCTGATTGTGGAAGAGGCCGCGCGCCGCGTGAACCGGCCCGAGTTCGCGCGCGTCGTCCACATGCGCGGCTTCTGCGCTTCCCTGGCCCGCACCATCGGCGAATTCTCCTCGGCCGGATGCGACAGCCGGCGTCTGGCGGAAAACCTGCCCGAGGCTCCGCTCTCCGCCGCGTTTCTGGCGGTCTACCGCGAAGTGGATCGCGAACTGCTGGCTCGCGGCATGGCCCTGCGCGCGCGACGCCTGGAACTCGCCGCCGGGCGGATCGCGCGCGAAGGCCTGGGAGGCATCACGCACATCTGGCTGGATGGTTTCCATGCGTTGCCAGATCCCGAATTGAGCGTCATTGACGCCATGCGGCAGCACGCCGACGGTCGTGCTGAAACGCACCGAAGAGCCGGGTTCGCGTCCCCGGCCCGCACTGATCGTCACCAAGGCTCCGGGGCTGGAGCGGGAGGCCGAAGAGATCGCCCGCCGCATCCTGGAACAGTCCGCCGCCGGACGGCCTTTTCGCGAGATGGGCATCATCGTGCGCACTCCCGAAACCTACGTGCCCCTGCTCCAAGCCACGCTGGGGCGCTTTGGCATTCCGGCACGTTTCTATTTCGACCTGCACCTGGAAGAGCACCCCGCCGTGCGCTTCCTCACGGGCGCGGTGGAGGCTATGCTTGGGCGGCTGGGACCATGCCGCAACGCTCGCCGTGCTGCGCCTGGCTCCGCGCTTCGCCGAATCCAGCGCCATGGACCGCTTCGATTTCGACGTGCGCGAACAAATCCCCAATTCCGGACTGGGCGCACTCAAGACGCTCCTGCTGGCGGAGGATGGCAAGCCCCACACGATCGGCGCCGAGCGCCTGCTGCACAAACTGGATGCCCTGGGCGCACTGGAGGAATGGCGCTCGTTTGCCCTCACTCCCAAGGAGTGGGCGGCGCGCTTTCGCACCCTGCGCAATCTGTTCCGCGTGGGACAACCGGCCGACCGCATGCCTCACGAAATGGCGCTGCTCTATCGCAGTCAGGCCGCCGCTCTGGATCATTTCGAAACGGCCCTGGACGAAACCGCCGGGGCGCTGGACGGGCGGCGCGCCATCGAAATTGCCGATTTTTTCGGGCACCTGGAATCTGTCCTGCGGATCACGCCGCTGCGCCTGTCCGATGAGCGGCGCAACGTGGTCCATGTGCTGAGCGCTCCGGAAGCGCGCCAGTGGGTACTACCGGTGGTTTTCGTTTGCGGCATGGTGGAGAAGGAATTCCCCCGCTTCCACAAGCAGGACCCGTTCTTTCCCGATAGCGCGCGCTGCGCCTTGAACAGTGCCGGAATCCGCGTGCGCACCGCCGCCGAGTTCGAACGCGAAGAACGCGCCCTGTTCGAAGCCGCCATCACCCGCGCCAGCATCAGCGTGACCCTTTCTTACCCGGAATTCGATGCCCGCGGCCAACGCAATCTGCCCTCGCTCTACCTGGAAGATCTGCTCGCGGAGCCGGAGCAGGCGCGCCCCGTCAGACCGCGTCCGCGCCATTTGCCCTCGCCGCGCCCTCCGGCGGAATTGCACGCTCCGGCGCTGCTCGCGGAGTTGACCAGGAAGACCGCGCGCGTTTCGCCCACCGGACTGGAAATTTACCTGCAATGCCCCTATCAGTTTTTCGCGGGCAAGATGCTGCGCCTCGAGGCCGCTCCCGCGCGCCCCGCAGAGCGATTGGATTTCATGACCCAGGGCTCCATCGTGCACGAAGTACTGGCGGAGTGGTGGGCCCAACCGCAGCCTGTCGAACCGTTTTCGAACGCGTCTTCGCTGCCGCGCTGGAAGAGAAGCGCATCCCCTGCGTCTATCACACCGAGCGCCTGCGCAACGCCATGCTGGACGATCTGCGCGCCTTCACCGCCGGCGACACCTGGCCGCGCGAAGCCTATCGTTCGAGAATGGAAGAGAAGTTCGAGTTTTCCCTCGATGGCGTAGTGACCATCGGCGGCAAGATCGACCGTCTGGACGAAGCCCCCGACGGGCGCGCCTACATCATCGATTACAAGTACAGCAATTCGCAGAACACCCGGGCCAAGCTCACTAACGATGCCCTGGTGCAGGCTCCTGTGTACCTGATGGCGGCCGAGCGCTGTTTCGGCCTCAAGCCCGCGGGCATGTTCTACGTGGGGCTGAAACGCGGCCCCGTATATGTGGGCTGGAGCGAGAGCGGCCTCATGCAGAGCGAAGCGCCGCCCCAGGACTGGCTACCGCGCACGGAAGCCCGCGTCCTCCAGATCGTGGAAGAGATTCGCGGCGGCCGCATCGCCGTGTCGCCCAGCGACCCGGACAAGTGCCGCTTCTGCGATTATTCCGATGTGTGCCGGGTGCAGGCGGGGCAGGCCGCGGTGGAAATGGTGGAGGGCGCGTGACCGAGACCTTCACCGCCGATCAGTTGGACGCCGTGGATGTGTCCCGCCGCAACCAAGACGCCTGCGTGGTGGCCGGGCCGGGCTCTGGGAAGACCACCGTGCTGGTGGAGTATTTCCGCCGCCTGGTGGAAGCGGGCGTAGACCCGCTGCGCATTCTCGCTATTACCTTCACCGAAAAGGCTGCCGGCAATATGCGCAAGAAGCTGGGTCAGGCGTTCCAGGCTTCGCCGGTGACGCGCGCGCGTATGGAGCGCGCCTGGGTCTCCACGGTGCATGGCTTCTGCGCGCGCCTGCTGCGCGAAAATGCCGTGTTTGCCGGCGTCGATCCCGAATTCTACGTCGCCGATGAGCGCGAATCGTGGCGCCTCCAGCAGCAATCCATGGCGGACGCGATGGACGCGCTGTTTCAGGAACGCCCCGCCGAACTGCGCGCCCTGATTCGCGGCCTTTCTTCGATGGAGTTCGAAGAGGCCGTCCTGAGCGCCTATGACGCCATGCGCGGCGCGGGAGAGACAGTCGAAAGGCTGGCGGCATTTCCGGTGCCGCCCGGTCCCACGGTGCAGGAAATCGCGGACACGCTCCGCGGCCTGCGCGCCGAACGGCTGACCACCTGGACGTACGCCCAGAGGGAACACCTGGAGTGCGCCATGGAGGCCGCACAGCGCATCGTCGAGGCCGCCACGCCGCTGGAAGCGTTGCGCGCGGTGCAGGGCTTCTCCTGCAGTCTGAACAAGTGCCGGCGCGGCAACAACGCATACACCCTGGTGAAACAGATGCGCGATCAGATCGACGATGCGAAATACGGTCTGATCACCCGTTTCTATACCGCTGAGCGAAACCTGCTGCTGGAAATTCTGCGCCGCTTCGACGCCCGCTATCGCGAGCGTAAGCACCAGGCCGGCGCCCTGGATTTTGCCGACCTCGAGGAGTTCTCCGTCCGCCTGCTGGAGCAGAACGAAGCAGCCCTGACGCGATTGCGCGACCAGTTCGATCATGTCCTGATGGACGAGTTCCAGGACACCAACGGCCAGCAGGCGCGCTTGCTGGAGCTGGTCCGGGCCCCCGGACGTTTCTATGCCGTGGGGGACATCAATCAATCCATCTTCGGCTTCCGGCATGCCGAGCCCGAAGGCTTCGCCGGGTATCGCGACCAAATCGAAAACAGCGGAGCCCACCTGGTCAACCTGGTGGACAACTTCCGCAGCCGCGCCGATATTCTGAGCGCCGTAGAAACCGTGGCGGAAGGACGCAACGGCATCGTCAAGCGGCCCCTGGTGGCCGGGCGCCGGTTCGACGCCGCGCGCGCCTGTTCGGTGGAACTGCTGGCCGCGCCCGACGCCCCCACGGAGGCGCAGTGGGTGGCGCGGCGCATTCTGGAGCTGTGCCCCGCGGAGTTCGCCTTTCAAAATGTGGCGGTGCTGGTGCGCAACACCGAGGTGATCGGCGAATTCACCGCCGCCTTCGACCATGCCGGCGTGCCCTACCTGGTGAATCGCGGGCGCGGGTTTTACGAATCGCGCGAGGTGAACGACCTGGTCCACCTGCTGCGCGTGATCGCCAATCCGCGCGACGAAGTGAGCCTGGCGACGCTCTTGCGCTCGCCGCTGGTAGAGGCCGGCGATGAAGCCCTGCTGCGCCTGCGCCTGCGCGACCGCGAGAACATCGGGACTGCCCTGATGCGCCTCACCGCCGATGCCGCGGACGAATTCGGCGAAGACTACGCCAAGCTGGCGCGCCTTCGCGACCGTCTGCGCGCCTGGCGCGAGCGCCGCGAGTATGTCACTTTCGACCGCCTGCTGCTGGAAGCGATGGACGATTGCGGCTACCGCGTTCCCAGCGGCTCGCGCGCCGCCGCCAATATCGATAAGCTGCTGGCGCAGGCACGCGCCGCAGCGCCGCGCATGTCCCTCGACGCATTTGTGGACGAACTGTCGCTGGTGCGCGCATCCAATCCGCGCGAGCCCGATGCGCCGCCGGAGGATTCCGCCGATGCCGTGCAGGTGATGACCGTGCATTCGGCCAAGGGCCTGGAGTACCCCGTCGTCTTCGTGGCGGCCATGCAAAAAGGTGTGGAGAGCAGCCCGCCGGTGGTGGCCTTTTCACGCCGTTTCGGACTGGGCGCGCGCTGGCGCAACCCTGCCGCCCGCGAGGACAAGGACGATCTTTTCATGCACGCCCTGCGCGCCGAGTGGAAGCAGCGCGAGGAACACGAAAGCGACCGTCTGCTCTACGTCGCCATGACGCGGGCCGAAGAGCACCTGGTGCTCAGCTATTCCGGCAAGCCGGCGAACTGGGCCAGGGTCGTGGCCGACAGCCTGCACCCGGAACTGCCGGGGGTGCAGCAACGCAACGCGCCCGATGGCCGCGAATGGACCCTGCGTGTATTGCTGCCCGAAGGGCCGCCCGAGCCTGCGCCGCTGCCTGCCCGGCAGATGGCTCCGGAGACCGATGCCGCGGAGTTGCTCGATCCGCCCGAAATCACCGGTCAGGAAGACGGCAACGCCACCGTAACCGCGCTGACGCGGTTCGCCAAGTGTCCGCGCGAGTATTATCTGGGCCAATACCTGAAGTTTGGAGTCCGCCGGAAACAGTGGGAAGCGGACAGCGAACAGGAACTATCCGCCAGCGAACTCGGCACGCAGGTTCATGCCGTGCTGGCGGGCATACCGGTCCCCGAGCCCGATCCGGAAGCCGTCCGTCTGGCCGAGGTGTTTCGCAAAGGGCCCATCGCGCGGCGTCTGGCACAAGCCACGCGCGTTGAGCGCGAATTCGATTTCCTCCTGGCGGTGGAAGATCTGGTCATTCGCGGGCAGGTGGACCTGTGGTTCGAACAGGGCGGAGAAATCTGCATCGTCGATTACAAGACCGACCGCGTCACCGCCGCCGAAGCGGCACAGCGCGCCCAGGATTATGCCCTGCAATTGCGCCTCTACGGTATGGCCATCGAGCAGGTGGCGGGACGCCCACCCGCGCGCGCCTGGCTGCATTTTCTGCGCCCGAACACACTGGTGGAAGTGGACCTTCGTCCCAGCCTGCTGGACGCCCCGGAGCAGGTGGTCCGCGATTTTCAGGAGGCGCAGGCCACCCTCCGTTTCCCCCTGGCCGAAGGCCCGCACTGCCGCCGCTGCCAGTTTTACAAGACCTTGTGTCCGGCGGGCGACGTAGCGTAAGGACTACAGATGAATGATCCCCCGCTGGATGGCCGCTGTGGCCGCTTGCGTCCGGTCCTGTACCCCGAGCTTGCTCAGAATATTCTTCACGTGGTTCTTCACCGTATGCTCGGCGATGCTCAGGGCATACGCAATTTGTTTGTTCGCCAGGCCGCGAACGATCAGTTCCAGCACCTGCACTTCGCGCGCGCTTAAATCCGGACGCGGCAATTGCGCCGCCAGCGCAGCCGCTACCGCCGCCGGCAGGTAGGTCTGTCCGGCGTGTACCGCGCGAATCGCCTTCAGCAGTTCGTCATGCAGCACGTCTTTGGTCAGATACGCCTGCACGCCCGCGTTCAAGGCGCGGCGAATATCTTCGTCGCCGCCATAGGTGGTCAGCGCAATCATGCGGGCGCCGGGAAACTCCGCGCGAATGGCCTGCGCAGCCTCCACGCCGCCCATTCCCGGCATGCGCAAATCCAGCAGCGTCACGTCCGGCAAATGTTTGCGATACAGTTCCACGGCCTGCTGCCCGTTGGACGCTTCCGCCACGATCATCATGTCGGGCTGCATATTCACGATCGTACTGACGCCCACCCGGGCCACCAGGTGGTCTTCGGCAACGAGAATTCGAATCGGTTCGCTCACGGTAATGGCACCATTACTTCCACTTCTGTCCCTTCGCCCGGATGACTGGCCAGGCGCAGTTCGCCGCCCAGCCGCTCGGCGCGCTCCCGCATGCCGATCAGCCCGAAATGGCCATCCATCGAAGAAAATGCGTCCTTCTGTTCGAAACCGCGTCCGTTATCCACGATCCGCAGCAGCAGCTTGCGCGCTTCCATGTGCAGCTTGATCGCGATCTGCGTGGCGCCGGCATGCTTCATGGCATTCGTCACCGCCTCCTGTGCGATGCGCAGCAGATGCTGCTCCACTTCCTGCGGCAGCTCGCGCGGCGGCCCGTCGGAATCCACTTCCACCGCGACTCCCGACCCCACGGTCCACATGCGCGCGCCCGATTCCAGCGCCGCGCCCAGCGCCTGCCCTTCCAGAACGCTGGCGCGCAGATCCATCACGCTCCGCCGCGCTTCGGTCAGGCTGTGGCGCGCCATACGGCGAGCCATGTCCAGATACTTGCGCGCCGGCGAGGTCTCCTCAGGCATGCACATAGCCACTGCGTCGAGCTGCGAGGAGATCCCCACGAAACCCTGCGCCAGCGTATCGTGGATCTCCCGCGCCAGCCGCGCGCGCTCTTCCAGCACCAGCGCAAAGCGGTAGCGGATCTGCCGCAGGCGCAACTGGTACACCGCCCATGCCACCGCCAGCAGGGCCAGCACGCACAACGAGCGGAACCAGGCCGTCTCGTAAAACCAGGGCAGCAGCACGAAGCTCAGGCTCTGTTCGGCGGCCACGCCGCCGGGCAATTCCGCCCGTACCCAGAAGCGTTTGTTCCCGTGCCGCAGATTGTAATTGATCACCCGGCGCGAACCGGCATGCACCCACTCCGGGTCCACCCCGTCCAGCTTGTACGAATACCGCACCTGCTCCGGAGCGCTCAAGTGAATTCCCGAATAGCGGATCTGCACGCGCTGCCCGCCCGGCTCCAGCCGGATCGGACGGGAGAGATCTACCGGCTGACCGTTCGAGGTCATCTCCAGAATGTGAACGATCGGAGCCAGACGGGCCTGTCTGCGCACATGCGGATCGTACACGGCCAGACCTCTGCTGGTGCTGAACCAGATACGTCCATCGGCCATGCGCTCCCCGCCGCGGCCGATCGGGTAGCTGGGTGCGCACTGCGCGCTGCGCAGGCCATCCTCCACCCCATAATTGACAGGAGTCAGACGCTTGCGCTTACCTGCCGCGAACTCGCGAAGCTGCTCCTTGGGGATGCGGCAGATGCCGCGCGTGGTGCTCAGCCAGAGCGATTCGCCATCGTCCGCCACCTTGGCAACGTTGTCGCTCAGCAGCCCGTCATTGGCCGTAAAGTGCTGGAACCTGCCGTTGCGCAGTGAATTCAGGCCGCCGCCGAAAGTGGCGATCCACAAGGTGCCGTCGGCGTCCTGGTGGAGCGAGCGCACCTGGTCGCTGGAAAGACCGTCCTGAGAACTGTACAGCCTCTTGGTATCGCCTTGAATGAACCAGAGCCCCTTGCCGTAAGTGCCGGCCCACAGCGCGCCGTCCTGCCCTTCGCACAGCGTAACCACGGCGCTGCTCAGCATAGCGCCGCTATCCACCACCTTCATGAAGTCCCCGCCGCGCAGTTGCAGCAGGCCGCCGGAAGTGGCCAGCCAGATCTTCCCGGTCCAGTCCTCCATGGCGTCGAACACGTTGAGCCGGGATAGCGGATCGGGTGGAATGTACCTGGTAAACGTGCCGTTGTGCATGCGCACCATGCCGCCGCGCGCGGAAATCAGGAGATCGCCGTTGCCCATCTCGCGAATCGCATAGACTTCGTTGTTGGGCAGGCCGTCGCGCGTGGTATAGACCCGCGATTTCTCCCCGGCGAACAGCATCAGCCCGGCATCGTGAAAGCCGATCCAGATGCGTCCCGTGCTGTCCTGAAATACGGTATTGGGCTCGTCGCTGGGCAGTCCTTCGGGTTTCCCGTATACCGTAAATACGTCGTCGCGCAACCGGCTCAACCCATCGTTCGAACCCACCCACATGTCGCCTTCCCGGTCTTCGTACATACAGCGCACCTGTTCGCGATCCGGCTCGGCGCCGCTGCGCAGGGAAACAAAGCGATTGCCCGCGAGGCGCGCCAGCCCTCCGTTAGTGCCCGCCCACACACCGCCGTCGCGATCGATCCACACCATGCGGACGAACGGATCGGGCAGCCCGTCAGCGACGCCAAACCGGCTCAACCGTCCGTCGGGGGAGCGCAATACCACGCCGTCATTACCGGAAATCCACAAGTTGCCGCGATCGTCCGGCAGCAGCGCGGTAATCAGTTCGCCGCGCAGATCCGCCGCGCTCAGAACCGGTGTGTACTTGCCGCCAATGAACTTGCCGACCCCCGTGAAACCGGCCACCCAAAGCTGGTGTTGGGAGTCCTCCGCCACCGTGCGCATAAAGGTGACGGGCAGATCGGGTCCCGGAGCGAAGGTCTGGAACGTCTCTCCCCGCAGACTGCACAAATTCACCCCGGACACCATCCACAGCGTGTCGGCGCGATCGATGTACAGCATCGAAACGTTCGGATCCGGAAGCCCCTGCCGGATCGAGAAGGTACGGAACGCGTGGTCCTTATAATGCGCCAGGCCGTTGGAGGTGCCGATCCACAAAGACCCGTCCGCATCGGCAGCCAGCGATGTGACGGAGTTGGACGGGAGATCGCCGTTCGCCTTGGTGAACACTACAAATTCGTAACCGTCGAAGCGCGCCAGTCCTTCATCGGTGCCCAGCCACAGGTAGCCGTCGCGGGTCTGGACAATCGCGCGGATGGTGTCTTGCGGCAATCCATCCTGCTGGGTCCAGAACGTGCGCGAATACTGCGTCAGGCTCTTGTGCGGGTCCAGTGCCAGGAGCGGGCGCGCGAGCAGGATACAAATCATCGCCGCAGCCCAGGAAGGTGGCCGGCGATAGCGCGCGAATGTGATGATCACCCTGATTTCAAGTATAGTCCGCCCGGCGCCGGCACGCTTCCGCCGTCAGCGGTGAATGCCCCGCCAGATTCTGCGAGCGGACCAGCCCACCACACCGAAAAAGAACACGAAACTGAGCAGGATCACCGTAAACTGGCGCTGCGGCGAAATGCCTGTGATGCGCCGGAAATCCAGCCATACCGAAAGATGAACCCGGGCGGGCGCGGGGTTTTCGCGGTTGTCCACCACCAGCACGTAGTCGCCCGGGTGGGGCACGGCGTATTGCAGGCGTCCCGAGCGGGCCGGTCCGAACGTCATCAGGCTGTCGTGGGGTTTGCCGCGGCTCATCTTCTCGACATCTTCCCGGGTCATCAGCAGAAGCCGCACCTCGCCGCCGCTCTGTACCTCGAAACGGGCCATCAGCGTAGCTGCACGCTGGTGCAGCCCCAACTCTGAATCGAAGCGCCAGTCGTGAGCCGGAATGTCGAACGGCTCGTCCACCAGTTGCACGCGCGTGGTGGACGCGAAGAGAAGCAGAACAAGGGCCAGCATGGCAGCGAAAAGCCCCCAGGCGCCTGAAAACGCTACAATGGGGCCATGAACGACAGTATGGCACACCCTGGGGAGGGGATTGCCTCGTTGGAACTCCCCGGCTGGAAAACCGCGCTAAGCTGGACCAGTGCCGCCCTCATCGCCATTCTGTTTCTGATCTCTGGTTTATGGAAAACGGTGGACCCTCAGGGATGGGCGCAGAGAATCACCCAACTGAATGTGCCGGCCAGTCTGAGCCTGGCCGCCGCCTTGGGATGCGGCATCGCCGAGACGCTCGGCGCGGTGCTGATTCTGGTGCCGCGATTCCGCCGCTGGGGCGCCATCCTCATCGCCATCCTGCTGTTTGCGTTCATGGGCTACTTTCTGCTGAACTATAACGTCCTGCGCGGCGCCGACTGCAGTTGCTTTCCGTGGGTGAAGCGCGTCGTGGGTCCGGAGTTTTTTCTCGGCGACGTGCTCATGCTGGGGGCGGCAGCCTGCGCCGGTGTCTGGTCGAAACCGTCCGGCAGCCTGCGCACCGCCCTGGTCATCGCCGGCGTGGTGACGGTGTTCGCGTTCGTCTCCTATGGGGTGGAAGCCGCGCGGCAGACCGGCGCCAAAGCTCCTGAGACGATCGCCGTGAACGGCCAGCCTTATGCCCTCGGCCAAGGCAAGGTGCTGCTCTTCTTTTTTAACCCGCTGTGCACCCACTGCCTCGAATCCGCCAAACGCATGTCGACTTTTTCATGGGGCGATACCCGCGTGGTGGCCATTCCCGTGGAGTTGTCGGCCTATGCCGGCGCATTCCTGAAAGAGAGCGGACTCCACGCGGTAGTCACCAGCGATTTCGCCAAGCTCAAAACCATCTTCGGCTACACGGCATACCCGTTCGCCGTCGCCGTGGAGGGCGGTCGCGAGAAAGCCGCATTTACCAGATTCGAAAACGACGAACCCCGCGCCTCGCTTAAGCAACTCGGTTTTATTCAGTAGAAAGCGGCCTCAAACTGTAGCCGTTCGCACGCTGCCATTTGATAATTTACAAACGATTCTGCCAAAATTTTCGTGTGAGAAATAAACTCTTCGCGTTGCTCTTCGTAGCCGTTGGCGTTCTGTTCGCCCAGATTTCCGTCGGCATCTCTATCGGTCCACCGCCGCCGCCTCGCATCCTGCGAGTCAGGCCGGTAATGCCTGGACCCGGTTTTATGTGGGTGGACGGCTATTGGTATCCGGTGGGCAGGCGCTACCGCTGGCACGAAGGGTACTGGACCCGGCCTCCGTATATGGGAGCCCGGTGGATCGGCCCCCATCATGACGGGCGACAGTTTTTCGCCGGCTATTGGGAAGGCGACCACGGCCGCATCGAGCACGACCACAGGTGGGACCGCGACCGCGGCCACCGCGACTTCGGACACGACCGCCACTAGCGGTACCCCGTACTTCCTCGCGTTGTGGTAACATGCCGTCGAATGTATGGGGGTGACGTGTGCGGACACTCATTATTCTGATGGCATTCACCGTGGCGGCCTTCGGGCAGCGCCACAAAATGGAAGACGTCGATGCAGAGAAGCCGGAGGGTAAACTCCTCCAACAGGCACTGCAAGAGAGCGACTCGGCCAAAAAGGCGGCGCTGCTGGAGCAGTTCGTCGGAGAGTACCCCAAATCGCCCGGAACGCCCTGGGTACTGGAACAACTTCAGGGTATTTATGTGAAGGCGGGGGATTCCGACAAAATCATCGCCACCGGCGAAAAGCTGCTGGCCCTGGATCCGGACGATCCCGAATCCGCCCTGCAGAATTTGAAAGCCGCGGAAGCCAAAAAGGACGTCGCCGGCATCCGGAAGTGGTCCGGCGTAGCCTCCGTCAATGCACGGAAAATGGCCTCCGCGCCGCAGCCTAAAGACGCCGAGCAGGTAGATAGTTGGAAAGCGGAAGTCGATTACGCCAAACAGGTGGATCAGTATACGGATTACGCCCTCTACCGCGCCGCGGCCGAATCGCGCGATCCCAAGGTCACCGTGGAACTCATCGAACAGTTACAAACGCAGGACCCCCAGAGCGAATACGTTCCCAAATCGCAGGGCCTGCTCTTCGTGGCCTACCGCCAGGCTGGCGACAACGACAAAGCAGTGGCACTGGCCGAAAAAACCCTGGCCACCGACCAGACTAATGAAGACATGCTACTGGTGGTGACCGACAGTTATTCCAGAAACAAGAAGGAACCCGAAAAGGTGCATGCTTATTCCGCCAAGCTGGTGGATCTCATGGCCTCGAAACCCAAGCCCGAAGGGATGTCGGACGCCGACTGGGCGGCGCGCAAAAACCTGATTACCGGACTGGCCCACTATATGAGCGGCGCCCTGTACTACCGGGAAGTGAAGTATCCGCAGGCCGACAAGGAACTTCGCTCGGCCTTGCCGCTGGTGGGCTCCAACCAGGAAATTAAAGCGGAAGTGCTTTACGAACTGGGCTTCGCTAACTATAAAATGGACAAGCCGCAGGACGCCGCCAATTTCTACCGCGACTGCGCCGCCATTAAGAGTCAGTTTCAGCCGCTTGCAGCCAAGAACCTGCAAGGTCTCAAAACGCAATACCGCGGAATCAAATGAACCTTCTGATACCGAACCTGGGCTCGACTTCACTGAAGTACCAGGTTCTGGAGATGCCGTCCGAAATCGTTCGGGCGAAGGGACGCGTCGAGCGCGTCCGCGACTATCGCGAAGCCATTGCGCAAATCTCCGCTGGTGAGGGCAAGATCGATGCCATCGTCCTCAAGGCCGTGCATGCCGGCCCTCAGTACCGCGGCACGTTCCTGGTGGATGAGGGCGTGGTGGATGCGCTGCGTCAGTTTCTACCCGCCGCGCCCGCACACAACGCCATCTACCTGACGGCCATTGAGGCGTTTCGCCAGGCGATGCCCGGCGTTCCAATAGTGGCCGCGTTCGAGCCGGAGTTTCACGCCACCATGCCGGACTGCGCCCGCTTGTACGGCGTCCCCCGCTCGTGGATCGACGAAGGCGTGGTCAAATACGGCTTTCATGGCGCCTCTCACCAGTACATCGCCGGGCGCGTGGCGGAAATGCTGGGCCGCCCGGTGCGCCTGATAAGCTGCCACCTGGGAGGCAGTTCTTCCCTGTGCGCCATCGATCGCGGCCGCAGCATCGATACCACCATGGGATTCTCGCCCCAGTCGGGCCTGGAGAACGCCACCCGTCATGGCGACCTGGATGTGTTCGCGGTCCTTTATATGATGGAACGCCACGGCTGGGGGCCGGAAGAGGTGCGCCGCCAACTGGCCACCGGCGGCGGGTTGGCCGGATTATCGGGCGTCGCGGGCGGCGATGTGCGAGACCTGGAAGCCGCCGCGGCCACCGGCAGCGCGGAGGCGGAACAGGCCCTCGCCGTGTTCGTTTACCAGGTGAAGAAAACCCTGGGAGCCTACGCCGCCGCCATGGGCGGACTGGACGCCGTGGCCTTCACCGGCGGAATCGGTGAAAACTCCCCCCGCCTGCGCGCCGCCTGCTGTGCGGGACTGGAGTTTCTGGGCATTCGGGTCGATCCGGAGCGGAACGAGACAGGCAGCGGAGACCGGCTGGTGTCCTCGGATCAATCCGGAGTCGCAGTTCTGGCTCTCTCCACCAACGAAGAGCTGATCGTCGCCCGCCGCGCCTACCGGCTCTTGCATGCTTAGGCACTTGGGCGCCGTTCTTTTTTGCCCGAGCGCTTTCGCTCTTGAGGGATTTCGCCAGGGTTCACTTGAAGTACATGCCCACCATTCACCCGGAGGTTAGCCCCAAGTTTCTCCGAACCCAGTTCGGCGGTCAAAGTACGATAACGCCACATATCATTCCTGAACCGAGAGCAGCCGATCGAATGCGCGGTTGATGATCGTGAATTGCCTCTCAGCAGTGGTGGCTCTGTCGCCTGTCAGTGAGATCGAGCGCCAGCGCTGCAGCGAGACGCCGGATATTCTCCTCATCGGCTTCTGCACTAACGAACGCAGCGCAATCTACTCCAAATGCATCGGGAAACTCGACGAGGACGTTCGATGCAGCGTAGACGAAGAGATGATCGAGGAGTTCGGGTTCGGCGTGTCGCTCTGATAGATCGGCCAGAGCGGCTAGTGTCTCACCGTCGCATCGTAGCCTATATTGCTTCGGTCGCGGCCATATCGTCTGTCGGACGGGAAGGTAGTCACCAGGATCAGCGGCAGAGCGAAGGAATGCCTCAACACCCTGAGATATGCTGGTGCCCTCGATGAAGAGTGTAGTAGCGTTGGGAAACCCGGCCAGCAGCGCCCGAAAGAACAGCGCACTGTTCCACCGGCCCTTCAACTCCCAATGGGGCCGGTTCCAGAGCTGAAGCGGGATACGCATACTCATTACGCCTCTATTATGCCGCCGAATTCGTCGGGGCCACCGAACTCCAAACTACCGCTGAAAGATTGCGCCGGTTCCGATTGGTAAACGGCGCTACCGGAAAAGTGGATTGCCGGGGTCCAGGCACCCAGCCTCCAATGGACGTCTACTTCCCGATCCACACGCCGACCGCCGCCGGCTGGATGTCCAGCTTTTCAATGCGATGCCCCATCTCGAACGGGCGGTCCACGGCGGCGTCCGGATACAGCGGAATCACGAAATTCTGAATCAGAAAGTCCAGCGACGAACCATCGATCTCCAGGCCCGAAATCTCCACCCGCTCCACATGCACCTTGGCCTTGCCGGCCCCGGAATCGATCAGCGCCGTTACGCTGACCGGCCGCTCTCCGTCCAGCAGCTTCGACATCAGCCACCCGGGACGGTAGCCCTGCGCCCGCTGCACCTTGCCGAAATCCACCATCGCGGTTCCCACCGCCACCCCGGGACTGACTATTTGGATCCGCGGATGGCTCACCCCCGCCGGCACCTCGTGCTCGGCATAGGCCGTCAGTTCCGGCACACTGAGCATCACCCGCGCACCGGGGCGCAGGCGCTCGGCTTCGATCAGGGCGAATTTCTGCTGCGCCGACGCATAATCGCCGGGAATGGCCCCCAGACTGCAAATCACTAGGATCGGAACTGTCGCCAACACCCGATAAGTCACATCCCCATAGACGGTTTTCGCCCGGAGACCGTTTCTTTAGAGCGTTAAATCACCCATCCGGTGTGTACCCCGCCCCACTCCCCTATCCAGACCGTCCATCCTTTCATGATCTTACCGATTGGCCCCGGCCGTGCTCATCACTTATTCGGAGCTTTTTATGCCGGTACATACTGTCGTATTGCTCGCCGCAATCGGATTGTTGTGCCTCGCTACCATCCGCGTGGTTTCGATCCTGTACAAGTATTACGGAGCCCGCGTGGTCACCTGCCCGGAAACTCACCGGTCCGCCGGTGTGGCCTTGGACGTTCGCCGCGTATTGTCCTCGGGATTGGTTTCCGCTCCCCAACTGAGCCTGTCTTCCTGCTCCCGGTGGCCGGAACGCGCCGGCTGCGGGCAGGAATGCCTGAGCCAGATCGAAGCCGGACCGGAAGGGTGCCTGGTTCGCACCATCCTGTCGCAGTGGTACGCCAACAAAGTGTGCGCGTTCTGCGGCCAGCCGTTTGGCAACATCCAATGGGCGGTCCAGAAACCCGCGCTCCTCACCGGAGGGCAGGTATCGGTGGATGTCACCAGTCTTGCGGCCGATCGACTGCCGGAAATTCTGGCGGCGGCGAAACCGGTCTGTTTCGCCTGCCACACCGCCACAAGTTGGGTGCGCGAACACCCCGACCTGGTCACGGATCGATCGAGTAAGAAGCAAAATTGAGAAATAGGCAGTAAAGGTCTTTTACAAATGAAATTCGTGTCCGTCGGCCTGTTGCTGGCAGTCTTACCGGCATTCGGCGGGCAACAGGGGGCTCCGTTGGCCCCTATTGCGCTGTACTCTCAGTTTCAGGAGGAACCTCCGGCCGGCGTGCTGCAGGCAATCCGCGAGGAGCTTTCCTCCATCATGGCCCCCATGCGTCTCCGTTTCGAATGGCACGCCCTGAGCGCCGCTCGCGGCCAGGAAACAGCCGTGGAACTGGCGGTAATCACCTTTAAGGGCCGGTGCGATCTGGACCATCTGGCGATGCACGGAACTCACTCCGGGCCCTTGGGCTGGACCCACATCAGCGAAGGCACTATCCTGCCGTTCGCGGATATCGATTGCGACGGCATCCGCTCCTTTCTGCAAACCGGGCTCCTTGGCTCCCGCTCGGAGTTGCGCGAGGCACTGTTTGGACGAGCCGTCGGCCGCGTCCTGGCCCACGAACTGTACCACATCTTCGCCAATACCCAGCATCACGGCACCGGTGTCGGAAAGGCCGCTTACACGGTCCAGAACCTGCTGAGTCAGGATTTCCAGTTCGATGAAAAGGAATCCGCGGCCCTGCTCACCAGCAGGACCCACGAATTGCTCGCGGCGGCTGTTGACGATTCCTCAAAGTAGCGCGGGGTCGCGGAACAACAGCTCGATTTCCGTCCTCTGCGATGCGTCCAGAGGCAGCAGCGGCAGGCGTGCCGGACCGCCGTATAGTCCTTTCAGGTCCATGGCATATTTCAACCCCGGAATGCCGTACCGCGGCGCTACTCCCGCCACTTCCACAATCCGGCGCTGGGCCTCGTGCGAACCGGCCACATCTCCGGCCCGGTACCGTTCGTAGACCAGCAGCGTCGAACGGGGTACGGCGTTGGCGATGGCCAGAATCCCTCCCGTCGCGCCCAGCCGCAGGCAATCGTGGAACTTGGCCGACGATCCCACCAGCACCTGAAAACCGGCCGGCAAATTCGCCGTCAGCCTCCCGACCTTTTCCAGGTCGGCGGAGCTTTCCTTGATCCCGATGATGTTCGGGTGCTCCGAAAGCTCCAGGACCACCTCCAGCGGAAGATCGATCCCGGTCATTTGCGGGAAATCGTAAATGATCACCGGTAGCGCCGACCGCTCCGCCACCGCGCGATAAAACCCCACCTGCGTCTCCGGGCGCATCATCTGGGCGCGGTAATAATGCGGCGTAATCACCAGCGCCGCATGATAGCCCAGGTCCGCCGCCGCAGCTACAATCCGCACCGTCTCGCGCACCGATTCCGCCGCCGTGCCCGCAATCAGCCTCCTGCCCGCGCCCGCTTCGCTCACCGTCGCAAACAGCTTCAACTTCTCTTCGGCATCGAGCAGCGGCGCCTCTCCCGTGGAGCCGGCGACCACGAATCCGGCCAGCCCCGCGCCACAATAGGCCGCGACATTCCGACGCAACGCTGCGTGATCCACCTCGCCGTCCCCCGCAAACGGCGTACAGATCGGGGCCAGGATTCCGTCAAATCGCACGGGAACAATATAGCATCCGATATACTCACCAGAGGAATGAGCCCCGGAAAGCAGGCACTGCCCGCCCGCACCAGGCGCCGCGTGACGCGCCGTTTGATGCCCTACCTGATCTTCATCTATCTGCTGGCGTATCTGGATCGCGCCAATGTGGGGGTGGCCAAACTCCAGATGCAGGGCGACCTCAATTTCAGCGACGCGGTGATCGGCTTCGGCGCCGGAATTTTCTTCCTGGGCTACCTCCTGCTCGATATCCCCGGCAGCCTGATTGTGGAGCGCTGGAGCGCCCGCAAGTGGATCGCCCGCATCATGGTCTCCTGGGGACTCGTGGCCGCGCTGATGGGCTTCCTCGGCATGCCGCTCTTCGCCTCGATCCGCCCGGAAACGCAATTCTACGGTTTCCGCCTGCTGCTGGGGATTGCCGAAGCGGGATTCTTCCCCGGCGTGATCGTCTACATTTCCCACTGGTACAAAGCCGAAGACCGCGCCGGCGCCAAAGGATATTTCATGGTGGCCCAGCCGCTGGCCATCGCCGTAGGCCTGCCTGTTTCCCGCTGGATACTCGATAACGTCCATTGGGCCGGTCTCGCCGGCTGGCGCTGGGTCTTCATTCTCGAAGGACTCCTGCCGTTTGCCATGGGCTTCGTCACCTTCTTCTACCTGACCGACCGGCCCGGTAAAGCCCACTGGCTTCCGGAAGACGAAATGCTCTGGCTCACCGGCGAGCTCCAAGCCGAAGAGGCGCGCAAAGTGGCCACCGGCCGCGTGGGCGTGCTGGATGCGCTGCGCTATCCGCAGACGTTCCTGCTCATCGCCGTCTTCTTCCTGATCGTCACCGGAAATCAGGCGTTGATCTTCTTTCTCCCCTCCATCACCGAGGGCATGAAAAGCCTGCCGGCCATGCTGCGCACGTCCGCCGCCGGCCTGCCGTATGCCTGTAGCGCGGCGGGCATTCTGCTCAACGGCATGTGGGCGCGCCGCACCGGCCAGCTCCGGTGGCACACCGCCGTGCCCATGCTGGCCACTGCGATCTTTCTGGCGCTGGCCGTTTCGGCGGGCAACCGCACCGGGCTCACGGTGGGCATGTTCTGCCTGGCCGGCTTCACCTCGCAGGCCTATCTTCCGGCCTTCTGGACCTTGCCCACCACGATACTCGGCAAATCGGCGGCGGCCACCGCGGTGGGGCTCATCTGCCTCGGCAACCTGGGCGGATTCGCCGGACCCTGGCTTTTCGGTTATCTTAGGACCAGAACCGGCAGGTTCGATACCGGCTTGTGGGTTCTGGCAGGATGCATGTTACTCGCCGGCCTGCTCGCTACGCAGATCAAGTTGCCAGCCAATGACTACCCCAAAGAAACCTGAAGACCTCCGCAGTTACCGGTGGTTCGGACCCGACACCATGCGCGGATTCAGCCACCGCTCGCGCATGCTCCAACTCGGCCACCGCCGCGAAGACTTTACCGGCAAGCCCGTTATCGCCATCGTCAACACCTGGAGCGAAATCAATCCCTGCCATGCGCATTTGCGCGAGCGCGCCGAGGCGGTCAAACGCGGCGTCTGGCAGGCCGGCGGCTTTCCGGTGGAGATCCCGGCCTTCTCCATCACCGAAACCTACATGAAGCCCAGCCCCATGCTCTACCGGAATCTGCTGGCTATGGATACCGAAGAGGCGCTGCGCAGTCTGCCTGTGGATGGCGCGGTGCTCATGGGCGGCTGCGACAAAACTACGCCCGGCCTCCTGATGGGCGCCATCAGCATGAATCTGCCCGCACTCTTCCTGCCCGCCGGCCCCATGCTGCGCGGCAACTGGAACGGCCAGCCCCTCGGCAGCGGCACCGATCTTTGGAAATACTGGACCGAACGCTGCGCCGGTACGGTGACCGAAGCGGATTGGAACGCCATCGAAGCCGGCATCGCCCGCTCCCCTGGCTTCTGCATGACCATGGGAACGGCCGCGACCATGACGGCCCTCACCGAGGCCCTGGGAATGACCATGCCTGGCGCCTCCTCCATCCCCGCGGCGGATTCCAACCACACCCGTATGGCCATCGATAGCGGCAAACGCATTGTCGAGATGGTCTGGGAAGACCTGACGCCCGCCGCCGTCCTGACCATGCCCGCCTTCCGCAACGCCATCACCGTGGACATGGCCATAGGCGGTTCCACCAACGCCATCATCCACCTGGTCGCGCTGGCGCGGCGCTGCGGGCTCGACCTGCCCCTGCGCCTGTTCGACGAGATTGCCCCGCACGTTCCGGTGCTGGCCAACATCCGGCCCTCCGGCGAGTTCCTCATGGAGGATTTCTATTATGCCGGCGGGCTGCGCGCGTTGATGGCGGAGATCCGCGACCTGCTGGAGTTGGACTGCCTCACCGTAAACGGCCGCACCCTGGGAGAGAATCTGGAGGGCGCGCAAGCGATCAATCGCCAGGTGATTCGCGGGCGCGAGGCGCCGCTCTCCGAGACAGGCGGGACCGCTATCCTGTACGGCACCCTGGCGCCGGATGGCGCGGTGATCAAACCGGTGGCCGCCGACCGCCGCTTCTGGCAGCACACCGGACCCGCCGTCGTGTTTCGAGATTATCAGGACCTGGAAGCGCGCATCAATCGCGACGACCTGAGCGTGGACGAAAACTCCGTGCTGGTGCTTCAGCACGCGGGACCGCTCGGCGGTCCGGGAATGCCCGAGTGGGGCATGCTGCCGATTCCCCAAAAGCTGCTGGCCCGCGGCGTCCGCGACATGGTCCGCATCTCCGATGCCCGCATGAGCGGCACCGCCTACGGCACCTGCGTCCTGCATGTTTCACCCGAAAGTTACGTCGGCGGACCGCTGGCCCTGGTGCAAGACGGCGACGCAATCGCACTCGATATTCCGAACCGCCGCCTGGACCTCCTCGTGCCCGAAGAGGAACTCGCCGCGCGTCGTGCCCAATGGAAGCGGCCCGTCCCGCAAGAAGATCGAGGCTACCTCGCCCTCTACCGCGAGCGTGTGACGCAGGCCCACTTAGGCTGCGACTTCGATTTCCTGGGCCACGATAAAGCACAGGCGGAGCCGGAGATTCACTGACAGCGAATGTCCTGGAGCCACAGAAAAGACGCGCGGAAACGAGCGGCGCACGGAGCCTCCGAATCTGGCGCGAAAGGCGCAAGGCCGACGTATGGAGCAGGAAACTCGACAGGAGATGCGCCTTCATGGTTTCGCCGGTCAAGCAGGCGCTTGCGCTAGTTAACTCCGGGTACTACCAGTTCTTCCAGCACGCCGGTCGTCTGCCGCCGACCGGGCGGCGCCCCGGGAACTCCGTATTTCCGTCGAAGCAAAGGTGAGAGGGAGAAGGGCGCTTTGTATCCTTGGATAACATTGGCCCTGAACTAAAGAGGATCTGGTTTGTTCTCCTCAAATTGCTAATAATTCCTTTGTGCTCTGTGGATTAGCCATTCAACGATTCCGCCCGCGATGGTCTCTCAGGCCGGACGGTGTCATGTACAAATGTCCCGGATATACGAGGAGTTCTTTCGAACTATGCTCGTGAAACCCCTGCTACTGAACGCAGAGAACCACCCTACCGTGAAGATGAGCCGGCCCGTGCGCCTGGCGGCTTCCATCGAAAGGTATGAATCGGCGGCGCCCGCTCCGTTTTTTCCGCTGGTCGTGGCTTTTTTTCTGTACGCATTCATCGTGCTCGCTTTAGTCCATCGTCCGCTCTGGCACGACGAGTTGTACACCTACTACATTGCGAATTCGCCGACAACGGCGCGCTTCATCGCCGCGGCTAGCCGCATCGATCTGCAGCCCCCGCTGCAATATGTGCTCAGCCGGATCTCGCTGATGCTGTTTGGCGATAGTGACGTGGTCACGCGCCTGCCCTCCGTGGTTGCTTTCACCGTGGCAAGTATATGCCTTTACCAATTCGTGCGGCGAAGGCTCGGGCGATTCTATGGTTTGACCGCGATGCTGATCTTGTGGCTCACACCCTTTCTGCCGTACGCCGCGGAGGCACGGCCCTATGCCCTCGTTCTCGGGTCCTTCAGTGTGGCCATGCTGGGTTGGCAAACGGCCAGCGGCGGTGGCCAAAGCCGGCGTTGGGGTCTTATCGGAATCGGTTTGGGCGTGTGGGGCGCCCTCGTGAGTCAGGCCTTCAGTCCTCTGCTTGTCGCTGTATTGGGGATGGCAGAACTGGTGCGCTCCGTGGAGCGACGCAAGATCGATTGGCCGGTCTTCATCGCCCTGGTGGCGCCGTCGCCCTTCATGGTGCTGTACATCCCGCTATTTCGAAGGTTCGAGGGCTGGGCCGTTGTGCCGCCCGAATTTCAAGGCTCAGTCTTCAAGATCGCCACGTTTTACACGGACCTGCTATCGGCTGTTAGTGCGGTGGTTCTCATCGCCCTGATTGCGGCGTTGATGGTTTACCGCTCTCAGGGAGGGGCCGGAGGTGCGGACGCGCCCACTGCGCACAGACACGAGATCACGCTTGTGCTGGGTCTGTTGTCGCTGCCAATTCCGATTAACCTCTTCCTCATGCGATCCGGGGGTGCATTCTGGCCCCGCTATTGCATCGTGTCGGCAATCGGCCTCAGTCTCCTGTTCGTTTACACTCTAGCCAAACTGACAAGAGGGAGCCGGGCCGCCGCGGGAATCGCCGCATGCGTGATTTTCCTGGGCATGGCCGGCGGGATTACTCTGCAAATCGCGCGCCCCCCGGGAAGGGCGATCATCAAGGATCTCTCGCTGAAACAACTGGACGCGCGCTTGCCCCTGGTTGCCGCCAGTGGCCTGACATTTCTGGAGATGAATAAACAGGAGGATGCCGGACTCTTGTCGCGCATCTTCTATCTGACGGACCGGGATGCTGCCATTCGCTTCTCCCATGCGACCATCTTTGAGGGCACCGAAGTCTTGCACAAATACTTCCCGATTCGCGGAACGGTAACAGCCTATCGCGATTTCGTTCGGCAGCAACCCCACTTTTTCGTCCTCGGCACGCCGGATTATCCGGAGGACTGGCTCATTGCCAAGTTGCTGGAAGACGGCGCCGAGCTTCAGTTCAAAGGCGAACTGCGGAGCACCTATCGGGACCACATGATTTTTGAAGTGACGCTGAAGCAATCGTCAGCGCAGTGATTCCACTCCGCCACGACATGTGGCCGGCGGTTCCGAAGTTGAATCCAACAGGGCCGAAACCGTACGCGACTTCCGCGACGAATTCGCCAGCGAGTTGAGCCCGGCGTTTGAAGATGGGAAGCACCCATACCATGATCAAACTTTCCAGCAGATCAATTTCATCTCCGTCATCTCTTCGATGGCATACCGCGGACCTTCCCGCCCGGTACCGCTCTCTTTGACTCCACCATAGGGCATGTGGTCGGCCCGGTACATGGGGATGTCGTTGATCATTACCCCGCCCACTTCCAACTTGCGCGCGGCCTGAAACGCGCGCTGCATGTCGGGCGTGAAGATGCCGGCCTGCAAACCGTACGGTGTCGCGTTGGCCTGTTCGATGGCGCTCTCCAGATCGTCGTAGGGATAAATCGCGACCACCGGACCGAACGCCTCCTGGCACGAAATCCGGCAGGCGGACGGCACATCCACCAGGATCGCCGGAGCGACCGTAGCGCGCGTGCGCTGCCCGCCGGTAACCACTTTCGCCCCGCCGGCGACAGCTTCCGCAATCCATTTTTCGATGCGAACTGCCTCGGCTTCGTCGATCAGCGATGAAATATCGGTCGCCGCCTCGTAAGGATGCCCGATCTTCAGCGCTTCAGTGGCCGCTTTGAGGCGCTCCATGAACTCTCCGGCGATCGAGCGATGCACAAAGGCCCGCTGCACGGAAATGCAGACTTGCCCGCTGTGAGCAAACGCCCCCTGCACCGTGCGCGATACCGCGGTACCCAGGTCCGCCCCCGGCTCGATAATCACCGCCGAGTTGTTGCCCAACTCCAGCGTGACCTTCTTGAATCCGGCGCGCGATTTGATCGTGCGTCCCACCTCCGGGCTCCCCGTGAACGTCAACATGGCGACGCCCGGATGTTCCGCCAGCGCCATCCCGATCTGCGCGCCGCTTCCGGTCAACACGTTGTACGCGCCTTTCGGCACTCCCGCCTCTTCCATGGTGCGCGCCAGGCGCAACGCGCTGAGCGGAGTTTTCGTGGCCGGTTTGTGGACCACCGCGTTCCCCCCTGCCAGCGCCGGCGCCACCTTGTGCAACGCCAGATTCAGCGGCACGTTGAACGGCGTAATGCAGGCGATCGCCCCGAGCGGCTCCCTCACGGTGATGGCCATGCGCCCCTTGCCGGTGGCCGAAAACTCCATGGGCACCACCTCGCCACGGAGTTGGCGCGCTTCATGGGCCGCGGCGATCAACGTCTGCAGGCCGCGCTCCACCTCCACTTTGGCTTCTTTGATGGGCTTGCCGGTTTCGGCGCAAACGATCTGCGTGTATTCGGCCAGGTCCCGGCGAATGCCCTCGCCGATACGCAGCAGCAAATCGGCGCGCTCGTGATTGGCCATCTCGCGCATGGTCTGGAAGCCCTGGCGCGCGGCGGCCACGGCGCGATCCACCAAGTCCACACCGGCGCGCGGCACTTCTCCCACGGGCGTGCCGTCGTACGGCAGCCGCACCACCTCGTGCTGCGGGGTATCGACCCACTCTCCGCCAATGTAGTTCCGATACGAATGCTGCAATTGCGTCGATGTCGTCATGAAGACAGAGCCTCCTGTGGAATGGCGGCAACCGGCAGCGTGAAGCCGGAATAAGGGATCACCGCGACGCGCGCCCCTGGTCCCACCTGCCGTACCAGTTTCTCCAAAGCCGCTTCGTGCTCCGCGGGCGAAACCGGAGTGAAATGGCAGCGCCGGACGAACTCCGCGTCCAGGCCGGACACCAGGTGAACATCGTACAAGCGCCCCAAACGCGCCACCCAATATGCCTTGTGTCCACCTACGACGAACTCGCGTGAGAGCGCCTCACGCATTTCGAAATCGTCGCGGTAGCGGCGCACATACTCTTCGAAAGTTCCGATGCCCGCTCCGTTCGAGCACTCGGCATAGAACAGAATAGCGCCGCCCGGACGCAGTGCCTGGCAGGCGTTCTCCAGCCCTTTGTGCGCTTGCCGCAGATCGATATCCAGGGGAAAACCGCCCGCCGACGCGATCACCAGGTCATACGGCGCCGGAACATCCACGCGCAACATGCGGTCCACCGTGCGGCAGCCTTCGCGGTGCGCCAGGTCGTAATGACCCGCCACCACGCGGATCAACTTGCCATCGGGACTCAGGACCACGTTCACCAGAAAATCGGGATCGGCCATGCGGCAGGCCTCCAGCAGATCCTCGTGCGCGGGATTGCCGTCCAGTTGTCCCGACCGGCAGCGCGGATCGAAAATCATCCGGTGATTGAAGGTCGTAGTGCGAAACCCCGCCACTCCCGGGGCCAGGCTCTTGCGCCCGCCCGAATAGCCGGCGATCAGGTGATAAATAATTTCGCCGGTAAGAATGATGCGGTCCGCCTCCCATACTTCGCGGTTGATCTCCACCCGGTTGCCGAAGCTGGTGACGCCGATCTCTACCAGGGCGGCATCATCGGTAGCGATGTGGTCGAAGCAGCGAATGCGCGCAAAGATCTCCGCGCCCGCGATCAACCGGCGCTCCTCGTCAGTCTGCCGCCGGTGGATGCCCAACGCGAACACGATGAAAATGTCCTTGTCCGGAACCCCTGCCGCGTTCAGCGTCTCGACAATCGGCGGGAGCATCAGGTCGGTTCGCGTCAGCCGGGTGATATCGTTGACCACGATCGCCACCCGCTCGCCGGGCCGCACCATCTCGCGCAGCGGCGCGGTCCCAATGGGATGCTCCAGCGCGTCCATCACGGCGCGGGTCTCATCGCCGATAGGGTCCGCGGCGCGAGGCACAAGCCTGTCCCCGGCCACGCGGACAGGTAAGTGGGCCTTACCATAGAGCAGGTCGCAACTCGGCGGAGAGAGCAAGCTCATCCCGATTCTACCAAGGCAGGCGAGCCGGCCTTTCGGATACTATGAAGGCTTGGCACCCAAAATCGCAGCCCTCTCGGAAATTGCCCTGTTCGCAGCCCTCAGCGAAAGCGAACTGCAGGGACTTGCCCAACGCGCCGTGGAGAAGCGCTACGCGCCGGACGAAATGCTCTTTTGGGAAGGGGAGGAGTGCGCCGGCATCTTCCTCATCGTTCAGGGAAGCGTCAAGATTTTCCGGACCTCTCCGGGAGGCCGCGAGGTGATGCTGTCGATTGAGTCCGCGCCCGCCTCCGTGGCAGAACTGCCGCTGTTCGATGGGGGCGCGTATCCTGCATCGGTTCGCGTGGTGGAGCCGGTGGTCTCACTATTCATCAACAAGAACGACTTCCAGCAGGTTTGCCGCCAGTACCCCGAGGTTGCCTTGAAGGTCCTCGCCGTGGTGGGTCGCCGCCTGCGGCAGTTGGTGGGACTGGTGGAAGCCATGACCTTCGGCAGTGTCACGCAGCGCCTGGCGCGCCTGCTGCTCGACGCCTCGAAAGGCGCGGGCGCCGCGACCTTCGATCTACCCTTGACCCATCAGGAACTGGCGTCGCGCCTGGGGACCGTTCGCGAGGTCGTCTCGCGGAATCTGGCCCGCTTTCGCGCCCAAGGTCTGATCCGCATCCAGGACCGGCAGGTCGAGATCGTGAACCGGCCGGGACTCGAACAAGAGGCCGAGGCCCACGGTTGACCAGCCTCGCCACGGGCCTATCGTTTTTCCAGCGCGATGGCGCGGGGAAACAGAATATTGTTCTCCAGGTGGATATGCACGTGTAGGTCGGCTTCCAACACTTGCAAACCTTCGTAAAGCGCTCGAACCGTGCTGCACGCGTACGGGGGCAGATCGAAATCGTTGGTGAGCGTGCGGATTTCGCGCAGGGCATCGCCCGCATTACCATGCTCGTGTTCCATCATCGCGATCGGGTTGGCGATGGACCCGAAGGGGACCGGAGGCATCGGACGATTCTGCACCTCGGCGCGTCCGTACTGCTCGATAAACGGAAAAAGAATCGCCTCCTCTTTATGCAGGTGCATTTCCAGTTCGGCGCGCAATGCCCCGAATACCTCCGCCATGCGCGGAAGCACTTCCGGATCGCGAGCGCCATGGACGGCAACCACTTTGTCCAGGCGGTGGCCCAACACCGGAAGGTCCAGTTTCAGGTATGCGTGGTGCGTGGACACGATGTGCTTCACCAGTTCATCCAGCGGCGCCGTCTGCCAGTCCCTGGCCGCCACGCTGGCCACCTGGGCCTCCTCGATTTCCCGCAGGATGGTCTCCGGCTTGATCCCCTTCGTAAGGCAAGCCTGCTCAAACGGCTGCTTTCCACCGCAGCAGTAGTCCAGGCCGTGCTGTTCCAGAATGCCGGTGGCACTCAGCGAGGTGGCGGCCAAGTCCGCCAGAGTCATGGTAGTCGTCATTGGGTCTCCTTATCTGCCCTTCTGATTCATCTTGACGCCATGGCCAACGCCGGTCAGTGACTCCTGTCACGCGCCACAAACTCCGTTCGAAGATCAGGGAGCCGGCAGCCGGTTCGTGCCGATCCGCCCCAAACTGAGGTCCAGCGCCAACGCTGCGGTGCTGACGGAGCGCTCGGCCTGGGACAGGAGGGACTGATTCGTGAGCAGGGCAGATTCGGCATCCAGAACGAAGTTGATCACGCTTCGTCCCGCCTCGAATTTCAGCCTCTCGTCGTGCAGCACGCGCTCGCTCTCGGTAACCGAGTCGCGCAGGGACTTCACCCGGCTTTCCGCGCTGTCCAGATCCGCCATGGCGGTCTGAACCTCGCGAGTGATCCGAAACTGCAACTGCTGCCGAGCCAGCCGCGATTCCTCCAGTTGCGCTTGCGCCGCCTCAATCTGGCCCTTGCGCCGGCCGCCATCGAACAATGGGAAAGAGACGTGCACGCCGACCACCCAGTCAGTGGCGGCGTTGCCGGGAGAAGGCAGACTGGCGGAGGAGATGGAAGGCAGCAGCTTGCCGATCAGTTGCGGGAAACCGACCGGGCTATTCGAACCGTATTGGATGGCCGACGCTCGAAGATCAATACGGGGCCAGGCGGATTTGCGGGCCGATTCCTCAGCCCGCTGGCTCGCCGCGGATCTCGTGCTCCTGCGAAAGAATCTCCGGCCGGTTCGCGTTCGCCTGGCGCAACAATTCGTTCTCCGGTTCCACAGGAGGCGGCAGTTCGGAGGACGCCGGCGTGTAGCTCAATTGCGGAAGATCTCCCTCGAATCCCATGACGGCCGCCAGGGCGCTCAGCGACGACCTCCGGCCAGACCGCAGGGTGGCCAGGTCGCTTTCCACCTGCGCCAGCCGTGTTTGGATCTTCAGCGCGTCCACCGGTACGGCGCGGCCCCCTTTGACAAGCTGATTCGTTCGCTCCAACAGCGATTGCAGGCTCTGGATCCGCGATTCGCCGGCTGCAATCAGGTCCGTATAGGCCAACGTCTGCAAATACAGCCGCGCGGTCTCGAAAACGATCTCCTGCCGCCGGCGGTCCACAGCCCCCCGCGCGGCCTCAGTCCGCTCCTTGGCGGCGGCGAGTCTCGAGTTCCGTCTTGTGAAAATCCCACGCCAGGAATCTCAAGTCCGCGCTGCCTGTGTATAGAGCGTTGTCGAACCGCAGCAGAGACGGCGTGGCCCCAAAGGGGTAGCCGTGCTCGTACCGCGAGCGCGCGGCATCGGCGGAGAGATCCACCTGCGGCATCAGGAACGACCGCGCCGTAGTGACCAGCCCTTGCCGGCGCGCGACCTCCGCCTGCGAAGCCTTCAAGTCCGGAGAGTGTTCGAGCGCGTAATTAACCGCTTCCCGCAGACTCATGCCAGAGTCCGAAGGCGGTTCCGCGGCCGCGGCGAAAAAGGAGAATAGCGCAACAGGCCCCACGAACTTCATCAACTTCTTCATGCAACCACCTCCTGGTCCTGGCTGGCGGCCAGCTTCTTGCGAATGTGCTCGGGCAGGCCGTGGTCGGGCTTCTTCGCATAAACCAGGTTGTAGGTTACCGGGATGACGAACAGCGAAAAGATGGTGGAGACGATCAACCCGAAGATCAACGACCATGCCATTCCGCCGAAAACCGTGTCCAGAGTGATCGGAAGCGCGCCGAGCACTGCGGCGCCTGAAGTCAGGAGGATCGGGCGCAGACGCACCGAGACGCTCTCCAGAATGGCTTCATCGAGCGGCAATCCGCGCAGCAGCCCGAGTTGAATGAAATCGACGATGATGATCGAGTTCCGGGTAACGATTCCGGCCAAAGCGATCATGCCGATAAAAGCCGGACCCGAAAAGAAGACCGGATTCATGAACCCGCCGATGTTGTGCTGGCCAAACTGATTCAGCAGCCAGAACCCGGGCATGACGCCGATCACCATGAGCGGGAATGGCGCGCATGATGGTGAGCGGCAAGCGGTAGGAGCCGGTTTGGTTCATCAGGACGATGTAAATGGCGATCAAAGCGCCTAACATGGCGAGAGCAAGATCGCGGAACAGGTGGATCGTGATGTACATTTCGCCTTCGTCCCACCAGTGCACCGTCACTCCTTTCGGGACCTGCCAGTGAATGCCGCCGCCCTTGCGAAACATCGTGCGCGCATCCAAGGGACGTGGCTGCGCCTGCGTGTCCACGAACGCTCGCGGGCGGTCGTGAACCTCGTCGGCGGTGAGGTCGAGAATGGTTTCCACCGGCGGCCGGCCTGCCATCTCTCCCAGGACGTACACCACACGCTGAAGCTGGCGGTGATAGATGGTCTTGTCCTCGATCTGTGTTCGCCAGGCGCCCAACTCCGACAAGGGAACCAGGTTGCCTGCCGCGCCCTTTCGCGTAGATGCGCGCCAGGTCGATCGTGCTGGATCGCTCGGCGCGCGGAAACCAGAGCGCAATTCTCACGGGAGCCCGCTCATGGGGAATCTGGGCGGCGCCGGCGGCCTGACTGCCAAGCGCGAGCCCCACCGTGCGGGCGATCTCGTCCGTGGAGATGCCGTTGAGCGCGGCCTTTTGCTTGTCGACATCGAAGATGTATTTGGTTTGGTCTTCATCGACGGTGTCATCGACATCCACTACGCCCGGCTCGCGCCGCATCCGCGCTTTCACGATGGAGGCGGCGTCCATGAGGTCCTGATACGAGTTCGTGGCGCTGCCATAGACGGCCGCAACCACCGTAGACATCGCCGGAGGTCCGGCCGGCAACTCGACGATCTTCAGCTTGACTCCGTCCCGTTGCGCGATGGCCGTCAGGTCGCCGCGAAGCCGCAAGGTCGAGCGAATGGCTGGCATAGGCGCGCTCGGTCTTGTGAATCAGGTTGATCCGGATGTCGGCGCGGTTGGGCGCGCGGCGCAGGAAATATTGGCGCATCATGCCGTTGAAATCGACGGGCGACGCCGTCCCCACGTACGCCTCGTAATCCGTGACCTCGGGAACCGACGCGAGGTAGTGCTCGAAATCGCGGGCCGCGGCATCGGTTCGCTCCAGGGTCGTGCCCATCGGCATATCGAGGACCAGCAGCATCTCGTCCTTGTTGTCGTAGGGCAGTTGCTTCACCCGCACGCGCCGGGTCAGCACCAGCAGCACGCTGCAGACGAACAGCACCATCACCAGAAGCAGAAAGAGGCGGCCTCGCCGTGGGTGTCTGATCAACGGCAGCAGCGTCCCGTTGAAGAACCGCCGCGGGCCGGATGCGGACCCGGTCGTTTCGGGACCTTGAGCAGCGCCCGCGCCGCGGCCCTTCAACAGCTTGTAAGCCAGCCACGGCGTGATGGTGAAGGAAACCACCAGCGACATGATCATGGTTACGGGAACATTGGCCGCCATGGGGCGCAGATACTGTCCCATCATGTCGGTGACGAACAACAGCGGCAGGAAGGAGAGGATCACGGCGAACGTCGCCGCAATCAGCGGAGGCCGCACCTCGTTCACCGCCTCCAGCACCATTCGGCGTCGCCTTCCCCCGCATTTGAAAATGGCGATGGATGTTCTCCACATCCACGATGGGATCGTCCACCAGCAGGCCGAGCGCGACCGTCAGCGCGAACAGTGAGATGCGATTGATCGAGAATCCGAGGAAGTAGTTGACCATCAGCGTGAGGCCGAACACGCACGGAACGGCGATCGCCACCACAAGCGCCTGCCGGTAGCCGAGTCCGATGGCGAGCAAGGCCATGACCACCGCAACGGCGACAAACAGGCCTTCTTCGAGCTCTTTGACCTTGGCGTTGGCGGTGACTCCGTAGTTTCGGGTCACCACCACTTGCACGTCCGCCGGCAGAATCTCCTTCTTGAGCTCTTCCATGCGCTTCAGCAGGTCTTCCGCCACCCAGACGTTGTTGGCGCCGTGTTTCTTGGCCACTGCGATGGTCACGGCGGGTTGCGCGCCGTACTTCGGCGGGGTTGAGGCGGCAGCCCCGCCAATCAAGCTGCCCGCCGCTCCTTCTTCCTTGGGGTGATCCCACGCCAGGCCGCGGTGGAAGCGGACGTAATCCAGAAACTCACCCGGGCCGTCGGTTACCTCGGCGACATCCCGCAAGTATACGGGCCGGCCACTCCAGGCGCCGACGACGAGATTCCGCAAATCCTGCGCGTCCGCGATAAACTGTCCCGCCTGGACGCGCACATCCTGGTCGTTGCGGTCGAAGGTCCCCGCGAGCACGCTGGAGTTGGACGCCTGGATGGCGCGGCTCAGATCCAGCGCCGAAATGCGGTAAGACGCCATCCGTGCGGCGGAAGGCCGGATGAGGAGTTCGCGCGGGCGGCCGCCCACCACGTAGGCGAGACCCGGCGTTGTTGACTCCCTGCAGCCGGCTGACAATTTCATCCGCCATGCGCCGGAGCCAGTAGTCGTCGCGGGAGCCGCTGGTCAGCGTGAAGGTGACGATCGGCACGTCATCCACGTCGATAGGCTTCACCACCCAACCGGCCGCGCCCGGCGCCGTGCGGTCCATGTTCTCGTTTAGCTTGCGAATGAGTTTGACATAGCTGGGCTCCAGCGGCTGGCCCACGTAGAACCGCACCGTCACGATGCTCTGGCCCGGCATGGAGCGGGAATAGACGTACTCGACGCCGGGAACCTGGTACAGCATCCTTTCGAGGGGCGTGGAAACGAGTTGCTCCACATCCTGCGGCGTGTGGCCGGGGAACGAAACCATCACGTTGGCCGCGGCTACGATGATCTGCGGTTCCTCTTCCCGAGGCGTCACCACCAGGGCGATCGCGCCCGCGGCCAGCGACACGAGGATGAAGACCATCGAGAGGTTCGATTCCAGGAACTTCCGGACGATGCGGATGGTGAGGGATTCGTGAGGGCTGCTCATACACCGTCTTTCCCGGGAGCGTGCGCGCTCGCTACCCGAAGAACGACGGTCTCCCCGGCGGCGAGTCCGCTGAGAACTTCGAACTGGTCGCCGATAGTCGCGGCCAAGTTGCACGGTGCGGCGCTGAACGCGACCCTGGTCGACGACATCCACCATGGTGAGTTGGCCGGCGCGAATCATGGCCGAGGCGGGTACCGTCAGCACCTGCTCGGACGCCGTCGGGATCAGCAGGCGGCCGAACATTCCCGGCACAATGTCACGCGTGTCTTCGAGATGGATGCGCACCACCACCGTCCTGGTAGCCGGATCGGAGGAGGGAACAATCTCCACTACCCGGCCCTGCAACTCCCGGCCGCGTGCGTCGATTCGCACAGTCCGGACCTCACCGATGTGAATGCCCGCCAGCATACTCCTCGGGAACATTCGCTTCCAGCCACAAACGCCCTTGCTCGTATATGGTGAAGAGCGGTTTGCCGGGCGCGGCCAGGTCGCCGGCGTTCGCCAGTTTGTCAACCACCACTCCGGCGAACGGGCTGCGGATGACGGCGTAAGAAAGGCTCACTTCGGCTTCCTTTTCGGCCTGCTGCAGCCGGTGCAGGTTCGCTTCGGCAGTCTTGAGATTGGTTTGGGTGTGCTCGAAATCGTAAGGCGTGATGACCTGCTGGTCGAAGAGCGGCTTGTCGCGCTGGTAGTCGGACTGCGCCTGCGCCAGCGTGGCTTCGGCGCCGCGGACGGCATCCTGCGCCTGCTCGACGCGGCGCCGGAGGTCCCGATCGTCAAGCGCAACCAGGGCCTCTCCGCTCGCAACTTGCTGCCCCGCCGAAACCCGCATCTCCACAATATTCGCCACCACCCGGGACGTCACCGCGGCGAGTTGTTCCGCCTGAACGGTTCCCACGGCTTCAGTGACTGCGGGGATCGTCCGCATCGCCACCTTCTGCGTCATCAGTCCCGCCGCTGTTTGCGCCGGCACGGGCTGCTTGCCCGCCTGGATCACTCCCCGGCGGAACGTGCCCAGAATCCAGAGCATGAGCATGACGATTGTCGCTACGGAGAGTCCTACCCGCAGCCACGTAGCCAGCCTCTTGCGCCCCGGCGTTTTAGCCGCTTCCACGGCAGGGGCTTTGTCATTCGCATCTTCATCAGGCATTGGTTTTGTCTCCGGCAACCGGGCACTACCGGTCGCGTCAACCGCCGTGCCGGCGCTACGTCGGAATCTCCCGTATATCGGCCCGGCCCACAGTGTCGCCGCTCAGCGCCTCCAGCAGAAAAGGCCTCATCCGCCTGAGTAGCCGGTGCTTCTTGTTGAGGTTGTAGTTCACCCGCATTCCGTCCCGGTTGCTCTCCACCAATCCGGTGTTGCGCAGGTAAGCCAGGTGCCGGGACAAAAGCGGCTGAGGCAGCCCGAGCACTTTCTCCATTTCACAAACGCAGAAGGGAGACCGCAAAAGCAGGTTCATAATTCGTAGCCGGGTCGGGTCTCTCAGCGCCTTGAACAGGCTGGATAATTGCTCCATAGCACGCTCTCTGCTTATTCGGATGCACAGATAAGGTAAAAGGTGACGAAACTCTTATTGCTTGGCGGGCCCTTCCCCTACCCCGCGATTCCGGGCGCGTCTTCATCCTCGATATCCGGCAGCGGCCGGCCTTCGAAGCCCGGCGGAGGGGCCGGCGGCAAACGACTCGACCGCCAGCGCTTTAAAATCAAGAAGACCACTGCCACTCCGAAAACGACGGTCAGCCAGGGAATCCAGGGCGTCCACCAGGCCGGACTCGTGCGCGGGTCCACCAGCACTTTCGCTCCGTACTCTTGCACGTAAGCGCCCAGGATTTCCTGGTCGCTTCTGCCGGAAGTCACCCATTTGGCAATCTCGAGCCGCATCTTGAGCGCGATTTCACTCTGGTGGATGGCCACGGGCTCGGCATAGCAGCATGGCGCCAGTACCGCGCGTTCCAGGCGGTCGATTCTGACCTGCTGCTCCGCGGTCTGGGCCATCGCCGGAAGCGCCGATGCTCCGGAGAGCGTCAATAGCAAGGTCGCGGCGGCCGTCTGCGCGAGCCGTCGTACACGGAGAATCATCACGGACATACCCCCAGGTAGCCGGCTGCCGCGCCTATCCCGAGAACAAAGGCCGGGTGCCAGCGAAGGCGCGTCAGCAGGACGAATGACACGCCGGACAGGATAAGACCGCGCCACGATGCCAGCCCGGCGGGACCAAGCAACACGGCTGCGGCGAAGATCAAGCCCGTCACTGCCGGGTTGATCCCATTCAGGAAGCGTTTGGCGCGAGGATCGTCGCGGAAGCGCGTGTATTGGCGGCTGATGAAGAGCATCAGTGCGACTCCGGGAGCGAAGAGTGCGACCGTCGCGGCCAAAGCGCCGGCAACGCCCGCGACGCGATATCCGGCGAACGTGGCGAGCACCGCGATGGGACCGGGTGTCAGATTGCTGATGGCCACGCCGTCCAGGAATTCCCGCGGAGTCAACCAGTGCAGCTCTGTAACCAGGTGATGGTGGAGCACCGGCACCAGCACGAACCCTCCTCCGAAGAACACCAGGCCAATCTTCAGAAACGTGGCCGCGATACCGGACAATGACCCCATTGCCGGCAGGCTCAGGGGTGCGATTGCCAGGACGGATGCAGCTGCTGGCTTCGCCGGCGCGCCGCCGGCACTGCCAAGGTATAACCCCGCTGCCCCGGCCGCCAGCAGAACCCAGATCGAATTCAGCCTGGCAACGCCCGCGGCTGCCGCCGCCGCCGCAATGATCCACGCCGTACGTGTCCGCACCACTGTGCGCGCTATGTTCCAACCGGCACTGCAAATGAGGGCGATCACCACCGGCCCCAGCCCCGCGACGATCCCCTGCAGCGCCGGAATCGAGTGGTATTCGAAGTACAGGTAAGAGAGCCCGATGACCAGCGCCACCGAGGGCGCCAGGAATGCGACCGCGCAAAGCAGGCCTCCAATCGGCCCATAAAGCCGGTATCCGATGAAGGTCGCCGCGTTCGCCGCAAATGGTCCCAGCACTTGCCCCAGCGCCACTCCGTGCACGAATTCGTCCACGCTGAGGAGCCGGCGTTTGCGCGCGAACTCCTGCTCCATCAGCGCGATCACGGCCATTCCTCCGCCAAAGCCGGTGCTGCCGATCTTCAGAAACGCCAGCACCAGGCGTTGGAGCGAAATCGAGCTTTCGCGCGGCATGTCACGCATCCGCCCCTACCGCCTCTCGAAGAACAGGAAGTATTGATACGGCAGCGTGTCCAGCCGCTCCTTCAGGGCGAAGCCGGCGTTCTGAAGCTCTCCTGTCACTTGCCGGTACGACGGCGGCCGGTTCGCAATGTGGTGGAGCACATCGCAGAAGAAAATCACACCGACCGACCGCTCCGGCGGCGTCTTCTCGCGCGCACGAGCAAGCAATTGCTCGTCGATGTCCACCGCATAGACTTTCCCCGCGTGGAGCGCAAAGCGGCAGATCCAGGGCCATCACCACGTCGTGAGGCTTCTGCCATTCGTCGCGCGAAGAATCCTCCAACACCTTCGCGTACTCACCCGATGAGGGCGGGTGGTGCTGATGGGCCACTTGCCCTACCGCCACAGCCGCAAGAATCAACATCCCTGCGTAACGTTTCATCATTGGCCTCCCGGACCGGCCCGAACACCTGCCGCGCGGCGCGCATTGCGATCTGTTCTATAGCGGCCCGGTCCTCTTGCACCCCCAGAGACCGCAAGGTCACCAGGAACTCCCGGTGATTTCGTTTTCGGCGGTATGCCGGTTCGCGCGGCGGATGTTTCAGCACCGCCGCGGCAAGTTCGTAATCGAAATCAACCAGCAGCGTCCCGTGGACCAGCACCGCCTTCCAGCGCCGCGCCTGCGCATTGCCGGAGATCTTTCGCCCCCCTACCGCGACATCCGAGGTGCCTTCCGGTTTCCCGGCCACGCCGAACGCCGCCAGGATGGCGCAAATCAATTCGATGCCCGGACGAAAGCAGGCCTTCGGATCCAGGCTTGCCGGCGCCGGCGTCACCAGCGAATAGTTCAGCACGCCGCACGTCTCGAGAACGCTGCCTCCGCCGGTGGATCGCTTCAGCACGTCCACGCCGAGTCTGGCGCACGCCGCGGCGTCCACCACTTGTTCCGGCCGCTCGCTGGAACCCATCACCACCGCCGCGGGGCCGCCCCACCACAATCGCAGGCGGTGGAGTCCCGTGGCCCACGCCACGCGCGCGGCGGCATCGTCTATCGCCAGGTTTCCGGCTACCGTCGGGGCCGACTGGCATATCAGTTCCATCATTGCGCCGGCTGCGCTCCGTTCCGGAAATCCCGGTACGCCGCAAGCAATGCGTCCCGATACCCGGCTTCGGCCTCCGGCAGGATGCGATGATAGATCTTCACGGCGTCCAGCAGAGCGGCACAGCCGCCGTCGTCTGCCGGGATGTTGCGTTCCACGCATTGTCCAAAAATCAGAGCCAGTCCCGGAATCCTGACCGTAGACCCCTGGATGGTGAGCGTCCCGCCCGGCGCCGGACCGCCGCAGGAACATTGGGCCCCGCCCGCCACCGCCGTGTCCTCGCGCGGTCCCGTTCCGGCCAGGACAGTATCCACCTCGGCGGCTATTCGCTCGGCTACGGCCCACACCGCCTCCTGATCGGGCCGCGAAGAGTTCCGCGACGAACGCTGACAGCCCTCCGCGTGCGTGCCGAGAATCCCGGTGACCACCAGCGCGGAACTAACCGGCCCGCTGTGCTGTTCGGTGCCCCACTTGGCGCACTGTTTGTCGCACCCGTCGATCGTGATGGTCGGATGCGTCCGGGCGAAGTTCCGTTCGGCTTCGTTTCCGGCAAGGAACAGCGGCAGGCACAGGGTGACGGTCGAATCCGGACGCAGCAACTCCAGAACGCGACGCGTCGCCAGGCGCGAAATCGTCCCCTCCGGTATCGCTTCGCCGCTACACGAGATGATGCCGGCCTTCGTGATTCCTGCGCTCATCGCCCCACCTCCGCGGCGCTCAGGGCTGCTGCTTCGCACGCAACCGCCTCGGCGATCTCGCGGGTGATGGCCCACCCGTCATCGGTTAACGCAGTGGCATTGCCCGGCTTGACGCCGCGATGGTTCTTGAAAGCTTCCGCCACCTGCACCGCCTTGGCCACCCGCCCGCCCGCCATGGCCACGTTCTTTTCGGCGCAGGCCTTGGCGCAGCCGTCAATGGTAATGCAGGCATGGCTTCGCACCGCCGCCACCGCGTCCCGGTCCCCCTTCACCAGCAACGCCAGACACAGCGTATCCGCCTGATCCGGGCACACTGATCGGTCACCAGGTAGGTGGCTTCGCGACTCATCAGACCGTGAACTTTGCCGATCCCGCTGCACGGGATCACCAACACGGGACTCTCCGCAGATGTATTTCCCATTCGATTGTTCCTCGCTTATTCCTCTGCCGCTTTCCGTTTGACGATCTCGGCATACGCCGCGGCGTCCACCAGCAATTCCTGGTCTTCCGGCCAGCCCGTCAACGCCACCTCCACCAGCCACCCGGCGCCGTAAGGGTCTTCATTGACCAGCGCGGGATTATCGGCCACCGCCGGATTGACGGCGGTCACCTTGCCTGCGACCGGCGAAATAATCTCAAATACCGCCTTGGCCGATTCCAGACTGCCCAACTCGCCGAACTGCTCCACGCGCGAGCCCACCTTCGGGGGATCGAAATAACTGATATCGGTCAGCTTCTGTTGCATGTAGTCGGAGATACCGGCTCGCGCCACGCCGTCCTGCGCGCGCACCCAAACATCGTTCTCATTGAACTGGTAATCCACTACCGGAATGCGGAATTCGAACTTGTCGTGCGTCACCACCAGGCATTCCGCCGGTGTTTCGAACTCTGCCGCCGGCTCCGCGGCAACCGCGGGTGCGCTCAGGTTGCGGACCAACTCCACCACGATCGTCCTGGCCAGAGCCAGACCATTCGGCCCCAGCGCGAGCGTGGATTCCAGCGCCTGGCCCGAGCCTTTCACGGCATCCGATACCAGGACCCTCCGCTCCACGTTGGCCTTCAGTTGGCTGGCCAGCCTGCTGGCGCAGCGCGTCGAACACCCGTCCACCACCGTTACCGAACTGCAGGCGAGCGCCTTCCGGTAACGCACCGGCGCGCGATTCAGCAGGACCGGGCAGATAATTTCAGCCCCCATCGCCTCCGCGCCGCGGATCGCCACTTCCCGCGCCACCGAGCCTTCCGGCTTGTCCAGCCCGTTGCAGGAGAGAATCGCTCGTTTCATGTGCCGCTTACCTCCTGCCGGATCTGTTTGATCCGGGCGATGGTTTCCGGCTTGCCGGGGAATGAAAGCGCCTCCGGGCCGCATGTCTTCGCGCACGCCCGGCAGAACACCACGCAGTTGGACGGGTTCGCAATCACCAGGGGACGGTCGCCCTCGCGCCGCTCGAAAACATGATGCGGGCAGAACGTGTCGCACTCCATACAGAACGTGCACTTGGCATAGTCGATCGTGGGGAACCAGGGGATCTGATCCCGGGGGACTCCCATGAACGTTGTCTCAGCCATCCTCTTCCACCCCCATCGCGTGCAGGGCGGAAGCGACTTTCTGGATCGCATCGTCAGTGGTCATGTCCCGAATATCCAGCGGAGTCATGTCGCGCTTGACGTCCAGCCCCTTCTCCGCAAAGGCGTCGCGGAACATCTTGTACTGCATGTTGGGCGCGCAAGCGGCGATCACCACCGGCCGCTTCGCTTCCAGAAAATCGGCCAGAAACCGGTCGCCGTCCACCTCGCACAGTTGCGGATGGATCGCCCCGTACTCCACCGGCAATTCCACGCGGGCCCGGTTGATGAAGTCCCAGATGTCCATCTTTTCGAAACCCGGGCACTTCCCGGTGCACACGCACATCAGAAGGCCGGGACGTGTTTGCGCCATCTCAATTGCCTCCCGCCGACTGAAGCATCTGTCGGATTTCCTCCACGGACGGTACGCGGCCGGCCGACTTCACCTGCCCGTCGATCACCAGACCCGGCGTCATCAGAATCTTAAATTTGATGATGTCCTGCACCTCAGTGACTTTCTCGATCTCTGCCTCAATGCCGAGTTCCTGAACCGCCCGCTCCGCGTTTGCCGTCAGGTTGCGGCATCTCATACATCCGGTTCCTAATATCTGAATTTTAGACATAAAAATTCCTCTTGGTTCAACGTCTGACCAGTTCCCACTCTTCCTTCGCGTTGGTCTCCACCACTTCGCCGACGCAGTCGAAAAACCGCAGGACACAAGGCATTTTCAGCCGGTAGTGCACCTGCAGCCCCCGCTTTTCGTCCAGCACAATTCCGGCGCCCTTCAGCACCGAGAGATGCTTGGAGACCGTGGACATATCGGCCCCGATCATCTCCGTCAACTCGCAGACGCAGCATGACTTGCGCGCCAGCTGCTCCACGATATAGAGGCGGGTGGGATGGGCTAATGCCTTGAAAACATTGGCTCGGATCGCCAGCCTGGCCTGCGTCTTGGTATCCATCGCAATTCCAGTATACAACTACTTTGCCAACTAGCCAAATAGTTTTTGGGGCCATTAGCAGACCCAATCGGCCATCAGGATTACTCGTTGGACCCGCGCAATGCCGCCTCCGCATACTGCAAGTGAAGGGACACGAATCATGACAACGCAAAAGCGGATTATTCTCTCGCTCGCCGGCGCCGTATTGCTGCCGCAAACATTCTTCGCAGCCGAAACCCTGCACCCGTTCACCCACCAGGCGTCCATCCCGGCAACCGCGCAGCCGGCGACCATCGCCTTCCAAAAAGTGAAAGCTACCAAGGTCTTCACTACGGTAAGTTCCACTATGGACCCTGACTACTGTAAGGACCTGCAGTTCCGCGATCCGGGCGGGTCTCTGTATTGCCCTCAGATACAGTATCAATCTCCCGCGCCGGCTTACGAGGTCACTTACTCATACAAGGACCAGCCCATGGCATCCGATGAGTACGGCAACGGCAATTTCACTTTTCAGGTTTACTTCCGCCCTGAAGGAACTGCCACCCGCGCTGCGGCAGACTCTCTCCACACACAAAGCGAACCGCGCCGAGCTAGCCACTTACTTCCAGGCAACCACCTCTCGCTTTCCTATTCGGACCGTTGTAATCGACCGGGCAAACTCCACCTTTTGCCCCGGTGACTATATCGATTCCAGTTGGATTCACGACGACCCCGCCTGCCAGGACAAAGTAATGTTCCAGACCACAACTAACCCGTCGGACTACATGACCGTCCGAGTGGATCTCGCTCCCACGCGCCAGTCCGCCCGGTGAGCCATGCTTAGCCGCCATCATCCGTCCGCGGCCAGTTTGGTCTTTGTCCGGCGCGGTCTGGGAGGCACACGTTCCAGCAGAAATCGCTGCAGGATTGTCGCGGACGGCTGCAGCTCAGGCCCCTGTCCCGACACCAGCCCGAACGCGCGGCATATCTTTCCCCCGCTCAGCCGCAACGTAGCAATTCGGTGATTTTCGGATCTGCGGACCAGCGCCCACTCGGAGACGAATCCCACGCCCAGCCCCGCTTCGATGCAGGACAGGATGGCCTCGGTGGAATCGAGTTCCATGGCAATCCGCAGCGATCCCAGCCGGAGGCCCGCCTTCTGTAAGCCGCTCTCCAGCACATGGCGGGAGCCGGATCCCAGTTCCCGAATCACCAGCGGCGCCCCCGCCAGCGCTTCCGGAGCAACCGTCCCCAGCCCCGCCCACTCGTGGTTTGCCGGCACAACCAGCAGCAGCTCGTCGTCAAACCACGGCTGCACCCGCACGTCGCGCCTCTTCGCGGGCCCTTCAATCAACCCCAATCCAAACCGTCCGGCAGCCACGCCTTCCGCCACGTGCTCCGTATTTCCGCTGAACACGCGCAGCCGGATGCCCGGATAGGTCCGGGAAAACTCCGCCAATAGCGACGGCAGCACGTACTGCGCAATGGTAGTGGAAGCTCCCAGAACCAGTTCGCCCGCCGTTTCTCCCTTTAGGGCCGCCAGACGGGCCTCTGCCTCTTCGGCCAGTTGGTGCATCTGCGCGGCGCACTCCCGAAGTACCTTGCCCGCTTCGGTGAGTTGCACACCAGATGCGCTGCGCTCGAATAACTTTGTTCCCAACTCCTCTTCCAGCGCCTTCACCTGCAGGGTAACCGCCGGCTGCGTCAGGTAGAGCGCCTCGCCCGCCTTACGAAAACTCAAGTGCTCCGCAACCGCCCGGAACACCCTCAAGCGAAAGTTTTCAAGGACCACAACACAAGCATAGACGGAATCTTACTCCGGAACGGCCGTACTATTTGCCCCCGCGCCTCATGGGCACAAAGGTCACCGGACACACCGTGCGGCGCCGGAGCGTGCCGTCGCCCTTCTTTTCGATCACGATCAGTTCCTGCATCCGCATGGTCCCGACAGGAGCCACCAGCCGGCCGTTTTTGGCCAGTTGCGCAATCAGTGCCGGAGGCACTTCGGCCGGCGCCGCGGTCATAATGATGCCGTCGAACGGTGCAAAGTCGGGCCAGCCCCGATAACCGTCACCGTGACGGACCCTGACGTTGCGGTGTCCCAGATCCCGTAGTGCCTTTGCCGCGGAATCCGCCAACTCGGCAACGATCTCAATGGTGTAGACTTCGCCCGCCAGTTGCCCCAGTATGGCCGCCTGATATCCTGAGCCCGTCCCAATCTCCAGGATGCGGTGCTGCTTCGCGGGCGCCAGCAGCTCGGTCATCAGCGCCACGATATACGGCTGCGAAATGGTAGCCGCGTGCCCGATCGGAACGGGGCGATCGTCGTATGCCATGTAGCGGACGTCCGCGGGCATGAACAGGTGGCGCGGCGTCGCGCGCATCACCCGCAATACGTCGGGATTGCGGATGCCGCGGCTCTGGATCTGCTCTGCCACCATGCGTTCGCGCTGCTCACGCGCCGGGTCGTCTCCAAACAGGCAGACGGCGGCGATCGCAAATGCGACCGGCAACATTGCCTTACGCGGAGCGCTTTTCATAGAGGTCATCCCGCCTCCGGCGGCATTGGACGGCTACCGTCTCGAGCTGCCGCATTTGACCGGTGGTTATGGAGTCGCCGTCGGATTCGACGACAGCGTAGGGAGTATCGCTTCGCAGGGAAAGCGCATGAATCACCGCGGATGCCGTATTGGCGGGCGCGCAGTTGACAGCGCCCACGTTGATATAGCCATCGAATTCCCCGGAAGCCAGCAGGGCCGTATACGGGCCCACCGTCAGGGGAGCCTCGGTGTAGCCGTTCATGGAGATCCGGCTGTACGAAGTCCACTCCCTGCGAGAGCAGGTCGTCCACCGCGGCGTGCAGCAATTCCGCGAGGAGATCGCCCGCCATCCGGGCCTCCCGGTACCGTCGTTCAAACGCCGATTGGTGAGCCAGGCTGGCGATCAGCGAGCACGCAATGCCGGCCGGCGTGCATTCCCCTTTGTTCAACCGGTGCGTCGCGTCCGATTTGCAGTGAACCGAACACCGCGACGCCAGCGCCACCCGGCGGCCCTCTCGCGCTGCCGCAATTTCCGCCGTCAGGTCCAGGTTCATCCTTCCGAACTGCTGAATCAGAAACTCGCCGCTCCGCGCAGCGCAGCGGTTGGACGCAATCGTGCACCAGGTCCGGATGCCGGTCCAGATGCCCCAGGGCAGCTTCGATGCAAATCGATTCCTGCAGGTAAGGCACTGGGAGCAACGATGCGGATTGACATCCGGTCACCACGGCGCCCGCAGGCAGTTCGCTGCCGTGATCTAACATCAAGCGGATGGTGGATGCCGGGGCGCCTCCGGGCCTTCGGACATCAGAGTCGATCGCGCGGTCCTGGTGAAGCCGAACCCTTTTTACCGAGACAGCGCCGATGTTCCAGCCCTCGAAGACCGAGCCAGTCCGGTCCATTTTCGGACCTCCACATCCGCCTTAAGCATACACCTGTACCCATCGCGCCGAAAAAGGCGCACAATCGTGGTAGGAGAAGCCAATGATGAAGGATACGGAAGCATTGGACATCCTGCGCGCCCAGGGTTTCGCCGTGGGCACACCCGACGTCCACACAGGCAGAGTCAGGGTTTGGATTCACGATAGCGACGAAGCCGTCGATGTTGAAGCCGGCAGAGAACTCTACGAACTGGCCGAAGGGAAACTCACCTTCGCGGATATCCGGATGCGGCGCGAGGACGAAGCCGTAGTCTGGCCGGATTAGCTCATTTCGTCTGTCGTTCCAGATCCTGATTCAATCGGCGGACCTTTGGCCCATATACCGGATCGCCCGTGAGATGTCCGATCTCACGGCGGCACAAAGCCTTGTCTCCTGCCAGGTATGCCACCTGCGCCAGAAACCAGCACCGGTAGCCCTGCCGCGAACCCGATTCCTCCGCAATCCGCGCCTCTTGCAGCGAGCCGGTCACGTTACTCAGTTCCAGCAGGACGTACCCGCGCAGCACGCGCAGAGCCGCATTCGCAGGATTGCTCGCGCTGAGCCGGGTCAGATTGACCAGCGCCGCCGCGTGCTGCTTCTGCTGAATCAGCCGGATGGTTTCGTTGACCACCTCGCTATCCCCCGCCTTCACATCCTGGAGCGGACCCGCCATCGCCTTCAGGTCCAGGTCGGGATTCCCTCTTCGCGCCGCGGTACAGGCGAATGCCAGGCAAAGCCCCAGTATCCCCGCGGCCACAGACAAGCGTTTCGTTCCCATATCCCTATGTTCGTTCGTAAGGCTGGAAAAGTCACGGCGCCACCGCGCACTGCCCAGCCTCAAGGCTGTTCGGGCAGGTCGCCGCCGTTCGAGACGGCCGGATGCGATGGCCCCGAGTGGCGCCGTCCGACCGTAGACGCCGTCACCCTGCATGACGCTGCTGCGGAGTTCGGTTTCACCCATCCCGATAGACCACCCGTCGGTCACGGGAAACCCGGTGGTGCCGCCGTTCTCCGTTTTCCACAATCCCCCGCCGGTCGCGCCGAAATAGTATTCGTAAGGCCGCCGCGATTGGGACCGGTGTTGCGCCACTACAGCGCGCCCAGATCCAGAACCTCTTGGGCAGCCGATGCCAGCATCGCCAGAGCCAGACCGGCAGCAATATGTCTCAACATGACAGGCCTGCTGCCGCCAGCGGTCAGCTTCACGCCGCCTCTGATGCCCTATGCGCCGTCGCGTTTCATGCCCTCCGGACAGCCTGTCGATCCCGGGCACGACCCCTCGGCCACGGTCCTGAGTATGCAGCCAGGGTATTTCGAAACGCTGCGCACCGCAATCGTGAGCGGACGCTCGATTTCCGATGCCGGTACGACCGAATCGACGCCGGTCGCCGTGATTTCCCAGGCCGTCGTCAAATACGTTTGGGCCCCAGGGCCTGCGACGTCATCTATTTGCCGCACTCGCAGATGCCCGCGGCGACAATGTCATTTGTGATCCGCACCCGCACGGCTCCCATGCGATTGCGAATACCGCGGAGCGACCCCTGTGGAGTTTCGGAAAGTTGATGAATGTATACGGTATCGCGCCTCTCGAGGAGCGGCTGCCGGATAGTTACTGGCAGAGCCGCTTCACCATGGCGCTGCTGGCGATTTTCGCCGGGCCGGCTCTTCTTCTGGCCACCGCCGGTGTGTACGCAACGCACGCAGGAGATCGGCATACGAATCGCGACAGGCGCATCGCGGTCCCATGTCGTTTGGCTGGTCGCGAACCAGGCGCTACTCGCCGTGGCGATGCGCGTCGATCCCGTACGCGCCCTGCGCAATGCATGACCCGACCCCTTGCGTGACTATAATGGCCCCATGCTTCATCGCATTGCCGTCCTCTTCCTCTGTGCTGTGTCGCTTGACGCCCGCGTCACCCGATTCGTGATCGAACGGCGCGCCTCCACTCCCGACAAGCCGGCGTTTGAAACTCTCGACGGCCATTTCTCCGGCGAACTCGACCCCAAGGATCTCCGCAACGCCATCATTAACGACATCCAGCTCGCGCCCCGCAATGCTCGCGGCATGGTGGAGTACTCCGCCACGTTCGCCCTCACCAAACCCCTGGATATGTCCAAAGCCAGCGGTGTTCTCTACTACCTTGTTCCCAACCGCGGCAATGGAGGGACCGTCGCTTACGATGAAGGCCACGTCAGCGTCATCAGCGGCTGGCAAGGCGACCTCCTCCCCCGCAAGAACGCCCAGATGCTGACCGTCCCGGTCGCCCGAAACGCGGACGGCTCCTCCATCACCGGCCCGGTTATGGAGCGCCTGATCGATATTCGCCGGGGGACGACTACGGTGGACCTGCGCACCGGGCAATACGTCGGCCTCACCTACCAGGTCCCCGTCACGCTCGATACCACGAAGGCCGTGCTGACCCACCGGACCTCCCAATCCGCCACTCCCGTCAAGGTCGCCGCCTCCGACTGGGCGTTTGCCGATTGCTCCACCAGGCCCTTCCCTGGCCTTCCCGAACCAACGAAGCTGTGTGTCAAAAACGGGTTCGAGCCCGATTCCGAATACGTGATTCAATACACTGCCAAAGACCCGCTTGTCCTCGGCATCGGCTACGCCGCCACGCGCGACCTGAACTCCTTCCTCCGCTACGCCGCCAAAGACGACACCGGTGAGGCCAATCCCGTGGCCGGCCGCATCCGTTGGGCCATGAGCCGCGGAGACTCACAATCCGGCAATTTCATCCGCAGCTTCATTCACCTGGGCTTCAACCAGGATGAGAACGGGCGGATCGTCTGGGACGGCGCCATGCCCCACATCGCCGCGCGCCAGCTCGCGCTCAATTTCCGCTTCGCCGTCGCCGGCGGCGCGGCGAGCCCCGATCAGCCCGGTAGCGAGGCCGTCCTCTGGTGGAGCGATTACCCGGACAAGGCGCGGCACCGGCCCGTCGCCGGCATGCTCGACCGGTGCGGCAAAACGAACACCTGTCCCAAGATCTTCGAGACGTTCGGCGCGTTGGAATTCTGGTACCTGCGCGAGTCGCCGGACCTGGTCGGCACCGATGCCAAAGCCGACATTCCGCTGCCCGCTAACGTTCGCCGGTATTTCTTTCCCGGAACCGCCCATGGCGGCGGACGCGGCGGATTCCATGCCGCGGCGCCCCCGCCTCCCAACGGCTGTACGCTTCCCGCCAATCCGAATCCCGAGTCCGACACCATGACTGCGTTGCGCGTGGCGATGGCCGAGTGGATCAGCAAAGGAGTCGAACCGCCGGCAAGCCGCTACCCGACGCTCGCGCAGGGACAACTTGCACCCGCGACAAAAGCCGCCATCGGCTTTCCCGACGTCCCTGGCGTGCCGTCACCCGACGGTCTGGTGAATGCCGTGTACGATTTCGATTTCGGCCCCGAATTCCAATACAACGATCTCTCCGGCAGGATCACGAAGAACCCGCCCGCGATCAGGCAAACGCTCCCCACGCTCGTGCCAAAAGTGGATGCCGACGGCTCCGATGTCGACGGCGTCCCTTCGGTCTTGCGGCAGGCGCCGCTCGGCAGTTATCTGGGTTGGAACGTCACGGCGTCCGGTTTCGACAAAGGGAAGATCTGCCAGCTCGCCGGCGCCTACATTCCGTTCGCCAGGACCCAGGCGGAGCGGATGGCCAATCACGACCCGCGGCTCTCACTCCAAGAGCGCTACAAGACCCACCAAGGCTATGTCGATGTAGTTCGGAAGGCCGCCGCGAAAGCCGTGGCCGGGCGTTTCCTTCTGCCCGCGGACGCCGCCCGCCTCGTTGCCGAAGCCGAAGCCAGCGATGTATTGAAGTAGGTCCACAGGTTCCGTCACTTCGAGGGCTTGCTCAGCCAACCGTTCAGCTTCAGCCACTCCTCGAACCGGTCCAGGTAGTGATCCGCGCCGCCGCCCTTCTTTCCAAAGCCGTGCTGGCCGGTCTGGAACACGTGTAACTCGGCGGGCAGCCCCGCTTTTCTCCACGCTCCAAACAGGTCAATGGACCCCTGGTATCCGACCGTCGTGTCATCCGCCGCCACCGCGATGAACAGGGGTGGTGCGCCCGGCGGCGGAGGATTGGAATTCGCGCCGGCGGCATAGATGGGGGCCGCGAAGTCAGGCCTGCCGCCGGCAGGACCATATACCGTCGAGAGGACTACCCCTCCGCCGGCCGAGTAACCGATAATGCCGATTCGATTGGGCAGGACTCCGAACTCGGCGGCGCGCTGCCGTAGCAGCCGGACCGCTTGTTGTCCGTCCTCCCCCGCGAGCGCACGCACATTCTGTCCCGCTTGTGGACCCGTGGCGGCTGCCCCTCGACCGGCCGGAACCGCATCAGGGCCTACGTATGTAGTGCGGTACTTCAAAACAAAAGCATCGACACCCATCTGAGTCAGCCGTTGGGCAACATCGACGCCCTCATACGACATCATCAGCGTCCGATAACCACCGCCTGGCGCAACAATGATGGCCGTACCCGCGGCCTTCTGCTTATCGGCCGGGTAATAGAGCAATACAGGGCGTACGATATTCTGCGCCTGTGGCCTCTCTGGAGTTCCCGCGGTCTTTTCCGGGTAATTCCAATTCTCCGAGCCGGGCGCGACGCCAGGGTAAAGCGGGATCTCGCGAGCCGGTGGGGCCAGTTGAGCGTGACCGACGGCCGTGATCGCAGCAAGAATGCACAGCGGTAAAGCACCAAATTTCAGCATGGGAAACTCCAGTTTTCCGAAGCGATATCTTACACCAGGGCGGATCCCCTCGCGTAGCCCCATGTCGGGAACGGGGTGAAGACAAATGGCGCCGCGCGCCCTATGGTTGGATTTCGAGGCGGAGGCGGGCGCCGGGCTTCACCATGATGTCGCGCTCGCGAAGATTGGCGCCGATTCGCGCGCCGATGCGGTAGGCGCCGGGCGCCAGCGAAAGTTCGGCCGGGGCCTGCGCGTCAATCGCCGTACCGTTTACCGTGAGGGGTGCCGGAGCACTTGTCACCACCATGACGCTGCCGCGGATCGGGTTCAGGATCAGCATCAACTCTTGTTCCGACCCGTGCACTTTGACGGTCTGGTTCTCTTCCTGGTATCCGGCGAGGGCGAGACGCAAATTATAGCTGCCGTCCGCCACCAGAAGGTTGCAGGGAGTCTCGCATGCGGGGTTGGTGCTTTCGCCCACCAGCACGCGAGCTCCAGCCGGGCTGCTGACCACGTTGATGGTGTGGTGCGCTGCCGCGCCGCTTGCCAGGTCGGCGGTTTGCAACGAACGGGGTGGAGCGGCGGCGGGGTCTGATGTTGCGGGTGCGCGCGCGGCGATCTCGGCCCAGGGATGCTCGCCGGGTATCGTGGGCAGCGGGAGGACGGGCACGGCAGCCGCGGTCGCCGCGTCGGCGCTCAACGAAGCGAGAAGAACCACCGGAGCCGGGTCGTCAATAAGCTTCGGAAGGGGCGTCGAGTAGATATCCAGACTCGTGCGATCGATGGGGGGAAGCAGGTCGGCGATGCGCGGAGCCTGCCGCGGTCCGGCATCCCGGAAGAACTCGACCGCGTCGCTGGCGGTCGATTTGGTTGCCGGTTCGACTGCTTCGATCTCTTTCAGCATGGCAGCGGCCAGGGCGGAAAATTCCGTGTCGCCGCTGCCTCGCAGGCGTACCAGCAGGATCGCGGCGTGGGCAGTATCGTCGGCGAGAAGGTGGGCGGACACGGCGTCCATGCCGCTCGCCAGCCGGGCGGGAACAGCTTTCCAGGCGGTTTCGTAGTAGCGGGCTGAATCGGCGTATTTGCCGTTTTCGGCAGCGTCGGCCGCATTGAGCCGGGCGGAGTCGTAGCGCACCTCCAGTTCGGCGGCGTGTTTCGCCTGCTCGAGTTTGGGGATCGCGGGCGAGTGGGCGGCATTGCGGATGGCGATATCGAGAAACCTGGCGGCGGCCTGATACCCGCTGCCATCGCCCACCAGGCCGGCGAGCAACGCAGGAGCTTCCCAACGGCGCGGGTCGATGCGACCCAACTCCGCGAGCGCCGTGAGGGCGTCGTCGGAAGACATCTTGGGAACCAGCGGGAGGAGGTCGCTCAGGGCCTCGTCATAGCGGCGTTTGCGGCGGCCTTCGGGAGTCTTTTCCAGAGTGGCCAGCAGGCGCGCCCGCTCAGCCTGGGGCTTTGCAGCGGCGGCGAACGCGGCGCCGTCGAGGCGAGCCGCTTCATCGAACGCGGCAGCGGCGTCATCCCATTTCTCGCCGATGGCGGCGAGAATGCCGAGGTCGAAAGCGGCCGCCGCGTAGGAGCGATCTACCGCGAGCGCCTGTGCGGCGCCGCGGATCCCGCCGGCGAGATCGCGTTGCTGGCGGAGGTTGGCCAACGTGGTTTGCAGCCAGTGGCGCGCGGCATCGCGCCTCGAAGCGTAGGGCGTGTCGAGATCCACGGGGCCGAGCGGCGGCGCCGATACAGTGACCACGGGCGCGGGGGCAGGGGCGGCAGTCGCCTGCGTTGGAGGCGCTGGGTCGGTTTGGCCGGCGGCAACACCGGCGGCCAGAAGCAGGGATGGCAGGAGTCGCATGGCTTTTCCTCTTTAACGCTGGGGCCCGCGGCAGGTAGACAGGAGACGGTCCATTTCGGCTTTCAAGGCTGTCATGTCGGTGGCGGGGGCGCCGCTTTGCGATGGCGGGGCGAGCGCCGCGTTCAGGAGTTTGTCCCGCGAGGAGGCGCCGGAGTTGGAAAAGCTGTTTGCATCGGCTTGGCGGTTGTCCCAGTCGAGTGCCAGGGCGAGCATTGAGATTTCAAAGTCGGCGGCGCTCTTCTGGGCGAGCTCGGAGGCGCCGCGTTGCGCGGCGGGTTTCTTTTCACCCACCAACGCGCGGAGTTGCGCCACGCGGGCGGCCACATCCGGTGCGCAGCCATCGCCCGAAAGCACGCGCAGGTAAGCATCGCGGATCGAGTTGAGATCCTCGGTAGAGGACGCCATGGATTCGATGGCGCGGTTGGATGGCGAGCCGGACTGCCGGTCCTGCTGCTTACCGTCTTCCGACGGCCGGGTGACGCGGTTTTCCTGGATTGTGCGTTGCGGGGTTGCGGTTTGGGCGTGTGCCGCGCCGTGAAGAAAAATTGCGGCCAGTAGGGCGGTCCATCGCGTGTTCATGACTACTTCTCCTCCGTCAGGAAATAGACTTTGCGCGAGCGCCCGTCGAGGGAGCGGTCGGCTTCGCAATCGGCCTCGACCAGACGGCCTTGCTTGTCGTATTTGTATTCGATCTTGGATCCTTTGCCTTCGAAGGAGATCGATTCGCTGGTGAGATGGTCGCCGGAGTAGTTCAACTGGCGGGTGTAAACGACGGCGCCGGATGAAGATCCCTCGCGGCCGGTGACCTTGACGAGCCGCTGCCCTTCCCACGTGAAATCGAGAATTTGCGCCCGCGGGTCGCCCAACTCCCAGGCGTGGAGGACGCGGCCCCCTTCGTCGTAGTCGAGCTCAAACAGGTGGATGCCGTCCCAGGCGAAGGGATGGAAGAAGCGGTTGCCGGAGAAGCCGACGGCAGCGCGTTTTCCAGTGGCTTTGAACGCGAGGCGGGTGTCGACGCGCGGATTGTTCCATAGCGAGAGATAGCCCGCGGAAGAGCCGCCTTGGGGGTCGGAGCGAATGGAATATTTTTGCGGGAGGAACTGGCGTCCGGCCATCATCGGGGCGGCGCCGGCCATGCCGCCTACGCCGGCGCCGCGCCTGAGTAGCGAGCCGATGCCTCCGCCGCCACCGCCGAGTCCGGCCATCCCGCCGGGGATCCCGGCCATCCCGCCGCCCATCAGGCCGCGCATGGACGCCAGGCCGCTCAAGCCGCCCAGCAGCGACAAGCCGCCCAGGGGGCCCAGACCCGGTGCTCCCATTCCAGGAATGGAAATGGGGATGGTGCGGCTCTTCTCAATGACGTTGTCCCTGCTGACCTTCATGATCTGCGGAAAATCGTCGTAGTAGCTGAAGTAGAAGTCGTTGGTCTCCTTGTCCGGCGTGCGCCAGCCGACGGTGGATCCGATGCCCTGCGTGGCGGCGGCCCCGGCGATCAGCACCTTGGCGATATTCGACCCGGTTTTCTTCTCCTCGAACCTGGTGTGGACGCCGCGAAGTTGGGCCCCGTTCCAGTCGTAGTTGACACTGACGTGCTCGGAAGCCTCGATCCGCTGTACCTTGGGCTGGAAGGAGAGGCTCACCGGATCGTAGAAGACGCCGCGATCGAGAGAAACGCCGGAAAACCAACTCGCGGAGGTACGGCGGGTATCCTGCGTTTTCGTCTGGGCGGCCCCGGCTTCGGCGAGCATGCGGATGGCGGCGATGCGCTGCGCGCGGTTGCCCTGTGTAGATTCGGTGATATCGAGGAAGCGTTCCAGCAGCGGCGCGGCCTTGTCGCAGTTCCGCAGGATACAGGCGCTGACGCCGGCGTAATAAAGGAACCCAGGCGATTCGTTATCGACGCGCAGGCCTTCGGCAGAGGCTTCGAGTGCGCCGCTGAAGCGTTGGGCATCCATTTCACCGGGGATTTTCGAATCGATGCGCGCGCGCTCTTTTTGCAGGTTGTACAGCACCGAGGCACGCAGTTTCTCGCCCTCTTCGAAATCCTGCTGCGTGGGCGCGCTGCCGGCGTAGTTGTCGAGCATCGCCAGTGCGCGCCCAAGGTCGCCGCGGGCAACGGCGAGCTTGGCGTGGAGCAGGGCGATCCGCGGTTCATCGGAATCCAGGCTTTCGGCTTCGTGCAGGGAGCTCTCGGCTTCGGCTTGCTTGCCGTCGGAGAGGTACTGTTCCGCCAGCAGCAGCTTTCGTTGGAGTTGGACCTGGGTGGCCGAGCGCGGATCGATCTTCCTGCGCGCCTCCGCAAATTTCCGGGCGGAGAGGCGTGCGGCTTCGAGTCGGACCTGCTCGAGGAACTCATCGACCCCGGCCAGTTTGGGATCGCGCCACTTCGCAATCAGAAGGTGGCGGATGGCGCCGGGATAGTTGGCACGGGCCTGAAGCTCGCGGGCGGTTTCCAGGTGGGTCGCGGCGCTGGCCGTCATGTGGCGCTTGCGTGCGCCGGCGAGGGCCTCGAAAGATTTGTCGAAAGGCTCGAAATCGCGGTAGGCGATCAGAAATGCGTCGGACTGTTTGCCTGCGTCCAGGGCGCGGAGGATGGCGGCGCGGCGGTCGAGCCACTGGCGAGTGGATTGGGTATCCGCGCGCAGTTTTGCGAGGTCTGCGTCGGAAGGGAATGCCGCCCCGGCAGCGGAGGCCAAAGCCGCAGATTCATCCAGGACGGTGACCGGCGCGTCGCCTTCGCGCCAGGTCTTCAGGCGATCGGAGATGCCGCGCGACAGGTACAAACGCATGCGATCTGCCGGCGGCCCGGTGGGGAAGGCTTTGGCGGCCGCGGGAAGCAGCGCTGTGACATCGAGGAAGGCGTCGCCGTCGCTGAGTCCCGGCAGTTTGGCGAGGGCGATATCGGTAGCGAGCGCTGCGGCGGAAGCGCCGGGGTCGAGCCCGGGCACGATCGCATAGAGGTCGCCGGGGCGCAGCGCTTCGCCGGCCTTCTCCTTGCGATCCTTGCGGAACTCGACTGTGGTCTCCTTCCAGATTTGAGCGGCCGCTTCGGCAGCCCTTGACTTCGCGCCTTCGGGCAGGAGCAGTTGCCATGCGCCCGCGGCAGTGCGTGCGATGAAAGCGCCGTCGGCGGCCCGGCGAACGACGGTGAAATCGCCCAGGCGCGCTTCCGCGAGATGGCCGATGGATTTGGGATCCCACGCCTGCGCGCCGGCCGGCAGCGGCGACGCGCGAAGCTTGTCCTTACCGTTGACGCTGATGGATTCTGCGCCGGCAAAAGAGAAAACGCCGGTAGCCGCGCGTGTGACGATGAGGAATTGGCTCGCATGGCACGCCGGAATGGCGCAGAAAACCGCTAACCAGGGATTTCTCATGATCGGACCCTCCCGATACGCAGTTGGCCCAGGATCCCGCTGGAGGCGGGTTGATTGAGTATAAGGTGGAGGGCACGGACGTGTCGAGGCTGCGGGAAGTGGTACGGTACTGGGAGGGCGGAAGGGGGGCGGCCGGCAATCGCTTATTTGTCAGGAACGTCACAAACCGGAGTGCCGCCCGCGCGTCTACACAGTAATCCGCGTATTGGAGGATGGATGCAAACCTGGCTGCAGGATTTTCGATATGCCCTGCGCACGCTGCGCAAGAATCTTGGCTTGACTCTGGTAATCGTCGCCTCCCTGGCCATCGGAATCGGCGCCAATTCCGCCATTTTCAGCGTGATGAACGCGCTGTTGCTGCGGCCGCTGCCCTACCCGAATCCCGATCGCCTGGCCAACATCTGGCTGCACTCGCCGGGCATCGGCATTTTCCGCGACTGGCCCTCTCCCGGGCAGTTCATCGACCTGCGCACCGAGAGCCATTCTTTCGAAGAGATGGCCCTCGCGCAGAGCCGCACCTGGATCCTGACCGGACTCGATCGTCCGCAGCGCGTGGGCGGCGTGCGCGCACAATCCAGTCTTCTGCGAATGCTCGGCGCCAGGCCCCACCTCGGACGCCTTCCGACTCCCGATGAGGACGCCCCCGGCAAGCCGCAAGTCGCCATACTCAGCGATGCCGTCTGGAAGCGTCTGTTCAACGCCGACCCGGCCATCGTCGGCAAGAGCATCATCGTCAACGGCACTCCCTACGCGGTGGCGGGAGTGCTCGATCCGGGCTTCCTGCTCAACGCCGAGGTCATGCCCTCGGAGGGCCCCATGACCTCCATGGATATTTTCCTGCCTTTGCCTCTGGGCGCCGATGCAGTCCAGCGGCGCGGCGATGAGAACTACAACATCGTCCTGCGGCTCAAGCCCGGCGTGTCCATTCGACAGGCGCAGGCGGATGTGGACATCATCGCCAACCGCATCCGCATCAAGGATAAGCGCCACCAGACCTACGGCATGGACGTGATCGGCCTGCGCGAGCAGGTGGTCGGGGATGTGCGTAAACCGCTGCTCATTCTGCTCGGATCGGTGGCCCTGGTGCTGCTCATCGCCTGCGCCAATGTCGCTAATCTGCTGCTCACCAGGGCTTCCGGACGCCGCAAGGAGATCGCCATCCGGACCGCTCTCGGCGCGGGCTGGAAGCGACTGGTCGGACAACTGCTCACCGAAAGTATCCTGCTCGCAGTTTTGGGAGGCGCGGCCGGACTGGCGATCGCGCAAGCCGCTATCGTGGTTGTGCGGCGGATCAATCCCGGCAATATTCCGCGCCTGGAAGCCATCGGCATCGATGGTATGGTGCTGGCGTTCACCCTGTCCGTTTCGGTAGCCACCGGGCTCCTCTTCGGCCTGGTCCCGGCGTGGAGCGCCATAAAGGTGGATCTAAGCACGACGTTGAAATCCGGCGGCCGCACCGGGCAGAGCGATGGCGGCTTACATGTGGCGCGCGGACGCCTGCGCGGCCTGCTGGTGGTGGGCGAACTCGCACTTTCGCTGATGCTGCTCATCGGCGCGGGACTCCTGATCCGCAGCTTTGTGCGGCTGCAGTCGGTCGCCCCGGGCTTCAACCCCGACCGGGTCCTCACGATGCAGGTGATCGTCAACGGGCCGAAATACCGGAAACCCGGAGCGGTTACGCAATTCTATGAGCAGGTCGAAGATCGTCTCGGCCGCCTGCCGGGAGCGCAATTCGTCGGATCCGTATCGCCGCTTCCGCTGACCGGCTCGATCGGCTGGGGACATATCAACGTGGAAGGTTATGTCGAGGCCCCGGGGCAGGAGTTGCAGGTGGATATGCGGAACGCCAGCCCGAATTATTTTCGCGCGCTCGAGATTCCCCTTCGTAAAGGCCGTTTCTTCTCACCGCGAGACCTGCAGCCGGATGCCCCGCAGATGGCCATCGTGGACGAAAAGTTCGCCCAGCGATTCTGGCCTCACGACGATCCCATCGGCAAGAAACTCTGGTTCGATCCCAAGAAGCCGATCCTGATCGCCGGGGTGGTGGGCAGTGTCAAGCAATATGGCTTGGACGCCGATGAAAAGATCGTCGTGTATTTTCCGGGTCCCGGCAACTACCTTGCGGTGAAGGCGGCCTCCGATCCTGCGAACCTGACTGCCGCGGCAGTTCGCGAGATCCGTGAAGTGGATTCGGATGCCGTAGTGTATGACGTTCGCAGCATGCGGGACCGGGTCCACGACTCGATGGCACGGCAGCGCTTCGCCAGCTTGATGCTGGGCGCCTTCGCGGCCTTTGCCATGCTACTGGCGGCGGTGGGAATCTACGGCGTAATGTCTCACCTGGTGGCGCAGAGCACGCACGATATCGGTGTACGCGTGGCTCTGGGCGCCCAGCCGGGGAATATTCTCGGGCTGGTCGTGCGGCAGGGGATGCAACTGGCGGCCCTCGGCATTGCCATCGGGCTTGTGGGCGCGGCCCTCCTGACACGAGTGATGGCCAGCCTGCTATTCGGCGTCAGCGCCACCGACGCCTTGACATTCTGCGCCGTCGCCGCGCTGCTCGGCGTGGTGGCCTTCCTGGCGACGGCCATTCCCGCGCGGCGCGCCACTGCCGTGGATCCCATGGTGGCCCTCCGCGACGAGTGAAGATCGCGTGACGCTGCGTCACTCACACCGTGCGTTTTCAGCAAGCCTGCATGAAATCCGCCGGGCATAACTGCTAATGTCGTTCTTCCGCCGGCAGGATCGGCGAGGAGGATTGACGATGAGGGGTCGTAAGTCAGCAGATACGGTTGACATCGAGCAGGTACGAACCCGCTTTGAAGACTGGCGGCAGACCCGAAAGGGCAAAGCTCGCATCCCCGACGGACTGTGGGCGGCTGCCGTCGAGGTAGCCCGGCGGGATGGCGTCAACCAGACGGCCACCGCCCTGCGCCTGGATGGCGGAAAGCTGAAACGGCGAATGATGGCGGCCGGCGCTGTGCCCGTCAAAACGATGTCACCGGCGTTTGTGGAAATGATGGTCCCGCACGCGTTGGGCGCGTCGGAGTACACCATCGAACTGGAAGGCCGGGCAGAATCGGCCACTTGCGAGATGCAGGACGGCGAATAACACTGCTACGGTTTGGGCCGAAGCATGGCGAGCAACTTATCCGGGGGGCGGAAGTGACCTCGTCGCAAGGTCGGCGGAACCAAAGACGCCATGGCCACCAGCTTTTCTGTGGGATCGGCTCGCAGGTAGACCTCTGTGCTTTGGAGGGTTGCGTGGACGAGCCAAAGAGAGACCTTCCGAATGTCGCCGGTGGCGTGCACAGTGAGCATGGCGCACGAATGCTGCCTATACCGCATGCGGCATAGGAGGCACGGCGGGGCCATGGCCATGCTCCGCCGCGGCGTGGATCTGATTGTGATTGCTCTCTGGCTCGGCCATGAATCGTCGGAGACCACTCAGATTTACCTGCGCGCAGACATGCAACTCAAAGAACGAGCCTTAGCCCACGCCAGTCCCAGTGGCCTCAAGCCGGCCCGGTTCCGGCCGAAGGACGCCCTGCTGGCGTTTCTGGAGAGTCTCTGATTATGCCGATGGCCGCGCTGCCCAAAACGAGAGATCCCCCAGCGAAAACCGCATAACGAGCAGAGCACGCGGCATAATCCGGGAGTCGGCATAATCTGGTCGAGCATGCGCTGAAAAAAGCCATTCTTCATCGGAGAAACTCTCTGATCTTCGGACGAACCTTGCCCGCCCAACGTCCCGTGTGCGCGTGACTCATTCACTGGGGTGAAAATCCACGCCCTCTTCGCGGTACTCTCTGCTATCCTAGTCCACACTCTGTTCGAGGGGACCCCGACACATGCGGAAGCAGGTACTCGTATTCGGTGCGATTCTTGTCATGGTGCCCCCGGCTGCAACCGCTGAGGACTGGCACCTACACGGCGGCACGCAAACCGACTGGCGCTTCAGCCCACTCGACCAGATCAATGAACGGACCGTTTCCCGGCTCGGTCTCGCGTGGAGCATGGAACTTGGGACCTCTCGCGGGCTCGAAGCCACGCCCATCGTGGAAGATGGGTCGTCTATACCACCGGCGCCTGGAACATGGTGTTCGCCTTCGACGCCAGAACAGGACAGATGAAATGGAGCTACGATCCTAAGGTTCCCCGCGAGCGAGCCTATTTTTTCTGTTGCGATGTGGTCAACCGCGGGGTAGCCGTCCACAACGGCAAAGTCTACGAAGGCACGCTCGACGGGCGACTCATCGCGCTCGACCAGCGCACCGGAGCCTGCATATGGAGCGTCCAAACCACCGACCCAGCCAAGGCCTACTCCATCACCGCCGCGCCGCTCGTCGCGAACAATAGAGTGATCATCGGCAACGCAGGCTCCGAATATGGCGTCCGCGGCTACATCACGGCGTACGACGCGGAAACAGGCAAACAGGTCTGGCGTTTCTACACCGTCCCCGGAGACCCGAACAAGGGATCCGAATCGAAGGCGATGGAGATCGCCGCCAGGACTTGGCACGGCAAGGAGTGGTGGAAAGCGGGCGGAGGCGGCTCCCCCTGGGAAGGGATGAGCTATGATCCGGACCTCGACCTGCTGTACTTTGGAAGCGGCAACGCGTCCACATGGTATCGTGCGTTGCGCGGCCAGGGCGACGGTCTCTACACGACTTGCATCCTCGCCGTCAAAGCCAGCACCGGCGAGCTCGCCTGGTATTTTCAGACCACGCCCGGTGACAGCTTCGATTACGATGCGACTCAACCGCTTGTACAGGCCAATCTGATGATCGGCGGCCGACTCCGCAAGGTGGTCCTACAGGCGAACAAGAACGGCTTCTTCTACGTGCTCGACCGTCAAACCGGCGAATTCCTTTCCGCCGCGCCTTTCGTGAGCGGCATCACGTGGGCGAGAGGAGTAGACCCCAGAACCGGACGGCCCATCGAACTGCCGTGCGTCGCGGATGCGAACCCAAAGCTCCTGTCTCCCGAACCAAATGGAGCTCACAACTGGAACCCGATGGCGTTTCACCCGGCTACCGGACTGGTCTACTTCCCGGCGCGAGTGGGCACTCAGATGGTGCACGTTCCCGACAAGAAGTGGAAATATGATCCGAATCGGGACAACGTGGGGATCGACGGCAATTATGAAGGACCGCTTTTCGCGAAAATGATATCAATGCCCCCGCCAACCGGCGAACTCCTGGCGTGGGACCCGGTAGCACAAAAGGCTGTGTGGCGCGCCAAGTATCCCGTTCTCGACGGAGGCGGCGTGTTGGCCAAAGGGGGAAACCTGGTCTTCCAAGGTCGCGCGGACGGCATCTTCGCTGCGTTTCGCGCTACCGATGGGGCAGCGATTCCTTAAGGTAGGGCCGGTGTCAGGCGCCGGCCCGTGATTTTGCAGGGTTTCCGGACCGTTCTTAATTTGAAGGCATTCTTGCAAATCTCGGCGAGCCCTTGACTTCGTCTTCTTCTGACACTATGATTAGTGTCATATGAAATCGCCCCGCGAACCCGACCTGGAACTGCGCGGCAAACTCATCCGCAGCCTCGGATCTCTCCGCGAAATGTTGCCCGGCTCTTTTGTCGAACGCAAACGCGCCTGCGGCCGGCCCAACTGCCATTGCGCTGACGGGAACCGCCTGCACTCACAATTCCAGATCTCCGTGCTGATCGACGGAAAGCCCAAGGCTCTCAATATTCCCGCTGACTTGGCTGAGAAGGTGCGCCAGAAAGTCGAGATGCGCCGACGCTTTGATGCCGCTGCCGCCACCATCTGCCACGTCAACCTGAAGCGGTTCCTCAAGGAAAAGGAAGAGCGCCAGGTTTGACCCGGCACCGGTTTGAGGCTTATCTCGACAAGGTGTTTGGCTTTTCTGATTTGGTGACGGCCCTGCCCGAGGGCAGGGAGTTTCCACAGCACCCATGGAAGAAGGTGTTTGACGCCGTCTTCTTGGGCGCCGCCATGCAGATTCCCAGCTTGCTTCAGATCGAGGCCGAGTGTTGCGAGGGAGCGCTGGCCAAACGCATCGGGCCAATCAGCGACGACACGATCGGCTACGCGCTGCAAAGACAATCTCCCGAACCGGTGTTCGCGCTCAGTTGCGAACTCGCCCGCCGCCTGAAGCGCAACGGAGTTCTACGTTCCAACTGGTCCAGAGGGTTGGTGGTGGCGGCGGTCGATGGCATCGAAATCTGCAGCTCCTTCGTCCGGTGTTGCGACGCCTGCATGGAGCGGAAAATTGAGCACAAGGTGAACGGCGAGGTGCGAACCGATATTCAGTACTATCACCGGATCGTCGTGGTCGCCGTGGTTAGCACGCCTTTCCCCATCCCCTTGGGTCTTCGCTTTCAGAAGAACGGCGAAGGGGAGGTCGGCTGTGCGCTGGCTCTGCTCCAAGATCTCGACCATCAATTAGGCCGTCGATTCCTGGATGTCTTAGTGGGTGACGCTCTGTATATGCAGGCGGCCTTCGTCAAAGAAGTGGAATGCCTGGGTCTGGTCTGGGCCTTTACCTTGAAAGAGAACCAGCCCGATTTGTTGCGCGAGGCCGGACGCTTTACGCAAGAATCGCCTACGGGCGTTCATACCGAGCCGGGCCGGGAGATTCGATATTGGCACTTGCCGGAGGTCGATTGGCCCGTCGCCGACCGCCTGGTGCGAGTCGTTAAAACAGTTCGCATCGAGCAACTGAATCGCGTCACTGTCAGCGAAAAAGACGGTCATCGAATCAAGAGCAAGACGGCGGCGACGCAAGAGAGCACCAACTTCTACGCCACCAATTTCGAACTTGGCTCGGTCTCGCCGTTGTTCATCCATCAGTTCAGCCGCAGTCGTTGGCGAATCGACACAGAAGTCTTTCAGACCATCACCACCGACTGTCACCTCAAACACCCTGCTGTCCACCAAACCACGGCCCTGGTGGTGCTGACCATGATTCGGTTTCTTGCCTATACCCTGTCCTTGGTCTTCTACCATCGCCAGGTCCGAAGCCATGCTCGCGGAAAATGCGAGACCTTTCACGAGTGCGCCAAACGAATCGGCTATGGGTTCATCCCTGTCACCAACACCGGTTGATTTTCCTGCTATGCGGCTCGCGATGTGTCCTCCCAGGGTTCACGGCTAATCAGAACAAAACGCCGACGCTATCGTATTCTCTCCGATCAGTAAATCCGCACGATCGTCACCCGCTGTCAATCTCTTTTTTCCTCCCAGACCGTTACAACCGTGGCCGGATCCCCCAAATCCCGGAACTTGCTGCAAATCAGTGGGCTGTCTCCCAGCCGCACCCCACTTTACGGAATCGCTGACCGATGGGGAGGAGGTCTGGCAATTCGACGCCGCGACCGGCATAATGGCACCGCCTGTCACCTACACAGTGGATGGAGCGCAATATGTGACTGTGATGGCCGGATGGGGCGGCTCAGCCGGGCTCATGAATACACCGGCGGTGGGCGCCGCGAAGCCGGGCTGGGGCCGCATTCTCACCTTTGCTCTTGACGCGAAAGCGGCGCTGAAAGCGCCGCCATTCGGACACACGGGTCCACCGCTGCCCGCTATCACGGCGAAACCCTCGGGGATCACCCAAAACCGGCCATAGGGGATCACCTGAAAACCGGCCAATGAGAAGCTGATTTCAGGACGTTGACTGACGGAGGATATGCTCCGTCTCTGTGAGCAACGTCTTGACCGAAGAAAAGAAGAATCAAGTCATCGCCCTCGGCCGGCTGGGATGGTCGCTGCGGCGGATCGAGCGGGAGACCGGAGTCCGGCGCGAAACCGCCGCCGGATATCTGAAGGCGGCTGGAATCAGCGTGCGATATCCGGGAGCCTGGGGGCGGCAACCTCCAGGGCCGGATTCAAAACCGGCCAACGAGGTGATCACCGACTCGGTGCCCGGCGCAAAACCGGCCAGCGAGGTGATCTCCGGTCTCGGATCAAAACCGGCCAATGAGGTGATCCCCGACTCTGGCGTCGGTCCGGCGCCAGCCACAACCGCCAGCGCCAGTGAACCCTACCGGGAACTGATCGAACAAGCGCTCACCCGCGGCCGCAACGCCAAGGCGATCTGGCAAGATCTGGTGGACGATCACGGCTTCGTGGGCGGCTATCAGAGCGTCCAACGTTTCATCAACAAGCTGAAGGGATCAACCTCGCCGCAACAGCCCTGCGCGGTCATCGTGACCCAGCCCGGTGAGGAAGGCCAGGTCGACTATGGCGACGGCCCCATGGTTCGCGACCCTCAATCGGGACGCCACCGCCGCACACGCCTGTTCGTGTTGACACTCGGCTTCAGCCGCAAGTGCGTCCGGCTGATCGTGTTCACTTCCAGCACTCAGACCTGGGCCGAGATGCACGAAACCGCATTCGCCAGGCTGGGCGGGGTTCCCCGCGTACTCGTCCTCGACAACCTGCGCGAAGGGGTGTTGAAGCCGGACATCTACGATCCGACCATCAATCCGGTGTACCGTGACATGCTGGCGCACTACCGCGCCATCGCGATGCCCTGCCGCATCCGGGACCCGGATCGAAAAGGCAAGGTCGAGTCCAGCGTCGGTCACACCCAAAGCACGCCTTTGAAAGGCCAGCGCTTCGAAACTCTCGCCGAAGCGCAGGCTTACCTGGATCGGTGGGAAGAACACTGGGCCGACACCCGCATTCACGGCACCACGAAACGCCAGGTGGCGGCGATGTTCGCCGAAGAGAGGCCCGCCCTGCTGCCGCTACCGCTCGAACCGTTTCGTTATTACCAGTACGGCGAACGCTCGGTGCATCTGGATGGCTGCGTGGAAGTGGAGGCCGCTTACTACAGCGCTCCGCCGGGCTGGATCGCAAGACGGGTTCAAGTGCAGTGGGATCGGCTGCACGTCCGGTTGCTCGATCCCCGGACGGGACAACTGCTGCGCGAGCATATACGGCAACCGCGTGGTGTCCATCGTATCCTCCCTGAAGACCGCCAACAAAGGACGCCGTTTACCATCGAGCAACTGCTGCGGCGCGCGGCGAATGCCAGTGACCGGATCGGCGTTCTGTGCAAAACGATGTATGCCCGGCAAGGGCAGGCCGCGGTGCGGCGTCTGCAAGGCGTCTTGGCCTTGGCCAAGAAGCACGGCACGGCCGCAGTGGACGACGCGTGCGCCGCGGCCATTGAAGTCGAGGTCTACGACTATGGTTTCGTCCGCCGTTATCTGGAACGAAAAACTCCCACTCCACTCACACTGCGCCAAGTCGACCCGTTGATACGCCAACTCTCGCTGTACCGGGACCTCATCGAACAACGAAGTCGAGATCAGTCCCCACATCCATTGAACCCGTCGGATCCATCCAAGGAGGATGTTCCTGAATGAATCTCATCGAACTACAACGCGCACTGGGCCAACTCCGTCTCGGAGGCATGGCTGCGGTGCTCGAAACACGTCTCCGGCAAGCCCAGGCCGAAGCCATGGCGCCTATTGATCTGATCTCCTGCCTGATCTCGGACGAACTCACACGCCGATCCGACCGTCTGCTGGAGCGTCGTCGAAAACAAGCCAGCTTTCGCGATCCGAACGCGACGCTGGACAACTTCGACTTCAACTTCAATCCGAAGATGAACCGTAGTCTGGTGTTCGACCTGGCCACCAGCGCCTTCATCACACGTCGCGAGGATGCGCTGTTTTTGGGCCCGGGCGGCACCGGTAAAAGTCATCTTGCCCAAGCCATCGCTCATGCGGCCATTCAGCAAGGCCACCGTGTGCTGTATCGCGAAACGCACATCCTGCTCGAGGAACTCGCCGAAGCTATGGTTGACGGCTCGCGCAAACAGTACATGGAGACGATCGCATCCGTGCCGCTGCTGGTGATCGACGACTTCGGCATGCGCAAGCTGCCGCACACGGCCGCCGAGGACTTGCTGGAAATCATCATGCGCCGGTACGAGCGCGCCAGTACGTTACTGACCTCAAATCGTCCCGTGGAAGACTGGGGCAAACTGCTGAGCGACGTGGCGGCCGTCAGCTCCATGCTGGACCGGCTTCTGCATCATGGCCACGTGCTGAAGTGCGGTCCGCGCAGTTGGCGCACGAAGGCAGCTTTGGGTGCGGCCGGGGAGTCGTCCTAATGCTCGGACCCCGAGGAGGTTTCGCGGAATCCAGCCTGCGGCAGCAGGGAAGTTTGATCGCCCCCTTTTCCGTTTCCCCCTCCGGGGGGCAAACCGGGGCCGGAGGGTTCCCCCCACGCCGCAAAACACGGTGCAGGCCACCCAACTGCGCTGGCCTGCACCGTGCAAGCGGCTCCCCCCACAAGAGGGCGGCGCCCCCTTGTGAATCCCCTGCCGGGTTCGTGGTTCCCAGTAGCTTTGCACGGCTTCGCGCCGCACGTTCTTTCCGGCCATCTTGCCCTAGTAGTGGCAACAGCCGGGAAAAAGTCCTTGCTAAACTCTCTCGCCTGGGCTAAAAATGAACCTGTCCTGGGTCAGTTCCGTTGGCCGGTTTTCAGGTGATCCCGTATGGCCGGTTTTGAGGTGATCCCCGAGGAAACAGGATCCTCAAATCGTGCACACAGGAGCGCTGCTATTCAATAGCCACTGTTTCACCTGTCATGGGCTGAACGCCGTCGCCGGCCCGCTGCCCGACCTGCGTTACTCGACGAAGGAAACACTGGATTCGTTCCCGGGCGTCGTCCTCGCTGGTGCGCGAGTTTCGGATGGGATGCCCGCGTTTGGGAAGATCCTTTCCGCAAAGGATGTGGAAGCGATCCTTGCATATGTCATCGCGCAACTCAGGAAACGGCAAAGCCGGCGCAGGCTTCGCAACGAAGGTAGGGGTGCGATTCCGTGCGCGCCGGGCTGCGCAAGAGCGCGCGCGGCGCCGGCGATTTCCGTCCGTGTCGTCCGCATTCTGGACACGATTCTTCGCCGGCCGGCATTCTGTCCAGATGGTGTGTCATCTCCCGCTTTGTGCTGCCGTGAGTTCGCTGCGCACTTCGAAGCGCCCGGCGAGGCCGTCCGTCCGTGTCCAGCCGATGTGGCGATGGGACTGATGCTGTATGACATCGTCTTTCGTTCCCGAAGGGCGGATCATGGGTGGCAGCGGCTTCCCAGATCACAACTCGTAAGGGCGTTTCTCGTTCGTTAATCTCTACATGTATCGGCGCCAGCCGTGTATCATCATGAACCTATGCTTCGGTACCAGGTCGCCTTTCATTTACCGCGTTCCCCCCGGCGACATGGTCGTCGCAGAGGCGTTGGACTTCCCCGGAGCAGTAACGCAGGGCTTCGATCTCCAGGACGCACGGTTGATGATCGCGAGTCGATTCACGCAGGAACGATGTCGAGGTGAAGCGGCACGAACTGCTGGACCATTTGCGGCGGAACGGCTGTACTGTCGCGCGGGAAGGCGGTCGCCACACGATCTTCTCGAATCGCGCGAACAGCGCGAGGGCTCCGGTGCCTCGGCACGATGAGATCGACAATCGGCTGCGCGCAACGATCTGCCACAAATTTGGGCATCCCCTCTATCCGTTGACAGTCGGCGTTTATCGGTACCGATCTATTGAGTTTCCGAAAAGCTAACCGCGGGCGCGAACGCCCGCGACTTACGGTGGTACCAGGTAAGAAACACAAATGCGACTTCCGCCACAGCTCGCGCAGAGCCTATTTTTCAAAACCCCGTATGTATGGGATGACTCGGCGGCCGCGGCCCCGTGTCAAAGAGCGGTCCCGTGTGTCGAGCGATAGGTCATGTCCATGAACGGCGTCTCGATGCGGCGTCCGACGGCAGAGTAACGGCCGTTCTCCCAGTTTGAATCCATGTTGTACGTTCACAATCCCGGTGGACAGAAGCAGCCGCTCCGCATTGTACGGTTCCTTTCTGGTCAGCATCATCTCGATAAGCCAGTGCTCGTAGGCGTTCGCGGCGTGGTACTGGGAGATAGGGCCCGGGCCAGCCAAGCATCGAGATGATCGTCGGGTCTTTACTGCCCTTCGATTTCGCCGGCGTAGGTCCACCCCACGCCCGCGCCCGAATATACCGCCGCTTTCGTCCCGTCGCGATAGTCCACGATACAGACGTTCGGCTTCGCGGCCTTCCTGAAAGTGTCCCGGCTTCAGGTCAAAGCTTTTCCGCACTGCATCGAGCAGATTGCCCGCCCAAGGATTACGGTCGACCCACTTCCATGTTTCAGGCCCTCGAATGCACTGCACCGCCTCGATGCCTGTCTCACCGCCCTTGCGGCGTTCCACAAAGCCTGAAGCACGTCGACACAATGGAAGATGGCTCCCTCATCTCGCGGCGCCTCCAGCCACGACCGAGTTCTTTATGGGCGTATCGATATCGAGTTCTATCTCGGGCTTGCGGAAGTAGAACGGTATGGAGGAACCGCCGTACAAGGGAAAGTTCAGCTCACGAGATTTGTCAAACATCCACTTGGCTTCGTCCCAACTGGTGGAGAGGTGCTTGTCGTTAAAGACGGGCACCGAGCGCTTGCTCTGCTCGAAAACCCGGATAATCTGCTGATAGAGCCACCAGCGCGGATAGTATGTCTGCCCCTTGAGATCGGTTGGATAATTCCCGTGTTCTGCGACGATGACAACGCCATCCACCGCAAGTTCCTTCCCGCCGAGCGTGACGGCTTCACTTACTGTGTTAAAGATCGGAATGTCTTTCGCTTTGCACACTTTCCGGCCGCAATCAGCTTTTCCGAAGCTGATGGATGTAAACGGACACCACGTCCACCCGCGAAGGAGTATGGGCGCCCTTCCACCAATAACCGTCCAACAGCTTGGTTATGATCCAGTCCGCATGTGAGTCCGGAGACCCCAATAGCTGACGACACAGGCGATACGAGGCCGTTTTTGCGCAGTCTGCGCAACAGCATCGGGTGCGATACCGGTCAAAGCCGCCATACCGGCCATACCGGTTATTCCCAGCATTTCACGCCGGGTGAAGAGTGAGTTCGACTCTCATAGTTTCGGTGATTGGGGATGAATCTGCCGCGCTGGCTGTAGCTTCGATTTCTTTCCTTTTCATATGGTTTTGATCCTGCAGCAACTTGCTCTTTCTATCCCGGTGTTGTGATCTTACTTCTCTCACTCCTCCTCCGCCTCACGAGACCCCTTGCATGACGTTTCCCGGCTAACATCGTCTTCGACTACTATCACCGCCGTGTGCTGCTCTAAACGTAACGATATTACACCAACAAGGCGTCATCGCGAAAGTCAACTTCCGGGTTGGGCGTTTCTCGTCTAGTTGACCGGGTCGCAATAACTTCCGAGTGGCGCAATTCGGGACCATCCGGAAGCAGAGTTAGAGTTCTCATCCCATTGCAGGCCCGCTTAGGTGATGAGCTTGGGCTTCGCCGCTCCAACCAGTCGAGGGCGTTCATTACCCTCATACTTCTGTAACGCGGCGAGCAGATCCCTTACCCGACCCATGGAGAAATGAGCACCACCCGGCTCATCAGCAGACGCCGACGGGAGCGGCGGCAACCAATCAATCGCTGGACTCGCAACCTTGCGACCTGCACGCGTAAACGGCGGCTCTGAACCGGCCGTCGCAAGCCACCGCTGCAATGCCTGCGAGCGCGCTCCCGAAAGATCAACGAGTATCGGCAGCGTCCGCACTTGGAACATCGAGAACAATGAGGATGCCTGAGGAAGCGCGTTCGCGCCCCCGACCTTCACGATCTTGCTCACCGTATCAACGATGACTTGTGCCGGCGGACTCTTCACGATCCGACGAAGGTACGCACGGGTCGCGCCAACGCAGTTCGTCGGCCACTCGTGCGTGCTAGCGACCCGATCGAGTCCGAGAAGCCCGTGTAAGACTCCTCGTTCACCAAGCGGTCGAAGATCGTCACGACCTCAGCTGGAGCGGTTGCGGGATCTGCGGGCCATCAAACTTTAACGGGACGTACGCGGACAACACGCCGAGAAGTTGCGTTGCCACTGACCGACTACGGGCGTCGCGAAGGGCAGTCCGCAGATGATGGAGGGCGGCAACGGATCCCGCGGGATTCAACCCGATTTGTGTGCCGTAATTAAGACCCACTGCCAATGCATACAGGTCGTGACGCACCCGAATGAGCGCGGCCTTGAGGGCTATCGGAATCTTGCGGTCGAACACCAAGCGCCCCTGCACAACACGGCAGCCTACCTCCTCGTGCATGGGCTCCATGATGAGCGCCGTCGCTTGGTATTCCTGGTCATCGTTTGCGACCTTGATACGTCGCCGCAACAACGGCGGCATCGTCTTGACGAGCTCCGATTCGGGCGCGGACCGGCCAATACAGATACTGACGACGCCCAAAGAGACGAACTCCTCTACCATCCACGCGAACGTGGAGAAGTCGCTCGCCACCACCACTTCTTCGGTCTCACGGTGCACGCCGAGACGGCCCACCGGGAGTGGATCGAAGAGAATCGTCGTACCTGTCATCGTGCAAAAGGCATCCTCATGACAGAAGTTAGCGCGACACGCGCAACACCGCAACACGACCTCACAGCAACTCCTCAGGATCACCCGCCTCAGCCTCGAGGCGAAGCATTTCCTTCGCTTCCGCATCGCTCACGATCAAAATGATATTCTTCCCCGATATCCATTGCTCCCGCACTGCGTGATCCACCGCACCACCATCACCCTCCCTCGAGAACATAATCCCGACACATCCGCAACGTGCGACATAAGGTATGTTTCGGAAGGATTGTCCGGCTCCCAAAGCCAGCCACCCGGATGTATTGTTGCTGATGCTGATCCTTGCTGGACAATTCCCCCGGAATTGCTTCAGCTGGCGCTACGGCCGTCGCGCGTCAATTGGCGTGACGGGGACTTCACGGGAGGAATCCAGCCCCGACCTTTCTCCAGTGGCCGACGATCCACTCGGTAGCTGAAGGCGGCGGTCTCTCCGACGTCTTCGTATTGCGCTCAGCTGAGTTCTTGGGCGAGTCCGATGAGAAGCCCTTCAGGCCCGCGGATGTAGCAGAGCCGATACGCGTCTTTATACTGGACTACTTCGCCTACGAGCTGCGCGCCGCGCTTGCGGAGCCTTTCAAGCGTCTCGTCGATGTCGTCCACGGCGAACATGACGCGGAGGTAGCCTAGAGCGTTCACCGGGGCGTTGCGGTGATCCGCGACGGCAGGCGGCGTGAGGAAGCGGGAGAGCTCGAGCCGGCCGTGGCCGTCCGGCGTGCGCATCATGGCAATCTCGACGCGCTGATCGCCCAGTCCAGTGACACGTCCGGCCCATTCTCCTTCGATCGTGGCCCGCCCTTCGAGCTCGAGGCCGAGCTCGCGAAAGAAATCAATCGTCCCTTCGAGGTCATCGACGACGATTCCTACGTTGTCCATCCGTTTGAGCGCCATGTGTCCAATCTACAAGGTGCCGTCTCAGTCTGACAACGGACCCTTTCGGCAACGCCGAAGCACGAGCGGCGTGGAGCCTGAGAGATCGCTCCCGAATAGTGCTTACTCGGGGCGGATAACGCGACCGGAGGGAGCGCTAGTGGGAGATCTTCCGACAACACATCAGCTGGCCCGTGGAGATTGTGATTGCGAAAATCAATCCGATTCTGCGTGGTTGGGTGAACTACTTTCGGGTCGGACATTCGAGTTCTTGTTTTTACATGGTCAAACGCTGGGTAGAGAAGAAGCTCAGGCAACACCGGATGCGTGCCCGGGGACGCAAGGGCTTCGGCTGGAAGCGGTGGAGTAGCGAATGCCTGTACGAGCGGCGTGAGCTCCCGAATACCAGTTGCGTCGATGGCCAAGTGCGAAGATCCGCCCGGCCCGATAGGCCCATAACTCTTGGCGCCAGGCAAACACGTGCGCCCAGTGCGGGAAATCTGCACCCTGGGTGCGATGTGGCGGGGCTGGAACGGATTCAAGGTTGGCTGTGCGGCACTCCCGGAGGAAACGGGGAGCAAACGGATAAGCCTGACCTTCGAACACCGCGCCAGTCCTCGACCCGACCGGACAGTGTTGATCAAGCGCCCTGACGAAAGCGAATTCGGTTCTCGTCGACGATCCACAGTTCGCCGGTCGGGTTTCGGCTGCAGGAGTGCTGTTGCCAGCCGCGAAGGTGAGCCAGCACTGTTGGCTTGTCCTGGTGCTTGACTCGCAGGACGACGATGCCGGCATGCTCGCCCGGCGGATATGCCCGAATATTCGCAAAGTCCAGGTCCAAGGTAATGAGAATTCGCCCCTCCGATCGGCTCGTGCTTGCGACCGTTTCGTCGTTCGCCCCGAGAGCTTCTCGTCTTCAACCGTGTGCGCATCGAAACCGGCACCCTGGAGAATCCGCGGCAGCTTCAGCCGGAGGTTCTCATCGATCTTGAATTTCACGCCGTAAGCTCGGTTGGCAATTCGATAGATCCCTCGCGCACCAATTCCGCAGCATATGCGAGGGCGGCGTCAATGTCCTCGGACCTTAGGGCAGGATAGCTGGCGAGGATCTCGGTCCGGGGAATGCTGGCGGCAACATTGTCGAGAACCACGGACACCATGATCCGCGTTCCGCGGATGCACGCCTTCCCATGGCAGACCGCAGGGTTAACGCTGATGCGCTCCTTCCAATTCTCCATCGATTTGATGGTATCGCGTCTGTCGAGCTCGAACATGGCATCGCTCCCCGACTACTCCCCTGAAGTCGGCTTGTGCCATGTCCTGCTGCCGGTGTTGGGATGGTGCTACGGCGTTTATCGGGACTGATCTGGCGCGTGCCGATTCACCCCGTTGGGTGATGCCCGGGCGACGGTGCCAAGACCCACAACGACGGACTTCATTCTGAGGAGGTGCGAACAGGATCAGGTGCGACCGAAGTGGAGTCCCGATGGTGTAAGAGGCGTAAACTAGTGATTTCGAGAAACCCGGCGATGCTGCAAACTTCAAACACGCATTTGTTGGTCAGCTATCGCCTTGGGCAGTCCGCGCTTAAGCAAGCGTTCATCGAGCAATTCACGGCCGGTGTCAGCGCGGAACTCGAAGCCCTGCGAGCTTACTGCAAGCACCTTCACGGCAAGTGCCCCGAGATGACAAAGGGCAACGGACTTAGGACACGATGATGATCCACGAAATTATCCGATCCTCAACGAGCCCGGCATCGATGGCTACATCGCGGCCGAGTGCGGGCAGCGCATTGGCACGGTGGATGACGCGGATGAGGCGGGCGAGGGTTCGCCGTCACCGCGTGATGTTGAAGAGAATGTTGGGAGTGTGAGGCTTCATGATGAATTTTAGAGTTACGCCGCTGTTGGTGCTGGCGACCTCAATCGCGAGCTACGGGCAGGTTGCGGCTCCTCTGCCACAGATCCGGCAGCACGGCGCGGTCAAGCAGTTCTACGTCGACAACAAGCCGTTCATTATGCTTTCGGGCGAGTTGCACAACTCGAGCGCATCGAGCCCCGAGTACATGAAACCGAAGTGGGACAAGCTTGCCGGCATGCACCTGAACACCGTGGTCGGCACGGCGAGTTGGGAGCTCGTGGAGCCGGAGGAAGGCAGGTTCGATTTCACGGCCGTCGATGCGCAGATCAGCGAAGCGCGGTTGCGGAAGATGCGGCTGGTTCTGATCTGGTTTGCCACCTGGAAGAACGGTGGCTCCGGCTACGTGCCGCATTGGGTCAAGGCCGATCAGAAGCGATTCCCGAAAATGCTTCTCGAGCCCCGGTCGGCCGGTATGACCAGGGAGTTAGGAGGCCAGGGCGGGATCGGCGCCTTGAGTCCTTTCGGCGAGGAATCGCTGAAGGCGGATATGAAGGCATTCCGTGCCCTGATGCGCCACATCAAGGCGGTCGATCCCCAGCACACGGTGATCATGATGCAGGTTCAGAATGAGCCGGGCAGCCTGGGCGACAGCCGTGACCGTTCTCCGTTGGCGGAAACGGCCTGGCGCAAAGCGGTGCCCGCCGATCTGATGTCCTACCTGGTGAAGAACCGGGCAACGCTGCTTCCGGAGATTCGGGAAGTGTGGGCACGGAACGGGTTCAAGGCACAAGGAACTTGGACAGAGGTCTTCGGGTCAGACGAGTGGGCGGACGAAGTGTTCATGGCGTACCACATGGGCCGCTACATCGGCGACATTGCGAAAGCCGGAAAGGCGGAACTCAACATTCCGATGTACGCCAACGCCTGGCTGGGTCCTCAGCCGGGACAGGAGTTGCCCGGCCAGTGGCCAAGCGGCGGACCCGTTGCGCGCATGATGGACGTGTACCGGGCCGCGGCGCCCTCATTGGACCTGATCGCCCCGGACATCTACGTGCCCGACTTCAAGGGGACCTGCGCGCTCTACAATCGTTCGGGCAATCCGCTGTTTATCCCTGAAGCGGCGGACAAAGTGGGCAATCTGTTCTGGGCGCTTGGGCATCACGCAGCTCTTGGCTGGTCGCCGTTTGGCATTGAAGACCTCAACAGTGATGGTCAGGTGGCCGAAGCCTACAAGCTACTTTCAACGGTGCTGCCGCAACTGGCGGAGTGGCAAGCCGCCGGCAAGGTGGACGCGATTCTCGCGGCTGAGGGCGAAAAGCAGACGCCGATTTCGCTAGGTGGTTACAAGATCACTCTTGGCGTCAGGAGGCGCTGGCGTCCCCCGACGGCGCCGCCGGCACCTGCTGGGCAACCCACTCAGCCAGCACCCGCCCCTGTTGAACCGGTGCTCGGTCCAGGCGGAGTCAGTTCGCGACAGCAGGGCCCTGCCCGCCGACACTCGCCTGTTTGCCATCGTGGTCAACACCGCGCCCGACGAGTTCATATTCATCGGAAGCAATGGAGTCCCCACATTCGAGCTTGACTTACCCGGGACTGCCCGGGTTGCGGTTTCCGCCAAGGACGAGGGCCGGTTTGAGAACGGCAAGTGGGTCGGGGGGCGGCGGCTGAATGGGGATGAATCGGGAAGCGGGCTGCCCAGTGGCTCCATCGGCATGCTCAAGATCAAACTCTTCCGACTCGACTGATACGAGTTCCTTGGAGTTGGCTTGCGCCAACGATCGCGGACTTCAAGGGTGGCGCACTCGCCAACGGATCCACTCTCGCGCTTTACGATCGAGCCTGGAGAGTCGCGTTTATGGAAGCTCGGCCGGCAGCGCCGGATGACTCCCCTGAAGCCGGCATGTGTCCGGCGGTCCTGGCCGTATCACGCCCCAACCGGAAGTTGGGCAAAGCCGTCAAGGTTGACGGGAAACGCGCAAGCCGCTGATCTGACAATCTGGACAAAGCTCAGCCAAGTCGAGTTAGTACCTCTGTATTTGGATTCTGCGCAGATCTGGCAGGAAACAACCGTGTTACGCGGCTGTGGCAGCAAGCTGCGGGATGATAATAAGTTCTCGGAGCTTGAGGCCAGTAGTGATGACGTGTTTTCCGAATTGTGTCAGGTAGTACTTGTAGGTGCGCCCAACGCGTTTGATGAGTCCATGAACACGCAGGCGCTTCAGCAAACGGGATATCTGACCGCTGGTTTTGTCGGGCAAGAAGCGGCGCAGCGTCTTGTTCTGTAGGCCGCTGATGTTGAACTCCCCGCGGGCAATGCCGCGGAACAAGCTATCATCGTCGGGATCGAAGAAGTTGAAACCCGGATACGAACGACCTTCCTGCTGGATGGGTTGTGAGAGCTTGTCCAGCTTGTCGCGGCCGTTGCGGGGATCCTCGATGGCGGATAGGAACTCCAGATAGCGCCGGTTGGCGGCCTCCAACAGCTCCCGCAAAGCGGGCAAGCTGTAAATGGTCTTTTGCATCGACGCCCACTTGGTTTCCCGCGTGCCGTCGCGATGTTCTACCTCGCGGTAGTGCTTGAAAAAGGTCAGATCGTTGACCGTGGTCTCGATCCGCAGAATGAGGCCGAATTTGTCGTAGAGCTTCAGCGACACCGGACCCATGGTGTGTTTGATTCGCGTCCCCTCGATGCGGATGATTGAACCGGTTGCCCATCTCGCCCTCATATTGCACGCTGAGCTTGCGGCCCAGAAAGGTGGCGATGTTGTCGGGCTTAACGGTGTGAATGGCAGTGCGGGTCAAGTGGCCGTAGATGGCCGCCAGATCGGCCTGCCGCCGGAACACGATGTCGGTGGCATACTCGCACTGGTCCACGCTCCAGTGGTAAGCGACGCCAAAGGAGCGATGAATCGGACAGAAGCGGCGGGCGAACTCGTCCAGCTTGCGATGCAGCCGTTTGATCTCCAGGCCGTTGGCGATTTGCTGGGCGCGCGCCCAGTCGGCGATCTCCACGAAAGCGTTGTCCAGCAGGGTGAAGTCGATCTTGCGCCGGCGCAATACGCTGGCCAGCCAGTGGTGGCCGTTGAAGTAAATCTGCAGCCGGCAAGGCAGCCAGGTCGGCACCCGCACGTAGCACAGCCCCAGTTCCTCATCCAGAAAGTAGAAGTAGTAGTGCAGACACTTGCCATCGTCCGGCAGCAGGTAGGTCTTGCCGGTGTTCTTGTCGTGCCACGGCTTGTAGGTCGAGCACGGCTCCATGGCCGAGAAGATGCAGACCAGCCCCGGATGATCTCCGCGTTGTGCCAGGATCTGCTTCACCCGGTCCTCCTTACGCACATTCCGCTTGCGCAGGAACTCGATCGCGATCCCGTTTTCAGCCGCCAGATGTTCCGCATTCTCGCGCAGTTCATCCCGGAACGGCTCGGCGAATTTCGGGTAATCGAAGATTCGGATCTTGCCTCTCGTACAGATACGAGGTCATCCCTTCGGCGTAGCAGATCTTGGGAAGCGTGCCGAACACCAGCATTGGATCCCAACAACTCAGCATCCCGGCAATCTGATTGGCGTGCCGCTCGGTCAGCAACGTGAGGCCCACGCGGGCATCATAGCCGAGATACTCCAACCGAGGCTGATGAGGGCCGGAGGGCCTCGGCCTCAGTTCGTAGATTGGCGAGCGACACACCCGCACGGGGGAGATCAAACTTGCTGGCGCGAGCTTGCAGATCAGAGCGCGCGTTGCCCCGAGACGTACGTGAGGGGCGCGCGCGGGACCCGTGGGCTGGCGAACCCGTCTACCATCGTGTGGTTAGGTGCCCGTCGCTAGCGATGGCTGTTCGGGGCTGGGCGCCGCGTCTCCAAAGCGGCGCTATTTCGAATCCTCAGCAGAATGTTGAGGGCTCCGCTTCAGGTTCCCAATCCAACTGCCACAAAGCTGCCTTTCCGAAAGATCGAGTTCGACCAGGTTCAACGCTGCGGCCTTTCCTGTTTGGTTCCGGCTACGCCAGGTTAGGAACTATAGACCCCGTGGGGTCCGCCGACCCGGAGTGTTCCCGGACGGCACGGTGCCTGCGGGCCAGTCCGATTGTTGGCGGGAACAGCCCATGCGTTTAGCAAAGCGGTCGCTGGACACAAGGGGATTTCGCGCCAGCTATCGGTCGCTGGCAATACAGGCGGTCAGGTTCTCCACCTAGCCAACGGCGCGTCCCCATGCTCCGTCCGCCCGGATTACAGGACGCAAGCCGACTTATCGGTACCATCCTTTTTGGCACTTCTTACCGTCAGCGACTACTCGTACAGGTGGATTGCTGACTGGTAGGGCGTTCATAGGGAGCACCGGGCCGATCGGTTCCGGTTGGGTGTGCGCTGGACAAGTTGCAGTTTCGCTACATCCCCGACCAACCGCCGAGATCCGCTGGTTCTCATGGATGGAGTGTCGTGGGAAAGGTGACGGTAGATGAAAGCCAGAGATTTCAATTTGCGAGGAAAGGTCGTAAGTGGGGCGGCGCTCCCGCCCCACTCAGCCGCGGCAGAGATGAGTCCGCTGCTCCTTCACTGGCCGCTAATGCACCTGGATGTTGCCGGACGTAATCGCCACCGGACTCAGCGAGACTGTCGGTAACGCAACCGCTCCAAACAGGTCACGATTCACACCCGGACTGCCATTGTCGGTCACGGTAACTCGCAGCGCCACGGATCCCGTTCCATTGACGCTTGCCTGGCCATCGATCACCGCCGTTGTTCCCACAATCGCCATCGAAGTCAGGACTGTGGAGCTGATGGCGACATCGCCCGTCGAGAGGTGCTCAACGAAGGTAACACCCCCACCGCCAAAACTCCCGCCCTTCTGGTATTTCACACTGAGCGAGAAATCCGCTGCAACTCCGTTAACCATCACCGTGCCGCTTCCCGTTACGAACCCGAGCGACGGATCATATACGGCCAGCACGCTGTTCACCTGTGGTCCCTGATAATAATCGCCGGCGATGTTCCACTGGACGGTGTACGCATTCACCGGGACGTTGGAACAGACCGCGGTCAGCGAACCTGCCGAATTACTGACCGGACAGACGATCGTCGGCGTACCTGATACTGCAGGCAGCAGCGAAACGGTCACAATCGCCTTCGAGATGTCCCCCGGACTCCCATCAGAAGCATCCTGTACTGTCCCGGTCAGCGTGATCGAAGCAGCCGTTCCGCCCGGAGTGCTCACCTGGACCGTGGTCGGATTCGCGGAAGTCGGTTTGATAGCGGCGTCCTCCTTTATGACCGTCAGCGTGTTGTTCCCGCCGCTTGGGAGTGCGTACAGCGTCGAGGAGGCGAACGTAGCGATGATCGACTCGTTTCCCGCCGGGCTGGGAATGGTGTAGCTAGTGCTGTATACACCGCTGCCGCTCACCGCCACGGGCGCCCCGGCGTCGGCCCATTCACTCGGAACTGCAGCGAACCGGAAAAGACGCCGCCGGCCGGCCCAACCGTCGCATTCAGCGTGACTGGGTCACTGTACTGGCCCGATGCCGGTGAGACGGTAATGCTCGTGATGAGCGCGAAGTTCGCAGTCACCGTGCGCGGACCCGTCATGCCTACAGTGGATGAAGCGGTGTTCGGAGACAGCGCGGGCGACCAGCCGGCAAATACGTAGCCTGCGGCGCTCGTCGCCACCACGCCTGCCGCGGTGTTCGCGTCATAGAGCCCGCGCCAGTTGCGCTTCCCGCGCCCGCTGCGACTACAGCCGTGGACAACAGGTACTGAGTTTTGTAGTTCGCTGTATACGTAGCGTCCCCGGACGGAGTCGTGATCGTGCGAGGGTTGTCCGCCACATCATCTGCCCAGCCGGTGAAGACGCTTTGAACGCCGGTACCTCCACTTACGAGACTTTCGAAAGTGACCGTGCAGGTGGAACCCGGACCCCACTGCAACGTCTGCGGAACGGTGTAGGCGGACCCCGCCTGGCAATCGGACCCGGATACGGAGAACGTAGCAGCCGTCTGGGCTGACGTGATGGTGATGTTCACAGAAGGCACGTCATACCAGATCCACGTTTCGTTAATGTCAGTCGTAAAAGTCTGGCCTCCGAACGTCACCACTTGCTGGTGCACCTCATCGTAGGCCATGCCCGGTCCCTGCTGCCCACCTGGGCTAACCAGAGGAGATTGCTGAATCCAGTTGGTTCCGTCCCATACCCAAGTGTCAGTCGGCAGCGCGTCGCTATTGTTGTAACCACCAAAGATTACCGTCTGGCTGCGCGCTTCGTCGTACGCCATTTTAAACCAAGCTCGCGCCGGCGGGCTTGCGACTGGAGATTTCTGGGTCCAGGTGGCCCCATCCCATACCCAAGTGTCGTTATAGATCGTGGAGTTGAAGCCGTCGGAGAAATAGCCGCCAAACGCCACCACTTGATTGCGCGCCGCATCCCACGCCATCCCTACTTGCGTGCGGCTGGACGGACTCGCCGAAGGAGACATCTGAGTCCAGTTGGCGCCATCCCATACCCACGTGTCGTTGAAGTACGTGAAGTTGCCTTGGCCGTCATTGGTTTCGCCGCCAAATAGTACCAACCGATTGTGCGTTGCATCCCAGGCAACGCCGGGGTTCTCCCGAGGAGATGGGCTGGAAGACGGAGACATCTGTGTCCAGTTGCTGCCGTCCCATACCCACGTGTCGTTGAGGCTCGTTGTGTTGTTCTTGCCGCCGAAAAGCACCACCTGATTGTGTGCAGCGTCCCATGCCATTGCATGGCCGAACCGGGCTGATGGACTCGTGGAAGGAGATTTCTGAGTCCAGTTCGTTCCGTCCCACACCCACGTATCGCCAAGCTTGCCAGCGAGGTCGAACCCACCAAACATAACCACTTGTTTGTGCAGCGCATCCCAGACCAGAGGTGCGCTCGCTCGCACGGACGGGCTCGTCGCGGGTGACTTCTGCTGCCAGTTCATCACCGCGAATGCGGACCCAGGCGCCAGCAGCATCATCGCCGGCCACACAACTACCACCGGCGCGACTGCCCTTATACGTCTCCGGGCAACCGCCGCCATCACTATTTGCATGAAACCCCTCATTTGCACCGTCCTTTTTCTAAGCTCTGTCACGCCAAAGGGGAGAGCAGCCGGCCAAAACTGATCAGGTCCGCGCAGTTTTTTTTCAAGTACTAAAATCGTGGGATGGCAGTTCACCACGCGCCGGATGCGATACCCGGGCTGATGGCAGATTTCCGGGCCGGAGATAGCCAGGCTGCCGGGCAGTTAATGGAACTTCTCTACCCCGGAATTGAAGCGCATGGCGGTGGGGCATATGCGCGGGGAATGGAAAAAGAATGAGCCCGCAACCGTCGTTGTTGGTCAACGGAATATATCTCGAAATCCTGAAGATCAAGGGCCTTCCGCCGAGGGAGCAGCAGGAGCCGGAAAACGACAAAGCATCTTTCCTTGCTCTCGCCGGCCAGATTATGAAACGGCTCCTGATCCACCATGCCCGTCCTCTATCGCAAAAGGCCCGGAAAGTTCCACCTGGGAGAGCAGTTGCCATTCGAGGCGAGCACCAGCATCCTTGAGGTAGAAGATCTGCTGGCCCGCCTTGCCGCTGTTAAGCCGGAGATACGCAGTGTGGTTGAGATGAAAGTGTTTGAAGGGTTGACTGCGGAAGAGATCGCTGGACGGCTTGGCTGCGCAACGGTGACGGTAAATCGACACTGGCAATTCGCGCGCCACTGGCTGCGAAAGGAACTGTTGGACTGAGCCTTTGTGGGCGGGCTTGCAGCCTGCGGCGGGCTTTCAGCCCGGCAGGAACTGGGGCTTCAGTCCGATCGTTAGAGGTTGATGTTTAGCCGATGACGAGCGAAAACTGGCGGCGAGTCTGGCATCTTTGTGAACAGGCGCGACAGATTCCTCGCGATGGACAAACCAGGTTCGTCTGTGCGAACGCCGGCGACCCGGACATAGTCCGGGAGGTGCTTTCGCTGCTTGCCGAACCGGACGATTCGGTGGTTCCGTCCTGGAGTCCAAGCAGTTCTTCCGGGGGGCTCGGCGGGACCGCGATCCGCTCCGGGCGTACGCTCGCCGGGATCCGCATCGGGCGGTATGCCGTCGGCGAACTGATCGGGAGCGGGGCGGGCGGCGATGTCTATTCCGCGCGGGGACGTCGATCTCGAACGTCCCGTCGCCATGAAGTTCCTCCGGGCATGGGATTGCGGAATCCGCGTGGCGGGTGGAATGGTTCCTCCGCGAGGCAAAAGCCGCCTCGGCCCTCAATCATCCGGGCATCATTACCGTACACGAAGTAATCCAGTCCGAGTCTGGCCTTGCCATCGTGATGGAGTTCGTCGACGGTACCGCATTGCGCCACCTCTGCCGGTCGGTGAACTCCATCGAACTCGTCACGCGAATCGGGTTCGAGGTGGCGCGCGCGTTGTCCGCCGCGCACGGTTCGAACATCATCCACCGTGACATCAAGCCGGAGAACATCATGCTCCGGTCCGACGGGCTGGCCAAGGTTCTGGATTTCGGGTTTGCCCGAGTCGATGGGCGGGCCGCAGGACCGGATGATGTCGCAATTGCGCGTGGGAACCTTGCGGTACATGTCGCCTGAACAAGCGGCGGGCAAACCGCTAACCACGGCAAGCGATATTTTCTCGTTTGGTCTTGTCCTTTATGAGCTCGCCGCGAGGCGGCACCCATTCGTTTCCGCGAACGGCGAGTGGATCGCCCCTGGTGGCCCGATCCGCCGTCGCGACGGCGTCGCGATATTCCGAGGCGCTCGATACTTTGATCCTCAACATGCTGACCCTCGAGCCCGAAGCGCGGCCTACGGCGGACGAAGTGGCGCGACGTCTGGAATCGCTGGCTCACCCCGCTGCCGGCAGTCGCGGACGGCTTTGGGTCGCCGCCGCGGTTGCCGCTCTGGCTTCAGCGGTGTTTGGCGTTGTGTGGATTGAGAAGCAGGAGGTCCGAAAGCCCGCGCCTGCCTCACTCGCAGCAGTCCCGATGACGGCGACGGCCGGTTTCGACTCCTGGCCCGACATCTCGCCAGATGGGAACACGGTGGTTTATGGCTGGGGTGACTCTCCCGATGGTTACACGGCCATTTATCTCAAGGAGTTCGATCAGGATTCGAGCGTCAAGCTACTGGAAGCCGAGCCGGGACGGATCGGCCATCCCAAGTGGTCTCCCGACGGGCGTCGCGTTTACTATAAGAGGACATCGCCCCGCCTTGGCGAAACAATCCGGTCCGTCGCTCGAGATGGAACCGATCCGCGCATCGTCGTCAATCTCACAACCGCCGAATTGAGCTCCGGATTCGATTTCTCAGCGGACGGAAAGCGAATCATCTACTCGGATCGGATCGCACATGTATGGCGCTTCGGCATCCGCTCCCTGGATCTCGCCTCGGGCCAAGTAACGGTTTTGACTTCGCCCAGCGAAGGATGGGGTGATTGGGATCCCCAATACTCGCCCGATGGGAAGAACATCGCTTTCAAGCGGCGTGAAGGAGCCTGGCCGCGATCAGCTTTATATCATGCCGGCCGGCGGCGGACCAGCGCGGCAACTTAGCTCGAGAACCGGAAGCATATTCGGCCACGCCTGGCTTCCGGACGGTACGCTCCTCATGTCTGCGCAACTTGGCAGTCCGATTCACGCGCTGTGGGAATTGTCTCCCGATAGCAGGGCCGAGCCGGTATCCGTATTCGCGTCGGGTCTAGACGCTACGATGCCAGCCGTGCGCGGGAACCGCGTCGTGTGGGTCAGCCGTGCCAAGGATTACAACATCTACTCTGTGCCGTTAGCCGGAGGCAAAGCCGTAAAGCGAATCGCATCTCCGATGCTCGATTCGATGCCCGCTTTTGCGCCACACGGGCGGGTCGCCTTCGTGAGCCGCCGTTCCGGCAGTCCGGAACTTTGGATCACCTGGCCGGACGCGGCCAACGCGGTCCGGATCACGAATCTGAGAGGAGACATCGGGCGCCCGTCCTGGTCGCCCGATGGCGCACGGATCGCCTTTTCGATGCAACGCTACCGAGCGACGAAGATCTTTCTCATCCGATGCGCTTTCGGACGTCTCGAATGCGGGCCGCCGGAGCCGCTGTTGGATGGCGCGAATCCCACGTGGTCGCCGGATGGGCAGTCCCTTTACTTAAGACCCTCCGGCCAAACCGGCATCTGGAAGCTTCGGTTGTCCGGAGGACCAGCCGTGCAGATTAC
>CAWIGC010000006.1:0-68767 GCA_963835555.1 uncultured Solibacteraceae bacterium | reverse complement strand
TACCTTACCCTTTACCTTGGCCATTCCCAGCAGGTAGCGGCCGGCAATGTCTTCGCCGAAATCGGGTGTATCTTCAATTTCGGGACCCGTCAGATTGAGCACTTCCGAAACTCCGTCGACAACGACTCCCATCAATACGGCCGACGATTCGCCCTGTACCTGGGTCACGATAATGCAGGTACGCTGGGTGTACTCAGCGGCCGGAAGGCCGAACTTGAGACGCAGATCGATCACAGGAACCACCTTGCCTCGCAGGTTGATTACGCCTTTGATATGGCAAGGCGTTTGCGGAACAGCGGTAATCTCCTGCAAGCCCATAATTTCGCGGACTTTCAGTACGCGAATTCCGAATTCCTCGTTGGCCAAATGAAATGTCAGATACTTGCCCGCACGCGCATCTGTCTGCGCGCCCGCAGGTTCAGTCACAGAAAGCATGGTAGATGCCATCGGTTTTCTCCAGATCGTATTTATACTTCAAGGGGACAGGTGGTGCCGATTGCATGGGGTACGGCGTGCAATGCCTTTTCCGTGGGAGCGAGGCACATCTTAATGACCAGCGACTCGCCATCCCAGGGGAAGCGCATCACAATCCACTCTGTTGTGCCGGCGCTCTTGGCCCGGAAATTCTTACCGAACACTACTGTCGGAATGCTCAAACCGAGTGGCCCCAGTTGTCCCTCCAGGTCGGTTTTCACACTGCCAATCACCATGTTGGTGAGTTCAGCGACGGCGTCCAGGACCTCTTCATCGACGGCGCTGCTCTCGGTCATCAGCATCTGCGAGCAGATGCGGCAAGCCAGAGTAGGAGAACAGCTGATGCTGCCGGTTCCAGCCCAGGCTCCGGCCAGTCCAATAAATGACACGACGCCGTCGTTCACCTCGGGGGTGCCATTTTCGACGGAGAACTCCCCGTTGCCGAGTTCAGTGCCCAACATCGTGGAGAATACCTGGACGGCGGATTGGCGCATGGATTCAACAATGAAATCTTGCAGGCTCATAATGGCAATACCGGCTCCAGGATTCCAGCCAGCTTCTCCTTGATTTGGTCGGCGGTGAAGGGTTTGCGCACGTACCCGGCGGCGCCCAACTTGACGGCCTCGCCAACTTTGGACTCTCCACCCTCGGTTGTAATCATCACCACCGGAATATGATGCCAGTCGGATGAGGACTTGACGGCAGCCAGCAACTGCAAACCGTCCATCTTCGGCATATTGATGTCGGTGAGTACGAGTTGGATACCGGGCTGATTCCTGAGCTGTTCGAGCGCCTCTTGGCCGTCGCCAGCTTCATGGATTGAGCGGATGGACATTCCGGTCTGCCGCAAAACACGTTGCAGAATCTTGCGGATCGCAGCGGAATCATCCACAACTAGAACATCTGAATCCATTCGGCTCCTTACAATCCATTTATCGGTGGGATTGGGATTTTCATTAGGCCGGGGCGGAAATTGTGCGCCTCCCGCGTCCCGAAGCGGTGTCCTGGCGGCGATCCTAAAGTTTTGTCATCGGGTATCCGATACTTGCTCAGGAGCCTGAGTTTTGAACCGCCAGTTATCTCAACAGGAAATCGACGCCGTCTTCCAGAACATGCAGGATCACCGGCGCGAGTCTCCGGCCATCAAGTTCGATTTCCGCCGGCCCGATCGCATTCCCAAGTCGCAGGTCCGCGCGATTCACCTGCTGCACGACACGTTCGTTCGCAACCTGGTATCGAGCCTGTCCGCCTATCTGCGCTCCTACCTGACGGTGAATCTGGTGAGCGTGGAACAACTCTCATATGCAGAGTTTCTGGATGGCCTGCCATCGCCGACCTGCATGGTTTCGCTGGGGCTCAGTCCCTACGACGGCAACGGTGTGCTGGAGTTAAACCCCTCGCTGGTCTTTCCGATTCTGGAAATGCTTTTGGGCGGCACCGGCAAATCTTCCGGTTCGATCCAGCGCGACATCACGGAGATCGAGCAGAAGCTTCTGGATGGCCTGTTCCGCATCATTCTGCACGATCTGCGCGAAGCCTGGAAGGGCGTAACCGAGGTGGATTTCACGATTGAATCGATGGAGACCGAGCCGCAGTTGCTGCACATTCTGGCTCCCAACGAAGCCGTGGTCTCAATCGGCGTCGAGGTGCGCATCGGGGAGACGGTGGGCATGATGAACATCGCCATGCCATCGATTGTGATTAAGATGATGCGCCAGAAGTTCGACCAGCAATGGTCGGTGCGCAAGACCCATGCCAGCCAGAACGAACAGACCCGGGTGCTGCGCCTGCTGCGAGGCGCCCGCCTTACGCTGGAAGCTCGCATGGAGGGGCAGACGCTGAGCGTGCGTGAGTTTCTGGGTCTCGCCGAAGGCCATTTGCTCACCTTCGACTTTCCCGTGGAGCGGCCCATCGATCTGCTGGTGAACGGCACACACAAATACGCCGGACAAGTGGTCAGCACGGGCAGGAAACGGGCCTATCTCATCGAAAAGATCAAGCTCGCGCCGGCTCAAGGCAAAATAATCGAAGATAGACCGCGGGGAGCGGGAGCCGTTGAATCCGAATAAAAGATCTGTAGAAAATCCGCGAACGCGCGTCCCCGCTTGCGCCCGTTATTCCGGTCGAACTCTACCCGCTGCAGGAACACCAGCAGTCCCAAAATGTCCGCGTCCCGGGTCTTGGACATGCCCAGACGCTGGCGCTCCTGCTCGCGAAACTCGGTGGTGGCGCTTTGCACCGCGGAGTAGACGCCGGCCGCCAGCGGATTGTTGGGGAGGCTCTCATAGTACACGCCGCTCTGCAGTGTCCGGTAGGTACGGATCAAAGCCTCCAGCGCCTCACGCACGTCGAAATCCACCGTCCCCGGGTTGCCGAGCGCGGCTGCCGCCACCGTTTGCCCCAGGAATCCCAGCAGCGGCTCGTTCTCTTCCAGGAACTCTTCGGTAACCCGGATATCCTGGTTCGGAACCTGCGTCATCTCGATTTCCGGCGGTTTGTCGTGTTTCCGCGCGTCCCGCAAAAACTCGCAGTCCAGCGGGCATGCCACCGTGACCTCCCGCTCGGTACCGCAGCAGATGGTGCAGATATCGCCGCCCACTCCCGGACAGAAGCGGCGAGGCCGCCGGGTTTCGCAAATTGCGCATGCCATTCCCTTAGTATAGAAGGCAGGGGAAACGCCGCACCGATGAGAAGGACACACCTATTCTTCAAAGTGGAACTGGAACACGATCCCGAAGAGGATCCGGAGCGGGCAGGCGCGGAAATCTGCCGCCAGATTCAAAGAGTTTACGGCGTCCGTTTCGCGGAACTGTCCAGCATCACGAAAGTGGAGGAATAGCGGCGCGTCCCAGTACCTGCTCGTAGGTCCGCCGGAAGAAGGCATCGGTCATGCCTGCGATGTAGTCGCACACCACGCGATGGGCCGGTTCGCACGCAGCCTGCTGGCGATAAGCTTCCGGCATTTTGCCGGGATCGTCGGCGAAAAACCGGAACAGTTCTTCGATCATATCCATTGAAAGCTGCCGCCCCTCATTGAGTGCGGGCGAATCGTAGACCGTGCGGTGCAAAAACCGCTTCAGCGCCCGGCTGGTCTCCGCGGTCTCCGGACTGAAAGCGGCCAGCCGCTCCGGAAATGCCCGTACGTCATCAATTGCGGCGGCGCCGGACCGCTCCGCTGCTGCCACCGTACCTTCGATCAACCCCGTGACCAGGGCATCCACCAACTGCCGCAAACTCTCATGGAAGCGCTCCCGCTCCGTGGCGCCCGGGAATTGCGTCTCGACCGCCTCGTGAATGGCCAGATATTGCGGTACGCACGCCGCCACATCCCCGGGAGAGAGCATTCCCGCCGAGAAGGCGTCGTCCAGGTCGGCGGTATTGTATGCCACTTCGTCCGCCAGGTCGATCAGTTGGGCCTCCAGCGGCGGGCGAAGACCCGGCAGGTAGCCGTCCAATTCCGGGCGCTCCCCAGGAGCGAAATCGTGCGAATGCTTCACGATGCCCTCCCGTACCTCGAAGGTCAGGTTCAGCCCGGGGAAGCGGGCGTAGCGCTGCTCGAAACTCTCCACGATGCGCAGGGCATGCAGATTATGATCGAAGCCCTCGCCAAACCGCGCCATCTGCCGGTCCAGCGCTTCCTCTCCGGCATGGGCGAACGGCGGGTGGCCGATATCGTGCGCCAGCGCCAGCGCCTCCGTCAGATCCTCGTCCAGTTCCAGCGCATGAGCCAGAGTGCGCGCGATCTGCGCCACTTCAATCGTATGGGTCAGCCGGTTGCGAAAATGGTCCGAAAGTCCCGGCGTGAATACCTGGGTCTTCGCCTCCAGACGCCGGAAAGCACGGGAGTGGATCACGCGATCGCGATCGCGCTGAAACTCGTTGCGGTACGGATGGGCCGGTTCCGGATACCGCCGCCCCCGACTCAGTGGCACCGGAAACCGCAGGCGCGCCAGCATCAGGACGCCGCGTTCTACTGCTGCGGCAACTCGCCGTACATCGAGATCGCCACCTGCCCGACCGAACCGCCCTGCGTGCGGAGCGGGTCCAGCAGCTTGCGGGCTTCTCCGGGATTCTTGCCCATCAGGTAGCGGGCCAGGGTAATCTGCGCCTGGTCTTTGGAAACGAACACCGTGGGATGCGCCATCAGGTCGCGCAGCGTGCTCTCCCCCTGGGCATCGCGCCCGTCGGCGAAATAGATCTGCGCCAGGGAAAGCTTGGCGAGCGAGGCATACTTCTCATTGCCTTTCTGCGCCACTTCCTGAAAGCTCTTTTCCGCCTCCGCCAGTTTGCCCTGGTCGGCCAGGATCGCACCCAGGTAGTACTGGGCGATCTCACCTTCCGCGGTCCCTGGATATTTTGTGGCCAACTCAGTGAATACTTTCGTTGCTTCCTGGTCTTTGGCCTGCTGCGTGGAGAACGTCAGACCCCCATTTCCGCTGATACCGCCGACCGGCGCTTCCTGAACCTGGATGGCTCTGCTGAGCGCTTGTTCGCGCGTGGCCTGCTGGCCCCGCGAATACCAGATGTATCCAAAGATCAACACCAGAACTACCAGCCCGGCGGCGCCGTAGCGGAAGATTTCTGTCCGATGTTCTTCAAAAAACTCTGCGGTGTGCTCGACCTCGAGGGCGAACTTATCTGTTTTTAGCTCTTTACGGGTGATTCTGGCCACGAAAACCTCAGATGTAGTAGAACTTATATCCTATCATGTCTCCCGCCTTTCCGGCTGACGCCGCCCGATCTATACTTGAGCCCAATGGCCCACAAGCTCCGGAACTTCTGGCAGCGCATCAGCGACGGCGTCGCCATCCAACAGATGTGGGCGCAATTGGCGGCCGACGCCCGCGCCAGCTACCAGTTCTATTCTCAGGACCTGGAGTCCGACCGGCGCGAAGGCGAATCCCGCTTCAAACACGCCGTGCGGATGGCGCGCGGGCTCTTCTGGGCCCTGGTCATGAAGCTCTCCCCCGGACGGCGCGTGGTGCTTCTGATTGCCCTGGTGCTGCTGGTACTGCCCAGGATTATTTTGAGCGGCGAGGACAAGCAGTTTGACACTTCCGGAGCCAAGTTTCTTGCCGGCGCGTTGCTGCTGATTCTGCTCGCCCTGGAACTGAGCGACCGCGTCACCATGAAGCGCGATCTGGAAATCGCCCGCGAAATTCAAAGCTGGCTGATGCCTTCGGAAGCGCCGCCCGTCCCCGGCGTGGATATCGCCTTCGCCGGACGGCCGGCCAACACCGTAGCCGGCGATTACTATGATGTCTTTTTCCGACCCAACGAGCGCCTCCTGGTAGTCGTGGCCGACGTGGCCGGCAAAAGCATTCCCGCGGCCCTGTTGACCGCTACCCTGCAAGCGAGCCTCCGCACGCTCGCCACGCTGCCCAGTTCCATCGCCGATCTGGTGGATCGCGTAAATCGTTACTCCTGCGAGCAGAGTCTCAACGGGCGGCGATTCACCACCGCGTTCGTGGCCGAACTGGAACCGGCCACCGGCCGCCTCACTTACGTGAATGCCGGCCACAACTGGCCGGTGCTGCGCCGCGCCTCCGGAGCCATGGAGCGTCTCGAAGCCGGCGGACTGCCGCTCGGCATCACCACCGGCCGGCCCTACCAGTGCGGCGCCACGGCGCTGGAGCGCGGCGACCTGCTGTTAATCTTCACCGACGGGTTGGTCGAGGCAGAGGACGAGCGCGAGCGCGAGTACGGCGAGGAGCGCATGCTGGCGGTGCTGCAAGCCATGCACACCGCCGCCACTGCCGCGGAGGCGCTCCAGCGCATCATGTCCTCGGTAGATGCGTTCGTAGGGCCTCACCCGCCAGCACGACGACATTACCTGCCTGGTGTTGCGGATGATGTAGGGAGCACCTGCTATCCTGGATTTCCTATGTTTCTAAAGATTCTGGGGCATCCGATTTTCACCGTTCTCAACTTTCACATGCCGATGATTGTGGATCTCTCCCATCCTCTGATCATGCTGGCCGGGGAAAACGGCTCCGGCAAATCCACCCTCCTGCACGCCATCTATCACGCTCTTCACGCCGAAAAGCCGGAAGGTTACGTCTACCGGCTCGACCCGGGCGACGTGAAATTCCCCCAGGCATACCTGTTCGATGCCGAACAGCACAACCCGCGCACCCAACTGGAGTTGTTCAAGGATCAGCCCGAGATGCTGGAATTCCTCGGCATGGCCAGCCACGGCCAGGTGATGCTGTCCCTCTTCCGGGAGAGCTTTCCCAAATTGCCGGATGGCACCGTCCTCCTGCTCGACGAGCCTGAAATGGCCCTCTCCGTCTCTAACCAGCGGCGCATTCTCAAAATGCTCCTGGAACTCGTGGACCAGAAGCATTTCCGCATCGTCTGCGCCACCCACTCCCCGGTGCTCATTGACGCGCCCGAAACCTACGTCATCAACCTGGACCGCCACGTGAACCGCAACGTCACCACCACGGACCTCGGCGTGGAAGGCGCCAGCACCATCCAATAGGAGAGCCCCATGACCTGCTGCCCGGAATTCGACAAGCTGATCGACCGCGAACTGGCCCGCCATGCCCAGCCCTACCAACTCACCGGCGGCACCATCATCACCGAGATCGATACCGAATATTTCCTGGTGTTCGGCGAGGAGCGCCATCAGTTTGCGGGGGTCAACTATTGTCCCTTTTGCGGCCGCGTATTGTCTCGCCAGTTGTGGAACCTGGAAAAGAAGAAGCAATAGCTACCGGGCCACCAGGCGGGCCAGGTTGCGCCCGCAAATTTTGCTGCCTTCCAGCTTGTTGCCGTCCGGCCCCGGCCAGTGAGTTTCCAGGCTGACCCAGCCGCGATACCCGTCGCGGACCAGCGCGGCGATCTGCCCCTGCCAGTCGATGGCGCCCTCGCCGAGCGGCCCCCATACGGGGCGATGGCCTTCCACGCGGCAGTCCTTCGCATGCACGTGCCCAATCCGGTGGGCCGGCAGCTTTTCGTATCCATCGGGATACGGAGTCTCTCCCGAAACCAGCGCATTCGCCGGATCCCACACTACTTGCACCCCGGGATGGTCCAACGCATTCAGAAGGCGCGCGGTCTCCGCTCCCGTGGCGATGTTGCAGGCGTGCTCGTTTTCCAGCCCGATAATCACGCCGTGCCGCGCCGCCTCTTCCGCCAGGGTGCGCAACGCCGCCACGACACGATCGAAACAGGCTTCGGGACGCACCGTGCGCCAATACGAAAACACGCGCAGGATTCGCGCCCCGGTGCGTCGCGCGATCTCCAGCGCCCGCGCGGTCAAGCGCGGCTGATCCTGGAATTGATAAGGAGCGGCGAACCGGTCCTGCTGGAACCGCGCATCGATCTCGGGAGCGTCCGGCAGTTCGCACTTGAGCAGCGGAGAAGCAATCGAAACAATCTCCAGCCCCGCCTCCCGCACCATCGAAATGGCCCCGTCCAGTTCCTCATCGGTCAGATCCACGATGTTCTTACCGGACACCATGCGCAGTTCGGCGCCGGTCATGCCGATTTCCCTCATGGCGCTCAGCGCAGTTTCGAGGTCGGGCGAAAATTCATCGGTAATGGCGGCAATCGGAAAATGTCCACTCATGGCGAAGCACCATTATAGGCGGCCTCTACGCGTCGAAATGCGTGAACAGATTATTCAGCGATTCGGCCAGGGTGGGATGCGCGAATACGCCGTCGCGCAAGCGCGTGTACGGCAGCCGGCCCATCATCGCCAGTTGCAGCATCGACATGATCTCTCCGCCTTCCACGCCCAGCACCGCCGCGCCCAGAATCTGGTCCGTCTCCGCATCCACCACGGCCTTCATGAATCCGCGCGTCTCGTCGGTTTCCAGCGCTCGCGCCACGTATGACATGGGCATGCGCGCCACCCGGATGTTCCTGCCCTGCGCGCGCGCCTGGTTCTCGCTCAGTCCAACGCGGCCCAATTGCGGATCGATATACACCGTGTACGGCACCAGCCGCCCCTCGGTGCCGGCGTTTCCCTTTTCGATCAGATTCGTCCGCAGAATGCGAAAGTCATCGTAGGAAATGTGCGTGAAAGCCGGACCGCCCTTTATGTCACCCAGGGCGTAGATGCCATCCACATTGGTCTCCAGCCGGGCGTTCACGGGAATGAAGCCGCGGCTGCCGGTAGACACTCCCGCGGCCGCCAGGTTCAACGAATCGCTATTCGGCGTGCGCCCCGTGGCGACCAGCAGGTGCGCCCCGGCGATCTCCCGGCCATCCACACGCAGGCGAATCTCGTTCCCGCACTGTGTCACACGCTCCGCCGTGGCCGCCAGCAGCACCTCAATCCCGTCTTCGCGCAGAATGCCCGCCACCTGCCCGGCCACGTCGCTGTCCTCGCGGTTCAACAGTTGCCGCCCGGAATGGACGATGGTCACGCGACTGCCGAAGCGGCGGAACATCTGCCCGAACTCGAGCCCTACATAGCCCCCGCCCAGCACCAGCAGATGTTCGGGCACTGCTGCCAGCTCCATAATGGACGTGCTGTCCAGATACGGCACGTCGCGCAGTCCGTCCAGCGCGGGAAGGGCGGGACGCGCGCCGGCATTGATGAAGATTCGCTCCGCCGTCAGCGTCCGCTCTCCGCCACTGTTCAGCCGTACCTGCACGGTTCGAGCAGTGGTAAACCTGGCCTCGCCGAATATCAGTTCCAGGTTGGCGGTCTTCTCCAGGCGCGTCTGACTGCCGCCGCGAAAGCGGTCCACAATGGCCCGTTTGCGCTGCCTCACCTTTTCCAGATCCACGGAGAGGCTTCCGGTCCGCACGCCGTAATCCGCGCCGCGCCGCGCCAGGTACGCCACGCGTCCGCTGGCCACCATGGTTTTGGTGGGAGTGCAGCCCTCATTCACACACGTGCCGCCTACGTGTTTCCGCTCCACCAGGGCCGTGCGCATACCCGCGCCCGCCAGCGCGCCACACAAGGGACTACCGCCCTGGCCCGAACCGATGACTATCGCCTGATACTGCTCTGGAACGCCCATATTCGTTCTAAGGCCGGGACACCAGCACGAGTCCCGCGCCTATCGCCACAGCATCCTCCAGCAACGCAATCGCCAGATCCCGCACGGCCAGCGCCCGGACCAGGCGCGTCCTCGCCTGGTATCCGCCGAAGGCTCCGGCCACTCCGCCCGCCGCGCCCCAACAGGCGCCCACAGCCGGCGGCAGGCCGCCGGCCGCTGCCACGCACGCACCGGAAAGGCCGCCCAGTACAATCCGCGCAATCAAACCCGGAGGGGCTGTCCGCGCGGGCGTGGAAGGAAGTTGGTCCGCCACCAGTTCGCCCACCGCCAGCAAAGTGAAAATAATCACAGCCGCAGGCGAGCCCATGAATGCGAGCGGGGTATCTTCCAATCGCAGCCAACCCAGGCGCGCGCCCCATGCTACGACGGCAGGGGCGGTCAGGGAGCGCAAACCGGCCACCACGCCAATCAGAAACGCCACAAACCGCATGTCATAAGGCTACTCCCGATTGACGCGTCCAATGATGCGAAAATAGCGAAATGTCTCGTCTCGCAAGCTCGGTCCTCCAGGTGCCCCACTCGCGCATCCGCGAACTGGCGGAAATTGCCATGTCCATGGATGGCGTGCTGCGCCTGTATTTCGGCGAATCCAACCTGCCTACCCCGGATTACATCAAACAGGCCGCCGTGCGCGCCATGCAGGATGGCTTCACTTTTTATACCGAAAATGCCGGCCTGCCTTCCACCCGCCGCGCACTGGCCGATTATTACCGCCGCCTGCAAGCGGTCGAGCTCGATCCGGCCACTGAAATTGTCATCACAGCCTCGGGCGTGCAGGCGCTCAACGTGGGCATCCGCTGCACGCTCGATCCCGGCGATGAGGCCATCATCCTCACGCCCTCCTGGCCCAACGGCAGTTCCATCGTCAGCATGGCCAACGCGGTGGTGCACCAGATTGCCCATCCGCTCTGCGGCGAACGTTACCGCGTGGACTTCGATGCCCTGGAGGCTGCCATCACGCCGCGCACGCGCCTGCTGGTCTACACTTCGCCTTCCAATCCTCTGGGCTGGGTGGCTACGCTCGAAGAACAACAGGCGCTCCTGGCCTTCTCCCGCCGCCACAATCTGTGGCTCATTGCCGATGAAGTGTACGACCGCCTTTACTACGCCGGATCGCGCCTCGGCGAACCGGTGCCCTCCATTCTGAAGCTCGCCACCCGCGAGGATGCGGTGGCAGTGGTCCACTCGTTCTCCAAGAGCTACTGCATGACCGGATGGCGTCTGGGCTACCTCATCGCGCGCCGGGACTTGGCTGCCAAGGCTACCCAGTTAAATGAATTCATCGTGTCGCACGCCCCCACCTTCACTCAGAAGGCGGGCGAGACTGCCCTGGCGCACGGCGAAGAGGAACTCCTGCGCATGCTGGAGCGCCTCAAGAGAAATCGCGACCTCTGCCTTCAGGCCCTGGCCGGCATGAACGGCCTCACCGTCCCCACTCCCGACGGAGCCTTCTACCTGTTCCCGCGCATCGACGGCCTCACCGATTCCTTCGCATTTTGCCGGCGGCTACTGGAAGAGACTCGCGTGGGCCTGGCGCCCGGCGTGGCCTTTGGAACGGGGGGCGAAGGTTCTGTGCGAATCTGCTACGCCGCCGAAAGCTCCATCCTGGAACCGGCCATGGAACGCCTCGGAAAATTCTTGCGCTCCGGTGGGTAACGCGAGCATTATAGCTCTATGCTCAAAGGCTTTAAGCAGTTTTTGCTGCGCGGCAACGTGATCGATCTGGCCGTTGCCGTGGTGATCGGCGGCGCCTTCGGTGCGGTGGTTACCGCCCTTGTCAAGGACCTCATCACACCGCTAATCGCTGCCATCGGGGGAAAACCCGATTTCTCCGCGTTGATATTCACCGTCAACGGAAGCAAGTTTCCCATCGGCGATTTTGTAAATGCATTGATTGCGTTCTTAATGGTCGCCGCTGCCGTCTACTTCCTCATCGTGGCGCCCATGAATGCGCTCATGGCGCGGATTCATCGCGGCGAAGCCCCGCCCGATCCCACGACGAAGAAGTGCCCGGAATGCTTGAGCGAGATTCCCATCGCCGCCAAACGATGTTTCCAGTGCACCAGCCCGGTGGCGTAGATTGTGGCACCGTCAATGTTCCGGTCGCCCTAAACCGGAATAGTGTTCGCGGATGCAATCCGGACACACGCCGTGCGAAAAGTCCGCCTCGGTGTGTTCCGCCAGGTACTGCTCCAGTTGCTGCCAGTCGCCTACTTCCGACCGCACCTGCCGGCAGTGCGAGCAAATGGGAATGATGCCTCGCAAAGCCCGCAGGTCTGCGATAGCCTGCCGTGCCGCGAAAACAGAACTCTGCTCGGCCCGGAATCGGATGGCGATCTCCCGCTCCAGCGTCACGCGCCGGTATACCATGAACACGCCGACGGCATTCACAAACAGCAGAACCGTCACGTCCATGGAGAGATCGCCCCGGGCGTTGCCGGTAAACCACAACGCCCGTTCTGCAATCAGGCCGGCCGTATAAATGAGGGCCGGAATAATCTGGCGGCAGTAACTGTTCGGCAAAGCTCCATACATCACCACCAGGAGCATCAGCGGAGACCGGAGCGGCAGCGTTGAACCCTGCGGGCGCAGCAGATTGGTGGAGAGGTGCAGCACGGGCACGGAGATCGCCACCCCCAACACCGCGCGCGAATAGGCCTTTCGGGATTGCGCGGTGCGAACCACCAGCAGCGCCGTCACGGGAACCAGAATACTGATGCCCCGCACCAACAGACGTTCGCGCAGCCGCGGCCAGTCGTTCGCAAAAAGAGCCAGGTCCAGCCCCAGAAACCAGAACAGCGGCGCGAGCAGAAACACCAGTAGGGTGGAAACCAGCCTCCGGTCGTTTCTTACCAGCAATTGATCGATTCCCACCACGGGATCGACTGGCTCGCTCGTTATCCCGGCGTCCGGCAGCGCGAACAGCCACCGGGCGAATTGTCGCAATTGGTCCATCGGATAGATATCGGCAAGCGCATGGCTAACTAACACGGAGTCGCGGGGTCTCGGGAACCGTAATGCTCGCGCATGCATGTGGGACACACGCCATGTGAGAAGTCCGCCGCGGTATGTTCCGCCACATATTGCTCCAGTTGCTGCCAGTCTCCGACTTCGGTGCGGACTTTCCGGCAATGCGAGCAAATCGGAACGATGCCCCGCAGGGTCCGCAAGTCCGCCAGAGCCTGCTGAGCGGCGAACCGCGCGCTCTGCTCCGCCCGCAGCCGGAGGACGATTTCCCGCTCCAGCGCGACCCGCCGGTGTACCATTACCACTCCAATAGCGTTCACGAAGAGTAGAATCAGCACATCGGTCGCGAAATCGCCGGCGGCGTCACTGGTCAGCCAGAACGCGCGCTCCACAATTACGCCGGCCGTGTAGAACAGAGCCGGCCAGACCTGCCGTGAAAAACTGTTGGGCAGCGCAACATACATAACGATCAGGAACATCAGCGCCGCGCGCATCGGCAGAATGGAACCGTGAGGGCGCAGCAGGTTGTTGACCAGGTTCAATTCCATAGTCAATACGATTGCCAGTACGGCGCGCGAGTAGGCGGTCCGGCTATGAGCGGCGCGCACCAGCAGCAAACCCAGACCCGGCACCAGAACGGCGAGCCCGCGCATCGCCAGACGCGCCTCGAGCCGCGGGTGATCGTTGCTGTACTCGTTGAGTTCCAGCCCAAGGGACCAGAACAGGGGCACCAGGATAAACACCAGAACGGCAGAAACCAGCCGCCGGTCGCTGCGTACCTGTAACTGGTCGATGTCCGCCAGCACGTCCGCCGGGGTGCCGGATAAGTCGGGCTGCGGAACCCCGAAGAGCCACCGTGCCAAGTCCCGCGACCGTTGCCAAAGCGTCACTATTGAATCTTAAGTCCCAGGAAACAGGCTATCACGCTCCGAATATCAGTGACCGTGGAGCGCCATCGCGACCACCCGCAGCAGCGCATCCACGGTAAAGGGCTTGGATAACAGGCTGAAGCCTTTGGCTGTCACGAACCGCTGTACCAGGTCGGCATCGTGAAACCCCGAAATGAACAAAACCGCCAGATCGGGTTGAAGCGAGCGTAGCCGCTCCGCCACCACCGGACCGGTGAGGTCCGGCATCATTACGTCGGTGAGCAAAAGGTTGACCGGCCCTTTGTTCTTTTCGAATACCTGGATCGCACTCCGCCCACCGTCGGCGGTAAGGACCCGATAACCCGCCATGCTCAGGACGCTGTCCAGCAGCCCCAGAACAGTCCGGTCGTCGTCCACCGCCAGAATGGTGGCGCCGTTCTGGGGTTCCCATTGCATCCACTTTAATTATAAGTGGCGCGCCCGAGCGGGTATGACGGCTCAATAGGGCCAAACTGTACGGGTAAGACGTTATACCGTGGAAAGTGTCTGCCGCCGTCCCAGGTGATACTGCGACAAAGTGCTGTTAGCGCTTGCAATAGTGTCGATTTCATGGGCGATCTTCTCCAGATCCGCGCCGCGCAGCGTCACATACAACTCATCCTCCCCGATATCGGTATACACGCGGTTGCCGATACAACCCGTGCTGGTCACCGTGCCATTCGCCATGGCTGCCGGAATGGCCATACAGGTAGGCCGCCCGAGAAGCGGCAGGCTGGACATGGCGCCCGCGCGCAAAGCCGCTTCCGAAAGCATCATGACGCGGCCCGGCTTGCCCGAAGCCAGCACCACAGAAGGGGTTACCGCTATCTCTCCCAAGGGTCCGTACGCAATCGCTGCGGGCGTGTGCTCCAGATGAAATACGCCGGGAATCTCCTCCATGCGGACGTAACCGATTTCACTCATCAGGCCCAGCACCTGCTGTAACTCGGGCATCCGCTCGGCCGTGAGCGTATTGTGCGTGTAACCCCCGATGGGGCAGTTCCAATGGTCCGAAGGCAAGGTGTAAAAAGTGCGTCCGGCCGCGGCCAGCCGCCAGTAACTACACGAAGAAGGCTCGGAACCTTCAAACTTCGAGATCCCTTCCGGGATGTGATCCAGAAATGCGATAGCTACGGGACGGCGCGGGGAATTGAGAATCTGCTGAATCTTCTGTTCGATCGCGGAATAGTCAGGCATGGATGCCATTATCGCAGCCCTCCGCCCGAAATCTCAGAAGGACCACAGCAGGCTTGTGAACCCGGTGTGCGCGTGATAATTCTCGGGATAGCTGAACAATTGAAACTGCTCGTTGTAGCCGTAATACTGATAGCCCACGTTCCAGCGGAGCTTCGGGGTAATCCGCACGCTCACCCGCGCCATCGGCGATTCATACGTCAACGGGAACGTCTGGAACGCGTCCAACTGCGCCTGCACCGGATCGGTTTCGCCCACAGGCGCCTGCGTCGCGCGCCCGTCGCCCACATCCTTGGTGATCGCATAACCGAAGAAAAGGTCGGCCCTCTTAAAGGCGCTGAACCGCACTCCCAGGTTTGCGGCGTGAATATTGCTCACGTAAATCGACGAATACGCCGTCTGCAATTGCGAAAAACCGGTGCCCGCGAAGAACTGCAGCGCGCCCACCGTGTCCAGGTGCAGGTTGGTATAGCTGGCGTCGAAGGCAAACCAGCTCTTGGGCGCCCACGACGCATTGGCGCTGGCCGTACGCGAACGTGAACTATAAGACAGCAGATTCAGCGGCGCGTTCTCGTTGTACACCAGGTGATATTGCGCCCCCATTTGCAGCGTCTTCTTGCGATACTGCACGCGTCCCCCGAGAGTATGGTAGTTGCGGTCGCTGATCGTCGCCAGCGGATGGTCCGCGTGTCCGATTTCGCCGTCCACATTGATCGTCAACTCCTTCAAGGGCCGGATGCGAATGCCCAATCGCTCGGCGTTCAAATGGCTGTCCTGCGAATACAGGTTGCTCGACGCGCTCCCGGCAATCTGCGGAAATGCGAACGCCTCCTCCAGCCGGATTTGCCGGTCGGAATATACGTATCCCGCCGAGAAACCAAGCCAGTTCTTCCACCGGTAATTGATGTCGGTGGAATTGGCAACGGTCCGCACGCCCAGGAAATTGAAGTTCAACGTGGCCTCCTGCCCCGTTCCGTTGTTGAAGGCCGACAGGAACGAATCGCCGTCGATCCGGGTGTTGTGTACCGCCGTGTTGTTCACGACGGTCAGCTTATCGGTGGGGAAGAGGCTCGCGCTGAAATCGCCCGCCATCACCGGCCGCTGGGCGTTCCCGTTCACCAGCACCTGCTGGTTGGTGGCCGCGCCGAAGCGGCTCAATCCCACGGCCAGTTCGTTCATCGCGAAATCGCCGCTGCCCGAAACGTAGGTCATCCTCGCGTTCATGCCCCAGAGCTTATGATCGGCGTGCAGATTCCCCAGCCACCCCGGATTCGACCCGTGATACGGCGCCGTGCGCTGGAACTGGTTCAGCGTGGTCGAATCGAAAGGTGTATTGGCCGCTTCCACGCCGTTTAACGACGAGTTGGTATCGTCTTTGAAATACTCCCAGGTGTGCCGCAGGGTCAGGGTGAAGCCGGCATAGTGCGCCGTCATCCCCACGCGATATTCATTCCATTGCCGCCGCACATCCGTAAAATAGGGAAACGCCGAACCGCGGTCGTCGAACAGTTGAATCGACCCGAGCGCCGGACCGGTCTGCGTATTGCGGCTATATCCCACATTGAAACTCACCGCCGATTGCGGAAAAATCGTCAGGTCATGATCCTGCAGAATCCGGCTGGTGTCCATCTGGTGCAGGCCGCCGGAAACCGTCAGCCCGGGATTGAAATAGTCGTCCAGCCGCCATGTCATGTCGTACCGGTACAATCCGTTCTTCTGCACCCGCAGCGTCACCGCCTGGTACGGATCGTTGCCCAGACCGAGCGTATTCAGCACGATTTCATCGAAATATTTTCCGTGCCCGTCTTTCGAATTCACCGTCAGGCTGCTGCCCAGCAGGCGCACCCCGTTCCCGTAGTTCACGTCACTGCGGTACATCCCCACGTCGCCGCCCACCTGGCTGAACCGGTAGCCCGTTTCGAACGAATTGGTCACGTTATAATTGCCCGTGTCTTCGCCTCGCGGCGGGCCCACCTGGTCCGGGGTGGGAGCCACCACCTGCTGTGCCTCGAGCACGCCAAACGCCGCGAAAATCAGTAACGTTCTCAGCATGGCGTCACCTCAATAAAAAGAAACTGCTGTTGGACCCGTGGATGCGCACGTGGCACGTGGTGCACTTCTGGAATTTCGGATCCAGCAGGTTATGCGTGGCCGATTGCAGATCCACGCCCGCATTGCGCGTGCCGAAACCACTGCCGTTGTGGCATTCCAGGCACAGTGTGGCCGTTACCGGACGCCGCAACAGCCGCGAATTCATCGAACCGTGCGGGGAATGACACGCCTCGCAGCCTTCCACGGCCACTGACGCATGCTCGTAAACGAACGGTCCCCGCTTGTCCACGTGGCACTTCAGGCAGGGCTCCTCGTTCAACAGTCCCGGATCCACCATCCGCGGACGGTCCGCCATCCGGTTCTCCGGCGCAAACGCCCCGTGCGGGTTGTGGCAATCGGAGCAGTCCATAAAGCCCTCGTTCACCCTGTGGCGGGAGGGCATTTCAAATTGCGCCCGGACATTCGCATGGCAGCCGTAGCAAAGCTCTGTTTGTTTTTTCGCCAGCAGAAATTTGGGAGTGGCGGAATGGTGTACCGAGTGGCAACTGGTACACGGCACATCGTTCTGGGTGTGTTCGCTCCGCCGGATATTGGCCTTGTCGAAGTTGCCGGCGTGGCATGTCAGGCAGGCCTCCATCACCGCTTTGGGCGGCATCAGGGAATACGCCCGCGGGATCGTGGTCTTGCCGCCTCGTGCCTCCACGTGTGCCCCGCCCGGCCCGTGACACCCCTCGCAGCCCGTCCGCCCGGGAGTCTCCTTGCCGGACGCGATGCTTTTATAGTGTGGGTTCTTGTAGAAGTTGAACCACACATCCGCATGGCACGTCTTGCACACGTTGCTGCCCACGTAGCCCGATTGCGGCGTCTGCGCACCGGCGCCGCAGGCCAACAGCATAAGCAGTAGGGTCGAAAGTCGGGTGCCCCGAAGCATATTCGCATGATACTGAACGGCGGCTTGTAACTGAAACATAAAGCGGGAGATTTTACGAACGTAGTGTCCGTTTATCACATGCAAATACTTTTTCCTTGCGGCCTCGCGACCGGATGCGCCATATTGGAAATGGCGTCGGAATTCCGTGTAGAGCGCACCTGCAGGACCCAAGTCGTATGCTGTCCCGAATTTGCGCTCGTTCTTTCCGGCGCGCGGGACGTATCGATGGCGGACGCTCTACTGTTCTTTACCGAACTTTTGTCCATGCCGGTCCACGACGTCAGGGGCCGGCGCATCGGACGCGCGAAAGACGCGGCCCTGGTCCCGCTCGTCCATGCTTCCCGTCTCGATCGCGTCCTGGTCGGCGGAGGCGATACCTGGCTCACCGTCCGCTACGACCAGATCCGTTCCGTCGTCCTTGGCAAAGGCATCTTCCTCAGCGACGAAAAACTCATGCCCTACCACGACGACGAGTACATGCTCCGCATCGGCCGCGACCTGCTGGATCAGCAGATTATCGACGTCACCGGCCGCAAAGTGGTCCGCGTGAACGACCTCACCATGGCCATCCGCAACGATGGCCAGCACGACACCATCGTCGTGCTGGAAGTGGATATCGGAGTCCGCAGCGTGGTCCGCCGCCTGCTCCAGGGCGTGATACCCCCGCGTTGGATCCGGCGCCTCCAGGCGCCCATCCCTCCGAACTCCATCCCGTGGGAGGTGTGCAATGTGGTGGAACCGGACCCGCTGCGCCGCCTGCGCCTCAACATCTCCTACACCAAACTGGAAGAGATGCACCCCGCCGACCTGGCCGATATCGTCGAAGAACTCAGCCCCGCCGAACGCGAAGCCATCTTCGAAACTATCGATAGCGAAGTGGCCGCGGAAGCCCTCACTGAAGTCGATCCCCGCATGCAGGCCAGCATTCTCGAATCCCTGGAGCCGGAAATCGCCGCCGACATCGTTGAGGAAATGTCCCCCCACGAAGCCGCCGACGTCCTCAACGATATGGAAGAGGAGTCCAGCGAAGAAATCCTCGACGAGATGGATTCGGCCCCCAAAACGGAAGTCCGCGAATTGCTCGAGTTCGAAGAAGACCGCGCCGGCGGCATGATGAACACCGAATTCGTATCTCTGCATCAGAACGCTTCCGTGATGGATGCGCTCGCCGCCCTGCGCGGCAACGAGGATCTGCTCGAAAATCTCAATACCCTCTTCCTGGTGGATGAGGACGAACGGCTCACCGCTTCCATTCCTCTCGGCAGGTTGTTTCTGGCGGCCGGCGACGCCAAATTGAAGGATCTCGCCGCTGAAACCCTCATTCAAGTGAACGTAGATGAAAAACAGGACCGCGTTACCGAGTACTTCGACAAATACAATCTGCTCACCCTGCCCGTCGTGGACGAGGACGGCAAATTGACCGGCGTCATCACCGCCGACGAGATTATCTCCGTTCTGAGGCAGAAGTGAGGGATGGGGCGACTCCTTAGCCGTTTCCGCTACCAGATCGCGATCTTCCTGGCCGTGCTCGGCCCGGGGTTTATTACCGCCGTCGTGGATAACGATTCCGGCGGCATCTACACTTACTCCGCTGCCGGCGCGAAATACGGATACCTGCCGCTGTGGACACTGCTACCCATCACCGTGGTCCTGATCATCACCCAGGAGATGTGTTCGCGCATGGGAGCGGTCACCGGAAAAGGCCTGAGCGACCTCATCCGCGAAGAGTTCGGCCTCCGCATGACGTTCCTGATGATGACCCTGCTGGTGCTGGCCAACTTCACCAACGTCGTAGCGGAATTCGCCGGCATCGCCAGTTCCCTGGAACTCTTCCATATCAGCAAATACATCTCGGTCCCGCTTTCCGCCATCGGCGTCTGGTTCCTGGTCGTCAAAGGCAACTACCGCAGCGTCGAGAAGATCTTCCTCTTCGCCTGCGTCTTCTACGTCACCTACATCATTTCCGGCTTCCTGGTCCGGCCGGACTGGAAGCAGGCGGCCATCTATAGCGTAAAGCCGGTGCTGATGCTCGACAGCGGCTACATTTATATGCTGATCGGCATGGTGGGCACCACCATCGCGCCGTGGATGCAGTTTTATCTGCAATCGGCCGTTGTCGAGAAGGGCGTCAGCGCCAAAGAGTACGCAGCGTCGCGAATTGAAGTTGTGGTCGGCTGCATTATGACCAACGTCATCGCATTCTTCATCGTGGTGGCCTGCGCCGGCGCCATCTACAGCGTGGCCCCCAAGGACATTCAGGACGCCAAAGAGGCGGCCATCGGGCTCAAGCCTTTCGGCGAATACGCTTTTCTATTGTTCAGCGCCGGGCTGTTCAATGCCTCCATCTTCGCGGCGTGCATTCTGCCGCTGTCCACAGCCTATTCGGTGTGCGAAGGGCTGGGTTTCGAATCCGGCGTGAACCGGCGCATCCGCGAAGCGCCCATCTTTTACTTCCTGTACACCCTGCTCATTGTGGCCGGCGCCGGCGTGATCCTGATCCCCGGCTTTCCGCTGGTCAAGATGATTCTGCTCTCGCAGGTCTTGAACGGCGTGCTGCTGCCCTTTGTCCTCATCTTCATGGTGATCCTGATCAACAAGAGTGAACTGATGGGCGAGTGGGTGAATCCCAAATGGTTCAACTTCGCCACCTGGGTGACCGTGGTCGTCATGATCGGGCTGACTCTGGTCCTGGTGGGCAACTCGTTCCGCGGGACGCCCTGACCAGAACAGGGTATTTCACAGAAGGTGTCACCGGGGAAGAACGTGGTGACTACTTTGCACAGGAACAAGTCGGCTAAGATTCGGCTATTCTCGATAACACCCATGGCGATCCTTACGAATCGGAAGCATCGGTCACATTGACCGCGAGCCTACTCTTGCCTGTAGCAGTCTGCCCATCGACGGTCTTCAGCGGAGGCGTTTGGATCTTCGCTGATCCGTCGGATCTCGCTCTGGAGTTGCTCCTGTTCGCCGGGAATGTCCCGTAACCCAACAATTGAGGCTTGCGCCTCTCTCCTGACGGACCACCATCCCGGCGCAACCTCACCGTCGAGCAAGAGCCGTTCCAGAGCCGCAGCCGCTCTTGCACGGGCCGCGGCCTTTGGGTTCTGCCCAAGCGCGTACGCGACCCAGAACCGTACGGTCGGGCTCGGATCTTCGACAAGTCGCGCACAGGCTTCCACGATCTCGCCGCACATCCGCAGGTGCGACATTTCCACAGCGCGCTCGCGAACCTGCAGAGGCGCGGAAACATCATTCATGATTCCGATAAGGGACCGACGAACAGATCGGCCCATGAGAAAGGCCAATTCATCTATGGCCGTAATTTGGTCCTCTGGAGTACCCGTCTGCATGATCTGCTGGAACAATGTCAAATCCGCACTCGGCACATGGTCCTCTATCCCGCCGCGGAGGATTGGCAGCGCAGGAAGCGTGCACCGGACTAAATGGTGCAAACGCAGTTCAGTTCAGATACGCGGAACTCCGGCATGCTCGGAGTGGCACCAATTTCCGAGTCGACGATCCGTTACTTGCTCGAAGTCCAGGATGGCGTTGGCCCCGCGCACTGTCCAGAACATTCCCGACTGCTTGCAGCGGGAGCCGTTGATGGCCTTGCAACCGGCTTCGATGACGCCGGAGCCGACGAACAAATGCTGCGCACGCAATTCGGTCTAGCGCATGCGCTCGGTGTTCTTGTCAAAGTGTCAGCCTCGATGCGGACCTCTTCGGACAACTCCACTTCGGACAGATTGATGACGGAGCGAGGCCACCAGTTCTTCAATTTTGCCCTTATCCAGGAGTGCGTCCTTATGGATGATCATCCAGCGTTCCTGCTCGGCCTCGTGGCTGGGAAACAGCTTGCGGGCTAGATCCCAGAGGTGTTGTCGGGCGTGATAAAGGTCAACAATCTGAATCGCGCCGGGGAAGTGTTGATCGGCGATATTCCAGATCCATTCGGCTCCATCGCCGATGACGACCTTCTTTTCGGCGCGGCTCCAACCTCGCTTGTAGGCTTCCAGATAGAGGCGCAGGCCAAACTCTTGCGCCGTTTCAATGGCGCCAACGTAGGGGTCGAATCGGGGTCGCGGATGGCGTAGCCTTCCTTGTCCCAAGTGGTTTGCGTGAACACAGAGCGCAGCTTGGCTTCCCGCGTGTGGGCGGGTTGCCCTTCCGTTTTGCCCGCTCGGCCCACGGTTTCCTTTTTCACCACGGGCACCCCCGTCCCGTCCAGTTCCACATACAGGAAAGGGATCGGCTTTCCAATTACTATGGGTCGATCCAACTGCACGGCTCGGTGGATCTCGTCTTGCTCGCGGGCGGCGATGTCGGCCCCAATCGCTTCCGCCGTGCGCTCCACGGCCTTGGTCGTCACTTCCAGATCGGCGAGCAGTTGCATCTGCTGGCGGCCATGGTCAAAGGGAGCTCCCAGTCCCACGAGTGCTTGCATGCGGCGCACTCCCGGAGAGAATTCGCGGTTTTCGATTTCCAGTTCGACATCGGCGGGGAATTGGCCCGTATGGCAGTGCGGGCACAAGTAGTAGGGGCGTGATCCCTCCACCTTGCCCTCTGCCGTCAGAACCGGCTTGGAACGTACTTCCCGATAATGAGCGCGTTTGCCGCAAGCACAATGTAAGGTGCGCTGCTCGGTGGCCGGCACGGGAAATTGCAGGAGTTCGCGCAGAGCAGTCGCTCTACTGGTCCTTGCGAGTGGTCAACTATTCGAGCGCCTCCACATCCAGGTGCCCCGACTTACGGCGACCGCTAAAGATGACGCGCAATAACTGGTCTACTTCGCACGCGACTTCCTTTTGGATCGCTTCCGCCGTTTTTTTTCCTCTGGCGAAAGCACATCCGGTTCGGACGGGCGCAGTTGGCAGATCTGTGCATTGACCTCAATCAGTTCCTGATGCAGACCTTGCGTTTCGGAATTCGAGCGATTCTCATTCGGCCTTTCGCGTTGCGGTCTGGTCCGGCAAGGACTCGGTAACACTCTTGCCGTTGATCTTGAAGGTCAAGCGGAGATTAGGGCCGTGGACTGGATCCTTTGGCTGATGGAATCGCAACTGGTTTGCCACATTTGCCGTGGTGGAAGTGATCGATCCACAACGCAGATCGGCGAGAGCGGCGATCTGATTGGTAATGTCGACGCGCTGTTGTTCCAGAAATTCCAGAGACTTTGGGGTCGTCATTTGGGCAGCCTCCAATCCTAGCGTATTATATACGCTCGGGAACTGACCACAAAAAAAGCAAACCAGCCATTTCACACTTTCAAGTCGCACACCCCTCCTTAAGAGCGCAGTTGCGAAGAACCATCTATTTGGCGCAGACTGATGGGCGGTATGATATTGGTATGACCAAGGCAAAGATCGCCATTAGTTTGCCGAAGCATCAACTCGCCAGAGTCCACCGGGAAGTCCGCGCCGGAAGAGCGGATTCGGTTTCGGGCTATATTGCCGGCGTGCTGGCGGAACAGGAAAAGCGAGACTCCCTCCGGACGCTTCTTCGCGATCTGATTGAACAACATGGCGAGCCAGCGCCGGAGGACGTCAAATGGGCAGAACGTATGCTGCCGCGGCGCGGACGGGGATAACACTGGACGCCGGCGCGTTGATCGCCTTGGATCGCGGCGACAAGCGACTGATCGCTTTGCTCCAGCGGGCTTTGGCACAGCGCCTCAAATTTCGAGTGCCTTCCGGTGTGGTGGGACAAGTCTGGCGGGACGGTCATATTCAAGTCACACTGGCGCGGTTTTTGCGGATCGATGAAGTCGAGATTATCCCTCTGGATGAACAACTCGCCCGCGCCTGCGGAGAACTCTGCGGCGCCACCGATACCCGAGACATTATCGACGCCTCGGTCGTGATTCTTGCCAGGGAGCGCGGAGACCACATTGTCACAAGCGACCCGTACGACCTCAGACGGTTGGACCTGACCTGCCCGATCATTCCTATCTGAACTCGCGTGCGGTGAGGACCAGGCGTCCAGCGCCAATCGCTGATTTGAACGGCTCCGCTTCTAATCGCGTCAGATGGCAGGCGTACCTAAGCTATTTATTTCCGATCCGGGAGGTACCGAGAGCGATGTCGTCGTAATAAACATCGAAGCCGGTCATTGGATTTTGCCAGGCACGCACGCCGAATCCAAATTCCTTGAAACCGCCGACAAGGTTCGAATTGGTTGTGGAGTCCTTCGGCCATTTGTAGGTCACCGTATCCACGATTTCTGTTCCGATTTTGTTGGGAACGGGTTCGCCATCCACCCAAAGGGTCATACTCGCCGGATCGTCATTAATTTCCCACTCGAGGAGAAACCACTTGCCGGTAGGAGGAGGCACTTCAGAGCGGTACGTGATCTCGCCTCTTCCCTGACCCGCGGCCGATTTGTTTTCCTGGAAAGACGGCATCCAGAAGCCGCGCGACAGGCCGATTTCGTAGAATTTCGAAAGTTGCCAGCCCGGTTCACCGGTAATGATCAAGGGATTGTGGCTCGGGGGTATGGTTCCGGTGATCTTCATATACGCCCGGCCGAAAATATGCGTCTTGAGGGAATCAGGCAGATGGGTCGCTATAGCCATCGCGTAAGCGCCGCGCGTCATTTCGGGATAATGAGCGTGCAGCGCATATTTGCCGTGACTTCCTTCGACCGGCTCCACCGCGACAGTGGCCGCGCCCATTGTCCGCACGTCCCAAACCGAAGGGTCGAGTTTGCCCGACTCGAAGCTCTCAGAGAAGACCGGTTTTGACTGCGCGGCCAGGGCCGAAAGGAATGCCGCGGCAATGGCGACGGCGTTGAAGAGATTTTGCATCATCGATTGACTCGCCGCGAGTTTATCACACGACGAAATGTGAAATCGGGCCACTCGAAAGGCAACCTCTGGCCGCGACGGGGACGTACTAGCGGGAGTTTACAAAATATCGGGGGAGTTCGGGGCAGACCATTCCTGGGGAAGGCCTTGTACGCGTCCAGTGAAACATCGGCTCCGTCCCAGAAGTGGGGGTACTTCATCTGCCTGAAGGCATCCTCGATGTGGTACTGCGGGCGGTAGGCCAGCAGCCGAGTTGCTGAACCTCGGCTTTCAAGATCTTCTCTACGAACTGAGCCGAGCAGATCGTATGGATCTGCTTTTTCACCGAATCCAGGGTGGGGGCTTTGCCGCCCTTCACCGTGCCATCGCGGCGGCTGCAGTTGGGTTTGCAAGTCGCGCGGTTTCCGCCGGGCCTTACCCAGGTGCGTGGTCCGACGAAATACGTGGTGCGTCCCAGGTGATGGGGACGCGGCGGAAATCGGGCTATCATCAAGCATGAAGCTGCCTCCTTTCCTGCTGGACCAATGGCTGGAACAGAAGTTCTCCGCAAATCCACCGATTGAGTTTGACCTGGGATCGAGCACCGGCCCTGCCTGGACGTTACGGGAACTGCTCTCGCTGGGTGGGGACCTCGAAGGATTGCTGGAGACCCGGTTGTTTTACACGCCGCCCGCCGGCTCTTCGGAACTCCGTGAGGAATTGGCGCGCATGGAAGGCGTCGATCCGGCGAGCGTTCTGGTAATGACGGGCGCCGCTGAGGCACTCCTGATTCTGCTGCATCTCGCCGCCGAACCGGGGGCCAACGTCGTGCTGCCCAATCCGGGATTTCCCGCCAACGAAGCAATCGCACAATCCCTGGGACTCGAGACCCGCCATTACACGCTTCGGGCGAGCGACAATTTTCAGGTCGATCCGGACGAAGTCCGCAAGCTGGTCGATCCCGCCACCAGGCTCGTTCTGGTCAATTCCCCGCACAATCCCACGGGCTCGGTCCTGAGCGATGCCGATATGGAGAGCCTGCACAATTTCTGCGCGGAACGAGGCGTGCAGTTTGTTTCCGACCAGGTGTACCATCCCATCTATCACGGTCCGGCGACGCGCTCGGCGGCGCGGCTTCCCCATGCTACGGTGCTCGGCGATTTTTCGAAAGCGCTGTGCCTGAGCGGTCTGCGAATCGGATGGATGATCGAGCCCGATGCGCGCCGCCGCAAGCAGTATCTGAATGCCCGCAGCTACTTTACTGTTTCCAGCACGGTTCTGGGCGAGCGCCTGGGCACCCTGGCCCTGCGGCATCGCGACGCGATCTACGGCCGTACCCGGCGCACCACCGCTGCCAATCTTCCCCTGCTTGACCGGCTGTTCGCGAAGCACGCCGATGTGCTTCGCTGGGTCCGCCCCGCGGGCGGGATGACCGCTTTTCCGTGGCTTGCGAACGGCATGGACGGCCGTGATTTTTGCCGGCGTCTGGCGCGACATGGCGTCCTGCTGGCGCCCGGCGACTGCTTCGGCATGGCATCCCATTTCCGTCTCGGTTTTGCGGCCAGCGGGGAACGCTTTGAGCAAGCTCTCGAACGTCTGGCAGCGGCCTTACAAAACGCGTCAGAGCCGGTTGCCCGGTCCTAACGCACGGCTTCGAACGAAACGTCTCCGAAATAGCTTTCGGCGGATCCGCCGGTGTGCTGCGTGTTGATCTGGAGACGGATGCCTTTCACATTCGAAGGCGGCCGGTTGAAGGCCGTCTGATAGTCCCGCGCCAGATTGTGCGACTCCGGAGTCCATTGATTCAGCGCCGCGCCGCCGGACTGGCAGACCATCGCGAAGATATGGAGCAGCGGTACGGAACTGGCGGATTGAAAGGTCCCCTTCGGCGCTGACGTGTCCCAGATGTAGCTGAGGACCCGGTGATCCGCGAAGACCACGAGAACCTGCGCCGCCTGGTCGTCGGTCGAGAGGCGCCGGAAATCGCCGCCCGCCGGAAGCTCACTGACTTTCCAGTTCCAGTTGAGCATCGGATACCGGGTGACATCGACATCCACGGCGCGTTCGATGGCGAACGAAGATTTGGAGCTCTTGAATCGCAGGACACGGCTGTCGCCGTCGGCGATCACGGTCAGGTCCGGTGCTCCGCGATTCACTTTAAGCTGCCATCCGGCGGGTACGCGCTCCGGCGCGGCGGCGGATGGCTTCAGCATCACCAGCGCCATCGGTGCGCTCGCGACGCACCCCGCCGCTAATGCGAGTCCCACCAACATGTTCGCGATTTTCATGGGCATTCCCTCCGGTACACCGACCCTGCAGCTAACAAAGGCATTCGGCCTGCCACGGCGCCGCCCGCGGGCGGGATTGAAACAAATGGACTTGCACGCTCCGCCAGCATCGGTGCCAGACGGATTCTGCCGGCATTTGGGCACGAGCACGAAATACCGGCAGGGCTCGGCCCGTTAGCGGCGGCACTTGCCCTTGCGTCTGAAACAATGTCAACTTCCTGAGGAGGCCGCCATCGTCGCGATGGTCATTGAGGATGGGAAACAGCCGCCCACTCGGATGCGAGGCGTGCGAATCGACCTCTCCAATTCAACCGCCAAGCATCGGATCTATCTTGACGAAGACGCGGCCGAGTTTTGGCCTCTCTATAACTGGCCGTGGAACAAGTACCACGAATTGAATGCCAGCTATTGCACTTCCGCCGAAGGAACCAATCTGATTCTGACGGGCCGTCACAAGCCCGCCCCATACGAATTTCCGTTAGAGAAGCCCGAGCACCTTGCAGATTTGCTGCGAACGGCACTGGATCAGGTCAAGGCCCACTGAACATCCTGGACGCAACGGGTGTCCCCCTGGCAACTAAAACACAATGTTCTTTTTCTGTTCTTCGAGCAACCCGGCATCGAGACCGGGGACCTTTGTGAGGTCGTCGTAGGTCTTGAATGCGCCCTTATCGGTGCGGTATTGAACGATCGATGCCGACTGCGCGGCCGTGAACGAAAGACCGTCCTGAATCTCTTTAGCGCTGGCTGTATTGATGTTGACGGGCTGTCCGAAGTTTCGCGAAAGGTAGCTGATCACGGCATTCACGTCATCGTCGGAGCCTTCCGCGCCGCGAGAGACCATATCGTCCACCACGTTACTCCACTGTTTCTTGGAATTCCTGGCACTGGTCACCTGATCGAGTCCGTGGCAGTTGGAGCACATCCTTTGAAAAACGTCTTTTCCTTTGCCCCCGGGGAGATCATCGCCTTGAGCGGCGCCGGGAATTACCGAGGAGAGGGACAGGAGGGAAATCGCAAGCAGCATCCAACGCATTGATATCTAGTTTGCCACAGACGGGAGGGATGAAGGTTGTGATATGCTGGCGGCCGGGTAATTTGCGATCGTTGTTCGCCCCCCATATCGCCATGAATCGGCCCTTAAGCACCCTCATTGCAGGCAGCACCCTTATCATCCTGGCAAGCGCTCTGGCGCAGTCCAACAAGGTTCCCGCCGCCAGCCAATCCAAGGAATGGCCCACCTATGGCCACGATTCCGGCGGCATGCGCTTCTCGCCGCTTACTGAAATCACGCCGGCCAATGTTGACCGCCTCAAGGTGGCCTGGGTTTATCACATGAAGCCCGCGGGCGCTGCCGCTCCAACCCCGGCAGCCCGGGGTGCGGGCGGCGCTGTGGGGGATACGCCGGAAGCGCCTCCGATGGGCCGCGGCCGGGGTCGCGGCGGGTCGGGCTTCAGCCCCAGCGAAAACACGCCCCTGGTCATCAACGGCACCATGTACATGTCCACGCCGTATTCCCGCGTGGTTGCCGTGGATCCCACCACGGGAGAGGAAATCTGGGCCTATCACCTTCCCTCGAGCTCGCCTGCGACGCGCGGCATCGAATACTGGGCCGGCGACACGCGGACGCCGCCGCAGATCGTTTTCGGTTCCAGCGACGGCAAGTTGTATTCGCTCGATGCTAAAACCGGCAAGCCCAACGACGGTTTCGGAGACAACGGCATCGTCAATCTGAATACGCCCGAAATCATGCAAGGACTGCCCGGCCGCAACGGGCTGAGTTCACCGCCAATCGTCTACAAAAACCTGGTTATCGCGGGAGGCACCACCCAGGAAAACCCACCGCATGGCCCCGCCGGCGACGTCCGCGCATGGGATCTTCACACCGGAAAGGTGGTCTGGACGTTTCATTCCATTCCTCGCGCAGGCGAAAAATTTAACGATACCTGGGCCGATGATAGTTGGAAGAACCGTTCCGGCGTGAATGTCTGGGGCTTCCTCACGGTGGATGCCGCGCGCGGCATTGTTTACATGCCGTTCGGCGCGCCTTCGGTAGACCAGTATGGCGGCGACCGCGCCGGCGATGACCTGTTCGCCAACAGCCTGGTGGCCGCCGACGCGAATACCGGAAAGTACCTCTGGCATTTCCAGTTGGTTCACCACGATCTCTGGGACGCCGATTTGACCGGCGCGCCCGCGCTGATCGACGTGAAGCAGGGCGGCAAGACCATTCCCGCCGTCGTGGCGGTAACCAAGGTTGGACTCCTGTTCCTGCTTGACCGCGTCACCGGCAAGCCGATCTACGGCGCCGAAGAGCGGCCCGTGCCGCAAAGCGAAGTGCCGCTGGAACACTCTTCGAAGACCCAGCCGTTCCCGGTGAAGCCGCCGCCGCTGGTACGCATGACGATGAGCGCGGCGGACGTTGCGACCGTCACGCCCGAACTGGAATCGGCCTGCAAGAAGCTTCTTGACGGCGTGCAATTCGGCGGGCCTTACCTTCCGCCCGCTTATAACCGGCTGCGCGTGCAGTTCCCCGGGAATCATGGCGGCGTGAATTGGGGCGGCACTTCGTTCAATCCGCAATTGGGCTACCTGTTCGTCAACACCAACGAGTTAGGACAACTCTCCGGCCAGAAGGATCACGATCCGAAAACCGGCCGGGCGCTGGCCAAAGGCACCGGCAACCGCGTCGATCCCGACGGCCCTTACGAGGGCGTGCCGGGCGGTGGGCGTCTCAGCATTCCCGGCGCCGACTCGACGCAGCAACTGCCATGCCAGCAGCCCCCTTGGGGAGAGTTGACCGCCGTCAATGTGAACACCGGCGCGTTCGCCTGGCGGGTGCCGCTGGGCGTCACCGATAGCCTTCCAGCCGGCAAACAGAACACCGGGCGTCCCGGCAACGGCGGCACCATCGCGACTGCCGGAGGCCTGGTATTCGTGGGCGCGACCGATGACGCCCGTTTCCGCGCATTCGACGCAAAGACCGGCAAGGAGTTGTGGACGTTCAAACTGCCCGGAGCAGCGGAGGCCACCCCTATGACCTATCAGGGACGCGATGGCAAACAGTATGTGGCGATCACGGCCACCGGGGGCGGCTTCTTCAATAACCGGGTGACCGGCGACAGCGTTATGGCCTTCGCGCTGGAAGGCCCCGATAAGAATACCAAGGCCAGGCGGTGACTTGTGACGACAACACAAAATTGCAACAGAACGTCTTTCAGATCGAGGATCCTGCTTCTGCTGTTTCTGGCAGTCGCGATACTGCCGTCTGCCTGGGCGCAGGGCGGCCGCGGCGGAGCCCCGCTACCCCCCGGCCAGAATCGCAATGGCATGCACATCTATATCTGGGCGGGCCTCAAATCCCATGGACCGGGTCAGCATGACTACCCGCAGTTTCTTGCCGACTGGAGCAAGCTGCTGACCGAGCACGGAGCCGTGGTCGATGGCGCGTTGCATGCCCCCGGCAGCGCCGACCTGGAACATACCGACGTGGTGGTGATCTACAAAGGCGACGCCGCCTACCTGAGCGACACCGAAAAGGAGTTGATCGAGGCGTTCGTCAAACGCGGCGGCGGCCTGGTGAGTCTGCATGACTCTTTGTGCGGCCCCGATCCCGCCTATTTTGCGACGCTGGTGGGCGGCGCAAAGAAGCATGGCGAGGTGAACTACACTCTGGACGCGCCCATCCCCTACACGGTCGTGGACAAATCCAACCCCATCATGAAGGACATGTCCGACATCACGCTTTTCGATGAAGCCTTCTTCCTGATGACGTGGGCGAAAGACCCCGCCATCCACGTGCTGGCAACCGCGCAGATCGCGCCCACGCGCAGCGCCGGCGACCATAAGGGCGAAGTGGTGCCGCAGATCTGGACGTACGAACACACGGTGCCCGGCGGTCAGCCTGCCCGGGCGTTCGTGTGGATGCAGGGCCACACCTACGCCGATTTCGCCAATTACCAGATTCAGCGCACCTTGCTCCGCGGCATCGCGTGGGCCGGGAAGAAGCCGGTCGATGAACTCGTAGACTACGTGGCTCCGCCCCGTCCCGCCGGCAGGGGAGGAACGATGGCCGGCAGGGGACAATAAACCGCCGCCGGGACGGACAGGCCCGCGTTTCTGCTACCTTGCAAATAGATGAGCAAAATTCAGCGGGTATTGATCAGTGTCACCGATAAGACAGGCATTCTGGATTTGGCGCGCGAATTGAGCGCGCTGGGCGCGGAAATTATCTCCACGGGAGGCACGGCGCGCATCATGCGCGAAGCGGGAATCGCGGTGCGCGATGTCGCCGATGTGACCGGCTTTCCGGAAATGCTGGATGGCCGCGTGAAGACGCTCCATCCCAAAATTGCCGCCGGGATGCTCGCCATTCGCGGCCGCGCCGATCATATGCAGGCCCTCGCACAGCACGCCATCGCGCCCATCGATATGGTGGTGGTCAACCTCTACCGCTTTGAAGATGTCGCGGCAAAGGCCGGCGTCACGCTCGAAGAACTGATCGAAAACATCGACATCGGCGGCCCCACGATGATCCGCGCGGCCGCGAAGAACCATCAGGACGTGGCCGTGGTGGTTTCGCCGTTGGAGTATCCCGCCATCCTGGCGGAATTGAAGGCGAATTCCGGAGAGCTCTCGCAAGAGACCAAATGGAATCTGGCCCGCAAGGCGTTTCGCACCACCGCGGAATACGATGCCGCCATCACCGCGCGACTGGCGCAGGTGGACGCGCCCTCCGGTGCTTTGCCGCAGGAGTTGAATCTGCGCGTGCCCAAAGCCATGGACCTGCGTTACGGCGAGAATCCGCACCAGTCGGCGGCGCTCTACGCTACGGGCAGCAAGGGAATCGCCGGCGCAACACAACTTCACGGCAAGGAACTTTCCTACAACAACCTGGTGGACCTGGACGCGGCGTGGCAACTGGCCTGCGAATTTCCGTCGCCCGCCGTGGCGATCATCAAGCACACCAACCCCTGCGGGTGCGCCGAGCAGGAGACGCTGGCCGAAGCGTATCGCCAGGCGCTGGCGTGCGACCCGGTTTCGGCCTATGGCGGCGTCATCGCCGTGAATCGCGCGGTGGATGAAGAGACGGCGCGCGAAATCGCCAAAACGTTCGTGGAGGCTATCGCCGCGCCAGCCTATGCGCCGGAAGCGCTCGCCATTCTGCGTGCCCGCAAAAATCTGCGCGTGATGCAGGTGGTAGCGGCGGCGGACCCGCTGGTAGTGAAATCGATTTCGGGCGGATATCTGGCGCAGACGGCGGACAGCGCCCAATTGGACCGCGCCCAGGCGGTGGTGAAATCGAAGCGCGCACCCACCGCGGAGGAATGGCGCGCGCTGGAGTTCGGGTGGCGCGTGGCCAAGCACGTCAAGAGCAATGCCATTGTCTACGCGCGCGCGGGTCAGACCATCGGTGTGGGCGCGGGCCAGATGAGCCGCGTCGATTCGGTGAAACTGGGCGCCATGAAGGCAATTCTGCCGCTTAGCGGGAGGTGGTGGCGTCCGACGCCTTCTTCCCGTTTCCCGACGGTGTCGAGGAAGCCGCGCGGCACGGCGCCACCGCTTTCATTCAGCCCGGCGGCAGCATTCGCGATGAGGAAGTGATCGCGGCCGCGGACCGCCTGGGCGTCGCCATGGTGTTTACCGGCATTCGCCATTTCCGGCATTGAAAAGCGCGCGAGTAACCAGTCACATTGCCAGTCCCGAGGCCGCGATCAGAACACCGGCGGCGCCGGCGATGACGCCCATCAAGGGGAACATCTTCTTCTTCGAAATGAAGTACAGGGAACTGAGTACCAGGCCGATTTCGAGGAGCCCTTCACCAATGTCGAAGCGCAGGGCGCGGCTCTCGTCGGCCTCGGCCATTTCGTCAAACTGCTGAGCTTTTTTCTGGATGGCGTCGGAGCGTTGTTCGTACTCTGTCTTTTGCGCCGCGTAATTGGCCAGCATTTTGTCCGCGGCCGCGTTTTTGACGCCCAAAACACTAACCAGGTTTTCACCTAATTCGATGTTGTGAGACTTCACGCGCGTGGCCTGATAGTAAGACCACTGGTCGTTGGCGGTGGATTTGTGCATGATCGCGGCGGTGTGAGTGCGGTGCGATGCGATGGTCACAACCGCCAGCACCACAGCCAAAACAGCGGCCAGGACGCCTACGGCCCTTCCCGTCGGATCGGATTCGTGCTCGACTTCGTGGTGGATTTCCAGTTCAGCCATAAAAGATTTCCGTATTATAAACGAGTGGACTCTGACGAACAGTACATGCGCGAAGCGTTGCGCCTGGCGCGTGTGGCGGCTGGCGCGGGCGAAGTGCCGGTCGGTGCGGTGGTAGTGGCCAATGGCGAAGTCGCCGGGCGCGGATGGAATTCGCCCGTCACCCGGAATGACCCCACGGCTCATGCCGAGATTCTGGCCCTGCGCGAAGCCGCCGGGCGCCTGGCCAACTACCGCCTGGAGGACGCCACGCTCTATTGCACCCTCGAACCCTGCGTGATGTGCGCGGGTGCGCTGGTAGCGGCCCGCGTTCGCCGTCTGGTATTCGGCGGACGCGACCTTCGTTTCGGTGGCGTGCGCAGCAAGTTCCGCCTGGCCGATTCCGACGTGCTGAATCACCGGGTGGAAGTGGAAGAAGGCCTGCTCGCCGTGGAGTGCGTGGAACTCCTCCAGGAGTTCTTCGAGAAGCGGCGCTAGCCTAGCGCGCGATCTTGGCCACGGTTTCGATCTTGATGTCCACCGTATCGTTCACGCGCAGCATCAGGGTGCTGGGGTTCTTCATCCCCCATTTCACATACGGAACGCTGAAATGGCCGACTGCGGTGTACTGGCCCTCGGAGGCTTGCACCTCCAGCGGCATCACGATTTCGTGGTCTTCTCCGTGAATGGAAAAGATGCCGTGCATCTGTGCCTGCGATGCGCCCTGCGGGAGCACTTTTCCATCCACGCGATCGGGCCGGAATACGATTTCCGGAAACTTGTCGCTCTGCAGGATGTCTTTATTCATGCGGCGGTCGCGCGCTCCATTGCCACTGTTGCCGCTGGTTGCGTCCACCACCAACTCCCCGGACGCTTTGCCCGTGGCTGGGTCGAATTGAATGGTGCCCCGCTTCAACGCGAAGGTTCCGTGCACGGTGTGCAGCACCGAAGGCAGAGTGAACTCCACCTTCGTCTCGGCCGGATCCACCTGCAGGCTTTGGTGCAGAACCGGAAGCGTGGCCGCCGCGAGCAGTGCGGCGCAAGCCAATTGAGACAAGAGAATACGCGATGTTTTGATCATACGGTGAGAATTTGCCATCCCAGTGCGACTCCGTTAGTGAGAATCTGCCGCGGGTTCAACTCTCCCACGTGCAGGGCCAGCATCCGGCGAAACAGGGCCGGCTTCGATTCCAGCGCGCGAATGGTGCGCGTCCGCAGACGCGTGCGCGTGTCCATGAACAGCATCAGGTCCGCCATTAACTCCGGCCGCTTGCCGATGCGTCGGTGCTCCGCCTGGTACCGGGACAGGTCATCTGCCTCCAGAGCCTGGGCCAGCGCCACGGACTGTTGAAACAGCAGGCAGAGGCCCTCTCCGGTGACCGCATCCACGGAGCCGGAGGCGTCTCCCAGCAGCGCTACATCGCCGCGGTAGACGGCCCGCAGGCGGCGCGAGGCCGAGATTCCCCCGCGTTCCGGCGTCGCCAGACGACCGGCCAGGCGCCGCTGCACATCGGCAAACTGCGGCAGTGCGGCATCCAGGCGCAGGCGCGGGTTGCGCGATATCAACACCACGCAAACCTCGCGGCTGCTTACCGGCGTCACGTAAAGCTGGCAGCCGTTGCCCCAGTGCAGTTCCATGTACTCGCTCCACGGAGCCACCTGATAGTGCCGCCGAAATCCGTACCGCAGGCTGCTACGCTCGCAGCGGTCCAGGCCGGCCCACCGCCGCACGGCCGAATGACCGCCATCGGCGCCCACAATCCAGCGCGCGGGCACTGTGCCGCCGTTTACAGTGACCTGTCCGGGGCCAATGCCGGCGACGCGTGCGCCCCACATCATGCGCACTCCGGCATCGGCTGCACGATCCACCATCAGTTGATGCAGTTCCGTCCGCCGCATGCCCAGGCCATAGCCGCGCGGGAACGCGGCTTCCACGGCATGATCGCCCCCGCAAAAACGAATTCCGCGGAAGCGCTGCGCCTCGCCGGTCTCCAGGTCCAGCCCGAGCGAACGCGCCGCGGTCAATCCATCGGGCATAATGCCCTCTCCACATGCTTTGTCAATGGGCGGCACGGACGAATCGGCGACCGTGACGGAGAATCCGCGACGGCGCGCGGCTAAGGCGGCAGCCAGACCGGCCGGACCGCCTCCGATGACGAAGACGTCCGTCGAAGATTGGGATGGCATTACCGGGCAACGCCCCCGGCCGGTTGCAGCCTTGCCAGTTCCTGCGCGTACAGAGGATTGTGCGGATACTCCTGGCACAGGCCGGCCAGGGTATCGTGGGCTTCCTTGCGATTGCCGTCCCGTAGGGCGGCCACCGCCAGCAGCAGGCGCGCGAACGGCTTCAGGTAATGACCCTTCGTTGCGGTGATCCTCAGCTTTTCGATTCCTAGATCGCGATCGGTCTCTCCACCGGCCAGGCGCAGCAGCCAGCGAACGGGTGCGGGTTTGACACTCAGCATATAATTTTCGACGCCCACCGCAATCCAGGCGTCATAGTATTCGGGATGTGCGGACAAAAGCTGTTCGGCCAATTGCCGTCCGGCTTTCATCTCCTGGAAGGATGCCCCATAGCGCTTCTCTACCAGCGCCAGGTAATCGGACTCCAGCCCGCGCGCCAGCAGTAGCGCGAATTGCGCATTGGCATCGGCCGGCGCCGCGCCGGCCAGCCGTCGCGCCGCCGCGAGATCCTGCTCGAAGCGCTGCTTTAATTCAGGATCCGGAGACAGCTTTTTGTCGGTATAGAAGTGCTGTTCCTGCACGAAGAACTCCGATTGCAAAATATGCAGGCGGTCGAACTCCGTGAACAGATACGCGGCGGCATCGGATGCCGGTCCCATCGGGTCTCCCGGATGGGTCCGCTCAAATTCGTGGAAGCTGTCGTGAGCCTGGATGAATTGCAGGTCGTACATGTGCCGGTAGCCGTTGTCCAGGAGCGGAGCGTCCGCTGCCGCCGGCAGGGCGCAAAAACCAATCGCAAAGACCAGAACCCAATTTTGATATTGCATGACGTCGTTTATATGTTTACGGCGCGCCGTGCCAGACCGAGGGCTTCGCCCCAGAAGGCCGTAGAGTTGTGCGCCAGATCCACTACGTTCCGCACCGCGGAAACGAATTGCTCCAGGTGCGATTCCTTTGCGACCAGCGGCGGAGCCGCCTTAAGGACCATGAAATTATTGCCGCAGATCTGCGTGAGCATGTCGTGATCGCGGAATAGCCGCATCACTACGATCTGACCGAACATGCCGCCGTGAATCCTGCGGAACGCTTCGAAGGCCACTCGCAAGCGAAGCGTGTGAGGCGCGGTGAATTCGATTCCGCACAACAACCCCTCGCCGGGAACGCTCTTCACCATTTCGTACGGCGCCAGCGCATGGCGCAACTGCTCTCTCAGTTGCGCGCCCAGACGGGTAGCGGCAGCGCCCAGCCTCTCGCCTTCCAGGACATCCATCGTAGCCAGCCCGGCGCGCATGGCCAGAGCGTTTTCGCCGAACGTAGATGCGTGCACGAAGGCCTTCTGCATGGAGCTGAAAACGGAATTAGAAATCGCCGTCGTGGTCAAAACCGCGCCAACCGGCACCAATCCGCCGCTCAGCGCCTTGGCCAGGATCACCATATCGGGCTGCACGCCCAGTTTGTGCGCCGCCAGAAAATCTCCCGTGCGCCACATGCCGGTCTGCACTTCGTCCAGCACAAATAGAGTTCCGTAGCGGCGGCACAGCGCCTGCGCCGCTTTCAGGTACCCGGCCGCGGGCACACGGATTCCACCTTCCGATTGGATCGGCTCTACGATAAATGCGGCGAATTTCTTTGTGGCGAGTTGCTGTTCCAGCGCTGTTATGTTCTCGAACGGCACTGCCTGCGTATCTGCAAGTAAGGGGCCGAAGCCTTCGCTCCAGTGGGCATCGGACATCAGCGAAAGAGCGCCGCAGGTCAGACCGTGAAACGCCCCCTCCGCGTACAATAGGCCCGCGCGGCGTGTGTGTGCCCGCGCAAATTTAATGGCCGTTTCCACGCCTTCGCTGCCTGAGTTGGTGAAAAAAGCCCGCTCCAAGCCGCCGCCGGCGCGCACTGTCAGGCGGTGCGCCAGTTCGGCCGCAAGTTCCGGTACGTGACTCTGCAGCATGACCGGGCCGCCGCGGCTAAGTTCGTCGCGCAGCGCATCGATAATGGCGGGGTGGTTGTGACCCGTGTTATGAACGCAATATCCCGAAAGAAAATCCAGAACCCTGCGGCCACCATCGGTGAACAGTTCGGCGCCGCTACACCGTTCGTAGCGTACATTCATCTGGAGCAGATTCAGCAGGCGGACCCATTGCGGGTTCACACATTGGGCATATACGCGGTCTAGCGCGAAAGCGCCTGCCGTTGCAGACATTAATCCCTATTCTCCGTTCTCTGGTGCTGTTATCGTGACGCAGGAGACCAACCGCGCGTTTCCGGAAAGGCTGTTCTAGCCCTTTTGAGGGATACGCCGCCAGACGAAAAACACCGGCACGCCCGTTGCAATCAACAGCGTGCCCACTGCCGCGGGCCCCGGCGTGGCCACGAAAGTATTGATCACAAACCCCAGCGCCACGGCCAGAAACAGCAACAGTGTGAACGGATAGCCCGGCATTCGATACGGACGGGGACGCTCCGGGTGCCTGCGCCGCAGCACCATCACACCCATGCTGGTGAGCCCGTAAAATACCCATGCCGCGAACATCGCATAGCTTGCCAGCGTTTCGTATGAGCCGGTCAGGACCAGCAGCGCACACCACAAGCCGAATGCCAGGATGGAGAATGCCGGAGTCCGATACAGCGGATGAATGGAGCCAAAACGGCTGAAAAACAGGCCGTCGCGAGCCTGCGCAAAGTAGATGCGCGGCGCTGCCATGGCCCATCCGTTGGCTGAGCCCGCGATGGAAAGCAGGATGGTGAGCGATACCAGGCTCGCGCCGAATGGACCTATGGCGCGCTCCGCCACAAGCGCTCCCACGCGTTCGGCGCCGGCGATCTGAGACACGGAAAGGACGCGCAAATAGGCCACGTTGGCCAGCACATACACCGCGATCACGATGGTCAGCCCGAGAGCCGCCGCCAGGGTGAGATTTCGCTTGGGATTTCTCACCTCGCCCGCCATGCAGCTCAGCGCCACCCAGCCATCGTATGAGAGCAGGCAGGAAATCATCGCAACGCCGAATGCGGACACCGAAAACGGCACCGTTGCCGCCCCCGGGGGCGGCGCATTGCCGCCATGAAGAAACGCGGCCACAATCAGCACGCCCAGCCCGGCCAGCTTCAGGAAGGTAAAAAGATTCTGCACCGCCGCGCCCATCGCCACGCCGCGATAGTTGATCAGGGTAATGGCCAGAATCAGCCCCAGCGCGATGAGCTTCGAGAAGACTGGAGTGAGCGGCACGAAATATCCCACATAGTCGGCGAAGGCGATGGCGAGCCACGCCACTGCCGCCGAAAGCACCACGAAGAAATAGGTCCACCCGCACAGGAATGCAGCCAGCGGGCCGTAGCATTCGCGCAGATACACGTACTGCCCGCCGGTGGCCGGCATCATCGCGCCCAGCTCCGCGTAGGCCAGCGCTCCGAAGAAGGAAAGAAATCCGGTGAAGACCCAGACCCCGAGGATCAGGCCCGGCGACGAAAGATTTCGCGCGATGAGGTTCGGCACCAGAAAGATGCCCGAGCCGATAATCGTGCCCACTACAATGGTCACCGAGTCGAGCAGCGATAGCCGGCGCGGCAGTTCGTCTTCGGGCATGTCTTACATGATATTCTCAACGCAAGGTATTCCCATGTCCGTCCGCTGGGTTTTCGCGCTGGGTACGGCCCTTCTTTTGCTGGGAACCCTCTTCGCTTTCCAACAGCCGTTTCGCGAGTATCCCGGGGTGGAGTATCGTTTGGGCGACATTCCGCTTCCGCCGGACTGGCGGGAAAAGACCGAGTTCGTTTTCGCCCGCCTGATGTACCCGCCCGCGCCCGGCGGCCGCTACGGACGCGGCTACGGATTCCGCGGCTACCGCGGCAGCGGCGACTGGCGCGAAGGCGACTCCATCTGGACTCAGGATTATCCGCGCGCCGACCGCCATTTCCTGCAAGCCGTCCGCCGCCTCACCCGCATTCAGGTGCGCTCCGTGGAGCAACCCGTCAACCTGGATAGCGGCAGCGTCTATGACTGGCCCTGGCTCTACGCCGTGCAGACCGGCCACTGGCAGCTCACCGACGCCCAGGCCAAAAGCATGCGCGAATACCTGCTGCGCGGCGGGTTCTTCATGGCCGACGATTTCTGGGGCGACTATGAATGGGACGTCTTCATGGCCAGTATGAAGAAGGTCTTTCCCGACCGCGGGGTGGTCGAACTGGACAACAAAGAAGCCATCTTTCACACCGTCTACGACCTGAACGATCGCTACCAGGTGGCCAGCCAGGGCTCCGTCCGCGCCGGCCGTAGCTGGAAATGCGAAGGCTGCCCCGATCACTGGCGCGGCATATTCGACGATCGTGGCCGCCTCATGGTGGCCATCACCTATCAATCCGATATCGGCGATTCCTGGGAGTGGGCCGACGCTCCGTCATACCCCGAACACTACGCCGCGCTCGGCATCCGCATCGGCGTCAACTACATCATCTACTCCATGACCCACTGAAACATCCTTCCGCCGTGGAGTGTCTTGCGAGTGAGCGTCATTTGAACAGGTTCAAGAACTCGGCGCTGCCCACAAAGCCTTCGTTCGGAGCGCCCGAACCTTCAATCGCAGTGCGTATGGCCGCGGGGATTCCTCCTGACGGCAGGAAGTAAACCCCGGGACCGCCGCCGTTGGCGACATTCCGCCAGAAATTGAATCCAGCCGGATCCGGATCGCGCCCCAGGATCGTGTAGTACATCAGGTCGATGAACAGCGGGTTGGTACGGTTCTGGAGTGCCGGGTTCTTCAGTAGCTTTCCTAACGCCGACTGGACCCACGAGACTGGAATTTCCACTATGGCGCCGCCAGTGAACGTGATTACCACCGCGGCATTAGCGGGGTTGTACGCCGCACTGATTATTCCCTGCTTGTATATTCCACTGAACGCGGAGAGTTGCGTACAGCTCGGAGGCACACCCAATGCATTTTGGTACAGCGCGGTAATTTGCTGTGCCGTGAGGGAAGCGCCAATCGGACAAAGCGGAACGGTGACCGAAGCCAATCCGGCAGTGAACGCGTCGGAATTGAACAGCCTGTTCGCCAACGCGACCGCGGCTCCCACACCGGCCGGTGTCAAGCCGCCGGCATCGAATGCTCCCGCGGCCCGGAAAGCGTTCACGCTGCTGTTCCAGGCGGCGTAAGTCACCGGCGGCAGCGACCCGGCAGGCGTCCCGAGAATGGATTGGTGGATGGCGAGCGGCAGGAAGTCGGTATTCAAGGCTTCCGGACTGGTCAGAAAGTTGTCCACCATCATGCCCAGGCCGCCGGGATTCGCATTGGCAACACCCAGCCAAAAGGTAAATCCGCTGGAATCCGGTTCCCTGCCGAGGATTCGCTGATACAGCGCCCGTACTTCGCGGTTCGACAGGGACTCCGTCGAGCCGGATTGACTGACAACGTAATTCACAGAGGCGCTTCCGGCCGTCACGGTGATGGTGGCAATCCGGTCGGACGGATGCGCGTTGGCGAAAACGTTGAACGTCAGAGCTCCGATTCCGGTTCCGCCGGCGCCGGACACAATGTTGACGAATGTCGTATCGGAGGAAGCAGACGTCCATGCCGGGCAGCCGGAGAGTGGCGTGACGGTCACGGCGAATGGCGTTGAGGGCGCGAACCCGGCGTTGGATGTCCCGGAGGCGGAGAACCCATAAATGCCGGTCGAGTTGCTGGTACCGTAGCCGTTTGTAATGGTCAGCGTGCAGGCGGCCATTGCGGCGGTTGGAACTGCAAAGACAAGCAGGAGCCTGGAGCAGAACGTGGCGAAGTTTGTCATATGGGTGAGGAGATCCGTGGTCTCCTTCTGTCCAAGCTAGCACCTTTTAGCGTATTGAGATCTTAATGCCTCAAGCGATAGCGTGGTCGGCGGGGAGGTCCTGGCCGGTCCAGACACGCTGGGAGGTGCACGGTTCGGCGGCGGCGGTCCAGAAGGGGTGCGAGGGCGGAAGGCCCAGGGGCAGGAGGGCGGTGGCGCATAAGTAGAGACTGCCGGTGGAGATGTACGGTCTCGCCCAGATGGGGTTGATGGCCGCAGAGGCCGATGGTAAGCCAGCCGCGTTGTCGAAGGTGCCGGGGGCTTCCAGGGTTCGGCGAATCACGGCGGTGAGGGCGGTGCGGACTTGCGGCGTGGCGGCGGAACTCGCCGAGCAGGGCCATTTGCGCCAGCAGGTGGAAGGCGCCGCAGCGGTAGGTGATGGAACGGCCTATGGCAGGAAATGTGCCGTCCGGCGCGATCAGGCGCTCCTGAATGGCGGCGTAGCGGTGGGCGCGGACCAGCGTTTCGGCGGCGAAAGGTTCCCAGGTGCGCGCGTGCGGACGGATGGCCCGGAGCACGTCCAGCAGCATGGGTTGGATGACGTAGCTGTTGTAGTAATCGAAGTGGAAGTGGGGCCATCGCCATAGACGCCGTCGCCGACGTACCATTGCTGGTGCTGGCGGACAGCGTAATCAATACGCATGGTGTCCCAGCGCTCGCCCATGACGGCGAGGGCGGCTTCGACGGTGGCGGCGAACAGCAGCCAGTTGTTGAAGGGCGGCTGGATGACGCGGCAGGACGTAAGCGCGGCGGCAAGATTCTTCTTCGTGGCGGAGTCGAGGCTGTCCCATAGTTCGGCCGGCGCGCGGAGGATGGCTTGCGCGAGGAAGCCGCAATCGACCAGGGGCTGGCCGCCTTCGTGGAAATTGAGGAAGTCGGGGGAGGCGGGGTCGGTGGCGCTGCGCATGGCATCGCGGGCGAGCGTGCGGTAGCGCTGCTGGAGGTCGCGCTCGGCTCCGGGGTCGAGGTCCACGTGGAGCCAGGGAGCGATGCCGGCGAGGAGGCGGCCGAAGGCTTCGAGGTGGGTGTATTTGCGGCGGTCGGAGACGTTGCCGGTGACGGATTCGACGGGCATTTCGCGCTTCAGGGTTCCGGCGGCGAGATGGCGCAGGACCGGGCCGGCGAGACGATCGAGCACGTCGAGCCAGTATTGGCGGTCGGTCTGCGCCAGGGGAGCGGCTGGTGCGGAGGCGGCGAATCCCATGGCGGCGGATTGGAAGAAAGTGCGCCTGTCTATCACGGAGACAGTGTATCGCGGGGTGCGGGTGTGAAAGGAAGCGGCGTGCGGAGACATTCCACAGTGACGGACGGGAACAATCGGCGCATTGGCGCGGTCCAAGTCTTCGTGCGTCCAGGAGCTCGAAATGAAATACCGGTTCGCGTGGACTCTCCTTTTTCTGGCGGCATTGATGGCCGCGATCGCAGTTAGAGTGCAAGGGCTGCCGGAAGCGGAATCTGATGCAGGCGCCACTTATACCAACGGAACTCTGCAAGTAACTATTCCTTATCGCGGGATTCATGCAGGCACGGGGCAACTTACGGTGGAAGTGCTAAGTCCCGAAGACGAAGTAATCGGGCGGCTGGAGCGGCGGGTGGAAGTGGGCGCGGCTCCAGGTGCGTGGAGCGAGGCGGTGCAGCTCAGCAAGGCGTTGCCTGTAGAGGACCTCGTGTGGCACCGGCTGCGGTATCGCTTTATTTACAGCGGACAAACGCGGCCGGCGGTGGAGGGGACGGATTCGATTTCGAGCATCCTGCGCAGGCCGGTGGTTCATATTCTGGGGCAGCGATCGTATCTGGCGGGTGGCAATGCGGCGGTGAGGGTAATCGTGACGGACACAAAGAACCAGCCGGTCGCCGGGGGTTCGACGCTGCGGATCGAAGGAGCGAAGGGGCAGCTTTTATATGCCGGGAGGCTGAATGCGCGCGGGACGGCGGAGGCGCAGTTCCGGCTGCCGGCGGGGGTGACGGGCGGCTATACGCTGCGGTACGCGGTGGAAACGCCGGTTGGCGCGGCCGAGTATCGCGAGCAGGTGCGGCTAGAAGACAAGGCTTCCATCCTGCTCACGACCGAGAAGCCCATCTACCAGCCGGGGCAGACGATGCATGTGCGGGCGCTGGCGCTGGACCGGGCGCGGCACGAGGCCATGGCGAATCGCGCGTTGACCTTCGAAGTGGAAGATTCGCGCGGCAACAAGGTGTTCAAGAACGCGACGCAGACGGACCGGTTCGGGATCGCGTCGGCGGAGTTCGGACTGGCGGACGAGGTGAACCTGGGGACCTATCACGTGCGCGCGCTGATGGGCGAGAATCGCGCGGAGCTGGCGCTGAAGGTGGAGCGGTATGTTCTACCGAAGTTCAAGGTGGCGGTGGAGTTTGCGACAAGACGGCAAGCACGGCTACCGCCCGGGCGACCACGTGACCGGGACGGTGCGCGCCAATTATTTCTTTGGCAAGCCGGTGGACCTGGCCGAAGTCACGGTGAAGGCTTCGGGGATGGATGTGGCGCAGGTTCGAGGCCGGGCGGTGCAGCGGCAAGACCGATGCCGACGGCGCGTATCGATTCGACCTGCGGCTGCCCGCTTATTTCGCGGGGCGGCGCTGACCAGGGCGCGGCCCGGGTGCTGATCGAAGCGACGGTGAAAGATTCGGCGGGCCATGCGGAGACGCGCGGCGAGCCGGTGACGGTGAGCGAATCGCCGCTGCTCATCACGGCGGTGCCGGAGGGCGGCACGCTGGTCGCCGCATCTGGAAAACCAGGTTTTCGTGCTGACTTCTTATCGCGGACGGCAGCTCCGGCGGCGACCGATCTGACGGTACACGCGCAGGGGAATGCGGACCAGAACGTGAACACCGATGCGGGCGGGGTGGCAGTGGTCCGGCGTGAAAGCAGGCGCGGGCGACCTTCGCGTGGAGGCGAGCGACGCGGAAGGCAACCGGCTCACGACGACGGTGCCGCTGGAATTGCGCGCAGGGCGAGGACCAGATTCTGCTGCGCACGGAGCGCGCGGTGTATCGCGCGGGCGACCGCGATGCAGCTGCACAGTCTTTTCGACGAAGCAGGCGCGGGGCCGTGTACGTGGACATCGTGAAGGAAGGGCAGACGGTGCTGACGCGCGATCTGGACATGGTCAACGGCCAGGCGGAGCTGGCGCTGACGGCGACGCCGGACCTGGCGGGAACGCTGGATTGCAACGCGTACCTGTTCGGCCGGGATGCGCGGCCGGTCGGCGACCACCGGCTGGTGTTCGTGCAGCCGGCGGATGAACTGAAGGTGGAGACGGCGGTCGGAGTCCGCCAGCTATAAGCCGGGCGACGATGCGCGCATCCGCTTCCGCGTGACCAACTCGCGCGGGCAGGGCGTGCAGGCGGCGCTGGGGCTGCAGGTGGTGGATGAGGCCGTATTCGCGCTGGCCGAGAAGCAGCCGGGCTTTGCCAAGGTGTTCTTCTACCTGGAGCAGGAGGCCATGAAGCCGCGGTACGAGATCCACTCGATCGGCATGCCGGAAGTTGTGAGCCGGTGCGCAGGGCGGGCAGCGAGACCGGGCGGCGCGGGCGCTGTTCGCGGCTACGGAGATGTAACGCGGGCAACCGGTTCGAGACCGAGGTGGGGCGGGGCGCGCCGATGGCGAAAGCGGCGGAGTATGCCGGGCGCTACCGGGCGGCCCTGGTCCGGAAGGTGGCGGATTCGCGCGCAGAGGTCACGGACGCATGGGGTACGAAGGTGCAGTTGTCTCGCCCGCCGTGGGCGCAGCAGACATACTTCGTAATGCGCAGCGCGGGGCCGGACAAGCAGTTCAATACGCCCGACGACGTGGTGGCCGGTTTGATAGCGCGGACGAAGATTGTGGGGCGGCCCAGCGCCGGGGCGAGCGCCGTGGATGTGAATGTGGAGCATGACCGTGGGGCGTTCAACGGCCGCGCGGAAGTGACCGGAGTGGTGGTGGACCAGCAGGGCGGGGCAGTGGAAGGGGCGACGGTGACGCTGACTGCGACGGACGGGAATCAGCGCGCTGGCGCATGCCAATAGCGACTGGGAGATTCACGCTGGCGGGGATTCCGCCGGGCGACTACGAACTGGCGGTGTCCGGCGGGACGGAAAAGGTTTCGCGGAAGATCGCGCTGAGCGCGCGGGATCGTGCGGTGGTGTCGGCGGCGTTGCGCCATCAGGATGGCGGCAGATGGGTTGAAGTGACGCAGATGGCTCAGGCTGGCTTCGGCGGAGGCGGCGTCCTGGGAGGGATCGTGGGCGGCGTCGCAACCGGCGTGCCGGTGGCCGCTCCCATGATGATGCGCAGGGAGTTTGTCGCCGAAAATGCCGCCTTTAAAGCATTGGATGGCGCCAGCACCAAGAAACTGGAGGGCGCGGCGGCGCCGCGGACGCGCTCCTATTTTCCCGAAGCGCTGTACATCAATCCCGAGATCATTACCGATGGAAACGGCGAAGCCAGCATCTCCATTCCGCTGGCCGACTCCATCACCACGTGGCGCATGGCATGATGGCTTCGACGCCGCGGGGCGCATTGGGCAGCGGCGACGTCGCAGCATCAAAGTGTTTCAGGATTTCTTCATCGATCTGGATCTGCCGGTGACGCTGACACAGGGCGACCGGGTTTCGATTCCGGTGGCGGTCTACAACTACTCCGGGACGAAGGGCGCGGTGGATCTGCAATTGCAGCCGGCCGACTGGTTCGCGCTGGTGGAGGACACAGCCGATAAAACGCTCGCCGTGGATTCCGGCCGCGTGGGCGGCGCGCAGTTTACGGTGGAGGCCAAACGGATCGGCAAGTTCAAACTGACGCTTTCGGCGAAGAATGGCGCGGACGGGCGGACATCGTGGTGCGCGAAATCGAAGTGGTGCCGAACGGACGCGAGCAGAGCGTGGTGTTCAACGGGCGGCTGGAGAGCGCGGTGCAGCACGCCGTGATTTTCCCGGCCACGGCGATTGGGGAGGCGAGCACAGTGCTGGTCCGGCTGTATCCGGGGCCATTGAGCCAGGTGATCGAAGGGATGGACAGCATTCTGCGGATGCCGGGCGGGTGCTTCGAGCAGACCTCTTCCAGCACGTATCCCAACGTGCTGGCGCTGGATTACATGAAGCGCATGAAAAAGCTGACGCCGGAGGTTCATGCCAAGGCGGAAGGCTTCATCGCCAACGGGTATCAGCGGCTGTTGACGTTTGAAGTGCCGGGCGGCGGATTTTCGTGGTTTGGAAATCCGCCTGCCAACAAGATTCTGACGGCCTACGGCCTGATGGAGTTTTCGGACATGAGCAAGGTGTACGACGTGGATCCGAAACTGATCGAGCGGACGCAGCAGTGGCTGGCGGGGCAGCAGCAGGCGGACGGCAGTTGGAAACCCGATACGCAGTTCATCAACGAGGGGGCCACCAACCGGTACAACAGCGACGTGACGCGGATTACGGCGTACCTGGGGTGGGCGCTGCAGAATACCGGCTATCGCGGCGCGGCGGCGGACCGGGCTCGCGAGTATGTGGGGCGGCACCTGGACGGGAAGATGGACGCGTACACGCTGGCGGTGGTGGCCAATTTCGCGGTGGATTATGGGAAGGATCGCGCGTTCACCAGCGAAGCGATGCGGCTGCTGCTGGATGCGCGCACGGAGAAGGACGATCAGGCGTGGTGGGCGTCGCAGGAGACCGGCGTGTATTCCACGGGAGCGAGCGCGGCGGTAGAGACCACGGGACTGGCGGTGCAGGCGCTGCTGAAATGGGGCGAAGCTTCGGAGGCAGCGCGCAAAGCGCTGGCATATCTCGCCTCGAAGAAGGATGCCACGGGCGCTTGGGGGACCACGCAGGCCACCATCATGGCGCTACGGGCGCTGCTGCTCTCGACGGAAAAAGGCGCGGCGGACGTGCGCGGCACGGTGGAAATCTCGCTGAACGGCAGGACGGTGCAGACGCTGGCGCTCACGCCGGAGAATAACGATCTGCTGCATCAGTTCGTGTTCAAGAGCGTAGACGGCAAGGCGGCGCAGAACGTGGAGATCCGGTTCAACGGCAAAGGCGGGCTGGCGTACCAGGTGGCGGGCCGGTATTTTATTCCGTGGACGGAGAAGCCCGCGAACGAGCCGCTTTCGATCACCGTGACGTACGACCGGACGCGGCTGGCGCAGGACGACGTGGCGACGGCGACCGCGACAGTGCGGAACAATCTGGGGAAAGCGGCCAACATGGTGATGGTGGACCTGGGGATTCCGCCGGGGTTCGATTTGCTGAGCGAAGACCTGCAGGCGTACCAGGAGAAAAGCGCGGGAAGGAAGAGCGGGCGGCTGGAGAAGTTCACGCAGACGGCCACGCAGGCGATTCTGTATTTCGATTCGCTGGCGGCGGGGGATAGCGTGACGCTGCATTACCGGCTGCGGGCGAAGTATCCGATTCGGGCGCGCACGTTCCAATCGCGGGTGTACGAGTATTATGACCCGGCGGTGGGATCGGTGGCCCGGCCGGTGGCGCTGGAAGTGGGGAAGCGGTAATTAACGGGGCACCGGCACTTCGTGGAGAATGCGGTCGAGAACTTCGCTGGCGCGCACTCCTTCCAGTTCCGATTCCGGCCGCAGGAGCAGGCGATGTTCCAGTACCGGCACGGCCACGGCGCGGATGTCGTCGGGACTCACGAAATCGCGGCCGGAGAGTCCCGCCCAGGCGCGCGCGGCGCGCAACAGGGATTGCGTGGCGCGCGGTCCGGCGCCCACCAGGATGCTATCGTCGGTGCGCGTGCGGCGGACCACCTGCACGGCGTATTCGATCAACTGCGGACTCACCAGCAGGGTGTCCAGAGAGGCCCGGAGGCCGGCCAGTTCGGCTTCCGAGAGAGAGGGACTCACTTCCCCGCGCAGCAACACGGACTCCGGCGCGGCATCGCCCAGGCTGCGCGAGGCCAGGGACAACTCGTCTTCGCCGGTGGGCCACGTCATGGATATCTTGAGCATGAAACGGTCCTTCTGCGCTTCCGGCAGTGGATAGGTGCCTTCGGATTCGATGGGGTTCTGGGTGGCGAACACGGTGAAGTGGGGCGACAGGCGATGGGTTTCGCGATCGATGGTGACGGTGCGCTCCTGCATGGCTTCGAGCAGCGCGGATTGCGTTTTTGCGGGTGCGCGGTTGATCTCGTCGGCCAGCAGGAAGGTGGTGAAGAGCGGTCCTTTCACCAGCGAAAACTCGTTGCGCTGCAGGTTGAAAATATTGGTGCCGGTGATGTCCGCGGGCATCAGGTCCGGCGTGAATTGAATGCGTTTGAATTCGGAGCCGAGGACGGCTGCCAGGGTGCGCGCCAGCAACGTCTTGCCCAGGCCGGGGACACCTTCGATGAGCGCGTGCTGATTGCACAACACCACCACCAGCGAATAGCGGATGGCGTCATCCTGCCCGATGATGACTTTGCGGATTCCGGCGAGCGCGGATTCCATGGCGGATTGAAACTGGTCGAGGTTCAAAGCTTTCCTTTCGCGTGCAGCACAGCTTGAATGTCGCGCAGGGCCTCCACGGGGCGTCCGGCGGCGTCTGCCAGAATGGATTCGACCTTCTGCAAACGGTCCGGCGTAATGGCGCCGCGATTGCCGTTGAGCCATTCCTGCCAGCAGGCGGAGGCCAGGGCGCGCGGCGGAATGTGGCGCCGCAGCAGCGTGACCAGGCCCGCGTGAGAGGTGCGGCCGGCCAGACGGGTGGCGGCGGGGGTGCGCGCGGGCGGCGGAAAATCCGCGCCGTGACGCCAGAGGAGCAGCGCGGCACAGAGGGCCAGCCCGAGCCCCACACCCAAAAGATGAAAGCGGCGCGCCAGGGCCATCACGCTCCCCGATTCGGCGATGCCCAGGTGCTGCTCATCGAAAATGATATGCGGGTTGGAGCCGATGGCGAGCGTCACCAGGTTCAGCCGGTCGGAGGCCGCGGTGGCTGCGTTAGTGAAGTCGTCGCTGCCGGCGAACAGCACCACGCTGCCTTTGCCGAAGGCGCGCTCGATCATCATCTGTTTCGCGCCGAGGCGATACAGGGAAGTCCAACCTTTGGCATTGGTGAAATACAGAGAATGGCGGCGGACTTTGTCGTCGAGGGCGAGTTGCACATTCCACCGTCTGGAGAGTTCCTCGAACTTGGGGAGCTTGCCGTCCGGAGGGAGAGTGAGTGCCGCCACCATGCGATTGCCGCGGCGGGCGGATTGCTCCAGCACCCGGAGGTAGGGTTCGGCATTGTTGCCGAAATCCTCCGCGGGAATGGCCAGCAGGAACACCGTGACGCCCTCCGGTAGATACTCCAGGGCGCGATAGTTGCGCTCCACGGTGATGCCGGGCAGGGCCGCCAGACTGTCGTAGAGCAGACGCGCGCCCTTGGGATCGGTGCGCAGAGTCGAGTATTCGGGATACACTTCGCCGGCGGCGAACTGGAGATCGAACAGGCGCAGCGCGGCATAGAGGAGCCCGCCGGCAAGAATCAGGGCGAGCATCCACGACCTCATGCCGCGGTCTCCCGCGCGGGCGGCGTCAGAGTGCGCTTCATGGCGTCGCTCCGCTCACGCAGGTCGTCCACCTGCCTGCGCGAGACATCGTGCTGCCCGTACCATGCGCGTTCGAAGCCGGCCACGTTAGCCGAGAACAACTCGCGTGCTTCAGGATAAGGGCGGGCCCGGCGGCGCAATTCCAATTCGAATTCGCGATTGGTCTTGCCGGCATCGAGCGACAGAAACTCCAGGCGGCCCAGCCAGGCCAGGTTGGCCAGAAAAAAAGCGCGCAGGGCGAGGCGCAGTTTCTCTTCCCGCAGGCACTGTGCCGCCAGTTCCAGCCAGGCCTCTTCCGGCAGGCGGTCGGCGGAGAGTCCCTCTTCTTCCAGACGCACCACCGGGACAACCTCCGCCCCGGCGGGTTGCGCCCCGCGGCGCTGAAACAAACGACGCCGGTAAATGGCCCACGCCAGCCCCGCCAGGATGATGGCCATCAGAACATACAGGCTCCAGTGGAGTCCGGCGGAAGGAAGCGCGCCGCCCTGCGGATTGGGCTGCACGCCCAGGCGGTCGAAGAGCCATTCCAGGACCTTCATGATGAGCTTGCCCAGTTCTTTCAACCCGTTCTTGAGGCCGCTGATCATGCGGTCGGTGATGGTGACGATCCAAGGCGTGGCGCCGGCAGCTTTGGCGGCGGGCGGCGGAAGGCGCCAGGCGTAGCTTGGGGTCTGCACGGTCTGCCTTACGCTTTGTTGCAAATCGATGGCAGACACCGCGTCGGCGGCGCGCGCGCAGAAAGCGGCAGCAGCCAGCAGGAGCGCGGCAGTGGGAATCGCCGAACGCAACAAGCGCAGGCCGGCGCGAATATCCTCGCCCGTCTCGCGGGATTCGCCGTGGAAACAGCGCACGCAGTAGACCGCCTGCACGAACGGATCGAAAGCCAGCCAGGTAAGCTCCAGCACCACCACGAAGAACAGCGGATTCTGGAAGAAATACTGGCCGCTGCGGCTGAAGGCGGATTCGTACCCGGTCAGGATGCGGACCAGTTGCGGCAGCGCCGCCAGCGTCAGGGCAATATTGGCAAACACGGCCAGCAGCAGCAGAAGAAGAAGCGGCAGCAGCTTCCAGGTCTCTCCGAAATCCAGATTCGCGGCGCGGCGCGCGTGGTGGACGATCTGGCGCGGGTCCATGTCCGCACGGTCGCCCAGTGCCGCGGCGGAGCGGTAGAAGGCCACTACGCGGGCAAAAGGGAACAGCACCAGGAGCCCGACCGGGAGCGCCAGCGGCTTGGTGGCGGCCAGAGCTGCCTGCAGCGCAGCAAAACGCCAGACGCGGGCGAACGGCCAGGGTGTCGCGGGTGCGCCGCTCAGTTGCCGCATCAGGCATCCGGCAAAAGCGGCGCGCCGGCAGTGCATCCAGACCAGCAGCAGCGCCAGTACCAGGGATCCGGCGGCGCATTGCACATCGGTGGCGGCGCCGCCGGTCACGCCGTCCCAGCAGACCAGAAACGCTATCGCCAGGGGAACGCTGCCGCTCCAATGGCGGACCAGGGAAACGAAGCCTGCCGCACGCAGCAGGTGCACGGCTTCTTCCAGCAGGGAGAGAGCGTCAGATCGCATTACCCCCGCCCCGCAAGGGCCAGAATGCCCTCCCCCGCGCCGAAGAAGAGGAGCCAGGCAAGCAGCACTCCGCCGAACAGCATCAGGGCCGCCAGCAGATTCCGGCCCTCGGTGTTCGCTTCTCTGCCGGACGGGCAAGCCGCACCAGACAAGCAGCGCAGAGCAGGCGCCCGCGATGCTCAGTGACGCACTCGCGGCAAAAGGAGTGGCCGCATTCGGGGCAGCGGCATACCGCTTCCCGGCCTTCGTGATTCCAGCAGCGTTGATGCAGGGCGGCCGTGGTCATTCGGGTTCTTTGTGCAGGAAGATGATGCCCGCTCCTACAAGCCCCAGTATGAGGCAAATGCCGGCGCCGATGCCGCGCGTCAATGGGTCGCCGGCATAGAAAGTGGGAATCCTCAGGTCCGTGTTCGGCTGTCTGGCGGCCGCGCTCAGGCTGAACACCATTTGCCTGACATAATACATGGCGCCCACGGCAGCCAGGTTTGCGATGGCCAGCCTCTGCATGGGCCGCCGGAGCAGGCCGCGATGGTATTGCACGAACAGAATCACAGTCTCCGCCAGCAGGGCGAGGCCGAAGAATATCTGCGTCCAACTGGCGGCGGCGGAAGCGGAGTGGAGCACCATCAGGTTGGCCACGGCATTGGCCCAAAGCGTGCCCACGAAGATGTCGGCAGCCAGAGTATGGGTGCGCGCGTCCGGGTGCAGCAGGTCTCCATCCGGCGGCACAATGGCGGATTGCGCGGAAGGGCCGGGAGACCGCGCTTCGGCGGACTCGGCCCAGCCTGCAGGCAGAGTGCCTTGCGCTTCGGCGATGCACGGCGTGATCCGTTCGAGGAACTTGCGGGCGGTCCACATGCGGTGGATGGAGGGCAGCTCTTCACGGCTGACGGCGGTATAGATGCGGCAGCGGCAGCTCCAGCGGGCGCCAATCAGAATCCACGCCAGCAGCAGCGCCGCCCCGAGACTCCACAAAATCCAAGTGAGGTGCGGCCGCAGGTTGACCGCGAACAGATACGCGGCCAGCCACAATAGGGCGGCCAATATGTGGAGCGTGGATACGTGAAAGCGCGGGGCCGGCGCCACCACAATGGCCTGCACATCGCGAAAGTGAAAGCGCTTATACTCCTCGCGAATCCGCAGAGATTTGACGGAAAGCAGGTGGTCGGATCCCAGCCACAGGGAAGCCCCGCGGAACAGGCCCCGGCGGCGGCCCGGCAATTTCCGGTAGCGTTTGCCGCCGGTCATGAATTCCCCATTTTGGAGCGAGCCACGAAATACAGGATGCCCCAGATCCACGCGCTGAGTTCGCCCAATCCGATTACGATGGCCACCACGAATCGCCAGCGAAAGCGGCGCACCAGGCTCAGGGGCTGTCGCCACTTCAAGAGCGAGAAGACCACCGTGGCCGGGCCGGTGAGCGCGGTCAGCGGCCAAAAGACAAGCGAAGCCAGCGGCAGGATGAGCGCCATGGAATCGTACAAAATGCGCGAAGTGCCGGTGTTGACGGCCTTGGCCGGTCCGCTGCCGGCGGCCACGCAGGAAGGGCACCAGGTGTCCGCGCCAAACTGGACCGCGCAGAGCTGGCACACAAAGCGCCCGCATTGCCGGCAGGAGGCCACGGCGCGTTTGCCGGGATGGTCGAAGCAGGCGGCTTCCCCTTCCGCGGCGGCATCGGGCCGCGCCGGCTGTTCCGCCGCCAGCAGCGCGGGAAAAACGCGCACGCGATTCGCCGAGCCGCAACCGGTGCATACCGCGCGATCGCCGGAGGCAAGTTCCCACTGGGGCAGCGGCGTTTGGCAGCGGGCGCAGGGCAGGGGCATCGGTCGGGGTCAGGCCGGCACGGTCAGCTTCGGGTCCGAATGACCCGGGTGTCGCAGATCATATCGTGCAGAGCCTTCTTTTCGGAATCGAAGCCGGCCATGATGTAGCCGATATAGAGAATGATACCGCTCAGCATCTTGCCAAAGTAACGGCCCACCGCGCGTCCCAGGTCAATCGGACCGCCGTTGGGCCGCACCACTTTGAGACTCAGGGCCATCTTTCCGGGGGTGGCGCCATACTTGTAAACGAAGAACGATTCGTAGCAGCAGCCGATTGCGATGCTCACCACCGAGAGCACCCCGAGCATGCCCAGCATGGGAGCGATCATCAGCTCCGGACGGGTTCCGGAGTCGAAGCGGGGAAAGCTGATAAAGCTGCCGAGGATGGCGAACTGCACGATCCCCATCGCTACCGCGAGAATTATGGCGTCGATCATGTAAGCCACAAAGCGGATCCAGAAGCCGGCGTAGGAGACCGCCGTCACCGGCGCCACCCCTTCCCGCAACTTCTGGGCGTAGGCGTCTTTGCAGTAGGGGCAGATGAGGCGATCGCCGAAATGCGCCAGTTCGTCGGCGGGAGTGGCGCGTCCGCATTCCGAGCAGTAACGAGTAGCTTCGGGTGCCATAGGATTGAGCAGATTGTACCAGCTTGTGGAATAGTGCGCTCTGTCGCAACCGCTTACAAATCGACAGGGCCATTCAATTTCAGTACCATAGACAACGAGGCCGCCTTTGGGCTCCGCATCCCCATGCCAAACACTCCCACCGCGCCGGTTCGCCTGAAAGATATCGCCAAAGATCTCAACGTGTCTGTCATGACCGTATCCAAGGTGGTGCGTAATTGCGCCGATGTGGGCGCGGAGACCCGCAGCCGCGTGCTGGCGCGCATCAAGGAGCTGAATTATCAGCCAAACTGGGTGGCCCGCAGCCTGGCCGCGCGGCGCACCTTCATGATCGGGGTGATTGTGCCCGACCTGATGCATTCGTTCTTCGCCGAAATTGCCAAAGGCATCGGTACGGCGATCCGTCCCCTGGGGTATGACGTGGTAATCTGCAATTCCGAAGAGGATCCGGAACTGGAGGCGAGCGAGATTGACCGGCTTCTGGGACGGCAGGTGGATGGGCTCATTCTGGCGTCCGCGCAGCCTCCGGCTGCCACCGATGTATTCGACCGGATTGAGGCGCGCGGGGTGCCGTACGTCCTGATCGACCGGCGGTTCCCCGAGCGCCAGGCCTCCTACGTGGGAGCGGACGATGAGGCAATCGGAAAACTGGCGACAAACCACCTGATTGAGCGCGGTTGCCGGCGAATTGCCCATATCGCGGGACCGCAGCCCAATCCCGGCAGCGGGCGGCTGAAGGGATACCGGTCGGCGCTGGCGGCGGCGGAAATTCCGCTGAACGAATCGTACATTCTGCCCGCCGCCGACGATGCCAGCGGCTACGAAGCCACCCGGCGCCTGCTGTCCCTGGATCCGCGGCCGGATGCCATCTTCGGATACAACGACCCGACGGCCGCAGGCGCCATGAAGGCCATTCTCGAGGCGGGCATCCGTATTCCGGAGGAGATCAAGGTGATCGGCGCCGGCAATGTTCATTATTCGGACCTGCTCCGCGTGCCACTCTCCACGGTGGATCAGGCCAGCACCCGGATTGGCTGGCAGGCTGCGGAGATGCTCGTCAAGGCCATCGGACCGAAGCGCAAAAAGCCGGCGGCGACGCTGTTAATCGAGCCCACCTTGGTGGCGCGGGAATCGACCGCCGCGAAATAAGAGCGAGGCGCCCGCCGGATTTATTCGTTGCGGAGCGCCACCAGCGGATCCACACGCATGGCGCGCAACGCCGGCACCAGGCACGCGGCCAGACCCGTTACCAGCAGCGCGGCGCCGACGGCCGCGAACGTGAGCGGATCGAACGGCTTTACCTGGTACAGTTGCGTGGCCAGCAATCGCCCCGCCCCCGCCGCCGCCGCGATGCCGGTCGCCAGACCCGCGGCCATCAGCATGCCACCATAGGTCAGCACGATGCGCAGTACATCCCGGCGTTTGGCGCCCAGCGCCATCCGGATGCCGATCTCCTGCGTCGCCTGCGTAACCGAATACGCCATCACGCCATAAATCCCCACCATCGCCAGCACCAGCGCCAGCGACGCAAAAATGGCCATCAGCAGCATGGAGAATCGACGCTGCGCCAGCGACTTGGAAACCAGGTCGTCCACCGTTCCCACCGCATCCAGCGGCAATTCGGGATCGAGCGAGCGGACGGCGGCGCGCAGCGGTGCGATCAGCGCCTCCGGATCGCCCGCGGTGCGCACGCCGAAGTACATAGAGCTGAAGGGATCCTTCGTGGCCGGATAATAAATGGCCGGACGGCCGAACGATTCCAGTTCCTGATCGCGCACGTCCCCCACAATGCCCACGACCTCCGCCGGCTTGGTGCCGTTGCCCACCTGCAAGCGCTGGCCAATGGGATTTTCGCCGCGATAGAACTGGCGCGCCATGGATTCGCTGATCACGCAGACAGCCGGAGCGTCCGCGGTATCGTGCGCCGTGAAGTCGCGCCCCGTCTTCACGGGAATGCGTAGCGCCTCAAAATATCCGGGCGTCACCGAATAGTATGCGGCACTGGGCTGATTGCCCGGTCCCAGCGGGGGCTTGCCGATCTGCGTGAAGCTCAGGATATAGTCGTCGCCCGAGAGCGGAAAGATCTGCCCGGCCCCGGCGGCGGTCACGCCCGGGAGTGCGCGGATTGCCGACAGCGCGCGGTCGTAGAAGGCGATGGTCGGCGGATCGGTTTTATAGCGGGCGGAGGGAAGGTTGGTACGGAACGTGAGCACATCGTGCGGGTCGAAGCCGGGGTCTACACCTTGCAGGCGATAGAAACTGCGCATCAGCAGTCCCGCGCCGCTGAGCAGCATCAGTGCCAGCGCCACTTCGCCGATGACCAGGGCGCTCCGCAGGGAATTGCGGCGGAACCCCATGGAGTTGCCGCGCCCGCCTTCGCGCAATGTCGAAATCAGGTCGGTGCGCGCCATCTGAATGGCCGGCACAAGCCCAAACAGGATGCCCGTCAAAATTGCAATCGCGGCGGTGAACAGCAGAACGCGCGCATCCACGCCGATTTCGCCGGCGCGCGGCAGAATATCCGGTGTCAGATTCCCTAACAGGCGCGTCCCGCCCCACGCCAGCACCAGACCCACCGCGGCACCCAGGCTGGAGAGCAGCACACTTTCGGTTAGCAGTTGGCGCATCAACCGGCCGCGACCCGCGCCCAACGCGTTGCGGATGCCGATCTCCCTGCGGCGCGCCGCCGACCGCGAAAGCAGCAGGTTGGCCAGATTCACGCAGGCGATCAGCAGCACAAAGCCCACAGCGGCGGTTAGGGTGACGATGGCCGGCCGCACCTTCCCCACCACGGTTTCCTGCAGGCTTTGCAGAGTGGTGTCCCATCCCGTATTGGAAGCCGGATACGCCTTCTCCGCACGCGCGGCAATGGTGTTCAGGTCCGCCTGTGCCGCGGCCGGCGAGACACCCTCGCGCAGACGCCCGATGCCGCCAAGATAATGCCCGCCGCGCTGCTGCCAGTTTTGCAGATCCATGGCCATCGGGATCCAGAATTCAATGCGATCGGGGAAATGAAAATCGGCCGGCATGACGCCGACCACGGTGTACAACTCATTGTTGAAATTCATCTGCCGGCCCAGCACGTCCCGGCTTCCGGCGAAGCGGCGCTGCCACAGTCCGTAGCTCAGAATCACCACGTGCTGCGATCCAAGCTGCGTCTCCTGGGCCGTAAACGTCCGGCCCAGCATGGGCGATACTCCCAGCACATGGAAAAAGTCGCCGGTTACTTTGGTGCCGCGCACACGCTCGGGTTCGGCGCCCCCGGAATAGTTCATGGAGGCCCCGGACATCGCGGCTATACCCGAAAAGCTGTGGTTGTGATCGCGAAAGTCCAGGTAGTTTCCCGGCGAAAGGGAGAACTCCGGAAAGCCCGCCTTCAGGTTCCGCTCCCGCACCCGCACCAGTTGCGAAGGCTTGTAGAAATGCAGCGGCTGCAGCAGGACCGAGTTCACTACGGTAAAGATGGCCGTGTTGGCGCCGATCCCCAGCGCTAGCGCCAGCACCGAGACGCACGCGAACCCCGGGTTACGGGCCAGCGTGCGAAATGTGTACATTACATCGCGGCGAAGGGAGTCCAGCATGAAGTTTTGACGGTTCCCGAGCCGCGTGGTTAGGTCTGGTACGATTCCGGGGATGACGGCAACGGCGGCATCGGTCGCACCCCCTCCTCCGGCGTGGTAGCCGCGCTGAGCTGCCTGCCTGCTTTCGCCGACTCGAAGCACCTGTCTGCGGACCAGCGGTCACGCATTTTGAGATTGCGCACGGCGGCTTTCTACATCTACATGGTAAGGGGGGCGAACCGAACCTGACGGCGCTGGCAGCCGTGAAGTTTTATACCCGCCCGCGCCTTCGCCGCGTGGCAAGGGCTCGGGGCGATCGTGTTCGGTGTGCGGATTGCCGCCACGGATCCCGTATCTGTGATCGCCGCGTGCAAGGAAGCCCGGCCGCCGTGGTTTTCAGCGTGGCTGTGGCGATGGCCGTACCCAGGACCGCCTGGTGGGAAATCACCCTTCACCGCCGTGGCTGTGTACGGTTCCTTCCTGTTGGCCGACCATTTCGGCAACGTGGCGAGTTCAATAAGGCCCTTCTGCGGCGAATGGGGGGAACCGCCGCCCCGCAATGTCAGCACTTGAAATCCTGAAACGTGGAGTGGCGGTCCGACCCGTGTTCCAGCGCGATATCCTGCCGCTCATAATCCAGGTGCAGCGCCGACACGATCATCAGCGCGTTCGGCGCCTGCATCCGCACCGTAAATGGATGCGCCGGGTCGCTCTGAATGCCGGGGAACAGCTCCGAGAGCAAAAGGTGGCGGCAGGCGAGGGGCGGAAAATCGCCGAGCTGTTTTTCCGCCACCAGCCCGCCGGGTCCGAAGACCTGCATCCGCGGAGTGCCCGTGAAGTTGTCTTCGAATTCGATATTCATCACGGCCAGCAGGCAGTCCCGCTTGCGAGCCGCCGCCGACCCGATGACGTGCGCGCCGGAAACAATGTAATCGCTGGCCAGCGCCCCGCGCTCCTCCACCTGGCGATAGCTCTTGGCGACGGCGCCGCCGGGGCGGAAGTGCGTGAACGCCACCCGTCCCCAATTCACCGCGCGCACTTCGATCTTGTTCAGCGAATGCGAAGTCTTCGGAATGCACGCCGCTCCGAACCCGCCGGAGAACCCTTCGGGGAGCGGAAGATCCCGCGCGGCGATGCGGCAGCTTTGAAACTCGGTCAGCCGGACGACGCCCTGCTCGGTGAGCGCGGCGAGGCTGCACGCGCGAAGCAAACTGTTCGTCGCGATTGGAAACCCAGGCAATCTCACCCCGGTCGGTGGTCACGAAGGGCAGCTTCCAGAGCGCCTCTTCCGCCCAGCGGCTGGAACTCAGATGGACCCGCGATTCCAGTTCCACCCCGCCAATCTTCAGCCCCTTGAACAGCATGGGTGTATAGATCAGGGCCTGCGCCGGAAACGAACGATTCGGACCGTAAGGCGTGGAACGCGCCGGCTTCATGGGGGCGTCGGCGGAAAAATGCAGTGGATGCTCCACCGTAAAGCTCCGCCCCTGCCGCCCCTTCATGAGGGTATAGGCGAAGGGCACGCGCTCGCTTTCGTTACTCACCACCACCACGCCGCCGTCTTTCAGTTTGGCGTTCGCCAGCGGCTGGATCGCCAGCGCCTCACCCGCGGTCTCGACGGGCTTCAGGTCGGCCAGCGTGTACAGCGTGGTGCGGTGCGGCGGCAGGTTGAATTTGCGCTCCACGGCGGTGCGGCCCAGGCAGTCCACCGCGCGCACCGTGCCGTACGATTCCTCTTCGTTGGGATTGAACAGGGCGAAGGCGCAATGGTATTCGCTCATCGGCGGAAACGGCATGGAGTAGTTGAAGCGGCCGATCACCTGCTGCGGCGGCGCCGGATGAGCATGTACGTTGTCGAAATTCTCAGGCAGGTTCCATCGCACGAAGCCCGCGCTGAACAGGTCGCCCGCCCGCGGCACCTGGTGCGGAGAAGGAGCTACGCGCACTTTGGCGCCGCCCACGAAGGCGTCGCGGCCGGAGAGTTCCTTCATGCCGACCAGCGTGGGACGCAAGGCGGGAATCGAGAGCCGGCCGCCATTATCCAGCTTGATCTCTTTGCCCGAAGCATCGAACAGCAGAATCTGGTATTCGGTGGCGAAGTGGGAATTCTTATAGCCGTCGATGCCCGGAAAGCAGGTGGCGGTGAGCAGCAGTTCGGTGGAAAGCTGTTGGGCAGGGTCCACTACGACAAAAGGCGCCGCCACATCCAGCCAACACGCGCCGGACTGTTGTGTGGCGGGTGGGGCTGCGGCCGAAACAACTTCGCCGGCAAATAAAGAACCGGCGAGGCTCGTTAAGAAGCTGCGCCGGTCAATGGTAAACATGACATACCTCCCTGGGAAAAACCGCCGGCCGACCTTGAGGGCTCCGACCGGCGGCGGTTGAACGCTTGCGATTAGAAATTCAGGCGCAGGCGGAATTCGATAATGCGGGCGCCGGGGTCCACCGTGCCGGAAATATCGCGATAGGCGCTGGTGATCTGACCGAACGTTGACGTGGTGGTGTTGCTGCCCGGCAGAAAGTTGGTGATATTCAGAACGTCGAGGGCGCTGGCGCTGAGCTGAAGCTCCACCTTCTCTTTGATGCGAATGTTCTTCTGCACTTCCAGATCGAAGTGGCGCTGCCATGGCAGGTACAGGTAGCCTTCCCAACCAAGCTGTCCGGCAGGGGCAGGGCTGATGTACGGAGCGTTGGGGTTCACCTGGGCCGGCGTGAAGCCGCCCACGTTGAAGGCCGCCATCGTGTTGGTGATCAGGTTGGTGTTGTTGGCGCTGGTAATTCCAGAGGAAGAGGTGGTGGCCGGCGGCGGCAGATAGAAGATCAACCCGCCGTTGGGGCCGGGTTGGCCGGTCTTGTACACGCCCATCTGGTTCTGGAGTTGCTTGGAAGTGACGTTGTGCAGCACCACGCCGCTGGCGTTGGTGGTCTGGTTGAAGGTAGCCAGCCCGTTCAGGAACAGAGGCGTACCGGACTGAACGCGGACGACACCGGAAATCTGCCAGCCTTCCACGATCTTCCTTACCACGGTATTCGAGCTGGCCAGGAAGCGTCGGCCCGTTCCGAACGGCAGTTCGTAAATCCAGTTCATCTTGATGTCGTTGCGGATATCGAAGCCGCTGGGCACATGGTCCAGACCGCGATTGCGCAGCGTGGTGGGTGTGTTGAAGTCGGTGGAACTGGCGGTCGCGCCATTGGTCATCGACTTTCCGAACTGGTAGCTGCCCGACACTTGCAGGCCGGCCGTGAGGCGGCGGCGAAACTCCACCTGTAAGGCGTGGTAGTAAGATGCGCCGGCGTTGGTCAGCACGAAGCTGCCGCCGCTGCCGACGTCCGGATTCACCTGGAACATGTTGACCGGATATCCGGCTTTGGTGAGAGCAGCCATGCGGCCGGAATTGGTGGCAATGCCATTGGCGGTGGAGCCCGCCTGGCCCATCATGAGCTGAGTGGCCGTGGTGGAATCGGTGGTCGTGCCGATGGCGGTTTGCAGAATCGGCACAGGTCTCTGACCGGGCAGTCCCTGGTTGCCGAAGTTGTTGGTGGTCTGCGTGGTAATGTTGCCGCCGCGGGCAATCGCCAGGTTCGATTGCGCAGTCTGGAACTCGCTGAGGAAGCCGTTCTCAAAGATATTCACTTCGTTGAGTGCCATCTGACGCCACAGGTCGGTGCCATGGTTGCCGTTGTAACGGATGTCCAGCACCATATTGCGGCCCAGTTCGCGCTGCAGGCTGACGTTCCAGCTTTGCACGTAGCCCATCCGCAGGGAAGGATCGAATCCGTTCACGCCGGTGGTGAAGGTGGCGGGAATGGGATAGCTCGGCGTCGGGTTGATGCTCGAAATGCGCGAGGGCAGCGTGGCATCGCTGAAACTGGCGCTGCCGGGCGCTCCGAAACTGGCGGGAGTCGTGGTGGGCGATACCGAAGCATCCACCGTAATGCCCTGATTCTGAGCGAACAGGCTCTGATAGACGTTCATGCCTTCCCGCACGGTGGCGATGGCGTATCCGCCGCGCAGTACGGCGGCTCCGGCGTGGCTGCCGGTCAGGATCTTCAGCGGGCTTTCCGAGACCGGCAACTGCCAGGCCAACCCGAGGGACGGCGCCGGCACGGCGGCGGGGTCATACGGGCTACCCGAGATCTTGGTGAACTGGGGATGGACTCCGGACAGGTTTCCGGGCTGAAACAGATTGCCCACACCGGAGATTCCCCATAAGCTGGCATAGTCCGCTTGAGAATAGAGACCGTTTTCGTTGACGAAGGCGAACTGCTTCTCCACGCGGAATCCGATGGTGGCGGTCAAAGTCGGGGTAATGCGCCACTGGTCCTGGATGAACATGCCCAGTTCGCGCATGTGATCGCGATCGATCGGTGCGCCGATTCCATACTGGTGGGTGCTTTCGCTCTGCACCAGGTTCTGGGTGATGCCGCTGATGCGCCCGGTCACGTCGGCATACAAATTCGCCGCCTGTGACAACTGCGTACTGCTGGCGCCCGGCAGGTTCGCCGCGTTAAAGATGGAAGTAGCCCCGGTGAAAACCGGGTCGCCGGAAGCGATGCCGAAGCTCATCGACGGGAACGTGGAGCGGCCGTTAATCTGCTGCCACAGGTTGATCTGATCCCAGTTGCCGCCGAAGCTGAGCTGATGGTTGCCCTTTACAACCGTCACGGTATCGGCAAAATTCTTCACGGGAGCATTTCGACGCTGCGGACCGGAGGTAGTGGTCACACCGCTGAGCGCAGTGCCCGCGCTGGCGAAACTAGGCACATACCCGCGCCACGGCGAAAACATGCCGGGCGAAACCAGGTCGAAGAACAGCACGCTGCCGCCGTTCAAGCCCGCACGAAATTCATTCGTCATGCGCGCATTGAGAGCCGAACGCAGAGAGAAGGTGCCGTCAAACCGGTTGCTGCGCTGTCCGGTGCTGACGTTCGAGCCCAGTACGGTGCCCGAACCCGGAAAGTCGGGTACGATGCCGTTGAGGAAGTCCGGGACCGACACATACTTGTCGTAGTTGTACACGAAGGAAAGCGTGTGCTTTTCGGTGATGTTATAGTCCAGGCGCACCGTGTAGAAATCGCGGGAATCGGTGCCGGTGGGCTGGTAACTGACCGTATCGGTGTTGTAGTCGTTGTTCGCGATGTTGTTCCTCACGATACCGTTGGCCGCCAGAGTCTGCATCTGCGAGAAAGTCTTGGCGAGCAGCGGATCGGCCGTGGTGAGATACGGGCGGGTTCCGGCCGGCAGGCTGCCATTGGCGGCGCCGGCCAACTGCAGCAGGTTCACGTTGTGCATGGTACCTGCGGCATCGGCGTAGCTATAGATGCCGCTGGAAGCCGAGGGCGTCAGATAGTTGCGGCTATAAAGGTTGGTACCGGGAAAGCGGTAGAACTCGCCATTGGCGAAGAAGAACAACTTGTTCTTCTTGATGGGTCCGCCCACATGGCCGCCCCATTGGTTTAACTTCACGATGTCGCGCGGCAAGCCAACCTGGTTGTTGTAATAGTAATTGGCATTGAAGTCGGTATTGCGATTCTGCCAGAAACCGCCGCCATGGAACTGGTTGGTGCCGCTCTTGGTGACGAACTTGATCTGCGCGCCGCCCTGCGAAGTGCTGTCCACGCCGGCTGCGGAAGTGGTCAAGGTGACTTCTTCGAGAGCATCCACCGAAGGATAAATGTAGCTGAAGTAACCGTCACTGCTCTTGAGGTTATTGTCCTGCGTGTTCATGCCGTCGATGGTGACGTTGAGGGCGCCCTTAGGCAGTCCGTTGATCGAGGAACTGCGCGGATTTGTGGGAGTCGAAGTGCCCGGTGCGTTCACGAGCAGCTCGATGGCGTTTCGGGTCGCAAACGGCAAATCGGTCAACTGCCGTCCGGTCAGGTTCGTGCTGACGTCGGCGGTGCTGGCCTGAACGATTTCCGCGCCCGCGGAGACCTCGACCGTTTCGGTAGCCTGTCCGACTTCGAGTTTCACGTTGACGGTGCCGGGAACGCCGACGATCAGATTGACATTCTCCACGGTCGCCACTTTGAACCCGGGCTTGTTGACCGTAATGCGGTACGCGCCCGATGGCAACGAGGGGACCGCATACTCTCCCCTGTCGCTCGCGTTGGTTTTGACAACCACGCTGGTAGCCTTGTTGACAACTTCAACTGAGGCGCCGGGGACAGCGGCGCCGCTTGGATCGGTGATCTGTCCGGTCACCGACGTCGTATTAACTTGTGCAAACGTAGATGCCGCGGCAAGCAGCATCGCGATCAGAAATCGCTTCATCTGGTCTAGAACCCCTTTTTGAGTTTTCACGCCTCTAAAATGTGTGCTGTTTTGATGAATTCTATGCCATCAGAGTGCAACAGACAAGCGAAATTCTTTGATGGGAACGATAAACTCCAACTTACTTGTGGTGGCAAATCATAAAAAGCGCTTCCAATTTTGGTAGCTTATAGACGCGAATGGAGATAGACCAGCAGCCTGTCAGTGATAGGGGATCGGGGCCAGGGAAAAAAATTTACGACTTATCGATTAGCGCTGGGCGCCGGACGACTTCAATACCTGCGTGGCCGGAACATAATCCAGTTTTGGCGCTAATTTCCGGATGCCGTCAAAAACGAAAAACCGGGCCGATTCGTCGATTCCCACTTTGCCGGTGACGCCGCGATCCTTCAGACCCTGGACGATCCGTTCATACGGGCTTTCGTCTTCCTGCCAGACGCGAATGTCATTGCCCACGTGAATCAACTCGCGGGCTCGCGCCTCTTCGAACCCCGGCAGCACCCACACCGGCTCGCCTTTCAAAGGCAGCACCACCGCGAAGGTGCGCTCACTTTTCCCCCATCGAACGCCGGTCAGATACAGCATCGCCGGACCGGGTTCCAGCACCACGGCCTGCAGGCCAAACTCCTTCATGGCTTCCTGCAGCTTGGCGATTCGCTCGCGATATGTGGCTTCGGTTGTCTGTGGCATAGGAGCTTACCCAAAGGGCTGGTCGATGGCCGGACTCTGCTTCGTAAACATGCGCGCACCGGATTCTGTAATATACATGCAATCTTCCAGGCGGACGCCAAATTCTCCGTAAATCGATATGGTGGGTTCGTTGCTGAAGCACATACCCGGCTGGAGTTTGGTCTTATTCCCCTTCACCAGGTAAGTCCACTCGTGCCCGTCCAGTCCGATGCCGTGGCCGGTACGGTGCGGCAGGCCCGGCACCTTGTATCCCGGACCGAAGCCGGCGTCGGTGATGACCTTGCGCGCCGCGGCGTCCACGGATTCGCAAGTGGCACCCACCTTCGCCGCGGCCAGGGCGGCATCCTGCGCCTTCCGCTCCAGGTCCCATACCTGCCGCTGGCGCGCGCTCGGCTTGCCGAAGATCAGCGTGCGGGTGATGTCGCTCTGGTAGCCTTCCACGGTGCAGCCGTCGTCCACCAGCACCAGGTCGCCTTCTTTCAGTTTTTGCGGTTGAATGCTGCCGTGCGGGAAGGCGGTGTACTTGCCGAAGATCACCATGGCATCGCCGCGCGCCCCCAGCGCCGCATAGGCCGCATCGATATGGGCGTTGAGTTCTCGCTGGTCCATGCCGTCATAAAGGGTGGACAGCGCGGCCTTGTAGGCGGCGATGGTGATATCGTTGGCGCGCTGCAGCAGCGCGATTTCGGCAGGCGATTTGATCACCCGGCAGCCCACCGTTACCGGATCGCCGCTGACCAACTCCATCGCCGGCGACTGCTTGCGCAACCCGTCGAACACGGCGAAGCGCACGCGTTCTTCCAGGGCCACAGCGCCGCTGGCATTGCGATCCTTCAGTGCCTGCGCCACTTTTTGATACGGATTCCCGCCTTCCGCCCACGTGCGTACGTCGCCGTTGGAGCGTCCGGCATTGGATTCGGGAACCACCCACGCCACGTCCCCCTTCGCGGGCAGCACCGCTATATCGCCGGCGGTCCCGCGCGTGCCCGTGAAGTAGAACATGCTGGTGCCGCTCTCCAGCACCAGCGCGCCCATTTTGTGTTCGCGCATCAGCGACTGCGCCTTTGCGACGCGCGCCCGCCGCTCTTCCGCGCCGATCGGCTGCACCCCGCCCGTCATCGGCGCCAGTTTCTTGATGGCGTCGGGCACCGGGTATTGCTGCCCGCTTTGTCCCCTCTGGGCGCGGGCGAACGGAGCGGCCGCGGCCATACCCAGAAATGCTCGCCGGTGGATTCTGCACGTTATACCCCCAGGTTGGTCGGATGCTTGCTATGCCACTCGGTGGCCTGCTCATAAGCCAGCGCCACCCGCAGCGGAGATCCTTCATCGTAAATCTTACCCAGGAACCCGATCGTCAGGGGCTGATCGTTCCCGTTCTGGCCCTTGACGAATCCGCACTTCGCCACCACCTCGGGGTTGCCGGTGAGATTGGTGGTGGTGAGGAAGGCGCCGGGCGGAATCACGATGGCGTCCCAATCCGCCATGAACTTTTCGAACTTCTCGATGAGCAGCGTGCGCGCCCTCTGCGCGCGGATGTACTCCACCGCGGGAATGATGCGCGAACTGCGGAAGGTGTTGGGCCAATCGTTGGGCGATTGCCCGTTCAATGTGCGCACCTGGCCATCGCGCGTGATATCGTCGAACGCCGCCGCGCCTTCGGCCTCCAGCAGGAAGCGCATGCCCGTGAAGCCTTCGTCGTAATCCACCGGAGTCATGTTTACCCCGGCCTTCTTGAGGTCCTCCAGCGCCTGGGTATACACCTTCTTGCGCTCTTCGGCGGCTTGCGGATTGCCGCGCCCCCCGAACCCCTGAGTGGCATCGAAGCCCTTCTGGTAAACGCCGATTTTCATGCTGCCGAGCGGCTTGCGCGGCTCGAAATGGAACGGGTCCGCGCCCACCGTGCGGTCGTGCCCGTCCGGTCCGTAGATCGCGTTCAGCACGATCGCCAGGTCTTCCACCCCGCGGCAGATGGGGCCGATCTTGTCCATGGTCCAGCTCAACGCCATGGCGCCGTGGCGGCTCACCCGGCCATAAGTAGGACGCAGGCCGGCGGTGCCGCACACGCCGCTCGGCGAGACGATGGAGCCCAGCGTTTCCGTGCCCAGCGCGAAGCCCACCAGCCCCGCGGAAGTAGCCGACGCCGACCCGGCCGAGGAACCGCTGGACCCGGCATCGTAGTCGCTCTTCTCCTTGTTCCAACTCCACGGGTTCTTGGTCCGGCCCTTAAACCAGAGGTCGCCCTGCGCCAGCGCACCCATCGAAAGCTTGGCCATCAGCACCGCGCCCGCCTTGCGCAGACGCTCCACGCAGGTGGCGTCATATTCGGGAACGCGCTTCATGTAGGGCTCCGCGCCCCAGGTGGTCAGAATGCCCTTGGTATCGAAAAGATCCTTGACCCCAAAAGGAATACCGTGCAGCGGTCCGCGATACTTGCCGGCTTTGATCTCGCGATCGGCTTTGGCGGCGTCTTCCAACGCCACGTCCTCGGTCAGGGTGATCAGACAGAGAAGCTTGGGCGAATACTGCTTCATCCGCGCGATGTACATCTTGGTCAGGTCCGTGGACGAGACTGAGCGGGAGCGCAGCAGCAGAGCCAGCCTGGTGATGGGCCAGTAGGCGGCGTCTTCCAGGTTCGAGGGCACTTTGATGGCCGCCACCGTGGGAATCGTGGTGGAAAAACGTTGTGGACCTTTGATGGGCTTACGATCCGGCAGGCCGGGATGAAAAGCAAAAGAGGGCTCGGTATCGTACGGGATATCCACCTTGCGCAGGGCTTCGTAGTTACCCAGCGCGCGGTTCACGCTGGGAAGCATCATGTCCACTTCGCCGTCCTGAAACTCCAGGCCAAGCAGCACCAGCGCCCCTTTCAACTGATCTTTGGTGATGCGCATGGGCTGCTGCCCGCGTCCTCCGCGTCCTGCGGGAGGCTGCGTTTGCGAAACGGCCGGGCGCGCGGCTGCCAGCACCGTCATCAATTGAACCCAGGTTCTTCTGTCCATAAATCACACCATGATACCTGATGGGCCGGGCGCGGGTAGAATGGTCGCCATGGTGCGTCCTGAAAGACGCGTTTTACTCGCGGGTGCAAGTCCCGTCCGGATAAGCGCCAGAGCATCCGGTAGCAGGCCCCAGCCGAAGGGAGAGATCCCACCGGCCAGAGCGGCAATAAGAGAAATCGAAATCGGCGCCGTCCTGCCCGGGACTCCAGTAGTGCCTGCCGGTCGTTCCAGCCGAACTCCCCGCGGCGCCATGCACCATTTCGATGCACGCCAGGCGGCTCGGCGCCGCACTCGCCGTTTTACGTCCGGACGTCTGTGCCGGCGCCATCGAATCCAGCAGAGGCAGCGCCAGCGTGACGCCCAGCCCACGGAGTACGCTGCGGCGGGAGATGTATTTCCCGGTGATCACCCTCATTTGTTGCGCCCTCCACTGCAGCCAGAGTACCGCAAGAGTACTAATGGTTGCGCCGGACCAATCGCCCTTGCGCTACTATGTGCTGGAAAGTGAGGGATACGTGCTCCATTGGTCACTGGTGTTCCTGGTCATTGCGCTGGTTGCCGCAATCCTGGGGTTCGGCGGAATCGCCGGAACCGCCGTCGGGATCGCGAAGATTCTCTTCTTCGTTTTCCTCCTCGTCTGGCTCCTTACGTTCTTCACGCGGCGCAGATAGCTTCATGACGGTCAACGTAGTATTGGTCGAATATCGCGAAAGGATTGCCGCACTTCGTGCTGTTTTCGCCGGCGATCCGGATCTCCAGGTGGCCGGCGAAGCCACCGGCGGCGCCGAGGCGGTCCCGCTGTGCACGCGGCTCCAGCCTGACCTGGTGCTCGTCGGCCTGGATCAGCCCGGCGTCACAGGCGCCCGGCTCACCGCCGAAATCCTGCGGGTCTGCCCGCGGACAAAGGTCGTGACCTTTTCGGACTACGACGACGAAGATTCGATCCTGGCTGCCATTCGCGCCGGCGTGCGTGGCTTCGTTTTGAGTGAATCGCCGGCCCAGGAGATCCTGCAGGCCGTTCGCACCGTCGCCGCCGGTGGCACTTACCTCAGCTCCGGCGCCTCCAGTCGCCTGCTGGCCTGCGTACAGCGCAGCCAGCAGCGCGGTGAAAGCGTTCCCGCTGTCGATTCCCTCTCTCCCCGCGAGATGCAGGTGCTCCGGATGGTCGCCGAAGGGAAGCGAACCAAAGAGGTCGCCATCGAACTCAACCTGGAGCACAACACGGTACGCACATATCGCCGGAAGATGATGAAGAAACTAGGCGTCAAGAACCTGGCAGGCGTTATCGAAGTGGCTCACGCCGCGGGACTGGTTCCGGCGCCGCACCGAAGCCGGCGATAGAACGGATGTTCACCTTTTCGGTTCGGAGTTCCCCAGGTTTAAGTCGTTGTTGAAGTAGGCGCTTTGCGTCGGGATTGCAGCGACCGGCGCGTGGGTACCCCAGCCCCCAAGTGAGGTAGTATTTCCGGTGTCCGTACGGCGGCGGCGTGGGTCAAAGTGCGCGATGCATCGCGCGGCGTCGGAATTCGCAGGCAACTGGCGCGCCTTCTACCTGGACCTCCATCGAGCATAGCGTGGCCAACTGTGCCAGTCCCTCTTCCACGGTCACGTTCAATCCTTCCCAGGCTCGGCTCAGCTCGCGCCGGATCAAGTACGCCAGCATCACCGTCAGCACGTGCCCGCGCGTGTGCTCTTCGGTCCGCACGTACACCGGCCGCATCTCCAAGTGTACCGTCTTGGACATGCGGAACGCCATTTCCACCTCCGTCAGATCTTTGTATCGATCATGCACAACCTGTTTGGAAGCGGCCGTCTCCGGCAGGTCCGTTTTAATAGCATAGCAGCGTCATCCAGGCGCGCTACCTCCGTGCGTGCTTCCTCGTCGCTAACAAGCTTCAGCGATCTTCCCGCGCTCTCC
>CAWIGC010000005.1:0-12957 GCA_963835555.1 uncultured Solibacteraceae bacterium | reverse complement strand
CGCTCTACGTGGCCTTTGAAGACGCGCTACGCGGGCCGCGGGAAGAGATTCAGGCGCGGCTGAAAGTCTACCTTCCCCTTCTGGAGAAGGAGTTCACGGTGCTGGATTTGGGATGCGGCCGCGGAGAATGGCTGGATTTATTGCGCCAGGAAGGATACCGGGCGCGGGGCGTGGATTTCAATCGCATTATGGTGGAAGAGTGCCGCGAGAGACAATTGGATGTGGAAGGCGCCGACGCGCTGGAATACCTGCGCCACGTTCCGGATGTTTCGGTGGGAGCGGTGACGGTGTTCCATATGGTCGAACATCTGCCGTTCCGGAAACTGATCCTGCTGCTGGACGAGGTGACCCGGATCCTGCAGCCGGGAGGCGTCGCTATATTTGAAACGCCGAATCCCAATAATCTTCCTGGTGGGCTCGCGCAATTTCTACTTCGACCCGACCCACCGGAATCCCATTCCGAATGAGACGCTGCGCTTCCTGGTGGAATCCCGCGGACTATGCCAGGTGAAGGTGATGCCGCTCAATGCCTGCGACCCCTGCAATCATGTGCCGGAGGAAAGAGGGAGGCGCGCTGGTGCGCCGGTTCAATGAATATTTCTATGGTCCGCAGGATTACGCTGTGATCGGAAGGAAGGTTTAAAGCTCCTTCGAAGGAACATGCGGATCCTTATAGCGACCACTCAGGTTCCCTTTGTACGCGGTGGCGCGGAAGTGCACGCGGAGGGTTTGAGAGATGCGCTGGCGGCGGCCGGGCACGAGGCAGAGATCGTGGCTGTTCCGTTCAAATGGTATCCGCCGGAACGGCTGCTGGACGCCATGCTGGCGTGCCGGCTGCTGGATCTGACCGAATCGTGCGGCACGCCGGTGGATGTGCTGATCGGGCTGAAGTTTCCGGCTTATTACATTCCGCATCCGCGCAAGGTGCTATGGATTCTGCATCAGCATCGCGCCGCTTACGATCTATGGAGGCACCCGTTCTCGGACCTGCACCTGCACCCCAACGGCGGCCAGGTGCGGGCGGCGATCGAGCAGGCGGACCGCAGCCTGATTCCGGAAGCGCGGGCCATCTTCGCCAACTCGGCCAATGTGGCGGACCGGCTGCAGCGCTATTGCGGCATCGCAGCGGAGCCGCTGTATCATCCGCCGCCCCATGCGGAGCGCTACCACTGCGCCGCAGCGGCGGACCAATACCTTTTTTTCCCCAGCCGGCTGAACCGCGCCAAGCGCCAGGAACTGGTGCTGGAAGCGCTGGCGCTCACGCGGCATCCGGTGGAAGTGAGATTCGCCGGCACGGCCGATGAAGGTGCGTATCCGGAGCAGTTGCGGCGGCTGGCCGAACAGCTCGACGTGACCCACAGGGCGCACTGGCTGGGCGGGATTTCCGAAGAGGAAAAGATCGAACAGTATGCCCGCGCGGCGGGAGTTCTCTACCCGCCGCTGGATGAAGATTACGGGTACGTCACCCTGGAAGCGATGCTGGCGGCCAAGCCCGTGATCACGTGCACGGACTCGGGCGGGCCGCTGGAATTCGTCGTCTCCGGAGAGACCGGATTTGTGGCGGAGCCCTCCGCGGCCGGCCTGGCGGAAGCCATGGACCGGCTTTGGGAGAATCGCGCCTGTGCGCAGCGGCTGGGACAGGCAGCCCGCGAGCGCTATGCCGGATTGCAGATATCCTGGCAGAACGTGGTGGAGCGATTGTTAGCTTGAGCGAGCGCGACGAGATTCGCGAGTATCTGCTGAGCTTCGACATGTTCCAGCGGCTTGGCCGGCCGGAGGAAGGCGCGGAGTATGTGCGCTTCCACTTAGACCGGCTGATTCACTCTCTGCGGCTGCTGCCGGTGCTGCCGGGAAATGTCGAGGTGCTGGAGTTAGGCGCGTCGCCTTACTTCATGACGTTCCTGATTCAGAAGTATCTGGGATACAAAGTGACTCCGGCGAATTACTTCGACGATTACGGCATTCCCGCGAAACAGGGAATGGAAGAGCAAACCGTAGCCAGCGCGGCTTTCCACGAGTCGCACACGTTCCGTTATCGCCTGTTCAACATTGAACGGGACCTCTTTCCCTATCCCGACGCCTCCTTCGACCTGGTGCTGTGCTGCGAGATTCTGGAGCACCTGCTGATGGACCCGAGTCACATGCTGCGCGAAGCGCACCGCGTGCTGAAGCCCGGCGGCAGCATCTTTATCTCGACGCCGAACGTTTGCAGCCTGGACAACATCCGCGGCCTGTGGCGCGGCCGCAACTTGTTTCACGCTTATTCGGGCTATGGCGTGTATGGCCGGCACAATCGCGAATACACGCCGCGCGAACTGGGCGACCTGCTCCAGGCGCATCACTTCGAGCCCGAGGTCTCGGTGATGGATGTCTACCCTCACGATCGCTACCATCGCTGGCTGACCCGGTATGGCCGCGGCCGCGAGCATCGCGACAACCTGTTTGCCGTGGGCAAGGCATACGGCGATGCCGTGCAGCGGCATCCCGACTGGCTCTACTGGCACCAGTGGGGACGGCCGCGCCTGCAGCGCGACCGCATCGTAATGGGCGATGGCGAGACTCTGCAACTGGGCCCGGGCTGGCACAACTTCGAGGAATGGCCTCCGGGGATCCGCTGGACCGGGCGCAGCGCGGTGGCATATCTGGCGGCTGCGGATCAGACGGTTCTCAAGATGCGCGCTTACGCCGGCGCCGCGGGTGACGACGGGATCGATTACAGTGGGCAGCGCGGCGCCGCAGGCCTTCACGCTGGAGCCGCGAGGGCCGCACGAGATTTCGGTTCCGCTGGAGGGCAGCGGGCTGCTGGAAGTGCGGATTGCCGTCGATAATCCGTTCCGGCCTTCGGAGGAGGGCGGCGGAGATACGCGGGAACTGGGGATTGCGGTGGAGCGGATCTGGCTTACTTAGGCCGGGTGGAGATACCACCGATACGTTTCGGCGATGCCCTGTTCCAGGGGGATGCCGGCTTTCCAACCTAGTGCGGTGAGGCGCGAGATATCCAGGAGTTTGCGGGGCGTGCCGTCGGGCTTGGAAGGGTCGAAGACCAGGCGGCTGGAGCAGCCGGTAATCCGCAAGATCATTTCGGCCAGCTCGCGGATGGTGAGATCGATGCCGGTGCCCACATTGATGATTTCCGGCTGGTTGTAGTGGAGCATCAGGAATAAGGCGGCGGCGGCCATATCGTCGACGTGGAGGAATTCGCGGCGCGGCGTTCCGGTGCCCCACACCACGAGCTCGGGAGCTCCGCTTTCGGCGGCTTCCCGCGCCTTGCGCAGCAGCGCCGGCAGGACGTGAGAGGAGTCGGGGTCGAAGTTGTCGCCCGGTCCGTAGAGGTTGGTGGGCATGAGGCTGATGGCGTTCAACCCATACTGTTTGCGATAGGCCTGGGCCATTTTGATGCCGGCGATTTTGGCCACAGCGTACCATTCATTGGTGGGTTCGAGCTCGCCGGTGAGGAGGTATTCCTCGCGCATGGGCTGCGGGGCGAACTTGGGATAGATGCAGGACGACCCCAGGAAGGCGAGCTTGGCGACCCCGTAGCGCGCGGCCGCATCGATCACGTTGTTCTGAATGCTGAGATTGTCGAACAGAAAATCGGCGGGCCAGGTGCTGTTCGCCAGAATGCCGCCCACTTTGGCGGCGGCCAGGAAAACGTACTCCGGCCGCTCGGAGCGGAAGAACTCTTCCACGCGGGAGCGGTCGCGGAGATCCAGTTCCCCGCGGGTGCGCAGAAGCAGGTTGGTGTAGCCCCCGGCGCACAGCCGGCGGCAGATGGCCGACCCGGCCAGGCCCTTGTGGCCGGCTACGAAGATACGGCTTCCCTTATCCATGCGAAGAACCGCGAACGACCACGCGATGGCCGGCGGTGGCCAGGGTCTGTTCCTGGCGGGCCAACTCGAGATCGTGTTCCACCATGAGGCGCACCAGCTCTTCGAAGGTCACCTTGGGTTTCCAGCCCAGCAGGCGGCGCGCTTTGGAAGCATCGCCCATCAGGTAATCGACCTCGGTGGGGCGGAAGTAGCGCGGGTCGGTTTCGACGTAGCCGGGTCCAATCGAGGCCGCAGTGGGCGCCGGCCAGGTCCAGGAATTCGCGGACGGAATGGGCTTCGCCGGTGGCTACGACGTAATCGTCCGGGGTTTCGGCTTGCAGCATCATCCACATGGCTTCGACATAATCGCCGGCATAGCCCCAATCGCGTTTGGCGTCGAGGTTGCCGAGGAAGAGCTTCTTCTGCAGCCCCAGCTTGATGCGGCCGAGCGCGCGGGTAATCTTGCGGGTGACGAAGGTTTCGCCGCGGCGCTCCGATTCGTGATTGAAGAGAATGCCGTTGCAGATGAACAGGCCATAGGCTTCGCGGTAATTGACGGCATACCAGTGAGCCGCGACTTTGCTGACGGCATAGGGACTGCGCGGATAAAACGGCGTGGATTCGCTTTGCGGAGGATGGGCGGCGCCGAACATTTCCGAGGAGCCGGCCTGGTAGAAGCGCGGCTGCTTTTGGGAAGCGGTGGCGTAGTCGCGCAAGGCTTCCAGGACACGGAGCGTTCCGGTAGCTACGACATCGGCGGTGTATTCGGGCTGATCGAAGCTGACGCGCACGTGGGATTGGGCCGCGAGGTTGTAGACTTCATCGGGCTGAACCTTTTCGAGGACGTGGCGCAGGCCGGTGCCGTCCGACACATCGCCATAATGCAGGCGGAGGGAGACCTCTTCATGCGGATCCGCATAGATGGAGTCCAGGCGATCGGTGTTGAAGGTGGAAGCGCGGCGGACCATGCCGTGCACCTGGTAGCCTTTGGCCAACAGGAATTCGGCCAGGAACGAACCATCCTGCCCGGTAATACCGAGAATGAGCGCAGTTCTCATCTAGAAAACCCAATCATAAACCGGATCGAGGCAATCAGGCCTCGTCAGCGGTTTGGAGGGGGCGAGGCTGGCTGCGATGGATGGCCGGGCGGTCGAATCGAGGGCTCGAAAAATCAAATTGCGGGGGTAGGAATTCGATGCGGGAAATCACGCTCGATCTCGTAGGATTCGCCTTTGCTTTTAGCGAGTTCGGAGAGCAGGCGAGCCTCTTCGGCGGCGTTGTGGAGGGCGGTGAGGCGGTTCTGCTGGAGTTGGGTGAAGAGGGCCACGTTTCTTTCGACGCGGCGCTGGCATTTTTCATGCGCCAGCGGTCATCCGCGATCTGCTGAACGAGATCGACTTCCAGAATGCCACCGACGGGGGCAAAGTACCGGTGAATGGTCCCGGCAGTGATCTTTGTAGGGCTGTTCATCTGTTAGTGCCGATATAAAACACCCGCAGGATTGGTGGCTTTGTCCCCAGAACGGCCTGCCAATTCCGTTGTGGGCGTACGCCGCTATTACCCGTTGGAAAGATGCCGCCGGCATATCAGAGGGACCCGTTTTCCAAAGTGTTACACGCTACGGACGCGTAACATCACGGCAACTCTCGGCCCAGGGCGTCTTCATGATCGTGAAGGTTTCGGATACCCAAACCCCGTCGCCCTCGTGAGTCCACTTTAACTATCACTTTGGAGGACTACTCAAAAATAGGCACCATCTTCGCCAGTACCTCGTTGATGATCGCATCGGGAACGCTTTCCAGCTTCTTGCCGCCGCGCGCGGCAAGATCGAGGGCGCGGGGCTGGTCACAACGGACAACACCGGTCGTTTTGGTTCCTCCCAGCGTCACGGCAAAACCGGCCGTTCGCGCGAAATTCCCGCCGCTTGTGATCGGGAGAACCACGGGCACTTTCGTTACGCGGTTGAACGCCTCCGGCGATACGATCAGGACCGGACGGCGGCCCTTTTGCTCGTGTCCCAGCGTGGGATCAAGCCCGACCAGCCAGATTTCGCCGCGTCTCATCAGAGCAGCTCGCCACCCACCGGCTTGTCATCGAGCCATTCGTGCTCTTCCTTGCTGCGCCGGAGCCCTCGGATTGCATTGCGCCAGCAGCTCATCGAGCGTATAGCGCGGCCTTCGCTGTGGCTCCACAACCAGCCGGCCGCTTCGCACCGCCAGGCCTACCTTCGCTCCCGGACGCAGGTGCAGGATGTCGAGCAGCGCGGGCGGTACGGCCAGCATGATCGAGCCGCCGACCTTGCGGAGATTGGTTGTGTGCATGGCGTCCTCCAAGTTATATTTCAATATAACATTTTCAAGCCAGAATTGTGGGCCGTGCCCGTGGCATGTCGTCGTCATCGCTCAAGGTGCAGTTCCCTTGGCCGGGGGTCATAACTGCCCTGCCGCTTTCAGGTCGGCGGCGAAGGTGGCGAGCGACATCACAAGCGTCAGCGGTTTGTTGCTCAAAGGCATAGCGCCGTAACTGGTGTACCACCGAGCCGCGCGGTCGTTCTTTGCATCGATGATGAGCACAACGCCCCCGACCTCAGCCGCGGCGCGTAGGCAGCGCCGCGCGGCGGCGGCGAGGAACTGGCCGCCGAGACCTTGGCTCTGCCAGCGGAGGTCTGTAGCAATGCGCGCGAGCCGGAACCCAGGCACATCGTGCCGGGCGAGGCCGCGGCGAACCGTCTCCGGCGTGTCGGCGTAAGCCAGAGCGCCCGGAGCCAGGCTGTAGAACCCGAGGATGATCTTGTTGTCTGCATTGTCAATTGCGAGAAAGGTTTTCGCGGCCCCGGATTCATGGCTCTGGCGGGCGTAACGCTGCAAGAAGTCATTCATGGACGGATCGCCACAGTCGAAAGACTTCCGATCATGCTTTTTCGAGATCGGCTCTTCGTGCCGGGCGGGAAGGTTCATTTCATGCTCGCTTCCGCTTCGGTTTCGGCATTGCGGCGATGGCTGCCCGCAGCTTGGCATTCGGCGCAGGCGGGTTTTCGAGCAGGTTCAGCACCAAGAGGCTATCGCGCTCGGACAGGACGATACGTTCGGATTCCTCGATCACCGCCTTGGCCTCCCGCAAAGCGGGTTGCAGAACAAAGTCCGTCAGGTCCGTGTGCCTCAACGCCGCTGCGCGCATGAGCGTGGCCTTTTGCTCCGGCCGCAGCCGGAGGTTCATTCGCTTATTGTCGTCCACGGCCACTCTAGGCATGGCGCATCGCGCATCTCCGCACGTACTCATTAAAAGCGTACATGATCTCGGAAAGGCTTGGCCAATTGTGAGCATTGAAGGCGTACAGAAATCTATTAAGTCGGAGAGATGGGTGCGATGACATTCTTCCTTGTGTTTCTGTTTTTGAGTGTGATAACGTCCTTTATAACACACGATCAAGCCGACTAGCCGGAATCCAGCCTATAAATAGACGTATAGACGTTTGAGCGTCTATGGACTTAAACGTTATAGCCGTATCTCATAGGCAATCTATAGGTGCAAAATGGAAAAACAAGCCGTCCGCTGGAGCCTCAAGGTCTCGAAGGACACCGATCTGAGTCTGCGCACATTCCTGGGAACCCAGGGCATGAAAAAAGGCGATCTCTCGAAATTCGTCGAGGATGCCGTTAACCGGCGCGTGCTTCAGTGCACCGTCCAGGACATCAGGGTGCGGAACGCCGACGCCGACCCCGATGAAATTCAGCGCATCGTGGACGAAGCCGTCAGCGAGGTCCGCGCGGAACGCCGCAGCAAGGAAAAGGCTGACAGAGCCTGATGCGCGTGGTCATCGATATCAACATCCTCGTGTCAGCCCTGATCGCCCCGGCCGGCAAGCCCGCCGCTATCGTTGACGCCTGGCTCGACGGAACATTTACGCTCCTGACCTGCGGGACGCATGTCGACGAACTGCGCGCCACGCTGCACACGCCCATGGTCGTCGAGCTGATCAAGCCCCATAAGCCCGGCCGCCTGGTCAACCAGGTCAAGAAGCTCGCCGAGGACGTCGATCCGCTGCCGCGCGTGGAGCGCTCTTCCAATCCCGATGACGATTACTTGCTGGCCCTGTCCGAAGCGGACAATGCCGATTACCTCGTGACGGGCGACAAGAACGGCCTGCTCGATCTCGACACCCACAAAGCCACGCGGATCGTTTCCGCGCGCGATTTCGCCGCGTTGTTTGCATGACCGAGGCTTCCCTATGAGCACTGAAATCGTTCTCTCCCCCGCCCCCGAGCTGCAGCAGCCCGCGCTATTCACGCCGACGCCGAAGGCCGCGAAGCGCGTCCTCGAATTCTTCACCGCCCAGATCAACAACGACCACACGCGCAGGGCGTACGTCAACGCCACGCGCCGCTTTGCGGCATGGTGCGACCAGCGCGGCATCAGCCAGCTCGCCGACGTGCAAGCCTTCCACGTCGCTGCCTTCGTCAAGCAACTGCAAGGGGAATTCACCGCGCCCACGGTGAAGCAACACCTCGCCGCCTTGCGGATGCTCTTCGACTGGCTTGTGACAGGCCATATTCTGGACGTGAACCCGGCGCATGCCGTGCGCGGGCCGAAATACGTCGTCAAGAAAGGCAAAACGCCGGTGCTCACCGCCGACGAGGCCCGCGAGCTGATCGATCATATCGAGATCGTGAAACGCATGGGGCGGGCGAAGCGTAAAAAGCCGGCGGGACCGGAAACGCCGGCTCTGCCCGACTTGATTGGCTTGCGCGATCGCGCACTCATCGGCGTCATGGTGTATACTTTCGCCCGCATCAACGCCGTGATTCTGATGAAGGTGCGGGACTATTTTGTGCAAGGGCGCCGCGGCTGGGTACGCCTCCACGAAAAAGGCGGCAAGGAGCATGAGCTCCCCTGCCATCACAATCTGGAGAAGTACCTCGATGAATACATCGCCGCGGCTGGGATCGCCGCCGATCCGGACGGGCGGCTCTTCCGCACGGCGGCCGGCAAGAGCGGCATGCTGACCGAAAATCCCATGTGGCAGCAGGATGCCTACCGCATGATCCAGAGACGCGCCGGCGCCGCCGGCATCAAGACCCGGATCGGCAACCATACGTTCCGCGCCACCGGCATCACCACCTATCTGAAGAACGCCGGCAAACTGGAACACGCCCAGGCGATGGCGAACCATTCCTCGCCCCGCACTACGAAGCTGTACGACCGGCGAGAAGAGGAGATTTCGCTTGATGAGGTCGAGCGGATAGCAATTTAGGCCTTTCGCCGCGCGGCCTGTGTTCATGCGCGCGCCATCTCTACCTTCGGGAAGAATTGACGGTCATAGGGCCAGCGAGGCTGCGACATGCCAGTGAGCGGACCCAGCGTTAACGCCGGGAGCATCTAAAGCAAGAACCGTTCTGTATGCTGTGCTGCTGGTTAGCATAGTGTTCAGAATCCCCCGGCTTTTAGCCGTGGGGAGCGTCAACCTTCTACAGCACCGCTGTAAGGTGGATCTCGCCCGCCAGCGGTCTTATCCATTTCTGCCTGCCGTGCCCCGGAAGCGGCTTCTCGGTGACCTGAATCACGCCGAAGCGCTCCAAGACGTGGATATCGCGGGTCACTGCGCTCCTATCACGCTTCAGTGTCTTCGCCAGGACGCTGATCGATGTCGGCGTCTGGCGAATCTGCCTGAGCAGAAGCACTCGCTTCTCAGTCAGAACATGCAGGAGAGACTCAACGTCTTCAAAGGCGACTACTCTACTCGGCGGAATGGCATCAGCCTGATCCGCCGCCTTCGCAAGTCTACGCCCCCGTTCAAAGAACACGTCCACTCGCTCCACGCGAATTTCAGCCTTGGACACTTCGGACCTCCTTCGCCAGCCGATTCCACTCTCTTTGGAATCGCACTTCGATTTGTTCGAACCCCTCGAATCTGACCTTGGTTACCTTGCCTCGGTAGTGACGGTGGTGGAATCCGTGAGCGGAATCATAGCCCAGCACACGACCGTTATCGTCCGCAAAGACCAGGTGATTGATGTATGCGAGATTGTACCGGACGACCCGCCCATACCCATCCACCCAAATCTCCCGGCGCAACATTCCACCTCCCTTGGCCCTGGACAGGTAAAACCGTTCATCGACGGTTTTACGCATAGCCACAGCCATGATTTATCATATCATGGCTGGAAAGTATGGGATGAGAGAGCTTCCGCATCCAGCCGGCTCCGCGCTGGCCCCTCGTCGATCAACATCAGGCCCACCTGTCATGGGGTAATTCCCAGGCGGTCGCACGGTGCATCGTGAAGGTTTTGCTTGACGCCGAGGTAGATCTCCGTCGTGACCACCGAGGCGTGTCCAAGAGAAAGCTGTATCTGTTCGAGCGGTGCTTGGCCGACATGCGCGAGCTTCGCGAACGACCTCCTCAAATCGTGAGGGCGGATCGCTACGTGGAGTTGGTCCGCATAGGTCTTCACGATCATGAAGACGCCCTGGGCCGAGAGTTGCCGTGATGTTACGCGTCCGTAGCGTGTAACACTTTGGAAAACGGCTCCCTCTGATATGCCGGCGGCATCTTTCCAACGGGTAATAGCGGCGTACGCCCACAACGGAATTGGCACGCTCCGAATCCGGCCCTGTTTGCCGGCCAGATCGACGATGACCCAGCGGCTGTCTCGCTGCTGAATCTGGTTGACGTCCAGGCCCGCCAATTCGGACCTGCGCAAACCCGCGCCGAGGAGAGTAGCGAGCACGGCGCTATCGCGGATTCCCTTGAGCGTCGTCAAATCAGGCAGTGCTAAAAGCTGTTTTGCCTGTTCCACCGTCAGCCAGTGGCCCAAGCGTACGCCGCTTCGCTTTGCGCCCTTCGCCCGTGCGACACCTGCCGCAAGTTCCGGGGCCATCAGGCCGTTGTCCGAGGCTTCGAGGGCAAGCCGGCGGATTGCGGACAGGCGGACGTTGATGCTGGAGGGGGCAAGTCCCTTGGCCTCCAACTCTGCACGGTACTTTTGAACCGTGGCCTTGTTGAAGAGCCGGCCTGGCTCGTCGTGAAACCAGATCAGAAACTCGTCCAGGGCCTGAGAATAGGAGCGGCGCGTGTGCCGCGAAGAGAGGCCATCCAGCACAAGCGAGGTGACGATTTTCCACCGATCATTGTTCCGCCGGCCTCCCTCTTCGCTGACAATGACCGCGGTTGGCCCCATGGTGCGACTCTACTGTCGCGCGTGCGGGAAGGGAAGGTGCTGACAGTTAGTCAGGGTCAGGAATCGATAAGCGGGATTATCATCCGCTAGAAATTCCCTTCCGCGGCACAACTGTGCACCAACATAATTAGGAAAGGGAGATCGGTCCAATGCCCGCCAAAGCCCTGTGGTTATTGCATATTCCTGAGATCATCGCGATGCTGGAGTCGTTCGATGTGCCGGTGGTGGACCGGGCGGTGATCGAGCGCCTGTTCGGATTGCGGCGCCGCCGGGCCATCGAACTGCTGCACCGTTTCGGCGGCTATCAGGCCGGCCGCACCTTTCTGGTCGACCGGCGGGTATTGATCGAACATCTGCGGCGCCTGGCGGAGGGCGAGGAATTCCAGGTGGAAAGCCGCCGCAAAGAACGACTGGACCAGGCTGTCGATCAACTCCACCGGCAGCACGTCGCGCAGAGTGTGAGGATCCCGGTGCAGGCTGACGTAGTGAGCCAAAAGATCGCCACGCTGTCGGAGGCGATCGTGCTGCAGCCCGGCCACCTGCACATCGAGTTTTCCGGTACGGAAGATCTCCTGGCCAAGCTTTACCAGCTTTCGCAGGCTGCCAGCAATGATTTCAGCTTGTTCCGGGCGGCGACGGAATCGGTGTCGCAGCGGAGCGCTTGCAGGGGTTGAACCGGTGGATAAGCGGTCAACTTTCCCGCGCAATCCCCGAAGAGGGTGATATAGAAAGCCGGGTGGAACTCGGCCAACGCTTTGGCACACAGTTGCTGGGGGTCGATCTGTAGGACTGCAGCGAGGCGTGGGATCTTGCAGAGTTCCATGCGGCGGCGGCCGGCTTCCCACAAGCCGACGCATTCGGGTCTGACGTGGAGCGCCTCGGCAACGTCCGACTGCAACAGCTTGAGTTCTTCGCGGCGCCGGCGAAGAAGGATGTGCAGCGGCACTTCAGGGGAGGGGATGGTTGGATTCATTGGTATTGCTCCTTGGTTTGAGTCTTCGGAATATTTCATTGTTATTGATGAAACGAACAGAGGACAAGAAAACAGCCTACTCTTCAGGCCGGATTAAAACGTGGTTCAGCTCGCAGATCTCCTCCAACTTGCTCTTCAGGAGTTGGTAGTTCTCAAGCCAACGCTCGACCTGCGGCTTCATTTCCGGGCGGATACTGTACTGTTTGGTGATGCCGCCGGGGTAGCCGACCGTCAAAACCCAGGCTGGGTGCCCCCCACCACTGGCGCATTTCGAGCACCCGGTCTTATGACGGATGGTGCGCTTTAGTAAAGACCCGCGCAGGATCTCTCCGGCAGGGGGGAGCTTTGAGGCCAGTTTTTCTCGTTGACGGAGAGCCTCTTTGTGTTTCACTATTATAAGTGAAACACACACCAAGAGAACTGTCAACTGATTTTGGGCTGTCCGATCGTGCTCCCACACTCGATGGTATCGTTGCCAGCCAGGTTGCCGGCGGCGTTCGGCGCCAGAGTCACTGAAGCCGGCGTGATGACGGAAGATCCAACCACTCTTGGCAGATTATTCCCGCAGTTCTGGAGCACAAACCGGACGGTCCGGTTGGTAGTCTGGATCTGGCCGGTGAGATCGGTAATGCTACCGCTGATGACGGTGGCCTGCAGGGAAAACGTCAGAACCAAGGCGGCCGCCAGCGCCCGCGATAAAGACTTCATAGAACTCCTTCAAGATGTGGTATGGGCTACAGCGACCTGCGGAATGTAAAAGCAGAGCTTGCTGCGATCGAAATGACCACTCTTGGGGTTCTTTCTGAAGTTGTAGATTCCAAATACCTGTTCGTGGTTGTCCCGAGCACTATCGTTGTCGCTTTCACTGGGACTGTTCACGGTCCAGCCGGGATGAGAATGAACACTGCCGACCCACTCCAGGCCTTCCTTCTCGGCTTTCAGCTTGATGATCTCCAGGTTTTCGGTCTTGTAGTCACAGCTTGGCTGGTCATCCGAAGTC
>CAWIGC010000004.1:0-82059 GCA_963835555.1 uncultured Solibacteraceae bacterium | reverse complement strand
AACTGGCCCTGCTCTATGCGAAGTTGAAGGGCACGAAGTTTGAACGCCCGGGTCCCATCCGGAACCCGTTCTTCATGCAACGGGACGCGCCCTTCCGCCATCCGCAGTTTCCCATCTACCTGGTCACCCGGCTGGCGGCCTACGATCTGGCCGATGTGCGCGCCATGATCGATCGCTCGCTGGCCGCCCGCAATCGCGGCAAATTCGTGATCGACCTGAACAACGCCGAGGAATGAAGACGGCAACAACTGGCTGCGCAACGCGGCCACCCTTCTGCCTCCCGACCGGCTGGTTTTGGACCAAACCGAGCAGGTGCTCTACCGGCAGACAGATGTGATTGGATATGCCTCCTGGGGCTCCAACGATGTGCATCGCAAGCAGCGATGGCTGCACAATACCTGGCTCCCCGGAGCCATCGCCACCGAATACGTTTCCACCAGCGCCAGAACGCTCCGGCGGCCGCCCGATGAGTGGCTCTATACGTCTTTCAAAGACACCGCGCATTTCTGGGCGGGTTCCCCTCAGGGATTAACCGCCGATTTTATTCACGAGGGCGTCACCGGCGCGGAAGGCAACACCTACGAGCCGTACCTCGCCGGCTGCGCCCGTCCCGATTACGTCCTCCCCGCTTATTTTGAGGGTCGCAACCTGGCTGAAAGTTTCTACCTGGGCCTGCCATTCTTGAGCTGGCAGGGAATCGTTTTCGGCGATCCCCTCTGCTCGCTGGGCAAACCGTAGCGCGTCCCTTACGCCCCGGCCCCCGGCCCCCGGTTTACATTCTCTTACCTCCATCCAATTTCAGGTGTGATAACTTTTAGCCGTGAACATCTTATTGGTGGATGACGATGCCGAACTTTGCTCCCTGTTGCGGGAGTTTTTGCAGCGGGAAGGTTTCACCGTGAGCTGCGAGCACGAAGGCAATCGCGGTCTGGCCAAGGCCTCGGAATCCGGAATCGACCTGATAGTCCTTGACGTCATGCTGCCCGGCATCGATGGCTTCGAGATTCTGCGCCGGCTGCGCACCCAAAGCAAGGTCCCCGTCATCATGCTCACCGCGCGGGGCGAAGATGTGGATCGCATCGTGGGCCTGGAACTGGGCGCGGACGATTACCTGCCCAAGCCCTTCAATCCCGCGCGAGCTGGCGGCGCGCATTCGCGCCATCCTGCGCCGTTATGAGGCCCGTCCCGCCGAACCCATCGCGCGCCTCGAACTCAACGGCATTGCGCTCGACCCCGGTACACGCGAAGTGCTCGCCGCCGGTAAGCGCGTGGAACTCACCACCTTCGAGTTCGATATTCTGGAAATGCTGATGCGCTCGGCCGGACGGGTGCTCTCGCGCGACGCCTTAATGGAGAAGTTCTTCAATCGCAAAGCTACCCCGTACGACCGCTCTATCGATATGCACATCAGCCACCTGCGCAAGAAGCTGGACGCCGGCGATTCGCTCATCAAAACCATTCGCGGCGTGGGCTACCAGTTCAGCCGCTCGCCGGAAGACGCGGGCGTGGAATGAGAACCCTGTTCGCCAAGATCCTGCTCTGGTTCTGGTGCACTCTGGCGATTACCGTGGTGGGGTCCGCGTTCATCTCCGCTCTCAGCGTAAACCGCGATTATTCCGATACGGAAGCTCCTGCCGCCCGCCTCGTGATGTTCGAACTGGAAGAGGCGCGCTCGGCGTATGAGACCGGCGGACGGCCCGCCCTGCAGGCATTTCTGGACACGCTCCAGCGCGTCTACCGGGCGAAAGGCGTGCTTACCGACGAGCGTGGGCGCGATGTACTCACCGGCCAGGACCGCTCCGACCTGGTGCGCCGCGCCGGCCGCTCCGAGGGCTTGCCCTTCATCCGCGTGGGTTCCGCCTTAATCGCCCGCCACGCCGATGACGGCCGCTACTGGTTCTTCTTCATCACCCCGCGCCCCAACGTGGGACCGTGGTTCCTCGCGCCGGAACATATCTTCGTGATGGCCGTGGCGGTGCTCCTCTGCTATTGGCTCGCCTATCACCTGACCCGCCCGGTGCGCCGCCTGCAGAAGGCCGTCGAGCGCTTCGGCCGCGGCGATCTTTCGGCCCGCGCCGGCTCCACGCGCCGCGATGAGCTGGGCCAGCTTGCCCGCACCTTCGACCGTATGGCCGGGCGCATCGAAACGCTCCTGGCCGCCGAGCGCCGTCTGCTGCTGGATATCTCCCACGAGCTGCGCTCCCCGCTGGCCCGGCTCGGCGTCGCTGTGGAACTGGCCCGGTCTGGAGAAAATCTCGACCCGGCCCTGAATCGCATCCAGAAGGAATCGGATCGCTTGAATGCCCTGGTCGGCCAGCTTCTGCAAGTCACGCGGGCGGAAGGCGATCCCAATTCCCTGCGCCGCGATCCCATGCGCCTCGATGAGCTGGTGCAACAACTGGTGGAGGATTCCGGGATGGAAGCCGCCGCGCATGGCTGCACCGTCAGATACGAACGCCGCGAGCCCGCCCTGGTCGAGGGAGACCCGGAACTGTTGCGCCGCGCCATTGAAAACGTCATCCGCAATGCCATCCGCTACGCGCCCCCCGAATCCAGCATCGAGGTCGCCACGTCGCGCCGCAACGGCACTGCGGTAGTGGACGTCCGCGACCAGGGTCCCGGCGTTCCCGAGGAAGCCCTGCCCCGGCTCTTCGACGCTTTCTACCGCGTGGATTCCGACCGCAATCGCACCAGCGGCGGCATTGGCCTGGGGCTCTCCATTGCGCGCCGCGCCATCGAACTGCACAAGGGCACAATCCGCGCGCGCAACGCGCACCCGGGCCTCGAAGTGGAACTCGAAATCCCGGTGGCGCAGGGGCAGGCGACGCCCGCGGGCACTCAGCAGTAGGAGCAGAAGAACCGCCGCTGTCCCGTGTCCAACCCGAGCTCCAGGCGCGGCAGCCGTCGCAGGGCGGACAGCGCTTCCGGACTATCCGGCGCCAGTTGCACCACCTGGCGGTAATACTGAATCGCCAGGAACCGGGCGGCCCCGGCCTGTCTGGCATTGACTTCGCGCCGCGGGTACGGCGGCGCGCTCACAATCGGGTCGTCCGCCGGCGCACGCGCAATGGACCACCAGCTTTCGTTGGCTACCGCCAGGGCGTACAGCACCTGCTTGCGAAACGCTGTTTGCGGGTGCCCGGCAAGGAACGCTTCGCCCCTTTGGATGACCTCGCGGAACAGGTCGGGATTGGCCGGGCAGCCCCTCGCGGTGTCGCCACAGCATTCGGGATTGCGGACCGGGGCTTCCGGTACGGCGTCGTCGGGGAGCGGCATGACCCCCATCCCTTCGAGCCCCGTAATCACGGCGTCTTGGGCCCGTTCCCGCAGCAGGCGCTCGTGCAGGACGATCAGTTCCACGCCCCTGCGAATCCCCATGGGCGAGTGGTAGCTCTGGTTGGCGTGCAGGAAGTAATCCAGGGGCCCGTTTTTCCAATGGTCGCCATTTACCGGCTGGCCGGAGCGGAGGCGGCGAAATCCGATCTCCATCATCTCGGGGCCATGGCCGGGAGCGCCGAAGCGGCGGTCAGCCGCTTCTCAGCGCGGCCAGCAGATCGCGGTGAACTTCGGCGATTCGTCCTGTGGCCGCAGGTCCACACGCAGTTCGGCGGTGCGGGCCGGTTCGCCGAAGACGTAGTAGAAGGATTCCTGAATCAGGCCGCCGCCGGTCTGGCTACAGTGTTGAGTCCATTGCACCGTGGCGTTGATTTCGATCTGGATGGGCGTCCGGCCGGCACAAAAAGCCGCCGCCGCGAAGGGATGCCAGCATCCGGTCGGCCATCTGGCCGGAGCGCGTTTGAGCCGCGCAGCAGAGGGACACCGCAAAAGGAAACAGGATCGGCTTCACGAGCCGGGTACGGCAGTTCAAGCTCCACGTTAGAAACAAAGGGCGAAGGGGACCGGCCGCTTCGGAGTGAGGACCGCCACACAAATCTTGTGAAAAAGAGCCACGAATAACAGACAAAAAGTCCTATTACCCAACCCTTACTTTTGGCATGGTTTAGGCCATTCCCATGGCGAGAACCTCGTGGTCCAATCGAGACATGGACGGCGTTGACGGGCTTCTTCTAGGGTTCCTGGCCCTCGCCGACTTCGCTCTTATCGTTCATCTGAGACTCTTACGGAATCGGAGGAAGCGGGAGGAGCGGATCGCGCGAAGTCTGTCTCTGGCGGTCCGGATGGCTTGCGGCCCTACGCCAACTGCTCCAACTCGCCTTCGAGCAAAGCTACATGTTCTTCCTCTTCGGCCGCCAGTTCGGCGCAAAGATCCCGTTCCAGCCCGGGCGGCAAATCGGTAGCCAGCTTACGGAAGTGATCGCGCGTGCGCCGTTCCATTTCCAGGGCAGCCTGGTACAGGTCGGCAACACCCGAATCGGCGGTGAGGTGAATCCCGCGGAACAGCCAGTTGGAAAGCAGGTTCTCCTCGTCCCTGCTCAATTCCACCACTTCGCGATCCAGGTGGGCGTGGTACTTCTCTTCCAGTTCGTGCAAGTGGTCCAGTTCGGCCTCGAATAGCCTTTCGAGTACCGCCCGCTGGTCCGCGGTTTTGGCCTTATCGCGGGCCAATTTATAAAAGTGGAACGAGTTCAGCTCAAACTGAACGGCGTCGCGAATGGCCTGAAAGCGCATGGAATCGCCCAGTTCCCGCCCCGGGATCACTTCCAGATCCCCGCCGCACAGGAAGCACTTTCCGTACGGAATAGCGAGCCCGGAAGTAAGCTTAAAGCAACTGCGGCAGCGCCAGGAATACCGGACCTGCGCGCAGCAGATCTCGTCTTCTTCCAGTACCCTGCGGCACTTCGGACAAGAGGATGGCATATCAGACTCTCCCTGCCGGCGCCAGTTCTTTGGGGGCGTCGGGCGATAAGATTCCCATGAACTCCAGCATGCCCTGGGCGGCCCGCTTGCCGGCGCCCATGGCCAGGATTACGGTGGCCGCGCCGGTGACGATGTCGCCGCCCGCAAAAAGGCCCGGGATCGAGGTCATACCGGTGCGTTCGTCGATTTCGATGTAGCCCCACTTGTTGTTCTTCAGCCCGGGTGTGGTCTGGGCAATGATGGGGTTAGCGGTGGTGCCCAGGGCGTAAATGACGGTGTCCACATCCAGCAGGAAATCCGACCCTGCCACGGCCACGGGACGGCGGCGTCCCGAGGCGTCCGGTTCGCCCAGTTCCATTCTCTGGCAGCGCATGCCGGTGACCCAGCCCGCGGAATTGCCGAGGATTTCCACCGGCGCGGTGAGCCACTGAAACTGAATGCCTTCTTCGATGGCGTGCTCGAGTTCCTCGGCGCGGGCGGGCGATTCGCGGCGTGAACGGCGGTACACGCAGGTCACCGATTCGGCTCCCATGCGCAGCGCCACGCGGCAGGCGTCCATGGCGGTATTGCCGGCGCCCACCACGGCCACCCGTTTGCCCATGCCTACCGGGGTATCGTAGAGTGGCTGCCGGTAGCCGCGCATCAGGTTGACGCGCGTCAGGAATTCGTTGGCCGAGAAGACGCCGTTGAACGCCTCGCCGGGGATCTCGGCGAACTTGGGCGAACCCGCGCCGGTGCCGACGAAGGCCGCGTTGTAGCCCATCTCGGTGAGCAACTGCGGGATGGTGAACAGCTTGCCGATGATGGTATCGAGCCGGATCTCGACGCCCATCTTCTTCAGGTTGTCGATCTCGGCGTCGATGATGACGTCCGGCAGGCGGAACTCCGGGATGCCGTACTTCAGCACGCCGCCGGCCACGTGGAGCGCCTCGAAAATCGTGACTTTCACCCCGTGACGGGCCAGTTCCCCGGCACAGGCGAGTCCCGACGGTCCGGAGCCGATGATAGCGGCGCGCTTGGGTTCGGCGACCTCCGCCTGCGTGTTTTCGTCCCAACCGCGGCCACGGGCGGCATCGGCTACGAAACGCTCCAGGCGGCCGATGGCCACCGGTTTGAACTTGGCGCCTACCACGCAGGTGGCTTCACACTGCGATTCCTGCGGGCAGACCCGGCCGCACACTGCCGGCAGCGCGTTGGTGCTCTTCAGAATCTGATACGAACGCTTGATGTCCCGTTCCTGAATGGCGGCGATGAAGGCGGGGATATCGATTCCCACCGGGCAGCCCGGCACGCAGCGGGGCTTCTTGCAGCGCAGGCAGCGTTCGGCCTCGTGAAGGGCGCCGGCGAGGTCGAGTCCCAGGGCCACTTCCTGGAAATTGTGGGCGCGGACTTCCGGCGGCTGGTGCGGCATCGGCGCGCGCTCGGGCGGAATAGTCCTAATGTTCTTGGGGACGCGCGGGCCGGGCGTGGTAGTGACCGGCACCGGCAGTTCGCAGGTGGGATGCAACATGCCGTTCGAACCGGCATCCACAGTCAGGCTGGCCAGCTTGGCCGATTCCGAGCGGAAGCGCTCCATGGCGGCCTTCTCTTCGCGCTCGAAGCGTTTCTGGCGCAGGGACAGTTCCTCGAAATTCACCAGGTGGCCGTCGAAATCCGCGCCATCCACGCAGGCGAACTTCATTTTGCCGCCCACCGTGACGCGGCAGGATCCGCACATGCCGGTGCCGTCCACCATGATGGAGTTCAGGCTGACCACGGTCGGCACGGCGAACGGCCGGGTGGTTTCCGAACAGGCCTTCATCATGGGAATAGGACCGATGGCGACCACTTCGCGCACGTCCTTTTCGCGGCCCAGTATATCCGCCAGGACGTGCGTAACGAAGCCTTTGCGTCCATAGCTGCCATCGTCGGTGGCGACGATCAGTTCGTCGCTGTAGTCGCGGAACTGCTCTTCCCAGAACACCAGATCCCGCGTGCGGAATCCGATGATGGAAATGGTGCGATTGCCGCGCTGCTTGTATTCGCGAAGCTGCGGGTAGATGGGCGCCACGCCGAGTCCGCCGCCGACCAGCACGACGGTGCCGTCCAGCTTTTGAATATGGCTGGGAAGTCCCAGGGGGCCGATGAAATCGAGAATCGTATCCCCCTGCCGGAGCGTCATCATCTCATGTGTGGTTTTTCCCACCGCCTGGATGACGACGGTGACTGTTCCGCGTTCGACGTTGAAATCCGCAACAGTTAGGGGAATCCGTTCGCCACGCTCGTCGATGCGAGCCATTACAAAGTGGCCGGGGCGTGCGGCCCGCGCCACGTCCGGCGCTTGCACGTCCCAAAGAAAGGTCTGAGGACCGAATTGCACTCTACGGGTGATGAGAAACACTACACCCCTCCTGGAATCCACATAGTAACAGATTTTAGGAGCTTAAATTCCGTCAGCCCGGGATTGACGGATTTTCTGCTTAGTGGCTCATCGCGTAGACCACATAGTTGACGCCGATGCGGATGCCTAGCGCGGAGTACTTCTCGGGGTAGCGCGGATCGTCCGCCCACTCCCACGAATCGCCGAGGTCGGAGTTGAAGGAGATGGCCACCATGACGCGGCCCTTATCGTCGTAGATTCCGTACCAGTGCGCCACGGTCCCGGCGGCGCGCCTCTGGAACTGCGGATTGTAGGGACTCAGGCCCCACTGTCCGGGCACCTGATAACGGTCATCCAGATCGTACACCACGTGAAAGATGGAGTCGTTGCTCGGCATTTCGACGACTGGATGGTCGGGAAATATTTTCTTCATGGTTTCGTCGAAGCGCGCGTATTCTTCGGCTCCCCAGAAATCGTCCAGCATCAGAAAGCCGCCGCGCAGCAGATATTCGCGAAGCACTTTCACCTGCGCGTCGGTGAGCCTCCAATCGCCCATCTCCCCGGCATTCATCCACGGCCAGTTGTAAAAGTCGTCCGTGTCATCGGGATTCACGGGTTGTTCCACGCTGCGCACGTGCACGCGCGTAAGCCGCCGGACCGCGGCGGCGAAATGGCGGTCAGCGCGCGGATAGTCCTGGGTCCAACTGGTCCCGCCTTCGCGCCAGTCGGCATTCCGGCGATACCCTCCGAAAAATCCGCGATTTCGTCCGAACATGCCGCCGCCCAGGATGGCGTCGGGATGGCTGGGATACATCAGGCGGGCGAAAACCCACTCGGTTTTTTCCTGGTAATCCTCCGGCAGCGGAACATTGTCCTGCCGCTCGAAGCTCTCATAGACGCGAAACGGTTTTTGGAACGCGTATAGCGCGCTGATCAGGGCGAGGCCGAAGCCCACACCCAACAGCGCCCTCTGGAATCTCATACGGACAGCCTTGCCTGAAGGATATCACGTGAGGGCGCGCTATTCGGTTGCTGCTTCCGCTTCCGCCGCGGCGTCGGGGCCGGCCGCCTGGGCGTCGGCAATCACCGTCTCGGGCTTCCTCCAGGCTTTCCCGCGGCACTTGCACCTGGAAGTCCAGAGAGGGGATTACGCTGGTCCCCACCACGAAAGAAGGAATGCCACTCGCTTCCAGAATGGCATGGATGTTGTTGGCTTCCATTTCCGCATCCACGTTCGAAGAACTGAACAGCGTGACCATTTCCTGGCCCGCATTTTCATCGCGATCGGGATCTTGCGCCATGACTACAGGATATCGCAGAATGTGGAGGGAGCCGCTTGTCAGGGCACTTTTCGCGGAGGCACCAGATGTCCGACGACGTGCAGGTTGAGACGGATCACACAGAGGATAACGACAGCAGCAGTGGCCGGATCGCATGGTTTGCGACCGGCGCCCTCATCGGCGCCGTAGTGGCCATCCTTTACGCGCCCAAAAGCGGTAAGGACACCCGCAAGTACATTACCGGCAAAGCGCAACAAAGCAAAGACGCCATCGCCGATTCGACCACGGACGTGGTCGATGCCGGCAAGGAGATGTTCGAGCGCGGCCGCAAGTTGGTGGAGGATGCCGCGGAGCTGTTCGATCGCGGCCGGAAGCTGGTCAAAGGCTGAGTGGCCCGCAGCATCACTCGCGGCGATTTCGAGATTTCGCTGATTCGCGATTCGGTCTACTGGTGGGACGGCGGGGCCATGTTCGGCGTCGTTCCCAAAACCCTTTGGGGCCGGAAGGCGCCCGCGGACGAGGCCAACCGCATTCCCCTGGCCTTCAACTGCTACCTGATTCGCACCGGCGATCACACCATCCTGGTGGAAACCGGCCTTGGCGACAAGCGCAACGCCCGCGAACGGGAGCGCATGCGGGTTCCCCTGGCGACCGACCCGCTGCCGGAGGCGATCGCCCGCCACGGCATCGATCCCGAAAGCATCGACATCGTGATCAACAGCCACCTGCATTGGGACCACTGCTGCGGTAACACGGTGCTGCAAGGCGGCCGAGCGGTCGCCACCTTCCCGCGCGCCCGCTACTTCGCTGCGCGCGCCGAATGGGAACATGCCCACGAGCGGCTGGTCCGCGACAGCGTGGCCTACCTGGACGAAAATTACGATCCGCTGGTCGAGTCCGGGCAGATGACCCTGGTCGCCGGCGATCATGAAGTCGCGCCCGGCGTGTGGATGCGGCGGGCTCCCGGCCACAATCGCGACATGATGGTCATCACCGCCGAATCCCGCGGGCAGACGTTCTGCTTTCTCTCCGACCTGGTCCCCACCGCCGCCCACCTGCAGCCTTCGTGGGTCGCGGCGTTCGACCTCTACCCCCTTGAGACCATCGACAACAAGAATCGCTGGCTCGCCCGTGCCGTGGAAGGGGAGTGGATCTGCGGCTTCGGACACGATCCCGAAATCGACTTCGCACGCATCCAGCAGGATCTCAAAACGGTTTTTTGCCTTTCTCCCTCCGCTGCTCGCCAGCCACCGCCCCCTGCGGCTACCATGGAGTAGATGGCCACCGCTACCTTAACTGAATTCCGCAACGAGCCCTACACCGATTTCTCCCAGCCCGCCAACCGGCAGGCCATGCAAAAGGCCCTGGAGAAAGTGCGCGCCGAACTGGGCCGCGAATATCGCCTGCGCATCGGCGGCGAATGGATTTCGACCGGCGACATGCTGGTCTCCGTCAACCCTTCCAAAACCAGCGAGGTGGTTGGCAAACATCATAAGGCCACTGGGGAGCTGGCTAAGCGCGCCGTGGAGAGCGCCTGCTCTTACTTTTCCCAGTGGAGCCGCACCCCCGCGCAGGAACGCGTGCGCATGCTGCTCGACGCGGGCGCCATTTTGCGCCGCCGCAAGCTGGAATTCAATGCCTGGATGGTCTTCGAAGCCGGCAAGACCTGGATCGAAGCCGAAGCCGAAATCGCCGAGGCCATCGACTTCTGCGAATATTACGCCCGGGAAATGAATCGGCTGGATGGGCCGCAAGCTGTAGTGCAGCTTCCGGGCGAACATGACGAGATGATTTACCTGCCCCTCGGAGTCGGCGTGGTCATTCCGCCATGGAACTTCCCCTTGGCCATCCTGGCCGGCATGACCGTGGCTTCGCTGGTGACCGGCAACACGGCGATTGTGAAGCCATCGAGCGAAACCCCGACGATCGCCGCCAAGTTCGCCGAAGTGCTGCTGGAAGCGGGTTTTCCGGAAGGCGCTTTCACTCTCCTCACCGGCAGCGGGTCCAGCGTGGGCGACGTTCTGGTGCAGCATCCCAAAACGCGTTTTATCTCGTTCACCGGATCGCGCGACGTAGGTTTGCGGATCAACGAACTGGCGGCCAAACATCAGGCCGGCCAGATCTGGATCAAGCGCGTCATCGCCGAGATGGGAGGCAAGGACGCCATCATTGTGGATGGCGATGCCGATGTCGATAAAGCCGTCGAAGGCGTGCTCTTTTCGGCTTTCGGTTACCAGGGACAAAAGTGCTCGGCCTGCTCCCGCGCCATTGTGCATGACAAAATTTACGACGAGTTCCTTCAGAAGCTCGCGGCCCGCGCCTCGGCTCTTAAGATTGGCCCGTCCGACGATCCCCAGAATTATATGGGCCCGGTGATCAGCGAGAGCGCCCGCAAGAGCATTCTCGGCTACATCGCCGCGGGCGAACAGGAAGGCCGCATGGTGGCAGGCAATTCGCCGATTCCGGAGGGCGGCTACTACGTTGCCCCGACCATCATTGCCGACGTGGATTCGAAGGCGCGCATCTTTCAGGAGGAGATCTTCGGACCGGTTCTCGCCGTGACCCGGGCCAAAGATTTCGAGCACGCACTGAGTCTCGCCAACGATTCCGTCTACGGTCTGACCGGAGCGGTATTCTCGCGGAATCCGGAGCATCTGCGACAGGCCCGGGAGCGGTTCCATGTCGGCAACCTGTACTTCAATCGCAAATGCACCGGCGCCATGGTGGGCGCCCACCCGTTCGGAGGGTTCAATATGTCGGGCACCGATTCCAAGGCTGGAGGCCCGGATTACCTTCTGTTGTTCCTGCAAGCCAAATCGGTAGCGGCGAAGATAGGGTAAAAACCTCACATATCTGTTGACGGGATTCCGCCGATCTAGCATAATAGGCACAGTCTGTTGAAATCCAGGAACGAAACTCCGGACGTGCCGACGGATTTTGTTTAGGTATGTGCCACGAATGAAAAGGTTTCTGCTTCCTTTGCTGGTTCTGGCGGGAATGCTCCAGAACGTCCGCTTGGCTGATGCCCAAGCGTCCAAGACCGCCAGGAAAACCGCTCCGGTAGCACGACGGGTGGTCCGCAGAGTGGCGCCTCCCACCGTGGATCCGACTCTCGGCGATAACGTGGATGGCGAAGATCTCGCGGTGCGCCGCGCCGCAGTGGATGCTTTGGGCATGCAACCCGGCAGCATGGTTGTGGTGGATCCCAACACCGGGCGGATCCTCACCATGGTGAATCAGAAACTGGCGCTCCAGAGCGGTTTCATTCCCTGTTCCACCATCAAGTTAGTCACCGCGCTGGCTGCACTGAGCGAGCATGTGGTGGAGCGCGATACCGCAATCCACCTGAGCCGCTATTCCAGCTTCAACCTGACCACCGCCATCGCCCACTCCAACAATAACTACTTCGGCGTGCTCGGTACCCGCCTGGGGTTCGACAGGGTGAACCGCTACGCGCAGATGCTGGGTCTGGGCGAAAAGGCCGGCCTGGATATTCCCGGGGAAGAGGCCGGAACCATTCCGGCGGCTCCGCCCAAGGGCGGCGGCATGGTGCTGATGACGGCCTACGGAGAAGGCTTCCAGATGACGCCCCTGGAGCTGGCGGGACTGGTTTCCGCCATCGCCAATAACGGCACGCTTTACTATCTGCAATACCCGCGCACCGAAGAAGAAATCGAGCACTTGCAGCCCAAGGTGAAGCGCACGCTGGACCTGGCCCCGACCAGCATTCCGGATTTGAAGCTGGGCATGCGCGGCGCTGTGGATTACGGGACGGCCACCCGCGCCAATTACGATCCCAATGAAGCGATTTTCGGCAAGACCGGGACCTGCACCGATTTCCGCGCCGGCAGTCACATGGGCTGGTTCGGTTCCTTCATTGACGAGGCCCCGCGGCAACTGGTGGTGGTGGTCATGCTGACCAGCCCCAACAAAGCCGTCAGCGGCCCGGTGGCTTCAGGCGTGGCCGGAACGTTTTACCGCAATCTCTCGGCCGGGCGTTATTTCGCCTCGACGGCCGGCGCACCGAAGAAATCGGACCTGCCCGAGATCATCAGCACGACGCCGACCTGCTGCGCCCGATAGGCCGTAGCGACCGGCTGCCAGCCGCTTCCCTGCCCGATTTACCAGTTCCTACCTGCCCGAACAGCCGATGTGGCCGGGGCCCCTGCCGCGGCATCCTGAAGTCACAGGAGATTCTTTCACATGGCAAACGATCTGGCTGCTCTTTCCAATGAACTGGCAGCCGTAGTGGAACAGACCGGGAAATCGGTGGTGGCCGTTCACGCCCGCCCCCGGTTCCCTTCGAGCGGGGTCTTTTGGCGTCCCGGAATTATCGTCACCGCGGAGCACACCATTCGCCGCGAAGAGGAGATCACCGTCACCTTGCCGGATGGCAGCAAAGCCCCCGCCACGCTGGCGGGCAGCGATTCCGGCACAGACCTGGCCATACTCAAAATCGAGGGGTCCGGCGAGCCGGTGAAACCCGCGGCGAACCCTCCCGTGCCGGGCCATCTCGCCCTGGCGATCGCGCGTTCCGAAGATTCGGGCGTCAACGCCAGTATGGGGATCGTCAGCGCCGTCAGCGGCGATTGGAGAACCTGGCGCGGCGGCCGGCTGGATCATTATATCCGGCTCGACCTCACCATGTTTCCCAACACCTCGGGCGGAGCGGTGGTCAATACCGGCGGCGCGGTCATCGGCATCGCCACTTCGGCGCTCTCGCGCATCGCCGGCGTGGCCATTCCAGCCGCTACCGTGAACCGGGTTCTCGACCAGATTCTGGCCCGCGGCCACGTCACGCGCGGCTACCTGGGAGTCGGATTGCAACCGGTGGAACTGCCCGATCATCACAAAGGCCTGATCGTCCTTTCCCTGGAACCGGAAGGGCCGGCCGCCAAAGCGGGAGTGCTGATTGGCGACATCCTGGTTTCTCTGGGCGGCGCTACAGTGGACGACACCGAAGATATCCAATCCTTGCTGGAAGGCCACGCGGTGGGACAGACAGTCGAGGCGGGGTTTCTTCGCGGCGGCGACTCGCGGACAATCGCCATCGCTATCGGGGAGCGGCCCCGGAGGAGCTGACATGCTGAGTTTCGGGGAAGTGGCCGAGCGTCTCCGGCGCTCTACGGTGCAGGTATTCTCGAAGGGCGCGCGCGGCGGAGGCTCGGGCGTCATCTGGAAAAGCGATGGCCTGATCGTTACCAACGCTCACGTGGCGCGCGATGCGGGTGCGCAAGTGCAGTTGTGGGACGGCCGGCGCGTGGAGGCGCGCGTGACCTCACGCGATTCGCGCCGCGACCTGGCGGCCCTGCGCATCGATGGCGGTGGTCTGGACCTTGCCGCCGTTACGCCCGGCGATTCCAGCGCGCTGCGTCCGGGTGAGCTGGCGATTGCCGTAGGCAGCCCGCTGGGTTTCGCCGGCGCCGTGTCTACCGGCGTGATTCATTCCACCGGTCCGCTCCCCGGGATGGGCCGGCAGAACTGGATCCGGCGCCGACGTGCAACTGGCGCCCGGAAACTCGGGAGGGCCGCTGGCCGATGCGCGGGGCCACGTGATCGGCATCAACACCGCTATAGTGAACGGGCTGGGGGTTGCGGTTCCCGGTAACGCCGCGGTGGAGTTCGTGCGCCGTGGGGCGCGCCCGGCCCTGGGCGTGACGCTGCGGCCGGTCCAACTGGGTCTGGAAATTCTCCAGGTGGAATCCGGAGGCGCGGCCGATGGCGCTTCGCTGCGCGCGGGCGACATTCTGCTGGGATCGTTCGACGACCTGAGCGATGCCCTGGATTCCGGGCGCGACGTAGTCCGCCTGCGCTTCTTCCGCGGAAGCATCGAGCGGGTCCGCGAGGTGTTCGTGCCTCTGGCGGCGAGGGCCCAGGCGGCGTGACTCGCGTCCTTGTAGCGGCGCCATCGCCGGTTACCCGTGTGGGGCTGGAAACGCTGATCGGTTCCAGCCCCGGCATGGAGCTTGCCGGTGGATTTGCGGACCTTTCCGCGGTAGAAGCGCTGCATCCCGATGTAGTTCTTTGCGCGCTGCCGCTGGCCGAAATTCCACCGCCCGCGGGCGGCTTTGCGCCGGCCTATGTGCTTCTGGGCGGCGATTCACCTTCCGGCTGGACGCAGGAGGCGGTACGCACCGGGGTGCGCGCCCTGCTTCCGCGCGACGCCTCCGCGGAACAGATACTGGCTGCCGTCGAAGCCGCCGCGGCCGGCCTGATTGCCGCCGACCCGCGGGAGTTTGAAGCGCTGCTCCCGTCCTACACTGCTTCCGAGCCCAGCGTGCTCACCGCGCGCGAAATCGAGGTGCTGCGCATGATGGCGGAGGGCGAGGCCAACAAGCAAATCGCCTGGAAACTCAATATCTCGGAACACACCGTGAAGTTTCATGTGGCCTCCATTCTGGGTAAATTGAATGCCGGAACCCGGACGGAGGCAGTGACCACAGGCATCCGTAAGGGGCTCATACTCATCTAACGTTCGGAGGATTCATGCCAAAAATGCGTGCCGTACAGGTCCCTCATGCGGGCGGACCTTTAGAAATTGTCGAGCGGGATATACCAGAGCCCGGCCCCGGGCAGGTTCGATTGAAGGTCCAGGCTTGCGGCGTGTGCCACAGCGATTCGCTGACCAAGGAAGGGCACATCCCGGGCATCGTCTATCCGCGTGTGCCGGGGCATGAAGTTGTGGGTATCGTCGACGCGGTGGGCGCGGGCGTTGCCGGATGGAAGGCAGGCCAGCGCGGCGGCGTGGGCTGGAACGGAGGATACTGCGGTTATTGCGACAACTGCCGCCGCGGCGATTTCTTCGCCTGCACTACGGCCACCTATATCACCGGCGTCACCAGCGATGGCGGGTATGCCGAATATATGATTGCTCGCGCCGAAGCAGTGGCGCGCCTGCCGGAAGGGTTGTCTGCGGTGGAGGCGGCTCCTCTGATGTGCGCCGGCGTGACCACGTACAACTGTCTGCGCAATACCAGCGCGCGCCCCGGCGACGTGGTTGCGGTCCTCGGACTTGGCGGGCTTGGCCATCTGGGTGTGCAGTACGCGGCCAAGATGGGATTCAAAACGGTGGCCATCGCGCGCGGGCAGGATAAAGCAGCCCTGGCGGCGCAACTGGGCGCTTCGCAGTACATCGATAGCCGCGCGCAGGACCCGGCGAAAGAGCTGCAGAAGCTCGGCGGAGCCAAAGTTATCCTGGCCACCGTTACGGCGGGCGATGCCATGGCCGCCGTGGTGGGCGGTCTGGGAGTGCGCGGCACCCTGATGGTGGTGGGCGCCGCCATGTCCATGCAGATTGCTCCGGTGCAGCTTCTGGGCGGGTGCACGGCCATTAAGGGCTGGTATTCGGGCACTTCGATCGATTCGCAGGACACGCTGGATTTCAGCCTACAGAGCGGCGTGCGATCGATGAATGAAGTCGTCCCTCTGGATCGCGCCAGCGAGGGCTACCAGCGCATGATGAACGGAGAGGCCCGTTTCCGCGTGGTACTTTCGGTAGCGTAGCTTTTCATGGACGTTCCTCCAGTCAGTTGCATGTGCCTGACCTATGCCCGGCCCAGGCGGCTGCTGGAGGAATGCGTCTGGTCTTTCCTGAAACAGGACTACGCGGGAGAGAAAGAGCTCCTGATTCTCAACGATTTCGAGCATCAGACCATCGTCTTCCGGCACCCCGAAGTGACGGTGGTCAATCTTGCGGCGCGCTTCCGGACGGTGGGCGAAAAGAGGAACGCCGCCGCCGCGCTGTGCCGCCACGACCTGTTGGCCGTCTGGGACGATGACGATATCTACCTGCCTCACCGCCTCAGCTTTTCCGTCTCTCACTACGACGAACGCAGGCGCTTCTTCAAGCCCTCGAAGGCCTTCATTCTGAACGATGGCGAAATCAGCGGTCCGAAGCGGGCATTGTTCCATAGCGGCGGCATGTGGCATCGCTCGCTCTTCGACCAGGTGGGCGGTTACGCTCCCATGAATGCGGGGGAGGATCGGGAGATCGAAGCCAGGTTTGCCTCAGTCATCGGGCCGGCTAAAGACTACGAGGAGATCCAGCCATCGGAGATTTATTATTTGTACCGCTGGTCGGGGACGGAGAGTTACCACCTGAGCGGCTTCGGAAGAGGCGAGGACCAGGTTGGCGGCTACGCCCGGAGGGCATTGGCTGCAGGCGCCATCGAATCGGGGCCAATCGTGCTGAATCCCCACTGGGCCACGGACTACTCACAGGTAGCCGCGTCCGCCGTCAGCCGGTGAACTTACGCCGGCACTCGTCGCTGCAGAAATAGACCGCCTGCCCGTTAACCACTTTACTGATGCTGGTGGAAGTGGAAACATACGTACCGCAAACGGGGTCTTTTTTCAGTTCCCCGCCGGACTGCACGGTCGGCGGGTCCGGCCGTCCCCCGGGACGCGGTTGCCGGGGCTGCTTAAAGGCGGCGCCAAGACCGCGAAGGAAGCTCTTGGCGATGGATATAACGAGGCAGAAAACCAGGAAGGGAAAAACAATTTCGACAAAGAATGCGCGGATCATGAAGTGGGGCGGGAGCCCGGGCCCCCGCCCCGAAAATACCAGCTCTTACTTCTTCTTCTTGGGCGGCGTCTTGGCATTTGGATTCTTATACTGCGTCTCCACGCCCGCGCCCAGTGCCGTCAGCATGTCCTTGGCGCCTTGCGCATTGGGACCGTTGGGCGCAAGTTCCAGATACTTCTGGAACGCCTCAGCCATTTCCGGCGGAGCCGAAACCTTGCCATCGGCGGCAGTGGTCATCTTGGAAGACAGGCACACGCCGTATTGATAATAAGCATCGGCATAAGTCGGCGTGAGTTGAATGGCCTTCTTAAACGCCTCGGCGGCGGGATCGTACTGCCCGGCATTCACCAGTAGCGCGCCGAGGTTGAAATAATACTTGCCGCCATCGGGCGGATCCAGTTCGGCGGCTTTCTGCAATTCGGCCTGAGCTTCGGGGAATTTCTTGTCCTTGGCGAGGGCCAGCGCGTAGTTATTATGGAGACCGGCATCGTCAGGCTTGAGGGCCAGCGCTTTGCCATAGGCGTCCAGCGCCTTCTGCATGTTGGCATCGAAATCCGCGCCGGTCTTGGTGGTGGCCAGGCCCTGGTAGGAGGATGCCAGGTGACTCCAGACGGCCAACTGCGTGGGGTCCAGTTCGGAAGCCTTGTTCAGGTTTTCGATCGCCTGATCCCACTGCTTGGCATTCTCCGCCGCCAATCCGTCGTTATACGCCTGGTTGAGCGCCTGGTTCTTCTTCATGCGCTCGGACTGCTCTTTAATCTGCTTCTCCATCGCCGCCTTCTGCTCCGGAGACAGGCTTTTTTCAAGCTCCTTGGACATCTGGCCGCTCTCGACGGCTTTCTGGATTTCAGCCTGCTTGGTGGCCTTGTCCATGGCGACCGACTTCAGGTTGAAATCTTCGCGGACCGGATCGCCCGGTGAAGTCCTGACCCCATTGACATGGTCCATTTCCTTGCCGTCCACGAGCAGGGTGACATTATATGTGCCCATCGGCAAGCCGGTGTAGATGTAGTGGCCCTTTTTGTCGGTTTTGACTTTATAGTTGCCCTTGATGTCCGTACGGACGATCTGAACCAGGGCATCCTTGAGCGGCGCCCCGTCTGTTCCCTTCACATCCCCTTCGATTGCCGTAACTTGGGCGAGCGATGTGAAGGCGAGAACGAAAAGTCCGGCGGTGGCAAGAGCCAGGTTGCGGAACTTCATAAAACCTCCAACATTGAGACTAGCGTGTGTGAAACTCTATTATACAATATTTACATTAAACTACTGATCGAACAGGCTGATTTGATCCTTCGGGACAGCCTTGCTCTTGCGGCGGTTTAGTGGACTTCCGACCACTCCCAGCACCTCGACTGACTGTACCGCAGTCCTCGGCACGAAGACGCGCTGCACGTTGCCGAACGAATCCGGGGGAATCACCGTAAAGCCGTAGGGCTCCACCTGCAGGAGGTTGTTGGGCATCACGCCCTGAAGAATCTCGCCGTCGCGAAACAGGAAGCTGACCCACAGGCCTTCCATTTTGGGCCGGGTGTAGAACACCTGACGTTCGGATTCGCCGCCACTTTCAAAATTCCGTACAAAGGAGATGGTGCGGATTTCGTCATACGGCACGGTCGCCACCTTACCCTCTTCCGAGAGCAGTTCAATACACGTAGGCTGCTGATAAGAAAGGGGATTGACGTAGCCGGTCAAAGTCTCTTTATCGAACCGGCGAATCAACGCCCGCTTGGTGGTGGATGCGGCCAACTCGACCCCTTTTTCCCAATCATGTTGCAAACATCTCGCCGCTTATTGTATCCGGATTCGGGTTGCCCGCCGTTTGCAGTTTGACCTGAAACGGACTGGCTTAGAGCTTTCAATGACTTACCTTGGAACATTTCCAAAGGCCCTTGTAGCGGATATTTCGGCGCTTATTGTATCATTGGCACGATGTCCGAAGTGGTCCCGGCAGCTTCGTCCCTTCATAATCGCATGACCGCGTTTCTCCATTTCTGCCGCATCGAGAAGGGACTCTCGGACAATTCATTAGAGGCTTATACCGCTGACTTAAAACGGTTTAGCGAATTTTTTAACGACTCTTCGACGCTTCCTTCCTGCGAGCAACTGCGTCTTTATCTGGACCATTTATACCAATCGGGTCTTTCCAGCCGCTCCGTGGCCCGACACCTCACTACGCTGCGGAACCTGTACGGATACCTCCTGAGGGAAGGCGAGATTTCTTTCGATCCCACCGAATACCTGCGCAGCCCCAAGCAGTGGCAGAAGATCCCTAACTTCCTGAATCTGGAGGAAATTAATAAATTGCTGGCAGCCCCCGACCCGGACACGCCGACCGGTCTCCGGGACCGGGCCATGCTGCAGTTGCTATACGCATCCGGGCTGAGGGTATCGGAGCTGTGTCATGTGGGGCTGGCCGATCTCGACGCCGGAATGGGGATCGTGCGAACCCTGGGAAAAGGCAACAAACACCGCCTGGTTCCGGTCGGCCGCGATGCGCTGGCGGCGATCCAGGAATACCTGGATCGAGGCCGCCTTCGACTGCTCAAGGGGAAGAGCAGCAAATATCTATTTGTCACCGCGCGCGGCAGTTGCCTGACCCGCCAGTGCTTCTGGCATCAACTGGCCGGATACGGCAGGAAGGCCGGGATATTCCACGGGCTGTCACCCCACGTGCTTCGCCACAGTTTCGCGACCCATCTGCTGGAGGGCGGAGCCGATTTGCGCAGTGTACAAGTCATGCTGGGTCATGCCGATATCTCGACCACTCAGATCTATACCCATGTCATGCGGTCGCACCTTCGGGACACCGTCGAGAAGCATCACCCCCGGGCCTGAGCGAGATCGTTCGCCCGGAACATTTTTCGGATAGCGAGAACGCTTGCAATGAGCGACTACATTTACATGCTGGAGAGCCACCTGAGCCCGGATCAGAACCGGGTGGTGGAAGAGGTCCAGAAAGCCGCGGGACAGGCGGGGATCAACCTGTTCCTGACCGGCGGCGCGATGCGCGACATGCTGGCCGGCTTCCGTATACGGGATCTGGACTTCGTGGTGGAAGGCGCGGCGCTGAAGGTGGCGAAGGCCATCGGCGAAGAGAGCGGCGCTCAAATCGTCTCGACCGACGAGATGCGCAAAAGCGCGGAAATGGTGTTTCCGGGCGGTGTCACCGCCCAGGTTGCCATGGCCCGGCAGGAAAAATACGGACGGTCGGGCGGCAAGCCGCAGGTCACGCAAGCTACCATTCAAGAGGATCTGCGGGGGCGCGATTTCACGTGTAACGCCATCGCCCTTTCCCTGAATAAGGCGTCTCGCGGGCTGCTGCTCGACCCCATGAACGGGTTGGCGGATATCGAGCGCAAAGAACTCCGCGCCATCAGCACCTATAGCTTCTATGACGACCCTTCGCGCCTGCTGCGGCTGATTCGCTTCCAGGTGAGGCTCGGCTTCACTGTGGAGGAACGCACGGGGATGCAGGTGGCCAATGCGCGCGAAGCCGAAGCGGAAAAGCTGATTCCGGCGCATGCCTTCGGCGAGGAACTGCGGCGCATCGGCACGGAAGAGAGCCCGTCGGAGATTCTCAGATTGCTGGACGAGGCGGGCCTGCTGGTGCTGCTTTCGCCGGCGCTGACAGATGCCAAACTGAACCTGCCGGGCATTTCGAAATTCGAAAAGATCTGCCGGATGTTGCCGGACGACGTACGCCACCGCGCCGGCCGTCTGGGGCCATTTCTGTATGTGCTTACCGAGAAACTGACGCCCAAGGAGAAGCAGGCGCTGATCAAATGCGCCGAAATGCCCAAGGCAGACCAGGAAGCGTGGCAGAAACTGGAAGCGCGGTCGCAGAAACTGGAGACCGCGCTGCGTTCCGCGCGCATCCACAAGGCCTCGCAGGTGTACCACATCGTGACGCCGGCCAACGTGGATGAGGTGATTTTCCTGCTGTACCATTCCGGCCTCAAGCCGGTGCAGGAACGCCTGCGGAACTACTACCAGAAGTATCTGGTGACTATTCAGGAAATCACCGCAGAGGAATGGGCCACCGTGCCGGGGACTCCGGGTACCGCAAAATACACCAAGGCGCGCGAAGACTTCGTGAGCCACCGCCTGGATCGCCGGGTCAAGAAGCCCCCGGTTCCGGCGGAAACCTCGCCTGCTCCACCACCGCCGCCGGCAAGTTCCTGGTCTACTCCCCAGACGGCGCTGGCGCGTCGCGGGAGGTAGTCTAGGGAGCCCGGTTAAAGAAGGTTCCGGGCTTGGCGATCAGCGTCAACGGACCGCGCGGCGCGGCGGCCATGCCCTTGCGCTGATCCGAGTTCGTTCCGGCGGTCCGAAACTCGTGTTGTAGCATGCGGATGGCCACCCGTTGGCCGGAGCATCGTACGATTCGTCCCGAGATCACCAGTTGCATTGCGGAGACGTTGTGCAACATCACCGGCCATGCCACGGAGAGTTCGAGATTCAGGCCGATGGGGAGTGGACGGTCCGTTTCGATCAGAATTCCGCCGCTGGAGAGGTCCAGCGTACGGCCTATGCCGGTTTCCAGGATTCGCCTGCGGCGAATCAGTTTCCAGCGTAAATCCAAATGAAGGGCGTAACGCCGGTCACTTCTTCGGTCTCCGGCAATCGTCTCAACTTCCTTCGACTTTTGTTCCCAAGCCATAACGCAATTTAGTCCGTTTCAGTCCGAACCATTACATTATGCGAGTTTGGGAGCCAGAACAGAAGTCACGCTAGTACTTGATTTAAGTACCGACCCTCTTAGGGATTCCCTGAGACGGCCGGATACGGTGGGTTTGAGCCCTGCCTGAACCTGCCGCCTTCGCCAACCCCTTGCTATTCTCATATACAGACCAGGAGCCATAACAATCGTGAAAGCCGTCCCTTTGTGCCTACTGCTGGCGCTGGCGCCGGTCGTGATGCCGGCGCAGGATCTCAAAGCGTTCGAAAAGAAGGTCACCGAATTCACGCTGCCGAACGGGCTGCACTTCATCGTGGCGGAACGTCACGAAGCGCCTGTAATTTCGTTTTACACCTACGTCAACGCCGGAAGCGCCGACGATCCCAGCGGACGGACAGGGATCGCCCACATGTTCGAGCACATGGCCTTTAAGGGAACCGAAAGCATCGGGACCAGGGACTGGGCGGCCGAGAAGAAAGCCCTCGCTGTGGTGGAAGAAATCAACGATGCCATCGATGCCGAGCGCGACAAGGATCTCCAGGCGGATTCCAGCAAGATCGATCAACTCAGGACGCGCCTGAAGACGGCCATGGAATCGGCCGAATCCTACGTTGTGCCGAACGAATTCCTGGGAGCGATCGAAGAGAACGGGGGCGCCGACCTGAATGCCGGCACGTCGCTGGATTCCACTGTGTACCACTACAGCCTGCCCTCCAACCGCATGGAGCTATGGTTTCTGCTGGAGTCCCAACGTTTTCTTCATCCCGTCTTCCGCGAGTTCTACACGGAGCGCGACGTGGCGATGGAGGAAGAGCGCATGCGCATCGAGTCCAACCCGCAGGGCAAACTGGTCCAACAGTTCCTGGCGGCTTCCTTCGAGGCGCATCCTTATCGCAATCCCGGGACGGGGTGGCCCAGCGACCTGATGAACCTGCGCACCAAGGACGCCCAGGCGTTCTTCGAGAAGTACTACGTGCCTGCCAATATTACGGTGGCGATAGTGGGCGACGTGGACCCCGCCGAAGCCCGGCGCATGGCCGAGCGCTATTTTGGCCCGCTTCCGGCCCGGCCCCTGCCTCCCCCGGTACGGACCGTGGATCCGCCGCAAGCCGGAGACAAGACCGTGGCGGTGGACTTGCCCAGCCAACCCCTGGCTATGATCGGGTACCACCGGCCGGACCAGACCAACCCCGACGACCCGGTCTTCGACGTTCTCCAGTTGATCCTGTCCGATGGCCGCACCGGCCTGTTGTACCAGGACCTGGTGCAGCAACAAAGACTGGCGGTCAATGCGCAGGCGTACGGCACCTTCCCGGAGGGCCGCTACCCGAACGAGTTTGTGTTTATCCTGGCGCCCGCGCTGAACCACACGGTGGAAGAGAACCAGAAGGCGCTGGATGCGCTGTTGTTGCGGTTCGCAGCCAAGCAGGTGGACGCGGAGACTCTGAATCGCGCCAAGACCAAGGCGCGTTCCATCGTGATCCGGCGCCTGGCCGACAATGCGGGGTTGGCCAGTCTGCTGGCTACCTACTACGTCAACTACGGCGACTGGCGAAAGCTGTTCACGTCCGTTGAGGATATCGGCAAGGTGTCGGCGTCCGACGTGCAGCGGGTAGCACTGAAGTACCTGATCGCCCGGCCGCGCACCGTGGCGTATATTCGGACGCGGATCACCCCTCCGGCGCCGGCCGGAGCAGGGCGCGCGGGAGGACGATAGTGAAAAGATTCTGGATTCTGCCGGTGCTGATTGCGGCGCATCTGGCGGCGCAGACGGCGCCTCCCCCTCGGGAAGCACCCAGGAAAAAGGCCGCGCCGCAGCGTCCCACCGCGGCCAAAGCCGTGGCGGAGCCCTCCTACAAAGACCTCAAGTATCCCGCAGCCAAGCCCATATCGATACCACCGGTCGAGACGGTCACGCTGCCCAACGGCATGAAGCTCTTCCTGTTGGAAGACCACGAACTGCCGATTGTTAGCGGGAGCGCGCGAATCCGTACCGGCAACCTGTTCGACCCGGCGGGCAAAATCGGCCTTGCCGCCATGACCGGCATGGTCCTGCGCACCGGGGGGACGCGGAAACAGACCGGGGAAGAAATCGACCAGGCGCTGGAGAACGTGGCGGCTTCGGTGGAAAGCTCGATCGGCGAGAGTTCGGGCACGGTCTCCTTCACGGCACTGAAGGAAAGCGCCGGTGCGGTGCTTGCCATCTTTCACGATGCGATGACGGCTCCGGAGTTCCGCCAGGAGAAGATCGATCTGGCCAAGACGCAGTTGCATAGCACCATCGCGCGCCGCAACGACGACCCGGCCACGATCGTCCAGCGTGAATTCTCGAATGCCGTATATGGGGGCCAAAACCCGTATGGCTGGGAGATGGAGCATGACGGGATCGACGCCATATCGCGTCCGGACCTGCAGGCCTTTTATCAACGCTACTACTTCCCGGCCAACGTACGGCTCGCACTTTGGGGAGATTTCGATTCCGCCGCCATGAAAACGAAGATCGAAAAGCTCTTTGCCGATTGGACCGTGAAAGGGGAACCGGTCCCGGAGTTTCCCGAAGTGACCGCGGGCAGTTCGCCGGGCACGTATTTGGCGGCAAAGGGGAGCACGGCCCAGACCTTTTTCGCCATGGGCCAATTGGGCGGACTGTTGAGTGACAAGGATTATGCGGCGCTGGAAATCATGGCGAACATTCTGGGCGGGGGCGCGCAAAGCCGTCTATTCCAGCAGGTGCGGACCAGAATGGGCAAGGCGTACAGCATCAACGCAGTGTGGAGCGCGAATTACGATCATCCCGGCCTGCTGGAAATCTCCGGCAGCACCCAAAGCCTGTCCACGGTGGAGACCATTCAAGCCGTGCAGAAGGAGGTCCAGCGGATGCGCGATTCCGAAGTGAGCGAAGAAGAACTGCAGGTGGCCAAAGAGACGGCGCTCAACAGCCTGGTGTTCGCGTTCGACACACGGGCAAAAACTCTTGCGCGCATGCTGACCTACGATTATTACGGCTACCCCATGGATTTCATCCAGCGGTATCAAAAGGCGCTGGCGAACGTCACACGCGCCGATGTGCTGCGAGTTTCCCAGGCGCATCTGGACCCGAACCGTTTTACCGTGGTTGCGGTCGGCAACCCCAGCACGTTCGACCGGCATCTGGAAGTTTTAGGCCGGCCGGTTACGCCCATCAGTCTGGCCATCAAGCCTCCCGCGGTAGCGCCCATTACCGACAGCGCCGGCAGGCAGGCTGCGCAGATTCTGTCCCGCGCCCAAAAAGCTGCCGGGGGCGTGGACAAACTTGCCGCGGTGAAAGATTTCCTGCAGACCGACGAGTTCGTCCTGTCGCCGGCCGCGGGGGGACTGCACGTAACGGTGCGAAACCGCTGGCTCGCCCCGGATTTCTTCCGTCAGGACAGCGCAGTGCCGGGAGGGAGAATCGCCGCCTATTACGATGGCACGCAGGGTTGGATCTCTACCTCGCAGGGTGAAGGCCCGCTGGTGGACCTGCAATTGGACCAGGTGCGCGGAACGCTGTTCCGTCTCTATTTCCGCCTGCTGCTGAGCGATCGACTCCCTGGCCGGACCCTCACTACGGCGGGGAGCGATGGGGTGGAAGTGACCCTGGCGACGGGCGATTCCGCTCTGATCACCTTCGATCCATCGACCGGCCTGCTCAAGACGGTCTCCTATGAAGCCAAACAGGTATCCGGTCCCCGCCTGCAGATGCTGGAAACCTATTCCGATTTCCGCGACGTCGATGGTATCGTGATCCCCTTCAAATCCCTGATCATGCAGGGCGCGCAGGAATTCGCCAACGTCACCGTTACGGAAGCGAAGTTCAATTCCGGTCTGCAACTCACCGATCTGGATCAGAAGCCCACGCCGGGAGTGCAGAAATGAAGCGGGCGGCGCTGCTGATGCTGGCCGCCGCGGCGCTGGCTCCGGCGGCCGATGAGACCCGCCAGCAGCGCGCCAGGCGGGTGATCGACGAGGCCGTCGCGGCTCTGGGCGGCGATGCCTTCCTGCACATGGAAGACCGCGTGGAAAGCGGCCGCGCCTATTCCTTCTATCGCCAGCAGATCTCGGGCTACTCCACGGCCACTATTTACACGCGCTACCTGACGCCGGCGCCGGGCAAGGTGGCGGTGCGCGAGCGCGAACTGTTCGGCAAGAAGCAGGATGAAGGATCTCTGCTGTTTACCGAGACGGGCGCGTGGGACATCAGCTTTCATGGCGCGCGCCCTTTTAACGACCAGCGCTGGGCCAGTTACCGGGACACCACGCTGCGCAATATCTTTTACATCCTGCGACAGCGTCTGAGTGAACCCGGGCTGTCGCTGTACTCTCAGGGATCCGACTTCTACGACAGAGCGCCGGTGGAAATCGTCGATATCACCGACGCCGACGGCGTGACCGTGACGGTGATGTTCGACCGATTCTCCAAACTGCCCATCCGCCAGACATACCGCCGGCGCAATCCGCAGTTCAAGGATTTCGATACCGAAACCACACTCTTCGGCAAGTACCACGCAGTCCCGGGCGGTGTGAAGTGGCCTTACGATGTGCGGCGCGAGCGCAACGGCGAGAAGATCTACGAGATGTATGCGGAATCCGTGGAGATCGACAAGGACGTCAGCGACAGCATGTTTTCCATTCCCGCGAACGTCAAGATACTGCCGAAAGAAAAGTAGGATCCGCTTACGACCATCGACCGTCCGTCCATTGCCTACACCTACGGGATCATTCGCCCGCACATCCGCCGCACACCAGTGGTGGAAGTGGATGGCGCCGATTTCAACCTGCCCGGTGTGCGGCTCACGTTGAAACTCGAACTGCTGCAGCACACCGGGTCGTTCAAAACGCGCGGTGCGTTCGCCAATATGCTGGGGCGCGAAATTCCAGGCGCCGGCGTAGTGGCTGCCTCGGGCGGCAATCACGGGGTAGCTGTCGCGTATACCGCCGGCAAGCTCGGCAAACCGGTGCGCGTCTTCGTGCCCACGGTGGCCTCGCCGGCCAAGATGGAGCGTATCCGCGGCTATGGCGCCGACCTGGTGGTGACCGGCGAACGCTACGCCGACGCCCTGGCCGCCAGCGAAGCCTGGGCCGCCGAATCCGGTGCGATGCCCGTGCATGCCTACGACCAGCCCGAGACCATGTTGGGGCAGGGGAGCGTGGGTCTGGAGTTTGAAGAGCAGGCGCCGGGACTGGATTCGCTGCTGGTCGCCGTTGGCGGGGGCGGCCTGATTGGAGGCATCGCTGCCTGGTACGCCGGCCGCGTGGCGCTGATCGGAGTGGAACCGGAGGCCGCGCCCACGCTGGCTCGCGCGCTGGAGGCGGGGCGCCCGGTGGATTCACCCGCCGGCGGGATCGCCGCGGATTCGCTCGCGCCCCGGCAGGTGGGCCAGTTGATGTTCCCCCTGGCCCAGCAGTATGTGCGCCGCGTGGCGCTGGTGCCGGACAGTGCCATACAAGAAGCGCAGCGCATGCTCTGGCGGGTGCTCCGGGTGGCCACCGAACCCGGCGGAGCCGCCGCCATGGCCGCGCTGCTTTCCGGCCGGTACCAGCCCCGCCCGGGCGAACACGTGGGCGTGCTGGTCTGCGGCGCCAATACTACTGCCGTCAACTTCGCGTGAGGGAGTCTTCACCACGGGGGCACGGAGGACACGGAGGACGCACGGAGGGAAGAAAGCTTCGAACTCGTCGCGGAGGCGCGGAGACGCGGAGGAAGACGCGGAGGGAAGAAAGCTTCGAACTCACCACGGGGGCACGGAGGACACGGAGGACGCACGGAGGGAAGGGAGCTTCGAACTCATCGCGGGGGCACGGAGATGCGGAGGGAAGAAAGCTTCGAACTCACCACGGGGGCACGGAGGACACGGAGGACGCACGGAGGGAAGGGAGCTTCGAACTCATCGCGGGGGCACGGAGATGCGGAGGGAAGAAAGCTTCGAACTCACCACGGGGGCACGGAGGACACGGAGGACGCACGGAGGGAAGAAAAGCTTCGAACTCACCACGGGGGCACGGAGGACACGGAGGACGCACGGAGGGAAGAAGGCTTCGAACTCACCACGGGGGCACGGAGGACATGGAGGACGCACGGAGGGAAGAGAGCTTCGAACTCATCGCGGGGGCACGGAGGACACGGAGGACGCACGGAGGGAAGAGAGCTTCGAACTCACCACGGGGGCACGGAGATGCGGAGGAAGCACGGAGAAAACCGGAGATCAGCTACCAACCCCAGGGGGCTATGGCTTGCGGACCGGTTGCAGTATCGCGGTACCGCTCCACGTACAGCCGCCGGCCATCCGAGCGGACGGTGACCAGGCCATCCTGGTCGGTGCGCAGGATGGCCGCGCCGTGCTGCGCCAACCGGTCTACCACATCGCGATTGGGGTGTCCGTAACTGTTGTCCAGGCCCACCGAAATCAGGGCGAACGCCGGATGGACCGCCGCCAGAAAATCTTCCATGGTGGAGGTCCGGCTGCCGTGGTGCCCCACCTTTAGCACGTCGCTGGCCGCAATCTCCCCAGAATCCAGCATCCCCTGCTCGATCTGCCGTTCGGCGTCTCCGCAGAGCAGAAACGAGTGCCGCCCGTAGCGCACGCGCAACACCAGGGAATCGTTATTCTTTGGCGCATCGCCCGGCACATAGTCCGGCAGCGGGGCCAGCACTTCGATCTGCGCGCCGCCGAAGGCAAAGCGCGTGGGGACGGTGAGGGGCACAATGCGGGACTTGATACGCGCGGCCCTATCCCGCACCTCGCGCCACGTGGGACTCTCCGGCGTGGCGCCGGTCCACAGCTCTTTCGGCCGGAAGTCAGTCACCAGCGCGGGCAGGCCGCCGATGTGGTCCTCGTGCGCATGGGAAAGGGCGATCACGTCCAGGGTGCGCATCCCCCGCTGCCAGAGGTACGGCGCTACCACGTCCTCTCCGATATCCAACTGGGTTTTGGCCGCGCGGCCGAATACGGGAATGCCGCCGCCGTCCAGCAACAGGCGCTTGCCATCGGGGAACACCACCAGCAGGCTATCGCCCTGGCCCACATCGATGGCCGTAAGCTCCAACTGGCCGCGATGCTGCTCCGCCGGGAAGGGCGACCACAGCAAGACCGCCAGTCCCGCCGCCACGGCCAGTCCCGCCGCCAGACGCCACCACTTTCCGCGAGCCACCGCGGCGGCAATCAGCGCTGCTGAAAATGCCAGGGCCAGCCACAAGGGCGGCGTGGGAATCCGCCAGTTCGGCTCCACCGAGGCATGCCATCGGACAATCGCCTGGCTCACGCTCAACAACCAGCCGCTCACCCCAGCCACCCACGGCCAGCCGGTAGCGAGCGCCACAAATCCCACAGGGACTATCAGTCCCATCACCGGCACCACCAGCGCGTTGGCCGAAAGCCCGCTCAGCCCCACGCGATGGAAGTACACCACCATGGGTAGCGCCAGGCCGACCTGAATCACCGCCGAGATGACGGTGACTTCGAAAAAGAAAAACAGCACGCGTCCGAGGAATGCCACGGCCAGGCGCGCCGCGCCAAGGGGCAGGTGCAAGGCGCCGCCAAGGGTCTCGGCCAGCAGGCGCATCTCGATGCGGAACTGCGCCACGCGCGGTTCCAGGTGCAGGTCTCGCGCGGTCTCCCCCAGGCCGGCAAGGCCGCGCGCCAGCGGTCCGGTGGTGGCGGCGATCAGGGGCATGGCGAACACGCCCAGGAACGCGACTGCCAGGAAGGTGAGTTGGAAGCTGGCTTCGAACAGTTGTTCGGGGTCGAACACCAGGAAGCCCAGGGCCACCGCCGCAATTAGATTCACCGGTCGCCGGTCGCGATAGAAATAGCTGGCGACCATGTACAGGGTCAGTCCGGCGGCCGACCGCACGCAGGGCGAGCCCCATCCGCTCACCAGCGCATACAGCCACGCTGCCAGCGCCGTGAGCGGCAATGCCAGGCTTTCCGGGACGAAGCAAACGCGCAGGATCAACAGAAAGAAGGCCGCCAGAATCGCCACGTGCGTGCCGGAAATCACCAGGGCGTGGAAGGTGCCGGTATTGCGATAGTCTTCGGTCCACACGCGTTGCATCTGGAATGTCTGGCCCAGCAGAATGGCCTGCATCATGCCGTCCTGGTAGCTGCTGGCGCCCCAGATGCGATCGATCCGCGCGATCATGGCGGCGCGCAGGTTCATCACTAGCCTGGCAAAGGTGGAGCCGCAATGTCCGGGCAGGATCCGGACGCTATCCGCCGCGCCGGAGGCGGTCCAGTAAACATCCCGGCGGGCCAGGTAGTGCGCGTAGTCGAAGGCGCCCGGGTTGCCAAAGTTGCGCGGCTTGCGGATGCGTGCGTCGAGTTCGACGCTCTGCCCGTAGCGCAGGGGCGGCAGCGCCTCGCCCTCTTTCCTGGTGTAGAGGGTCACTTGCGCGCGCGCATCGCTGTCGAGTTCCAGCAGGAAGCGCTCGCGACCGCTGGAAATGGCCGGCGGCTCCACCACGCAGCCGCCCAGAATCACGATTTCGCGGCCTTCGACATCGAGCGTGGGAGCCGGACCCGGCGTATGCACCAGTGCGGTCAGGGCGCCGGCAAAGAACAGCCCCATCATGCAGCAGAGGCCGGAGAGGAAGCGCGCATTCCGGTATACCGCAAAGACTCCCAGCAGAAAAAAGGCGGCGAGGGTGGCGAGCAGTTCGAATTGATGAAAAGGTACGAAGCGGGAAACCAGGATCCCCGAAGCAATAGCAGCCACGGGACCAACCAGTGGGTCCTTCAAGTGGAAGCCCGATTGTAACACCGGGTATTCCCGCGGGAGACGCACGCCCGTGCCCGAAGGGTGCGCCTCCCGCCTGGCCTACAATGCTGCCGTTACCTGCGGCCGAAGCCGCCGCGGTAGCCGCCGAAGCCGCCGCGGTATCCACCGAAGCCGCCGCGGTATCCGCCGAAGCCGCCATAACCCCATCCACCGCCCCATCCGCCTCCGATGAACACGGACGGTCCCCAGTAGGGATATCCATAGCCCAAGCCATAGTACGGATAGTAGCCGGGATAGGGGTAAGCGTATGCGGGGGCCGCCACCGTCGCCGGAGCGGGCCGCCTGGAATACTGCAGGGCGGGCCGGTCGTAGTCTTCGGGCCCCACGAACCGGAAAGCCTGCGGAGCATTCAGCGTCGATACGGTGACGGGGGAAGTCACGTTGAAGGTGAGCGCCGATTCCGGGTAAATGCGGGTTTCGTGGTTGCGCGTCAGGAGCACGCCGAGAATTCCGGCTGCCGCGCCGACACCCGCGCCTACGCCCACGCCCATGCCGCCGCCCGCGATTCCGCCAACTACCGCGCCCACTCCGGTGGCGCCGGCTACCGTGCCGGCTTGCACTCCGGCCGGAGTCCTCGGACCCTGTTGCGCCACCAGTTGCGACTGGATGGACTGCTGCGTGCCGTCCGCCAGCGTGACGCCGGTCAGTTCCAACCCAAGGCGGGAATCCTTACCGCCATGCGCCTTCTCCGCCACCGCCACGCGGCCATACACGGTTTGCCCTCGCTGGGCCACCACCACGCCATCGGCCACCAGGGGCTGCAATAAGGTGCCGGAGAAAGCATCTCCCACCTGGTTATGATCCGAAGAGAGCGCCTGATTGGTGAGGATTGTGACATACGTCCCCGGTTTCACCGTGACTTGGGGCGGAAGGCCGTAAGCCGGCCGCTGGGCCTGCTGCTGCCCGGTCTGGGGCGTATCCTGACCGGTTGGTCCGAAGTCGCCGCTGCGCGCGACGGGTTCCGAGGGATCCTGCTGTTGCGGCGGTTGCTGCTGCTGTTGCGCCTCGGGTGGCGGGGTTTGCTGGGCCGCGGGTGCGGGATCGGTGGCGCGGCGCCATGACCCGGTGGGGGCATTCGGTTGCGCCAGGACCAGGCCGGACGCAGCCAAAAACACCAGGATGCCGGATAAACGAGTGTTGCAAGCGGTTAATCTCATAGGCTGCCTCATCAATTTCGACGTATTCCTGCAGTGCATCTGTTGCGCCAAATTAACAAAGCGCCTAAAACATTGAAAAATAGATACTTGACGGAGGTCGGAACTGGCCCGAAAACACCGCCCGGTGGTGCTTTTCAGCCATTTCGCTACTCCTGGCGAAGCGCTTCCATGGGGTCCACCCGGCCGCCCGCCGCGAAGGGGACCCACGCCGCCAGGAGGGCCGCCGCTATCGGCCGAAAGCGCCAAACCGCGGCCGCACCGCCATAAAGTCGTTTGTTCCCACCCACGATGTGACCGCTACCAAACCTGCCGGGACGTGCCGCTTCAACTGCAAATAGCCTGCGCCCAGGAGAAAATCATAAGGCAGTACGGGCGCTTCGATCCCCAGGGACCAACCGGTCGCTCTGGTGGAAGGGCAGGCTGCGGAACAGAACCCGGTCCACTACGCTGAACACCGAAGCGGTCGCACCGATGCCCAGGGAGAGCGAAAGAAGCGCCACTACCGTGAAGGTGGGTTGGCGGAGCAGGGTTCGCAAAGCATATCGCATGGCCGGGTGGACTATTGTGCATCCCGAAAAGTTCCCGGACATCTAACCAATTTCGTGGCAGAATAGGGGTGAACTGGACATGATTTTCGGGCAAACGCTCGTGGTGTGCTGATACGATTGTTCCGTCAGGTTGCGGAAGCTCCGTAAAGCTCGCTAAAATCATCGCGTCCGCACCATATCCCAGGAGGAATCATGGCTGTTGAGCAGAAGGTGAAGCAGATTATTGTCGAGCAACTCGGCGTAGATGAGAGCCAGGTTGACAGCAACGCGTCGTTCGTTGACGACCTGGGAGCCGACTCCCTCGATATCGTAGAGCTGGTGATGGCCTTTGAAGAGGCTTTCGAGCTCGAGATCCCAGACGAAGACGCCGAGAAGATCACCACAGTAAAAGACGCAGTGGACTACATTGAGGGAAAAACCTCCAAGAAGTAGTTGCGTTTCTCACCAGGGAGAGTCGTTTTGCCGCGAAGAGTAGTAGTGACCGGCGTCGGTTTAGTGACGCCGCTTGGGATCGGGACTGAGGCGTCCTGGCAGGCCATCCGTGCTGGAAAATGCGGCATCGGACCCATTACCCAGTTCGATGCCTCGGCGTTTTCCTGCCGGATTGCGGGAGAGGTCAAGGGCTTCGATCCCGCCAGTTACATCGAAAAAAAAGAAATCAAGAAAATGGGGCGCTTCATTCAGTTCGCCATTGCCGCGGCGGAGTTCGCCCTCACCGACTCGGGACTGAAGGTATCGCCTGAGGACGAGGAACAAGTCGGAGTCTATATCGGCAGCGGCATCGGAGGGTTCGAGGTAATCGAGCGCGAGCACCTCACATTAATCAAGGATGGGCCGCGCCGCATCTCCCCGTTCTTTATTCCGGCAACCATCATCAATCTGGCTTCGGGCTACGTTTCGATCCGGAGCGGAGCCAAGGGTCCGAATTCGGCCACCGCCACGGCGTGTACCACCAGCGCGCATTCCATCGGCGATTCGTTCCGGCTGATTCAACACGGCGATGCCGATGCCATGATCTGCGGAGGCACGGAGGCCTGTATCACTCCCATGGGGATCGGCGGATTCGCGGCCATGCGGGCTTTATCGACGCGCAATGACGACCCGTTGCGCGCGTCGCGTCCCTGGGACAAGGACCGGGATGGCTTCGTGGTTGGTGAGGGAGCCGGCATCCTGGTGATTGAGGAACTGGAGTTCGCCCGGCGTCGCGGAGCTCACATTCAGGCCGAACTGGTAGGCTACGGTATGAGCGCCGACGCGTTCCACGTGACCGCGCCGCCGGATAACGGGGACGGTGCCTACCGGGTGATGCGCAACGCCATGCGCGACGCCAAAATCGAGCCTCACCAGATCGACTACGTGAACGCCCATGGCACCTCGACCAATGTGGGCGATCGCGCCGAAACAGCGGCCTTGAAGCGGGCGTTCGGCGATCATGCGTATAAAGTGGCGGTGAGCTCTACCAAGAGTATGACGGGCCACCTTCTGGGCGGCGCCGGTGGATTGGAAGCCGGCATTACCGTAATGGCGCTACGCGATCAGATCGCGCCGCCGACCATCAATCTCGACATTCCCGATGAGGGTTGCGATTTAGATTATGTGCCGCATACCGCGCGTTCCATGAAAATCGACTACGCGCTTTCCAACAGTTTTGGTTTTGGCGGCACCAACGGTTGCCTGATTTTTAAACGGTTCGAGTAGAAATAAATCGCGTAAATCAGGCTGACGGATTTTTTCTTAAACTCCTATGAAGATAGTCGTTGCGATCAAGCAGGTTCCCGCTCGCGATTCGCAGCTCAAAATCGCATCCTCGGGCCAATGGATCGAGGAAGGCGATATTGCCTACGAGATCAATGAGCCGGACGCCTATGCTCTGGAAGAAGCCCTGCAATTGAAAGAAAAGCACGGCGGAGAAGTGGTGGCGCTGTGCGCCGCTCCCGCCCGCGCCGCTCAAACCATTCGCGAGGCGCTGGCCAAAGGCGCCGACCGCGCCATCCACATCGAAGAAGAAATGGGCGCTCTGGATCCCCTGGCCGCTGCCCGCATGCTGGCTGCCGCCATCCGTACCGAGTCCCCCGACCTGGTGCTCACCGGTCTGCAGTCCGACGACCTCGGCTACGGGCAGACCGGCGTCATACTCGCGGAACTGCTGGGCCTGCCCCATGCCACCATCATTATGCAAGTGGAAAAGCTGGATGGCGCCATCAAGGTGAAGCGCGAGCTCGAAGACGGCTGGTTCCAGCATGTGGAGATGCCGCTTCCGGCACTGCTTACGATTCAGAGCGGCATCAGCAAGCTGCGATATGCCACGCTCATGGGAATCAAAAAGGCCAAATCGAAAGAGCTCAAACGGCTCACTGCCGCCGATCTTGGCGGCGCCCCGGCGTCCCCGGCCATCGCGCTGGACCGCATCTATCTGCCTGAACGCACCAAGCGCACGCAACTGTTTGAAGGCAGCCCCAAGGAAGCGGCCGCCCAACTGGTGGAAAAACTGAAATTCGAGGCGCGCGTCCTATGAGCATTCTGGCCGTATTGGAACAACGTGCGGGTGTTTGGAACCGCATGTCTTTCGAGACCCTGGCAGCCGCTCAGCAGCTTGCCAAAGAGCTGAATACCACCGCCTCCGCCGCGGTACTGGGGCAGGGGATTGCGGCGCTGGCCGGAGAGCTGGGATCCAAACAGCTCGACAAGGTCTACGCCGTCGATCACGACCTGTTGAAGGACTATACGCCGGACGGTTACACGGCGGCTCTGCGCCAGCTTATCGAGCGGGTCAAGCCTTCGCTGGTTCTGTTCCCGCACACGTACCAGGTCCGCGACTTCCTGCCCAAGTTGGCCACCGCTCTGGGCAAAGTGGCCGTAAGCGACGTGGTGGCCCACAGGGTGGCCGGCGGGGAACTCGTGCTGGTGCGGCAACTGTTTCAGGGTAAGGTAAACGCCGACATCCGCTTCACCGGCGAGGGCCCCAACTTCGCCTCATTGCAGGCCGGCGCCTATCGCGCCGATCAGCTTGCCGAAGGTAGTGCGCCGGTGGAGACCGTCGCCCCCGCGCTGGCCGCCACGGACATTCGCATCAAACCGGGCGAGCTGTTTCGCGAATCGCAGCGCGCCGTGGATCTGGGCGCCGCCGAGATCATCGTCTCGGTGGGCCGGGGGATCAAGGAAGCCGAGAATATCCCCATCGTGCAAGAGCTCGCCGATGTCCTCGGGGCCGAACTAGCGGCGTCCCGTCCCATCTGCGATGCCGGATGGCTACCCATGGAGCGCCAGGTGGGCAGCAGCGGCCAAACCGTGGCGCCCAAAATGTACCTTGCGGTCGGAATCTCCGGCGCCATCCAGCACCTGGTGGGCATGAAGGGTTCGCGCACGATCGTCGCCATCAATAAGGATGCAAATGCTCCTATTTTCGAAGTGGCGGACTACGGTATCGTCGGGGATCTGTTTCAGGTAGTGCCCGAACTGGTGGAAGCTCTGAAAAAAATCAGGTAGGACAGCCGGTCGGGCGTCCTACCTGGGGGGAGAGTTGCGTCAGAGAGACTAGTTAACGGAACTAGTCAGAGGAACAGTGCTCAGACGAATGAGCCAGCCGTGTTCTTTACAGCGAAGTTTTGTAAACGTTTGTAAGAATACGGAATGTTTGACTTGGACTTGCCAGACAGGCTATACTTTTCAGTCCACGTAGTGACCCCTCACCAGTGAGCCGTTGCAACTTTTGAGGTCAGGTCCGCGTCTTAACCATCTGATCATTCTGAGATCGGCAGTCTTAAAGAAATGAATACGAATATTAAAAACGCGCCGAAGCCCAAGACGGCTACATACAAGAAGGTGCTCGAGAAGAAGGCGGAAGAAATCCGCCGCAGCATGTCCGCACAAAAGGCGGCTCAGGTAGTGTCCCGTTTGGATGTCCCTTCCGACGAAGGCGATTTGAGCCAGCAGCACCACGAAGAATGGATTTTTCTCAATCGCAACAACATCGACATGAAGTTATTGCGAGAGATCTCCGACGCTCTGCACCGCATCGAGCTGGGTCAATACGGGGTCTGCCTGGAGTGTGAAGAACCAATTTCCACCAAGCGGCTCGATGCTCTTCCCTGGGCCCGTTTTTGCGTCACCTGCCAGGAAGCCATCGCGGCCCGGATTGCCGCCGGTGAAATGGAGAACGAATTCCAGGAAGCCGACCGATGACACTTGCGGATCTGCGCAAACTCTCAATCCGGAAACAAATCAGAATTCACTTCCGCCTGCGGAATGGCATGGAATGCGTCATCACCGAACACGGGATTGCGCAGATCCCCGAGTTGAAGGGGATTCCGGATTTCAACCTGGAGCAGGAGTTGGTCTCAGCCGGCCAGTTCCTGCTCGAACCGGTGATGGTCACCGGTAAAAAGAACGCCGCGCCCTCGCGTTCACTGGGCCGCGAGGAACTATCGCAAATGACCGCATCCGGTCCCGCCGCGCTGCACGACGAACACGAAGACGAGTAAGAAGGTCCAGGCGGCCGGGCCGCGAGCGCTACTCCACCACCCCATCGTGAATAGGTGTACAATTACAGTCGCAAGCGTAGAACTGCTCTATTTGCCCTGATATTTGGGGCGTTTTTTGGGGGAACCATGGAGACCAAGCCGGCGCAGAACATCCAAGATAGTTTTTTGAATAACGCGCGCAAGGATAAAATCGTCCTTACCATTTACTTAATGAGCGGCGTCAAGTTGTCCGGACGCATCAAGAGTTTTGACAAATATTCCCTGGTGCTGGAAACCAACAATCAAGAGCAGTTGATCTTCAAGCACGCCATCTCCACGGTGGTGACCCAGAAAACCTCACACTCGTACTCGAACAATTCTCAAAGCTCAGCCACCGGCGTGTCCGGCGGGACCGTGCCCGGCGTCCCGGTGCACCAGACTTCGGAGGCATAGCACACGCCGCCTAGCAATCCCGCTCGCGAACGGGCAATTCTGGTCGGGCTCGAATGGAAAGGATCTCCCCGCGCCGGTGCGGGTCGTGGTTCTGTTTCCCGGGTGGAAGAATCCCTCGATGAGCTAGCCGAACTGGCGCGCAGCGCGGGCGCCGAAGTAACGAGCCGTGCCATTCAGACGCGCGTCGCTCCGGAGGCTGCCACCCTTGTCGGCCAAGGCAAAGTCGAAGAACTCGCCGCGGAAGTAGCGGCGGGCGTTATCGACGTAGTGATCTTCGACCACGATCTGACACCCACGCAGCAGCGCAACCTGGAAAAGGCGCTCGCGTGCAAGGTCATCGACCGCACGCAGTTGATCCTGGATATCTTCGCGGCGCGTGCGCGCACTCGCGAAGGCCGGCTACAGGTGGAACTGGCCCAGTTGAATTATCTGCGGCCGCGTCTGTCCGGCCATGGCGTGGAGATGTCCCGTCTGGGCGGCGGCATCGGCACGCGCGGTCCCGGTGAAACCAAGCTGGAAAGCGACCGCCGGCGCATCTCGCGTCCGCATCAAAAAAATCGAGGATGCGCTCGATGGCGTCCGGGCCGGCCGCGCGCTTCATCGCCGCCGCCGCAGCGCCGTTCCGCTGGCCACCCTGGCCCTGGCAGGTTACACCAACGCCGGCAAATCCACGCTCTTCAACCGGCTCACTCAATCCGGCGTGCTGACCGATGCCCGGATGTTCGCCACGCTGGACCCCACCGTCCGGCCTTTGACCCTGCCGTCACGCCGCCGCGTGCTGGCCAGCGATACCGTGGGCTTCATCCGCAATCTCCCCACGACGCTGGTGCAGGCTTTCCGCGCCACGCTGGAAGAGGTCACCGAAGCGGCGCTGATTCTGCATGTCGTGGATGGCTCTTCGCCCGCCGCCGTGGAACACGCCGCGCACGTAGTTTCCGTTCTGGGCGAAATCGGCGCCGCCGAAATTCCGCAGATCCTGGTTATCAATAAAATCGACCGCCTTGGTCGCGACTCGTCGGACTCGGAGAGTCTGCGTCTCCGCCTCCTCAACGGCGCGGGGGCTCGCCATGAAACTCAGGCAGTCGCCGTTTCGGCCGTCTCCGGAGAAGGTATCGAGCGCTTGCTCGCCCTGATCGACTCGGTCCTGCCGCTCGACCCCGTGGTCCACGCCACGCTCCGGCTTTCCGCCGGCGATGGCGCCACTCTGGCCCTGCTGCACGAGTTCGGCCGCGTCCTTTCCACCCGCTATCGGGACGACACGGTGGAAGTGGAAGCGGAGGTGCCGGAGTCTCTGAAACGCCGCCTGCCCGGTTTCTGACCGCCGCCACATCATCTGTGGAAAACTCTGTGGGAAAGATCCTTGGCGGCGATGTTAACTGTAGTAATAAAGGGCACTTATGAGGTTTTGAACCATGACGCAGCATATCCCGCTAATCCATTGATACTATTTGGCTTAGCAGGAAAATCAAAATTCATGGCTCGTGTTACAAAAACCATCCGATACCGCCTGTCAAGGGTCCCCCTTTTCCACAGTTTTCAATCGGGTAAATTCCCCCGCAGTTCTCTGCAGGGCAGCCGACGGTGAAAGCTCTAAGCTCTTTTGCTACACTGGAATCTCCGTGGCGGTGTAGCTCAGCTGGCTAGAGCGGCGGTCTCATAATCCGCAGGTCGGGCGTTCGAGTCGCCCCGCCGCCACCATAACCCCAAGGCACCGTAAGACGAATTTGTAACGATGTGCACCCTGCCGGCACCAACTAAAGGGAGAGCATGAAACACGAATTCGCGGTCGCCACCCATGCGGTGGAACGCTATCTCATAGGCGACATGCCTGCTGAAGAGCGCGATGCCTTTGAGGAGCACTATTTCTCCTGCCAGGACTGCGCTGAAGATCTTCGCGTGACGGCCTGTTTTATCGAAAACGCCAAGATCGTGTGGCGCGACGAAGCTCAAAAACCGTTCCGGCCTTCGTTTCTGGATTGGATGAGGGTGAAGTGGCTCTCCCCGGCGGTCGGCGCGCTGGCAGCCGCCGCGCTGGCCGTTGTCGTCTTTCAGAATACCGTGACGATTCCCGCGTTGAACGCCCCGCGGGCGCTCCCCGCCGTGGTGCTGGACCTGACCTCGCGTGCCGCCGTCCCGCGATTGAGCCCCGCGGATCCGCTCCATTTCGTCATTGCGGTGGAACGGCCCGCCAACTCGGCGGAGGTGTCGGTGGAACTGAGCGCCGAATCCGGGCGGGTTCTGCGCAGCGGCGTGGTGCCGGCGCCCGGCGCCGGGCAACCGATCGATGTATATTTTCCCGGGACGCTGAAGGTGGGGCGGTATATCATAACGATACGTTCCCTGCGGGACGGCCGGCCCGAAGAGCAGATCGCGAGAACCATTTTTGCAGTAACAACCGAGCAGGAGCACACGAATTGATGAGCCAGGACGGCAAGCGTTATATATTCAGCGGGCATGCCATCGGCGTCGCCGCGCAATTCGACCGGCTGGGCAAGCTGAAGGGGCTCAACCACGTGGTGCCCGCCTTAGGCGCCGCTGTGCTGCCGGTCACCGGCGGCGTCGCGCATGCCCACGAGTGCTGCTACCGGTATCCGGTGGAGCGGCCCTGGAAGCGCTCTCTGCTTTCCGTCCATCACGTAGAAAGCAACGCGCACGGCACGGAAAAACGCGGCGGGTATTACACCGAAGTGCATTCGCTGGTGGAGGACCTGGACGTACTCGAGAAGCTACGCATCGCGCGTGTGGAGTTGAATCTCTCGTCGGTCAGGAAAGGCAGCGGCCCCCCCGTCATCACGACTACCGGCAACAAAATCGTGGGCATGCGGTTGGGAGAGGTGCGCGTTGCCGTAACGCTGGATGACGAAACGCTGGCGCAGTGCGGCACCAAGGCGCACCTGGCCGCGTATTACGCCAAAAAGCCCGACAGCTTCCGCCAGAAACACGCGTGGCGGTTCGGTACCGAAGCCGGCGCCCCGGCGCTGGCCGAGTACAACGGGTACCACCACTGCACCCTGGTCACCGGAATCAAACTCAGCGGTCCGGAAAAGGAGGTCGAAAAGATTCCGCCTCCCGTAGGCAACATGATCTACTGGCCGGGCTTCGGCCGGATCTTCCTGGGCGAAGTCCTGGTAGGCAATTGCGACCGCCGCATCACCATGGTCCGGCTGGCTATGGGTTCGGATGCGGGCGGCTCCGGATCGGTTGGCGATGGCTCCACGAACGGTCACACGTCGATGTAGCGCCGCCTGGTTGTGCCTGTTGCTTCTGGCGGCATGCGGGCGTCGCGAGGCGCCTCAACACGCGTACCAGCGGCTGTGGGAAATGTATGTCTCCGGCAATCTGCCGCAGACCATCCAAGCGGTTTCGCGGGAAGCGGACGGCTGGAAAGACCGGCCGAATACTGTCTGGTTCTGGAAATTTCGTCTGCTTCACGCCGAAGCCGTGCTGGGGCAGGGCCGGTACGAGGAAGCCGCGGCGCTACTGCGAAGGCCGGTGCCGCCCCTTCCGGCGCTGGCGCAAATGGCTGTCCGGCGACAGGCGGATCTGGCCAACGCCTACATCTTTTCGGACCCCCGGCGGGCCAACGAACTGCTGGACCAGGCCGCCGCCGGGGCCACCGACTCCGACATCCAGCTTCGCATCCGTCTGATCCGTGGCGCGGGTCTTCTGTCCGCGAATCGATTGGATGCGGCGGCGGACGAATTCCGGGCCGTCCTTTCACAGGCAGCGGCCACCGGCAATACGTACCGGGAGGCGATGGCGCTCAACAATCTTTCCCGATGCGCGCGTTTCACCAACCGGTACGAAGATGCGGTCGCATTTGCGTTGCAGGCACTCGACAAAGCTACCCGCGCGCATGCCGGCTTCGTGGAGGCGCAGGTTCACGGCAATCTGGCCAACTACTACATCTACCTGGGAAACACCGGCGGCGCTTTGGAGCATGTGCAGCAGGCCATCAAGCTGTTTGAAGCCGCCGGCGCGCAGAGCGATCTGATGACCGACTTGAACCTTCTCGGCCTGGTCCGGGATGCCCAGGGCGATGTCTCCGCCGCCATCCAAAGCTATCAACGCGCGTACCGGATCGCCCTGCGATTGGGCGAAAAAAACGAAGCCGCGCGCTACGCCGCCAACCTCTCCCTGGTGCTGATCAAGGAACGCCAGTGGGGTACTGCCGCGACCTGGAATCAGACCGCGTTCGGCGTGGTGGAGGCCAAGGGAGGCGGCCTCATCCGGCCGTATATTGTGCGCAATCAGGCGCGCATTGCCGAAGGCCAGGGCAACGCACAGGAAGCCGTAAAGGCGTGCCGCGACCTTCTGGCCGATTCCCAGACGAACCAGATCCTGCGCTGGGAGGCATACGCGCTGCTGGCCAATATCGATGCCGGCGCGCGGAACTTCCCGCAGGCAAACCAGGAATTCGCGGGGGCCCTGGCGGCCATCGATTCGGCGCGCTCGCTTCTGGAGAATCCGCAAAACCGCATCACCTTACTTTCGCGCCTCATCCCTTTTTACAAGCAATACGTAGACAGCCTGGTGCGGCAGGACGACGACCCCAAAGCGCTCACGGTGATCGAATCCAGCCGCGCCCGCGTGCTGGCCGAATCGCTCCGCCGCGATTCCAAGCCCATGGTCTTCGATGCGGAGGCACTGCAGCGCCTGTCGCAAACCACCGGCAGCCTGCTGATCTCTTTCTGGCTGGCGCCGGAGCGCTCCTTCGCCTGGCTCATCACTCCGCATGAAGTCCGCCGCTTCTCCCTGCCGCCCGCGCCGGAAATCGAAACCCTCATCGCCGCCTATCGCAATTCCGTCGAGCACTCCTGGGGCGATCCGCTCGCGTCGAAGGATGCCGCGGGCGCCAGGCTATGGAGCGTCCTGCTGGGCGATATCGCCCCGCGCATTCCGCACGGCAGCCGTGTGATCGTGGTCCCGGACGGCGCACTGCATCGCCTGAATCTGGAAACTTTGCCCGTGCCCGGCCCCACGCCGCATTACTGGGTGGAAGACGTGGACCTTGCCGTGACGCCGTCGATGACGCTGTTGGCATCGGCCGAAAAGACGCGTCCTGCGGCTTCCCCATCGCTGCTGCTGATGGGCGCGCCTGTTCCCGTCCCTCAGTTCGATAAACTGCCGCAGGCGGAGGCCGAAATCACGGCCATCCAGAATCATTTTCCGGAAGCCTCCAAGGCCGTATTCACCGGCGCTACCGCGACGCTCGCCGCCTACCGGCAGGTGAACCCGGGACAATTCTCGCTGATTCACTTTGCGGCGCACGCCGAGCCGAATCCGGAAAGCCCGCTCGAATCCGCCATCGTCCTTTCGCCCGACCAGGGTCAGTACCTTCTGAAGGCCCGGGACATCATCGGCACTCCGCTTTCCGCCCGCCTGGTGACCATCTCCGCCTGCCGGAGCGCCGGAGCCCGCATCTATGCCGGAGAAGGCCTCATCGGGCTGGCGTGGGCGTTTCTGGAAGCCGGTTCGAGCGCGGTGGTCGCGGGCCTCTGGGATGTCAACGACGGCTCTTCCCGCCTGCTCATGGATCAACTTTACGCCGGCATCGCCGCCGGCGAGCCTCCCGCGGTGGCTTTGCGCCAGGCCAAACTGGCCATGCTTCAGGGCGATCCGCGTTTCCGCCGGCCCTATTTCTGGGCGCCTTTTCAGGTGTATGTGAGGTCGGCTCCGTGGAATCGGTAGAGCCGCCTGGCCCGCCAAAAAGATAGCGGCGCGTGAGGGGGGCTACATCACCCGCAGGCCGTTGGGCCCCGGAATCATGCGGACGAAGGAGTTCATTTCCTCTTCGTTCTGCATGAGATCCCGCAGGGTAGTCTTACTGAGGACCTGGTCCACCGATACCTGCACCGCGCTGTTAGTGCCGATATAAAACACCCGCAGGATTGGTGGCTTTGTCCCCAGAACGGCCTGGTGGCAGGCGCCGCGAGACACACAGATGCGCCGGCGGCGCGACGATGGCACGTCTGAGACAGCAGCGAAGACGGAGGGCGAAGCCGTTAGCCGATACCCGACCCTCCCGCGCCGTCAGCATGAACAGGAACATTGGAACAGCGAGCGTTTCTGGCGTTCAGGCGGACCGATTCGGTCGCAAGGCGGAGTCTATCGACGCTGTTGACCTTACCCGCATGGTGCGCCTGATCAGGCGGAATGAGCTGGGTTGTGATGAAGTCGCACAGACGATAAACGCCCTGGGGATCGCGGTCCTGCACCAAGAACGCCGGGCACGTCCGATACTCCGTCGGCGGGAACTCGACCATTTGGCGCAAGCTTGATGGTAGCGCCGCCACCTGGGTTCAGCCAAGCAGAATATAGAATCTCGTGTAGAGTACCTACCGCGTCCTCGCCCAGGTGGACGTCGGCAAAACCGGCAATCCTGCGGGTGTTTTATCCGGCACTGACACACCGCGCGCCAGAGCGAGCGGACGGAGCAATCCACGGATCGCGTGCAGATGGCGTGCTGGCCGGAGTGGCTGTCGCAGAAATCGCTTTCGTCAACTTTACGCCGGCATCGCCGCCAGCCAGCCTCCCGCGGTGGCTTTGCGCCAGGCCAAACTGGCCATGCTTCAGGGCGATCCGCGTTTCCGCCGGCCCTATTTCTGGGCGCCTTTTCAGGTGTATGTGAGGTCGGCTCCGTGGAATCGATAGAGCCGCCTGGCCCGCCAAAAAGATAGCGGCGCGTGAGGGGGGCTACATCACCCGCAGGCCGTTGGGCCCCGGAATCATGCGGACGAAGGAGTTCATTTCCTCTTCATTCTGCATGAGATCTCGCAGGGTAGTCTTACTGAGGACCTGGTCCACCGATACCTGCACCGCGCGCCAGAGCGAGCGGACGGAGCAATCCACGGATCGCGTGCAGATGGCGTGCTGGCCGGAGTGGCTGTCGCAGAAATCGCTTTCGTCAACTTTACGCCGGCATCGCCGCCGGCCAGCCTCCCGCGGTGGCTTTGCGCCAGGCCAAACTGGCCATGCTTCAGGGCGATCCGCGTTTCCGCCGGCCCTATTTCTGGGCGCCTTTTCAGGTGTATGTGAGGTCGGCTCCGTGGAATCGGTAGAGCCGCCTGGCCCGCCAAAAAGATAGCGGCGCGTGAGGGGGGCTACATCACCCGCAGGCCGTTGGGCCCCGGAATCATGCGGACGAAGGAGTTCATTTCCTCTTCGTTCTGCATGAGATCCCGCAGGGTAGTCTTACTGAGGACCTGATCCACCGATACCTGCACCGCGCGCCAGAGCGAGCGGACGGAGCAATCCACGGATCGCGTGCAGATGGCGTGCTGGCCGGAGTGGCTGTCGCAGAAATCGCTTTCGAAGAGCTTACCGCCGAGGGCGTCCATCACTTCGCCGATGACGATGTTTTCGGCCGGCCGTGCCAGCGTGTATCCGCCCTCTTTGCCGCGAGCCGCTTTGACGAAGCCGCCCTTGCGTAAGACGCGCAGGATTTTGGCGGCATATGCCGGCGAAACGCCTTCGGCCTGGCTCATCTCCGGAATGGTGAGCCCGTGGGCGTTGTACGCAATCCGCACCAGGCAGCGCAGGCCGTATTCTTCATTGGCGGAGAGCTTCATCGGCGCAGCCTCGCAATCGGGATGATGTCTTCGATGCCCAGAGCCAGTTTGGCGGCTTCACTCATGCGCGCTTTAGACCAGGGCGGATCGAAGGTGAGTTCCAGTTTGACGTCCGTAACTCCCGGCACCGCGCGCGCGGCCCGCTCCACTTCCGCCGGCAGAGAGCCGGCCACCGGGCAGTTTGGCGCAGTCAGGGTCATACGCAGCGCCACGCGGCCCTGCGCGTCCACTTCACAGCCGTAGATCAGGCCCAACTCGTAAATGTTGACGGGCATCTCCGGGTCGTAGACCCTTTGGAGCGCACCGATGACTTGGTCCCTGAGATTCATTCGGTGGTCACTACCGGTTCGAGTTCCCCGGCGGTGAGCGCGCTCTTCAGCGTGTGCCAGGCCAGCGTGGCGCACTTGACGCGCGCCGGATAATCGCGCACGCCGCAGAAGACCACCAGCTTGCCGAGGTCTTTGCTGACGGGCGTATCGGTGGTGAGCAGGTCGTGGAATTTGTCGAGCAACTTGAGCGCTTCGGCCCGGCTCTTGCCTTTCAAGCTCTCCGTCATGAGTGACGCGGAAGCGGTGGAGATGGCGCAGCCCGATCCAACGAAACTGACATCGCGCACCACGTCGTCTTCAATCTTCACGTAGAGCTTGAGCTTATCGCCGCACAGAGGGTTGTACCCCTCCGCCTTGTGGTTGGCATCGTCCATCGAATGACAATTGCGAGGACGCTTGCTATGGTCCAGAATCACTTCCTGGTAAAGATCGTCAACCATCAGGAGAAAATCTCCTTCACTTTTTTGAGACCGGCCGCCAGTTTGTCGAGCTCCGCCGAGGTATTGTAGAACGCCAGCGAGGCGCGCGTGGTAGCGGGAATGTGGAACCAGTCCATCACCGGCTGCGCGCAATGATGTCCGGTGCGGACCGCGATGCCCTGCCGGTCCAGCACCGTGCCGATATCGTGCGGATGAATGCCTTCGATCACGAAGGAAAGCACCGCGGCCTTTTCCCTGGCCGTGCCGATGATGCGCAGGCCCGGAATCTGCTCCAGCAAAGAAGTGCCGTACACCAGCAGTTGGTGTTCGTAAGCGGCGATATTATCCAGGCCGATGCGGTTCAGATAATCCAGCGCCGCGCCCATGCCGATGCCGCCCGCGATATTCGGCGTTCCCGCTTCGAACTTATAGGGCACATCGTTGTAAGTGGTCTTCTCGAAGGTGACGGTGCGGATCATGTCGCCGCCGCCCTGATACGGCGGCATGGCGTTCAGCAGTTTGATCTTGCCGTAGAGAATGCCGATGCCGGTAGGCCCGCAGATTTTGTGGCCGCTGAGGGTATAGAAATCGGCGTCGAGCGCCTGCACGTCTACCTTGAGGTGCGGTGCAGCCTGGGCGCCATCGATCAGTGCCAGCGCGCCGGCGCGGTGGGCCATCGCAATCATTTGCCCGATGGGATTGATGGTTCCGAGGGCGTTGGAAACGTGCGCCACCGCCACCATGCGGGTGCGGGGGTTGAGCAGTTTCTCGTACTCTTCCAGAATCAGCTCGCCGCGTTCATTCATGGGAATGACGCGCAGGTGAGCGCCTTTTTCTTCGCAGAGCATCTGCCACGGGACGATGTTGGAGTGATGCTCCATGGCCGAGATGACGATCTCGTCGCCCGCCTTGACGTTGGCGCGGCCCCAACTGCTGGAGACCAGGTTGATGCCCTCGGTGGCGCCGCGGACAAAGATCAGCTCGGCCTCGCTTTTGGCGTTGAGGAACTTCTTCGTCTTGGCGCGAGTCTCTTCATACGCCGCGGTGGATCGCTGGCTGAGTTCGTGCACACCGCGATGGATGTTGGCGCAATCCACCTCGTGGAATTTGCGGATCGCATCGATCACCGCGAAGGGCTTTTGCGCCGTGGCGGCGCTATCCAGGTACACCAGCGGTTTGCCGTGGACGGTCTGCTTCAGGACCGGGAAATCCTGACGGATCTTTTCGACGTCGAAGCCGGCGGCAACTGTGCTAATGAGCGTGCTCATGGAGTTTCTCGCTGAGAAAGCGTTCCAGGTCATCCTTGACGGACTGCACTTTGACCCGGTCGATGATGTCCTGCGCGAAGGCATGCGTCAACAACGCCCGCGCCTCATTCTTACCGATGCCGCGCGATTGCAGATAGAACATGGATTCGGCATCCAACTGACCGATCGTGGCTCCGTGGGTACAGCGCACGTCGTCGGCGAGAATCTGCAGCTCCGGCTTGGTGTGGATCACGGCGTTATCGCTGAGCACCAGGTTTTTATTGGTCTGCTTGGAATCGGTCTTCTGCGCGTCTTTGCGCACGAGGATGCGGCCATTGAAGACGGCGGCCGCCGTGCCGTCCAGAATGCCCTTGTACAACTCGTGGCTGGTGGCGTGCGGCTTGGCGTGATCGATCACGGTGTGATTATCCACGTGCTGGGCGCCGTTGACGATGTACAGGCCGTTGAGCGTGGCGTGGGAGCCTTCGGAGAGCACGGCGTTGGCATCGTTGCGCACCAGCGCTCCGCCCAGGGCGATGGAATGCGAACTGAAATTCGCGCTGCGGCCCACCTGTACCTGCATGGTGGCCACGTGGAACGCGTCCAGCGATTCGCGCTGGACCTTGTAATGATCCACCACGGCGTTCTCACCGAGCACGATTTCGGTAACCGCGTTGGTGAAGTAGGCGCCGGTCCCTCTATAGGTCTCTACGATGGAGCACTGGGCGTTGGCGCCCACCAGAATGAGCGTGCGCGGATGAGCGGCAGTGCCTTCCAGCGTTTCGTAGGTGATTTCGATGGGCTCTTCGAGGACCGTGCCCGCGGGAATGCGCCGGACCGTCACATTGCCGAGAAACGCGGTGTTGAGGGCGATGAAGGCGTTTTCTTCGAAGGAAGCATAGCGGCCCAGGTGGTCTTCCGGAAGAGCCGTTGACGCGCTGCCGGCGACGCTGCGAAAACTGCTGCGGGCGATGGGCGCGACATTGGTAAAACGCCATTCTTCGTCATGCGTGGTGGGGAATCCAAGTTCGGCGAATCGCGCAAAGGCGCGCTCGCGAAGCTCTTTCAGCCACGGCTCCGCCACGGGAAGCCTGGCGAAGTCAGCCAGCCACGCGCCGGTCAGTTCGGATACCGCCGTCATACCGCGGCGACCTCTTCATCGTCTTCGATGCCCAGACCGGCGTATCCGCTCTCTTCCAACTCGAGCGCCAATTCCTTGCCGCCCGATTTGACGATGCGGCCCTGCGACAGCACATGGACGAAGTCCGGAACGATGTAATTCAGCAGGCGCTGATAGTGCGTCACGACGATCATCGACCGCTCGGGGCTGCGCAGGGCGTTCACGCCGCCCGCCACGGCACGGAGCGCGTCAATATCGAGGCCGGAATCGGTCTCGTCCAGAATAGCCAGTCTCGGTTCCAGCACGGCCATCTGGAAAATCTCGTTGCGCTTCTTTTCCCCGCCGGAGAAGCCGGTGTTCACGGGACGGTTCAGCAGCGCCTGGTCCATCTCCATGAGCTTCATCTTCTCGCGCACCAGATTCAGGAAATCGATGGCGTCCAATTCTTCCAGCCCCTGGGCTTTGCGGATGGTGTTCAGCGCGGCTTTCAGGAAGTACATATTGCTGACGCCGGGAATTTCCACCGGATATTGGAACGCCAGGAATATGCCCGCCCGCGCGCGGTCTTCCGGCGACATTTCGAGCAGGTCCTTGCCCTGATAGATGACCTGACCGCCGGTCACCACGTACAGTTCGCGTCCGCTCAGCACTTGGGCCAGTGTGCTCTTGCCGGAACCGTTCGGTCCCATAATCGCGTGCACTTCACCCGGATTGATGGTGAGCGAGATGCCCTTCAGAATTTCACGATCGCCAACTTTGGCGTGCAGATCTTTGATTTCAAGTAATGCCATTCCGATCACTTTCCTGAGACAGGCCGGGAGGCCTGTCTTACCCGACGCTTCCTTCCAAACTGACGCCCAGCAGCTTTTGTGCTTCCACGGCAAACTCCATGGGCAACTCGCGGAACACTTCCTTACAGAAGCCATGCACGATCATCGAGACCGCGTCTTCGGTGGAGATGCCGCGCTGCCGGCAGTAGAAAATCTGGTCTTCGCCGATCTTGCTGGTGGACGCCTCATGCTCCACCTGCGACGACGTGTTCTTCACTTCCAGGTACGGGAACGTGTGCGCGCCGCATTGATCGCCCAACAGCAGCGAATCGCACTGCGAATAGTTGCGCGCGCCGGTGGCGGACTTCAGCATCTTCACGCCGCCGCGATAGGTATTCTGTCCATGTCCCGCCGAGATGCCCTTGGAGACGATCGTGGAAGTGGTGTTCTTCCCGATGTGGATCATCTTGGTGCCCGTATCGGCCTGCTGCCAGTTATTGGTCAGGGCCACGGAGTAGAATTCGCCCACGGAGTTGTCGCCAATCAGCAGGCAGCTTGGATACTTCCACGTGATGGCGGATCCGGTTTCCACCTGCGTCCACGAAATCTTCGAATTCACGCCGCGGCAGGCGCCGCGCTTGGTCACGAAGTTGTAGATTCCGCCCTTGCCTTCTTTATCGCCGGGATACCAGTTCTGCACCGTGGAATATTTGATCTGGGCGTTATCCAGCGCCACCAGCTCGACCACCGCCGCATGCAACTGATTGGTGTCGCGCATGGGGGCCGTGCAGCCTTCCAGATAACTCACATACGCGCCTTCATCAGCCACGATCAGGGTGCGCTCGAACTGGCCGGTGTCCTTGGCATTAATGCGGAAATAGGTGGATAGTTCCATGGGGCAGCGCACGCCCTTGGGCACATAGCAGAAGGAACCATCGCTAAAGACGGCCGAATTCAGCGCGGCGAAGAAGTTGTCCGATGTGGGGACTACCGAGCCCAGATACTTTCGGACGAGGTCGGGGTGCTCGCGGACGGCCTCGGAGAAGGAACCGAAGATGATCCCGAGATCGGCCAGTTTCGCCTTGAATGTGGTCGCGACCGAGACGCTGTCGAATACCGCATCGACGGCCACGCCCGCCAGAATCGCCCGCTCCTGGAGCGGAATGCCGAGCTTTTCGTAAGTCTTGAGCAGTTCCGGATCGACATCGTCGAGGCTCTTGGGGCCATCGCCCTTTTTCTTGGGCGCGGCGTAATAAATGATGTCGTTGTAGTCGATCTTCGGGTAGTGGATGTTTGCCCACGTGGGCTCCGTCATGGTGAGCCAATGGCGGTAGGCCTTCAGGCGCCATTCCAGGAGCCACTCCGGTTCCTGTTTCTTGGCGGAAATGAGCCGGATGACGTCTTCGCTCAGGCCCCGTGGGATGGATTCGGATTCGATATCCGTGACGAATCCCCACTTATACTCCTGATTCGCAAAGGTCTCGATGGTGTTGGTGGAATCGCTCACCTGAACTTGCTCCTAAGCTGTTCTTCTGTCATCAGATTAGCTAATCCGTACTTTTTAGTCAAGATTGCGTATTTAATGGATGCGGAAGCGGGGTGAAAGGGTGCAGACGCGGGGCGAACGATGGCCTGATATCATCGCAGGTAGAGGTGCAGTGTGGACCGGCGATACATTTTGACGGAGTATGTGCAGCAGGCCTTGGAACAGGCAGAGAACGACAAGCTGGACGACGGAACGTTCGCGGCTCGCATCCCCGCCTGCCCGGGTGTCGTGGCGCTGGCGTCAACACTGCCCGGTTGTGAGCGGGAACTGAGATCCACGCTGGAGGAATGGCTCCTGCTCGGGCTCAAGCTTCGCCACCGGCTTCCCGTGATTAATGATATCGATCTGAATGGGGAGCCGACACTTGAGCCGGTGGACACCCTGTAAGCGGGCGGATTTTGTCAGGCGGCTGGTCAGGTTGGGATTTACCGGCCCCTATTCCGGCACGCGCCATCAGTTTATGACCATCGGCCAGCACCGGCTCGCGATCCCTTCCAACCTGGAGTTCTCAGTGGGGCAGCTTCGGTTTACGATCCGGGAGGTTGAGGCTCTGCTGGGCCGCCGCTGTGGAGATCGAAGAGTGGACTGGGTTGTCATAGGGTCCGTTAACCCTTCGTAATCAATTTTTCCTTGCCCCTTCCGGCATTTCGAAGGAAACTGAAAGTTTAGCCCGTCAGTAAGGAGAAGCGCGTTGGAAAAAAATGGCCGCAAGAGCTCGGTCGTAGTCGAGCCTACGGAACGGTGGACCCCGTCAGTCGCCAGCGACTTCTACGATGTCGCCAGTTGGGGCAAAGGCTATTTTTCGGTCGGCGAGAACGGGCATGTGCGCGTGCACCCGGAGAAAGAGGCCGCCCGTTCGATCGACCTCAAAGAGCTGGTGGATACGCTGGTACTCCGCGGCATCGATCTGCCTATTCTGATCCGCTTCGCCGATATTCTCAAGCACCGCCTGGGGGAACTGCACAGCGCCTTCGACACGGCCATTGCCGAGCACCATTACCAGGGCAACTACTGCTGCGTGTATCCCATCAAAGTCAACCAGCAGCGGCAGGTGGTAGAAGAGGTTCTGGAGTTCGGCAAACCCTTCAAATTCGGTTTGGAGGCCGGCTCCAAACCCGAACTGATGGCCGTGATGGCCCTGGCGGATAACGAAACGCCGATCATCTGCAACGGCTTCAAGGACGACGAGTACATCGAGATGGCGATGCTGGCGCAGAAGGTGGGCCGCCATATCATCCCGGTGGTGGAGAAATACACCGAACTGCACCTTATTTTGAAGTACAGCGCGCGCGCGGGTGTGCGCCCGATGATCGGCCTGCGGGTCAAGCTGGCGAGCCGGGGTTCGGGCCGCTGGAAATCTTCGGGCGGGTTCCGGTCCAAGTTTGGCCTGTCGGTAACCGAAGCCATGCGCGCGCTGCAGGAACTGAAGGACCTCGGCATGTCCGACTGCCTGAACCTGCTGCACTTCCATCTGGGCAGCCAGATCACCAATATCCGCCAGATCAAAGGCGCGGTGAATGAAGCCGTGCGCGTGTATGTCGATCTGGCGCGCGCCGGCGCGGGGTTGAAGTACCTGGACGTGGGCGGCGGCCTGGGTATCGACTACGACGGCTCGCAGACGGACTTCGAATCCAGCGTCAACTATACGTTGCAGGAATACGCCAACGATGTGATCTACCACGTGCAGAACGTGTGCGACGAAGTGGGCGTGGCGCATCCGACCATCGTGACCGAGAGCGGAAGGGCCATCGCGGCGTACCACAGCGTGCTGGTGTTCAACGTTCTGGGCGTGGCCGGAATGGGCGAATCCGAACTTCCCGGCGAACCGCCTCCGGACGCCGAGCAGCCGCTGATCGATCTGCAGGAAACCTACCGGTCGTTGTCCGCCAAGAACCTGCTGGAAAGCTACCACGACGCGCAGCAGGCGCTCGACCAGGGTCTGAACCTGTTCAGCCTGGGCTACCTTTCCCTGGAGCAGCGCTGCATCGCCGAAAACCTGTACTGGGGGATCCTCCGCAAGATTCAGAAGCAGGCGCGAGACCTCGACTATTTTCCCGAAGAACTGGAGGGGATCGACGCCATGCTCTCCGACACCTACTTCTGCAACTTCTCGCTGTTTCAGAGTATGCCGGACAGTTGGGCCATCAAGCAACTGTTTCCAATTATGCCCATCCATCGCCTGGGCGAGGAGCCCACGCATCCCGCGGTGCTGGGCGACATCACCTGCGATTCCGACGGCAAGGTGGACGCGTTTATCGACCGGCGCGATGTGAAGAAGACGCTCCTGCTGCATTCTTTCGACGGCGGCGATTATTATCTGGGCACCTTCCTGCTGGGCGCCTACCAGGAGATTCTAGGCGACCTGCACAATCTGTTCGGCGACACCAATGCCGTTCACGTGCGACTGGGCCCTACCGGAGAAGTGATTCTGGATTCGGTCATCAAAGGCGACACGGTGCGCGAGGTATTGAACTACGTGCAGTTCTCCAGCGACAGCCTGGTGCAGATGCTGCGGCGCGATGTGGAAGCGGCCCTGCGCGAGGGGCGGCTCACCTACGAAGAATCGGGCTCCCTGCTGAAGTTTTACGAAGAGGGCCTGCACGGCTACACCTATCTGGAAGACGTCCACGAGAAGTAGGCGGCGGCCGGTTTATTCCACGCCGTGCTCGCGGAGTTTTTGGATCTGTTCGGCAGTCAGGGGACGGATGCCGGATTCCTTCAACGTCTTCAGGTAGTCGGCCGAAACTCCGTGATCATGGAGGCCAATCAGCTCCTGGGCGGTGAATTTGTAGCCCAAGTCGCGCGCCTGCTGAATGAAATTTGCCGGCACTCCATGGTCACGCAGGGCGATGATCTGGTCGGCGGCCAATGCGCTATAGCCGGCGGTCTGCAGATCTCCGAGATAATCGGCGGGGACTCCGTGGTCCCGGAGACGCACGATATCGGACGCGTGCGGATGCAGGCCGAGACTCTTCAAATCGCGCACAAATCCGGCGTCCACGCCGTGATCGCGCAGTTGGACAATCTGGCCGGCGGTCAGGTCGTAGTCCGCGCGCTTGAGGTCGCGGAGGAAATCGGTATTCACGCCATGATCGCGCAACTGGATGACGTCGGCCGCGGTAAAGTCGAAGCCCTCGTTTTTCAAGTCGCGCAGGAATTCGGCGTTGACGCCGTGATGGCGGAGGTCCAGCAGTTGCCCGGTGGACGCATTCAGGCCGGCGTCGCGCACGGCGCGCGCGTATTCCAGCGAGACGTTGGACATCAACATATCGAAGGCCTGTTCCTGGCTGGGCGAGCTGTATCCCAGGTTCCGAAGTTCACCGGCGAATTCCGGGTTGGTCACGAAGGTGAAGGAGCCGGCGCCGCTGTGGAAGGAAAAGGTCCCCTTGCAGAGGAGTTTGCCGGCGTCGGTGACGTATTCGAATTCCGCGCGGCCTCCGTGCGCCAGGGTGTTGGCCGGGAGATTGTGAAAGCGCGAGAGCGGCACTTCATCGCTCCAGGTCCAGGTGTTGCCCGGCTTGAATCGGTGAATGGTAAATTGCACCGAATCCGACCCGCCGTTCGGCCGCAGCTTCCAGGATTGCTCGGACTCCTGTCCGATTCCGATCATCACGGCGAGAATCACGCCGCCCCAAACGAGCATCGACGATTTGTCCATCAGATTACTCCCGCGCGCTTCAGCTTGATGATCTGGCTCAGGCTGAGACTGGCGCCATACTGTTTTGCCTCTCGCAGGTTGCCTGCCTGCAACCCGCTGTTCTGCGCATCGAAGATTTCGCTGGGGCCGAGTTGCGTAAAGCCGCCTTCCTTGAGTGCGCGGAACAGGTCCAGCCGCACGCCGTGGGAGGCGAAATCCATGATCTGCTGGGCGGAAAAAGGCCCGAAGCCGAGCGCGTGGATTTCGCGAGGGAACTCCGGCTGCACGCCGCGGGAGCGCAGATCGATCACACCCTGAATATTCAGGTCGCGAATGCCCGCTTCGTGGATATCGTGAAGATACTGGGGCGAAACGCCGCGCTGGCGGAGACCGATCAGTTGCTGGACGCTCAGCTTGCCCCAGCCCGCCTGGCTGACGCCGCGCAGAAAATCGGCCGAGATGCCCTGGTTCTTCAGGTTGATGATATCGTCCACAGGCAGATCTCCGTACCCGGCGGCCACCAGCGCGGACAGAAAGCTCTGCGGATTGGCGAATAACACGGCGGGGTGTGCCAGGGTACGCAGCGGCGCGTCCTGGGCGAAAGCCACCCACCGGGGCGCGCGGCTGCCGGCCACCAGCAGCGTCAGCAAGACCGCGGTGCAGAAACTGACCCGGGCCAGCGAACCGCGATGCGCCGCCTCCCCGGTGCGCCGCACCAGCATCTCGATGCGGTCGCCGAGTTGCGAGCGGCGGCCGGCCATGCCGGTGGCCAGCATTTCCCGATCCCTGGTCCAGCACAGTTCGAACAGGCGCGCCAGGCTGGCGGCGTAGGGGCGGGGCGCTCCGGTGGCCGCCACCACCCAATCGTCGCAGGCGATTTCGCGCTCGCGGTCGATGCGGCGCAGTACCCATGCCACGGCGGGATGCCAACCTACGATGGCGGCAGCGACACGGCCCGCCAGGTTGCTCCAATCGTCGCGGCGGGCCACGTGAGCCAGTTCGTGAAGGATTACATGATCCAGATCGTCCGCGCTCAACTTGCCGAGCAGTGCTTCAGGCAAAATCACCGCAGGCTGGCGGAATCCTACGGCCATGGGCGATGTCAGGCGGCCGGACAGCAGCAGGCGCACCGGGCGACGCACCGCGCAGGCCATCACCCAGGCATCGAAATTTTCGCATAGTTCGCGCGCCGGCCTTTGGGCCTCTCTCTTCAGCCGCCGCAGATGACGAAAGCTCCAGACCAGGCGGCCGGCCTGCAGCAGAACCAGCGCCAGCCAGATTCCCAGCGCGATCAGCGGGCCCTGTTTGGCTTTGACCTGCACCCGCGCCGGTGTTTCCGTGAGAACCGCTTGAGGAACGGCGGCCGGCAGACTCACCCGTGCCTGCTGGATGAGTGCCGGCTGCCGGTTTTTCCCCGCGCGCACCAGCGAGGGCGCCGCCGGCAGCACTAGCAGGATGGCGAGCCACCCCCACCAGATTCGATGGCGCGCCCGGGCGGTGAGCCCGGTATAGCGCAAGGCCAACCACACCAGCACGGTCGCGGCGGCCGCCTGCCACAGGGTGTTCAGTATCGCTCCCAGAATGGCGGCTGAGACTGAGTTGAGACTGTTCATTGCGCATCCTCCGCGAGTAGCGCCCGAATGCGGGCCAACTCCCTGGCGTCCAGGTTTTCATCTTCCAGAAGGTTCAGGACCAGCAACTCGGGCGAGTTGCGAAAAAACCGGCTAACCAGGTAACGTACGGCGTTTCGCCCGGCTTCGTTCCGTCCCACCAGGGCCCGGTACACGAAGGCGCGGCCTTCTTTCGACTTGGTGTGCTCCAGATAACCTTTCTCTTCCAGGATGCGCAGAGTGGTAAGGACGGTGTTGTAAGCGAGGCCGAGTTCCCTGGGAAGGGTTTCGGCTACCTCGCCGACCGTGGCGGAGCCTTTCTCCCAGATGACGTCCATCAGGCGAAGCTCGGCGTCGGTCAGGTTCAGCGATTTCTTACGTGCCAACGGACGCTCCTCAACTAAGGAATTAAGAGTCTGGGAATATCATGACTCCGGGTACGATTACCTGTCAACTAGAAAATTAAGAGTACTCTGTCCACCAGCCTGGTCAGTATCCAGCGCAGGGGCAGTATGCAGCGCCGCCGGTTCCCCTGGATCAACTGGATGGCATCGCACAACGCGGGCCCTGTATCCCGACCCGCTGCTGGCCCAGATCCTGACGGCATCGCATGGGCCGGTCATCATGCCTGCCTGCGCGGGCCCCAACTGGCGCAGGCGATTCAGACCGATCGGTTGCCTTGGGACCCGAGCGTACTCGGGCTACTGCCTTTGCCCCAGGTGCTGAACATGATGGCTGGGGATATGGGTTGGACGCAGGCGCTGGGTAACGCCGTATTGAGCAACCGCGCCGCGGTGATGGATGCCGTGCAGCGCTTGCGGCAGGACGCCCGAAACCAGGCACTAAGATGCGTGCGCGAGGCGGCGATGGTCCTTCAGAATGCAGCGATCCATGATCACGATGAGGCCCGCCGCTTCGGCCCGGCGGGCCGCCGCTTCATGGACAACGCCTTCCTGCATCCAAATGACGCGGGCGCCTTTGCGAATGGCTGCTTCGACAATATCGGGCACGAATTCCGAGCGGCGGAAAATATCCACAATATCGACCGGGTCGGGCACGGAATCGAGATCGGGATAGGCGATTTCGCCCAGGACTTCTTTTTCGCGCGGATTCACCGGGATGATACGGTACCCGGCCTTCTTCATATATTCGGAGACGCCGTAGCTGGGGCGGTATCGTTTGCTGGAGAGTCCCACTACGGCGATCGTGCGAGCGGTGTGCAGGATTTCGGAGATGTGGTTCATGGGGTTTGCCGCGCGCCGGATTTTTGAATGGCGCGTTTGAGCTTCTCGACTTCCTCTTCATCCAGATGACGGAACTGACCCGGCTTCAGCGGACCGATCTCGATGGGTCCGATGCGGACCCGCCGCAGCTTTTCCACCAGGCGTCCGAAGTGTTTGAACATGATGCGGATCTGGTTGTTCCGCCCTTCGAACAGCTTGACTTCGTACCAGGGATTATCGGCGGCATGCAGGAGTCTCAGGCCCGCCGGCATGGTGCGGCGGCCGCTGAGCGGGACGCCTTCGCGAAACTGCTGCTCCTGATCGGTGGTGAGCGAACCGTTCACCTTAACTACGTAGGTTTTGGGAAGGTGCGTGGCGGCCGACATGATGGCATTGGCCAGGTCGCCATCATTGGTGAACAGGAGCAGGCCCTCGCTGTGGTAGTCCAGACGGCCCACGGGGTAGACGCGCTCCTTCACGCCGCGGAGCAAATCCATGACCGTGGCGCGTCCTTCCGGATCTTTGACCGTGGTAACCGTGTTGTTCGGTTTGTACATGGCAAGGTAGAGCTGCGTTTTCGGAGGGCGAAGCAGCTTGCCGTCCACTTTGATGTGGTCGCGCTCCAGGTCGGCTTTGGATCCGAGTTCGGTAATGGTGGCGCCATTGACAGTGACGCGCCCTTCCACCATGATCTTTTCGGCTTGGCGGCGGGATGCCACGCCGGCCTGAGAGAGAATCTTCTGTAGCCGTTCTTCCATTACTCTTCCTGCGCCGGTGCGGCGGCTTCGGGCCGGGTTTCGGCCACAGTTTCGGCGGCCTGCGCCGGTTGATTGTCCGCTTCGGCGGGCGCAGTCGCGGCCGGTTCCGCTTCCGATGCCTGTGCCGCCGCCGGGGCTTCGGCCGGCTCGCTATCGGCGAAAGCCATGCGACGGATCTCTTCGAATTCCTTGAGGGAAGGAAGTTCAGTCATGTCCTTGAGGCCGAACTGAATCAGGAACTCCCGCGTGGTCTTGTAAAGCATGGGCTTGCCGATCACGTTCTTCCGGCCAGCCACGGCAATGAGTTTGCGGTCCAGCAGCGTCTTCAATACACCCGCGCCCTGCACGCCGCGTATTTCCATGATCTCCGGCCCGGTCACCGGTTGTTTGTACGCGATCACGGCCAGTGTTTCCAAAGCGGGCAGCGAAAGCTTGAGCGGCGGCTTGAGGCTCTTGACGAAGTTGCGCACGGCCTCGTGATGCTCGGCCTTAGTTGCCATTTTGTACCCGCCGGCCACTTCCCGGATGGTGACTCCGTGACCCGGTTTGTCGAATTCGGCGATGAGTTCCTGCAACAAGGCGGCGATGCGAGCGGCGGGCTGGTCGAGGGCAGCGGCCAGTTGCGCGAGTGTCAACGGCTCATCGGCTATATAAACGATGGCTTCCAGGACGGCCTTGAGAGGGGCATCTTCGAGCACGGCCGGTTCAGCGGCCAAGTGCAAAAGCTCCTCCATGGCGACTTGTGGCGGGCGGGCGGGCTCGACCGGGGCCTCAAGCGGAACGGCCGGCGCACCGGCTTCGGGCAGGAGCGGTTCGGTGGCTTGCACCGGTTCGCCGGGCGCGGAGGGGGAATCCTCGGGAACGGCCGGCGCACCGGCTTCGGGCAGGAGCGGTTCGGCGGCTTGCACGGGTTCGCCGGGCGCGGAGGGGGAATCCCCGGGAACGGCCGGCTCACCGGCTTCGGGCAGGAGCGGTTCGGAGGCTTGCACGGGTTCGCCGGGCGCGGAGGGGGAATCCTCGGGAACGGCCGGCGCACCGGCTTCGGGCAGGAGCGGTTCGGCGGCTTGCACGGGTTCGCCGGGCGAGGAGGGGGAACCATCGGGAACGGCCGGCTCACCGGCTTCGGGCAGGAGCGGTTCGGCGGCTTGCACGGGTTCGCCGGGCGAGGAGGGGGAATCCTCGGGAACGGCCGGCTCACCGGCTTCGGGCAGGAGCGGTTCGGAGGCTTGCACGGGTTCGCCGGGCGAGGAGGGGGAATCCCCGGGAACGGCGGGCGCACCGGCTTCGGGCAGGAGGGGCTCGGAGGCTTGCACGGGTTCGCCGGGCGAGGAGGGGAATCCTCGGGAACGGCCGGTTCAGCGGCGTCCGCTTCGAAAGCCGACGACGGGCGATCGTCCGCCCCCTGGGACTCTCCTGCTCGATGTCTTTTTCCAATTCTTCCATTTCGGTCAAATGTAGTCTTTTTCGATTGCGGCCATGGGTTGGCCGGAAGCGAATACCGCTTCGAAATTACTGTGGCGTTTCAGTGCGATCTCCCCAAAGAGGTCCTTCTGGGTAATTACCACGGCCTGCAGCCGGACCATTTCGAGCGTGGCCAGGAACAGGGCGATCATGGCGCGGCGGGTTCTCTGCTGCTCGAAAATGCGCAAAATGAATACCGGTTCGTCAGCGCCTACGGACTCGAACGCCTGCTTGAGGTACAGGATCATGTCCGACACGGTGACGTCGGCGGCTTCCACCTCATACACGGGGCGGTTCTTGACGCGCTCCAGCACTTCGCCGAACGCTTTCACCAGGTCGTAGAGGGTAATGGCCAAGCCGGGATCGTCATCTTCGGAGACAAAGGTCTTGATCTGCGGATTGCTCCAGACGTTCTCTTCAATGAGGCGCTTCTGCTGCAGCATCTCCGCCGCATTTTTGAAGCGTTCATGTTCGAGCAGGCGGTCCACCAGTTCCTGGCGCGGGTCTTCGCTGCCATCTCCTTCTTTTTCCAACGCCGGATCCCGGGGGAGGAGCATTTTGGACTTGATGTGGATCAGGGTCGCCGCCATGTAGACGAATTCAGCGCCGAGATCGATATCCATTTCGCGGGCCTTGTCCATGAATTCCAGGTACTGCGAAGTAATGGTGGCGATGGGGATATCTTTGATATCGATCTGCTGCTTACGGATCAGGTCCAGCAGCAGGTCCAACGGCCCTTCATACTGGTCCAGATGAAAACTGAGCGGCGATGACACTATCTATCACGATAACATGCGGCATCCACCTCCTTAGACGCCTTGAAGGGGGCCTGGCGCGGGTATCGGAACAGACGCGGCCTGGAATGGTTCGCGTACAACGGGGATTTCCGCTACAATAGAGCTTGGCGGAGGTGGGTCTTCTCAAGTAGCAGCCGAGCCACAGTCCCGATTGTCGGTCCTTCTATAGTCCGGTCAGCTTCGCACGCTCTTTTTTCCCTTTTTTTCCCCACAAATTGCCGTATCTGCGCCACCCCACTTGAGGAAGTGAGCCGAATTCCGGTCTGCCGGACGTGCCTGAAGGCTCCCGAGCCACTCAGCGCCGAGTATTTCTGTAGCAGTTGTCGAACGCCGTTCCAGAACGCGTTCCCGCTGGATGCCGAAGGCCGTTGCGCTCTGTGCCGCAACGGCCTTCGCGGTTTTGACGCCGCCTACTGTTACGGGGCATACGAAGGCACTCTGCGCGAGCTGATTCACCTATATAAATACGGCAAGGTCCGGACGCTGGCCAAACCGCTGGGCGACCTGCTGGCTGCGGCGCTGCCGCGCGATCAGGAATACCATCTGGTTACCGCGGTTCCCCTCCACTGGCGGCGGCAATGGCAGAGGGGCTTCAATCAATCGGAACTGCTGGCGCGCAGCATCGCGCGGCGCTGCGGCATTCCGGCCGGACGGACGCTGAAGCGTGTGCGATGGACAGCGAGTCAGGCGGGATTGAGCAACACCGGGCGCCGTAAGAACGTCACTGCGGCGTTTGAGTGCCGCCGCGACTTGCAGGGCAAGCGTGTACTTCTGATTGACGATGTCATGACAACCGGATCGACGGGCGCCGCCTGCGCTCTGGCGCTCAAACGGTCCGGCGCCCGGCGGGTCACGCTGCTCACGGTGGCTCGCGTGGACCGGCGCTTCGATGGAGCGCGCACAAAGGCGGCACATTCCACCCTGGGGGGAGTTTCCTGAATGGCGAGCGATCGACTGCAGAATCCCGTTCTGGTGCTGAATGCCAGTTACGAGCCGATCAACATTTGCGCGGCGCGGCGCGCTTTGGTGCTGGTGCTGAAAGGGGTAGCGTCCGCCGAAGAGGAATCGCTGAATGCGATTCATTCGGCGCGCGCCAACGTCCGATTGCCTTCGGTGATTCGTCTGCTGGAGTATCGCCGGATTCCGCATCAGACACGGGCCCTTTCGCGGAAGAACATCCTGATGCGCGATCGGTACACCTGCCAGTACTGCCACCGGACCATGCCATCCGGGGAATTGACGCTGGACCATGTGATACCGCGTTCGCGGTCCGGCGAATCGGCGTGGGAGAACCTGGTGGCATGCTGTCATCCCTGCAATAATCGCAAGGGCAACCGGACGCCGGAAGAAGCGGGCATGAAACTGGCTCGTCTGCCCAGGCCATTCAGCCTGCACACCAGCCGTCACCTGATGCGCATGCTGGGCAAGAGCGAAGCGCAGTGGCGGAAGTATCTGTTCTTTTAAATCCAGCTAGTTTACAAGTCTTAATTATCAATAACATCCGAAGTTGCGATGGCTACGTACAGTGGAGTATAGTCGTTGTGACTGGGAATTTGACACTCAGAGGAGGTAGGGATTTGAAGAAACTGTTGGCAGTATTTGCATTGGTTGCCAGTTGCGGTTTGGCTGCAGAGTGGACAGGCTATGTCATAGACAAAAACTGTGCTTCGAAAAAGGCAATGTGGGGCAACGAAGCCTGCGCCCAGAGTTGCATTAAGCGCGGAGCTCCGGCGGTTTTCGTGACCGCCGATGGCAAGGTGTATGACATCAGCGATCAGGACAAGGTAAAGTCGGTCGCAGGCAAGAAAGTAACGATCACCGGGAAGATGACGGGCGACAGCATCGACGTGGATACCGTAAAAGCCGCCGAGTAGTTTGAGTCATCGAGGTCTATAGGAGGGCCGGTGAAACGCCGGCCCTTTTTTTTATCCCACCATTTCCCGCATTTCCTGCACTAACGTACTCAGGCTGGTAGCATAATTGTTCAATTCCGTTCCGGCGGCGGCGCTTTCCTCTGCGGAGGCTGCGGTCTTTTGCGTGACTTGTTCCATATTCAGAATCGCCCGGGAAATCTGATTCATACCGCGCGATTGTTCCTGACTCCCCTGATTTACGTCGTCCACAAGCGATTTTACCCGCAGGGAACTTTCAGTCATTGCACGCACCGCTCCAGCCATATGATCGAGGCGGCCAGTCCCGTCGCGCGAGGTGGCGATCGATTCCTCGATCAGGCCGGCGGTATCGCGGGCCGCCTGGGCACTGCGCTGAGCCAGGTTGCGCACTTCATCGGCGACCACGGCAAACCCAAGTCCTGCCTCTCCTGCGCGGGCGGCTTCCACCGCGGCGTTCAGCGCGAGAATGTTGGTCTGGAAGGCAATCTCGTCAATCACTTTGATAATGCGCGCAATCTTATGGCTGGAACCGTCGATCTCTTTCATCTTCTCGACCATGCGGTCCAGCATCTGATTGACTTCGTCGGCTCCCGCAGCCGACTTTTGCATCAGGCCGGCTACTTGCAGGGCGTGGTCCGCGTTCTGTCGCGTAATGGACGCAATCTCCTCAGTGGAAGCAGAGGTCTCTTCGAGGGACGCGGCCTGCTCGGACGCGCCCTGGGCCAGCGATTGGCTGGCGCCGGAAACCTGGGCGGCGGCGCCGGCCACTTGCTGGGCGCTTTCGGCCAGGGCCGTGGAAAGATGGAGAAGGCTGCGATTGGTGTTCAGCACCAGCCAGAAAACTCCGACTCCCATTGTCAGCGCCAGCAGGGCCAGTCCGATCGTTACAGCCATGCTGCGCGACGATTTCGCCGCCGCGGCGGCCGAGGTGGCTTGCAGATCGCGATTCTGATGCTCCACCAGTGCGGATGCCTGCTGCCCGATACGCTCCAGGTTGGGTGCGACCTTTTGCGCAAAGATGCTCAGCGCGGCATCCAACTGGGCGTTGGAAACGGCTTGTTTCAGTTCTTCGTGCGCTTTCAAAGCCGCTACCGTCTGCTGGTCCAGGGTTCCCAGCAGGGAGACAGCCTCCTGAGTCGAGGCCGTTTTGTGCAACTCCGCCAGGGCATTCTGCAAAGTGGATGCTTTTTTCGGCAAATTTCTGCTGGTATTCAACGGCTTGATCCTTCTGGCCCAGCATCGCGGCAAGCATGGCCGCCCGTTCCGTCCCAATCATATCCGCGGCGGAAGTATCGACTTCCCCGGCCAGGTACTGGCTGCGCGCAGTGACATCGGCGGCACGTTCCAGGTCTATGCTCAGTTCCCGGGTAATTATCAAGGCGGCGGCGCTGCTGACCAGCACAACTGCTACCATCATTCCGAATCCGACTAATAGTTTTCGTGTAAGACTCATGGCTCCCTCACTACTGCTTCTTGAACACGATGACGATTGGTGCGCTGGCCCGGACGGGCTTGCCGTCCTGCAGGAAGGGAGCAAACTTCCACTTCTTAACGGCCTCGGCTGCCGGCTTGGTCAGGATGGGGTTTCCGCTGACGATGTTCACCTCTTCCACGGTCCCTGTTTCGGTGACCACCGCGTCCACCTCGACGCTTCCTTCGATCTTCAATTGCCGCGCCATGGGCGGGTACTCGGGTTGGCTCTTGGATGTAACGGCATTCAGGGCCTCCGCTCGAGTGACTTTCTTTAAAGGCGCTTGCGCGAACAGTGCCGACGCCCCAATCACAAGCAGGATTTTCAGTGACTTCATTGACGTTCGTCCCATGTGGTTAATATCGGCTCAAATTACCGAAACTTTATCGTTGCAGTGCGACTGTATGGTTCCCCGGCGGCCTCAGTTCGTATAATCGAATGTAAGGGTTTCCGCCATGAAGAAACGGCTCGTCTACGGCATCGCGGTGTTTCTGCTGGGCCTGTCGATGGCGATCGTGGTGTGGCTGGGGTCCTTCAACCCGGGTCCGGTCAAGCCCACCAATCCCAGCCAGACGCTGGTATTCTGGGCGGGATTCAGCTTGATTTTTCTGCTGATGGTGGCACTTCTGTGGTACCTCTTCCGGGAGGGCGCCAAGCTGTACCTGGACCGGCAGAGCCATCGGGAAGGATCGCGGCTCCGGACCAAACTCGTCCTGGGCGCAGTCACCCTGAGCTGCCTGCCCGTATCGTTCATGTTCCTGTTTAATTTCGAGCTGTTCAACCGCAACGTGGCCTACTGGATCCGGAAACCCGAAAGCAGCCAGATCGACGTTCTCAGGGGCGTCACCGGCATGCTCAGCAAGGAGATGCAGGACGAAACCACGGCGCAGGCGGCACTGCTGGCGGCTCAGCCGGAGATCCACCAACTGCTGGCCTCCGGAGTCCGCACGCCCGGCTTTCTGGAACGGTTCTGCCGGCAGTGGGAACTGCAATCGGCATCGATCGGAACGGCCACCGGGGGAGCGCCGCTGGATTCGTGGGGGACGCGTCCCAGCACCAACAACAACGGCCGGACGGTGCTGGCCGATGCCGACGTGATGGAAGGCGGGAAGATTGCAGGCACCGTTCACGTCTCGGCGACCGTTCCGCAAGATGTGGCTCGCAACCAGGAGGAGATCCGCACCTGGTCCAAAAACTGGGAGGACTCCTACCTGAGCTGGAGGTACTTCCGCCGCTATTACACCCTGGTGATGGCACTGATCTCGGTCATCGTACTTTGCATTTCCACCTGGATCGCGTTCCTGCTTGCCAAGCAGATCGGCATTCCCATCACGGCGCTGCTGGACGCTGCCGGCGAGGTTCGCAAAGGCAATCTGACGCATCGCGTGGAAGTGCGCGCGGCGGACGAACTGGGCTCGCTGGTTCGTGGTTTCAACCAGATGACCCAGGAACTGGAATCCAACGCGCGCGAACTGGACCGGCGGCGGCGCTTCACCGAAGCGATCCTGGAGAGCATTGCCACGGGCGTCATCTCCATCACCGCCGATGGCTCCATCAAGCGGGTAAATCGCGCTCTTTCCAAGATCTTCCCGCCGCAGCAGGTGGAGCAGGCCACGCGGCTGGAGGACCTGTTCTCGCGCGAGGATACCGCCGAGATCAAGTACCTCATGAAGCGCGCCCGCCGCACCGGCGTGGCCACCCGGCAACTGGAGATGCGGACGGCCGACCGGAAGTTGAACCTGGCGATCACGGTTTCGGCGCTGGAGGAAAAGCTGACCTCGGGATTCGTGATCGTGCTGGAGGATACCAGCGAACTGTTGCGCGCGCAGAAATCGGCTGCCTGGCATGAAGTGGCGCGGAGGGTGGCGCACGAGATCAAAAATCCGCTCACCCCGATCGGGCTTAGCGCGGAGCGAATCGGGCGGCAGTTGGACAAGCTGGACCTGCCGCCGGCCCAGGCTCGCATTCTGCGCGAGTGTTCCGGCATCATCGCCAAGTCGGTGGAATCGGTGAAGACTCTGGTGGATGAGTTCTCGCAGTTTGCCCGTTTTCCTTCGGCGCAGCCGGTGCGCTGCGATTTGAACAACGTAGTGCAGGAGGCGCTGGCCATCTTCAAAGACCGGCTGGGGGGCATCAGCATTCGCACCAGCTTCGCGCCGGAGCTGCCTCCGGTGAACCTGGACCGCGAGCAGTTTCAGCGCGTGGTGGTGAACCTGGTGGATAACGCGGCGGAAGCGATGCAGGATTCGCTGGTGAAGAACCTGTACGTGGCGACGCAACCGGGGACGGCCGATACGGTGGAGCTGGTGGTGGCCGATTCCGGCGCGGGAGTCAGTCCGGACGATAAGGAGAAACTGTTCCTGCCTTACTTTTCGACTAAGAATCGCGGCACCGGCCTGGGGCTGGCGATCGTCAGCCACATCGTGGCCGAGCACAATGCGCACATCCGGGTGGAGGATAACCAGCCGGTGGGGGCGCGGTTCACGGTGGAGATTCCCGCCATCCTGGATGCCGAACAATCCGAAGCGCCGCGGCCGGCAGCGCTCAGAGTATGAAGCAGCGGCGCATCCTGGTGGTGGACGACGAGCCCGGCATTCGCCAGTCGCTGGGCGGGGTTCTGGAGGACGAAGGCTACGCCGTGGAGGCCGTGGCCGATGCGGCGAAGCCTGCCTGGAGGCGCTGCCGGCCGGTGAATTCGAGCTGGTGCTGCTGGATATCTGGCTCCCGGGCATCGACGGCATGGAGGTGCTGGCGCGCATCCAGGAGATTGCCGTTTCCGGAGCGGCCGGTGGTGGTGGTGATCTCGGGCCATGGCAGCATCGAAGCCGCGGTGAAAGCCACCAAGCTGGGGGCTTTCGATTTTCTGGAGAAGCCGCTATCCATCGAGAAGGTCGCGGTGGTGGCCAAGAATGCGCTGGAGCATCGCAACCTGGCCATCGAAAACAGCCGGTTGAAGGCCGATTCGGGCGCGCGCTACCGCATCATCGGCGAAAGCGTTCCGATGAAAGCGCTGCGGCAGCAATTGACCCTGATGGCCGGCACCAACGGGCGCGTGCTGATTTTCGGCGAGAGCGGCACGGGCAAGGAACTGGTGGCCCACGCGCATGCACGCGCAGAGCCCGCGCGCGGCCGAAGCCGTTCGTGGAGGTGAACTGCGCGGCGATTCCCGAAGAGCTGATCGAAAGCGAGCTGTTCGGCCACATCAAGGGCGCGTTCCCCGGGGCGCACGAAGGGAAAGCGGGCAAATTCCAGAAGGCCGACTCGCGGCACCCTGTTTCTGGACGAAGTGGGCGATATGAGCCTGCGCACGCAGAGCAAGGTGCTGCGGGTGCTGGAGGAGCAGCGCTTCGAACCGGTGGGCGCTTCCGAATTCATGCAGGTGGATGTGCGCGTGGTGGCGGCCACGAACAAGAACCTGGAAGAGGAGATCGAGCGCGGCAATTTCCGCGAGGATCTGTTCTACCGGCTGAACGTGATCCCGTTTTTCGTGCCGCCCTTGCGCGACCGGCGGGAGGATATTCCGCTGCTGGCCGACCACTTCCTGCGCGAATTCACTACGGCTTACGGCCGCAAGCCGAAAGAACTTACGCCGGAAGCTTATGGCCTGCTGTCCGAGTATCACTGGCCGGGCAATGTGCGCGAACTGAAAAATCTGATTGAGCGCATCGTGATTCTGAATCCGCAGGTGCGCGTGGACGCGCGGCATATTCCGCTGCACGCGGCGCGCCGGCAGCCCGACCGTCCGCTGGACCGTTTCGGCAGCCTGCAGGAGGTCCGCGAGGCGGCCGAGCGCGAGTACATTCTGAAGAAGCTCGAAGAGACCAACGGGAATGTCACGCGCACGGCGGAACTGCTGGGACTGGAGCGCAGCAATCTGTACCGCAAGATGAAGGCGCTGGGGATCGGGCCTAAGGAATAGGCGCGAGCTGTAATAACTGATACGTTACTCGACAATATCATTGTTGTAAACGAAAGTTATTACCGTTCGACTCGAAGTTTGGAACATGATACGCTTCCCAAAGCAGGGAGGATCGGTTCCTATATGCGCGCCTTACTCAATGTAACTTCAATTTGGAGATTTCTTGGCTTGCTCTGCCTGGCGGTACTGCCATGCGCGGGTGGAGAGGACGAAGGTCTGCACCGGGCGTTCCTGCAGGCGCGCTACAAGTTGGAGGCGTCCGGCCACGGAAGCTACCTGGGGGCCAATGCGGCGCAGCGGCTCGATCTGGAGTTTAGCGCGCGCGGCGCCACAGTGAAGGCAGGCGATTCAAAGCTGGATGTCGGACTACAGTTCACCGGTTACGGGTACGGCGCGCGCCTGCAGACGCCCGCGCCGGCTGAGTTGGCCGGCGGAGGGAGCCGTGTGGAATACCGGCGCGGCGCCATTACCGAGTGGTACGTGAACGAATCGCGCGGCTTGGAACAGGGCTTCACGCTGGCATACCCTCCGGGAACGGCGCGCGAGGGCGAATCGCTGGTGCTGGCGCTGCGTGTGACCGGCGGTCTGCGTCCTGTGTTGTCTCCCGAAGGCGATGCGGTGCTGCTGCAAGCGGGCCGGCAAACGGTGCTGCGCTACGCCGGGCTGCGGGCGCGCGATGCCCGCGGGCGCGATGTGCCGTCACGGATGGAAGTCGGGGCTCGCGAGATCCGCCTGGTAGTGGAGGACCGCGGAGCGGAGTATCCGCTGGTCGTGGACCCGGTAGTGACCTGGAGTCAGACGGAGTTGGCCGCATCCGACGGGCAGGGGAATGACGACTTCGGATGTGCGGTCTCGTTAAGCGGCAGTATTGCCGTGGTGGGAGCGTGTTCCAGCAATGCAGGACGGGCCGCGGCCTATGTGTTCGTGAAAAATGGCAGTGTGTGGACCCAGCAGGCAAAACTGACGGCGTCGGACGGGGCGGCGGGCGACAACTTCGGCGGTTCGGTCTCGGTGAGCGGCGTTACCGCGCTAGTAGGCGCGAGCCAAAAAAATTCCGGACAGGGTGCGGCGTACGTGTTCGTGCAAAGCGGCGGAACCTGGAGCCAGCAGGCGGAGTTGACCGCCTCCGACGGGGCGGCGGGCGACAACTTCGGCGTGTCCGTCTCGTTGAGCGGCAGCACCGCCATCATCGGGGCTTCTGCAAAAACAGTCAACGCGAATTCCGGGCAGGGCGCGGCGTATGTGTTTGCGCAAAGCGGCACTGCGTGGAGCCAGCAGGCAAAGTTGACGGCGTCCGACGGTGCGACCGCCGACAACTTCGGCCGTTCCGTTTCGGTAAGCGGCAACATGGCCGCGGCAGGGGCTTACGGAAAAGCAGTCAACGGGAATGCCGCCCAGGGTGCGGCGTACGTGTTTGTGCAAAGCGGCACTGCGTGGAGCCAGCAGGCAAAACTGACCGCGACCGACGGTGCGGCCAGCGATCAGTTCGGCTGGTCCGTCTCCCTGAACGGCAACATCTGCACGGTGGGAGCCCCGGGTAAAGCGGCCAACACGAATGCCGGTCAGGGTGCAGCTTACGTTTTCTCGCCGAGCGGCGCGATTTGGAGCCAACTGGTAAAACTGACCGCGTCCGACGGGGCCGCGAACGATGCCTTCGGCTGGTCCGTCGCGAGCGGGATCCCGGCGCTCGTGGGCGCCTACCGCAAGAATGCCGGTCAGGGTGCGGCATACCTGTTCGCTCAGTCTGGAGGGACCTGGAGCCAGCAGACGGAATTGACCGCGAGCGACGGGGCTGCGAATAACATCTTCGGTAATTCCGTGGCTCTGGACGGCATGACCGCACTGGTGGGGGCCGCCTGGAAAGCCAATTCGCAGGGCGCCGCGTATGTGTTCACACAATTGCCATCGGCCACCACGCTGTCGGCTGTCCCGAATCCGGCAGTATTTGGCACGCTGGTCACTTTGACCGCTACGGTAACTCCCGCCGGCGCCACGGGCGCAGTGACGTTCTACGATGGCGCCACGGTGCTGGGAGTTGCTCCGGTGCTGAGCGGCGTGGCAAGCTTTACCACCGCGCTGCTGGCGGCGGGATCGCGATCGTTGACGGCGCTCTACGTGGGCGGAGGCGCCGCCGCGTATGGAAACAGCCTGTCCCCGGCGTTCGCCGAGAGGGTCAACGCCCAGCCGGCGGACCGCTACACTGCCGCGAACGGTAGTCCGTTCGGGGCCGGCGGATATCCGATCGCCATGGCGGTGAGCGATTTCAACGGCGACGGCAAAGCAGACCTGGCAATCGCAAACTATTTCGGCGGTGTCACGGTGTTGCTCGGCGCCGGCGGGGGAAGCTTCCTGGCCGCGCCCGGCAGCCCATTTGCGACCGGCACCAGCCCCTCTTCAGTGGCAGTAGGCGATTTCAATTCCGACGGCAAGCCCGACCTGGCAGTCGCCAATCAGAGCAGCGGAAACGTGACAGTGTTATTGGGGAACGGAAGCGGCGGCTTCACGCAGGCCCCAGGGAGTCCCGTGCCGGCGGGGTTGAGTCCAAAATCCGTGGCGGTGGGCGACTTCAACAGAGATGGGAACGCGGACCTGGTGGTGGCCAATTTTGGGAATCCCCTCAACGGCGGCGGCAGTCTGACTGTATTGTTGGGGAACGGCGGCGGCGGCTTCACGCAGGCGGGTGGAAGCCCCCTGGCAGTGGGCGCGACCCCGGTCTCTTTGGCCGTGGCGGATTTTAATGCCGACGGAAAGGCGGATGTGGCCATTGCCAATGAGACGGCCGATACCGTGACCATCATGCTGGGGAACGGCAGCGGCGGCTTCAGCCAGGCCGGCGGGAGTCCCTACACAGTCGATACGAATCCCATCTCTCTTGCGCCGGGCGACTTCAACGGCGACGGAAAGGTAGACCTGGCGGTCGCCAACTATGGCGGCAATACCGTCTCGATATTGCTGGGGAACGGCAGCGGCGGTTTCACCCAACCCGGCGCCAGCCCGTTCCCGGTGGGAAAGAGCCCGTATTCGGTGGCGGTGGGAGACTTCGACGGGGATGGCAAGGCGGACCTGGTAAGCGCCAACCTGGGAAGCGACAGCGTCACGGTACTGTTGGGGAACGGCAGCGGCGGCTTCACGCCGGAGACGGGGACTCCTTTCGCGGCGGGGCCGGCTCCGATATCCGTAGCGGCGGCCGATTTCAACGGCGACGGAAAGACGGACCTGGCGGTCGCGGATGAAACCAGCAACAATGTCACGGTGCTGCTCGGCCTGGCCGGCGTCAATCTCAGTTTGCCGGGCCAGTCGTTCACAACGCTGGGGACCTCCAACGGAGGCCTGTATCCTTCAGTCCCGGTAAGCTTCACGGTGACCCCGTGCCCGACCTGTTCGGGCACATGGACGGCAACATCCAATGTGCCGTGGGTGATCATCACCTCGGGCGGCAGCGGAACCGGACCCGGAATCGTCCGGTTCAACGTGTTCAGCAACACCACCACCAGTGCCCGCACGGCAACCATTCAGGTCACTCTGGGCAGTTATGTCGCTACCTTCACGATCACCGAGGCGGCCTCCACCGCCCCGGCTTTCAACCGGCAGATTACCTTCCTCTATCAACAGACATTAGGGCGCGAGCCGGATCAGGGAGGATTGGCTTTCTGGCTGGGCCAGAGCGCGGTAGCCCTCGGCGCCATGACCGGCGATTTCCTCGATAGCCCCGAAGGGCAGGCTTCCGATTTCGCTGTGATGGCCATGTACCAGGCAGTCACCGGCGCCCCGCCGTCTTATGCTACCTACCTGGCAAACCTCCAGGCGCTTCGCAACGGTACCTCGGCGCAGGCGCTGTTCGCGACGATCCTCGCAGGTATCCCGCGCGCCAGTCTGGAATCGACGACAACCAGGATCTACCAGGACATGCTGGGGCGGGTGCCCACCGCAGCGGAGCTTACGGCGGGGGTCGCCCTCCAGCCGTATGCTCTATTCAACAGCCTGTTCACCGGAGACGAGTTTCAGAGCAAGGGATCGTTCACCACCGATCACACCAATTCGCTGTACGTCAGGATGCTGTATTACCTGATTCTGGAACGCGAGCCGGACCAATCCGGGTTTGCCTTCTGGCTGAACATCGCCAACGGCGGAGGTCCGGGGATTTACTACAATCAGAATCCGGGCATCGTCGGCGCCAGTTCCACGCAGTTGCTGATTCTGGGTAATGCTCCGAACGAAGGGTTCACCGGCAGTCCGGAGTTCCAGGGCGGATTCCGGTAGGAGTTGACGGCGCCTTATTTCTTCTTCTGCTTCTGATCGTTCATGGCGACACGCGCCCTCACCATCTTCCGGATCAGCGCGGCGGAAGGGGGCTTGTCCACGGGAAAACGGATGGTGCCTTTGGCTGTCTCAAATTTCTCCAGCTCCTTCTGGAACATGGCGATCACTCGCGAGCCCATGGGAAACAGGCTGCAATGGTTGGTGAACGCCGCGTACCCGAACAGCGGCCCCTTATACTTGAACGCGGGCATCTGGTAGCTGATGGCTTCGGTAGCCTCCGGGGGAACGGCGGAGCGGATGATCGCGCGGATCCGGCTTAAGGTGGTGCGCGCCGGCTCCGGGACTCGCTCCAGGTATTCATCCACGGTCTGCGGCGGGGAGATCGCTTTTTTCATACCCTCTACTATCCGGTCTGGCGGCGTCTGCGTGCAATCCGGAAACCACATCCAGGGGGATCCATAATTCGACGGCTGTCGCATCCGCGTGGAAAGCCAGTCGCACGCCCGCGTTGGCCCCATAGCAGATTTCCAGGCGCCGCCGGACGTTTTGCAGTCCCACTCCGGCGCCCGCACTCTCCGCGGGCGTGCCGCCGCCGCTGTTCTCCACCAGGATGCGAAGCTCGCCGGCTCCGCGCGCCGCGCGGATGCGGACGTAACCCGGTTCGGTGCGGAGCGCGACGCCGTGTTTGACGGCGTTCTCCACCAGCGGCTGGATGGACAGCACGGGGATGGAGAGGTCGAGCGCGGCGTCATCCACCTGGATTTCAGTATGGAGCCTGTGGCCCAGGCGCAATTGTTCCACTTCCAGATAGGCCCGGACAATCTGCATCTCCTCCGACAGGGTTACGAAGGTCTTGTCGGTCTGCAGGAAGTAGCGGAAGATCTCGGCCAGGTTGAGCACCATGCGGCGGGCGCCGGCGCTCTCCCGGGGGATGGTTCCGTAGAGCGTGTTGAGGGCATTGAACAGGAAGTGGGGATTGATCTGCGATTGCAGGGCGCGCAGTTCGGCCTGGCTGACCAGGCGGTCCATCTCCTGCTGGCGGAGCGATTCGACGTGCTCGCCGATCATCACGGCAGCCTTGCGGAGCGCTTCCAGGTCCTCGCCCAGGTAGCGCTGGCCGCCCCGGCGGCGGCCCAGCAGGATCAGCCGGGAATCGCCCTGGCCGAGCCGTACCGGAATCATGGCCTCGGCCCACGTGGGCGGCTCGCCCGCGTCTGCTATGCGGCCCAGCGTGGCTACGGCTTGCCTTTCGGCTTTCACGGCCCCCGCCATGGTGGCCGCGGCCCACTCCAGATAGGGAGCTTCGCCCACCGATGCCGGGCACTCCTTCAGCAACGCCGGAAGGTGATCCAGGCCGCCGTGACGAAATACGGCGTGCGTGAGCCAGGCCTGTACGCGATTGCGCAGCCAGGCGAAGAACACCAGGAACAGGCAGACGCTCACCAGCAGCAGGGCTTCCTGCAGCGGTTCGGTCGCGACCCGCTCCACCAGCACCAGGCGGAACGCGGCCTCGATCACCAGCGCGGTCAGCACCGCGGCCAGCAGGGCGTTCGCCAGGAAGCGCACAAAGGCATCCAGCAACACGAAGCGGTAGTCCTGCAACAGCACGAAGAGCGCCAGCGGAATGCCGGCGTGATGGACCACCAGTTCGGAGCCCCAGACCTGAGCCGCGTGTCCCGTGCCGAAGTGGACGAACGACATGGCGAACAGCGCCAGGCACATGGATGCGGTGATGCGGGCGCCCTCATGGCGCTGCGGCGGGCCGCGGCGCAACCAGATGGCGGCTGCGGCAATTGCGGTCAATACCAGAAAGCCGATGGTGATGAGGAGCAGGGCCGTCTGGTGCAGCCTGGCGCCGTTGCCGCCGGCCTCCGAAAAATGCATCGTCACGGCGGCGCCGCTCAAAAGATATCCGGCCCCTACCAGGAGCTTCTGGCTGCCTTCGAGAGAGATGTGCAGCAGCACCGCGGGCAGCAGGCTCAGCACCGAAAAGCTGATGGCCACCACCAGGTTCAGCCATGGCGCGGACAACCCGGGCCACATCAGCACCACCAGGGAGCCCAGATTCCACGCCAGCGAAAGCGAGGCGGCCACCGCCGAAAGAGTCCGGCCCCGGCTGCCCGACCATCCGCGCGCGCTGAACAACAGGATCAGGAAGATGGCGAAAATGAGCGCGCCCCCGGCATGGCCGAGAATATTGATCAGCACGGGCTGGGTTAAGGCGGGCATGGTCAGTCAACCCGCCGGCCGCGCGGAAGCGTTCGCTGACCGCCGCCAAAATGCCGGTGGTAAGAAACCCTTGAGTTCATCCACAAACTCGCGTTCATACCGATTGAGCCGCAATGAAGAGTCGAAGCCAATACAGGGACCGGATTGCGCGCCGCGCGGCAATCCCTTTGGCGGCGTGCGTCATCCTTATTCTCGGCTTCACCTGTATCATGATGCAATCGACAGTTTGGAACCGCACCGCCATCCCGGCCCCGGAACCTTTTTATACAACCTTTCCCGGCGTGGATCTGAGCGAGGCGCCGGCAGCAAAGCTGCCCGCGCTGCTGAAGCAACTCAACACGCGGCGATGCCCCTGCGAATGCATGCGGACCGTAGCCGGATGCCGGAACCGTCACGCGACCTGCAACTTCGGCCTGGCCATCGCCAATCAGGCCGCCGCGATGGCGCGGTAGCGCTACCACCGCAGGAGCCGGCGCACATTGCCTGCCTGGCGCTTGCTCACTATGAACTCCTGGCCGTTACTGAGGGTGAGCATCCAGCGCTGGCTGCTCAGCGGAGCCATTTTGCGCACGTGATCGACATTCACCAGGGCGTTGCGATGGACACGCTGGAAGGTGGAATCCTGCAGGCGGTCTTCGATGTGGCGGAGAGCCTGGGTGGCCATAAATTTTTGCCGGGCGGTCAGAATCCAGACGATTTCGTGCTCGGCCTGGAATGCCAGCACATCGTGGAGATCCAGCAGGTAATACTCCGCCCCGCTCCGGCCCACTACTTTACGGCTCCTGGGCTCGCCGGCTTCATTGAGCCGGATCAACGATTCGGCCACTTCCGGAATCCGACCGCGCAGTGCGCGAGCCCGGTCCAGCGCTTTTTCCAGGCGCTCCCGGCTGACGGGCTTCAATAGATAGTCAAGCGCCCCCGCTTCGAAAGCGTGGACGGCGTGCCGATCGTACGCGGTCACGATCACGACGATGGGAAGAACTCCCGCCGGAAGCCGGCGGATCACGTCGAAGCCGCCCACTCCGGGCATCTCCAGATCGAGGAACACGAGGTCGGGCCTGAGGCGGTCGATCTCGAGGAGCGCGGCCTCGCCGTTCTCCGCTTCTCCCACGACGTCAACTTCGTCAAAGCCATCCAATTCCTCGCGTAGGACCTGCCTGGCAATGGGTTCGTCATCCACGATGAGTGTGCGGATTGGCGGAAAGGCCACCCTCATGGATTTATCCTGAAAATCGCGGGATGGAGACGAAAAACTCATGAACGGACTCGGATTCACGATGAACGGCACACAAACGGCCGCCGGCGGGCAGGAACGGCGGCGCAGCACGAAGGCGTCCGCCAGCGGCGAAAAACAGCCCGCTCATGGCCAAATCCATCCCGTGTGTCAGATTGCCATGGGCCCGCTCCTACTATCCTACCGATACTGGGAGCGTGAGACCCCGGTCTGCTTTTCTCTTTTTGTGTCTGTCGTATGCCGCTTGGAGCCAGTCCATCAGCTCCGGCACCGTAGCCGGCGTGGTCACCGACCCTTCCGGCGCGGCAATCGTAGGGGCCACGGCGTCGATACACAATCCGCTCTCGAACTATCAGCAGACCGAGACGACGGATCAAACGGGCGCCTTCCGGTTCACCAACGTTCCTCTCAACAGCTATCATCTAGCGGTCAAATCCGCGGGCTTTTCGACGTGGCAGCGGGACCTGGCAGTCCGCTCCACGGTGCCCATGAATCTGGAAATCAAGCTGATTGTGGCCGGCGCACAGACCACAATCGACGTGGAGGCTTCCGGTTCCGACCTCCTGGAGAACATTCCCACGGCGCACAATGACGTGGACCGGAGTTCGCTGGCTACGCTGCCGGTCTCCTCGCCAGCCTCCGGATTAAGCGACGCCATCACCCTGAGCGCGCCGGGCGTGGTGGCGGACTCCAACGGGTTCTTCCATCCGCTGGGCGATCATGCGCAGACCAGCTATTACATCGACGGCCAGCCCATCAGCGATCAGCAGAGCAAGGCCTTTTCCACGCAGATGCCGGAGAACGCGTTCCAATCGCTGGAGCTGATTACCGGTTCGGCGCCGGCGGAGTATGGCGACAAGACCAGCCTGGTGGTGGACGCGGTGACCAGGTCAGGGCTCGGCAAGCCGCTGTTCGGAAGCTTCGACGCGACGTACGGCTCGTTCGGCACGGTGGGCGAGAAGGCCTCGCTGGGAATCGGATCGGCAAGATTCGGCAACTTCCTGGTGCTGAATACCGACCGTTCCGGCCGCTTTCTGGACAGTCCCGAGTTCTACCCGATGCACGACGCCGGCAACAACGAGACCATCTTCGACCGCGTGGATTTTCAGCCTAATGCCAGGGACAGCTTCCATCTGAATCTGTTTGGAGCACGCAACTGGTTTCAGATTCCCAACACCTACGATCAACCGGGCCAGGACCAGCGGCAGAGGGTGCTCAGCTTCAATATCGCGCCGGGCTACCAGCACACGTATGGCGCCAGCACCCTGCTCACGGTCAATCCCTGGGTACGGCGCGATTTTGTGAATTACTACCCCAGCCGCGATCCGTTTCAGGATCTCCCGGCGACCTTATCGCAGGGCCGCCACCTGTTCAACTACGGTGTCCGGGCGGATATTTCGATCGTTAAGGGCCGGCACAATCTGAAGGTAGGCACCGAGTTAAAGCAGACCCGGCTGTTCGAAGATTTCGCCATGGGCATCACGGACCCGGCATTTCTGGCCGACCCCGGCACGGCTCCCGGCCTGGCGCCGTACGACCTGACGCGCGGCGGCACGCTGTTCCGTTTCCGCGACTCCGGCAATATCAATCAATATGCGGTGTACGTGCAGGATTCGGTGAGCCTCGGAAACTGGTCGGTGAACGGCGGACTGCGGCTGGACCAGTACAACGGGCTCAGTGCGGCGCACGGAGTGGAACCGCGCTTCGGTGCGTCATATCAGATCAAGAAGACCGGGACGGTGCTGCGCGCCTCGTTCGCCCGCACATTCGAGACGCCGTATAACGAGAATCTGCTGCTCTCCAGCGCATCGGGGGTGGGCGGGCTGGCGACGAACGTGTTCGGCGCGTATGCCTCGGCGCCCCTCCGTCCGGGAACCCGCAACCAGTACAACACCGGCCTGCAGCAGGCCATCGGAAAGTTTCTGCTGGTGGACGCCAACTATTTCTGGAAATACACCGATGGGGCATACGACTTCGACGTGCTGTTCAACACCCCGATCACCTTTCCGATTTCCTGGCGCAAGAGCAAGCTGGACGGCGTGGGCGCGCGCATTTCCAGCATCAACCTGAAGGGATTCCAGGCGTACATGACCCTGGGCCACACGCGGGCGCGCTTCTTCGGACCGGAGACCGGCGGACTGATCTTCAACTCTCCGGTGAATGTTTCGGTTTTTCGCATCGATCACGACCAGGCGCTGGAGCAGACCACGAACCTGCGCTACCAGCGCAAAAAAGACAGCCCCTGGATCGATTTCACCTGGCGCTACGACAGCGGCATGGTGGCGGGGAACGTGCCGGACCTGGCCTCGGCGCTGGCGCTGACCGGCGCTCAGCAGGCGGCCATCGGCTTCTATTGCGGCGGCCAGCAGGCCACCATCATCAGCCCGATCACCAGTTGCACCGGCACGTACGGGGCGTCGCGGGTGGTGATTCCCAAAGCCGGCACGGAGAATGACGATACCAACCCGCCGCGCATCGCGCCGCACCACGTGTTCGATATCTCGGTAGGCCACGACAATCTGCTGCACACCGAGCGGACCCACATGACCATGCGGGTGAGCGTGCTGAACGTGGCCAACGAAGTGGCGCTGTACAACTTCCTGTCCACCTTCAGCGGGACACATTTCGTGACGCCGCGATCGGTCAACGTAACGGTGGGTGTGACGTTTTAGTTCGGGTCGAAGGGACAGGCCCGGAGGCCTGTCCTACTCAGAACGACAGCTTGGCGCCGAGTTCCACGGTTCTCGCCTGATTCTGCTGCGAACCCGTCACGCGGCCGAAAGTGGCATCGCCGGGGTTGGTATCGGGCGCACCGAAACGCGGATGGTTGAACAGGTTGAACACGTCGAAGCGAAGCTGCAGCCGCTTGGTCTCGGTGAAGCTGAGGTTTTTGTACAGGCCGGCATTGGCCTCGTTCACGCGACTGGCGCGCACATCGCCCCATCGGGTGGGGAAGGTCTGCACGTTGGCGGCGAAATCCTGGTACACGCCATTCTTGATGCTGTCGCTGGCTGCCGGTACGTAACTGAAACCGGGCATACTCTGGATGCCGGTCCAGACGGGATAGTTCTGCAGGGTCGCCACGGTCGTCGTCTTTGACGGGAACGGATAGAACTGCGTCGTGTCGAACCATTTGCTCAGCGATTGCTTGCCGCCCGGCAAAGCGAAATCCTGGCCGCTGAAGAAGGCCGGCGTGCTGAACACCACCGGGACGCCGGACTGGATGTCGTAGTTGCCGGTCAGTTCCCATCCGCCCACAATCGCGTCCGCCAACCTGGACATGTTCCCGCCAAAACGCTGCTTCCGGCCCACCGGAATATCCCAGATGGGCGCAATGTTCAGATGGAACGGGCGATCTTCGCCGCCCAGTTTGTGCTCGATTCTGCCCTGCGAGGCAAGCTGGCTCCCGCCCTGAAACGCGGTGTCTTCAAACAGCTTCGACCAGGTGAAAGAACCGATGATGCTGAAGCCCTTTCGGAACCGGCGTTCGATTTTGCCCAGCCCGGCATCGTACTGATTCTTGCCGGTGGGGTTGTTTTCGGTCATGCCGCCATACAGGGGATTGGGGTTGAGCAGTTGGTTCAGCGCGATGGTGGTGCTGGTGTAGAGCGAAATGCCGGGGTTGACGCCGCTCAGGTGATAGAACGGATTCGGAACCTGGAGATTCCAGTTGAGCGTATCCACCGGCCGCCCGTTGACGAACGTGGGCGTGTTGTACTGCTGCCAGTTGGCAAAGGTGGGTTCATTCTGGTTCCAGCCCCACGAGATGTTGTAGGTTTTGTTGTGCGAGTACCCGGCTTCAAACAGCCAGCCTTTCCATTCATGCTGCACGTGCAGGCTATATTCCCACGAATAGAAGCGGTTCAGATCGGGATTGTCCCAGGTGAATCCGGAGCCGAGATTGGTCAGCGCCCCCAGCGACGAACCGGTGGGCGACAGAATTCCGTTCTGGAACGGATGCGCCATGGTGTCGTACGAAGTGAGATAGTTGTCGGTGGTACCCGTCAGGGAAGTGCTCCGGCTATAACCGAACTGGGCGCCGGTGTTGAAATCGGCCTGGGTGAAACGGCCGAAGCCGCCGCGAATTACGGTATTGGGGCTGACGTTATAAGCAAAACCCACGCGCGGTTGCCATTCGTGCAGGTCGGTATTGTAGGTGGTCCGGGGCACGCCGTTGACGCCGGCGAACTGCACCGCGCCGTTGATCTGGAACTGGCTGGCTGGCCGGAGCTGGTTGAGCAGTTGCACCCCGGGATTGCCGGCATTGGCCGCACTGGCCAGGATCGCGCTGTATGAGGCTTGCGCCGGTCCGTTGATCGGGTTCGGCGCATTCGGATCGTACCGGTCTTCCATGCGGTTGTAGCGTTCCTGGACCGGGCGTTCGAAGTCCCAATGCAGACCCAGGTTGAGGGTCAGTTTGTGGGTAACGCGCCAGTCATCCTGGAAATATCCGGCGGTGTACAACTGCGTATAGAACGCGTCGGCATTGCGGGGAATGTTGCCGCCTGAAGGCATGTCCAGCAGGAAGGTGGCGAAGGTGGAGCCTACGCCGGTGCCTCCCGAGTTGGCGTTGTTCTGCCGGGTGAAGTTGCTGTTGAAGTCGAATTCGCCCTGGTTGCCCAGCCCCTGGTTGGCGCGCTGTAGCACCCAATACTCGCCGCCGTAGCGGAAGGTGTGATTGCCGTGTACCTGGGTCAGGGTCGCGGCCCAGGTTTGATAGGTAGTGTCCGTATAGGAGCCGGCGTTGGACGCGCCGAAGTTGCCCGCAAAACCGTTGATGTACGGGAACGACGGCCGCGCCAGTTGGCTCATGAAGCTGGCGGGCAAACCCAGCGTAGTCGGGTCGAAACCGGCGCCGGCACTGTAGCTGGGCTCTTCGTAGCGGTTCACGCTGTACCGCAGGTCCAGCACCTTGGTGGGGCTGATGGTCCATACGTGATCGAGGCCGATGTCCTTGGCGACGCGCTCCAGGTAGCTGCCGGCCAGGATATTGTCGAGCCCGAAGGTGGTGCCGCTCAGTTCGGTCAGATGGTGCCACCGAACGGTGACAAAACTCCGCTGCGAATTGTTCCAGTTCTGATCGGCGCGGATGGAAATCAGCGGGAACTTATCGGTGCGGATGGAGGGCGACGCATAGTTATTCGAGGTGTTGCTGGTTCCGTCGCTGGGCGTATTCGGCAGGGGCAGGTACTTCAGGATGGCTTGTCCGATGGGACTCAGGCGGTTGGCCGGAATCTGCATATTGGGGAACAATGTGCGATTGCCGGTGGCCATATTCACGCTCAGCGGATCATAGACCTGGATGGGGTACTGGACACGCTGCCCGCCGACCGTCTGGGTGGTGAAGCTTTGGCTGAAATCGCCGCTACGCTCCAGTTGGGTGGGAAGGGACAGGGAGCCCGACCCGAGGGGATTCATGTTATGGGTGTCGTCGTAGGACACAAAGAAGAAGGTCTTGTCCTTACCGTTATAAAGCTTGGGAATATACACCGGGCCGCCGAAGGTGCCGCCCCACTCGTTGAAATGGACGGGAGCCACGGCTCCCCCGATCAGGTTGGTCTGGAACAGGTTGGCATTCATGGCGCTGTTCTGGTTGAACTCGTAGAGCACGCCATGATAGGACTTGCCGCCGCTGCGGGTCTGCATGTTGATGGTGGCTCCCGCCTGGCGTCCGATAGAGGCATCGTACGCGTTGGTGGAGACTTTGAATTCCTGCACCGAATCCATAGGCGGTATGAACGCCACCGCGCCGCCATCCTTCACGTCCGGCGATCCATCCAGTTGGAACGTGTTCGACCAGACGTTGTTGCGGCCGCCGTCGGCGGTCACCTGGGAGGCCGCATTATACGACCACAGGTGCGCGACGTTGTTGTTCTGATCCTGCGCCACGACGCCCGGCGAAAGGGTGGCCAGCAGCGTTATCACGTGCGACGAGGATGGCATTTCGGCGATTTCCTCGTGGGTGATGACGGTGCCGCTGGTGGCCGCCGTGGTATCGATGAGCGGAGCTTCCGCGGTCACGTCCACCGTCTGCGTCGCCGAGCCCACTTGCACCGTAGTATCGATCTGCTTTACGTCTCCGGCGGACAGCGTGACGCCCCTGCGCTCTTCGGTCCGGAAACCCGAGGCGGCGATGGTGAAACGATAGTGGCCGGGCAGCAGGAATTGCGTAGTCCAGACGCCCTGGCCGTTGGTCTTGGTTTCCTGTTTGACGTTGTTGTCTTCGTTGACCACGGTTACAGTGGCGCCGGGCACCATGGCGCCTTGACTGTCCATGACTCGACCGCCGACGGCCGCTCGAACTTCCTGTGCTTCTCCGGACAGGGTCAAGGCCCACACTGCAATCAGGCAGAAAAGGGCATATGAGGTCTTTTTCACCATGCGAGACATGTAGCCATAAGGTAATTCCCTTCAAGTCTCGCGTCAACTGAATTATAGGAATTTCCGATTCAAAAGTACTGAATGCGACCTTCACCGTCCGTTTCGGAGGCGGTCGAGCGTCTGGCGAAGTTCCGGATCGGGGTAATCCGGATTCAGCCTCACGGCTGTCTGGAAGTGGGCCAGCGCCTCTGGCGCGCGTTGAGGCATCTGGGTCAGCGCACTCCCAGGTTGTTGTGGGCTTCTGCATAATCCGGGCGTAAACGCAGCGCCTTCTCGAATTCGGCGAAGGCTTCAGCGACGCGGCCGGCATGGGAGAGGTCTACTCCGGCGCTGTAGTGGGCCTCCGCCGAATCCGCCGGGGGCGCCTGCCGGGCGATGGCCAGATTCCTGCGGGCCCGGCAGAACCGGGGTCGAGAGTGAGGGCGTTTGCCAGGTTATTGTGTGGATGGCTGATTCGGATTGAGCCGGAGAGCCGCCTGGAATTCGGGAATCGCGTCCGCGGCGCGGCCGCTCCTGGCGAGGGCGGAGCCCGAGCCGAATGGCGGGGCGTGAGCCGGGATTGATCCGGAGCGCCGCCTGAAGGTGGCGGATGGCCTCGGGCAACTGCCCGGGGGCGTCGAGCAGATAACTGCCCGGATTGTGCTCGGCCAGGGCGTTGCCATTTGTCACCGCGAGGGCGTGCCGGTACAGCGATTCGCTGTTCTTCCAGTATCCCGCCTGAATCCAGGTTATTGGGACGCAGCAGGCGCACCCGGCTATCGCCAGAACGGCGATTCCGGCTTTGGCCGCCGGACATTTCCGCACCATACCACCGCTCCCCACGCCAGCATGAGGGCTAAGCCGACCATGGGGACGTACATATAGCGGTCGGCGCGGGCTTGCGAGCCGACCTGAACCAACCCGATCACAGGAACCAGCGTGCCCGGTACCAGAGCCAGCCCACTGCCAGGTAGCGGTGACGGCGGCGGGCCATCCACACCGCCGCGGAGATGCCCAGAATCGCAAGGGCCGCTAATGGGCTGCCAGCAGGCAGGTTCGCCGGATAGGGGTAGAAGACCGCCAGGCGGAAGGCCAGAAGTCTTGGCGATATAACCATGTAGCTGACCGCGCGGAGC
>CAWIGC010000003.1:0-154582 GCA_963835555.1 uncultured Solibacteraceae bacterium | reverse complement strand
CCGCCGCAAAACGGCAGAGGGAGCCTACGAGGCCGTGAACTATCACCGGTTCGCCGATGATATCGTCATCACCATCAGTGGCCACCACACGAAACGGGGCTGGGCCGAACGGGCTCTGCAACGGATCCGAGAACAGTTCGCGCTTATCGGTGTCGAATTGAACCAGGAGAAAACCAAGGTGGTGGACGCGCTGAAAGGGGAAGCCTGCGGGTTCCTGGGATTTGACCTGCGTCGAGTTCGCAAGCGGAATGGAGACGGCTATTTTGTCTTGATGACCCCGAAGAAGAAGGCCCGCACGGCAGTCAAGGCCAAGATCCGCGACATCGTTAGGCGCGGGGGCGCAACCCCTATGCCAGAACTGGTGAACCTAAAAAGAGCGGTTGCCGTCGTCGATTATGCCGTGTTGAATCCGAGGGGCGGACTGTCTACCGCTGGCGTTAGCGGAAAGGCTCGGACGACGGCGAGCAGGATAAGACGCCATCGCTCCACAGACTTCAACTGCTCCGTGATTGATCGAATATAACTCAGGAAGCCGGCCACGGCCTTCACCGCCGCCTGGATCTTGGTGGCCTCGGCGTGCAGGCTGGTCAACGTCACCGTGGATTGATTGCTGTGGCTGGTTTTGCGTCCGATGGCGTGCAGCAATAGCGGTCGTGTGGTAATCGCTTCGGCACGTTTGTTGGGATTCGACAGGCGTGTGAACAAACTCCACCAGTTGTAAACCAAAGCGACGAACAAGGTCATCATCTCGCTGCGCGCGTGATCGTGCGTCGTGAAGCCCAGCCAGCCCCACTGGTTCTTCAACTCGTCAAAATTGTTCTCCGCGTCGCCCCGGTCCCGGTAATGTTGGGCCAACGTGAAGATCTCGTCTTCCAGGGTCGTCACCAGCACGGCGTATTCATAGAGCACCGTGCCTCCTTGCATCCAACCCATTTCCAGTTCCAACTGCGCCTTACGGCGTCGGCCTTTCCCCTTCCGCCTCGCCACCACCAGGTCTTCCGGCAAGGGCCGGCGCAAGATAATTATCCGGCGCTTCTTCGTCCAGCCGGCCAACCGCACTTCGCTCCAAGTCCCCTCCCAGCCTTGGCCGGCAGATTCCCATTGGTCCATGGCGAAGCTGCCTGCCAGGAGTTCCTTGATCTTGGCGCTTTGGCGAATCTTGAATAAATACGGCTGGTCGCGCTGTTCGGCCTCCTGCATCATCCGCTCGCTTCCCCAACCGATATCGCCTCGCACAAAGACTGGTCGACACGCCTGTGGCAAGGTATCGAAATAGGCCCAGAAACCCGGCTGCGCGTGGCTGGACGCGGCTTCATTGCCCGCTTGCACTTCCGCCCCTAAAACCAAACGCAACTGGGCGATCAGGTAGGTGTGTACCACATGCGACGGCCGTCCTGGCTTGGTAGGGTTGTAGCCCTTCACAGCCTTCTCTTGTTTGCCATACAACGGCTTTACCGTACTGTCCAGATCCATCACCCAGGCATGTTCCAACAGGGGTTCATAGGTTTGCCGGAGATGCCGCCTTAACCATTGCAGCGTGTCCTCTGGCGGGGCCTGCTTAAACGCGCCTCGGGCCGAGTCTTCGCTCATCACCTTGCGCATCCCCAGCAATTCTGGATTGACCCCGTCCCCGCGCAGACCGGTGATGTGCGCATAGCGCGACTGTCCCGCCAGTACACTCATCAGCAACGTGCCCAGAACGTCCACCAGGCCCGGCGCGTTGGGGCTCGTATATCGTAACGGACAATCCGCCACCAATGCATCCCAGCGGCCGGAGGTCTTTAGGAAATCGATGAAGACCGGCATCTGGCCCATGGCCGTCACTGCCGCCGAGTCGTCCCAGCGGATCCGCACCTTGCCGGCGTAGGTTTCCACCGTGCAGTTCTCCGCTTCCGCTACCTCACCAGCTTTTTCAAGCTCACCCATTGGGTGAGTTGTTTCCACCGACTTGTCGAACGACATGTCCCTTTTTAACAAAGACTTGTGCTCTTATGCGCGGAATCCAACTGCGGTTTTTCGGGTGAAGCAAATCAACGCCACGCCCGCTGGGTGGGTCAACTATTTCAGGGTGGGTAACTCCAGTCGGGCCTTTAGCGAGGTCCGAGACTATGTCGAGATGAAGGTTCGCACTCTGTTGACGCGACGGAAACGGCGGCGAAAGTCGAGTGTGGGATGGCGGCGATGGAGTAACGAATACCTCTACGACGTCCTGGGGTTGTACTGGGACTGGAAAATCCAGCCACTGCCCGGCGTTGGGGAGGGGAAGTGAAAGTGGCCGTCCGACGACAGGACTCATAACCCTTTCGGCGAAATTCACTGGGTGAGCTGCTTGAGGGAAAACCTCACGAGCAGTTCTTATGGGGAGGGGCTGGAAACGGGCGAGGAATCTCAGCACCGCGCCAGTCCCTTACCCGACAGCTGTTTTTCAAAGCCCTGAAACAAAACTTGAAGGTGAAGAGTTTTGTGGGCACCAGCCGGAATGCGCTCCTGATTCAGATTTGGACAGCGCTGATCGCCATGCTGCTGTTGAAATGGCTGCACCATCTCTCCAAGGCAAAATGGTCCTTCTCCAATTTGGCTTCCATGCTGCGTTTGAACCTGTTCACCTACCGGGATCTGCGCCGCTGGCTGGCGAACCCCTTCGGCACGCCGCCCCTTGTTCCACTGGCAGAACAGCTTAGCCTGGATCTGAGTTGATTGGGACAGGCTGGACAGGCTATTTGACGATATCAGCAGATAAGAGCGGGGGGGAACCTGGCTGGACCTCTTGGCCACCACACAATGCTTGCAGGCATTGCAGGTATCAACCCAGTCCTAACTCCGACGGTAGGGCTCTTGGACAGGAGGCGCTAATTCGAAGCGGCAGACCTCGGCCTCAGAATTCCAATTCCGGGCACGCAAAGCCCCCGTTTGCAACACGGATCGCTAGATCTGTGCCTGTCTTGGACAGCAGGTAATCTGATTGAGAAACACATAATCGGTGGTAAACTCGGCGACCGGCCAATTGTTGAACTTTCCGAGGCGACCCTGCAGACTTGGCTGAACGAACATGTCAGCGGTGGTGCTTCTCGATCACTGCTCAAGGGACTTCTCCTTCACGTCCGATCCATCTTCAAGTACGCTCGGAAGCGGAAGATCATGACCGAGAATCCGACCGAGGATCTTCGGGCCAAAAGCAAGAAGCGTCCTTCGGAGCGGTACCTTTCTATGGACGAATGCCAGCGTTTGTTTTCAGCTCTCAGGGGGAGAGACCATCTGATAATGCGATTGTTCATACAACTTGGGCTACGACCAGAGGAATTATTCGCACGGCGGCGCGACGATGTTCATGGTGACAGGCTTCGGATTGATGAAGCGCTGGTAGCCGGAAAGAGTGCGGCCGTGAAAACGGAAGCGTCCGAAGCCTACCTGCACATCCCTCCCGATTTATCCACCGAGCTGACGACATGGATGGAGTCCAATCCTGGTTCTGACCGAGACTGGCTGTTCCAGCCCACGCACGGGAGACCAGGGCATCTCAACCAGAACAACTACCGGGAGCGCGTCCTCCAGCCCGCGGCGGTTCGGGCACGCGTCGGAGTGATCGACACTGGGAGGAAGAATCCCAAAGGCGAACCCGCTCTCAAGAGTGACGTCGACTTCCGTTGCCTCCGAAGAACTTGCGCCACACTGTTCGGCGACCGGGCGAAAGATCCCAAGAGCACCCAAATGCAGTTGAGGCACGCCGACCCGACCATCACCCTGAAGCACTACCAGAAAGCGATTCCTTCGAGTGTAGAGGCTGCTGGGGATCAGCTTGAGCGCGATCTCGGCTTCCCCTCCGTGCGGACGGCAGGGGCAGTAGACTGAGCGGCTCAGAAGAGGCGGGCACCCGTCTGAGCGGTAGCCCACTCAGAATCCAACCCAGCCCACTCAGAATTCCTGACATCCCTCACTCAGTTAATTAACACTCTTCGACCACACTACCGGGTTGGAGAATCGACTGAAGTCTCGACGTACACCCCTTGTTTTCCGTCAAAACCCAATTTATTCTGAGTGGGTATTGAGTGGGCAACTGCCAGTGGTTAAATTATAAGTGCTTTAGAATGTGGTGCGCCCGGACAGATTCGAACTGCCGACCTTCTGGTTCGTAGCCAGACGCTCTATCCAACTGAGCTACGGGCGCGCAATCTAGATTTTAGCACTTGGGCACGCCGTTTCGCACGTGCTTTTCAGCCACGAATCCACGAATCAAGATCAGTGTCTCCACTTCGAGCGCATCACTCCCAAACGAGAAGGTAAAAGGCCGGACTCGGCAATATGAAGGATTTGGATTATCAACGAGCCGGCAGCGAAGCCCTCCCGGTAACGAAAGAAACCCAGCGCCCGATCGCGATTTGGAACTGAAGTGGTGTGGGGACAGCCATGCCGATTTAGCCGGCAAGGCCGTTATGGCGACAACACGAGTTCCGAAGGCCAAATTGATCTCCGGCAAAATCGGGAATTGTGCTGCCACTCTGCTAGAATCGCATCGGAAGCCATTCTTGGCCGGTGCTGGGCGCGGGCTTCAAACCCGTTGTGCGGTACTCTGTATCGCAGGTGGGTTCGACCCCCACTGGCTTCCGCCAATTAACTGACCCATTTTAATGGCTACCGTCCCCGGCCATTCCTACACTTTGTAACGCTGCAGACATTTGTTGCGCCGGGAAGCGATACTCGGGCACCGCAATTTCGGTACGCTTATGTATAGGAGTTCAACGCGTACCGATTCCGACGGGCCCCTTCGTTCTGCTCCAGCTGGGAATGGTCCGGTAGGGCATCCGGACATTCTATACTTCGCCAATTTTATGTGTGAGGGGAGTAGCGAACATGCAGAACGGCGTCAGATTGACCCCGTCCCGAGAAATGGAAGATGCCTTGATGTATCTTCCGCGTCGGGGAGTTACGGGTTACACCAAGGGTCAGACTATTTTTGAGGAACACAACCCTTCCAAAGGACTTCACCTGGTGGTGCAGGGAAGAGTGAAAGTCTTCATACCATTAGATAACGGAGCGCAAACCGTAGTTGACGTCTTCACCACAGACGATTTTTTCGGTGAAAACGCGCTGCTGGGCGATTGCCAGCTTCCCGAGCGCGCGGTGGCGCTGGATCCGGTATCCCTCATGTCCTGGACCAGTCAGGAAATTGAAGAACAGGTCGAGCGGCAACCGCGTCTGGGCGTTGCTTTGCTTCAGATGCTGGTAAAGCGCGTCCTCGATTACGAAGAACGCCTGCAGAGCTTTGCTGTCGATAAGACACCGGAGCGTGTGGTCCGCGCACTGCTGCGCTTTGCCGGCCGCCTTGGTACTCGTTCCGAGGACGGTTCCATCACCATTCCTCCCCTCACCCACCAGATTCTTTCCGAGTTTGTGGGCACCTCTCGCGAAATTGTCACCTTCCACATGAATCACCTCAGGCAAAAGGGATACTTGCGTTACTCGCGGAAGGGGATCCAGATCTACGTGGAAGCGTTGCGCGAACATCTTCAGCAGAGGGTGGGACAGGAGTCCGGCTGGAAGGTGAACGAACCGGAGCAACGAAATGCCGTGATTGAGGAGTCCTAACTTTAGGAAACAGAATCCTGCTGCCTAAATTCAGGTTTTACACCTTCCGGCGCCATCGGCTAAATTCGGGGTAGAAAACGGAAGGATCTCCCGTGGCTGCTGGAAAATATCTCCGATTTGTTTCCGTATTGGCATTCTCCGCTGTTGCCATTGTGGCTGCGGATGATGGGAAATCAGGTGCTGGAGCCGCGAGCGGACCAGCGGGCAGCCCGGCAGCGGTGAGCACCGTCCGCACAGTCACTCGGTCGGCTTTGCCTCCGGTTCTGCGAAAAACCGAGCCCGACGATAGTCATTTTGTAATGCTGCCCGGTCCCACCCCCGCTTCCCGACCGGTTCCGGCGCTCCAGCCTGCTCCGGTCAAGGCCTTTACGCCTCCGGCTTCCACTTCGCCGGCCAAGAGCGTGGAAGTGGCGGTGCGTCGTGAGGTGGCGCCTCCCGAATTGAAAGACCCCGGCAGACCCGTTCTGCGTCGCCCCACGCCGATTTATCCGGACGAATTCGAGAAGGACAGCGGTCTTTTCTGCCAGAAACAGATCGGCCAGTGGAAGCAGCCAGAGGCTTTGGCGCTACTGGGAGCACCTTCGGGTGACCGGCCCGCCTATGATGACAACGATGGCATCAACGGCCGCATCCTGGCCTTCTCCGACCCCACCCATCGTTACAAACAGCTCGAGTTGGATTTCGACGGCCAAACCGGCGCACTGCGCACAGTCTTCGTCTACCCGTGGAAGATGACTTGGCAGGACTGCCGGCGACTTTGGGGCGCAAACGTCTCCGCGGCCGAAGCGAATAAGGGGCGAAAATTCTACTCGTATCTGAATCGCCGCCTGGATGTGTTAGTGGATGCCACAGGTAAAGTCATCAGCATCGGCTTGTACTGAGTTTTAACAAAACTATACGCAAAATCATTAAGAAATAGAAACCTGACGCTCCTGTGCCGCGTTTACAACATAGAGGTACACGGCGCCACGATCAGGCGTATAGTGTAGCTATACAGGAGTTTCGCAAAATGAAGCGCAAATCCGCGATTCTGGTGGCTGTTCTGGCTGCACTCAGCACCTTGTCCCCATGCAGTTTTGCCGACGACAAAAAGAACCCCAAAAACGATCCCGACGCCATCGGTGATCGCAAAGTCGGCGATGGTGTGAACTTCTACTCGCTGGAAAAAGAAATTGCTCTCGGTAAGGGCTTAGCGCAGGAAGTGGAACGGGAAGCCAAAGTCATCGATGATCCGGTGATCGCCGAATACGTCAATCGCGTGGGTCAGAATCTGGTTCGAAACTCGGACGCCAAGGTTCCTTTCACCATCAAAGTTCTGGACACTGAGGAAGTCAACGCCTTTGCTCTTCCCGGCGGTTTTTTCTTCGTAAACTCAGGCTTGATTCTGAAAACCGAAACCGAGGCGGAACTGGCCGGTGTGATGGCTCATGAGATTGCCCATGTGGCCGCCCGCCATGGCACCCGGCAGGCCACCAAGGGGCAGCTCATGCAGATTGGGGCACTCGCCGCTATGATCGCTACGGGCGGATGGGCCGGATATGCCATCCAGCAGGGCGCGGGCGTTCTCATCCCCATGGGTTACCTTACCTTCACCCGTACTTACGAGCGGGAAGCGGACTTCTACGGCCTGCAATACATGTACAAGGCCGGGTATGATCCGACCGCCTTCGTGGACTTTTTCGAAAAAATCGAGACCCTCGAAAAGAAAAAGCCGGGCAGCATTGCCAAAGTGTTCTCTACCCACCCGATGACCGACGACCGGATCAAGGCCGCGCAAGGGGAGATCCAGAAGGACTTACCTTCCAGGCCCGAATACGTCGTAAATACGTCCGAATTCAACGACGTAAAGGCCCGTCTGGCGATGATGCATGGCCGCCGCAAGACCGACAACTCCGATCCCAACAAGCCGACCTTGCGCCGCGCTCCGGGAACCGGCACGCCGGACGCTAACCCGGATGGCACTCAGCCTAAGACAGATGAGCAGGACCGTCCCACGCTTAAGCGTCGCGATACCGGTGGGAATAACTAAGCTGGCTTCTGCATTGCTGGCCTTCGCCGGCATTAGCGTAGCGCAATCGGCAACCTACGAAATCATTCTGAGGCACGGTACCGTCATCGATGGCACCGGTTCCAAGCCTTATCGAGCCGATATCGCGATTCGCAATGGCTTTATCGCCCGGATCGGCGACTTGCGATCCGTTCAGGCAGGTATAGACCTGGATGTGAGCGGCCTTGTGGTCGCTCCAGGCTTCCTCAATATCCACAGCCACGCCACGCCGGGCGGTGTGCATACTGCCGCGAACATGCTGACCCAGGGGGTCACCACCGAGATCGTCAATGCCGATGGCGGAGGCAGCACCGAAATTGCACGCCAATTGACCAGTCTCAGCGCCGGTGGTCTTGCCATTAACCTGGGCGCCTATGCCGGCTTCAACTCCGTCTGGGCTGCGGTGATGGGAACCTCCGACCGCCGCCCCACGCCCGACGAGTTGCAGAAAATGCGCGATCTGCTGACAGCCAACCTCAAGCAGGGCGCCTGGGGCGTCTCCGCCGGGCTGGACTATAAGCCCGCGTACTTCGCGCGCGCCGAAGAGGTGGTCGCCGTGACCCGGGCCGCCGCCTCCTGGCGCACGAACTTCCCCAATCACGACCGTCTGACCCCCGAATCCAAATACAGCAGCCTCACGGGCATCGCCGAAACCATCGCGATCGGCGAAAAGTCCGGCCTCATGCCCGTGGTCACCCATATGAAGGTGCAGGGCAGGGAGCAGGGTAGCGCGCCCGGAGCACTCGCCATGATGCGCGCCGCCTCCGCCCGAGGCGTCGGGACCTTCGCCGATGTCTACCCCTACCTCGCCGGCCAGACGGGGCTGGGTGCGCTACTCGTTCCCGCCTGGGCCACCGAAGGCGGTCAGGAAGAAATGCGCCGGCGCTTCGCCGATCCAGCCCTCCGCCCGCGCATTGCGCGCGAAATTGAAGAGGCCATCGAAGCCCGCTTTCTCTCGCCCGAAAACGTCGATATCCCCTCCCGCGGACACAACCTCACCGACTACATGCGCGAGATGAACGCCGGCGCGGGTGAGACCCTGATCCGCATTCTCGAAAAGGATAGTCCGTCCGCCATCTTGAAGTTCGGCTCGGAGGCGGACCTGCTGGCGATCCTTCGCTACCCCGGCAGCGCCATCGCCTGCGATTGCGGCGCCTCCGAGGAGCGTCCTGGCATGCACCCGCGCTATTTCGGCGCATTTCCCCGTGTGCTGGGGCATTACGTTCGGGAAACCCAAACGCTGGCGCTCGAAGATGCCGTACGCAAAATGACGGGACTCCCGGCAAATATCATCGGAATGGTAGACCGTGGATTTCTCGCCGCCGGCATGGCCGCCGATATCACCGTGTTCGATGCCTCGACCATCATCGACCGCGCCACCTACCAGCAGCCCACTTTGCCCTCAGAGGGGATCCGTCACGTTCTGGTCAATGGCCGCATGGCACTCCGCGACGGCAAAGTGACCGGCGAACAGGGTGGACGCGTTCTGAGCCGCTCGGAGCATATGCCCAGCCGGCCGCAGGGAACTCTCCAGACGCGCTCGCTTTCCGTCAAAACAAAGGACATGCAGGTGGAGCTTTGGCAATCGGACGGCGCTCCCGCCCGCGGCACATTTCACTTCGCCGGTTTCCGGAATCCCCGGCCGGGCCTGCTGCAGGTCCACGGAAAGTGGGCCAGTTTCACCGGTCGCGCCACGGTCGAAGGGGTGGACCGCGCGGTTCTGGTGATCGTCGATGGCTCGGACCCGCTGCACTCCGCACCTGTCTTGGAGGTCGAACTCGATGGCGGGCGGCGGAATCAGGCAGAATTGCATCCCGGCGCATACAAGATCGGGATCCGGTAGCAGAATAACCGCGGTTACGCTCGGCGCCGCCGGGACAACACCAGGCCCGCCACCAGGGAGAGGGTCGCCAGAGAAGCTGTCGCGGGCTCCGGCACGGAACTTGTATTCCCGGAGCCGTTGTCGAAAGCCAGTGAATACGGAGCAGCGCCGCGGGACATTCCCGTCATGTTGGAGACCTTGCTCGCCACGCCTGTGGTGGTATCGATTATATAAAGCGCCCCGGAACCAACGCCGTACAACGTGGTGCCATCGAAAGCCCCTGCAAAGATATGGAAACCGAGGCCGGTTCCAACGGTGGTGGCTGTGCCGGTGGATGGATCAACCCGTTCGAGCACGTCGAAGCCACTTGCAGGGAATGTGTCGGTATAGAACTGGCTGCCATCGAAAACCGCCAGACCGTCGCTTTTGAAACCAGGCCCGAACTGATCATGTTGCTGCTCAGCGTGGCAGGATCCACGGAGTGAAACCTGGCATTCGTGTCCAGGCTGACCGCATAAATGAGCCCATTTGTGGAGCGCACCGTTGAGCCGCTTGCGGAGGAACCCGCCGTCCCGATGAGCACCATATGGCCGGTCGTCGGATTGATCTGATAAACGGCCGCAGGAGTATTGCTGTCGGTTCCGTATAGCGTGCCGCCAGAGGTGAAACCCATGCCATAAACGCGCGTGGATTGAACGAAAATCGGGGTGAAAATGCCGGTCGTTGTATCCAGCGTGCCGAACTCTTTAGAACTGTTCAGTCATATAGAGCGTGCTGCCGTAAAGGGGGCAGTGCGCACAGTAGAATACTCGCCCGGATGAGCCGGAACGTCACCGGTTTTCTCCTGTCAAGAGTCGTACGTCCCGTAAGGATACATCGACGCGGAAACCGCAAGACGGTCGCCGCGTACTGCTTGGTACGGCAGAGTTTCAGCTAAAAGTACTGGATCGAGGCGTTTACGCAGCGCCGGTCTGGAAAACTTGACCCGCACCCCGCTCCTGTGTGATTATTCATTCAGGTGAATAAAAATTCAGAAGGATCGCGAATGGCAAGTGCCTTCATGACCAACCCGATTCTCAAAGCCAATACCCCCGACCTGCTGCGCGATCTCGACCTCACCAACGACGAACTGGCCTACCTCCTCGACCTCGCCGCCGACGTCAAGCAGTCGCCCGCCCGACTACGCGCACGCCCTCGACGGTCAAGTCCATCGCCCTGCTGTTCGAAAAGCCATCGCTGCGCACCACGCTCACCTTTGAACTCGCCATGAAGCAGTTGGGCGGCGCCTCGGTCTTCCTCGATGGCCCCATCGGCATTCGCGAGCCCTTAAGAGATGTCGCCCGCAACCTGGATCGCTGGGTCAACGGCATCGTGGCGCGCGTCTTCTCGCAGAACACCGTGGATGGCCTGGCGCAGTGGTCCCGCGTTCCGGTCATCAACGCCCTCAGCGACGCTTTCCATCCCTGCCAGGCGCTGGCCGACGTGCAGACCGTGCGGGAGCATTTCGGCGAACTCAAAGGGCTCAAGCTGACGTTCGTCGGCGATGGCAACAACGTCGCCCAATCGCTCATGCTGACTACGGCCTGCGGCTGGGCATGGATTTCGCTCTCGGCCTGCCCCGCGGGCTATCTGCCCGATCCCGATATCGTGGCGCAGGCCGAAGGTCTGGCCGCCGTTTCCGGCGCAGCGCCTCACCATTACCCACGATACGGCGCCGGCCGTGGAAGGCGCGCACGCGGTCTACACCGACGTCTGGGCCAGCATGGGGCAGGAACAGGAAGCCGTCGAGCGCAAACGCGCCTTCCACAACTACCAGGTGAACGAAGAACTGTTCGAGCAGGCGCGGCCCGACGCGGTCTTCATGCACTGCCTGCCCGCCAAGCGCGGCGAAGAGGTTACCGACGCCGTGATGGAAAGCCCGCGCAGCGTAGTGTTCGATCAGGCTGAAAACCGGCTGCACGCGCAAAAGGCGCTGCTGCTGATGTTGCTATCGTAAACGCTTATGAGCAAACCTGAGAAAGTAGCTCTCGCCGGTTGCGGCGGGCCGGATTCGTCTGTCAAATGAAACTCTGGGGCGGCCGGTTTGAAACCGGACCCTCGGAAATCTTCGAGCGTTTCTCCGGTTCGCTGGATTTCGACCAGCGGCTGATCGATCGCCGATATCCGCGGTTCGCAGGCCTTCGCGCGGGCCTTGGAGCGCGTCGGCATTCTGACCGCGGAGGAGCGCGCCCAAATCGTCGACGCCTTCGACCGCATCGCCGCCGAATCTTCCGATCCGCAGTTCTTTGAAGGCGCCACCGATGAAGACGTCCACACCCTCGTCATCCGCAAGCTCAAAGAGACTGCCGGCGCCGTGGCCGACAAGATCCACACCGGCCGCAGCCGCAACGAGCAGGTCTCGCTGGATATCCGCCTCTGGCTGCGCGACGAGTGCGACGACGTGCGCGCCCTGCTGGCCGGCGTGATGCGCCGCGCTTCTGGACCTGGCCGACAAATATCCCGATGCCGTGATCCCCGGCTACACCCATATGCGGCGCGCACAGGCCGTGCTCTGGCCGCATTACCTGCTGGCCTATTTCGAAATGTTCGCGCGCGATTGGGAGCGTTTCGGCGATGCCCGCCGCCGCGCCAACCTGCTGCCGCTCGGTTCCGGCGCGCTGGCCGGCAGCGGCTTCCCGTTCGATCGCGACGCCATCGCAGCAGACCTGGGCTTCGACGGCATCACGCGCAACAGCATGGACGTTTCCGCCGACCGCGATTTCGCCCTGGACTTCCTCTACGCCTGCACCGTCACCATGATTCACCTGAGCCGCCTGGCCGAAGACTGGATTCTGTATTCCAGTGAAGAGTTCGGCTGGCTGGAACTGGGCGACGGCGTCACCAGCGGCAGCAGCCTGATGCCGCAGAAGAAGAATCCCGATTCGCTGGAACTGATCCGCGGCAAGAGCGGGCGCGTCATGGGCTGCCTTACGTCGCTGCTGGTCACCATGAAGGGTCTTCCCCTCACCTATAACCGCGACATGCAGGAAGACAAGGTGCCACTGTTCGATGCGGGCGACGAACTGGCCGGGTCGCTGGCTATGATGTCGCACTGTCATAGAGTCCACCCGCCTGAACGCAGCCGCGTCCGGCCTGCCGCCGCCGAAGATAGCTGGGTGGTGGCGACGGACTTGGCCGAAGCACTGGCGCGCGCCGGAACGCCCTTCCACCAGGCGCACCAGATTGTAGGCCGCTTCGTGCTGGAGAGCGTGCGCGGCGGCAGGAAGCCTGCGGATTGGACCGCCGAAGAGATGCGGCAGTTCGCGCCGGAATTCACGGAGCGATCTGGCGGCGCTGCTGGATCCGGCCAAGGGCATGCACTCGCGGGAACTGCCGGGCGGCACCGGACCGTCCTGCCGTGGCCGCGGCGCTGGCCGCCGCGAAACACCGGCTCGGAGATATGATCGTATGACCAAAGCGTATCGTCAGGGGCAGATCCTGAAGCTGATTCGCAGTAAGCGCATCGGCACCCAGGAAGAACTGGCCCAGGAGTTGAACACGCAGGGCATCGCCGCCACGCAGGTGACGCTCTCGCGCGACATTCGCGACCTGCGGCTGGTGAAGACCCGCGAGGGCTATAAGGAAATGGCGGCGGAGGAAATCGGCCCCCAGTTCTCCCTGCTGGCCGCCGAGTTCCTGCACGATGTGCTGCGCGCGCAGAACATGGTCATCCTGAAGACCTCCCCCGGCCACGCCAATTCGGTGGCCGTGGCGCTCGATAACGAAGGCTGGCCCGAAATCATCGGCACCATTGCCGGCGACGACACCATCCTGGTCATTGCCCCCGACAATGCCACTGCGGAATCGGTCCAGGAAAAGCTGCTCGGTCTGCTCGAAGGCACGTAAGGACAGGCCTCCCGGCCTGTCCGCCACCACGGGTTGAAAGTGTTGCCGGGCCGGCGTAAATTGAAGTCACATGTGGAGACCGGCCGCTCTCCTCGCTGCCGCCGCGCCGCTCCTGCTCGCCCAGGGCACCGTGGAAGGTGTCGTCATCGACAGTATCACGCGCGCTCCCGTTCCCGGCGCCACCGTGGATTTGCTGGCAGCCGGGAAATCCGCACACCGCGCCGTAGCCGGAGCATCCGGAGCCTTCCGCTTCTCAGACGTCCCGCCCGGTGAATACACTCCCTCCTTCGATGCCGACCATTTCTTCGTGTTCCAGGCGGAGTCCTTTCGCATCGCGTTCGCCGGTGAAACCATCCACATTCAGGGCGAACTCGATCCCGGCACCAAACTCACCGGCCACGTGCTCGACCCAGACGGCAAACCGATTCCCGGCGTTCTGGTGACCACGTTCACTCTCACCACACGTCAGGGCATCATGTCCTTCGTCACCGACAAAGAGGGCGCGTTTCACCCACCCGACCTGCAACCCGGAGCCTACTACCTGCAGGCGCGTCCCAACCGCGGCATCAGCATCCCTAAGAACATCAAGATTCAAGGATCCATCCCCAAGCAGGACGAAAAGCGAATCCTTGCTCCCACCTATTACCCCGGGGTCGCCGGCCAGAGCCAGGCCACCCTCATCCTTGCCTCCGGCGGAGAGTTGAACGGCTACGATATTCACCTTCGCAGCGTCCCGGTGTTCCGCATCCGCGGGACTGTCTATGACGAGACCGGTAAACCCGCGGCTAAAGTGCCCCTCACCATACGCTCCGCCGATCTTCGGTTTGCAGAGAGTCTCACCAATCCTGACGCCGAAACCGTCTCCGCCGGCGGAGGCACTTTCGAATTCGCCGATGTCGCGCCTGGAAACTGGCGTATCGCCGCCGAATGGAAACGCGACAGCGTCGAGCTCCGCGGTTTCACCGTGGCCGCCGTCACCCGCCACGATGAGGAAGACGTTGCCGTGCACCTCGCCGCCCCCTTCCACCTTAACGGCAGCACGCAACCTGAAGCCCATCTGAAAGGCGTCTACCTGATGCCGGAAGACGGCCCCTCGCGTTACGACTCCCATGCGGACGTGGATGACGAGGGCCAGTTTCATTTCACGAGCGTCTATCCCGGCCGCTACCGCATCAGCCCCTCCACCGTTAAAGGCGGCTATCTTGCCGAAGTCCGCCTCGGCGAGCAGGAGGTCACCGGCCAGCCTGTGGATCTTGTGCCCGGCTCTGCGCCCATCCGCCTGGTTTACCGTTTCGAAACCGGCGGTGTCCGCGGCAGCGTTGAAGACGGAGCCCACGCCATCGTAGTGCTGTTCCCCAACCGGCCCGGCGACTTTCCCGCCATCGTACGCTGCTCCTACGAAGGCAAGTTCGAACTCCCGGACCTCCGCCCCGGAGACTATTCCGCCATGGCCTTCAATCGGATCGAAAGGGACTTCGTGATCGACCCCGTGTTTGCGCGGCGCTTCTCGGGACGCGGCGTCAGGGTGCGCGTCGAGCCCTCGCGGACGTCTTCCGTGCAGTTGCCGCTAACGGTTTGGGCTCAATAAGGCCCAGGTAAATCAACAGCACTGCTACGGTCGTGAGTTGGCTCACCACGGTGAGCAGGCTGTCGGCCACCGCGAGTAACAGATGGGAATTCGCCGCGCCCTCCAGCGCCTTCAGCACCAACATGCTGCCCAGCATTCCCAGCACGGTGAGCGGCAGCATGGCGAAGAAAATGCGCCAGCGGTGTCCCCGTGCCAGGGAGCGGGTGCGCTCCCGCACGTCCGTGGTGCGATCGGCCTCCAGCGCCACAATCGCCTCCGTGAAGATCAGGTCGATCGCCGTAATGACGCCGGGGACGATCAGCAACAGAGAGGCCAGCAGGATACTCACCTCCATTTTGAAGGTGTTCCACAGCATTTTGCCCCACTGCCGGTGGCCCCAGCCCATTGAATCGGCCAGCGGCGGCAGCTTGCCATTGCGCAGTTTCAGGGTCAGCCCGTAGAGGACGGCGGGGACGGCGAGGGCCGAAAGTACCAGATCGCCCGCCGTCATCAAAAAATATGAAAGGATCCCGCTGCTCGGGACATTCAGCAGCGAATAGCAGAATTGCAGCACCAGTGTGGCCGGCAGGAACACCAGCAGGGTAACCCCGGCAATGAACGGCAGGTTGGAGCCGAACAGCAGGGCCGATCGCAGCAGCAGGCGCGGAACCGAACGGAACGGCTCCACCGGGAAGTCGATTTCGATGTGATCCATCGGTTCAGACAAGTGGGAGCTTAGCACAAATGCGCTACGTGACTCTTGCGGTTCTTATGAGCGGCGCCGTGATGGCGCAACCGCGGGATTGGCGTCCGCCCAATCTGCCGCGATACTTCCAACAGTTCAAACTGCCCCTTCGCAACCCTGTGACCAGGATGCGGCTGGCGCCGGGGCAGAAGTGCGCCATTCCCTTGACCAACGTACTGAAGAAGGATGCGACCGACGATCGCATGATCTTCCACCCGGCGCCGCTCAAAAATCCGGCAGCCGGCATTGTCGCGCCGCCCGCTCCTTCGTGCGACGATGTGAGGTGATGATCAGACGAATCTGCCTCGTGTTGCTGGCGGCCCTTGTCCTGGCGGGATGCGGGAGCACCGGCGGCGCGGAAAAACGATACCAGTTCGATGGCGCGATCCTGGCGCTGGACCCCGCGAGTAAAACGGCCACCATTCAGGCCGGCAAAATCGGCGACTGGATGGACGCCATGACCATGGAGTACCCCATCAAGCCCGATTCGGAATTCGCCAAGCTCCACGTCGGCGACAAAATTCACGCCACCGCCGTAGTGAAAGACCCTGCATACTACGTGACGGACATTCAAGTGAAGTAGTGGGACGGACGATCGCCTTCTGTCGTCTGTCAACCTTTAGCGCGGCAAGGGCGAATTTTTGTACACCGTGCCGCCCTTCATCACAAACACCACGCGGCGGACCGCCGTGATGTCGTCCAGCGGATTGCCATCCACCGCCACCAGGTCCGCCTGCATGCCCTCGGCGATGGAGCCGATCTTGTCGGCCATCCCCAGCGATTCCGCCGCCATGCTGGTGCCGCTGATCAGCGCATCCATCGGTTTTTCTCCGCCATCCTTTACGCGATAGATGAACTCTTCGGCATTGCGGCCGTGCGACCCGGCCACGGCATCGGTCCCCAGCACGATCTTCACGTGATGCGCGCGGGCGCGGCGGATCACGTCGGCCACCAGCGGCAGTCCCTTTTCCATGGAAGCGAAGCCTTCTTCGGTATAGTTGCCGATGCCCAGGAAGTGCGGCTTGTTCTCCAGATAATTGTGCAGCACCAGGAAATTGGGGTCGAAGTAGACGCCGCGCTGCGCCATCAGGTCCAGCGTGGCATCGTCCAGAAAGGTGCCGTGCTCGATGCTGGTGCAGCCGGCATTGATGGCCGCGGTGGCGCCGTCGGACGCGTGCGCATGCACGGCGGCGCGCAGTCCCACGGCTTTGGCTTCGCCGCAGGCCGCGTTGATCTGGTCCACGGTCATGGTCATTTTGCCGCCATCGCGAATGCTGGCGGTGGCGAACAGCTTTACTACGTCCGCGCCGTCCTCTTTGGCCTTGCGGACGAAGGCGCGGATCTGCTCCGGCGTGCCGGTGCGCTCATCGATGGTGCGCAGGCTGGTGAGCACGCGCGGCCCATCCAATGCGCCGTTCGCGGTCATATAGCGGATGTCGCCTTCGATCGCCATGCCCAGACATTGCACCGTGGTGAATCCGCCCATTAAGGTGGCGCGCGCGTTGGCGGCGGCGAAAAGCGCGGCCTGCTGCGGCGTGGTTTTGCCGGCGCGTCCGGGTCCGGTTTCCAGGCGGCCTTCCTTATTGAAATACCAGCCCAGGTGGACGTGCGTATCGATCCATCCCGGCGTCACGGTGAGCCCGCTCAGGTCGATCGTGGGCTTGTGCGTGGCGGCGCCTACATGGGTAATGCGGCCGTTCTCCACCGTGATCTCCTGGTTGCGGAGCACGCGGCCTTTGCCGTCGATCAGCGTGCCGGTCCTGAGGATCACAGGCTGGGCCAGCGCCACCGCCGCCAGGAAGGGAAGGGCGAACGTTTTGGTTAACACGGACCTAGCTTACAACAGGCGCTAAACATCGCGGGATTGCCGCGTCAGGCTTGTGAGGGGAATCGAATGCCGTTCGAAACACTCGCGCAGGATATCCACTATGCCATGCGCACGCTTCGCCGCTCGCCGGTCTTCGCCGTCACGGCGGTCCTGACGCTGGGAGCGGGCCTGGGTTTGAACACCATGCTGTTCACGCTGTTCGATGCCTATGTGCTGCGTCCCGTGGCGGTGAACCAGCCCTACAGCCTCTATCAACTGAGCTTCGTAACAAGGGGGAACAGGTACGCCAACTTCGATTGGGACCGGTATCGGCAGGTTCGCGCGCAGGCGCCCGTCTTTGCCGATGCCCTTGCCGCCAGTTCCTTCGGAACGCGCGTGGGCACGCGCAGTCTGGAGGGCGTCCTGGTGAGCGGCAACTATTTCCCCATGCTAGGCGTCAAGATGGCGCTGGGCCGCCCCATCCTGCCGGACGACCGCTCCGTGGCCGTGCTGAGCTATCGCTTGTGGCAATCGATGTTCGACGGCGATCCCGCCGCCGTTGGCCGCAAACTCCTGGTGAACGGCAATCCGCTCGAAATTGCCGGCGTGTGTCAAAGCGAATTCGATGGCATGCCGCCCGGGGATACGCCACCCGACTTTTACGTTCCTGTCAGCATGCAGAACGCCGTGGCGCCGGGCGCGGACCGCTATGCCATCGTGGGTCGATTGCGCCCGGGCATCGCACCCGCGCAGGCCCGCGCGTCCCTCAGCGTCCTGGCCCGGAATCTCACCGCACAACTGCCGGAGACTGACCGCGCGATCGGTGCGGACCTGACCTCGCGAGCCACGCCCGTGGTGCTCGATGCCAAGACGCTGGCGGTATTCTCTCCGCTGCTGGTAGTGTTCGGGCTGGTGCTGGCGATCTGCTGCGCCAACGTTACCAGCATGATGCTGGCCCGCGCCCTGGCGCGCCAGCGCGAGATCGGCGTCCGGCTGTCTCTTGGCGCGGCCCGCGGGCGGCTCATCCGCCAGTTGCTCTCGGAGAATCTGCTGCTCGCCGCGCTGGCCGGGCTGACGGGCTTCGCCGTATCCACCCTGGGACTCGGCGCCGTACAGCGCCTGCTGGTCTCCACCATGCCCAGGTCGTATGCCGGGCTCGTCGTGCTGGCGCCGCTGACGGCGGACCGGCGGGTGCTGTTTTTCCTGCTTCTCTCCGCGGCGGTGGTGACGGTGGTTTCGGGGCTGGCTCCGGCCCTGCAAGCCACCAGCATCAGTCTGGTGGGGGCATTGCGCGGAGAGTTCAGCGCGCGCTTCCGCTCTACACGCCTGCGCGGCGCGTTGGTGGTGAGCCAGGTGGCTGTGTGCCTGCTGCTCCTGGTGCTCACCGGGATCCTGTTGCGCAACAGCGCGGCGCTCCGGCGCCTGGAAGTAGGGTACGACACACGAGGCGTGGTGTCCCCGCTGATCTTCAGCAGCACTGCGGGCGCCGACGCCGCGAAACTGGCGCGCCATCTGGACGACCCAGCCCTGGGTCGCGAATGTAGCCGTGGCCCTGCGCGCGCCGCTCAGCGGGCGAGTGCGTTCCACGCCGCTCATTCCATCAGGCAGGACTCATGCGGAGACCTCGGGCTATAACAATGTCTCGCCGGAATACTTCGACGTGCTCCATATTCCCATTCGGCGAGGCCGCAATTTCCGCTCCGGCGAGACATCCGTCGCGATCGTCAGCCAGGCAACGGCGGCGCGCTTCTGGCCCGGGCAGGACGCCTTGGGCAAGACCATCGATGCGCCGGACTTCCACACCCGTTCGGTGGTGATCGGCGTGGCCCCGGACGTGGTCAGCGGCATGCTGTTCGATGGGCCCGACCGGAGCATGGTGTACTTCCCCACCGAACTTGGCGCGCAGTCAGCGCGAACGTTGATCGTACGCGCGAGGACGGATTCCGGCAAAGCGCGCGAATTGATGGAACAATCCCTCACGGACGTCCTGCCGGATCGCGGTTCGCTGGCGGTGGCCGTGGAAGACTCGTTCGCGCTGCAGGTCTATCCGTTCCGCGCCGCCATGGTCATTTCGCTGGTGCTGGGCGGAGTGGCGCTGCTGCTTACAATCTCCGGAATGTACGGCGTCATGGCTTACCTGGTGGGCCGGCGCGCGCGTGAAATCGGAATTCGCATGGCCTTGGGGGCTTCGCCCGGGGCCGTGATCCGGTTGGTGCTGGGAGCAATCGGGACGCTTGGCGATGATAGGGCTGGCGTGCGGCCTCGCAGCCTCGCTGGCGCTGGCCAAACTGCTCAGCGTTGCCTTCTTCATGCTGCGGAGCTTCGACCTGGCGGCGTACATCGCGGGGCTTGCGGTAGTGGCTCTGGCCTCTCTGGCTGCGGCGTGGATTCCTTCGCGGCGCGCGGCGCGCATCAACCCCATGGACACCCTGCGCGCCGAGTGAGATTGACAGTCCGCGGGATCTCTGCCATAGTCTAGCTATGGGAGACTTCCTCCGCCGGCTCCGCTTCCTTTTCTTCGCCGGCCGGTTCGATCGCGACCTGGCCGAAGAGATGCGCCTCCACATGGAAATGCGCGCCGCCGATAACCGCGGTTCCGGCCAGAGCTCATCCGAAGCCGCTGCCGCCGCGCGCCGCCAGTTCGGCAATGCCACCCGCCTCCGGGAAGTCAGCCGCGAAGCCTGGGGCTGGACCATGCTCGACAACCTCCGCAAAGACATCGCCTATGGGACCCGGTCACTCGCCGCCAATCCCGGATTCACAGCCACCGCCGTGCTCTCTCTGGCGCTCGGCATTGGGGCTAACACGGCGATTTTCAGCATCATCAACGCTGTGATGCTGCGCACTCTGCCGGTGGCCGACCCGCGGGCGCTGGTGCAGATCCACATGGGTGACGGCGACGACGATGAAGTGAACACGCTCATCTGGGATCAGATTCGCGATCGCCAGCAGAGCTTCTCCGGCACTCTGGCCTTCGACACCGAGGCATTCAACCTGGCCGACGGCGGTGAGACGAACCCGGCGCAGGGCATGTGGGTGAGCGGCGATTTCTTCCGGGTGTTGGGCGTGCCCGCCATGATCGGCCGCGGTTTCACAGCCGCTGACGACCGGCCCGGCGGCGGTCCCGATGGCGCAGTGGCCGTAGTCAGCTACGGCTTCTGGCAGCGCAATTTTCCCGGCGACCGCGGCGTCATCGGCAAGACCATCCACCTGAACCGGCAACCGTTCGTGATCGTGGGGGTGACGCCGCCGTGGTTTACCGGACTGGATATCGACCGCCGTTTCGATGTCGCCGTGCCCATCGGCTCTCTCGGTACCCTTCATCCCAACGCGGCGGCCGACCCCGTCCATTATTGGTGGCTGCGCATGATGGGCCGCATTCCGGCAGGTCAGACAATCCAGCAGGCCAATGACCGCCTGCGCGCCGTCACGCCCGAAATCCTCCGCGCCACCATGCCGGCAGAACGGAGTGCCGAAGACCAGGCCGCATACCTAAAGACCCACTTACGCCTGGTTCCCGCGGCTCTCGGCTTTTCGCTGACGCGCACCCGTTACCAGACGGCGCTCCCCGTACTGATGGGCACCGTGGGGCTGGTGCTGCTCATCGCGTGTGCCAACATTGCCAACCTGCTGCTGGCCCGCGCCGCCGCGCGGCAGCGCGAACTGGCCGTGCGCATGGCCATCGGCGCGAGTCGCTGGCGCGTGGTGCGGCAACTGATGACGGAGAGCCTGCTCCTTGCCGGGCTCGGCACGGCGGCGGGATTCCTTTTCGCCATGTGGGGCAGCCGCGTCCTGGTACACATGCTTTCCACGGCGGGCAACCCCATCGATATCGACACCTCTCCGGATTTCCGCCTGCTGGCCTTCACCGTCGCGGCGGGCATTGTGACGGCACTCCTGTTCGGGCTCGCACCGGCCATTCGGGCCACGCGCATCGGGCTGAATCATGCGCTGAAGGAGAACGAGCGCGGATCGGTCCAGGGTTTCTCCCGATTCCACCTCGGCTCGGCTCTGGTGGCCGCGCAAGTGGCCCTCTCGCTGGTGCTGCTGGCCGGCGCGGGCCTGTTTTTGGGCACGCTGCGCAACCTGCTGGCCGTGGACAGCGGCTTCGACCGGCACAACATTCTGATGGTGGGCGTCACCCTTCCGCAAGCCACCACCGCGCCGCAACGCAACCAGATCTATGGCCAACTGCTGGACCGTTTCCGTGCGCTGCCGGGGGTTGTTTCCGCCGCCACTAATCAACTCGCGCCGATCGGCCGCCAGGGTTGGGCATCGCCGGTGAAGGTGGAAGGATTCACGCCCAAGTCGCGGGGCGATGCGATTGTCTTCTTTAATCGCGTCTCCTCGCGCTATTTCGCCACCATGCACACACCGCTGCTCATGGGGCGCGAATTCAACGAGCACGACGATCTGAACGCCCCGCGCGTGATCATCATCAACGCGGAGACCGCGCGAAAATTTTTTGGCTCGGCGAACCCGCTGGGCAAAACCATGGGCGTTCCGGAAACCTGCCAGGTGATCGGCGTAGTCAAAGATACTAAGTACAACCGCCTCGACGAGGCGTCGCGCAGTATCGCCTATCTGGCGCTCACGCAGGATCCCGATCCCTTCCCCGACGTTCACTACGCCATCCGTTCGGCCGGCGCGGTGGAATCGCTGATTCCTTCCCTGCGTGCCGCAGTGGCCGGCGTGGACCATGGCATCTCGCTGGAATTCCGTAATTTCGATACGCAGGTGAAAGAGTCGCTGGTGCAGCCTCGAATGGTGGCGCTGCTCTCGACCATCTTCGGCTCCCTTGCCCTGCTGCTGGCCATGGTGGGGCTATACGGCGCCACGGCGTACAGCGTGGTGCGGAGGCGCGGCGAAATCGGAATTCGCATGGCGCTGGGCGCGCAGCGGCAATCGGTAGTCCGGCTGATGCTGCGCGGTGTCGCGCTGATTGCCGCCGTCGGGATGCTGGCGGGGCTGGGCATCTCGCTGGCGGCCAGCCGCCTGGTCAAAAGCCTGCTGTTTGGCATTCATCCCAACGATCCGCTCGAACTGGCAGGTGCCGCAGTGCTGCTGGCAGCGGCAATCGCCCTGGCCGCATACATTCCGGCGCGGCGGGCGGCGCGGCTCGATCCCATGTCGGCCTTGCGCGACGTAGGATAAGCGTCGGTTCATCGGCGGGAGACAGGTCCGCGGCTACGGTATCATTCGATGCATGGAATCCACTGTGTGCCACAAAGCCGCCCCTGGTAAGACTCTCACGCTCCTGTCTGTTCTTGTTTTGGCGCCGGTTTTCGCCTTGGCTCAGGCAACGCACCCAAAGCCCGAGTCGCTGGGCTTCTCCTCGGAAAGGCTGGGCCGGCTCCACGAAGCCATGCAGCGCACCGTGGACGAAAAGAGCCTGGCCGGCGTGGTTACGCTGCTCATGCGCCACGGCAAGTTGGTAGAGGAAGGGTCTTATGGCGTGAAGGATCTGGCATCCGGCGCTCCCATGACAAACGACACGATCTTTCGGATCTACTCGATGACCAAGCCGGTCACCGGCGTCGCCATGATGATCCTTTACGAGGAAGGCAAGTGGCATCCGTCCGATCCCATCTCGAAATACATCCCCGAGTTCGCGGATTTGAAGGTATTTAAAGGAGTCGATGCGAACGGCGCGACGATCACCGAACCGCCGGTCCACCCGCCCACACTGGCCGAACTGATGACGCACACCGCCGGCTTTACCTATGGGATGTTCGGTTCGACGCCGGTCGACAAGTTATATATGGCCAAGGTCTGGTCCGGGACGGCCAATCTGCACGAAATGATGCAGCGCCTCGCCGGCATACCCCTGCTTTACCAGCCGGGGCAGAAGTGGGTATACAGCGTGTCGATGGACATCCAGGGTTACCTTATCGAGAAGATCTCGGGGAAGCCGCTACCGGAGTTCATGGAGGAACGGATCTTCAAGCCGCTTCGGATGACGGATACCGGATTTTTCGTGCCCAAAGAGAAACGTTCGAGGTTTGCGACGCTCTACTCCGGAGGCCCGGACGGGAAGCTTGTCTTGACGGGCGCAGCCTCGGGGCCAAGAGCTGATTATGTGTCGATGCCGGCAGCGCCTTCGGGAGGAGGCGGTCTGGTTTCCACGGCGAGGGACTACGCGCGGTTCGCCCAGATGCTGCTGAACCACGGCGAACTGGACGGTGCGCGCATTCTCGCTCCGGCCACCGTGGACTCTGATGACCTCGAATCACTTATCGCCCAAACTGATGACTGGTGAATTCTCGATCGGAAATGCGGTGATGCGGCCGGGACATGGATGGGGCTATGATCTCGCGGTGTACAACGATCCGCCGGCTGCCGACGAGGTCGTCGGAAAGGGCACGTTTTACTGGGAAGGCGCCGCCGCTACGTGGTTCTGGGCCGATCCGGCAAACGACCTCGTCTTCATTGGAATGACCCAGAGAATGTTCGGCAACGGCCAACCTCAGATGAACCATATGAGCCGCCCGCCGGTATACGGGGCTTTGATCCATCCCGAAATGTAGCGCGGCTTAGACTAAGGCTTTCGACTTCACTGGTTTGCCGCAAATTCGAACAGTTGACGCAGCCTCTCTGGCTGGTTGAGGCGGCAGAAACGTGGTTCGTGCGACCTCAGTACCCACTCAGGTTAGCGGCTGCCGGACTTCTGTACCATCGCGTTGATGACCTTCTCGCTTACGCCGGCTTCCTTCAATCTGATCAGGTCCTGGGCGCCAATGTCGAAGTTGGCTGGCGAGCTGGAGATCGTGCGCAAAGTGATCTCGTCGGAGAGTCCGGCCTTTTGCATGTGCACGATGTCGGCATTGGTGAGCACAGCGCCGGTGGCGCTCCCGCGATCGGCCATAGCATCCGCCCGAGAATCGCCGCTCGGACTGGATTCCTCGAGCCGTGCATCGCCGCTGACATACGCGGTGGTGTCAATCCCTTTTTGGAAGGTCACGTCCTTGCCTTTCACCCACACCAACACGGGCGACGCTGCGATGGTGGCGGCTACGCGGGCTCCGCTCATGTCGCCTTCTCCCCTTTCGCGGGTGGCTCGCAGAGGGATGGATTGTCCAGTGGCGAGGCGCACGGAGTCGACGCTGATTTCAAGGGCGCCGCCGCGGCCGAAGCGGCGTTTGCGCTCCGCCTTGGTGACTCGGCCGAGCGCAACTGCCCCTTTCGGAATCACGACGTAGTTCCGGCTAATCACGGGTTCGGTGACTTCGAAATCCACGGTTTCGTTGACGTGCGCAGTGGCGGAAGAGATGGTTCGGCCGAGGCGAAGCCGCACCGGCGTGCCGTCCTGAAGCGTATGCACTTGAGCAGTGGCGGCGATTGAGAGAACGAAGAAAATACCGGTGAAACGCATGGGGAACCTTTGGGAAGCGAGCATAAACACGCTTGGGGGCAGCTAGAAATCCGCAGACTCGGACCCAGAACCAGATTTCCTTGCGCACCAAAGATTAGGGGAGCAACTTCCAGGCGGTAACGAACTTAAACGTCCTAAACCACTATATCAGCGAACGTCGGCGGCTCACGTACGGATCCGTCCCTATTGAAAACGGCGCGGAAAGTCCGGTGCGCAATAGCACCGGAAGAGCATGGCCGTGCCGAACCGCACCGGTGAATGGTCGAACTCGAGCAACCGCAGACTCGTCTCGCGATACCGGATTGGCTGTAGTGTTGAAGCGGCTAATGATCACAGGCGGTGCTCTCAGGCTGTCTGGGCCATCAAGAGGCGGAGAGCGGCGTTATGACCAGCGACGATCCGAATACCGTCGGGAGTCCTTGCGGCTACGCCATTGGCCAACCGTATTGCGTAAGGAAAATCGCGAAAGCGATAACTCAGGCGCCGAGAAGAAACGTTTTCAATGGCGCTGAGGCCCGGCGCCCACTCAAAAACCAGAGCCAGCTTCGATCGCGATGGCGCACCTCTCAAGCTGAACTCGATCTCGCGCACGCCAAATATGGCGACGCACGTGCCGCCGCAGGAAAGAGGCAGTTCGGTTTGTAGACCCGATTCCGACTGAATGACCGCGGGAGGCCCGGACATCGCTAACGGCGTCACCGCGCCGTTCTCCCCGATCAGTTCGAATCGTCCCATGGCGCGCACTTTGCTATCGCTCCAGTGATAACCATCCAGCACAGCTAACATGCGCTGTTCGATGCCGTGCTGCCGGGCTGTTTCGGTCAGATAAGGTTGGGGAAAGCGATCGTTATAGACATGAAGATCGCGTAGATAGAACCGATCCCCGCGGAGATGAAGGTTCGCGCGGTAGTACTTACTCTGATACCAGACGGTGCGCTGCGGCAGTTGATCGTTGCCGAAGGGATCCTTCAGCATCACCTCAGCCTGCGGGGGTGTGGACCGAAAGGAGCGTTTGAAGCGACGTCCCGTCTCGCCCATCGTCTCGACAATTAAACTCGTTTCCCGGCATATGTGCGCGAGCTCGTCCATCTGCATCGGATATGCTTGACGCATTGCCGGCCAGCCAAAACTGTTTTCCTGGCCGAGTTGAGCATAGGTGAACGACTGAGCCGGCCCGAGCGCAATCATTTCGAGAAACCGGCGGACAAACGTCTCCGAGCGGCCTGACGCCCAGACCGGCTCCATTGTATCCGGATACGGGAAAGTCTTGTCGTAATAGTAGACGGGATCCTGCCCTAACAGGCGAAACATCGGAGTCGGGATCTGATGCTTCACGTCTACAGCAGGGCTCCAGGCGTTAAGCCGGCTCGGATAGTAGGCCGCGATGGGCGCACCCCAGATGGTAAAGCCGTCGGTCGCCAACTGGTCGCGGCAATTGGCGAAAGCATCGACTTCGTAGCGGTCAGACAGATGCGCCAGGGTGACGGCGTCCAGATTCCACGATGCCACGCTCCTGGCTTGGCGGCCGATGATCCGTTTGAAAGTGGCCATGGCTGTGTCAACCAGTTTCCGGCGTTCACCGGGAGTGTAGCCAATCGCATAGGCCACAGGGACGTGGTAATCCCACTCCCAATCCGGCTTGCCACGCCAGGCGATGCCCGCATCTTCACAGATCCTCCGATTCATCTCGAACCAGATGCCCACTTCATGATTGGAAGGCATTTCCGACAAGAGGTACTCGACAAATGGCCCCTCCACCAGCGCATCGTACTGAAGCAACCAGGTTGCTGGAAATTTGTGAGCCTTAATCAGCACCATCTGCTCTTGTACAGGCTGGATCAGATCGATTCTCTCGCGAGGCTCCTGGGCGCGGATGAAGTTCACGATGTTGATCGCGCGCCAAGCGGTATCTGTCCCAGGCGCCTCTGCCCGCACCGCGGGTAGTACATACGATGCAACAAAAGTCTTCAGTGCTCCGGTCAATGCCTGACGTCGCGTTTGAGGCTGAACTTTCAACGCCGTCGAATCTCGCGGCCCGGCGTCACGCTTTGTAACTTGCCGGCCTTCACCACGAACGTCCCGTTCACCAGTACGTACGGAATGCCCTCGGAATACTGTGCGGGCTTATCGAAGGTCGCGTGGTCAATCACGCGCGCCGGATCGAATACGGTGATATCGGCGTCCACCCCGACTGCCAGCCGGCCCCTATCCTTCAGGCCGAGTCGCGCGGCGGGCATGGCGGTCATCTTGTTCAATGCCGTCATCAGGCTGAGCGCATGCTGTTCGCGCACGTACCGGCCCAGCACACGAGAGAACGTTCCGGCCGCCCGCGGATGCCCTTTGCCTTCGTCCAGAATGCCGTCGCTCGCCACGATTACGGTGGGGTCCGCCATCGCCGCGCGCGCGACCTCTTCGGGAATCCCGTGGATGGCCACCATCCCACCCTGCTTGCGGTAGCGCGCGAAGGTTTCGGCAGTGAGGCGCTCGCCCGTCGCCGCCCATTGCAGGTCGCCGTAACCGATGTGGCCAAGGCGGTTCTGCCAGCCTTCGTCGAAGATCGCCGACCCCAGATCGGTCATTCCGGCAGTGTACGGATATGCCTCCGTGGTGACGTCCATGCCGCGTTTGCGCGCGCCTTCGATCATCTGCAAACACACCGGCGTCTCCGCCAGGCAGGTGCTGGTGATGTGGACCACGTGCAGCGAAGCCCCAGTCGCCGCCGCGTCGGCCAGCACTTCCTGGAGCGAATCGATGGCGCCCGGCTCCACCGGTCCGCTGTTGCGCATGTGGACGAAGAGGGTGGCATGGTTCTCCGCGGCCAGGCGAAATACGTCGAGGATCTGCGCGCGCGTCTCCTTCACATAGGCGATCCCCATGCCGATACCCATTGCGCCATCTGCCAGCCCGCGGCGCAACAGTTGCAGCGCTTCCTCATGTTCCGCCGCTGTCGGCACGCGAGTGGCCGCCGCATCGTGCGGCAGGAACGTGCCGCTATCGTGCATCGCCGCCATCAGTGCCGGGATATGTCCCACGGTCGCGCCGAAGTTGATCAGCGAATGCCCTGCGCGTTCGGCATACCAGGGCGGAACCGGCGAAACTCCTACTTCCATTTCGAGCGCCGAGGTCACGCCGTCGCGCGCCTTGAAGGCGAAGTTCTCGGGGTTGATGCGGTGTTGGTGGATGTCGATAAAGCCGGGCGCGACCACCAGTCCCTTCACGTCCACCACTTCCCGCCCGCGCAACGGCGTTGCGGAAATGGCCGCGATTTTCCCTCCCGCGATTCCCACGAATCGCACCGCGTCCAGATTCGACGCCGGATCCATGACGCGTCCGTTCGCCAGCACCACGTCATACTGCTGTGCCACAAGCGGCATCGCGGCAAGGGCCAACACGCCTAAACGGTGCACAGCGTCACGGCCTCTTTGAGCGAAGCGATGGGGTCGCGCACCGGCACAAATTCATGCGCGAAGTAGCCCTGAAAATTCATGTCCGCGATGGCCTTGGCTATGGTGCGCCACTGCAGTTCCTGGGTATCGTCCAGTTCGTGCCGGCCGGGCACGCCGCCGGTGTGATAGTGGCCGATGTATTGGAAATTGTCCTTGATGGTGCGGATGATGTCGCCTTCCATAATCTGCATGTGATAGATGTCGTACAGCAGTTTTACGCGCGGCGAATCCACCGCCTTGACCACGTCCACGCCCCAGGCGGTGTGGTCGCACTGGTAATCCTTGTGGTTCACTTTGCTGTTGAGCAGTTCCAGCACTACGGTCACGCCGTTGTCTTCGGCGAATTTCTTGACGCGGCTCAGGCCAGCGATGCAGTTGGCCTTGCCTTCATCGTCGCTCATGCCTTTGCGATTGCCGGAGAACGTGATCACGTTGGGCACCTTGGCCTCGGCCGCGCGGGTGATGCGCGCCCGGATTTCAGCCTCCAGCCGGTCGTGACTCTCCTTGCGATTCCACCCATCCGGTATGGATGCCTTGCCCTGCGTCACGGTGGGAACCAGTCCATACTTGCGGACGGTGGGCCACTCGTCCGGTTCCACCAGGTCGATACCGCTCAGCCCGATCTCCGCGGCCTGCCTGCACAGGTCGTCAAGTGGAATTTTGGAATAGCACCAGCGGCACAGCGATTGTTTCAGCCGGCCGGCCGATCCCGGCGCCGCGGGCACCAGGGGAGCCACGGCCATGGCTGCGCCAATTGTTCGAAACGCGCTTCGACGGGTCATGATTCAGGATCGTATCACAGGGACGGCCAAGGAGCGTTATTCTTATGTACGCATGCCATCGTACATCGGAGCCCTGGACCAGGGCACCACAAGCACCCGTTTCCTCGTTTTTGACCGGAGCGGCCGCATCGTTTCTTCCGCGCAGAAGGAACACGAGCAGATCTATCCCCAGCCAGGCTGGGTGGAGCACGATCCCGATGAGATCTGGTTCCGCACTACTCAGGTGATCGCCGAGGCCATGCAGCAGGCGGGCCTGCAACCGGCCGACCTGGCCGCCATCGGCATCACCAATCAGCGCGAAACCACCGTTCTGTGGGATGTCAAAACCGGCCACCCGGTGCATGCCGCGCTGGTCTGGCAGGATATGCGCGTCGGCGATGCGGTCAGCGAACTCAGCCGGGAGGGCGGAGCGGACCGCTTTCGCGCCAGGACCGGACTGCCCCTTTCCACTTATTTCAGCAGCCTCAAAATCCGCTGGATTCTCGACCACGTCCCCGGGCTGCGCCAGCGCGCCGAAGCCGGCGAGGTCCGCTTCGGCACCATCGATACCTTCCTGGTCTGGCACCTCACCGGCGGCCTCCACATCACCGACTGCACCAACGCCAGCCGCACCCAGTTAATGAATCTGGAAACGCTGGACTGGGACGCGGAGTTGCTCGACGCCTTCCACATACCGCGCGCGATCCTGCCGCGCATCTGCTCCAGCAGCGAGCGCTACGGCGAAGCCACGCTGGACGCGGTGAAGGGTGTGCCGGTGGCCGGCATTCTGGGCGATCAACAAGCCGCGCTGGTCGGCCAGACCTGCTTTAACGCCGGCGAAGCCAAGAACACCTACGGCACCGGCTGTTTTCTGCTGATGAACACCGGCGAGCAGATCGTGCACTCCCGCTTCGGCTTGCTGACTACGGTTGCATTCAAACTGGGCGGCGCCAAAGCGCAGTACGCTTTGGAAGGCAGCGTGGCCATCGCCGGCGCCCTGGTGCAATGGGTCCGCGATAATTTCGGCCTCATTGGCAAGAGTCCCGAAATCGAAACCCTGGCGCGCACCGTGGAAGACAACGGCGGAATCTATTTCGTGCCGGCCTTCTCCGGCCTCTATGCGCCCTACTGGAAGCACAACGCGCGGGGCGTCATCGCCGGACTCACGCGCTACACCAACAAGGGCCACCTGGCGCGTGCCGTGCTGGAGGCCACGGCTTTCCAGACGCGCGAAGTTGTCGAGGCGATGGAAAAGGACGCGGGTGTGCCTGTCGCCGTCCTGCGCACCGATGGGGGCATGGTGGAAAACGAACTGCTGATGCAGTTCCAAAGCGATATCCTGGACCGCGACGTGGTGCGGCCGAAAGTGAAAGAGACCACCGCGCTGGGCGCCGCTTATGCCGCCGGGCTTGCCGTGGGCTTCTACGCCGGGTTGGACGACCTGCGCGCGCAATGGTCGGTGGATCGAACCTGGCGCCCGCAAATGGACGCCGGGCGGCGCGAGAAAATGTACGGCTTCTGGAAGAAGGCCGTGACCCGTTCGTTCGACTGGCTGGGGGAGGAGTAGGCCATGGGAAAGCTATGTTTTGGCGAATTCATGGGCACGATGGTGCTGATCCTGCTGGGCAACGGCGTGGTGGCGAACGTCCTTCTGCGCAAATCGAAAGCCGAAGGCGCCGGCTGGATGGTGATCGCCACCGGGTGGGCCCTCGCCGTGATGACCGGCGTCTTCACCGCCATCGCCTGTGGCGGCAGTGACGCGCATCTCAATCCCGCGGTGACCATCGGCAGCGCCGTCGCCACCGGAGATTTCAGTAAATTCCTGCCGTATCTGGGCGCGCAACTCGCGGGTGCCTTCTGCGGCGCCACCCTGGTATGGGTACACTTCTTTCCGCATTGGCGCGAAACGCCCGATGCCGATAGCAAGCTGGCCTGCTTCTGCACCCAGCCCGCGATCCGCAATCCCGCCGCCAACCTGGCGAGCGAAATGATCGGCACGTTCGTGCTCGTCCTGGTGGCCAGCGCGATCGGTTCGAAAGCCGTCTCGGCGAGCGGACCCGCGCCCGGCATGGGGCCCTACCTGGTTGGCTGCCTGGTCTGGGGGATCGGACTGAGTCTCGGCGGCACCACCGGCTACGCCATTAATCCGGCGCGCGACTTTGGCCCGCGCCTCGCCCATACGATTCTGCCCATCGCCAAGAAACGCGACTCGGACTGGAGCTATGCGCCCGTCCCGATCCTGGGTCCTCTCGCCGGAGCCGCGCTGGCCGGCCTGGTCGTGCGGTTGGCCGGCTTTTAGGGCCGGCTAACTTGTTTATATTATTTACAGCTCGCACCGCCCTGCGATATCCTCGCTGACAATCAGGAGGGACATTTTGCCCAATATCATCCATCGCCGGATCTACGTCTGGGTTCTGCTTATTTGTTTTTTCGTTTCGCTTCTCTGCGTGGTCTATCCCATTTACGTGATTCGGCCTTTCCGCCATCAAGGCGCGCAGGAACTGGCGCTCGCCTTGGCTGTTGCAAGGTTCCGTCCCGTCCTCACGACCATCGCCGCGCTTGCGTCCGTTCTGGCGCTGGCCGCCTATTGGCGCCTGCAACCTGGCAAGTGGCGCCGCGTCTTCCCGTCGGCCGGCGCCGCACTGGTCATCGTACTGGCGTTCCTGGCCCGAGTCAATATCTATGAGCAGATGTTTCACCCGGACCGTCACCCTACCTTCACCGCGGCGCGCGACGTTAAGCTGGACGGGGCGGAGAAGGTGATCGCCATTCGCATCGGCCAAGCGGCGCGGGCCTATCCCATCCGCGGCATCTCGTACCATCACGTGATCAACGACGTGGTGGACGGTCAGGCCATCGTCGCTACCTATTGAACGCTCTGTCACACCGGTCTGGTGTGGACGAGAGATATTGCAGGGCTGCGGCTCACCTTTCATCTGGCCGGCATCAACAACCAGAACTTTCTCATGCGCGACGAGGAGACCGGCACCTACTGGCAGCAAATCAGCGGCGCTGCGATTTCCGGGCCTCTCAAGGGCCGCCGGTTGACGCTGGTTCACTCCGATGAGCTGACGCTGGCTACCTGGAAATCCGAGCAGCCGCAAGGGACGGTTCTCGACGATGTCCCCCAATATGTCTTTGGCTACGCTAAACGCGATTGGGACGTTCGCATGGAGCGCGCGCCCACGGTAATCGCATTTCCGGAGCACGGCTTGGCCGGCCGCGATGTCATGCTCGGCATTCAGGCCGGCGGCGCCAGCCGTGCCTTTCCTTATGACCGCGTAATCAAAGAAAAGCTGGTGAAGGATCGCGTGGGCGCCGAACCCGTCCTGCTCGTGGTAGGGCCTGACGAGCAATCCGTCCGGGCATTCCGCGACCGCATTCCCGGAGTGAACGGAACCCCCGATTTTTACCGCTTCGGCGGAAAGGAACCGGGTGTGCTCCTGATGGACGAAGCCACCGGCAGTGAATGGAACTTCCATGGCTGCGCCACCGCCGGCCAGGCAAAAGGGCAGTGCCTGGAGCCTGTCGAGGTGCTGAAGGACTACTGGTTCGACTGGCGCAACTACAACCCCGCGACCACCGTCTACGGAGTCAGCAGGTAGCCCTCGGCGACTTTCTGGAACGCCGCAACCTGCCGCGCTTCCCAGTCTGCGTCCCGGTTCAGTTCCACGGCCATGCGGTTGGCCGCCGCGGGCGCCTGTACCAGCGCCTCGCGGGCATTCAGAAAGAGCGTGCGCGTGCGCCGCGCCAGAATGTCTTCCACGGTCTCTGCCATCTCGTCTCTTACGCCGCGGAGCAATGCGTCTCCCGGTTCCGGCGGCTGAATGCGAAGACTCGCCGTAACGCAAGGCGCCGCGGGCAAGCCTCCCAGGATGGCCGCCTGGTTCACGCAGTCCTCCGCCATACGCCGGTACGTGGTCCACTTTCCGCCGCAAATGGTCACCATCCCTCCCGGCTCCAGGCGAATCGTGTGCCCGCGCGAGAGTGCCGCCGTGTTGCCCGCTCCGCCCTCGCGCACCAGCGGGCGGATGCCCGCAAACACGCTGAGCACGTCGGAGCGTTCCGGTTTGCGCGCCAGGTAGAGCGATGCGGTCTGCAGGATGAATTCCACCTCCTGCTCCAGCGCCACGGGTTCCAGTTCCGCCGCGGGTACGGGCGTATCCGTCGTGCCGACCACCGTGTGGCCGTGCCACGGAATGGCGAACATCACGCGCCCATCGCTGGTATGCGGCACCATGATGGCGTGATCGCTGGCCAGAAACGAACGGTCGAATACCAGGTGCACTCCCTGGCTCGGTGCGATGATCGCCTCCGCCTGGGGCTCGGCCATGCGGCGCACCTCGTCGGTGAACGCCCCGGCGGCATTGATGACCACCTTGCCTGTGGCCTCGAACTCGCTGCCGGCGATATGGTCGCGCACGCGAACCGTGTGCCCGTCCAGGGCCGTCACCCTGGCATAGTTCAGCACGGTGGCGCCCAGTCCGGCGGCGGTCTGCAACAAATCGATCAGCAGACGCGCATCGTCGAACTGGCCATCGTAATAGACCACGCCTCCGCGCAGGCCTTCCGGATTAATGGTCGGCAGCTTCTCCAGCGTTTCTTCGCGCGAAAGAATCCGCGAATCGCCGAATCCGTATTTGCCCGCCAGCAGGTTGTACAGCTTGAGCCCCACGCCGTAGAAAGGCGATTCCCACCAATCGTACGCCGGGACCACGAACGCCAGGTTGCGCACCAGGTGCGGCGCGTTCTGCAACAGCAGCCCGCGCTCTTTGAGAGCTTCCATCACCAGGGAAAGATTGCCTTGTTCCAGGTACCGTACGCCGCCGTGCACCAACTTGGTGCTGCGGCTGGAAGTGCCTTTGCCGAAATCGTTCTGCTCCAGCAGCAGCAGCTTATAACCGCGAGCTGCCGCGTCTACCGCGATGCCCGCGCCGGTCGCGCCGCCGCCAATCACAATCATGTCCCAGGGGCCCTGGTGCGCGGAAATCCGCCGGTACATCTCGGTTCTGGTCATCTAGCGCTATTTTAAGGGGTGGCCGGGCAGGCTTCTGTCTAGCAGATGCGCGGCAGTTGATCCCCGGCCAGCATGTCCACGATTCGCGTAGTCCCCAGACCGGTGCGCATTGTCACCATGCCGGCACGCGCGCCGCCCACCACGCCGATGATTGCGGCGTCGCGGCCCAGTGGATGCTGCCGCATGGCTGCCACTACATCCCCCGCGCTCTCAGAGGCGACCATCGCCACCAGCTTCCCTTCATTGGCAACATAAAGAGGATCGAGACCCAGCAATTCGCACGCTCCGCGCACGGCATCGTGAATCACCAGTGTCTCTTCGAAGATGGTGATGCCCACCCGCGAGCGACTGGCGATCTCATTCAGCGTGCTGGCCAGACCTCCCCGTGTGGGGTCTCTCATGCAGCGAATCTGTGGCGTCACAGCGAACATGGCATCCACCAGAGTGTGGAGCGCCGCGGAATCGCTTTCCACCTCCGTCTCCAACTCCAGACCCTCCCGTTCGCAAAGAATGGCGATGCCGTGATTCCCGAGACTGCCACTCAGGATCACGGCATCGCCGGTGCGGACGCGGTCGGCGGAAAGGATAACACCGTCGCGCCGCAAGCCTATGCCTGTAGTGTTGATGTAGACGCCATCGCCATGTCCCTTTTCCACCACCTTGGTGTCGCCCGTGACAATGGTCACCCCGGCGCGCGCCGCGGCGTCCGCCATCGATTGCACGATGCGGCGCAGGTCGCTGGTGGGGAAGCCTTCCTCCAAAATGAAGGCGGCACTAAGGAACATAGGATGGGCGCCACCCACTGCCAGGTCGTTCACTGTGCCGTGGACCGCCAGCGAGCCGATATCTCCGCCGCGGAAGAACAGAGGCTTCACCACGAACGAATCGGTGGTGAAGGCCAGACGCGCGCCCCCGATCTCCAGAGACGCCTGGTCGTCCAGTTTGGCGAGCACCGGATTCGCAAACGCGGGCAGAAATATGTCGCGCAGCAGTTCGGCGCTGAGCTTGCCGCCACTGCCGTGGCCCAGCAGCACCATATCCTTGGCTGGAAGTGGGATGGGGCAACTGACTGACATCACCGGGCCCCCTCCAGCACGGTACAGCGCCGGTACCGGTAGTAGGCTGCGCATACGCCCTCCGTCGATACCATGGGTGCGCCCAGCGGCGATTCGGGCGTGCACCGCGTGCTGAATGCGCTGCATTCCGGCGGCTTCCTGAGGCCCTGCAGCACCTGCGCGCTGAGGCACTCGGCCGGTTCCGCCGCTGTGATTTCCTGGACGCCGAACAGTTTCTCGGCGTCGAACGCGGCGAACTCCTCGCGCAGCCGGTAACCGCTCATGGGAATCGCGCCGATTCCGCGCCACACGCGGTCCGTCACTTCGAATACCTGCCCCATCACCCGCTGCGCGGCCGGATTGCCGGCATAGCTCACCGATCGCACATACTGGTTTTCCACTTCGGCGCGGCCGTCTTCCAGTTGGCACACCAGCATGCGAATGGCCTCCAGCAAGTCCAGGGGCTCGAACCCGCCGATTACCACCGGCATGTGGAAATCGCGCGCCAGTTCTTCGTACTCGCGCCAGCCCATTACTGTGCAGACGTGCCCGGGGGCGATGAGTCCCTGCACGCGATTCTCAGGCGAACTCAAAATCAGGCGCATCGCCGGCGGCACCAGCACGTGCGACACCAGCATCGAGAAGTTCGCGATGCCCTCTTGTTTCGCCTGCCAAACCGCCATGGCATTCGCCGGCGCCGTGGTCTCAAAGCCCACACCGAAGAAAACCACCTTTCGGTTGGGATTGGCGCGCGCGATCTTCAGCGCGTCCATGGGCGAGTAGGCGATGCGCACATCGCCACCCGCGGCTTTCGCATGAAACAAGTCGGAGTTCGAACCGGGAACCCGCAGCATGTCGCCGTAAGAGACAAAAATTACCCCCGGGCGCGCGGCGATGGCAATGGCCTTATCGACGGTTTCCAGTGCGGCCACGCAGACCGGGCAACCGGGCCCGTGCGCCAGTTCGATTTCGGGCGGCAGTATATCCTCCAGGCCGTACCGCATAATCGTATGGGTCTGGCCGCCGCAGATTTCCATCAGTACCCACCGCCGCGTGACGCGGGCCCGGATTGCCGCCGCCAGCGATCCGGCAATGTGCCCATCGCGATACTCGTCGATGTACTTCACTGTTCGCCACCCTCGTCTCCGGCGAGCGCGCCCATCTCTTCCAGCAGGGCATACGTTCGCTCCGCTTCGGCCTCGTCGATCACGCTGAGCGCGAATCCCACGTGAGCCAGAACGTAGTCGCCGGGGTTGGCTTCCGGCACGAAATCCAGGTAAATCTGCCTGGTAATACCACCAAACTGGACCGTTGCGATCCGGTTTAAGCCTACGTTGCTGGCTTCGAGAATCTTACCGGGAATGGCAAGGCACATGCGGCACCTGAAGGTATTATAGCCACTTTCAGGCCTTTAATTGATAAAACTGTAGACTTTCCCTTCAATTTCTGAATTTTCGTCTTTTAGCGGGTAAATCCTATGAAAGGGCAACCCTGCAACCCGAAGGTGCCGGGCAATTGGTGCAACTACGCACAGACTACGCCTACACCAATGCCTCCCACGCCGACTGGGTATCCTGGCACGATATGCAGGATCTGGCCGGAGACACGCGCACCCTTTTCCTCGGTAGCCACCTTTCACTACTCGCTCTTCAACCTCTCGGGAGATTCCGCAGCCCTGCCGGAGGTTCTTTACGGCCTTTCGGTGTCCGCCAACCTGTTCCCCACCCTGGGCGTCACACCCATGCTGGGCCGCAATATCCTGCCCGAGGGGGACCGGCCGGGCAGCAGCGTCATGATCCTCAGTTACGGATTGTGGGTGCGCCGCTTTCAGGCGGACCGCGCGGTGGTGGGCCGTCAGGTCCAGATAAACGGGCACCTATACACCATCATCGGCGTAATGCCGCCGGATTTCGACTTCCCCATGCGCATGGCCACCAGCGTTCGGACACCCTCGGGACACATGGATTTCTGGGCCTCGCTTCCCGTGGACCCCGCGCGGCAGGATCGCCGCAATCTCGGCTTCGGCGCGGTGGCCCGGCTGCGTCCGGGCGGCTCCCTGGCGCAGGCGCGGGAAGACCTCGCGGTGGTCAGCAGGGCCCTCGAACGTGCCTGGCCGGGCAGCAACACCGGGCGGCGCCTGGCCCTGAACCCGTTGCGCGACCGGGCGCCCGGCAGCGCCCCTGCCGGCCTCATACTTTTGATGGCGGCGGCTACCGTCTTCCTGCTCATCGGCTGCGCCAACGTGGCCAATCTGCTGCTGGCGCGCGCCATGGGAAGACACCGCGAGATGGCCGTCCGGCTGGCTCTGGGCGCATCGTGCGCCAATCCCTGGCGGAAAGCGCCGTGCTTGGCGTCCTCGGCGGACTGGCGGGATACGGCCTGGCGCGCTTTGCCTGGAGCGTGTTGCCCGCCCTGGCGCCCCAGAGCATCCCGCGCCTGGCCGCGGCCCGGCCGATGGGGCGGTATTCGCTTTCGCACTGTCGGTTGCCATCCTCAATAGCCTGGCCTTCGGGATCGCTCCGGCGCTCCACGTATCCCGGCATCTGCCGGCGGACGCCCTGAGCGAAGCGGGCACGGGCGGTTCAATCGGCGGCGCATCGTCTCGCTTACGCTCCGCCCTGGTGGTGGCGGAAGTGGCCCTGGTCATGATCGGCGGCATGCTGACCGGAAGCGTCGTCCGCCTGCTGCGCACCAGCCCCGGTTTCGACGCCGGCCACCTGCTGGCCTCCATCATCGTGCCGGTCGGCGACGGCTACCGGAACCCCGGCGAGCGCCGTGCCCTGTTCCGCGGCATCCTGGATTCCGTAGCGGGCATGCGGGCGTGGATGCCGCCGGCGCGGTGGACGCCCTGCCGTTTACCGGCCAGAACAACGGCGCCGCCGTCTTCGGCGACGGACGCAAACTGCCGCGCCTCAGCGAGCAGCCCGTGGCGGAGGTGGACACGGTCACCGCTGGCTGCCTGCCGGCCATGGGAGTGAGGCTGCTGGAAGGGCGCCCGATCCGCGAAGAGGACGTGGCCGGCGCCCGCGAGGTCGCCCTGGTCAGCCAGGCGGCGGCCACTCTGCTCTGGCCGGGTGTTTCGCCGCTGGGCCGGCGCATCTGCGTCAATTGCTCGCCCGGCAGTCCGCCGCACTGGAAGGAAGTGGTGGGCGTGGTCAGCGGCATCCGCCATTCGGGCTTGGACGAGCGCGGCATCGCCCAGGTCTACCTGGCGGCGGGCGCCCTGGAGAGCGCGCAATTTCTGGTGGTGCGCGCGAACCGGCCCCCCGGTGAACTGGCCCGCGCCATTCGCGCCGCCGTGGCGGCCATCGATCCGAATCAGCCGGTGTTCCTGAGCGCCGCCATGTCCGCCCTGATGGCCGATTCGGTGGCCGGCCGGCGGTTCATAATGGCCCTTCTGGCCATTACCGCCTGTCTCGCGCTCGTGCTGGCTGCCGCCGGCCTGTATGGCGTAATTTCCTACGTGACCTCGCGGCGCACTCGCGAGATCGCCCTGCGCATGGCTTTGGGCGCCACGCCGGCCCAGGTAGGGAGACTCGTTTTCCGCCAAGGCATGCAACTGGCCGGGATGGGCGCAGGCATCGGTCTCGCCGCGGCCCTGGTTCTGGTGCGCCTTCTTCGTAGCGTCCTGACGGGCCTGGAATCCAACGACCCGGCCCTGATGGCGCTGGCGGCCGCCCTGGTGATGGCCACCGCCTCGCTGGCCTGCTGGGTGCCGGCACGCAGGGCCACGCGAATCGATCCGGCGAGCGCGCTACGGTGACGGTTGCCACCGCTGCCGCACTTCCGCCACGAAATGGTCGGGGTCGGCAGTCTGCAGCAGAACCGGGGTACCCCTGCCTTTCGGCGGCAATAGCACCAGGCGTCTGCCGTCGGCCCAATACAATCGAACCTTGTCGCCGTTGGCAGCCCGGAAATCGCCGGAGCGGTAATGCGCGTTGGCAAACCCGTTGGTGCGCGCGGTGGGGCGCCAGTCCGTGTCAGTGTCGAAATTCACCACGCGGACGCGCGAGACATCGATATCGGCAGCCTGCACGGTGACCGGATAGAACCGGTCGTGGATGGTCAGCGCCCTTGGCGTGATGGTATAGCCCGGCGGGCCGGGGGAATACAACGTGGCAAACGCCGCGATCGCCAGCCCCACGAGCGCAATCGCGGCGGCGGCCAGAATGCCCGTGAAATTCCGCCGGACCGGCGGCGTTGACGCGCCGGTTCCGGTTGCCGCCACCGGGACGGGGACTGCGGACCGGACCGCCGCCAGGAAACCCTCCACATCGTCCGGGCTGACCACGACCGTCTTGGCGCCAGTGACGATCACCACCGTCCGGCTGCGATCGGTGACATACCAGGTGGATTTTCCCAGCCTGGTGGTTTGGAACAGGCCGTAGTACCCGAATAGGCCACCATTGCCAAACAGCCGGATGGCGCCCTGGAAATCATCCGCGGTACCGGCCCGGAGTTCGCGGATCTCCTGGAGCGGGATGCGAGCGCTACCGATCAGCCGGTGAACCAGGAGCGTCTGGCCTTCGACCGTGTATCCGCGGGGCGACCATGCGAACGTGAGGAGAACGAGTGCCGTCCCGAGTCCCGCCACGAAGAGGTTGTGGGTGAGGAGGGCAACCACTGCCAAAATGACGGCAACCACTCCGGAAACCGTCTTGGCCATCGAATCGTAAGAGGCGTGGAAACGCATTTTTCTGCTGCCATTTTGATTTTAGTCACGTGCGGCCTCTAAAGAAATCCTCCGGCCCGCCGATAGGTTTACCAGTACATGATCACGGAGGTAACAATGCGGCGAACAGTTTTCCTGGTATTGGTGTTGGGTTTCGGGTGTTGGCTGCCCGCGGCGACGAATCCCATTGGAATGGCCCTTACCAATGGCAGTTTTCGAGTGGACCACTCCCGGGTATGGGGCACGACCACCCTTTTTGACGGAAGTATCATCGAGACAGAGTCAACTCTTTCGCAACTCCATCTTACGGGTGGAGTACAGATGCGGCTCGCGTCCGATTCGCGAGCCACAATCTACCAACGCAAGCTCATCCTGGACTATGGCCAATTGGAATCCGCGCCGGATTACGAGGTGCAGGCAAATTCCCTCCACATTGTGGCCACGGGGCCAAACGCGGAGGCGCGTGTGCAGGTGAGAAGTCCTCGGAATGTGACGGTGGCAGCCGTCCGCGGCGCCGTTCGTGTCACGAACTCGGGTGGGGTTCTGGTGGCCAATGTGGAAGCCGGAAAGACCTTGAGCCTCGAACCGCAGGATACCGGAAGCGCCGCACCGACCCACGTCACCGGATGCCTGCTGGCGAAAGGCGGAAAATTGATCGTTGCCGAACAGACCGCCAATATCGTTCTGGAACTGCACGGCACCGGGTTAGAGCAGGAAATCGGCAACCGGGTCGAAATCAACGGCGTTGCGGAAACGGTAGCATCTACGGTGGCGGGAGCCACCCAGGTGATTCGGGTAGTCGGCGTGCGCCGCGTGGCCACCGGTGGATGCGCGGAAATTGCGAAAAAAATTGGTGCCGGTGTGATTGCGGCATCCGCAGCCAAAGGCACAATTCCCGCCGCGGCAGGTTCCACGGGTGGTATTGGAGTTGGCACAGTCGCCGTCATCGGTGGTGTCGCTGCCGCTGCCACTGTCGGCAGCCTGGGCATCGCCGGGTCCCTGCCCGGTCAGGCAAGTTCTTCGTCTGTGAGCCGCTAACCGGCTCACATTGTGTTTTGTCCTCCTCACTCGGGCTCCGGGGAATATTCCGGAGCCTCCTTTTACTCCGGGGAGGCCGCCTAATTTCTCAAGCTGGCCGGTATTCCAGCACCACCACGGTGATGTCGTCCGATTGCGAAGCCTCTTCGGTGAAGGCACTGACCCCCGTCTGGATGGCGTCATGCAGTTCGTTGCACGAAGCGGCATTGTGTTCCGTCAGGATCTGTCGTAGACGCTTTTTGCCGAAAAACTCCCCCGCCGAATTCGCCGCCTCGGTCACTCCGTCGCTGTAAATTACCACTCTGTCGCCATCCACCAGTTGGCACTCCGCTAATTCGAAGGTGGCTGGATCCATCAAGCCCACCGGCATTCCCGTGGTCTCCAGTTCCACCAGCGGGGCACCGGTGCGAACTATCAGCGGTGGGCATTGCGCTGCATTTACATAATGCACACGACCGTCCAAATGCATCAGACAGTAGAAAACCGTAGCGTATTTCTCTCCGCCCGTCCTGCCCAGAAGAAAGCGATTCAACTGCTCGATGCGGTGCCGCAGTGCTTCGGGATGGTCCGTGGCCGTGATTAGCGCTCCTTGCAACAGGGACGCCAGCAGCGCGGAACTCACGCCTTTCCCCGATACGTCGGCCACCACCACACTCCAGCAATGCGCATTGACCCGCGTCACGTCGAAATAGTCGCCGCCTACTTCGTGCGACGCGACACTGCTGCCGGAAGCCTGAAGCCAGCCGTCCGCCGGCAATTTTCCGGGCAGCAAACTCTGCTGGATGGTGCGCGCCAGCCGCAGTTCCTCTTCCATCTTATGTTTGGCCCGCTCTTCCTCCAGCAGGCGTGCGTTTTCCAGCACGGTAGATGCTTCAATGGCCAGGGTCTGAAGCAGTTCCCGGTTTCCCCCCGCCAGGTCGGCCGCCGCAATCCGCGAATCCATGTACAGCACGCCCACCGTTTCGCTGCCGGTGGAAAGCACGCTGGTGGCCTCGCCCTGTCCGGTTCGAATGCGCACCAGCGGCACGCAGATGGCGCTGCGCAACTCCAGGTCGGCGATACTGTTCTGCGGCCGCGTTTCGCCTTCACCCAGCGGATCGAAGTTCATGGAGAGCAGTTCGCGCCGGTGTTGCAAAGCGCGGTGCAGCACTTCTCTCGGCACCCGCAGATCCTCGTCATGCAGCTTGTGCCCCTTCTTGTGCCGCGCCACCCGTGTCTGCAGACCCGTGCCGGAGCGCAGCATCAGAAAACCGCGTTCGGCGCCGGTAATCGCAAGGGCTGTATCGACCACGGAAACCAGTACGTCGTCCACCGAAAAGGAACTCTGCAGGGTTCGAGCCAGGTCCAGAATCGCGCGCAACTTTGCGAGGTTGCCGCCCAAGCCCGGCGCCTGCGACTTTTCACCCGCGCCGGCCTGCTCCATCAGCCGCTTCAATTCCACTCCGTCGAGCGCGAAAACAAGCTGGTACGAGTCGTGCGCGCCGAATTCCACCCGATCCGTGTTTTGCAGCGTGTGACGCTCGATTCGCTTCCCGTTGACAAATGTTCCGTGGCGGCTACCGCAATCCACCACCACGTAATCGCCGCCTTCCACCAGGATGCGGGCGTGCGTCCGGGACGCCCGGCTGTCACGGATGATCAAGTTGCTGTCCGGAGCCCTGCCAATCAGAAATGGCACGGGATCCACGGCCACTCTCGTACGATGGCCGTTGGGATCGATGACGATCAGCGATGCCGGTTCAGCACCGTGGTGCGCAGCGGGATTCATGAGGTTCAGGCGCGCCGCGACCGGGCGCGTTTAACCGCTTTCTGCTTGCGCTTGGCCCCGTCCGGCTCCGTGGACAGGATGCGCAAGTCCTCCACTTCGCGCGCCCGCAGCGCCTGGCAGTGCGCACAGTAGCCGCCTACCTCGGTCCTGGCCAGCAACACCTGAAAGCCGAAGTGGATTTCGATCTGCCGGCGCAGACGCTGCAGCGGCTCGCCGAAAAACTCTTCCACTTTTCCGCAGCGCAGGCAGATTACGTGCGCATGTTCCTGCTTGAGCCGGGTCTCATAGTAGTGCTGGTCGCCGCCGTAATGCATCAGGTCCAGTTCGTCCACCAGACCGCCTTCCTTCAGCATTTTCAGCGTCCGATACACCGTCACCCGGTTGAGTTTCGGGTCTTTTTCCTTAGCCATCTGGTAGAGCCGCTCGGCATCCAGATGCTCGCCGGTCTTATCGATTAGCTCCAGAAGGATCTGGCGCTGCCGCGTGAGGCGGACCCCTCGCTCTTTCAGCGAACCTTCAATTGAGTCGAGGGCCATATGCAGGAACTCTTTATGGTAGCTATTCTAGCAAGGCCGGTAAAACACTCCTACGAAAATCTGGCGCCTTTTCCGGTATCCCTTTGCCTCCGCGACTCCGGACTAAACCGTTGCGCAGTTCGCATTACCAGCGGCCGATCTCGTGCCGGTCATACGCCTGCCGCATCTGCCGGAGTTGTTCCACGTCGCTTCCCAGCGCGTCGCGCTCGGGACCCTGGAGATGGTTGTTGTCCAGCACGTGTTGAATGGAAGCGATGGATTCGTCCAGATCGCCTTTATCGAACTTTCCGCGGCGCCAGTCGGATGCGAAACCGCGCAGTTTCTTTTCGGCATTATTGAGCCGGTCGCGATCACCCTTGTTCAGGTGCCAGTGATCGTATCCCTGGTTCAGGTCGGCATGAACTTTGTCCACCATACTGCTGACCGAATCCGGCTGGTAGGGACCGTTCGGCGGTCCATATTGCGCGTACGCAAACGTGCCTAAACTCACCAGCCCGGCTGTCAGCACGCAGATTTGCAGTGTTCGTTTCATATTGCACTCCTCACAAGAGGAATCGTTGCAAACGGGCGGCCAGCGTGGGGCGCGTCACGCCATCGCCCAGTCAAAGGCGGCCCGGGCCATCCGGGCGATGGTATGCTCACGAACCGCCAGGTTTTGCGTACTGCCCTTTAGATAGAAGGCCACCGCGAGGAGCGCGCCGCCGGGCAGGACGATTACTCCGGCATCATTGGTGGAACCGTTCAGGCGGCCGGCGGTCGCGGTGGTGCCGGTCTTGTGCCCCACCACGGTGCCCGCCGGCAGCATTCCTTTGATGCGGGCATCGCCGGTGGTGGTGGCTTCCAGGATGGCCCGCAGGCGCATGCCCAAGGCGTCGGCGCCGGTGTAGCCGCGGCGGAGCAGATCGAGCGTTGCGTTGGGCGTGCCGGTATCGCGCGGATCGCTCAGGAAGCGGCGCATGGCGGCGCTTCGCTCCGCGGGCGGCACCTGCGCCACCAGGGAGTCCGCCATCCGCGGCGTCCACTGCGCGACGGGCGGAATGTTCTTCACGCCCATTGCCTCCAGACCGCAGGTGCGCTCGTCACGGTCCACGCGCATGCCGTCGATTCGCCACGCGCGCATCCGGGCGGCCATGCCCGCGGCGCCGCCGGCCATCCGGAACAGCGTCTGCACCGCGGTGTTATCGCTTTTGGTGACCATCACCTCGATCACTTCGTCCAGCCGGAATCGCTTCTCTTTGGGCCACCGGTCGGCGAGCGGACTGACGCCATGCACCACATCGTACGGCGGGATTTCGATCTCGTCGTTGAGCGACACCTTCTTCTCAGCGGCCATTTCGAGGATCGCCATGGCGATTGGCAGTTTGCAGACGCTGGCCAGCGGAAAGCGTTCGTCGCCGCGCAGGCCGATTCGCTGTCCCGAATCGATTCGCATCGCCGCTGCGCCGCACACGCCGTCCGATTGCGCCGCGATGGTGCGCCACTCTCCCGCCAGATCCATCGTCGCTGCGCGGCAGAAACTCGCGCCGGCCATCGCCAGGCATGCCCTTCGAGTGAAAGTCACCCAACCATGGTACATGCCACAATTAGATCCAGGTGTAACTATGAAGACTGGCGTTTCTATCGCCCTGGCCTGCTGCGTGGCCGCATGGGCAGCGGGCACTTTCGCGACCGATAAGAAGGATCCGCAAGCCGCCGGCATGAGCGCCGCGCGCCTGGCGCGGATTCCCGTTCGCATGAAAGAGTTCGTCGATGCCGGTAAGACCGCCGGGGTGGTCACCCTGGTGGCGCGGCACGGGCACGTCGCGGCCCTTGATGCGGTGGGGTTTCAGGACCTAGAAAGCAAGACTCCCATGCGCACCGACACCCTCTTCCGCCTGGCGTCGGTCACCAAACCCGTCACCTGCGCCGGCATTATGATCCTGGTGGACGAAGGGCGGGTTTCGCTGATCGATCCGGTGGAGAAGTACCTGTCAGAGTTCAAGGGCCTGAAGTTGAATCCGTGCGGCACGCTCGCCGGCTATAGCTGCTCCTCTGTGCAGCCGTCGCGCCCTGTCAATATTCTGGACCTGATGACTCACACCTCGGGGCTGCCTGGCTCCGCATCGGACCGCGAGCCGCCCACTACGCTGGCCGAGCGCGTGGCCGCGGTTTCGCACGCCACACTGCTGTTCGAACCGGGGACGGCCTGGAACTATAGCAATATCGGGATCGCCGCGCTGGGGCGCGTCATCGAAGTGGTGACCGGCCAGCCTTACGATCGCTTTCTGGCAGAGCGAATTTTTCAGCCGCTCGGCATGAAAGACACGTACTTCTTCGTGCCGGCGGACAAGGCCGGTCGCGTAGCCTCGGTGTACACGTACGAGGCTACCGGGTTGAAGAAGGTGAACATGGCGCAGCCGAAATTTCCCGCGCCCGAAGGGGGCCTGTTCAGCACGGCGGCCGATATGGCGATATTCCACCAGATGCTGCTCGAAAAGGGGACTCTGAACGGACAGCGAATCCTCTCGGCTGCCGCCGTGGAAACCATGACCACGTCGTACACCGGGACTATGAAGGCCGGGTTCGCTCCGGGAGTGGGTCACGGGTTTGGCTTTGAAGTGGTGCGCGAGCCGCTGGGCACATACCGTTACAACTCCATCGGCAGTTTCGTGAAGGGCGGCGCGTATCGCACCTACGGGTGGGTGGATCCAGCGAAGGATTTGGTGGGCATTATTTTCATGCAGCGTACCAACGGCGGCGGCGATACTGCGGACGAGATCAACAGCTTCATGGCGATGGCCGCGGCATCGATTGAGCAATGAGTGACCGGGATGAGACTCTTCCGGCTGCTGGAACAATTCGCGTCGGACATCCGCTTCGGCCTGCGGGACCTGGCGCGGAGCCGTTCGTTCACCGCCATCGCAATCGGGTCGCTGGCGCTCGGAATCGGCGGCAGCACCGCCATGTTCAGCGTGATTTACGCGGTGATCCTTCACCCCTTTCCTTATAAGGATCCTGACCGCCTGATGAGCGTCTCGGTGCAGGGCCAGCGGGGCGGAAACGGCAGTTACTACCCGATCGACCAGTTCGTGGACATTGCCGGGCGCAACACGGTGTTTGAGGGCGTGATCGCCTCCACGTGGTCGGACGTCACCTGGACGGGACGGGCCGAACCCCAGCGATTGCGCGGCAATCATTGCACCATGAACACGTTCGATGTGATGGGCGTGCCCGCGCTGGTGGGACGGACCACATCGGCGGAGGACGCAGTCGATGGCGCCGAACCGGTCACGGTGCTGGGATACAGATTCTGGCAGCGCCAGTTCGGGGGCGACCCCAATGTGCTTGGCCGCAAACTGCGCCTCGATGACAAAGTCCGGACCGTGATCGGAGTGATGCCGCCGCGGTTCATGTGGCGCGGAGCGGATGTGTACCTGCCAGACGTGTTTCATCGCGGCCAAACGGTGGAAGGGGTACGCGAGGTCCACCTGCTGGCGCGGCTGAAGCCGGGAATAACCCGGCAGCAGGCGGCCGCCTCGCTGGCGCCGCTGTTCCACGACATGGCGCACCGCAGCCCGGATGACTTTCCCAAGAACTGGAAATTGCGCCTACAGGACTTTGGCGAGACGTTTCCCAGCGACATTCAGGATGCGTTGTGGATCCTGTTCGGCGCGGTCGGGCTATTGCTGCTGATTGCGTGCGTCAACGTGAGCAACCTGCTGTTATCGCGTGCGGCGTACCGCAGGCGCGAGATGGCCGTGCGCGCCGCCATGGGAGCGCAGCGTTTCCGGCTGATTCGCCAGTTACTGGCGGAAAACCTGCTGCTGGCTCTCGGCGGCGCCGTGCTGGGCGTGGCGATTGCCGCCGGCGGATTGCGCGGCATCATCGCCATGGTTCCGCCCGGCACCATTCCCGACGAAGCGCAGATCACGCTGAACACTTCCGTGCTGCTGTTTGCGCTGGGCGTTTCCGCGGCGGCAGCCTTGCTGTTCGGCCTCGCGCCGGCGCTGCAACTTTCGGGACGCGACATACTGACGCCGCTCAAAGAGGCGGGCCGCGGCACCGCGGGTGGCGTGCGCCAGCGCGTGCTCCGCGGCACCCTGGTGGTGGGCGAAGTGGCGCTCTCACTCATGTTACTGGTGGGAGCCAGCCTGATGGTGCGGAGCCTCATCGCGATCCAGGGCACGAATCTGGGATTCCATCCCGATCGGATCCTGACGCTGCGCATTCCCGTGTCGGAACAGCGCTACAAAGATGCAGACCGCCGCACGGCCCTCCTGCAGGAAGCGCTCCGGCGCATCCGGGCCATTCCGGGCGTGCTCGCCGCCAGCATCAATTGGGGCCTGCCCCCGGTGTACACTCCGACCTGGCAGGTGACCGTGGTGGGCAACTCCGGGACCGATGCGCGGCGCGTCATGGTCCATCAAACCGACGACAACTATCTCCAGGTGATGGGCATAACCGTGATGCAGGGGCGCTTCCTGAACACACAGGAAGTGAACGGCAAGATGCATATGGCGGTTGTGAACCAGGCATTCGTGCGTCGGTATTTCGCCGGTGCGGCCGCCGTCGGCCGGTTGGTGCGCATTCCCCGTCTGGCCGCCCCACCCTGGAATCTGGCCGACGATTCCTTCCAGATTGCCGGCATTGTCGGAGACTCTGTGAATCAGGTAGGTTCCAATGAGATCCTGCCGGAAATGTTCCTCCCGTTCACGCTGCTCAGCCGGGCCGATCGGATTTTCGTATTGGGCAATGGCCCCGCCGAAGCTCTGGACAAAGCCGTCAAAGCTCAGATTTACGCGGTGGATCCGGTCCAGCCGGTCACGGAGGATCAGTCCTTAGAGACGGTGCTGCGCGACGATGCGTATGCGCGTCCGCGCTTCAATCTGCTGCTGTTCACGGTGTTCGCGGCGCTGGGACTGGTGCTGGCGCTGTTCGGAATTTACGGCGTGATCTCACACAGTGTGGCGCAGCAGACGCGCGAGATCGGAATTCGCATCGCCCTGGGAGCGGGCTTCTGGCAGGTGATCGCCATGGTGCTCAGTTCCGGAGCACGCTTGCTGGGCATCGGGATCGCTATCGGGCTGGTGGCGAGCTTGTTCTCGGTCAAAATGCTTTCGGGGTTGGTGCGGAACGTGTCGCCGCTCGATTTCTGGTCTTTCGCCGCGGTGACCATGCTCCTTCTGGCGACGGGCCTTTTCGCGAGTTACTGGCCCGCACGTCGGGCCGCACGCGTGGATCCCCTGACGGCGCTGCGGAATGAGTGAGGACAGTGAGGACTATAATTCGGGGAAAGGAGTCGCTATGCGTAGTTCCGCGTTCGTTCTTACCCTGGCTGCCGTTGCTTCGTTGCTCGCCCAGTCATCCTCCACTTACCACATCACTCACACTTACGCCTTGGGCGGCGATGGCAGTTGGGACTACGTGGTGCCGGATCCGCCGCATCACCGCGTTTTCATCGCCCGCCAGACGCGGGTGATGGTGGTGGATGAGAACTGACGGGAAACTGCTGGGCGAAGTCACCGGCATTCAAAGGCGCACACGGAACGGCGATCGCCGAAGACACGGGGCACGGGTTCGCCACCAGCGGTAACGATCGGTCCGTGGTCATGTTCGATCTGAAGACGTACAAGGCGCTGGGCCGCATCCCGGCGGCGGAGGACGCGGACGCCATCGTGTACGACTCCGCCTCCAAGCGGGTCTTCACTTTGAATGGCGATGCGCACTCTTCGACCGTAATCGATCCGCGCGCCGGGACGCTGATAACGAACATTCCGCTGGGCGGCAAACCGGAGTACGGCGCTTCGGCCGGCGACGGCAAGGTATACGCCAATCTGACCGACATCAGCGAGGTGGTGGAGATCGACGGCAAATCGGCGACGGTGACGCGGCGATGGTCCACGGCTCCCTGCAAGCAACCCGTATCGATGGCCATTGACACGGCGCACCACCGGCTGTTCAGCGGATGCCGCAGCGGTGTCATGGCAGTCTCCGATTACCAGGCCGGGAAAGTGGTGGCGACTCTGCCCATCGGCACGGGCGTGGATGGCGCAGCATACGACGCGGCGTCGGGCAATGCATTTGCGTCGAATGCGGACGGCACCCTTACGGTGATTCATCAGGATTCGCCGGATCAATATCGCGTGGTGCAAACGGTGGAAACGCCGCAGGGATCGCGCAACATGGGGCTCGACCCAACGAATCACCGCATCTTCGTCGCCTCGGCGAAATTCGGTGAGGCGCCCGCGGGAGGCAGGGGCAGAAGGCCCGTGTTGCCCGGCACGTTTGCCTTGCTGGTGATTGAACCGTAAACGGCACGATAAACTAAAGGTCAGTCATGCCCGACTATCAAAATTTCATTGACGGCCAATTTGTGCCGTCCAGCGGAAGCGCGCGCATCGAGGTGATGAACCCCTCCACCGGAAAATTGATTTGTACGGTTCCCGACAGCACCGCGGAGGATGTGGAGGCGGCTCTTTCCGCCGCTGAAGCCGCGCAGAAGAGCTGGGCGAAGACGCCCGCCATCGAGCGCGCCAAGGCGCTCCGCACCATCGCCGCCAAAATTCGCGAACAGGTGGAGCCGCTGGCGCGCGTGATCACCGAAGAGCAGGGCAAGATTCTCGACCTGGCGCGCGTGGAAGTGGCTTTCACGGCCGACTATCTCGATTACATGGCGGAATGGGCGCGCCGCATCGAAGGCGAAATCCTGGAGAGCGACCGCCCCGGAGAAACCATCCTGCTGTTCCGGCAGCCCATCGGCGTGATCGGCGGCATTCTGCCCTGGAATTTCCCCTTCTTCCTGATTGCGCGCAAGGCCGCGCCGGCGCTGGTGACCGGCAACACCATCGTCATCAAGCCCAGCGAAGAGACCCCGCACAATGCCGTGAAGTTCTGCGAACTGCTGGCGCAGACGGACGTGCCGAAGGGCCTGATCAACGTGGTTCACGGGCGCGGCGCCACCGCGGGCAAAGCGCTGGCCGGATCGCGGCGAATCGGCATGGTCAGCTTCACGGGCAGCGTGGAAACCGGGTCCGCCATCATGGCGCTGGCCGCGCCGAACATCACCAAGGTCAATCTGGAACTGGGCGGCAAGGCGCCGGCGATTGTCATGGCCGACGCCGATATCGATCTCGCGGTGCGCGCCATCAAGGCATCGCGCGTCATCAACAGCGGACAGGTGTGCAACTGCGCGGAGCGGGTCTATGTGCAGAGCAATGTCGCCGGGCAGTTTACCGAGAAGCTCACCGCCGCCATGCAGGGCACACGTTTCGGCGACCCGCTGGCGGATTCCTCGGTGGAATACGGTCCGCTGATCAACGAGGCGGGATATAAGAAGGTGGACTCGCTGGTGCGCGGCGCGGTGGCCGCGGGCGCTACTCTGGCGACGGGCGGCGCGCGCGGCGCGGGCGAAGGCGGCTACTACTATCAGCCCACGGTGCTGGCCGGCTGCCGTCAGGACATGGAGATCATCCGCCGCGAAGTGTTCGGGCCGGTGGTGCCCATCGTGACATTCCACGATCTGGACGAGGCCATCGCCTTCGCCAACGATTCCGACTATGGCCTGACCTCGTCCATTTACACGCGCGATCTGAATACGGCATTGAAGGCCTGCCAGGAGATCCGCTTCGGCGAGACCTATATCAACCGCGAGAATTTCGAAGCCATGCAGGGGTTCCATGCCGGATGGCGCAAGAGCGGAATCGGCGGCGCCGACGGCAAGCACGGTCTCTACGAATTCACCCAGACGCACGTGGTTTATCTGCAGCGCCAATAGAAGAATATGTTCACGCCCCATTCATACCAGCACCCGCGCGATGAGATTTTGCAGGCCATGGAGCGGATCTACCGCTATCGCATGACCACGACTTCCGGCGGGAATCTTTCCATTCGCGAAGCCAACGGCGATGTGTGGATTACGCCGGCGCGCGTGGATAAAGGCGCGCTTCGGCGCGAGGATATCGTGTGCGTGCGGCAGGATGGCGAGGTGCTGGGCGCGCGCCGGCCCTCGTCGGAGCTGCCGATTCATCAGGAGATTCGGCGCCGCCGGCCGGAGCTGGGTGGCATCGTGCATGCCCATCCCACGGCGCTGGTGGCGTTCAGCCTGGTACACCAGGTGCCGAACACGCGTCTGTTCCACCAGGCGCGGCGCGTCTGCGGCGAGGTCGGATTCGCGCCGTACGAACTGCCCGGCAGCATGGCTCTGGGCAATCGCGTGGCCGATACTTTCGAGCAGGGATACGATTGCGTGATCCTGGAAAATCACGGCGTGGTGACCGCGGGCGCCACGTTTCAAGAAGCGTTTCGCCGCTTTGAGACTCTGGAGTTCACCGCCAAGACCATCATCAAGGCGAACCTTCTGGGGGGCGGCGTGCGTTTCCTTTCCGATGAGCAGATCAATCTGGAACATCAGCGATCGTTGCCGTTGGAGGAGTTCGAGCCCTGGTATCCTTCCAGCCTGGAAAACGAACTGCGCGGCCGGCTGAGCGAGTTCGTGCGCCGGGCATACCGGCAGAGGCTGTTCATCAGCACGCAGGGCAGCTACTCGGTGCGCGTGGACGACAGCGCCTTCCTGATCACGCCCTACCAGGTAGACCGCGGGATGGTGGACGTGCAGGATCTGGTGCTGGTGCGCGACGGCGAGGTGGAGGCGGGCAAATCGCCCAGCCGCGCCGCCGTGGTGCATCAGGCCATCTACCGGCGGCATCCTCACGTGGGCGCGATTGTGAACGCCTATCCGGTGAATGCTACGGCATTCAGCGTCACCGGCACGGTGCTGGACAGCCGCACCATTCCCGAAAGCTACGTAGTGATGCGGCACGTGGTCCGCGCCCCGTTTGGCATGCAGTTTGGCGATGGCGAAGAACTGGCCAATCGCCTGTCGGTCACCCAGCCCGCGATCATTCTGGAAAACGACGGCGTGCTGGTCACCGGCTCGGACGTGCTGGAAGCATTCGACCGGCTGGAGGTGCTGGAATCCACCGCCGAGGCCATCATCAATGCCCGCGCGGTGGGCCAACTGCAGCCGCTTTCGGACGCTGTGACCAGGGACCTCGACAAGGCTTTCTTCGGCTGCTAGCATGATGCCCGGAGGACTGCCATGCCGAATCGAAGGTTCTGGTTGCTCCTGGTTCCGCTGCTGTCATGCATTGCGGCCGAGCCGCCTCGCCAGCTCACGTGGGAGGAACTTCCCAGTATTACCGGCAAGACCCTGATGGTGATCATGCCGGGAGGCGCCGCTGTTACCGGCAAGGCTACCGCGGTGGAAGCAGACGCCCTGGTGATGCGCGTCACGAAGACGACGGACCGCGCCGCGTATCCCAAGGGCTCCCTGCGTGTGCCGCGGGCCACCCTGCGCACCATCGAACTGAAAACCAAGGGCGTCAAGTTCCGCGTGATCGGAACCACCTTGGGTGTCGTAGCCGGACTCGCCGGAGGAATCGGCGCCGCCATCGGGATTCAGGGCGGCCTCTTCGACAACCAGAATCAGGGCGCGGCGACTGCCGCCTTCGTCTGCATTCCCATCGCGGTGACCACCGCCGGGTATTTTCTGGGCAATGCCGCCGACCGCAAGAGCGTCACCATCGAATTGCGGCAGTAGCATCCTTCTTATGCCACAATCGAAGAGATGGCAAAAAACAGTTTTGGCGCGGCGGCGAAGCTGCGCGTGGGCGCGAGCGACTACGATTATTTTCGGCTCGCCACGCTTGAGGAACAGGGCGTTGGAAGCGTTTCCCGCCTTCCGTTTTCCACAAAAATCCTGCTCGAAAACCTGGTCCGCTGCGAAGACGGCAAACGCGTTTCGCCCGAGGATATCCGCTACGTAGCGTCGGGCGCCGCCACCCAGGACAAAGAGATCAGCTTCATGCCGGCGCGCGTCCTGCTGCAGGACTTTACCGGCGTGCCGTGCGTGGTGGACCTGGCCGCCATGCGCGATGCCCTCTCCGCCATGGGCGCCGACCCGGGACGCGCCAATCCGCTGATGCCCGCCGACCTGGTGATCGATCACTCCGTGCAGGTGGATCGCTTCGGCGCCAGCGATGCCTTCGACATCAATGCACTGTTGGAATTCCAGCGTAATCGCGAGCGCTACATGCTGCTGCGCTGGGGGCAGACGGCCTTCAGCAACTTTCGTGTGGTGCCGCCGGATACCGGCATCGTCCACCAGGTGAACCTGGAATACCTGGCCAGCGTGGTGTTCCGCGCCGGGTCGGTGGTCTACCCGGATTCGCTGGTGGGGACCGATTCGCACACCACCATGATCAACGGGCTGGGCGTGCTCGGATGGGGCGTGGGCGGCATTGAGGCGGAAGCCTGCATGCTGGGCCAGCCGGTTTCCATGCTGCTGCCGCCGGTAGTCGGATTCAAGCTCCACGGCAGGTTGAAGGAAGGCTGCACGGCCACCGACCTGGTGCTGACCATCACCCAGATACTGCGCAAGAAGGGCGTGGTGGGCAAGTTCGTGGAATTCTACGGAACCGGCCTGAGCGCGCTCAGCTTGGCGGATCGCGCCACGGTGGCCAATATGGCGCCCGAATACGGCGCCACCATGGGCTTCTTCCCGGTGGATGAAGAGACGCTGGCATACCTCAGGTTCAGCAACCGGCCCGACGACCTGGTCGCCCTGGTGGAAGCCTATACCAAGGAGCAGGGCCTGTTCCGCACCGATGCCACGCCCGATCCGCAATACTCCGACACGCTGGAACTGGACCTGGCCACTGTCAATCCCTCCATGGCCGGCCCCAAGCGGCCGCAGGATCGCGTGGAATTGCCCGGCGTCCGGAAGAATTTCCACGATGCCTTTCCCGGACCGGCGAAGGCCGCCACGGCGCAGATCGACGGCACGGATGCCACGTTCGAAGACGGGGCCGTGGTCATCGCGGCCATCACCAGTTGCACCAACACCTCGAATCCATCGGTGATGCTGGCTGCCGGACTGGTGGCGAAGAAGGCGGTGGAGCGCGGTCTGCAGGTGAAGCCGTGGGTGAAGACGAGTCTCGCGCCCGGGTCGAAAGTGGTGATGGATTACTACAAACAGGCCGGCCTGATTCCGTACCTCGAGCAACTCAAGTTTCACCTGGTGGGGTTCGGCTGCACCACCTGTATCGGCAACAGCGGACCGCTGCCGGAACCGGTCGCCGAAGCGGTACAGAAGGAAGGGCTGGTGGTCTCCGCGGTGCTGAGCGGCAATCGCAATTTCGAAGGCCGCATCAACGCGCAAGTGAAGGCTAACTACCTGGCGTCGCCGCCGCTGGTGGTGGCGTACGCACTCGCAGGCACGGTGGATATCGACCTGACCACCGATCCGCTGGGCCACGACCCGAGCGGCCAGCCCGTGTACCTGCGGGACATCTGGCCCACCAATGAAGAGGTCCGCAGCACCGTAGGGATGGCGATCGAGCGCGGCATGTTCCAGCACGAATACGCGCACGCCTTCGATGGCGACGGCAACTGGCAGAGCATGCCCGTGCCCACCGGCAGCACGTTCCAATGGGACGGGACATCCACGTATATCAAGAAGCCGCCGTATTTCGAGAAGATGGTGGACCCGGCCACTTCGGTGGCGGACATGAAAAATATGCGCGTGCTGGCGATGCTGGGCGATTCCGTGACCACCGACCATATTTCGCCCGCCGGCAACATTGCCAAGGACAGCCCCGCGGGAAAATATCTGATCGCGCAGGGCGTGGAGCCGAAGGATTTCAACTCGTACGGCGCGCGCCGCGGCAATCACGAAGTGATGGTGCGCGGCACCCTGGCGAATATCCGGCTGCGCAACCAACTGGCGCCGGGCACGGAAGGAAGCTGGACGCAGCACCTGCCCGGCGGCGAGCAGATGTTCATCTACGACGCCTCCATGAAGTATCAGCAGGAGGGTACGCCGCTGCTGATTCTGGCGGGCAAGGAGTACGGCTCCGGTTCGTCGCGCGATTGGGCCGCTAAGGGAGTCATGCTGCTGGGCGTGCGCGCCGTGATCGCCGAAAGCTTCGAACGCATCCATCGCACCAACCTGGTGGGGATGGGCGTGCTCCCGCTGCAATTTCAGGACGGGCAGAATGCCGCCAGCCTGGGCCTGACGGGCAGGGAACTGTTCCACATCGAAGGCATCCCCGCGAGTCTCAATGGCGGCGGCCGGAAAGCACAGGTACGCGCGGTCGCGGCGGACGGGACGGAAACCCGCTTCACAGTCGGCGTGCGGGTGGACACTCCGCAGGAAGTGGAGTACTACCGCAACGGCGGCATTCTGCCGTATGTGTTGCGGCAGTTGGCGCAATGAACATGGATCCGCTGCTCGCATGGCGCAGGGAATTTCCCATCCTGGGCCACACTACCTACATGATCAGCCACTCTCTGGGCGCCATGCCGGAGCGCGCCGCAGTGCGCATGCGCGAGTTCACGGACACGTGGGCATCGCGCGGCGTTCGCGCCTGGGAAGAGGGCTGGTGGGAGATGCCCGTGACCGTGGGCAACCTGATCGGGCGGATCATCGGCGCGGGCGAAGGCGAAGTGGTGATGCACCAGAACGTTTCGGCGTGCCAGGCGCTGGTGACCTCGTGCCTCACGTGGACTGGTCGCCGCAATAAGCTGATCACCGACGGGCTGAACTTTCCTTCCAATGACTATGTTTATCACGGGCTGTCGCGCTTAGGCGCTCGCGTGGTGACGGTGCCCTCACCCGATGGATTCACCTTGCCGGTGGAACTGCTGCTGGATGCCATCGACGAGGAAACCCAGTTAGTCTCGGTCTCGCACGTGGCATTTCGTAGTTCTTACCTTCAGGACCTGGAAGCCATTGTGAAGCGCGCCCATGCCGTAGGCGCGATGGTGATCGCGGACCTGTACCAATCGGCCGGCACGGTGCCGGTGAACGTACGCGAGCTGGAGCTTGACTTCGCCACCGGCGGCTCGGTGAAATGGCTGTGCGGCGGACCGGGAGCGGGCTATCTCTACGTTCGCCGCGACTTGTGGCACCGGCTCGAGCCGGCGGCTACCGGCTGGATGGCGCACGAGCAACCGTTCGCATTCGAAGGCGGCCCCATTCGCTATGCGGCGGACGCTTACCGATTCCTCAACGGCACTCCCAACGTTCCGGCGCTGTATGCGGCGCGCTCGGGGTACGAAATCGTCAACGAAATCGGCGTGCCGGCGATCCGCGCGAAGTCCATGCGCCAGACTGCCCGCCTGCTGGAATTGGCTGACGAGGCGGGTATCGCAGTGCACACCTGCCGCAATCCCGAGCGGCGCGGCGGCGTGGTCACCTTCGACGTGCCGAACGGCAAGGAGATTACCGCCGAACTGGTTCGCCGCGAAGTGCTGGTGGATTATCGTCCCAAGGCCGGCATCCGCGTGGCTCCGCACTTCTATACCACCGATGAGGAACTGGAAAGCACGGTGCGGGAGATCCGGAATCTGATGCGGTAGCCGGTCACCTTTCGGGCACGAACAGGACGCAGGCCAGGCTCGGCACGTGCAGGCCAACCGCCGCGGTGGGTTGCAGTTGTCCGGTCCGCGGGTGCAGGCGAAACACCGCGATGTTGCCGGAATCCTGGTTGGCCACGAACAGAAACCGGCCGCTCGGATCGAGCGCAAATTCGCGCGGATTATGCCCCATGGCAGGCGGATAATCCATGGCGGTCAGCGTGAACTTCTCGGGATCGACGGCGAACTGTGCGAACCCGTCCAGCCCCCGGTTGGATACGTACAGGAAGGTTCCCGCGCGATTCACTGCAAGTTCCAGCGCGGTGCTGGTGCCATTGAATCCCATCGGCCAGGTGAGCACGTTCTGGAATTCGTCCAGCGCGCCGGTGTCCGCGCCCCAATGGTAGGCGGTCACGCTGGATGTCTTTTCATTGACTACGTACAGCGCCTTGCCGGCGGGGTGGAATGCCAGGTGCCGGGGGCCGGATTCCGGTTTGGCTTCCTTGAAGGCAGGGTCGCCGGCGGTCAGCGCGCCCTTCACGGAATCGAAGCGGTACACCAGAATGCGATCCAGGCCCTGGTCCGCCACCAGCAGGTAGCGGTTGTCGGGCGAGAACGCAACGCCGGTCGGCTGCGATTTCTCAGGCTGCTTCTCGTAGGCAACCGCCTCGCCGATCCTGCCGTCGGGTTCAACCGGCAACACCGCGATACTGCCGCCCACGCCGTTAGCTACTGCCAGCCACTTGCCGGTGCTGTCGATGGCCATGTGGCGCGGGCCGCCGCCCCGGGACGAGGCGCGATTGAGCAACACCAGCTTGCCGTTCTTGGGATTGATGCCGAAGGCGCTCACCGTTCCCGGCGCCTGGTCGGCATTCTCGTTTACCGCATAGATAACCCGGTGATTGGGATTCAGCACCAAAAAGGTGGGGTTGACGGTCTCCGCCACCGGCCCTTCCGGCGTCAGTTTCCCGGTCGCCGTTTGGAAGCGGTACAGGTAGATTCCCTTGCCGCCGCGATTGGTATAGGTGCCGGCGTAGACCAGATATTCGACCGCCCGGCCGGGCAGCGCTGCCAGCAGGCAGGCCGCAACGAGGAAAGATGTTCGCCAGAGTCGCAAGACCTATTAAATCGCGGACGCTGCTCCGGCGCAACGGCAGGCGGGCCGCCGTCTGTAAGAAACTGCCGCGGTGTTAGTCTATCTGAGTATGTTGCGCACAGGAATTCTACTTCTATTCGGGGCGCTGGCAGCGTTGACCCAGGGCCAGCCGAAACTCGAAGGCGACTGGAGCGGCACGCTCTTCGCCGGTAGCGCCAGACTGCGCCTGTCGCTGAATATCGAAAAGGCTCCGGACGGCTTGTACACCGGCAAGCTGAACAGCCTGGACCAGGGCGCTGTGCTGCCGTTCGACGTAGATTGACCTGAGGGGCGACCAGGTGCGGTTCGAAATCAAGGCGGCGCAAGCGCATTACGAAGGGACCATTGCCGGCGACAAGATCACCGGCACCTGGACACAGGGCGTGCCGCTGCCGCTGGAATTTTCGCGAGGCCTGAATGCGGCGCCCGCGAAACCTCCGGAACGGCCGCATTTAACCACCGCCCAGATGACGCCCTTCGGCATTCCCGTGGACTTGTATGTGCCCACACCGCCCACGCCCGTCCTGCTGGGCGGGAAAACCCACCTGATGTACGAGCTGCACATCATCAACGGCGGCGGCAGCGCCATCGATTTGAAACGCGTCGAAATTTTGGGGGACGGCAAAGTGCTGGCCGGTTACGAAGGCCAGGAGCTCAACGCCTTGCTCTACCGCGTGGATGTGAGCGCGGCCGCGGATAAGCGGTACCTGCCGAGCGGTGTGCACGCGGCGGCATTCCTGGATGTGACTCTCGATCCGGGAGCGCCGGTGCCCGCGGAACTGCGGCACCGCGTCGCCGTAGAGGACCTCACTACCGAGGGCGGCGCGGCGGTTGTCTCGAAAGCGAAACTGCTGACCCTGGGCCCGCCCCTGCATGGGGACCAGTGGATGGCGGCGAACGGCCCTTCCAATATCTCGGGCCACCGGCGGGCATTGCTTCCGGTAGAAGGCCGGTATCACATCGTGCAGCGTTTTGCCATCGACTGGCTGCGCCTCGGTGCAGACGGCAAGTCGTACACGGGCGATCCCAAGGACAACAAAAGCTATCACGCTTATGGCAGCGAGGTGCTGGCCGTGGCCGATGGCACGGTGGTGGACGTGAAGGACGGCATTCCCGAAAACGTGCCCGGCCTCACCTCGCGCGCCGTGCCGATCACGCTCGAAACCGTGGGCGGCAATCACATTGTCCTGGACCTGGGCGGCGGCCGCTACGCCTTCTATGGTCACCTGCAGCCGGGCAAACTGCGGGTCCACACCGGCGATAAAGTGAAGCGCGGACAGGTTCTGGCCCTGGTGGGGAACTCCGGCAACAGCACCGAGCCGCATCTGCACTTTCACCTGAGCGACGGCATCTCGACGCTCGGGTCCGAGGGCCTGCCGTACCTGCTGGAATCGCTGAAAGCGCTGCCGGCTATGGACGCCACGGTGAAGTTCGAGCGGGCAATAGCGACTACTCTTGACGGCCCGGGCATTTTCCTCTATTCTGTAGTAGAAATGCGCGCGGCCCATTCGCTTAGGAGAGTTCGAGCAGGTGGTACTGCTGGCGATTCTGCGCTTGGGCGAACACGCTTATGGTGTGACGATTAGCGCGGAAATCACCGCATGTACCGCGCCGCCGTCCGGCTCCGGGCGCGCTTTATACCACGCTGGACCGGCTGGAGGACAAAGGGTTGCTCTCTTCGCGACTGGGCGATCCGACTCCGCAGCGCGGCGGACGGGCCAAGCGCTACTTCACGGTCAGCGCGAAAGGCCTGCGCGAGATCACGCGCGCGCAACAATCGTACCGCCGGTTACTGAAGGGTTGCGAACTCCCGGGACTCAGCTATGCATAACATATCCCTCGCGGAATGGACACTCTCACTGGTTACCAGCCGGGACCGCGCCGCCTCAACCGCCGGCGATCTCGCCGAAGAGGCGGGAACTCGCGGCACGGCCTGGTTCTGGTCCGGCGTCTTACAGACGGCAGCCTCGCTGCTTTGGCGCGATGTCTCGGACAACCCGGCGCGCATCGCCGGCCTCGCAATTCTGGGCCTGGCCGTCTATGTTGTGCTCGACCTGCTCTTTGCCGGCCTCAGCGGAGTCGCGTTTTTCGTTGCCGCGTTCCCGAGCGGACATGCTCCTCAACTGGGCGCCATGGTGTGGCGAATCTGGTTCCTCGCGCCGGTGTTGGTTACCCCGCTGGCGACCGGCCGCATGCTGGCTCGCTGGGCGCCCGGTCGCGAGGCGGCGGCATGCCTGGCGTATGCGATTGCGGCCGCGGCGTTCGCGTGCGTTTCCATGATGGTTGTTCCCGGGAGCATCGCCTTTCTGAGCGACGCCGCGCCGCAGATACTCGTTCTGGCCGGGGCGGCCTGGGGCCGGCGCCGCAGGCTGAGTGCCGTTTAACCTGAAACGCGTAATAATACATTCAGGTCTGAAACTGTAGACCGGGGTGGTATCATGCGACTCCATACGCCGATCAATCTGGCAGTGTGCCTGCTGAGCGGAGTGCTGGCGCTGGCTGCATTCCAAACCTCCGACGCCGATAAGGAGAAGGCCAAAGACAACAACAAAGCTTCGCTCGAAGGCAAGATTTCCCACGCGATCACCGGAGAACCCGTGAAGAAGGTCAGCGTGATCCTCTCCAGACGCGGCAAGAACACGACCGCGGAGACCGATGAGAAGGGCGCGTTCTCGTTCGACAACCTGGAACCCGGGCGCTACACCCTGGTAGCGCAGAAGAACGGCTTCGCCCCCGGCGCTTACGGGGCGCGCGGCAACTCCATGGCGGGGACGCCGCTGAATCTGTCCGCGGGGCAGCAGATGAAGGGCTTGAACTGGAAGCTTTTACCCAACGCCGTGATCACCGGCAAAGTACTCGATGCCGACGGCGAGCCCATCCAGAATGCCATGGTGATGCCTATGATTGCAGCCTATGAAAAAGGCAGGAAGATGTGGGCGCCGGCGGGACAGGGCATGACCAACGATCAGGGCGAATACCGTGTTGCAAACCTGAAGGCTGGCAAGTACATCGTGATGGCGTCGAACCTGGTGAACAATCTCACCGGCAGCATGACCGGCGCCGCCGCCAAGCCCGCCGAGGACAAACCGGAGCCGGCCTACATTACCACCTACTATCCCAGCGTTGCCGACCAGGAGACCGCGTCGCCCGTGGAAGTCGGAGTCGGCGGCGAAGTAGGCCGGATCGATATCCACCTGGTGAAGGTAGATTCCTTCCGCGTGAAAGGCCGCTGGGACAACGCGCCCACGCAGGGCAAGATGACCCTGGTGGTGCTCACCCCGAAAGGCTCCGGCATCCTGGGGATGCTCTCCGCCAACCGCGCGCAACTGAATCCCGACGGCAGCTTCGAGTTTCGCGGCGTGCCGCCGGGCGAATATATGCTCAGCGCCACGCAGGATTTCCTCTCGCCCATGGGCGCGCAAATGCCGGTGCAGGTGAAGGATCGCCACCTCAGCGGCCTGATCATGCAGACCATGGCGCCGATCGATCTTTCGGGCAGCCTCGCGCTGGAAGGGAAGGGCAGCGACAGAATCGATTTGAAGCAACTGGGCGCCCGGCTGGCTCCGGTGGATTTCATCCTGCTGAACCCGCCGAAAGCCTCGGCGGACGAATCCGGCAAGTTCACTTTCAAGGGCGTGTCTCCGGCGCGCTACGAAGTGCGCACCGACGACGGGTCCGCGCAGCTTTACATCAAGAGCGTGAAGTATGGGGACCACGAAGTGGATGACGGCGGCATCGATCTTTCGGCCGGCGCGGTGGGGCCAATTCAGATTACCCTCAGCACCGAGGGTGCTGAAGTGAAGGGCACTGTTACCGGTGAAGACGGCAACGCCATGGCCGGTGTGAGTGTGGTGCTGGTGCCGGACTCGCGGCGAATCTCGCAGTTCCACAACGCCGTGAGCGATCAGAAGGGGGCATTCGATTTTACGAATCTGCCGCCCGGAGATTACAAACTGCTGGCCTGGGAAGAACTGGAACCGAACCAGTTTCAGAATCCGGAATTTCTGGCCAAATATATCGCCAGGGCGGAAACGGTCCGTCTGATGGCCAATGACAAGAAGTCGTTTTCGCTGCCTGCCATCCCGGCCGCGGTCAGCGGACGGAAGTAGCGCTCAGTCCGGTCAATTGCCGCTCCAGGAACCGGCGCTCCGGCGCGGAACATTCGCAGGTGAGCGCCTTTTTCAGGTAAACCGCCGCCTTTTCCGTATCGCCGAGTTCCTGCCAGAGGCGGCCCATGGTGGCCGGGAGAAGATAATAGCGTTGCAAGGCGGGGTGGTGTTCGATCGCCTGAGCGGCACGCAGTCCGGCTTCGGCGCCCTGGCATCGCGACAGCGCCACCGCGCGATTCAGGGCGATCACCGGCGATGGATTGAGCGCATAGAGCTGATCGTACTGGCCGGCGATGTAGTCCCAGTCGGTGGATTCGAAATCAGGCGCGGTGGCGTGAGCGGCGGCAATCCCGGCCTCCAGGTGCCAGGGGGTCAGCCGCTCGCCGGCGGCCGAGCGATCCAGATGGCGCAGCCCTTCGAAGATACGTTCGCGGTTCCACAGCGACCGGTCCTGACCGGCCAGCAACAGCAGGTCGCCCTGCGCATCGAGGCGTGCCGGTCCGCGGGCGGATTGCAGGAGGAAGAGGGCCAGCAGGGCGTTTACGTGCGGTACGCGGGTAGTGGCGTGACCTGCCAGCAGCCGCGCCAGGCGGATGGCCTCCTCGGCGAATTCGCCCGCGCCGCTGTAGCCTTCGTTGAACATGAGGTACAGCGTTTCCAGCACCGAATCCAGGCGTTCCCGCGGCAACCCCTCCAGTTCGAAGGTCAGGTCGAGTTCGCGAATCAGCCGCTTGGCGCGGACGATGCGCTGCGCCGCGGCGGTCTCCTGAATGAGAAAAGCGCGCGCGATTTCGCCGGTCCCGAAGCCCCCTACAGTCTTGAGGGTCAGCGCCACGCGGGCATCGCGCGGAATCCGGGGGTGGCAGCAGAGGAACATCATCGCAAGCTGGTCGTCCACCTCCTCGGCGGGCGAAGGCGGCCGCGAAATGGCGCGCGCGATCTCCCTTTCCTTGGCGGCAAACGATGATTGCCGGCGCAGTATATCCAGGGCGCGGTTGCGCGCCACCTGGATGAGCCACGCCGAAGGGCTGGCCGGCACACCGCTGTGCGGCCACTGCTGCAGGGCCTTGACCAGCGCTTCCTGGACCACGTCTTCCGCCAGCGAAAGATGGCGCGGGCCCAGGACGCGGGTGAGGGTCGAAACCAGCAGACCCGCCTGACGGCGGAACAGATGGTCGACCAGGTCGTTCATACTTTTTGGATGCGCCGGACTTCGATAGCGCCGAAGTCCAGGTGCGGGCAGTCGCGGCAAAGCTCCACGGCGTCTTCGTAGCTCTCCGCGGAAACCAGGAAGTAGCCGCCCAGCACATCCTTGGTCTCGGTGAAGGGACCATCGGTGATGCGCAGATCGCCGTTCTTACCGCGGAGCACGCGGCCGGAGCCGTCTTCCAGCTTGTTGCTGCCCAGGATGCGGCCGGCATCGCGCAGCTTCTGGCTCCAGGCGCGGTAGCGGCCGAATATCGCCTGAATCTCCTCCGGGCTCAGAGGCGCGTATTCATTGCATTCGTGAAGTAGAAGTAAGTAGCTTTCCATATTCGTCTCCTATGAGATGGCGCGAACCGCCGTCTCACAGGATAAACGAACGAATGTCCGGCAAATCGACGCCGTTAATCCGTGGTCAGATGGAAAGTTCCCAGGAAGCCGGAGCGCCGCGGTCCGTTCTTCCAGGTTTCGCCCAGTCCGCTGCCTTGAAACTCATCTTCCAGCGCATAGGCCGGCATGGCGTGATCCAGTTCGGTCAACGGCGGATAATAGGCGTCTTCGTTGCCGCAGGTGTGATCGGCCGCCATGATGGCGCGCGTGCGAATGGCCGCCAGAGACCCGGCGGAAAGATGCGCCACGGCGCTGTGGATATTGTCGTTCTGGATGGTGAACTCGATGGGCGCGGCGTCCACCTTCACGATGTTCTTAAACAGGTCGCCGCCGGCTTTCACGGCGAAGCTGCGCAGCGCGGCCCGCTGTTCGGCGTTGGCGCGGCTGTCCACAATCAGCACGGCGCGCATCTCGTTAACGGGCTCATACACGTTGCCCAAGGTGTGCTCGGCGCGCACCACGCCCACTACCGAGAGGCCCTGCAGGTCCACGCCCTGCCACTTACCGGTGTTGATCTTCCAGCCGAACACAGCCTCTTTGCCGGCCATTTCCACTTCGCCATTGGCGAAGCAGGGTCCGGTGAAGACATCGGCGGTGCGGGCTTCAATATAGGTGCCGGACACGCTGTGAGGCGGAATGCCTTCAGCAAAAGAGAGGGTCGAAAACACGACGGCGGCTAAACAGACAGACTTCAGCATCCCAGATTTCTCCCTGGATTGATTATACCGGAGTTGCACCAATGCCCGGCTGCCGGGGTAAGCGGCGGGCCTACTGAATATCGATCTGCACGGCGTTTGAGGTGACGCCGTCAACTGTCACCGTGACATTTACCAGGCCGCTCCCGCGCAAGGAAAGCGGCAGCGGCACATTCACCTGGTCCAATCCCGGAGTCTGCACCTGCGGTCCGGCATAGGTCGGCTGCACGGCGGTATTGCCGATCTTTACCGATACGCCGGAGAGCGAGCTTGCACCGCGAATGCCCGTGCCATAAAAGGAAAGATAGACCGGGGCGTCCACGCCCGGGTCTATCGCTACAGCCTGGCAACTCGCCGCTGCGTCGCACAGGAAGACCGGCACCGGACTCTGGATCTGCGTGGGAAGGGTCACCCGCACACCGGTCGCCGCGGCCACACCGGAGCCGGTCCCCGATGCGCTGAAAAGTGCAGGCGCCACTTTCTGAAAGTTCACGGGCACGACTCGCAACGCCGCCGTCCCCACGCCCGGGCCCAGACCGGTGGTGGGGAACGAAACGGTGCCCGGCCCCACAGCCATCCCGGGCGGGATATAGATATTCATCTGGTCCGGGGAGATGAACAGGATTTGGGCCATTTTCCGATTGTTCGCCGAATCCGCCACCCACGCGACCGAAATATCGCCGAGACTGGTTGGCCACGGCGGTCCCGGCGCCACCTGGTTCATGGTTGAGATATTCGGCCCGAAGACGCTGGCGAGCGTATCGCTAGTAATTCCGATTTGCGGGCTCGCCGCCGAGGTCACCACGGGAGTGGTACTATCGGCGGCCAAGGCCGTCATGGTCATACAGGCAACAAGTGTTACAGCTCTGAGTGGCCCCATACTTCCTCAGACGAACCGGCGCCCAAAATGGGACGGATTTTGTTTTAGACCATCTCCATTTTTTCAGGGTCCCAGTTGCAGACGCGCTTTTCAAAATAGCTGATGTTGGCCAGCAGCGCGGGGCCGGCGGCGCGGAAGCCGAAGGCCGCATCCTCCACCACAGGCTTGCGCGTCCGCACCGCCTGGATGAAGTTTCGGACGTGCTCGAAGTGATCGCTGTAGCCGTGCGGCGGCAGGAACTTTTCCTCGGTCGCCAGCGACCCGGTGCTCAGCTTGGGGCGCTGCGGATATTTTTCGCGATACTCCTTGAGGTACTGCTCCTGTACGGCTTTGGGGAAAGTATCGATGGTGTATCCCGGTTCGCTTTCGCGCGGCGTGCGGGCTAGCGTGACGCCGCTATCGATGGTCAACATACCCTCGCTGCCGACGAAGCGGAATCCACTGGTCTCCACCACCGCGCCATCGATCAGGTTCACGCGCAGCGAAAACGTAAACGCCGGCCGCGACCCGGCGGCGGGGTAATCGTACAGCCCGGCCAGCACGTCGGGCACGTCGCGGCCGTCCTTCCAATACCGCAGGCCGCCGGTAGAGAACACGCGCGTAGGGCCGTTGCTGCCGGTGGCGAAATGCAGGCCGCTGAACAGGTGGACGAACAGGTCGCCGCCCACGCCGGTGCCGTAATCGCGATAGTTGCGCCAGCGGAACAGGCGCACCGGTTCGAAGGGTACTTTGGGGGCGCGGCCCAGGAAGCGGTCCCAATCCACGGTGGAGGGCGATGCATCGGGCGGGATGGAATATTGCCAGGCGCCCAGCGCGGTGCCGCGGTCGATCCAGGCTTCCACGAAATTCAGCTCGCCGATGGCCCCGGAGGCCAGCAGATCCTTGGCCTTCTGGTAGACGATGGAGCTCACGCGCTGGCTGCCCACCTGCAGAATACGGCCGGTGCGTTTCTGCGCATCGACCACCGCCTTGCCGTCGGACACAAGCTGCACCATGGGCTTTTCGCAATAGACGTCCTTGCCGGCGCTGAGGGCGTCCACGGTAATCTTCTGGTGCCAGTGGTCGGGCGTCGCGACGATGACCGCGTCCACGTCGCGCCGCGCCAGCACTTCGCGGTAATCGCGCGTGGTGAACAGGTGGTCGCCCCAGACCTCGCGCGCGCGAGTGAGGCGGCCGTCGTAGATATCGCTCACCGCTACCAGTTCCACGCCGCCCGCCAACAGAGCGTTGCGCGTATCGCCGCTACCCTGTCCGCCGGCCCCGATCAGGGCGATGCGAAGTCTGTCATTGGGAGAAACTGTCTGTGCCTGCGCAGAGGCCTGCGCGGCCAATCCGGCGCCGGCGGCGCCCAGAAAATGCCTTCTGCTGATAGCCATTTGGAACTCTCTCAGCCTTCATTCTACAGAGCCGTTTGCGGCAGAGGGAGCGTGGTCACAGTGTATCCCGGGAGTCACAGTAGAAACCTTGTCTCCACGGGCACCGTCGATATGTGTTATTCGTGGGAAAAACATGTTGATCCACTCTTCTCGTCGAGCCATCTTGCGCCTGGCCGGAATCCCCTGCTTTTGTATCGCGGCGGCTTTCGCTCAAACCACCACGTATACGATCACGACTCTCGCGGGCAACGGCACGGTGCCGGGAGGCTGGACCGGCGATGCGGGGCCGGCCACTTCCGCTGAGCTCAACGTGCCCACCTCCGCGGTTATCGACAGTAAGGGGAACCTTTATATTGCCGATTCGGCCAACAACCGGGTGCGCTACGTGACAGAAGCGACGGGACCATTACCACGGCGGCGGGCAACGGGACGGCGGGTTTCTACGGCGACACCGGCACCGGCGCGGGCGTTACCGGAAAAGCCGGCGATGCCGAGTTGAACACGCCGTCCGGCGTGGTGCTTGATTCGAGCGGCAACTTGTACATTGCCGATACCATCAACAATGTGATTCGCAAGGTGACTTCCGACGGCACCATCTCCACGGTCGTGGGCACCAACGGATACACCGGAAACTCCTTCAGCGGCGACGGCGGGGCGGCCGCGCTGGCCTCGTTGAGCAAACCATCAGCCTTGCTCTACGATTCGGCGGGAAATTTCTATATCGCCGACACCAACAATAATGCGATTCGGAAGGTTAATGCCAAGACGGGCGTCATCACTACCGTGGCTGGTACGGGCAGCCCGACCGGGTTGTACGACGGCGACAACGGTCCGGCGGTCAAGGCTACGCTCAATCATCCGGTAGGTATTGCGCTGGATGCTTCGGGCAATCTCTATATCGCGGATACCGGCAATCATGTCATTCGCAAAGTCACCAACGGCGTCATCACAACCGTCGCGGGAAATGGCACCCCCGGGTTTGCGGGCGATGGCGGACCCGCTGCTTCTTTCGTTACCGAACTCAATAGCCCCAAGGGCGTGGCGGTGGACAGCGCGGGCAATATCTATATCTCCGACACTACCAATCAACGGATTCGCATGATTTCCGCCAACGGCACCATCACCACCATCGCCGGAAACGGTGTGGCCGCGTATAGTGGGGATAACGGACCCGCCACCAGTGCCTCGATGAAGTTCCCGTCCCAGATTTCCATCGACTCCAAAGGCAACATCTACGTCGCCGACACCAATAACAACATGATCCGGCTTCTCACGCCTTCCAGCCCGAGTAGCGGAGGCGGAGGAGTGCTTCCGGTGATCCGGACAGCGCAGGGTGTGATCACCGCCGGCGCGTTCGGCGCATCCTCTTCGGTCGCCCCCGGCACCTGGGTGGAGATTTACGGGACCGATCTGGCTGCCGATACGCGCACTTGGGCCAGCGATGACTTCATCAACAGCACCATTGGCCAGAAAGCGCCGGTATCCCTGGACCGCACCAGCGTGACCATTTCCGGCCAGCAGGCATATATCGACTACATCAGCCCCAAGCAGGTGAATGCGCTGCTTCCGCTGGTCAGCCCGGGAACGCAGCAGTTGACCATCACCACCGCCGCGGGCAACAGTGCCTCCTATCCCATCAATGTGAGTACGAATCAGTTCGCGGTTTATGCGCCGCCCCAGTTTTTGGTGGGCGGAAATCAGTACGTAGGCGCGATCTTCAACGACGGCACGTATGTGATGCCTCCCAACTCCGTCTCCGGCTTCACGTCCCGCCAGGCCCACCCCGGCGACATAATCACTATTTTCGGCATCGGTTTCGGCCCGGTCAGCAACTTGCTGCAGCCCGGAACCATTTCCCCGGTCACCGGCACGATCGCGATTAAGGGAACCGTTCAGGTGATATTCGGCACCGCACCGGCGGTGGTGACCTTTGCGGGCCTGGCGCCGGGAACGTTCAGCCTGTATCAGCTAAACGTGGTGGTGCCGGCTATTCCCAGCAGCGACCAGGTGCCCCTCACCGTTACCCTGAACGGAGTGAAGGGCACCCAGACACTCTACACCGCGGTGCAGTAGCGCTTTTATTGCTGGATGCAGGCGCCTTTGCCGCCGCTGGCTGCGTTGCTCCATTCCATCTGCAACTGCCAGCTGCTGCCGTTCTTCAAATTGACGCACGAGGCAAATTGCCAGGCGCACTTATCGCCGATCTCGCTGCCGCTCTGGTCGTACCAAGCGCTGCCGTCGGCATCGGTGATTGCCTCGGAGAATTCGTGCGAGAGGACGTTGGCGATGCTTTGGGTTCCCTGGCTGTAGGTGCCGCAAGTCAGTACCGGATCGACGCACCCCTGGACGCCCGCGGTGTTCGGCATATAGGCAACCTGGATTTCCGTCGTGCTGTTGGCGCATCTTCCCCAGGTATGCCACGCGCAGTAATTAACATTCCCGGGGAAGTTCGATGTCAGGACCACGTATAGAGCCGACGGATCCACGGCGCCGGCGCCAATCACCTTACACGCTTCACTGATGATCGTCGAGGTCGAGGGATTTTTGCTCGGGGGCGCGCTGGTGTCGGTAAACGAAGCGACCAGCGAGGTCGTGGGCGTGCCGGCGCCGCGCATGTATTGCGGGAAGATGTCGCTCATAAACGCGGACCCGGTCAGACCGGTGGCCAGCGAGGTCAGGCCGGATTTCGCGTCGGACGGCCACCCGCCCGGGCCCCACCAGATGTAGTAAACCTTGGAGACGGGCAGGATTCGGCCTCCATGATCGATCAGGTTTACCGAGCCGCCGCCGTGGTGGGAAGCCCCAGGCAGATTGCCCGCGGGTACGCCCCGCATGAGTGTTCCACCGGTCGCGTCGGCGGGCATCGTCTGCGGAAAACCGGAGACAAAAGGCGGCTGGGCATAAGCCGCCGCGGCACACAGAGATCCTAAAACAAACAGCCAACTCTTCATGTATCCCCTCCTTACTGAAATGCACGGGCAGTTCAGATTAGGGGTAGTATACACGACCGGCGTCGTTCAGAATCGCAGCGTGGCCTTGAGGCGGTTGGTTTCGATCAACAGGTCCAGGGCGTTTTCGATGCCCGTGATGAACAGGTTGGCCTGCAGCAGCGTCTCCAGGGAGCAACCCTCGCCATTATCCACCGCGATGGCGAGTCCGCCGGCCTGCTTTACCGCGCCCAGCAGCAACCGGTCGTTGTTGCCGTTGCCGAGTGCGGCGATACGGGCCGGGTCCATTGCGGCAACGAAGTTTTGTTTCTGCACATCCTGTTGCGCCAGCTCAAGGCGGTGGATGGCGACCGGCAGGTGTCCCACTTCGCGGACGGCGGTGCCAAAAGTATCGGCAGTCAGGATGTGGATATCCACGACTTGCGCCAGCAGTAGGATGCGCCGTTCGGCCGCCGCGCTCAATTTGCCGCCGCGGGAGAGCGTACCGGTGTAGTCGCTCACCAGGAGTTCCAGCGCGAGCCGGCCAAATCCTGGAATATCCACCGCGATCCCGGGTTTCATTCGTTACGTTCGCGAATGGATTGCAGTTGCGATTGGACCAACTGCGTGTACCGCTCGTCTCCGCATGAGTGGAAAGCCGCTTCGGCGGATTCCAGGCATTCCACCGCCTGATCGGGATTCAGACGCAAACAGGCTTGGGCGCGGTTGTATTGGGCAATCGCGAGCGCGCGGCCGTGAGAGTCGCGCAAGGCGCGGTCGAAATGACGAAGCGCGCGGCGGGCGTTGCGGGCGGCGGCCTTTTCATCCGATTCGGGGAGCGAGAGAATCGCGTTGCCCAGATTGTTTTCCAGCGAGGCTCGCTTTTCGGGATTCGAGCGGGCCGCGTGGAAGCGCAAGGCGCGGCGATAGCATTGGATGCACCGGTCCAGGTTGCCGGCGCGGCGGTAGGCCGTGCCCAGGTTGATCAGGACCGCCATCTCACGGTTCGCGTCTTTCTGCCTGGTTTGAATCTCCAGCGAAGTCAGGTAATGCGCGATGGCCTCGCGCCAGTGCTCTTCTCCGGTGCGTTCGGAGAGGTCGCAGCAGGAATTTCCCAGGTTGTATTCGGTCCGGCTCCAGTCGCCGGCCAGTCCCAGGGCGCGATAGAGTCCGGCTGCTTCCAGGTGATGGTCAATCGCTTCCCGCAAGGCCGTCTCGCCGGGCATATGCAGCAGAGTCCCGGCGAGTTGATCCAGGATTGCGGCGCGGACGCCGCTTCGTTCGGGAACGAGGCGAAGCGCCTGCCGCAGGTAAGCCGCGGCGGTCTCCGGATGCACCAGCGGATGACTCCGGCACAGGCCTCCGTAGCACACGCCTAGTTTGTAATGCAGGGTGTAGTTATGCGGCTGCCTGCAAACAGACTGCTCCAGGGCAGCGATCGACGCTTCGCAATCGCCAAGGGCGCAAGCCGGATTTTGTGCGGAGGCCATTTCATGTACCATCTGCTGCCGGCGGGAAGCACATCCCCGCCGGCATTCAGGAGGTTATCGCAGACAATCCACTATTTTTTCGCCGAACTGCCGGTAGCGGCGCCGTGCAGTTTCACTTCGACCTTCTCCTCGAGGCTGTCGTAGTACTCCTTGAGGACGGCGATCACTTCGGGCTTGGAGAACTCGGCAGGAACCGGCTTGCCCTCGCTCATCAGTTTGCGAAGCAGCGTGCCGGAAAGCAGCAGTCGGGCGCCGCCTTTGTAGTTGCCGTCTTCGTCGATCACCGCTTTGCTGGAATGCGGGCAGGTCTTCATCGAGGCCATGGTGCCGCATTCGTAGCAGTAGAAGGTCCAATCCATGCAGAGCGGCTGCAGCAGCAGCGCGCCGGCAGGGATTTCGTTGAAGATCTTCTGCGCGTCGAACGGGCCGTAGTAATCGCCGACTCCGGCATGATCGCGGCCCACGATGAGGTGCGTGCAGCCGTAGTTCTGGCGGAACAAGGCGTGCAGCAGGGCTTCGCGCGGGCCGGCGTAGCGCATCTCCATGGGGTAGCCGCCCTGAATGACGCGGTCCTTGCGGAAATACTTGTTGACCAGCGCGTCGATCGCCTTCACGCGGATTTCGGCGGGGATGTCGCCGGGCTTCAGCTTGCCCACCAGTTGATGGATGTAGACGCCGTCGCACACTTCGATCGCGATCCAGGCCAGATAGGCGTGGGAGTTGTGCATCGGATTGCGCAAGCTGCAGGGCGGCCACGGTGCTCCAGCCGCGCTCGGCGAATGCCTTGCGAGCTTCGGCCGGCCGCTGATAAATGCCCTTGAACATTTCGGGGTAGAACGATTCGGAGACCACCTTCACCGGGCCGGCCAGATTGACGGCGCCCTGCTCCATCACCTTCTGCACGCCGGGATGCGCCGGGTCGTTGGTCCGGAACACCTGCTTGCACTCGTACTCCTTGTCGATCGCGTACTTCTCGGTGATCTTCATGGTGCCCATGATGGACTCGGTCTCGACGTCCCACAGCGCCACTTCCTCGCCCACCGCGATCGATTTCGCATAGTCCTCTTCGGCGGAAAGCGTGATGGGAATCGGCCAGAACAGCCCGTTCTTGCTGGGCATGAGATAGGACTCGCAGCAGCCGCGCCAGTCGTCCCGCCCCATGAAACCGTCCAGGGGCGTGAACGCGCCGATGCCCATCATGATGAGGTCGCCGGTTTCCCGGCTGGTCATCGGCACTCTCTTCAGATGCTCCGCCCTGACGGGTCTCTTCCCGCGCGGCTTCACCTTCCAGAAGCAAGGGCCGCAATTCTCCGCCGCCGTGCGGCAGAATCAGCTTACTCATCGATAGCCTCCTAGTGCCCAAAAAACCCTTTACCACGTCGATATTTAAGTTTTTCAGGTATTAAACAACTCAATAATAGAGCGAGAAAAGGAAATTGTCACCGGATTTCTTGCCCTCGCGATGTTGTTTAAGTCCGCAATAACTATTAGAGTTAGGCTTGCCTTTAAGGGCAAACGCAGAAACCGCCGCCCGTTCTCGATCCGCTCACCTGAATCCAGAAAATCGGGTATTCGGACCATTGATTCCCGGATTCGAAGTGTGGATAATATAAGCAGCAGAATTCGAGGTTCATCGTCCATGGCTAGCCCATTGTTGACCACCGGCAAGGCGGCACGACTGTGTTCGGTCAAGCCGGATACCGTGCTGAAATGGATCAAGAAGGGCGTGCTCCCGGCCACGCGCACGGTGGGAGGCCACTACCGGGTGGAAGAGCAGGATCTGCTCCAGGTACTCGCCCCGGAGGATGGCGCTGAGGTCCGGGGTGAGGACAACGACCTCTGTTCCCGTCCCATGCGTTGCTGGGAATACATGAGCAACAGTCCCGGCGCGGAGTGCCAGGAATGCGTCGTGTACAAGACGCACGCTACGTGGTGTTTCCGGCTGGTGGGCGTGGTAAAGGGCACGGGTCATGCCAGGCGGTTCTGCAGCGGCCTTTGCCAGGAATGCCCCTATTACCGCCGGGTCCACGGCTTACCGGCGAACGTGCTGGTGATCAGCCAGGATGAAGGCCTGATCCGCGACTTGGCGAAGAATGAAAACGCCGCCGTGACGTTCCGCTTCGCGCGCCGCGGCTACGATGCCTCCGCCATCATCGCGGTGTTCCGGCCGGCGTTCGTGGTGTTCGATCAGGCGATTCTGGAAGACCTGGGCATCGCGCTGCTGGATGCGCTAGCCGCGGATCCCAGGGCGCGCGGGACTCGGATCATCGTGGCCATCCGCAAAGGCTCCATGGGGCTGCGCACGCATAACCGGGCGGTTTACGCGGTGATCGAGGAGCCGTTTCGTGCGGACGACCTTGTGGCCATCGTCAGCCGGATGCCGGTGGAGACGCTCCCGGACGAAGCGTAGGCCCGCCGTCCTACACCACGGCGGCGGAGCGCGCGGCTTGCAGCATACCGCGGGCCCATTCCGGCGTGGCCAGGGCGTGGAGGTGGGTGTAGGCCGCCCAGACGTTACCGGTTACGACTGCATCGCGGCCCTGGCAACAGCCGGTTCCGCGCAATACCGCACAGGCGGTATCCGGCGGGCTGGAGTGCGCGCAGATCCGCGAATAGTGGAATTCGTGGCCGCGCAGCCGGGTGCCCGGCGCGAAGAACGCGTTGGGCCGGTCCACCAGCAGTTCCACATATCCGTGCCCCTGCGGAGAATCGCACAGATCCACTTCGAACGGCAGGACGCCGGCCATGGGATAGCGGTGTCCCCGCCAGGTCAAGGCGCGCGATAGAGTACATCAGGCCACCGCATTCGGCATAAATCGGAAGGCCCTGGCGGGCAGCCTCGCGGATCGAAGCGAGCAGGCCGGAATTCGCGGATAACGCTGCGGCGTGCGTCTCCGGAAACCCGCCGCCGATGTAGAGGGCGTCTAACCCGGCAGGCAGTTGCGGAGCGGCGAGACTGGAGATGGCGATCAGGCCGGCGCCGGTGGCGCGCAGCGCCTCGAGATTTTCCGGGTAGTAAAAACAAAATGCGGAGTCGCTCAGGTAGCCGATTTTGAGGCCGCTGCCATCGGTCTGGACCGGCGCGTCCACGTGCGGTACGGCGAGCGGCGCCGCTCCGCGCGAGATCGCGAACAGACGGTCGAAATCCAGATACGGGCCCACCGCTTGCATCAACTGCCGGGCCAGCAGTGCCGGGTCCGGGTGCTCGTGGGGCGTAACCAGACCGAGGTGGCGCGAAGGCAGGAGCACATCCACTTTGGCGCGCGGAATGGCGCCCAGCACCGGAACGCCGCACGCCGATTCGATGGCTTCCCGCAGAATGCGCTCGTGGCGGGCGCCGCTGACCTGATTGACCACCACACCTGCGATTTCGACCTCCGGATCCAGGTGCCGGCAGCCCAGCACCAGCGCCGCGGCGGTACGGGTCATCTTGGTAGCGTTCACTACCAGCACCACGGGCGCGCGCAGGGCTTTGGCCAATTCCGCGGTGCTGTGCGTGCCGCGGGCGTCGGCGCCATCGTAAAGGCCGCGGTTGCCTTCGATCACGTTGCACCCGCCCGGCACGGCGTGGCGCGCGAAAGACTCGCGGCGGCGCGCTCGAACCCCATCAGGTAGGGATCCAGATTGCGGGCAGGACGTGCCGGAAGCCCACTCCAGCCAGGCCGAATCGATATAGTCCGGCCCCTTCTTGAATGCCCGGGCGGGAATGCCTCTCCGCCCGGCTTCGAGCAGCAATGCCAGTGAGACGAGAGTCTTACCCGACTCTCCGGAAAGGCCGGCGACCACCAGACGCGGCAAGCCGGCCGTGGCCGCGGCGCTTTCCATACTCATTCAGTTGCCGGACGTCCCTCCTTGGGTGGGAGCGTGATATACGACCCGCCCAGGTAGCTGTAGACGCAGCGTCCGGAATCCATCAGTGCGCGAATCGCCTGCTTGCAATCATCCTTGCTGCAGCCTGCTTCGCCGTGCCGGGCGATCATTTCCTTGGTCAGGTCGCCGGCTTTCAGGTTTCTCTTGCCGGTGTACTGCGATACCAGAGCTAACATTTCGTCGGCCAGAGCGTCAATTGTGACGGGCATGAAGCCCTCCATTTCAGATATTCAGATCTAGTTCCATGCTAGGACCAGTACAGCGGCGGGTCAAGAAGGAAAGTCGGCCGCAGGCGAACCCGCGGCCCTACTTGGCCTCGAAAGAGTAGTTACCTTCCAGAAATTGCTGCACGAACCAGTTCATCATTTCCAGGCTGGTCATGTACATATCGAGCTGGCTGGAGCATGCCAGGAGCCGTCCCAACATATCCAGGCGGGCCGCAATCTGGTCCGCCGGAGTTTTGCGGAACCAGGCGTTCACCAGGTCGGTGCGGCGGTCCACCTGGAATCCGTGCCGTAGCAGGCAGGTCTCCAGAAACCGCGCGCGCAGGCTGCGGCGCTGGCGTGTGGATCCGCCGCCCTCGAAACGAAACGAGATGTAGTTGTTGGCGGGAGTGTCGGAAAGGCAGGCGTCCACCAGAGAGTAATGGTAGGCCAGCCGGGTATTCAGGTTCATGTACTCGTGCGCCACCAGAAGATAGCTCTTTTCGCCCAGAGGGCGCATGGTGTCTTCCCGGGGGCCGATGGAGTTGCTCAGAACAGAGGCGAGATCGCTGAGGCTGGCGGGCATCTTGCGGGTCCAGGAGACGGCGGGATGGGAGATGCCGCCCCAGAGGGCTTGAAAGGGCCGGGACAGAATTTCCGCGGGGACGACCCCGCGCGGGTCGGCGAGATCCGGCGTCAGCCCGCCGCCCAGGTCCAGCACCTGCAAGTGCAGAGGCAGCGGCGTGAGCAGCCGGTGGCAGCCGCCGGCCCCACGTTCGAACTCGTAATCGTTCACGGCGAACATGGCTTCGATGGCCTTCTCGTGGCAGTAGCGGAGAACGTCGTGCGCGGACTTGCAGCCGGAAGGCCGGAAGTTCGTGGCGTTGGGATCGGTCAGGTTCAACGTCAGGAGACGCGTGGCAATGGGATCGCCGCCCGAACGGGCCCCATACCGCTCGGGTAGGGGCGCTTCCCGCCTCCCCGAAGGCCACAGAATGCCAGGATACACGCGCGCCTGCACGGCATCCAGGCTGACCGGTTCGCCGGAGGTCACCGAATCGAACACACCGGTCATTTGGAACACCGAGGGAACCTGGAATTCCCGCAGTAAAGAGGCCGCGTGTCCGGTCACATTGCCCCATTCGGCAACCAGGCCGGCAATCCGCGGGAATACTTCGCAAATCTCCGGAGACGGCTTGCGAATAAACACCACCGAGCCCGGAGGAGCTTCGCCAATACGCTGGATTTCGTTCACCAGGAAGGCCGCGCCCGAGGTCTGGCCGGGGTAAACCGTGCGCCCTCCCTGCGCCCGCGGTTCCACCTTGGGCCGCGCGCGCGACTTGGGGCCGGGGATCTCGACATTGGCCAGCGCGCGCGACTGGACGATCCACAGCCGGTCGTTCTGATCCAGAACCCACTCCACATCCTGAGGCGTCCGGTAGTGTTCTTCCAGTCGCAATCCCCATTCGGCAAGGGTTTGCACGTGCGTGTCCGCCACGCTGGCTTCCTCCCGGGCGGCGGCGGCGAGGGGAACACTGGCCACTCCGCCGCCTGCCTGGGGAACCAGTTGCTCGTCCTTGGAAACAATGGCGCGGCTCACGATGGGGTGGGGGCGCGCGCGGGATACTACGAACATGTCGGCCGGAGTGCGGCCGCTGGCGATTTCGGCGCCCAGGCCGCGTGTGGCGGTGACCCACAGCGTCTTGCTCTTGGGATCGCCGGGGTCGCGCGTATACATGATCCCGGCGGCGCGGGCGGCCAGCATCGGCAGAAACAGCACGGCCATGGGACTGTCCACCTCCAGCAGACCGGTGGAGAGGCGGTAGAACAGGGCAGTCTCGCTGAACCGGCTGGCCACCACCTGTTTGTAGGCATCCAGAGCGCCTTCCCGGGGAACATTCAGAACGCTCAGAAACTGGCCGGCGAAAGTTTGGGCGCCGCCTTCGCCCTTGGCGCTGGACCGCACCGCCAGCGATCCTCCGTTCTTCAGCAGCGTCTCCGCCCTGGCGGCGATGGCCACTTCCACGGCGCGCGGCAAGGCGCAGTTCAGGGCTTTGTCGCGGAGTCCGGCGGCCACGCTGCGCAGCGCGTCCAGATCGTTCAAATCCAGGTTGTGGGTGGCATCGCGAATCTCCTGCCAGAGAGGCAGTCCGCAGTATCGCAAGTAGGCTTCGGTGGTGAGCACAAAGCCATCGGGTACGGGCAAGCCTACCTTATTGCGGATTTCACCCAGGGCCGAGGCCTTGCTGCCTACTTCCTGTTCCGACCCGGCGTTTACTTCCGATAGCCATACCGCCAGGCGGGTCCGCACGGTCTCCTGGAGCGCCGCGGCAAAACGCTCGATTTCATATTGCTGGGATGCCAGAGCTTCGGCGAGAATCCTCTCCGTGGTGCCGGTGAGTTTTTCCAGTGCGCCCACCACACAGCGGACGCGCTCGAAAATACCGGCGATCGGATCGGCGATTACGTCCCGGTGAGGCGGGACATGCTGGAGATCCTCCTGGAGCCGTGCCATTAGTTCCAGGCTTTCGTTGTTGGCCGTGAGCAGTTCCCGAAAGCTGGCGTACTTGGTGCGGACGCGGTCTGCCGCCTCGGCAGGCGCCGCCGGCGCGGGTCTTTGGCGATGCCAGAAGCTCATAGAACGAAGTCCGACAAATTCACTATAGGGCAGCCCTGTTCCGGAAGCTACAGCGATTTTCGAGCCCGATCCCTGCGTCAACCGATAATCTCCGGAGTCTGGCCGATTTCTCAGGCACTCTTCTTTATGGATTTTCACGACTGTTGCACTCCTGTGTCGAACTCATAGACACCCATGCTGATTTCGGATGCTTTACTCTTGAATAGAATCTGTCTTCGCGGTAGAGTTATGCCAAATACTCTTGTAAACCTCCGGTTAGCAAGGGGTCAGTGAAGCGCCATGGCTGTGTGTTCCAGATTCTCCCGACTGCGGCTCCGCAGACTGCCGGTCCGCGCTTCAGACCCCGACCAGTGTTTTGCAAGGCTATGGAGAATTCAGATGCACTGGAAGAAGCGCATGTCCACTGTGTGGAAATCGCCCTTGCTCCTCCTGCTGGGCGCGGGGTTGCTGTCGGCCGCGGAATCGGCGGAGGCCATTGTGATTGTCGCCGACTCCCGCAAGTTCCATGGCGTGAGGCTGATATGGGCCAATTTTTATAATGAGAGCCATTTTGATTTTGCGTTGATGACGACACTACTGATCCCGCTGGCGGGTGTGCTTCTGGGATCGTTGGCCGATCTGGTGATGTCGCGGATCGGCATCAACCTGAAATCCCGGTCGCTGAGAGAGGGATAGTTCGCGTAAGAGCGGGACGGAGACTACCTATGGACTGGTTATACGTATTAATGCCCATCGTCGGCGTTAAGGTGTTTTGGCCCGGCCTGGTGATCCTGGGGCTCGGGGTAGGAATTATTGGCGGGTTTTTCGGTATGGGCGGCGCCTGGATGGTGACTCCGGGCCTGAATATTCTGGGATTTCCGATGGCTTTCGCCATCGGCACCGATATCGCGCACATGTCGGGCAAGTCACTCATCTCGACCATGCGGCACGCCAAGTTCGGCAATGTGGACTACAAACTCGGCTCCATGATGGTGCTCGGCACAGTCTGTGGGGTGGAATGCGGCTCGCGCATTGTAATGTGGCTGGAGCGACTGGGAAGCGTGGCGCTGTACGTGCGATACGGTTATATGGTTCTGCTGACAGTGATTGCCTGGGTTGTTTTTTCCGATGTCCGCCAGAAGCAGAAGAAAGACCAGGAGGCCAGAGCGGCCGGAAGAAGCGTTGAGGCGCTTTCCACCGGCCTCGAATGGCACAAGAAGCTGCAGCAGCTCAACATCCCGCCAATCGTCTATTTCCCCAAGTCCGGGGTGCGGTGCTCGGCATGGCTGCCGATTACGATCGCCCTCGTCACCGGGCTGCTGGCCGGTTTCCTGGGAATCGGCGGCGGTTTGATCTGTATGCCGGCATTGATTTACCTGGTGGGCTGCCCGACTCATGTGGCGGTGGGCACGGACCTGTTCGGCGTCATGATCTCGGGCCTGTACGGCGCCGCTACCTACAGCTACAAGGGGCGCGTGGACCTGGTGGCGGTCTTCATCATGCTGGTGGGTGCGGCGGTGGGCGCGCAGATCGGCACGGTGGCGACGAAATATGTGAAGGGGTATGCCATCCGCGTGTATTTCGGACTGGCCGTGGTGGGCTGCGGCATATCGGTGCTGTTGAAGTTGCTGGGCGCGGCGTACCTGTCGCTGAAGCCGGCTTTGGATCTGGCGGCCACGATTCTGATATTGGGCCTGGTGACGGCCCTGTCCCTATTCATTCTGTTGAAGTTTCTGAAAGGCGTGGCGGAGGAGCGGCGGGCCAGGAAGGAGATGTACGCCCATGTGTGACCGGAGAATTCTCCTGGTGGGCGCCGCGGCCTTCTGGTTGGCCGGCTGCGCCGGTACCGGAAGTGTAGAGCAGGGGCGAGTCATCGGATACGACCGAACCAGCGGCCAGGTGACCCTGATCCGGGATTCCACTGGCGGGAAAGCGCCCCAGGCGGTGTATGACACCCTGCCGCCCGCTTCGATCAAGATCCCTGGCGACCCTCACGAGATGGGGCCTGAACCACAGGCCGGCAAGTTGATGACTGTGGATTTAAAGAATCGCCGGATCACCATCTACGACAGCGCCGCCAATCGGTTCCGGACCATTCCGTACACGCCGCTCGAAGAGCGCCATAACGTGGCGAGGGGCGCCGGCTTTCCGCTGATCGATAGGGAGAATCGGAGGGTCAGCCTGTTCTGGCGGGAGGAGCATACGGTCATCACGTTTCCGGTGTCCGACGACCTGCTGGCCCTGCCGTCCGATAGCTGGAAAGGCGGAGACATCGTCCGCTATTACTTCAAGAATCCCGACCAGGCGCTGCGCATGATGAATGTGACCCGGACAGATCTGAGTAAGTCGTAACCTGCTACGGGCGCACGGGGGACGCCAATTCGTCGAGGTTGACGGACTGGACGCCGCGGACCGAGGCGGCGATCAGGCGGACCTGCTCCACCTCCCAGAGATTGGAGACCGAACCGGCGATGTGGACGGCGCGCTCTTTCGCAATCACTCCCACCTCCATGTGTGCGGTGGCTTCGTTGAACGCCAGTTCCGTGCGCACCTGGCTGGCCAGCGCAAGATCATCCATAGCAGCCTGCCATGCGGGAGTCACCTCGAAGGACTGGCGCCGCGCCAGGGTCGCAACAGTGTGGCACGCGCCCGCAATATCGATGGATTCCAGGTTGAGGACCACGTCATAGTTAGCCGGATCGGACCAGTCGATTCCGTATAAGTACTGGGTCCATTTCCTGCGGTCCTGGTCCGCGCGGGCGATATAGTCGAGAGCCTCATCTGCGGTCAGCTTGAGACGATCCTGCGCCAGTTGGACGCGGAACTGGACCGGCGCAATGATCCGCACGCGCAAAAGGGGCGGTCCGTTCTGGAGCAGCAGATGACCGGCGTTGCCATGATAGACGGCCTTGCCGCTTCTCACCTCTTCGATCAGCGCCGCCTGAATCAGCACCAGGTACAGATACTTTCTGTGCTGGAGCCATTCGATCAGCGTAGGCGGCTTTTCCAGAGCGGCGCGCAGTTCCTCCTGGGAGACGCCATGTGCGGCGGCCCGCTCCACGATAACTTCGCGATCGATGCAACGAAATCCCAACTCGTGGGAAAGGCATTCGGCCAGCATTTCGCCGCCGCTGAATGGTCCCCGGGATATGGTAATCACCGACATGATGGCCCTTTTTTTCCTGCTCGGACAATTTCGGGTTTGCAGATCATGTTATCATTGAATTGACTTTCAAACCAAGCGTAAATCTAACGTGCCGCCCGGTAAGGTATATCTGGTGGGCGCCGGCCCCGGCCACCCCGAGTTGCTGACCGTAAAAGCTGTAAAGCTTCTCGAAGCCAGCGACGTAATCATCTACGATCGTCTTATTCAGGAGGAGATCCTGGCCCTGGCGAAGCCCTCGGCCGAACGGATCTACCTGGGCAAGAGTGTGGGCATCCACGAATCGCGCCAGGAAGAAATCTGCGAATTGCTGGTGCGCAAAGCGCGCGAAGGCCAGATGGTGGTGCGGCTGAAGGGCGGGGATCCGTTTCTGTTCGGCCGGGGCGGCGAAGAGGCCGAGTATCTGGCGGAACACGGCATTCCGTTCGAAGTGGTTCCCGGGGTGTCATCCGCGCTGGCGGCTCCGGCGAGCGCGGGAATTGCCGTCACGCATCGCGACGTGGCCTCTTCGGTGGCAATTGTCACGGGGCACGAAGCCAATCGCGACTACAGCCGGACGAACTGGAGCGCGCTGGCCGGCATCGATACCCTGGTGTTTCTGATGGCGGTGCACACCGTAGAACGGGTGGCTGCCGAATTGATGGCTCACGGACGCGATCCCGAGACGCCTGCCGCCATGATCCAGATGGCGTTCTGGCACGGCGAGAGGGTCGTGACAGGCACGCTCGGCACGATCGCCGCAGAGGTGGAGCGCGCCGGTATCGAACCGCCCGCCACGCTGGTGATCGGCGAAGCCGTGCGTCTGCGCGAAAAGCTCAAACATTCGCAGCGCGACCTGCGCCGCAGGCCGGACAGCGCGGCGCATTTCGAACCCGCGCCCGCGCCGGACCAACTGCTCCGCCTGGCCAGCGCCGGCATAGGCAGCCAGGTCCTGCGCTTCGCGCTGGCCACCTCGCTGTTCGATCGCCTGGAGGAGTGGCACACGGCGTCCGCGCCTGGCCTCGGCGCTGGGACTGAACCGGCTGGGGATGGCGGAAGTACTGGAGTGCCTGGTCTCGATGGGTTTGGTGGAAGGCGGCGAGCAGGGCTACCGGAATCTGGAACTGGCCAGCCGCTACCTGGTGGAGAGCTCGCCGCAAAGCCTGCGGCCCGCGCTGTTGTACCAGGCGGCGCATCTGGCCCCCTTAAGTGCCGTTGGGCGCTATCTGCTCAACGGGCGGGAGGGCGGCGTCCCCGAGGATGTGCCGCTCCTGCACCGGCAAGCCAGCGAATGCCTGGCGCGCTATGCCGCCCCGTTTGTGCTCGAAAAGCTCAACCTGGAGCCGCGCAGTCCGGCGCTGCTGGTGGGATGGGGCGTGGATTACTACCGGGAGCTTGCGGCGCAGCGCTGGCCTGGCCTGAAAGTCGCCACATCGGATCCGTCAAATGGCATGGGCAATGGCGACGGGCCGTTCGGCGCGGTGCTGCTTTCGGGCTTGCTGGAGGGTTGCGAGCGCGGCGAGTTCGGCCCCATGCTGCAGCGCGCCGCCGGCGTTCTGAAGCCCGGCGGCGTTTTGTTTTTGCACGATTCCTTCATCGGTACCGAGTCCGTTCCTCCGCCGGAACTGTTGCTTTCCGCCTTTGGCCGGCATGTCATGCGCGGGGGCAGCCGGAACTGGTCGGTGGAACGGTTGGAAAGTGAATTGCGCGCGTTCGGATGGCAGGTGACGCAGCGGGAAGCGATTCCCGGCGGCACCCAGCTTGTGACCGCGAGCGCGATGTAGATTTTCCCCTCGACCGGGGCAATCCAAACAGAAAAATCGGCGATATATGAGTTTCGCATCCATGGCCATCCGGTCTTTCCGCATCCCGGCGGAATTTATGTCGCGGTTTCGGTATGCGGTGAGGAAGAGCTCGACGGATGGTCCTCAGACACGGCCCATTCGGGCTATCGTCCAGCCTGCGGGTCTGCCTGTAAAGGGGCCGTTTGTTCATATTAATAGTAAAAGGTCTGAAACTATCAAAATTTGCTTGCACCGATCGTTGACTAGGTTTAAATTTTGATCTGATCAAACATTCGGCCAATGCAGCCGCCAGAACAAACTGTCGAAGCCGGCGCCCTCACGGCAGAATTAAGCAACGAATTCCTCAGCAGCGCTCGCGTGTTCGCCTGGTCTGTGCGCGAGGTGATCGAGAGGACGGTGTTGCGGGAGGTATCCGGCGACCGGCTGACTTTCTCGCAGTTCAAGCTGCTGTACCTGGTGGCCCACACGGATGTTCTGAGTATCGGCGATGCCGCGGCCTTTCTCGGAGTGACCTGCGGGGCCGTGAGCAGGACCGTGGACAAACTGGTCCGGCGGCGGCTGTTGCGGCGGGTGGCGCCGCAGGAAGACCGCCGCATGATCCGGCTCCCCTCACCGAAACCAGCCGCAAGCTGATGGACGCGTACCAGACGGCGCGCGACCACAAGGCCAGCATGGCCTTCCGGCAGTTTGCGCCGGAAGAACTGAAGAGGACTTCGGAACTTCTGGACCGTCTGGCCGGAGCCATTGTCAGCGACGGCTCCGACCCGAACGCCACCTGCATGCAGTGCGAGATCTATGTACGCGACCACTGCAGGTTTGGCGAATACGGTCACCGCAACTGTTTTTATCAACGACACAAAAAGCAGGCCCATGCCAGCCGACCCGACCCGGGTCCTGCGGAAGGAAAGGTGGACTAATGCCGAGCTACGTCAACCCGGACAAATGCGATGGGTGCAAGGCGCTGGACAAGACCGCGTGCCAGCACATTTGCCCCAACGACCTGATGGTCCTGGACAAGAGAAGATGAAGGCCTACAACCGGGACGTCTCGATGTGCTGGGAGTGCTACAACTGCGTCAAGATTTGTCCCACGCAAGCCGTCGAAGTCCGCAGCTACGCCGATTTCGTCCCTCTGGGCGCTTCGGCGACGCCGATGCGTTCCACGGATACGATCCTGTGGACCGTGAAGTTCCGCAACGGAACGATCAAGCGCTTCAAGTTCCCCATCCGCACCACGCCGGAAGGCAAAGCGGTGCCGGACGGCGGATTCGAGACCAAGGGCGACCTGGACAGCCCGCTGCTATTCACCGAGCCGGCGTCGATCGGCATGGCCGACGTTTACCGGTTGAAGAACTGAGAGGAGAACAATAGCAATGGCTGAATTCGAAACTGTAGTTGTCGAAACCGACCTGCTGATTCTGGGCGGCGGCATGGCCGCCTGCGGCGCCGCCGTCGAAGCCGCCCACTGGGCCAAGCAGAACGGCCTGAAAGTCACCCTGGTGGACAAGGCGGCCGTGGACCGCTCCGGCGCGGTGGCCATGGGCCTTTCCGCCATCAACCAGTACGTCGGCCTGAAAGACGGCGCCAACTCGATCAAGGACTACGTGGACTATGTGCGCAACGACCTGATGGGCATCACGCGCGAAGACCTGGTGGCCAACATCGCGCGCCACGTGGATTCCACCGTGCACCTGTTCGAGAAGTGGGGCCTGCCCATCTGGAAAGACGAGAAAGGCGCCTACGTGCACGAAGGCCGCTGGCAGCTCATGATCAACGGCGAATCGTACAAGGTGGTCGTGGCCGAAGCGGCCAAGAACGCGCTGCTGCAAACCGGCGTGGGCGAGATCTTCGAGCGCGTGTTCATCGTCGGTCCGCTGATGGACGGCGAGCGCTGCGCCGGCGCGGTGGGCTTCTCGGTCCGCGAGAACAAGTTCTACGTGTTCAAGTCCAAGGCCACCCTGGTGGCCATGGGCGGCGCGGTGCACGTGTTCAAGCCCCGGAGTTCCGGCGAAGGCATGGGGCGCGCCTGGTATCCACCATGGAACTCGGGCTCTTCGGCCTACTTCACCCTGAAGGCCGGCGCCGAGATGACCTGCCAGGAAGTGCGCTTCATCCCGGTCCGCTTCAAGGATGCGTACGGCCCGGTGGGCGCGTGGTTCCTGCTGTTCAAGTCGCGCGCCACCAATGCCCTGGGCGGCAACTACATGATCGAGCGCAAGCCCGAGCTCGAAAAGTGGGGCCCCTACGGCCGCGTGAAGCCGGTTCCCGCCAACCTGCGCAACTACCTCGGCATGCTCGACGTGATGGAAGGCAAGGGCCCCATCTCCATGCGGACCGAAGAGGCCATCCAGGCCATCGCCGAGACCTACAAGGACGACCCGAAGGCCTACAAGAAGAAGATGAAGGAGCTGGAGTCGCGAAGCCTGGGAAGACTTCCTCGACATGACCATCTCGCAGGCCCTGCTCTGGGCCGCCACCAACGTGCAGCCCGAAGAGCGGAGTTCCGAGATCGCCGCCGCCGAGCCGTACTTCATCGGCTCGCACTCCGGCGCTTCGGGCGCCTGGGTCAGCGGTCCCGAAGATCTGCAGACCGACGAGACCAAGAGCGAGTACTTCTGGGGCTACGCGCAACATGTCGACGGTGCAGGGGCTGTTCTGCGCCGGCGACGCGTCGGGCGCTTCCAGCCACAAGTTCTCTTCGGGCTCGCACGCCGAAGGGCGCATCGCCGCCAAGGCCGCCATCAAGTTCATCGTGGAGAACAACCAGATGCCGCGATCTGGACCCGGCCGCGATCGAAGCGTTGAAGGCCGAGATCCTCAAGCCGCTCGACACCTTCGAGCAGTTCCAGAAGACCACCACCGATCCGGAGATCAACCCCAACTACATCAAGCCGCGCATGTTCATGTTCCGGCTGCAGAAGATCATGGACGAGTACGCCGGCGGCATCACCGCCCAGTTCACCACCAACGAAGCCCTGCTCAAGAAGGCGCCTGGAACTGCTGGCCTACCTGAAGGAGGATTCCGAGAAACTGGCCGCCGTCGAATCTCCACGAGCTGATGCGCTGCTGGGAGAATCATGCATCGCATGTGGCAGGCCGAAGCGCACGTCCGCACCGTGCTGTTCCGCGAGGAAACGCGCTGGCCCGGATATTACTTCCGCGCCGACAAGCCGGCGATCGACGAAGAGAAGTGGCACGTGTTCGCGAATTGCCGGTTCGATCCCAAGAACAACACCTGGGAGACCATGGCCCGGCCGATTCTGCACGTCTTCAGTTCGCAGCCCAAGGAGCCCGCGGTAGCGCGAGCGTCTGAAAGCTGCCGAGCAGGGGCGGGAGGACTCGGAACTCCTCCCGCTCTTAAAGGCCCTATCCCATGGAATACTGCCCATCCTCTGTGCCCGCATTGCGATCAGCCCGATGCTCCGATGGGCCAACCCCGAAGCCTCCAGTTGGGGCGGCGAATTCCAGTACGTCTGCTTCAACGACGACTGCCCGTATTATGTCGCGCGGCTGGGCCTGGATGGTGAGCCATTACAACCTGGCGGCGTCTTACCGCTACCGCCTGGATCCGGTGACCGGCGAACACGGTCCGCTGCCCGTGTGGTCACGCCGAGGCTCTCAGAAGCAACATCATTTGCCCGAATTCTAGACGCCGAGGAGGCCACCGATGCCCGATGATCCCGATCACACCCGAAAAGATTCTGAAAGAATGCCGCCCGCCTGGGACTGGACGACCGCTTCACGTTCCAGTGCAGCCCGCAGCTGAGCTGCTTCGGACACTGCTGCCGCGACGTCACCATCGTGCTGACCCCTTACGATGTGCTGCGCATGAAGCGCGCCCTGGGCATCGATTCCTCGGAGTTTCTGGAACAATACACGCTGCGCCTGCAGAACGCCGAGCAGAAATTCCCCATCGTGATCCTCAAGATGGAAGAGGAGAGCAAGCGCTGCCAGTTCCTTTCCGAGCAGGGCTGCGGAATCTACCGCGACCGCCCGTGGGCCTGCCGCATGTACCCGCTGGGCGTGGCCGAGCCGAAATCGCCCACGCCGCAACGACCAGCCGTTTCACTTCGTGATTCAGGAAGACCTCTGCCAGGGCCACAGCGAAGGGGTTTCGCTTTCGGTGCGCGAGTGGATGGAATGCCAGGGCATCGAAGAGTTCGAAATGATGGGCGGCGGCTTCAAGGAGCTGACGCTTCACGATTTCTGGAACGGCAACAAGGCGCTGACGCCGCAGCAGTCGGACATGTTCTACATGGCCTGCTACGATCTGGACCGTTTCCGCCGCTTCGTGTTCGAGACCCGTTTTCTGCACCTGTTCGAGGTGGACGAAGCGCGCGTCGAGGCGTTGCGCACGCGACGACCAGGAACTGCTGGATTTCGGCGATGCAGTGGCTGCGTTTTTCGATCTTCGGCGAGACGATCGCATGAAGCTCCGCCGCGGAGCCGCCGCGCAGGAGAGCCGCCAGTGAACGCGAATTCGCCCAATCCAGTGCTGGTGATCGGCGGCGGAATCGCCGGCCTGACCGCGGCGGTGGAACTGGCGGACGCCGGCGTGGCAGTGATCCTGGTGGAGAAATCGGCCAGCCTGGGCGGCCGCGTGGCGCGGCATGCACCAGTATTTTCCCAAGCTGTGCCCGCCCGCCTGCGGCCTGGAAATGCACTATCGCCGCGTGCGCGAGCAATGCCGCGATCACGGTGCTGACGCTGGCCGAGGTCACCGGCGTGACCGGGTCGCCGGGCGATTACGAAGTGGACAGTGCGGATGCGGCCGCGTTTCGTGAGCGAAGCCTGCACCCTGTGCGGCGATTGCGAGCGCGTCTGCCCGGCGGAGCGGCCGGACGATTTCAATTACGGCCTCGGCGCACACCAAAGCCGCGTACCTGCCGCATGGCGTGGCCTACCCGGCGCGCGTATGCCATCGATCGCGCGGCCTGTCCGGAACGGCTGCCACGCTTGCGAAGAGGCGTGCAAATACGAGCGCCATCCGGCTGGATGCGCAGCCCGAGATCCGAAGAATCAAAGCTCAGCTCGATCGTAGCCGCCACCGGATGGAAGCCGTACGACGCCACGAAACTGGACCACCTGGGCTTCGGCCAGTGCCGCAATGTCGTGACCAACGTGATGCTGGAGCGGATGGCCGCCGCGGACGGCCCGACCGCGCGGCCGCATCCTGCGCCCCTCCGACGGCAAGGAGCCGCGGACGGTGGCGTTTGTGCAGTGCGCCGGCTCGCGCGACGAGAACCATCTCCCTTACTGCTCCGCTGTCTGCTGCACGGCGTCGCTCAAGCACGCGGCGTACATCCGGGCGCTCTATCCCGAAACGGCAATCACCATCTTCTATATCGACGTGCGCACCCCGGGCCGCCTGGAAGAGTTCGGCGCGCGGGTGCAGCACGATGCCGATGTGCGGCTGGTAAAGGGCAAGGTGGCGCGTGTGGAAGAGAATCCGGCGACCGGCGACCTGCTGGTGACCGCGGAAGATGCGCTCGCCGGCCGCAAGAGCACCGAGCATTTCGAACTGGTCGTGCTGGCCACCGGCATCGTGCCGCAGACCGAAGGACTTGCCCGCGGCTCTGCAGCGCGACGAATTCGGCTTCGTCATCGAGAACGGATCGCCGGGGACTTTATGCGGCCGGCTGCGTGCGCCGGCCGGCCGAGGTCTCCGCGACCGTGCAGGATGCCACCGGAGCGGCATTGAAGGCGCTGCAGTGCGCCAACAGGAGCGTGTCCCATGCCCGCTAAGCTCGGCGTATATGTCTGCACGGGCTGCGCGATCGGTGAGAGCATCGACGCGGCCAAACTGGCCAAGGTGGCCAGCGGCGAATGTCAAGCGGCGGTCTGCCGGACGCACGCGGCCCTCTGCGGCGACGAAGGCCGCGAGCTGATCGCGGCAGGATCTGGCCGCCGGCACGGTGGATACGGTGGTGGTGGCGGCCTGCTCGCCGCGGTTCAAGGCCGGAGGCATTCAACTTCAATCACGGCTCCGTGGTGGAGCGCGTCAACCTGCGGGAGCACGTGGCCTGGTGCCACAAGCCGCAGGACGAAGACACCCAGATGCTGGCCGAGGATTACCTGCGGATGGGCGTGGCGCGCGCGCTGAAGACCGAGCCGCCGAAGCCGCTGGCGGACGAGATCTCGAAGGCCGTGCTGGTGGTGGGCGGAGGCGTCACGGGCATCACCGCGGCGCTCGAGGCCGCGGAGGCCGGCTACGACGTGTTCCTGGTCGAGAAGGAAGAGCAGCCTGGGCGGCCGCGCCGCGCTGAAGCAGCGCTCCGATAACCGCCCTACACGGAACCGGTCGACGGCAGGACGATCGCATCGAAGCGGTGATCGTACCATCCGCGCATCCGCGTCTTCACCGCGGCGCAGATCGTGAAGATCGAAGGGCAGCCCGGGATGTTCGATGTCACCCTGGACAGGCGCCGGCGGGCAGCAATCCGTGCGCGCCGGCGCCATCGTGGTGGCCACCGGCTGGAAGCCCTACGACGCTTCGCGCCTGGCGCACCTCGGATACGGCATCAGTCCCGAACGTGGTCACCAACGTCGAGTTCGAACAGATGGCCGCGGCGGGCGATCGTGCGGCCGTCCGATGGCCAGTCGGCCAAACGCGTGCTGTTCGTGCAGTGCGCCGGATCGCGCGACAAGGACCACCTGCCCTACTGCTCGTCCGCCTGCTGCATGACCACGCTGACGCAGACCGCCTACATCCACGAGCAGGACCCGGAAGCGCGAAGTCTACGTGATCTACAAGGACATGCGCACGCCCGGGCAGTACGAGCGCTTCTACCGCGAGGTGCAGGATCAGCCGCTGAATTTCTTCACCAAGGGCGAAGTGGCGTCGGTGGAGCCGGCGGCGGACGGCCGCCTGGCGGTGACGGTGAATAACACGCTGTTGGGCGAATCGATCGTGCTGAACGTGGACCTGGTGGTGCTGGCCACCGGCATGGTCCCCAACGGCGACCGATCAGATCCTGAACCTGACCTACCGCCAGGGCCCGGAACTGCCGGTGCTCGCAGGACGGCTTCCCGGATTCGCATTTCGTCTGCTTCCCCTACGAAACGCGCCGCACCGGAATCTACGCGGCCGGCGCCGCGCGCGCGCCCATGGACGCAAGCGCAGGCGCGCCAGGATGCCATGGGCGCGGCCATGAAGGCGATCCAGTCGGTGGAACTGGCCGCCCGCGGCCGGGCCGTGCACCCGCGCGGCGGCGACCTCTCCTATCCCTCGTTCTTCCTGCAGCGCTGCACGCAATGCAAGCGCTGCACCGAAGAGTGCCCGTTCGGCGCGCTGGACGAAGACGCCAAGGGCACGCCCAAGCCGAATCTGTATCGCTGCCGGCGCTGCGGCATCTGCATGGGCGCCTGCCCGGAACGCATCGTCTCGTTCCACAACTACTCGGTGGACATGATCGCGTCCATGATCAAGGCCATCGAAGTGCCGGAAGAGGACGAAGAGAAGCCGCGCGTGCTGGCGTTGGTGTGCGAAAACGACGCCTATCCCGCGCTCGACCTGGCCGGCCTCGAAGCGGCGCCAGTACGACCCCAGCGTGCGCGTGATTCCGCTGCGCTGCCTGGGCTCGCTGAACATCGTGTGGATCGCCGACGCGCTCTCGCGCGGCATCGACGGCGTGATCCTGGTCGGCTGCAAGTACGGCGACGATTACCAGTGCCATTTCACCAAGGGCAGCGAGCTGGCCCAGCGGCGCCTCGAGAACGTCAAGGAGACGCTCCAGCGGCTGCAACTGGAGCCGGAGCGGCTGCAATTGACGCAGCTCGCCATCAACGAATGGGACAAGCTGCCGGCGCTGTTCGACGATTTCGTGAACCGGATGCGGGAGTTGGGACCGAATCCGTACAAGGGGTTCTGAGCTATGGCGGACGCCAGTGCCAGTCCAACCCGATGCGGAACTGATCGCCAGCCTGATGGCGGCGGGCGGCGGCGACCTGAAGAAGTGCTATGCAGTGCGCCACCTGCACCTGCGTCTGTTCGCTCTCGACCCCCGAGGACGACTTTCCGCGCAAGCAGATGCTGCACGCGCAATGGGGTTTGAAAGACCGGCTGCTGGCGGATCCCGAGTCCCTGGCTCTGCTCACTACTGCGGCGACTGCACGAAGCATTGCCCGCGGCAGGCCAATCCCGGCGAGGCCATGATGGCGCTGCGCCGCTACCTGACGGCGCAATACGATTGGACCGGCCTGTCGCGGCCTGATGTACCGGGCGAGGCCTGGGACATCGGCATGCTGCTGGCGGTGGCGCTGGTGGTGGTGCTGCTGTTCACGGTGCCGGCGAATTTCGGCTTCGGCCTGCTGAGCCAGGCGGGTCCGGAGGCGCGAGCCACGGTGATGCTCGACAAGTTCGCGCCGAAAGAGATCGTGCATATAGGCGATACTCTTCTGGCCGCCCTGCTCGGCGTGCTGCTGTTGACCAATGCCGCGCGCATGTTCCGGATGGCTCACGCGAGACACGCACATTCCCGCTGGGAGTCTATCTGCGGCAAGCTGCCGGGCTTCGTGGTGCAGGGGGTGACGCAGAAGCGCTGGCGGGACTGCGATGCCGAAGATTCTTTCAAGAACTGGCTGCGCCACCTGATCCTGGTCAGCGGCTACGCCACGATTTTCACTTCTGGTGGTGGTGTTTCTGCCCTGGTTTCAGGTGCAGGATCACAGCTTCCACTGGACCAGCCTGCTGGGCTATTACGCTTCCGCGGCCCTGCTGGGCGCCAGCGCCTGGATGCTCGCGGACCGCGCGGGCCGGCGCGGGGAGATGCACCGCTTCAGCCATCTCTCGGACTGGATGTTCCCGGGGCTGCTGTTTCTGACGGCCCTGACCGGTGTGCTGCTCAACGTATTCCGGCTGCTGGACCTGGCGATGCCGACCTATGTCCTGTATGTGGTGCACCTGGCGATCGCGGTACCGATGCTGGTTGTGGAAGTCCCGTTCGGTAAGTGGGCGCACCTGCTTTACAGGCCGCTGGCGATCTATGTCGCCGCGGTGAAGAAGAGTGCTTTGGAAACTCAGTAACAAGGAGAAACACGCATGGCGAAAGAAAACGGAAAACCGACCGACGCCTCTGCTGGACGAGCTGGAAAAAGGCCCCTGGCCAAGCTTCGTGACGGAGATCAAGAAGACCAGCGACGTCAGTCCGATGTGCGACGACCTGCTGGGGCAGCTCGAGCTCTCCTACGAGGAGAAGAAGGGCCACTGGAAGCACGGCGGCATCGTGGGCGTGCTGGGCTATGGCGGCGGCGTGATCGGCCGCTACAGCGACGTCCCCGAGCAGTTCCCGAAGGTGGCGCACTTCCACACCATGCGCATCAACCAGCCCTCCGGCTGGTTCTACACCAGCGACGCGCTGCGCACCCTCTGCGACATCTGGGAGCGGCACGGCTCGGGCCTGACCAACATGCACGGCTCCACCGGCGACATCGTCTTCCTGGGCACCAAGACCGACGAACTGGAGCCGGCTTTCAAGGAACTCACCGAGGCCGGTTTCGACCTGGGCGGCTCCGGGTCCTGCCTGCGGACGCCCTCCTGCTGCGTGGGTCCGGCGCGCTGCGAGTGGGCCTGCTACGACACCCTGAAGCTGTGCAACGACCTCACCCAGGCGTATCAGGACGAGTTGCACCGGCCGCCGTTCCCCTACAAATTCAAGATCAAGTGCGCCGGCTGCCCCAACGATTGCGTGGCCGCCGTGGCGCGCGCCGACCTGTCGGTCATCGGCACCTGGAAGGACGACATCCAGCAGGACGACGCCGCGGTGGCCGAGTACGCGGCGAGCGGGCCTGGATATCCAGAAGGACGTCTGCGACCGCTGCCCCACCCGCTGCATGAGCTGGGACGGCGAGAAGCTGACCATCGACAACCGCGAATGCGTGCGCTGCATGCACTGCATCAACGTCATGCCCAAGGCGCTGCGGCCCGGCAAGGAACGCGGCGCCACGCTTCTGATCGGCGCCAAGGCCCCCATCGTGCAGGGCGCGCTGCTGTCGTCCGTGCTGGTTCCCTTCGTTCCCGCGGAGGAACTGCTCGACACCATCGAAGGAACTGATCAAGCGCATGTGGGAGTTCTGGGACGAGTACGGCAAGAACCGCGAGCGGGTCGGCGAACTGATCCAGCGGGTCGGCATGGCCAATTTCCTGGACGCCATCGGGCTCGATCCGGTGCCGGAAATGGTCACGGCGCCGCGCGACAACCCCTACATCTTCTTCCAGGACAAGCCAGAGGCCAGCGAGGAGGAAAGCAAATGACACCGACATCGACACCGAAAGCCAAACGAATTACCGATATCGGACCGCCGAACTACGAGAAGTTCCTGCCGCCGGTCATCAAGAGGAACTACGGGCAGTGGAAGTTCCACGAGACCCTCGCGCCGGGCGTGCTGTGCCACGTCGCGGAATCGGGCGAGAAGCTCTACACGGTGCGGGCGGCTTCGCCGCGCCTGCTGAGCATCCATACCATCCGCCTGTTCGCCGACCTGGCCGACAAGTACTGCGGCGGCTATCTGCGCTTCACCAGCCGCAACAACGTGGAGTTCCTGCTCGTCGGAATCCGCCAACATCGAGCCTCTGAAGCAGGACCTGCTGACGGCCGGCTACCCGGTAGGCGGCACCAACAACAGCATCAGCAACATCGTGCACACGCAGGGCTGGGTGCACTGCCACTCCTCGGCCACCGACGCCTCGGGCCTGGTGAAGAGCATGATGGACGCGCTGTTCCCGTACTTCGCGGAGGAGAAGCTGCCGGCCAAGCTGCGGCATGGCCGTGGCCTGCTGCCTGAACATGTGCGGCGCGGTGCACTGCTCCGACATCGCCATGCTCGGCATCCACCGCAAGCCGCCAAAGGTCCGCCACGACGTTCTGCCCAAGATCTGCGAAGTGCCCGACCCTGATCGCCTCCTGCCCCACCGGCGCCATCCGGCCGGCCACGGTGAACGGCAAGCCGTCGGTGGAAGTGATCGAAGAGCAGTGCATGTACTGCGGCAACTGCTACACGGTGTGCCCGGCCATGCCGATGAACGATCCGGAGAACGACGGCATTTCCATCTGGGTGGGCGGCAAGGTGAGCAACGCGCGCACCGCGCCGAAGTTCACCAAGCTGGCGATTCCGTTCCTGCCCAACAATCCGCCGCGCTGGCCCGAGGTGGTGGACGCCGTGGTGAACATCGTGGAAGTGTACGCGGCCCACGCCCGGAAGTACGAGCGCATGGGCGAGTGGATCGAGCGCATCGGCTGGCCGAGGTTCTTCGAGTTGACCGGCATCGAGTTCACCCGCTACCACATCGACGATTTCAAGCACGCGGGCCTGACCTTTGCGCGGTCCGACGCACATTCGATTCTAGAAAGCGAGGCATCGGCATGACACCGAAAATAGCCGAGAACCCCGAGGAACTGACCGCGATTCTGAAGAGCTGGCAGGCTCTCGAAACCGCCACCGTCGCGCATACCACCGAAGTCATCGCCAAGACCAAAAATCCGCTGATCCAACTGGTGATGGAGATCATCCGGCAGGATTCGGAAATGCACTACCGCGTGCAGCAGGTGCTGCTGGACAGCCTGGAAAACCAGGCCTTCACGCCTCACGCCCGACGAATTGGGCGAGATCTGGGACATGGTGGAAAAGCACGCCGAGATGGAGAAGCAGACCATCGTGACTGGCCGAGAAGGCCCTGAAGCAACTGCCGCCTGTTCGTGCAGCGGCACCTGCTTACCTACCTCATCGAGGACGAAAAGAAGCACGACCGGCTTCTCGGACAACTCGAGGATTTCAAACGCAACATCTATCCGTACGCCTAGGGGCGGGGACAGAACCATGGCGCTGTTCAAAGCTGTCAAAAAACCGGTGATCAAGGCGGCTGCGCCGTCCGGAGGCGGAGATCAGCCCCCTGCGGCCCGCTTACGTGCCCAAGGCGCCGCCCTGCACCGGCGGCTGTCCCTGCGGCACCGATATCCGGGGCTGGCTCACCACCATCGCCCAGGCTGAAGCCTACGGCCGCAGCCACGAGGAAGCCTACCGCATCGCGTGGGAGATGATCACCGACCGCAATCCGTTTCCCGCGGTGTGCGGACGGGTCTGCCCGCATCCCTGCGAGGACGCCTGCAACCGCACGCCAAAAGGACGGCGCCGTCGCCATCAACGCGCTGGAACAGTTCGTCGGCGATTTCGGCATCGCGCAGGGTCTGAAGCTGGCGCGGCTCACCGGCGAGAAACATGCGGAGAAGATCGCCGTCGTCGGCGCCGGTCCGGCGGGGCTTTCCTGCGCTTACCAACTAGCCCGGCGCGGTTATCCGGTCACGGTGTTCGAGGCGTTCAGCTCAACCGGGCGGGATGCTGCGCTACGGCATCCCCAAATACCGCCTGCCGCGCGAGGTTCTGGATGCCGAGATCCAGCGGATCCTGGATCTCGGTGTGGAACTGCAGTGCAACACCGCGATCGGCTCGGACGTGCCGCTGGAGCAGCTGCGCGGCGAGTACAAGGCGGTGTTCGTCGGCATCGGCGCGCATCGCGGGTTATCGCTGCGGATTCCCGGCGAAGACGCGCCGAACGTCTTTACCGGAACCGAGTTTCTGAACCGCGTCAACAGCGGCGAGGCGGTTCGAGGTGGGCGGCAAGGTGCTGGTGATCGGCGGCGGCGATACCGCCATCGATTCGGCGCGCGTCAGCAAGCGGCTGGGAGCGGAAGTCACCATCCTCTACCGCCGCTCGCGCTCGGAAATGCCGGCCATCAAACCCGAGATCGACGGCGCGCTGGAAGAGGGCGATCGACATCCGCTTCCTGACCGCGCCGGTGGAGGTGCTGCGGGAGAACGGCGTCGCCGTCGGGCTCCGCTGCATCCGAATGGAGTCTGGGCGAGCCGGACGCTTCCGGCCGGCCGCGACCGGTGCCGCGCGCCGGCTCGGAATTCGACGCTCGAGGCCACCACCATCATCGCCGCCATCAGCCAGCAGCCCCAGCGTTAAGGGTCTCGGCCTGGTGAACGGCGAGCGAAATGGATCCCCATCCAGGACGCCGCCGTTCCCGGGGCGGATGGCGTCTTCGCCGGCGGCGACGGAGTGGAACTGGGGCTGGTGACCATCGCCATCGCCCAGGGCCGGTTCGCGGCCGAGGCCATCGACGCCTGGATCCAGGGAAAGACACTCGAGCGCGCGGCAGCTCCGGCGATCATCGGGCCGGAGCGCGTGAAGCTCGATTGGTACAAGCCGGCCGAGCGGCACGAGCGTTCGCCACGTTGCCGCGGCCGAACGCGAACCGGATACCGAGATCCTCAAGGGTCTTGGGGATGCCGAAGCGCTCGAAGAGGCCAAACGGTGCATGTCCTGCGGGCATGTGCATGGATTGCGAAACCTGCTGGATGTACTGCACCAACAACTGCTTCGCCAAGCTGCCCAAGGGAGAGCATTACAAGGTCAAGCTGGAGCTGTGCAACGGCTGCAAGAAGTGCGCCGATGCCTGCCCCTGCGGTTACATCGAGATGAATTAGTCAATAGGGAGGTAGTAAAGTGCCAGTATTTGAAGTTAACGGCAAGACATACAACGTCGATGAAGATGGTTTCCTGCAGGAGCCGGGCGTCTGGAACCAAGAGGTCGCGACCGATTTCGCCACTAGCGAAGGGGTGACGGAGCTCACCGAGAATCACTGGAAGGTGATCAATTATCTGCGGAACTATTACCTTCAGTTCGGCATCGCTCCCATGATCCGGAAGCTGTGCAAGGAAACCGGATTCAAGCTGAACGAGATCTACGCGTTGTTCCCGTCCGGCCCGGCCAAGGGCGCCTGCAAGCTCGCCGGACTGCCCAAGCCGACCGGCTGCGTGTAGACAGGAGGCGGCGCGTGGCGGTACTCAGCAGGGAAACCATACTCGAATACTGGCTGGAACGAGTGCTGCGCTCGTATCCGGGACAGGGCGCCAAATTCCTGGCCGGGGAACGCGATCCGTTTCGGAATCCGGTGGGTAGCACTATGCGGCAGGCGCTCACCGTTCTACTGGAAGAACTGTCGGCCGGTATGGACCGCGAGCGCGCCGCCGAGGCGCTCGATTCGATCGTGCAGATCCGCGCCGTTCAGGACCTGGAGCCCAGCCAGGCCCTGGAATTTCTGTTTCAGCTCAAGGAAATCCTGCGCCCCGAGTTGGCCGGGCCGGAACGGGAACTGGTGGAGGGACGCATCGATGAGCTGGCCCTGCTGGCCTTCGATCTCTACATGAAATACCGGGAGCGGACCTACCAGGCGAGGACCAACGAGGCCCGCCGCCGCATCTTCGTGCTGGAGCGCCGCCAGGGGCGCGGTGAGCCGCGCAGGAGTGGCAGGAACGAGGTGGCATTTGAAACTGTACGGTGCACTGCTTGCGGTTGCCGCCATTGCGGTGGCCGCGGGGCTGGCGGGAAGCGTGAATGCGCTCCAGCCGTTCCTCGGCATCGCGGTCCCCTACGGAGCGCTGGCAATTCTGCTGCTGGGGCTGAGCTGGCGGGTGATTCGCTGGTCGCTGTCGCCGGTGCCGTTCCGCATTCCCACGGTGTGCGGGCAGCAGAAGTCGCTGCCGTGGATCAAATCCAGCTGGCTGGAAAGCCCGCACTCGACCCTCGGCGTGATCGGCCGGATGGGCCTCGAAGTTCTTCTGTTCCGCAGCCTGTTCCGCAATACCCGGTCGCGCATCGACCAGGGTCCGCGGCTGATTTATGGCGAGGCGAAGTGGCTCTGGCTGGGCGCGCTGGCGTTCCACTGGTCGCTGCTGGTGGTGCTGCTGCGGCACCTGCGCTTCGTGGTGCGAACCGGTGCCGGCGACTGGCCTTGTGGCTCGATAGCCTCGACGGGTTTTTCCAGGTCGGCGCGCCGGTGCTGTACGTGACCGACATCGTCCTGGCCGCCGCCCTGCTCTACCTGCTGAGCGGCGTCTGCGCGAGCCGCAGGTGCGCTTCATTTCGCTGTTCACCGATTATTTCGCGCTGTTCCTGCTGCTGGGCGTGGCGCTCTCGGGCATCTGGATGCGCTACTTCGCCCGGGTGGACGCCGTGGCCGTGAAGCAACTGGCCCTCTCGCTGACCGTCTTTCGCGCCGTCCTGCCCAAGAACCTGAGTGCCTGGTTCTTCGTGCATCTGGCGCTGGTCTGCACTCTGGCCGCCTATCTGCCCTTCAGCAAGCTGATGCACATGGGCGGCGTCTTCCTGAGCCCCACGCGCAACCTGGCCAACAACAACCGCATGAAGCGGCACGTGAACCCCTGGAACTATCCGGTGAAGGTCCACACCTACGAAGAGTGGGAAGACGAGTTCCGGGACAAGATCGAGGCGGCCGGCTTGCCGGTCGAGAAGCACTGAACCATGGCGAACCCCAAACCGGAAGAGCTCGTACAGATTCGAATACCAGCCCCCGCGCAAGGACTGGATGGACCCGGCGGTGGAGTTCCGCAAGGGCACCTTCTGCTACAGCGCGCTCGCCAAGAACCTGAACTACCTGGGACTGCCCAACCCGCGCGAATGGCAGCCGTTCGACGCCGACTGGAAGCTGCCGCCGGACTGGAAGCGCATCATCCTCGACGGCATGAAGGAGCGGCTCGAAAAGTTCCGCTCCTTCCGCCTGTTCATGGACATCTGCGTCCGCTGCGGCGCCTGCGCCGACAAGTGCCACTTCTACATCGGCTCGGGCGATCCGAAGAACATGCCGGTGCTGCGCGCCGAGCTGATCCGCTCCGTCTACCGCCGCTACTTCACCGCTGACCGGCCAGACTCTTCGGCGCGCTGGCCGGCGCGCGCGACCTCACCGAGGACGTGATCAAGGAGTGGTTCTACTACTTCTACCAGTGCACCGAGTGCCGCCGCTGCTCGGTCTTCTGCCCCTACGGCATCGACACCGCGGAAATCACCATGATCGGCCGCGAGCTGCTGAACCTGATCGGCTGCAACATCAACTGGGTGCTGGAGCCCGCGGCCAACTGCTTCCGCACCGGCAACCACCTGGGCATTCAGCCGCACGGCTTCAAGGACAGCGTCGATTTCGCCGTGGACGAACTGGAGGAGCTGACCGGCATCCGCGTGGATGCCTCCATCAATCGCAAAGGCGCGGAGGTCCTGTTCATCGTGCCCTCGGCCGACTACTTCGGCACGCCGCACTACTACACCTTCCTGGGCTACCTGGCGCTGTTGCACGAGATCGGCCTGGACTACACCTTCAGCGCCTATCGCCTCCGAGGGCGGCAACTTCGGCCTGTTCAACTCGCACGAGATGATCAAGCGGCTGAACGCCAAGATCTACGCCGAAGCCAAACGCCTGGGCGTGAAGTGGATCCTGGGCGGCGAATGCGGCCACATGTGGCGCGTGCTGCACCAGTACATGGACACCATGAACGGCCCGGCCGATTTCCTGGAAGTGCCGGTCTCGCCCGTCACCGGCACGCGCTTCGAGAATGCCCGCTCCACCAAGATGGTCCACATCTGCGAGTTCACCGCGGACCTGATTCACAACGGCAAGCTCCGCCTCGACCCCTCGCGCAACGACCGCTGGAACGTGACCTTCCACGATTCCTGCAATCCGGCGCGCGCCATGGGACTGCTCGAGGAGCCGCGCTACATCCTGCGCAGCGTCTGCAACCAGTTCCACGAAATGCCCGAGAACACCATCCGCGAGCAGACCTTCTGCTGCGGCAGCGGATCGGGGCTGGGCACCGACGAGAATTTCGAGATGCGCATGCGCGGCGGCCTGCCGCGCGCCAACGCCGTGAAGTACGTCCACGACAAGCACGGCGTGAACCTGCTCACCTGCATCTGCGCCATCGACAAGGCCACGCTGCCGCCGCTGCTCGAATACTGGGTGCCGGGAGTGGATGTCGCCGGCGTCCACGAACTGGTGGGCAACGCCCTCGTCATGCGCGGCGAAAAGGAGCGCACCACCGACCTGCGCGGCGAGCCGATCGAAGCAAAGGAGGTGGCGCATGCGTGACCGCGGTCTGATCTACACTGGCCTGGCGGTCTTCCTGGGCCTGGCGACGTTTCCCGGCCTGGCACAACCTGTCCGCCGGCGTCACCGGCAAGGGGCCGGATGTCAAGTTGCCGGCGAATGCGAAGCAGTGCGTCGCGCCCGTGGAGTACATGCGCACCTCGCACATGAATCTGCTGATCGACTGGCGCGAGACCGGTAGTGCGCACGGGCCGCCGCGACTTCACCGCGTCCGACGGCAAGCACTTACAACATGAGCCTGACGCCCACCTGCCTGAAGCATGTCACGGCGCCGAAGCCGATTTCTGCGACCGCTGCCACGAACTACGCGGCGGTCTCGCCTCCCTGCTGGAACTGCCACCTGGATGCCAGGGCGGTGCTGAGGAGCGCAAGATGACCATCTCCAGACAAGCATTCCTTCGCATCACGGGCCTGGCCTTTCTCGGAACGGTGCGCGCGAAAAGCGATCGGCGGCCATTACCGGCCCGCGCTGGGCGATGGTCATCGACGTGGCCAAGTGCCGCACGCAGCAGAATTGCACCAAGTGCATCGCCGCCTGCCACGAGGCGCACAATGTGCCCTCCATTCCAGACCGCAAGCACGAAGTCCGCTGGATCTGGAAGGAGCCTTTCGAGCACGCCTTCCCGGAGCAGGTGGACGAGTACTCGTCGCTGCGCGGCGCGCCTGCCATGCTGCTCTGCAACCACTGCGACAATCCGCCGTGCGTGCGCGTCTGCCCGACGCAGGCCACCTGGAAGCGGGAAGACGGCATCGTCGCCATGGACTGGCACCGCTGCATCGGATGCCGCTACTGCATGGCGGCCTGCCCCTACGGTTCGCGCAGCTTCAACTGGATGGACCCGCGGCCGTACATCCACAATCCCAATCCCGACTTCCCGACGCGCACCAAGGGCGTGGTGGAAAAGTGCACCTTCTGCAGCGAGCGCCTGGCCGTGGGCCGCCCGCCGGCGTGCGTCGAGGCCTGCCCGGAGAAGGCGCTGGTCTTCGGCAACCTGGCCGATCCGCACTCGCGCGATGCGGCAACTTCTGGCGGCGCGCCAGCACATGCGGCGCAGGCCCGAACTGGGCACCGGCCCCGACGTCTTTTATCATCGTCTGAGGATCCGCCATGTTCATGTTTGAAAAAGCAGTTACGGGCAGCCGCAGATACTGGCTCTGGATCTGCGCCCTGGTCGATCGTGATCGGGGCTCGGCTTCGCCTGTTACCTGCGCCAGTTGCAAGTACGGACTGGTGATCACCGGCCTCAGCCGGGATGTCACCTGGGGTCTGTACATCGCCCAGTTCACTTTTCTGGTGGGCGTCGCCGCCTCCGCGGTGATGGTGGTGCTGCCCTACTACCTGCACGACTTCAAGGCCTTCGGGCCGATCACCATCCTCGGCGAGTTCCTGGCCATCGCCGCGGTCGTCATGTGCATGCTGTTCATCTTCGTGGATATGGGGCAGCCCACGCGCGTGCTGAACGTGCTGCTGTATCCCACGCCGCATTCCATGATGTTCTGGGACATGGTCTCGCTCAGCGGGTACCTGGTGCTGAATGCCGTGATCGCGCTGGTGACGCTGCGCGCCGAACGGGAAGGCGTGGCGCCGCCGCACTGGATCAAGCCGGTGATCCTGCTCTCCATCCCGTGGGCGGTCAGCATCCACACCGTCACCGCGTTCCTGTATAGCGGCCTGCCCGGCCGTTCGCTCTGGCTCACCGCCATTCTGGCGCCGCGCTTCCTGGCTTCGGCTTTCGCCTCCGGGCCCGCGCTGCTGATCCTGCTGTGCCTGCTGCTGCGCCGCGTCTCGCGCTTTTCGCGTGCGGCCGCGAGGCCATTCAGAAACTCGCGGTCATCGTCACGTACGCCATGGTGATCAGCATGTTCTTCGTCCTGATGGAGTTCTTCACGGCCTTCTACAGCGGCATTCCCGAGCACACCGAATCGCTGCGCTACATGTTCTTCGGCCTGGACGGCCACGCCGGCCTGGCGCCGTGGATGTGGATTTCCATGATCCTGGCCGCGGCGCTCGCTGGTGCTGCTGCTCGTGCCGCGATACCGCCATAACGAGAAACTGCTCGCCGTGGCCTGCGGCATGGTGTTTCTCTCGCTCTGGATCGATAAGGGCATCGGGCTGATCGTTGCCGCCTTCGTGCCCTCGCCGCTGGGCGCCGTCACCGACTATACGCCCCTCGCTCCCGGAAGCGCTGATTGTGCTGGCGATCTGGGCGCGTCGGGGCGCTGATCCTGACCGTGCTGTACAAGATTGCGCTCTCCGTCCGCGAAGAGCCGCTCGTTCCGCCGCGCCGCCGGCGCAGGTGGAGGTGCATGCATGAAGCCCAGACTCAACGAAGACTGGCTGGCAGTCTGTCTCGGCCTGTTTCTTTTCGCCTTGTCGCTGGCGACCTTCTTTGGCGGCGATGCGCTCGGCTGGGCCGTGACTACGTCGGTCTGGACCAGTCCCGGCAAGGCGCTGGCCACCGCGTCCAAAGGCTATGCCCTTTCCGGCCCGGTGTCCCTGCTGCTGACGTACCTGTTTCTCCTGGCAGCTCACCACCATCGGCGCCCGGGCTCTGCGCTTGAACCTGGCGCGCTTCATGATGGGATTCACGGCCGTCTTCTGTGCGTCGTATTTCTCCTGGTTTTTGGGAAGCTGGGCATACATCGCCGCCACCCCGGACAAGCGCGCCGCGTTCCACATCGGCTGGTCCATGAACCTGACCAACGAAGCCGGCTTCATCGTCGCGCTGCTGGCCGGCCTGTTCATCGGCAACTTCTTCCCCGGCGCCGCCGCGTGGATGAAGGAAGCCGATCCGGCCGGAGCTTTACATCAAGACCGCCATCGTGATCCTGGGCGGCTTCCTGGGCATCACCGCCGCCGAACAGCTTGGCCTGGCCACCTCGGTGATGTTCCGCGGGGTGTGCGCCATCATCGAGGCCTACCTGATCTACTGGGCCGTGGTGTACTACGTCGCGCGGCGCTACTTCAAATTCAGCCGGGAGTGGGCCGCGCCGCTGGCCTCGGGGATTTCGATCTGCGGAGTCTCGGCGGCCATCGCCACCGGTTCGGCCATCCGAGCCCGGCCCGTAGTGCCGGTCATGGTCTCCTCCCTGGTCGTGATCTTCGCCGTGATGGAGATGCTGCTGCTTCCGTTCCTGGCCCAGACCTTCCTCTCCCATCGAGCCCATGGTGGCCGGCGCCTGGATGGGCCTGGCCGTCAAGACCGATGGCGCGGCCGTGACCAGCGGCGCGGTGACCGATGCGCTGATTCGCGCCAAGGTCGTTCGCCGAGACCGGCATTCAATACAAGCCCGGCTGGATCATGGGCGTCACCACTACCGTGAAGGTCTTCATCGACGTGTTCATCGGCATCTGGGCCTTCGTGCTGGCCTGGATCTGGGCGGCGAAGATCGATCCCAAGCGGGGCGAGAAGGTGAAGGCCGATCGAGATCTGGCAGCGGTTTCCCGAAGTTCGTGCTGGGCTACGTCGCCACGTTCGCCATCATCCTGGCAGTCGGCCTGCTGGCTCCGGCGCTGCTGCCGAAAGCCAAAGCCGCCATGGCGCAGGCCAACGTCTTCCGCGGCATCTTTTTTGTCATGACCTTCTTCACCATCGGCGTGGTTTCCAACTTCCGCAAGCTGTGGGAGGAAGGCATCGGCAGGCTGGCGCTGGTCTATGTCCTGTGCCTGTTCGGTTTCATCATCTGGATCGGGCTGGCGATCTCCTGGATCTTCTTCCACGGAGTGAAACCGCCGGTCATGTAAGGAGCGAATATGAAACGACTTACGCCTGGACGAACCGAAACTCGCCGAAGAACTGAAGAAGATGCCGTACGAGCCGCTGCTGCCGATCGAGAAGAAGCTGGTGGCGTGGAGTCGTGTCGCTCGGGCTATTCCTGCTGGCCGTGCTGGTGCTCGCTCGATCAGGCGCTGTTTCAGGGCTGAAGCGCGGAGGCGCAGATGCATTTCCCGGTTTCCGGCGTCGATTGCCCGCTCTGGCTGCCGCCGGCGTCGCCTTCTTCGTCGCGCTGGTGGCGACGCCCGCCGGGCTGTCCGGGAGCGTTTCTGCTGCTGCCCTTTCAAATGAGCGTGCTCGGCTTCGTCAGTCCGGCGGTCACCCCCACCAACCTGCATCTACAACGTCGGTGTCGGTCCCGGGCGGCGTGGACCGGTATATCAAGGACCGGCGCATGGTCTGGCCCATCGCCTGGGTCATCGCGGCGGGGACTCTGCCCGGCATCTTCCTCGGCGGCATCGTCCGGCTTCGCTATCTTCCCGATCCCCGGTATTGCAAGGCATTTGTAGGGTGCGTCCTGTTGTACCTGGGCGCGCGCCTGCTGGTCGACGCCTGCCATCCGCGGTTCGCCTCCCGCGTGCCGGATGGCGCGTTGGTGAAAGGCATATTCGTATCGGTGCGCCGGATCGGCTTCGAATTCGAAGGCCGGAGCTATTCCTTCAAGCCCGCAACGCTGGCTGCCGTCTCCCTGGTGGTCGGGGTGATCGGCGGAATCTATGGAGTGGGCGGAGGGGCCATGATTGCGCCGTTCGCCATGACGGTTCTGGAGTTGCCGGCTTACACCGTGGCCGGAGCCGCCCTGCTCGGAACCCTGCTCACCTCCATCGCGGGAGTGGGTTTTTTCCAGGTGCTCGGCGGCGCGCCAGATTGGACGCTCGGCCTGCTGTTCGGCGTGGGCGGCCTGGCGGGCAGTTACCTGGGGGCCAGGCTGCAGAAGCATATGCCGGAGCGCCTCATCCGCCTGCTGCTCGGGCTGCTGGTGGCCGGCCTGGCACTTCGCTACGTGTTCCAGTTTCTACTTGAAGGACCAAAGCAATGACCTCTTCCCCTGAATCGAAGACCCGCGATCTCTCCTGGCAGTATCCCGGTCAGGAGGGTCAACCCTTCATTTTGCGCGATGACGACGGCGAAGCGGGGTGGCTGATTTTTCGCGAGGAGCCGGCCGCTTCCACCGGCGGCTATGGCGGCAAACGCCTGCTGTTCCACTACAGCACCAGCCTGCACCCGCGGGTGACCGTGGCCAGTGAAGAGGATCCGCAGCACATCATTGCGGAATTCCTGACCTGCTGGACCGGCGGCGGCTGGGTCTCGTTCGATTCCGGAGTCCGTTACCGCTGGAGGAAGGCTCATCTCTGGGGCGGCGCATGGTGCTTCACCCGCATGGATCAGGAAGCATCCGTATGCCTCTCGCAGGAATCCGGTCCGCTGATGCAAGGCGGTAAGGTGAAGGTCTGTTGCGGAGCGGTGGACCAGCCGGAAACCAAAATCCTGCTCTTGCTGGCATGGTTCCTGCGGATCATGGATTTCGAAATGCTCGTGGGAGGTCTTTTTCGTGTCGGGTAAAGGAAAAATCGCGTGAACTCGCTCGAATTCAGTCTGATCGTAGGTCTGTTCGGCGCCGCTGCCGGATTCCTCGGCGCGTTGACGGGCCTCGGCGGAGGCGTCGTCATTACGCCGGTGCTCACGCTGATCTTCGGCGTGGACATTCGATACGCCATCGGCGCCACGCTGGTCTCGGTGATCGCCACGTCTTCCGGCGCCGCCTCGGCCTTTCTGAAGGAAGGCTTCTCCAATATCCGGATCGGCATGTTTCTGGAAATTGCGACCACCTTCGGCGCCATCACCGGCGCTTTTCTGGCCACCCGCATCGCCACCTCGGCTCTGGGCGTGATCCTGGGAGTGATGCTGCTGTACTCCGCATTCCTCTCCACGCGGCCCAAGCCCGAAACGCACGCCGGCGATCGCATCGATCCGTTGGCCGAACGCCTCAAACTGAGCTCCACCTATCCGACGCCGCAAGGCTGGCAACCCTATCGCGTACAGCGCGTAAAGACCGGGTTCGGGATGATGTTCGGCGCCGGCGTGCTTTCCGGACTGCTGGGCATCGGTTCGGGAGCCCTCAAAGTGCTGGCGATGGACCACGCCATGCGCATTCCGTTCAAGGTCTCCACCAGTACCAGTAATTTCATGATCGGGGTGACTGCCGCGGCCAGCGCCGGCGTCTACCTGAACCGCGGCTATATCGACCCGGTGCTGGCGATGCCCGTGATGCTGGGCGTGTCTGTCGGTTCGCTTTTAGGGGCGCGCCATCTGTCCGGCGCCGAAACGCGCGTCCTGAGAATGATCTTCGGCGCGGTGGTGGCGGTTCTCGCCGTCGAAATGATTTACAGCGGACTGAGCGGAAAGATCTGAACCATGCAACACTCGGAAGAACAGGTGGAACGCACCATCGGGGTAATGCTGCGAGTGGGAGTGATTACCTCTGCCTCGGTGGTCCTCGCGGGCGGTCTGTGGCACCTTGCGCGGCACGGCATGTCGATTCCGGATTACCGGGCCTTTCGCGGTGAGCCCCAGGGCTTGCGGAGTGTCGCGGGAGTCTGGCAGGGAGTCCTGCGCCTGGAGCCGCGCAGCGTCATTCAGTTTGGACTGCTGCTGCTGATTGCGACTCCCATCGCCCGGGTCGCGTTCTCCGTAGTGGCATTCGCGGTGCAGCGGGACCGCGTGTATGTGGGGCTCAGCGCGATCGTTCTGGCGGTTCTGCTCTGGAGCCTGTCCGGCATCGGCTATACTCCGCGCTAACGCTCGAACACTCCCTTGACGCTCTGCGCCAACTGCGTGGCGGTGTATGGCTTCTGAATGAAGCCCGAGAGACCGGCGCCGTTGAACCGGCTCAACGCATCGGCTTCGTCGTATCCGCTGGTGAGAATCACCTTGACGCTGGGCTGGATCCGCTGCAAATGCTGGAAGGCTTGCTCGCCGCTCATCACGGGCATGGTCAGATCCAGCAGCACCAGCGAAATCTGGCCCGTTAGCCGCGCGAACAGGTCTACCGCCTTCTGGCCGTTCTCCGCCAGGAGTACGCGGTACCCCCAACTCTCCAGGGTGTTCTTGGCGACCCGGCGCACAATTTCCTCGTCGTCCACCACCAGGATGGTTTCGCTGCCGGAGAAATCCTGCCGCGGCACGCCGCTCTTTTCCTGGCCCGCGACGCCGTGCGCGGCCGGAAACAGAACCCGGAACGCGCTGCCCCTTCCCGGGGTGCTCTCTACCTTGAGCGCGCCGCGATGGCCGCGGACGATGCCTAAAACCGCGGCCAAGCCCAGTCCACGCCCCATGAACTTCGTTGTAAAGAACGGATCGAAGATTTTGGACAACGTGCCTTCGTCGATCCCGCAGCCGGTGTCCCGCACCTCCACATAGACATACTCCCCGGGACTGGCGCTATCGGCGCCAAGCGTTTCCAGCAGGTACGGTTCGTCCACCTGAGCGTGCCCCGTTTCCACCACTACCAGGCCGTCCGCGCCGGGGCCGATCGCTTCAGCGGCGTTGATGATCAGGTTCATGACAATCTGCTGAAACTGGGTCGCGTCGGCCTGCACGGGGGGCAGTGTGTTCGCCAGGCTCAGCAATACACGGACATTTTTCGAAATGGACGTCTGGATCAGCGAATTGATCTGCCGGACCACATCGGAAACGTCTATGCTCTGAACCGCAAATCGCCCCTTTCCGGAATATGCCAGCAACTGCCGGGTGAGGTCAGCCGCTCTTTCGCTGGCTACCAGGGCATCGTCCAGATACCGGCGGCGCGGGCTCATCGCCGGCTCCCGGTCCAGCGCCAGGCTGATGTTGCCGATGATGCCCGTGAGCAGGTTATTGAAGTCGTGCGCGATCCCTCCGGCCAGGATGCCCAGGCTTTCGAGCTTCTGCGTCTGCCGCAAGCGCTCTTCGGTTCGCTGTTCATCGGCCAGGCGCTCCCGCAGTTCGTATTGCCGGGCCCGCTGCCGCAGGGCCGAACCCACGGCGCTGGCCAGCGTCTGGATGCGGACGGGCCGCTCCAGCAGCGTGATATTGCAGCCCGCCTCCAGAAGTTTGGTAACGGCGGGATCGGAACCCCGGCGTCCGGTCATCACGATCACCGGGACATCCGACCACGCGGGCTGTTCGCGCAACGTCTTCAAGAGGGCGGAAGCCGCGCCTGAACGCAACGCCTCCTGGGCCACCAGGCCGGCGGCGGCATTCTGTTGCAGGAGGAACGCAAACTGCTCCAGATCGGAGCAAACTTCGGTGGGCTGCCGCGCGCGGCGTAGCGCCTCGGAAATCAGGATCGCGTCGCGTCCCGTAGGCGCAAGCACCAGAACCGCGTTCCCCTCAGTCATGCTCATTCCCGGAAAGCATCTCCCGCTCGTTCCCGGTGAACACAGGCACACCCGTGAGGATTCCCTGAAATTCGCGGAGCGGACGGCCGATACGGATGCCGTTGGCCGTGAAACGCATCTCGCGGATGGTTCGCTCGTGGCTGCCTTTCCGTTTTTTGATCACGGAAAGCGCCTGCTTGACCTCGCCGCCCGCTTCAAAGTACCGAAGCACGATCACCGTGTCCGCCAGGTAGGTGATATCGATAGGGGCTTGCATCGCCTGCCCCAGCAGACCGTACTGGGCGACGATGAGAATGGTCAATACGCCCTGGCGCGCCAGGTAGCTCAGCAGTTCGTGCATATGCATTAGCAGGTAGCGCTCGCTGGGCATGGCATTCAGGTATCCGTTGAGGCTGTCGATGATCACCACCGGGGTGTTCTTACGAACCACCGCCTCGCGCACTCTCTGCGAGAACTCCCCCGGCGACATTTCGGCCGGATCCACCTGCTGAACCAGAAGGCGCCCGCTTTCGACGTGCGGCTCCAGCTTCATGCCAAAGCCCCGGGCCCGGTCCAGAAAGGTCTCGCGGCTCTCTTCGAACAGATAGCAGGCGGCCCTTTCGCCCTGTTCCACGGCGCGGCAGGCGTAGAGCGTGGACAGGGTGGATTTACCGCAGCCGGCGGGTCCGATCATCACCGTGCTGGTGCCCCGGTCGAGGCCTCCTTCCAACAGCAGATCCAGCTCGCCGATCCCGCTGGAAAATTTTTCCTGCCGTAGCGCCAAAGGCTCATCCGCCGGCGATAGCCGGGGGTAGACTTCCAGACCGCCGGTGATGATGGCGAAATCGTGGTATCCGTCGCGGAATTTCACGCCTCGCATCTTGACGACGCTCAACCGGCGCCGCGAGGAACCGTATTCCGCAGCCACTCTTTCGAGCGATATTACTCCGTGAACAATGCTTCTGACCTGGGGCTCGGTGGACCGGAAATCGACGTCGTCCAGCAACAGCATGGTGCACTGCCTGTCCGCCAGGAATTGTTTGATGCTCAATATTTCGCGTCGGAATCGCAGAGGGTCTTCAGCGAGCAGGCGCAGTTCCGAGAGCGAATCGATGACCACGCGCGATGGCTTGACCTGATCGATGCGGCGCCGGATCTGGTTCGTGGTATAACTCAGTTCCACCTCGCCCGGATGAAAGACCGTGTATTGCGTTTCCGGTTTGAACTGGTCTTCGAGCTTTTCGAGTTCATAGAGCTCGATGCCTTCGATGGACCATCCGTGGGAATCGGCAACCAAGTGCAATTCTTCCCTGTTTTCGGAAAGAGAAATGCACAAACCGACTTCCCCGCGTTCCCGGCCTTCGAGCAGAAATTGCAGGCCCAACGTGGTTTTTCCGCTTCCGGGATGTCCTTCGATCAAATAAATGCGATTCCGTGGAAAACCTCCGCCAAGTATGTAATCCAGGCCGTCAATTCCCGTGGAAGCGCGGTCTGCGGCCGGCAAATTCAGGGAAGTTGGAACGGTTTTCGGGCTCAGAGACATAGGTATTCCTTCCTGCACGGGCGGTGAAACAATGGCGTCACAGCCCGTACGCCAAAAATACGAATCATGCCCTTCACGTGGGTCGCCTGGCACTTACCAATGACTCTAAAGAGCCAGGAGACCTACCCCTAAAAGACCGGGGGCAAAGCCAGGCACCCGCGAAAAGAGCAAATGAATTGCCAATTTCCGGGTCCCGGAGCCGGTTTCCATGGAACTTTTTGCGGCATACGCGGAATTCCAGTTGAGAGGTACAAATGAAAAAACTGGCATTTACCGCGTTGTTCGCTGCCCTCTGCCTGTTGGCGCAGCCACCCGCCGGACGCCGGGGCGGCCCGATGATGGGCTTCGGACCCATGGGTCCGGGCGGTATGGAAATGAGAAGCCCGGTTACCGGCGCTCCTTATTCGGCCGTTGAAGTGACCACCGAGCAACAAGCGCTGGCTGGCGGCAACGCGATTCAACGCCAGGCCACGCGCAGCATTTATCGCGACGGCCAGGGTCGCGTCCGGGTGGAAGCGCAGATCACACGTCCCGGGGCTGACGGGCAGACGGCTACCGTCACGCGGATTACTATTTCCGATCCGGTGGCGGGCCAAATCTACGAGATCGATCCACAGAACAAAGTGGTCAATGCGCGCGCCGTGCGTCCCATGGGCGCTCGCGGCGCCATGCGGTCCGCGCAATCCCAATAGCGCCGAGCAGTTCGCCGGCCGCGGACCGGGCATGCGCGCGAACCGCATGACCGACCCCAACGTGAAGGCGGAAGATCTGGGCACCCAGACCGTTAACAGCGTCATCGCCAAAGGGAGCCGCACCACGCACACAATTCCCGCCGGTACCATCGGCAACTCTTTGCCGATTCAGTCCGTGCGCGAAACCTGGATGGCCGCGGACCTGAAGGTGCCCGTGATGGAAAAGACCACCGACCCCCGTTTCGGCACCCGGACGACGCAGTTGACGCAAATCAACCGGGGAGAGCCGGACGCCGCGCTCTTCCAGATTCCCGCCGACTATACGGTGCAACAGGGCGGACCCGGTGGACGCGGTCCCCGCCCGGGCGGTCCGAGAAATTAAGCGGCAGCCCCTCAGAAGCTCTCGTGTGCACTACGAGCCGCGGATTCCCCCCCGCGGCTTTTTTTGTGCGCGGGCTCTCCGAATCGGCTAAGGCGTGGAATAGCTGCTGGAATGATCGTGAATGATTTTCCAGCCACCGGCGGTCCGACGTACGACCAGGGTGTATCGTCCCCATGCCGGCCCTCCACCGGCGGTGGTGCGCTTCAATTCGAACTTGCCGGTTACCAGGGCCAGTCCCGTGGCCAGCGGCCGCACTTCGATTTCGGAGAATGTGAGGGTGCCCATGGCGTCACGCGTCGGATAGGCCCTGCGGTAACGATCGAGAATCGCCTGCTTTCCGCCGCGAATGACCTCGCGCCCCATAAAGGTGGTCTGCGGTGAATCTTCATAATAGGAGGCGAAAGCGGGCAGGTCGCCGCGATTCCAGGCGTCGGCGGAATCCGCCATCATCTTGCGAATCGCGTCGCCCTGAGCCAACAGGAGCGGCGCGCAACAGAGGAACAGGAGCCAGCGCAGCATGCAGTCGATTATAGATCGTGCGGAAGCTGTCCGGACTTTAGTGATTCTCTCCAGGCGCCTTTACGGGAGTGACGGTCACGGACTTTCGCACGTCTTCGAGAAAGGCCTGCAATTTTGCGTCTGAGATCGACTTCCTGACGTAGGGCTTGGCCTGGTCGAAACTGACCGACGTCACTTTATCCAGCCGTATGAGATAGACTCCGTTGGGCTCGGCGACGGGCGCGGTGACTTCCCCCGGCTTGAGCGCAAATACGGCCTTCCGCACAGCCGCAGGCACGGCCGGGTCACCGCTGCGAATGGATGTCAAATTGGTTGGATATTGCGCGAACAGGACCGCGACATCGGTTCCGTCCTTCAACTGCGGCGCGATCTGCTGCGCCTTGGCCGTGGCAGCCGGCGCGTCTTCCTTGGATTTGATCGGGATCAGCAGAGCCTGCACGGCGGCGACATCGAACTCGGCCTTGTGCTTTTCGTAATATTCCTTCACCTCGGCGTCGCTAATGTCGAGGTCGTTTTCGAAGCCCTGCATCACCGCCTCAGCCAGAATCTGTTTGCGGACCAGTGCGAGCCTCTCTTTGTACGGGCTCTGGTCGTAGAGTTTAGCAGCTTCGCCCTTGGCTGCCATGAGGTCGAGAAACCCGTAATAGCGAAACATCTGGTCGGGATTGTTCCGTAGCTCGGGCGGCAGTTGGCCGTACAAGCCCTCCAGATCCGATAGAAAGACTGTCTTGCCATTCACCACGGCGCGCGGCTCGTTCGGTTGGGCGTATACGCCAGAGACTGCAAACATCAAAATAAGAAAATATCGGCGAAAGTCCATATCTTCGATCATAAACGGCTCGCCGGCGCCAATAGAGGCCCGTCGGCGCGAACTGGACAAACCGGCGTTTGCCGGCGTCCGGTGAACGATACCTACATGCGCGCATTGTGCGCGGCCCAGGAACTGGTAAGCCGCTCGGTAGTTCTGTCAGTGAATTCCAACCGTCGCCTATGGGTCAATGGACTCTGCGAGTTTGGGCGTTATCCGGCACGCAGGAAAGACCGCTGAAAAGGCACAATGCATCGAGAGACAGCGAAGAAATGAAACTGCCGGCCAGCCCGTCCGTCAAATCGTACGTGGTGAAGCCGTCGGCGAGAATCCTGGCCGCTCCACCGCCGTCGGTTCCGAGCCAAATGTTTCCTCTTTCATCGGCAGCGATGCTTTGCACATCGTCGCGGACCATTCCCGAGCTGGAATCGTAGAGTTTGATTTTGCGGAGGCAGATCCAGCGGGCAGGCAGGCAACACCGGCGCGAGTGCCCGCCCACACGGAGCCGTCGGGCGACATGCAGGCGAAGAGTCCACCCGACGTGGCTGCCCAAATCCGCCCGGTGGAGTCCTTCGACAAAACAAAGACCTTCGACTGTAGCGGCACTGGGCCGGCTTGCGCCGATGACGGGGCGGGTCGAAAGGTCCAATGGCCGCGCGGATCATGCACTCCGGCATACAGTCCACCGTCCGTTGCGACCCACACGATTCCGTGATTGTCCTCGATCGCTGAATTGGCCGATGCGAGTCTGCGGTCCGCTTCGGCTCCCGGGATTTTGAATCCAGTGAGTCTCTTTTCGCCTTCCGTAGCATGGGGACTCAATTTGGCCACACCGTTGCCTGTGGCTATCCACAAAGATCCGTCCGCAGCCTGCGAGATCCCTCATACGTCCCGGCGGTTACTACCGCGATCCTGTAGAGTGACGAGATCCCCATCGGCTGGGAGCGGTCCTTTCCGTTAAAGCAGCAGTTCGCCTGCGCGCGAATCCCGTGCCGTCACTTCGCGCCCGCCGGCAGAGTGTAGTAGCTGTAAGTGGAAGTCCACTGGAATTCGGCTCCTGGCTCGATCGCAATTGCGACAAAGGGTTCCACGGCAACTACGCTGCGGATGGACCACAGATTTTCGCGCACCAGCGGGCGGTCCGAGGTGATGGTCATCCCCGCTCCCAGCTTCGCATTCTCGATGCGGATCTGGTTGTCCTTGGGACTGTCGCTGAACCCCTGCAACGGGGCTGTCACCACATCGCGGCCCTCCAGCGTCTTCAGATAGATGACCTGATTCCCGCGAATCCCGGCCAGTTCCTTGTTGGGCGGGCGCCCGGATTGGATCTGGAACGGCACAGTGATTTCCAGGGGAGCGCCGGGCGGCTGGTTATCGAGCACCAGAAAATTATGGTTGTAGACCGTGGTCCGGATCGGCCGGGTTCCCGTGTTTCTTAAGCTATGTTCCAGAACCATCTCCGGCTTGCCCTTCACCAGCCGGAGCACTTTCCGGTAGAGGTATCCATAGCCGGAAGGCGAGCCGGAGAGTTCCTGGGTGAAAGCGATGGAATCGCGATGGCTTGCGATGGACCACTTTCCAGGATCGACAATTTCATACAAGTGGTAATTGTCGTACCTGTCTTCGTCGCCCTTCCGCAAGGCGCCCACGCCGATTTTGATGAACTGGCCGCCCGGCTTCGCCTCCTCCCATCCCACTTGTGCAAACTCGTCGACCGGACCGGAGGTAGAGCTACAAGGGCCGCCAACGATGTCCGGACCCTCGTATACGAAGTCGCGAACCTTCGGGTCCGTCCTTTGAACCCAGGGTCCGTAAAAGTTGTGTCCCTTGTATTGCAGGCTGTAAACCACTCCCGCCCAATCGAACCGCGTTCCGCGGTAGTATCCGGTTTGCCGGTCGGGCAAATAGATCTTCGCCCGAATCTGCCCGTTGGCGATCTCCGCCCTCGGGAAATCCGCGGCCAGTAGTCCTGCGCACGCGGTCATAGAAGTGAGAACCAGACTCTTTTTCACGCGAGATCGACTCCTTCCTGCAAGGCGACGCGCTGGATGTAGGCGCGCCCGTCATCGTACTCTTCCGGCGTCTTCAGGTGTTCCAGCATGAGAGGGGTGTCTACCGGCAATTTCGAGAGCTGATTCAGGTAGGCCGCATAATCGATCTCGCCGTGGCCGGGAATCACTTCCGCGAAGTGTACGTTGTACTCCGGCACCCATGCGAGGTCTTTGGCGTGGCAGGATACGATCCACTGCCCCAGTTTCCGGAAGCACTCCTCGATGACGGCCTTGTTGTTGTAGAAGCGGGAGGGGCTGTTGATTACATTGCAGACGTCGAGGTGCACGCCGAAAGCGCGCCGGTCCACGGCCTGGATCAGTTCGAGATAAGAATCCGGTCCGTCCGGCAGCGACCAGGGCATCATCTCGATCGTAAAGCGGGTGTGGGCCGGCTTCACCGCGTCGATAACCTGGCGGCTATTCTGGACTGTGGCATCGAAGAACTCCCGCGACAGGTTCCTGGAGTTCATGCCATACCAATATTTCGGATTATACGAACCCGCAATATCGACGCAGCACCGGGCGCCTACGGCGTCGGCGAGCGCCAGGCGTTCGATCACGTAAGCCAGGTTGCTCTTCCGCGCCGCGGCATCCGGGTCCAGCATGTTCTTCCAGGCGCCCACCTCGGCGATGACCACATTCCCGGCTGCGAAGCTGTTGCGGATCTCGCGAATGCGGGCAGTGTCCGTGGACGCCGCCGGCGGGCAGTATGCAGCGCTGTAACCCAAACGTCTGTGCTCGCGCGCCAGTTGCGCCGGATCGTCGGACTTGAGAAATACGGGACCCCCCAGCCGTACCGGGCGGCCGGATGCGTACGCCGGACGAAGAGGACAGGCAGCCAGCAGTCCCAACAGGCGGCGGCGAGAGATGGACATGCCCAGATTCTATCGGAATCGGGCCTGCCGATGGCGCGCTACGGCAAGGGATTCTATTACCAGTTCACCTTGACGCCCAGTTGCAGCAGCCGTCCTTCCAATCCCGTTGTGGTGGGCGCCAGCGACGGCTGCGCCGTGACGATGCCCAACGAATTCACCGTAGCCTTGGTATTAATCGTGGTGATGTTCTTGGTGTTGAACAGATTGTTGGCCTCCACAAAGACCTGAGGCAGGATGCGATCGTGAATGTGGGCCAGGATGCGCGTGTAGCGCATATCCACTTCGTAGATGCCCCCGGTGCGCAGGGTGTCGCGGCCCACGAACGCCGGGCGCTGCGCCGCCGCGCCCACCGGATCCAGATTCAGATTCAGGTTGGCAATCTCATTTTGAGCGTCACCCACCGCGAGATTGGCAAGCACCGTCAACTGATTATCGTTGGCCAATCGCCGGGCGAAGCCGTTCGCGGGGTGAAACGTGGGCGCGATAACGGCGCTCATGTTAAACGCCTGTGGCCTGTTGACAATCGAGTTGCCGCGGTCCCAGGCGCGGCTGTACGGATTTTCAATCACCAGGCTTTGCTCGAAGCTGTTGGCATCCGGGGCGTCGCTGATGGAGTGCGACCAGGTATAGTTCGCGCTCACCTCGTAGCCCTTCGACGAGCGGTGCGTGTAACTCAACACCATGGCGTTGTAATTGGAAATCGCGCCCACGTCCTGCAGCGTAATGCCGTTGAATTGCGGATAGAGGCGCGTGCTCGCGTTAATGGCCTGGGAGAAGACGGGGCGGCCGTCCGCCAGCGAGCCGGTCGGGTTGATCAGATTCATATTGCGCAGGTAACCCAGGTCACGGGCGCCGGTGTTGACATAGCCGAGAATTACTTTATCGTTCTGCGTGAGCTGCCGTTCAATCTGAATGCTGCTGTTGATGGTGTAAGCATTCTTGAAACCGGGCGTGACGGTGAAAATGCTGGGAATGCCGGGGAGAGTCGCGCCCGGCAGGAAATTGAAGACGTTCGGAAACGCCGGTGCATTGGGGGTACCGGGCGTGAACGAATCGGTGAAGGCGCGGGCGGAGCCGTCATTGATGAACGAGTTGTACCAGAGATTGGTGGGAGGCGCTTCGTAGAACAGTCCGGAACTGGCGCGCAGCACGGTCCTGGGAGTGAACTGCCAGGCGAGACCCAGGCGGGGCGCCCAGTCGCGATTCGGAGTCGTAAACTGCCGGGTCCACGAGAACGGCGCATTGGCCTCGCCCGCCGGCGCCTGGAACCGGTCCCAGCGCACGCCGTAGATCATGGTCAGGTTGGGGCGCAACTGCCAGGTGTCCTGCACGTAAAAATCGTAGAAGTACGATTTGTAAGAGGCTCCGGGCGTGCCCAGCACGGTCTGAAAACTGGCATATCCGTAGGGACTTGTGCCATTTTTGGCGGCCAGATAGCTGGCGATGCTCGAGAACGTGTACTGGCTGAAGGTGTCGCCGATCTGGTTGTCGTTGTTCATCTGAAAGGCGAAGCCCGCCTTGATGGTGTGCGCGCCCCGCACCTTCGTGAAATTGTCGCTGAAACTGGGAATCTTCTCGCCAAACCGGTCTCCGGCTGCCGTGGTGCCGCCGAAGTTGGCGATCCCGGTGATGGTGATCTCGGGTCCGGAGCCGGTGATAGGGTCGGCTACATGGTGCTCGTTGCGGTAGGGCTCGGAAGCGCGCAGTTCGTTGATAGCCGTGGGGGAGAAACTGGAGATCAGTTGAAAGCCGCCGATGTGCGCGCGATCGTGAAAGTCCACGCCCACGCTCAACGCGTTCAAGCCGCCATTGGCGGTATTGAACGGATATTCGTTGCGGAAATAGTCGTAGCGAAAGAAGGCCTGGTGCTTCTCACTGATCTGCCAGTCCACGCGCAGGTCCACAAACTGGACATGTTGGACGGTGGGGGCGGTGGCCAGTTGGGAGGCCGGAATTCCGATCTGCGCCGCGGCTGCCGGATCGATGGTGACGGGCACCGGCGTTCCGCGCAACAGGTGCTCATAGGCGCCGAAAATGAATAGCTTGTCCTTTTTGATAGGACCGCCGGAGTTCATGGCGTAGTCGTGCAGGTCGATATTGGTATTGGGCTTGTTGGAGGCCAGCAGAATGGGGCGCGCCGACCAGTCCGGCGGGCGGCCGATGAAAGAGAACTCGCCGTGAAACTGGTTGGAGCCGGAGTTGGTAATCACGTTGAAAATGTCTCCGGCGGTACCGCCGAACTCCGGCGCGAAACTGTTCGAGACGGTCTGGACCTCGCGCACATAAATGTCGGATATGGCGAACAGGCGCAGGCCATAGCGGTCGCTTTCGGTATCCACCATACCGTCCATCTGGTAGTTGACGCGATCCAGCAAACCGTTGGTATTGAGCGTTCGCGGAATGCCCAATTCGGGATTGGGATGGCCGCTCAAGCCTGGCTGGAAGATCACGAAATTATACGGGTTCCGGGAAGTCAGGGGAAGGTTATCGATTTCGGTTTCATCGATGGTCCGCCCGGTCGATATGCGGGACGGTTCCAGCACCGGCGCGCCGCCGGTGACCTCGACCGTGGTGGAAACATCGCCCAGCTTGAGTTGCACGTCAATCACCGCTTCGGCGCCCGCATCCAGCAGGATGCCGGCATGCCGCTGCGTTTCGAACCCGGGTCGCTGCACCGTAAGCGAGTACGAGCCCAGCGGCAAATTCGAAATCACAAAATAACCGTCCCCGCCTGTTTCGACCGATCGGGTAAATCCCGTATCGGAGTTCAGCACCGCCACCTTGGCTTCGGGCACGGAAGAGCCGCCGGGATCGATCACGTGGCCGCGAATACTGCCATTGATTGCTTGCGTTTGGGCGAGCCCCGCGCTCGCCAGAGACAGACAGAAGATCACGCCATGAAGCAGTTTCATGAGACACGACTCCTTAATGGATAGAGTTCTCAACTGGCCCCCCAGAGTTTTGTCCAGTATACATCCACTTGTGGCGGCTTTATCCTGTGCGAAACTGCCGATAAGAGGAGTGACAGCGAAGTATATATCTGATATTCAGGTATGATCAGATGGATTACTGGCGTCTGAGGAGGCTAACATGGCTAAGAATGGCGCACCTGGTCGAGTGCCACACGTGAAAAAAGCGACGGCGCTGGCGCTTCGCGAAGTACCGTCGAATGATGGCAAACAGGGAGTTTGTGCGCTCAACGGGAAAGGCGCGTACGAAAGAGAGCTGCGGCGGCTGCAAGTGGAACTGGTGAAGCTGCAGGAATGGGTGCGGTCGCGCGGATTGAAGGTGGTATGCCTGTTCGAGGGAAGGGATGCCGCCGGCAAAGGCGGCGTCATCAAGCGCATCTCGGAATGTCTGAATCCGCGTGTGTGCCGTGTGGTGGCGCTCCCCACACCCACGGAGAAGGAGAAAACGCAGTGGTATTTCCAGCGGTACGTCGCGCACCTGCCCTCGGCGGGTGAAATGGTCTTGTTCGATCGAAGCTGGTACAACCGCGCCGGCGTCGAGCGCGTGATGGGATTCTGCACGGAACCGGAACTGCTGGAGTTCATGCATTCCTGCCCGGAGTTCGAGCGGATGCTGGTACGTTCCGGAATTGTCTTGATCAAGTATTGGTTTTCGGTGAGCGACGACGAGCAGGAGCGGCGGTTTCAGGCGCGCATCAAGAACCCTACCAAGCGGTGGAAGCTCAGTCCGATGGATTTGGAATCGCGCCGCCGGTGGGTGGACTATTCGCGAGCCAAGGACGAGATGTTCTCGTATACCGACATCAAACAGGCTCCCTGGTTTGTGGTGAATGCGGACAATAAGAAATGCGCGCGCCTGAACTGCATCCGGCACCTGCTCTCGATGATTCCTTACGAGGACCTCACTCCGGAGCCGATTAAGCTGCCGAAGCTGGAAAAGAGCAGCTACGCGCGTCCTCCGCTATCGGACCAGACTTTTGTGCCTGGAGTGTACCGGATCTGAGAGAGCGCCTTACCGCGCAATCGTGGCGGCAAAAGCACGGGTAGGATGGACGTCGGGCCGCTTCTGTTCGCCGTCGCACGCATCCCGGCCGGCCGGAGCGTGAAAATGGTCGTATGACCGGCTTCTGGCGCCTGAATGGCCTGAGTGCGAAGGAACTGGCCGGGCGCGTCTGGCGCGAGATCCAGGTGGACGACGTATTCGGTTATTCGGCGCAACTGTCGTTCTATTTTTTGCTGGCCTTGTTCCCCCTGCTGCTGCTCCTCACCGACCTGTTCGGCTATTTCGCCCAGGGTCCGGAACTGCGCGCCAGCCTGCTGGACTATTTCCACCGCGTGCTGCCCGGTTCGGCCTTTGATCTGGTGGTGGACACTCTGAATCAGATCACGCTCGGCGCGGGCGGCGGCAAGCTTTCCATCGGCATTCTGGCCACGCTGTGGGCGGCATCGAATGGCATGTCGGCTGTTTGCGACGGTTTGAATGCCGCCTACGAGATCAAGGACGGACGCCCCTGGTGGAAAGTGAAACTGCTGGCCATCGGGCTCACCGCGGCATTCGCCGTGTTCACCGTAGGGGCGCTGATCCTGGTCCTGCTCGGCGATAAGATCGGCGCCTTTCTCGATTCGTGGTCGGGTTATCAGCACTCTTTTACCGTGGCGTGGAACCTGGTCCGGTGGCCGTTTGCCGTTTTCGCCGTCCTTTTCGCGATCAACCTTCTCTACCGCTTCGCACCCGACCTGAAACAGTGGGAGTGGCAATGGATGACTCCCGGGGCTTTAATCGCCGTGACGCTGTGGATCCTGATGTCCATCGGATTTCAGTTCTACCTTCGCTTTTTTAACACCTATAACGCGACCTACGGATCGCTGGGCGCGGTGATCATTCTGATGCTCTGGTTCTACATCACCGGGGCCGCCATTCTGATCGGCGCCGAGGTCAATTCGGAAATCGAGAATGCCGCGGCGCAGGCCGGCGACCGGAACGCGCGCCTGCCCGGGGAAAAGCGGCCGGGCGAGAACCGGATCCTGGGCGACCTGGCATGGTTTCGCAAGCGGAGGCAGCCCGGCGCGGCCAGCCGGTGACCGGCACTACTTCGCCCAATAGGCCGGATGGCCCACGTAGGTCTCGTTCTCCAGATTCGCCAGGATGGCGCGGCGGGCGGCCAGGATGTCGAGTTCCCCCTGCTCCTGGTACAGCACCTTGCCTCCCGGCGCGATCACCATGGTGAACGGTACGCCCGCGTCCCAATGCGCGTCAAAGGCGGCCTGTAAGGCGTAGGTGTCGTCCGACCCGAATTGCAGATTGCGGCTGGAGGCGTGCTGCTCCTTCAGGATCTTCATCACCCCGGCCTTCTCGTCGGGATAGTTGGTGGAGATCATGACCAGGTCGAAATCTCTCCGCCGGAACATGCGGAAAGTGGTCTCCAGCGCCGGAAATTCGTTGATGCAGGGCCCGCACCAGGTGGCCCAGAAGTTAATCATCAGCACCTTACCGGTGGGATTCGGCGCAGCTTTTTCAGACTCGTCCGCGGCCACCATTTCCACGTTTACCGGCTCGGCTTCGATCTTTTTCAGCTCCTGCATGTGGCTGTCGATCTTGCTCTTCCACTTGGTGGAGCAGCCGAACGAGGGCGTATGCGGCGCGGCGACGGGCTTCCCGGCCAGCACCGCATCCAGCGCCGCGCGGGCGTCCTGTATCTTCACCAGGGATTCGCGTTGCGCATTGTCGATGCGGCCTTCGTAGCGGAGTTTGCGCTCGCGGTCGAAGAGGAACACGTGCGGCGTCGCCTGCGCCCCGTAGGCCTGGGTCACGGCTTGCGTTTCGCCGTCGTACAGGTAGGGGAAATTGAAGTGCCGGTATTCGGCGCGAATCTTCATCTCTTCCAGGCTGTCGCTCACGTCGGTGTAGCCCAGTTCGGAAAGTTGAATGGCGTTGGGATCGTTCGGCTGAATGGCCACGAAAGCCACGCCTTTATCGCGGTAGTCTTCCACCAGTTTCTTGATACGCCCCTCGTAGAGCTGTGAGGTGGGGCAATGATTGCAGATGAACATGACCATCAGCAGCGGGCTGTCTTTGTAATCGCTCAGCTTGTGGATCTGCCCGTCGATTCCCGGCAGTGCGAAATCGGGCGCGGCCGAACCGGTAGCCAGGATGGGATGCGCCGTGGAAGTGTGCGGCGTAAGGCCCGGCTCCTGCCCCATGGCAATGCCGCAAACCAAAGCAGACAACAAGGGTAAACGAACGAATTGCGCGATCACGGGCCCTCCCTGAACCCACGAGTATACTCCCAACCGGACTGCACTTTTGTTAGACTCGCAAGCGGGAGGAAGCACTCCGATGTTACGGATTTTTTTCTTTCTATTGGCCGCTGCCGCCCTCTTCGCGGCCGACGATCCCTGGGCCAAGGTGCAGGCTCTGAAGAGCGGCGCCGAGATTCGCGTCATCAAGAAAGGATCGACTCAGGCCTTGACCGGGAAGTTCGATGAGGCCAATGCCGAGCGGCTACTCCTGGTGATCAAGAACGAACAGATTGCCATTCCGAAAGACCAGGTGGACCGGCTCGAATACCGGCCCACGGGCAACCGCGTCTCGGTGACGGGTAAGACCGTGAAAGAAGATCCCTCTGCCGCCCGGGAACCGCGAGCCGGCATGGGTCACGAGCCGGAAGGCGGATCTACCAGCTCATCCACCAGCGTCAATATAGGCTCCAAGCCCGATTACGAATTGCTCTATCGCAGGCCCACCGGCGCTCCTAAGAAGTGAGCCCCGCCACGTCCAGGCGAAAAATGTCCGGCCGCGCATAGTGGCCGGCCACGTCCAGGTCGAACTTCCCCTCGGCGATCTGGCCCATGTCCAGGTCCGCCGTCAGAATGCATTCGCCGTCGTAACAAGGACCTGCCAGCACCGTACCCATCGGCCCCACGATCAGGCTGCCGCCGCGAATCGACTCGGTGTACTGGCAGGCCGAGAGCACGAAGCATCGCCCTTCCAGCGCGATGTGCCGCATGGTCACGGGCCACGTGTCGCGATCGTCCACCGTGGGCGCGCAATAGAGTTGAATGCCCTGCTGGTACATGGCGGCGCGCAGCAGCGGCATGTAGTTCTCCCAGCAGATCACCGCGCCGGTCCGGCCGAATCCGGTCTCGATCACCGGCAGCGTGGTGCCGTCGCCGAAGCCCCAGATGATCCGCTCCATGGCGGTGGGCATGACCTTGCGATGCTTGCCCGCCAGCGATCCATCGGGCGCAAAGAAGAGCGCGGTGCAGTAGAGTGTGCCGCCGCCGCGTTCGATTGCGCCGATCACCAGCCAGACGCCGTGCTCCTGCGCGGCCCACGCCAGACGTTCTGTGGCCGGCCCCGGCACGTCCACCGCGCCTTCGAAGTAGCGGCGGAACAACTGGCGGCCCTCCGGGGTGCGAGAACCCACGCGCGCGCCGAAATCTTCGCCTTTGGGATAGCCGCCCAGGAACGCCTCCGGAAACAACACCAGGCGGGCGCCGCGTGCCGCCGCCTGGGCAATTAGCCCTTCGGCTTTGGCTACGCTGGCGTTGCTATCGAACATCACCGCACCGGCCTGCACCACCGCCACTGTCACAGACATTGCATGTTCGCTCCAGCCGCATTATAAACTGGAAGCAAGAGAGCTATGCCTGGGTTCGATTTATTGCCGGGAGGGGGCATTCCGCGACGCGCGTTGCTGCTGATGCCCGCGGCATTCGCCGGCCTGCTGGCAGCCATGTACCGGAGGGAAAGAAAAATGCCAAACCCCAAAGCGGAAGGGACCGGAGCGGAAGTGGATATCGTACTGATGTCCGACAAGGGCGACCAGGAGCAGACCGTCCATGTCCACAAGACCGTGAAGAGCGATGCCGAATGGAAGGCCGAACTGGCGCCGGAGGAGTACGCGGTGGCGCGCAAGCAAGGCACCGAACGCGCCTTTACCGGCCGCTACTGGGACAATCACGAAGCGGGCCTGTATCGCTGCGCCTGCTGCGGCACGGCGCTGTTCCGCTCTTCGGAGAAGTTCGAATCGGGCAGCGGATGGCCCAGTTTCTGGGAGCCCGCCGCGGCGGAAAATATCGAAGAGCGGAAGGACAGTTCTCTGTTCATGGAGCGCGTCGAAGTGCTCTGCAAAAAGTGCGACGCGCACCTGGGGCACGTCTTCCCCGATGGGCCCGAGCCCTCTGGCCTGCGCTACTGCATCAATTCCGCCGCCCTGCGCTTTAACAAGGCCACATAAGAAACTTCATCCGAACGGCCGCCCAGCGCGGCCGATACCACCGCCGACGCCAAAGCCTTGCGTGACAATGAGGCGCAATGGAACCAGGATTTCGCTGCCAAGGATGCCGAAAAACTGGTGGCGCATTACGCCGATAACGCGGTGCTGATGAATCCGGGAATGCCCGTCAGTACCGGCAAAGAGGCCATCCGCCAGACGCTCACGGCCATGATGACCGATCCGGCGCTCTCGCTGAAATTCCAGGCGTCGCGCGTGGAAGTGGCCAAAACCGGCGACATGGCCTTCACGCAAGGTTCGTACACCCTGACGATGACGGATCCGGCCTCGAAGCAGGTCATGAACGATCACGGCAGCTACGTGACCACTTACAGCAAGCAGGCCGACGGAATGTAGGTTGTCAGAGTAGTTGAAAACGGCCGTGTTGATTCCAGAGGGCCAAGAGCCGCTCGCTGACGCAGAACATGAAAAGTCTCGCCGGAGTTCGTGAAAATATCCTACCCGCTTGCCACTGTTGTTGAAATATTCCCACACGGGACTGCTGTCGGGGCTGATTTCGGACACGGTCGATAAATGCTTCGCGACTACTCGCGGGGAGCAAAGACCAAGTGCTGATTACCGGCGCAGGAGCGCACCATGAGATGAGGAAAGGGAGCGAGATGGATCGGTCTGCGGACCGAACAGGAGGAGAACTTTCTCCCCTTACATCTTCATCCGCTGTAACAGCCCACGGAATCTTTCGTTGGATCGGAGACGATCGAATATCGGATTTACTTTCAGCGAAATCAAGCCGGCGCCACGGGTATCGTACACCCTCTGCAGCCAGTCCATGGAGCGGTCGGCATCCCCGAGTTCGGCCCAGATCACGCTGAGGAGGAACGGGTTTGGTTCCTGCAATTCGGCCTGACGCGTCAGCCGGATCGCCTCTTGGCGCCTTCCGGCCACGGCCGAAGCCCAGGCTTGTTCACAGACCCAACCCTTGCGTCCAGCCTGTCGATTCGCCGTTTCGAATTCCGCCAGCGCCTCTTGAGGCCGGCGCATCAACATCAGTGCATATCCTTTTCGATTGTGCGCCAGATGAAAGGAAGGGTCCAGTTTCAAAACCTCATCCAACACGCCGATCGAGCGCTGATAATTCTTCTGGAAGTTGTAGAGCTGCGCAAGGTCCGTCAGGATGATCGACGAGGCCGGATCAAGATTGCGAGCCGCCTCGAATTCAGCCGCCGATTGATCGAACCTGCCCATCATGGTCAAGAACTCGGCATACCAATGGTGTCCGGTCAGATAGTTGGGAGAAAGCCGAATCGCCGTTTGGAACTCTCTTTCGGCTGTGGCCCAATCGAAGTAGTAGCTGCCCGCTATCATGCCGAGTGTGGCGTGTGCGTCGCCGAGCGACGGGTCGATCTCTATTGCTTTCTCGACCGCGGCCCGTGCTCCGGAGAGACCGTCTTCCGCTGCTAGATGGCTCCGAGTTCCATTCATTAAAAGGTATGTGTTGGCGAGCCCGACGAAAGCCGGGGCATAGCGGGGATCGGCTTCAGCCGACTTCTTGAACATCGCGATCGCATCGGCGTATGTGTTGTCGTCACGCTTGTTCCAGTAGTGGAGGCCGAGAAGGTAAGATCGATACGCCAGCGCATTTGACGCCAGCCTTCGATTCAATCGCCTGCCGTCCAGCGAGGGGAGCGCCGGGATCAACTCGGCAACTGTCTGCTTTGCCAAGCTGGATTCAATCAGGAACACATCGTCGCGGTGCTCTGCGAAATGCTGTGCCCAAACAGTCTGCCCGGTGTCGCTCCGGATTAAACGAGCGTTGACCAGCACACGGTCAGCGTTGAACTGAATTGTCCCGGCCAGCACAAATCCGGTACGATGCCGGCGGCCGAACTCGGCAGAATCTCCCGTCGCATCCGCCTGCGGCCTCACCTTGATTACCGCCAGACCCGAGAGTCCGCTGAGTTCCATCGTCAAGGAATCTTGCATCCCGAGTTTGAACGTCTCCGCATTTGCTTCCTTGCCGATCACTTCAAATGGCAGTATCAACAGAGATTGGACGACGGATGAAGGAGTGGGCCGCCTCTCTCGCTCAATCCCGACGACGACTGCCGCAAGGCAGACGAGACCGCCGATAGCGGCCATAGCCCACTTCTTCTTCGAGCTTGACACCACGGCCGAAGCCCCTTGGGGAGGCGCTGGTTCGGGAGATGCAGGCGACTCCGCGGCGGGCGTAGCCGGCTGGGCTGGGTCGACCACCTCCACCTTCGCGGTAAACCGATATCCAAACTTTGGAATCGTTTCGATATAGCGGCGAGCGGCCCCCTCTTCGCCCAGCACCTTTCGCAAGTCCGCGATCACTCGGGTGAGGGTACCGTCCTCGACCATTTGACCAGGCCACAGCCGCTCGCGGATGGTGGAGCGATCGACCAACATACCGGCGTTCTCCACCAGCAGTTGCAGTGCATCGAACACCTTGGCGCCGATGCGAACGGTGACTCCTTCACGCTCTAACCTACGCTCGCCGCTGTCCAGCAGGAACCCGTCAAAGCCGTATATGCTTTGTTTCCTCAATAATTCGTACGCGTAAGGGTTATCTCACATAAAACTCATGGAGAACCAATTGACCGAGTGTGCCGGACAACCCTACGCTAACTCGATGAGAAATTACCCAGAGCTCGCCAAAATGCCGAAACGACGGCGTGCTATGACACTGTCGTTCACGTTCGTGTGCTGCACGGCGGTTGCAGCCGCTCAGTACACGGTTACCGTTCTTCCACCACCGGCTGGCACCTTGGACGATCAGAATACGGCGGTCATCCCGGCATTCACGTCCCCAATCAACAACAGGGGACAAGTGGCAGGGGTGGTCCGCCGTCCCGGCGTCGCGGATATCCCGGTGGTCTGGACGAACGGCGTCCCGACCGTGCTGACTGTGCCAGCAGGCTACATCGTCTTACGACTGAGCGCAATCAACGATGCGGGGCAGGTTGTGGGACAGATTCAAGAGGTTCCAGACCCCGCTTCGAATTCCTCGCGCGTAGCGATTTGGAACGGGACGGCGCCCACCATCATCCCTCACGACTTCGACCTCGGGGACTGCCCGGCTCCGACCCCCACACTTTCCATCAGCAATGCATTTGGAATCAACCGCGCCGGGCATGTCTCCGGACAGACCGTGGCGCGGGTGGGCAATTCTGTCTGCAGCGTTCTGGGCTGGATATGGAATGGCTCGGCGTTCTCCTCCCCGTTGATCCAGCCGGGACCCACCTGTCTTGGGCTCGGTGCGGGGGGGGTAGCGATTCAACCATTCGGAATCAATGACGCAGACCACGTTGTGACGTCGTTGTACGACCCTTATTTGAGCCCCTGCAACAAGCGGGTCGCGATTCTAGTGCCGGGCATGCCGATCGCCCCATTGGCTGTTCCCGATGGGTACGTCTTTGGTGGCGGGACTGGGAACCAAATCAACAATCTCGACCAGACATACGGAAACGGCCCGGACGGAACCGCGTTCTTTTGGACGGGGTCGAGTTACGTCAATGCGGTGACGCCCCCGACCGCGGCCAACTTCCTCAGCGTCAACAATCTGGGACAGGCATTGTTGCTGACGAACGGCGCAGTCAAGTTCGCCATATGGCACAACGGCACCAGTACACCCATCCCGGCGATACCTCCGGCCATCGGCTACGGCTCTCCCGCCGGAATCAACGATGCTGGCCAGATCGCCAGTTACGCCGCGGTTACCCTTTCCGGTTTCGGTGCGGTTTCACGCATCGTGCTCCTTACCCCCTCGGGCGGGTGCGCAGCGGACGTCTCCGCCGGGGTCACGGTCACGCGGGGTGGCTTCCGCCTCAACCGAGCCAACGGGCACTACACGCAAGCGGTGACCGTCACCAACAACAACAGCGCTGCGATTGGCGGGCCGGTCTCAGTGGTGTTCGATTCGGTGCCCAACTCCGCCACGCTGTACGGCTTGTCGGGCGCAACGGGATGTGCAGCGCCGGTGGGCAGCCCGTTCATCACGATACCCTCGGGGCTGGCGGCAAACGGCGGATCCGCTTCAGTAACGCTCGACTTTATCAATACATCGAATTCAGCCGTCACCTATTCGACCCGAGTGCTTGCCGGCTCAGGTACACGTTAGAACGAAGGACATCATGATTACTCCAAAAAGCACCCATCGTATTCTTTCAACGGCCTTTGTTGCGGCGTGTATGGCATGTACGGCGCCGTGCATCCGCGCGGGCACCGTCTATGACATCTCAATCCATACAACAGGGCTCTCCGCCGTGAACGGAGAGCTGGTCTTCGATTTCACCAGCGGAGGCGGACCATCGTCAAACTCACTAACCATCTCGTCGTTCACGACCAATGGCGCGCTTGGGACCATGTCCACTACCGGCCTGGTCACTGGGACTCTGCCTGCCACAATCACACTGCAGGATGACCCCACTACCAGCGTCTTCAATGAGTATGCGACGGACTTTACCTTCGGCACTTCGATTTCTTTCGTTCTGAACGCCACGTCAAGCGGGCCCGGGCCAGTTTCGTCTCCCGATGAACTTGCCGTGTTCCTCCTCGGTTCGAACGGGGTGACCTCACTGATCACGTCAAGCGACCCCACCGGCGCCGACAGCTTGTTCACATTCGACATCAGTGGCAGCGCGGCGGGTGCCCCGTCGGTTTATGACGTCTCAAGCCCGGCCAACGTAAACGCCACCGTGACGCCGGAGACCTCAACTGTTCCCGAGCCATCGGGTTGTTTCTTGACAGGTGTACTGTGTGTAGCCCTTGCCCGGTACAGGTCTCGTGCATTGCCTCCGTCACGGCTACAGCCGGGCCCAAGCGAAGAATAGCGCCGCCGGTCGTCGCCGAGTGGAGGGCGTCGGAAACCGTACCGTCGAGCCCCTCGATGCGAGCCAATACCAAGCACTCCTCCCACTGAGCGACTTCGCCGGGTTGAGCTAATGTCTGACTATCCCAGCATTGGGGATTGAACCGCTTTTATCCTCCCTGACGGCGAAGGGGTTACGTTCGCGCCAGTCGGCGTTCGGACGGAGAGAGCGATCGGTGCTCCGACCCGGGCAACGAATGAACGGAGGCCCATCTCCCCTCAAGCCATGCCTGTCTGGGCCATGTAGGATCTTTTCACTTTCTGTGGCGAGAATTTTCAATAATTCTGTCAACCTACACGGATCCTGGGAAGCGGTCGCGGATATCGCTACTTCGGAAGTTCCGCCGCCGGCTCCCCCTAAGAAGCGACCCTCTTATCGGCAACGCCTTCGCAGTAAGAGAAGCGGGCGCGAAACCCGATGCTTTCATAGGCATGGATGGCGGGCGCATTGTTGCTCTCGACGTTCAAGCCGATGGTGTGGATGCCCGCCGCCTTCACCGCCGCGACCACGGCGGAGGTGGCCGCCTGAGCCAGGCCCTGCCCGCGAAAATCCGGGTGCGTGAAGATGTTCCCGATGGCGGCCACTCCTTCCGGAAGCGATGCCACCTGCACGCCCGCGACAGCCACCAATTCGCCCGCCCGCCGGATGCCGCGAAACAGCCCCGTCCGCAACTGGAAAGGGGCGAAGGCGATTCCGCCTCCGTCGCCGGAAGCGTACAGACGCTCAATCTCGCCGCAATTCTCCGGGCTCAGCGATTCGATGGCGCCCGGTCGCGGCCGGAAATCATCCAGGATCATGCGCCGCATCTCGTGCCGTTCGCGATACGCATAGATCCCCGCGGCGGCATCGATTTGGTGCGCGCGCAGGTTCAGGTAGCCGCTCGCTTCGGGCAGCGCCTGGAGCAGCGCGCGGGTGGACGCGGCGTCGCCCAGCACGAAAATCGGACGAATCGCTATACCGTGGAAGACTAATGCCAGCCCGCCTTCCACTACCCACCATTCGCACTGTTCAAACAGTCCGTCTTCCAGATCGGCCAGAGGCGTAGAGGGACCATTCGCGGTCGGCATTCAGCCGCCGCCGGATCTCCGTTTTGTCGTAGATGCGCTGTGGCACGTCCCCATCGTAGCGTGGGCCGCATATTACAATTGCTGCGTGTCACTTTCGCGCCGACCATTTGCTTGCGTCCTCCCTGGCATGGCCGCTGCTCGCGGAATCCGCACCGGCGGCGCTGAAGATCGTAGTCGCGGGCGGTCATCCCGGCGATCCGGAATGCGGCTGCGCGGGAACGATTGTCCGCCTGACCGAACTCGGCCACGAAGTGGTCATTCTGTATCTGAATCGCGGGGAAGGGTACTGTGGCGGCGCCGCCCTGGACCGCTGCGGAGGGATTCGCACCGCCGAGGCACAGAGCGCCTGCCGGATCCTCAAAGCCCGCGCCACGTTCGCCGCCCAGGTGGACGGCCGGGCCATCGTCGATGCCGCGCATTCCGCAGCGTTCGCGCGCCTTCTGGCCGCGGAGAGCCCCGACGCCGTATTCACCCAATGGCCCATCGACCGGCATCCCGACCACAGCGCTGTTTCCACGCTCACCACCCATGCCTGGCTGCAAGCCGGCCGCAAATTCGCTCTGTACTACTACGAAGTGGCCGAAGATACCATGATGTTCACGCCCACCGATTACGTCGATATCTCCGGGGTGGAATCGCGCCGCCGGGCCGCCTGCTACGCCCACGCCTCCCAGCAGCCTGACAAGTGGTACCCGAAACAGGTCGAAATCACACGCCGCCGGGGAGTGGAAAGCGGCGTGGCCCAGGCCGAAGGCTTCGCCCATCACCCGGAAAGTAAACGAGTTGCTTTACCCTAGCCTCCTTGGGGGAACTTTCCACGGCCCGCTGCGTACAGCATAATGGTATAGCCAAGACTTATGACAGCCACAACCAGCCCTCAACTGGGCCAGATTCATGCGCTTCTGGCGGAGCGAGGTTACGACGTCTCCGAACCGGCGGCCGATTTTCTGAAAGTCACCGAGGTGCAAAGCGGTGTCAGCCTTCAGGCTGTCCTGCAAGGCGAAATCCTGTTCTTTTCGCTTCCCTGCATCACCGTGCCGGAAGCCTCCATCACGCCTGAAATCATGGGCTTGATGCTGGCGGCCACCAACGGCATCTCCACCTCCTACTTCCAATTGCACGAAGCCGCGCCGGGCAGCGTCACCATCACGCTGAACAATTTCTGCAAGCTGCAGAATATGTCCGCCGATGATGAGGACGATATCCTCTCCTGCGTACATTTTCTGATGGTGGATGTGATTTCGGCGAAGCAATTGCTGGCCGATCTGAAAGGATAACGGACCGATATGGCATTTTTAGGAGACATGTTCAGCCGCCTGGGGCGCGTGGCCCGCGGGCAGGCCAACCAGGGAGTCGGCGCTATTGAAGACGCCACTTTCGAGGCGACCGTCAACCAGACCGTTGCCGACATGCGGACCGAGTTGAACAACGTGGTCCGGGCTTCCGCCATGGCGATGAGCGAATACAATCGCCTGGATGCCGAGTATCAGAAGTATGTCAAGCAATCGGAGGATTGGAAGAACCGCGCCGGCATGGCGCTGGACGCGGGCAATGAAGACCTGGCCAAGAAAGCCCTCGCCAAAAAGGCGGAAGCCGACCGCCAGGTGGCCAGCATGCAGACCGCGGTGCAGAGCGCCCAAGCCACCAGCGAGAAGCTGAAACAGCAGGTTGGGGAACTGAAGCGGAAGATCGACGAAGGCGAGCGCACCGCCACCACCCTGGTAGCCCGGAAAAACGCCGCCACCGCGCAGCGCAAAGTGTCGGAAGCCATGGCCGGAGTCGGCAACGCCGATAACGCGTTTTCCGCCCTGGGCAAATTCGAAGAATCCGTGGCGCGCGAAGAGGCCACGGCCAAGGCTTACGACCAGCTCGCTTCCGCCGGCAAGGATGACGACCTGGAAGCGCAGTTTGCCCAACTGGGCGACCACGGCGTGGATGCCGAACTGGAAGCCATGAAGCGGGAACGTCTGAAACCCGCGCCGCCCACGCTTCCAAAGGAAATCGCGGCGCCGAGCGACGCCATCTCGACGGGCCAGAGGACGGGAGAAAAGGCCCAGGCGTAGCGGAATCGCTGCGTCCGGTGTGGACTCATGCTCACCATAACGGTAGAGGCCATTCTGGGCGTGCTGCTGGTGATCGTTCTTATGAATCTATTTAAGAAGCACCCCACGCCCCCGGCCCCGGCGGGACCGGTAGAGGATCTGGCCAACCTCAAGCCAACCGACGCTCGCGCCGGAGATTCCCTTTCGATCTCCGGCGCGGGCGACGACATGACCGACCTGGATTTCACGGCTGACCGCTCCACCTGGTATCAGGCCGGGGCGCGCCAGTGGGTCGAAGTCGGCGGCCCGTACCGCAACCGGCGCGTTTCCATGCGCGTCGCCAATAATGAAGAAATTGAAGTCAGCGTCCACAACGATCCTCGCAAGATCACCCTGGAAGACCTGGGGCTGAGCGAAGACGATCTGGCGCAAATGGACGAGCGGCAGAACACCGCCGACAATTTCGAATTCGACACCAAGCTGTGGATGTATGTGATCAGCCGCGAGGCGCAGTCCAAGCGCAGCGACCTGCCGCAGCCTGAAACGTTTTACTACTGGGAGTTCCGCGAGCAGGACGGGCCCGGCACGCTGGCCATCCGAAAAGCCGAGGGCGAGCCGTTCGCCGTCACGCTCTACGCGTCGATTCCCGCGGGGAATGTCACCATTTACCGCGGCGGCCGGTCCTAGCGCCGGCCGCGAACCCTGAAAGGGGACGCGAAACCCATGAATAAATCCGCATTAAAGTTTCTTGCCATCCTGATTGGCGTGCTCATGCTCGCAGTCCTGTTCTCGGGACTGGACGATTTGCCGCGGGCCGTGCGCGCGCAGGTCGATAGCGAACGCGCCGCCCTGGCCTCCGCGCAGAAGCAGGTCGAGTCCGCCAAACGCGAGGTTATGGGCGAGGTCGCGGCCGATCCCGTCCTGTTCGGTAGCGTGATGGCCAGCCGGCAGTGGCCGGTGCAATTGGGCCAGGACTGGACTGCGTTGCAGTCCGCCGCGCGCGCCATGGACGAGTTGACACGCCTGCAGAAGGCCAACCGCCGGCAGGACCGCCAGCGCGTGGAAGCGCTTCTGCAGCAGGAGCGCGGCCAGCGCCAGCAGGCCCTGACCAGCGCGACTTCCGTGCAGAAAGAAGCCGCCCATTGGGTGGATATGAAGAAGCGCCTGCCGGAAACCTTGCAGGCGATGGACAGCGACTATCGCACGATCCACAGCTTCGATTTCACCCCGGTCAACAGTACCGTTCAGAAGGCGGAAGGCGACTGGCCGCAGAAGAAGGCCGATCTGGATTCGCGCCTGAGCGCGATGAAAACGGCCATTGCGCAGGATGACGAGTTGTGGAACTCCACTGCGGCGTCGCGCAAAGCGGCCGCCGCCGGCGACTTCGCCCACGTGGAATTCGGTCCGCTGATTGCCGCCGCCGACGCGCTCCACAATTCCGCCGCCGACCTGCCCGCCAAAGCCACCGAAATCCGGACCCTTAGCGGTCAGCTTTACAATGCCTGGGACAAACTGCTGGTCGATATGGAAACGCGCGGTATCGGCAGCGACAAATCCTACGACCAGAAGATTCGCACGGTCACCACGCACCTGGCAGACTCCACCGCCAAGACCGGCGAAATCACTTCGGACGAAAAGTGGGTGGTGGTTCCGCAATCCACCTACAAAGCCATGCAGAACAATCTCGGCATGGCTATCGAGCACAAATCGGCCGGCCTGTACGATGTGGAAGCCGAGCGCGTGGCGCAACCCGCGGGTTTTGCCTACGTGGCGCCGCCGTCTCAGGGTTCCAATCAGTACGGGTACTGGGATCACTCTGGCGGCCACAGCTTCTGGGTCTTCTACGGCCAGTACGCGCTGCTGCGCGACCTCCTGTGGAACCACAACTACCGACCGCTGGATCGTAACGAATGGGATGGCTATTCCAGCTCGCGAACCAGCGGCCACACCTATTACGGCCGGGACGATGCCTCCGGCGGGTCGCGCTATGGCACCGCGGGCTCGGCCACACAGGAACGGTATTCCGGCAGCACCTTTGCCAAGAGCGGCGGATTCAAAGACTCGAAATTCGCCTCCAAGAGCGGCGGCTATCGCGATTCGCGATTCTCTTCACCCAATGCCAGGGATCCCAACGCCAATCACGACGCCAAAACCTTCGGCAACCGTCCCTCGCAGCCGCGCGTTACGCCGCCTTCGCGCAGTTACCGGCCCAGCACGCCGCGCGCGAGGCCGCCGAGTTCGGGACGAAGTTTCGGACGCCGGCGCTAGCCGCCCATGCTGGTCCGCTTGATTTGCTGGAAGCCGGAACTGGCTCGCGAGCATACGGCACGGCTGGAGGCGGCCGGCTTTCGTGTGGATGGGTCGCCTCTGCAGCCCGGCCGCGCGGTGGGAACAGTCCGGGATTTGGCGCCTGATGTGGTACTGATCGACCTGGACCGCGCCCCGTCCCACGGGAAGGCCATCGCGTCAATCCTCCGGCAGAGTAAGTCGGTGTGCCGCATCCCGCTGGTATTCGCCGGCGGCATGCCGGAAAAAGTCGCCGCCATCCGGAGCCAGTTCCCGGACGCCGTCTTCGCCGCTTGGGACAAAGTGGCCCCGGCACTGAAGAAGGCCGCCGCCCATCCGCCGGTCGCGCCCGTGCGGCCACCGCCCATTATGGAGCGCTACAAAGGCGCGCCTCTGCTGAAGAAGCTGGATATCAAGGCTGGCCTGACCCTTGCGCTGCTGGCCCCGCCGGAGGGATTCGAAGACCTGCTGGGAGAACTGCCGGACAATGTGACCCTGCAGACTCGCATGACCAGGGAGACTGGCCTGGCGATCTGGTTCCTCCGCTCGCGCCGGGAACTGGACGTCACCGCGGACTATTTAGGCGCCCGCCTGCGAAACGGAGGCTCCGCCTGGCTGGTATATCCCAAGCAGACGGGCAGCTACAAAGTGGATTTCAACCTGAACGATATCCGCGCCACCATGTTGGAAGCCGGCTTGGTGGACTACAAGATATGCTCGGTAGACGCCGACTGGACAAGCCTCAAATTCACGCGGAAGAAGTAAGCGATGAAACACTATCGTTCCTCGATTCCAAAAGGCCACTGCGAAGCAATGGGCCGAGGATGGGTCGCTGATTGGCACGTACAGTAAGAACCACGGTACGGGCTGGGACCTGTGGTGGTGTGAACTCCCGGTCAGCGGCTGCCGTTATCTCTCAGAAGCGCGGCACCTTCAGAGCGGCATGTGGCACGGGTTCGAGTGGTGGCTGAATGAAGATCAATTCAGTGTCTCGGAAGAGCGCCATTTCCAAAACAACCGGCAGCATGGTATTGAGCGATCCTGGAATCATCAGGGCCGTTTGCACCGGGGCTATCCCGACCCCGCCGGGTCAGCCAAGATCTTCCCATTCGGCGGGGTCGATATGGGCTTGACTGAAATTGGTAAGCCACTGGTTCGACCAGTGAGACTTGAAAAGGTTTGACCGTTCCGGGAGTAGAATCCTCCTCAAGTGGCTTGATGACCAACAATGAGGAGGATTCAATGTCAGAGTTTATCAGAGCCTAGCCCATTCCAAATGGGACTGCAAGTACCACGTAGTGTTCGTGCCCAAACGGCGGCGGAAAGCCATTTTCGGGCAGACGCGCCGGCAACTGGGTCCGATTTTCCATGCGCTGGCGAGGCAGAAGGAATGCCAGATCATGGAGGGACATCTGATGCCGGACCATGTGCACATGTGCATCGCGATTCCGCCCAAAGCACCCGGTGGCCTCGGTGATCGGGTTTCTCGAAAGGGAAGAGCGCGATCGCCATCGCTCGGCTGTGCGGCAAGGAACGGAACTTCTCGGGCGAGCATTTCTGGGCTCGCGGTTACGCGGTATCCACCGTCGGGTTCGAACTGGAGCAGGTCCGCCAATACATCCGCGAGCAGGATGCCGCGGATGGAGCAGCGGACAATTCTGAAGCAACCAATAAGGCGCGCAACGCGCGACGCCTAGACCCATGGCCCGACCGCCTTTGAGGCGGCCCAACTCATCAAGCCACCCGCTCCGCGGGGGGTGTCTGACTGAGGATGCTCCGCAAGTCCCGACAGGGTTAAGCCGCCCAACCTCGACCTCGACCGTGCGCAAGCTTGGGGGACGGGTCGGCTGAGGTGGTTCGAAGTGAAGTTCCAGTGCCTCTTTCAAATTAGCAAGGGCTTCCTCTTCGGTCTCACCCTGGCTGGCAATATCGATTTCGAGGCACTGGGAGACGTACCAATCGCCATCACGCCAGACGGTTGCCGCGAACGGTCGCTTCATTCCTTTGTTCTTTCAGATCCGACGTGCCCGCCTAACCTTTCAGCACGCCTGGTTTCCGCTCAATCGCTTTCGGATACCACGAACCCGGCGTGAAGAAGTCCTGCCATACCAGTTTGCACTCGTCCACCATGCGCAGGCCGTACTCGCAGCGGCCCAGGTCGTTCGGCCCCGTGTTGTTGGTGCCGAAGCTGAACTTACAGCCGCCTGCCTTGGCCGCGCGGATGAACGCGGGACTGGGCAGTTTGTAGCGGTTATTGATCTCGATGGCGACGCCGTTCTTTGCCGCCGCGGCGATCACTTTCTGCATCCGCTCTTCGGTCCAGAGGCGGTCGTAATCCTTGGCGATCACATGCGGGCAGGAAGGTGGGGTTCGCATAAATGTCCACCGGTTCGTGCTCCAGAATCCCCACGGCGCGGTCCACCAGCGTGTTCATGAACTCCTGCGGGTCCGCGATCGTGCCCACCTCTTCGGGAATCCACAGACGCATGCGCTTGCCGTGATTGTCGGTCCAGGTCATGGAGTCCGTGAAGATGTAATCGAACAGGCCGGCGGCCTTGTCGGAGAACATCTGCGTCCACTCGCGCCCTTCCGCCTGCATCGCCACAAAGCAGGGCTGGCCCTTCATGCTGTCCACGAAAGCCTTGGCCGCCGCGTCGTTCGCAGTCGGGAACCCTTTGCCACAGTTGATCGCGATCCCGTACTCGATGCCGATGCGGCGTGAATGGTCCAGCGCCTGTTCCAGAGTGAGCCCTTCCTTCAAATGGGTGTGATAGTCCACCATCGGGATGTTGTGCCGTCCGTCGTTGATGATGGCGCGGAACACATCATCCACCACGGGCGCGGGACCCGGGGGCGTGGGCGTATCGTCGGGCAGCGGACGGACCCGCACACTGCGGAAGCGCGCGACCGATCCGGCGTTGTGGCACTGCAGCGCGAACGTTCCGTGATCCAGGAAGCGCTCCGGTTCCAGGTCGCTGGGTGGAATCACCGGCGGCGTAGGCTCCACGTAGTCCACCATCAGCATCTCGTTCAGGTGGATCTGCACGCTCTTCCCGCGCACCAGTACGCGCATCTTGAACCACTGGTCGTCGCCGACGAATTGCTTGTAGACGTTGCGAATGCCATAGAGGGACGCGGTCTTCTTGCGCTCCCGGTATCCGCCGTCGCCGATGTGGGTGTTGTTGATCTGGACTTCGAAGCCCTTACCCGGGAAGTTCGTTTCCTGATATTTAGTGTGGAAGTAGACGCCGGAATTACACAGGTGGCGCGCCTGGCACTCCACCTCCAGCTCGAAATTCTTGAAATCGGCGCCGTGGAAATTGCCCGCGTAAAACAAGTGCGAACGGGCTCCATCGGCCACCAGCGCACCGTCCCGCACTTTCCACGAGTCCTTGTGCTCGCTGGGCCGCCACCCGTTCAGGGAGTGTCCGTCGAACAGTTCCGTCCAACCGTCCGCGGCGGAGGCCAGGGAGGCCGCGGCTACCGTGCCCAGAAAGGCGCGCCGCGTCACTTCGAATTTCGGCATAGAGGGGTCCTCAATGCCAGTCTATTTCTTGTGAGGCGGCGGCACAAGTTTGGGCACGCCGAAATGTCCGCCCAGCGTGGAGAGCGATTCCAGGTCCACCGAACCCGCGATGTCCACCACGGTCAATTCCTTAGGCGCGGAGACCAGCACGGCGATGCCGTTGATCTTCTTATCTTCGGTGCGGATGTAGATGTCGGCTGTTTCGCCATCTTCGCTGCTGGTGTAGCCCACCATCTTCATCCAGCCGGGCGCTTTCAACTGGTTGCGCACGGCGTCCAGATCGGCCGGGCTCCAGGCGCCGGTGTTCTTGAATTCGTAGCTCTTGACGTAGATGCCTTCGAGGCCGGCGATGAGTTTCTTCACGGTGGCCTGGTCGGGATCCTTGTTATCCAGGAACTTCGCAGCGAACTGCAGCATGGGGCCGTTGAGCGAGATATCCACGACGTTCGCGGCCTTTCCTGCCAGGTGATCGAGATTCAACTTGAACTGCTGTGCCCACAATCCGCAGCAGAGCGAACCGAGCAGCGCAAGTCTGCACGCTCGTCTCATCGCATCCGGTCCTTCACCTGCGCCTGGATGTGATTGACCTTCGCCCCGGCGATGCGAAACGCCAGCATCACTTGCTCCTTGGCCTGATTGCCTTGATATTGGCGATACCCCACACCCGCGCCGGCCAGCACCAACAGCGCCGCCGCCGCGGCGAGCCACCGCTGGGGCCACAACGCCGTCCGAAAGCCATCGCCGCGAGTTCTGCGCCGCACCCGTTCAGCGAAATCGGATGAGGGCGCCTTGCGCTCCAGCGCATTTTTCAGTTCCTGTTCCAGCCAGTCCATCACGCTTCTCCCATAGAACGACGCGCGAATTTTTCGCGCAGCAAAGCCAGGGAACGCTGTAAGTGGCTCTTCACCGTGGCCACCGGCATTCCCAGGATTTCGGCGATTTCCGCCGGGTCCAGGTCTTCCTGGTACCGTAAAATCATCACCGCTCGCGGGGCTTCCGCCAGCGTGGCAATCAAGCGCCGCAGCGTCTCCCGCAGCATCGGATCCTGCGGTTGGATTTGCGCCGCGGGTTCCGCCACATCTTCCAGCGCCACCTGCGGACGCCGTGTCCGCCGTCGCCCTTCATCGATGGCCCGCTGCACTGTCACCTTGCGCAGCCAGAACAGGGCATGCGCGGGCGATTGGATATTCCTCAGATTGCGATGCAAGCTAAGGAACACTTCCTGCGCCACCTCCTCGGCTACTTCCCGATTGTGTAGAAAGTGGTACGCCAGGCTGTATACCAGCGACTGGTGCTGCCGCATCAGCGCGTCGAAATCCAGACCGGTTTGGGGTGCGCTTACCAATCCAATCACGGCGTCCTTACTTATCGTCCGTTGCGTACGCCACGGTGCTGTTCACGTCCAGCTTATGAAAGTCGCTGTTGGTGAGCGCGACCGACATCACGCGCTTATAGAAAAACAGTCCGCGTACATCGAATTCACCGCCGTAACTCACAGGAAACCACAATCCTTCCTCAAATTTCTCGTACGACAGTGTAAAGCCCAGCCCTTTGATATTCGTGCCCAGAAGAATCTTCACCGCCAGAGGGATATTGAATGCCAGTTTAGTGGTGATCAGGACCGGCTGATACTCGGCCCGGTCAATCAGCGCTTCACCCTTCCAGACGGCGCCGTCGTCCTCTTCGTGACGCTTGCCGTCCGGTTCGAAGGCCACGCGGTACACGTCGTGCCCGCGATACTTTTCCTCGCCCACCAGCCGGAATTTGTATTTCGATTGCTCGCTCCCGGTGAGCGGAAACAAGTCGCAGGAGATGCCATCCTTGGATTTCTGATCGTTGGTCAGATCCTCGGACAGTGAGTTGATCAGGTCGGCATCCACGTCCAGCCCTTTGTAGTGATACTCAGGCTTGTCGTACGGGGTGTACCGGCCCTTGCTTTCGTATCGCCCGGTGAACTTTACCAGGTGTTTTTTCACCTTTTTGGGGGCGGGGGTCACCAGGTATTCGCGCCGCTCTTCGCGGGCTATTTTGCCATTGCTCCGCACCAGGCGCAGGGTCTGCTTTTGGGTGTAGACGTACTGCCGGCGCAATTCCTGGGTCCGGGCCTGATTCGCGGCCACGCGCGCCATGATATCCTGCACGCCGTCCGCCGGCGCCGCCGCGCATGCCGTACCCGCCGCTATCGCTAACGCCAAAATCCGCATCTATAAGCAGATACGCCGGCGCGCCGGACAAAGGATGCACTATTTGGTCACCCAGTCCGACCTGGTCCCCGCTCGCATGACGGCGTGCTCTCCGCGCACCTGAAGTACCCCCGAATCCTCTTCCCACCGGTAGGGCAGCAGAAGTTGCGCCCGCCGTCTGCCTTGCAAGGGCAATCGCCTGAAATCGCGGACCGCAGCCAGCGGAATTTTGACCCCGCCCACCTCCACGGTCCTCAGCTTCAGCACGAAGGTGGCACTTTGTGGGGCTACCCGCCGAATGTCCACGCGCAGCAAGCGGCCCTCCACCAGGGCGTGTGCCGGCGCTATGGTCTTCCCCTTCACGCGGAGCGCGCTCACCAGTCTGCCGGAAAACGGATCGCCGCCGGCCGCAATATCCGCGGAGAGCGGCGTTGTCAGTTCGAAGGTGAAGGGTAGTCCCGCGGCCACGGCTGCGGGAAGTGCGGCGGTACGCTCCGGGGAATTGCCGCCGGCGGCCTCGGGCGATGGGAGAAAGGTGATCGTCGATTCGCCACGGTATTCGCGGCAACCGCCAAAGGTTGTAATATTCTCCACCTCGTCGCCGTTGCCGTCCACGAACCGCTGCCGCCCCTGTTTCGGCAGAGGAAACGCACTATCGCCGATGCGCACCATGTGGAACTCCATATTCGAGGTGATCTGGCAAGTACCTGCGGCCGGCGGCAGCGGTTCAGTCTGTACCGTTAACCGCGCCACTTCGTTAGTCTGCGGATCCACTACGACCGAACCGCTGTAACCGGAATTGATCCACGAATCCCGCGTCTTCACTTTGTAGCGGCTGTCGGCCTCGGGCTCCTGGAAGGAGTATTCCAGGAGTGTGCGGCCGTCCTGCTGCGTGGTTCCGAGATACTGAAACGTCTTGGGATCCTGCGCAAAGACGATCGCCAGCATCGCGCCGAACGAACCGGTCGAGATGGGCCCCTGTTGCACCACCGCATTGATCCCCGAATCTTCGAACTTGCTGGCCCCCACCCAGGAGTAGATCTCGCCGTGAGACGTCAGGGTGACGTCCAGACGCAGGCGATCGGTCAGGATCAACTGGATGCCGGCATCTTCCAGAGGGTGCTGCCGCGCTTCCAGCAGCGCCCCGCAGGTTTTTGCCTGCCCCTGCACTTTCTCCCTGTAGAAATCCCGAGTGACGGTCTGCACGCAGGTGTAGTTCGGCAGCGTGGCGGCGCGCACCCGAGCCTTAATGGATGCCCGTAGCAGCACCAGGGCCGGATCGGAGTCCGCCGCTCCGGCCGCCACACAGCAAGCCAGAATCAGCAGCCATCGCATTATTTCGTGCCGCCCATGGTGATCCACTGCGACCGCGATATGTAGGCCCAATCGCGAACCCCTTCTAATGGAATTTTACCCCTCCGCACCTCCACGGTTCTGAGTTTCAGCACCAGCACGGTCCCGCCGGGGGTTGGGCGGACGCCAGGCCCGGGCGAGCCGGATCGCGGTCGTCAGTGCGAACTCGATCGCCCGCCGCTTCGGGAGGGAAGGGAAGAACGTTACGGATTCGCCCCGGTATTCGCGGCAGGCGGCAAACGCGGTGGAATTCTCGACTTCTTCCCCGATCGTGCCGGGATACTGCTGCTTACCCTGATTTGTGCAGCACGAAATCGACGTCGCCGATCCACTGCGAGTCGAACTCCATGCTTTTGCTCGATTGGCGACTCGCTGTAGCCGGCGGCAATTCCGCGTTTCGGGATCGGCCTGAGACAGGCGGCATCGCGCGCCTGCACTTTGGCCTGCCTGCGCGCCTCGGCCGGGTCGCGGCTGCCGGCCGAGGCGCAATGGGCGGTAACCCATTGGTTCGCAGCGGGCTTTGCACCACCAGATGTTCGCCGCTAACCCGCATTTCTCACCCCTAGTTGGCAAAAGGCCGTCCTTCGTGGCATAACTGAAATTGGTAAGCCACTGGTTCGACCACTGAGACTTGAAAAGGTTTGACCGATCCAGGAGTCTTTCCGAGTGTAAAATCCTCCCCAAGTGGCTTGATGAGAACCACAAAGAGAGGATGTTATGTCAGACGTTTATCAGAGCCTAGCCTGAATTTTCGCGGCAAATAGTCAGCTAACATTTTGGGCTCCGTTTACCGGAATTTCAATGCCAGCCGTCGTCCGTCCCACCAAGGGATCGGCGTGGATCCCTGACCGAATCCAGCGGCTAGCAAGAGGGGATTATGGGCTCGCTTGGGTAGGGTGACTTCGATGCGTTTGTCGGCGATCTCGACCTCGGCTGGGGTATTCAGGAAATGGCGAAACAGTTGACGGGATTGCGCGGATTCATATCCGGCCAGCCGCCGGCCCAGCATTCGGTATAGTCCGCTGGCGACTTCGGTCAGAGTGACGTCGAAATCGATCTTCAAGCGGACCGCCGAACTCAACGCATCCAGATGAAAGAACTTGACGGCATCGGCCAGCCCGTTCTCGATGAGCATGCGTTGCGCGTAGCGGGTAATGCGTTTCGCCGCCGAGGTGCGCAGATCGTTGGTGAGCAACACCGTGGGCTCCTCGTGTCCCAAGTCGGTGATCAACATTTGCCGAATCGGACCCTCATAATCGCGCAAACTCACCTGCTGGTCGACAACTTTAGGATTCTGGTACATCCGATGCGGCACATCCAGGTGCACCGTGCGCCAGGCTGACCGTGGCGTATTGGCCAGCTCCTTCAAGATCCCCGGGGATCGGCGCCGCAGGGTCATGAAGGTGATGCCCATCTGGTTCAGACGGTTCAGCTTGGCGTAGGTGGTCAGCTTGGAGTCGAAGACCAACTCAGGCGGCAGTTCCCCATAGGCCGTTTTCCAAAACTTGACGAAATCCAAGACCGCATCGGCTTGGTCCCGTTTGAGCAAATCGGCCTTGGAGTAACAGAACACATGGCTTTCGGAATCCTGCGCCAGGAAAACCAGAATCGATTTCTGGCTGCGGCTGCGCTTGGAGAGGTAATGACGCTCCACAAACTCGTCGGCGCCGAAGAACGGAATGGAGTGGAAATCCAGATTGAAGCTCGCCCCCTTCAGCAATTTCTTCTGCCGTAAGACGCCGGTCCAGAGGGTGCGGAGCTTTTCGTTGGTTTTCGGTGAAAAGCTGTGAGAGTAGGTATCCAGGTAGGTTGTCTTGGGCACCACGTTCAGCCCGGCAAACAGAGCCAGACCCTCATCGAAGACCAGATCCATGACATGATTTTTGCGTTCGGTGCTGGACAGCTTGAGTCCCAGTAGGGAAAGCCAGGCCTGAGCGGCCGGGATCATTTTGCTGCCAGGGTAACCGGCTTGCCGAATCAGGCCGGGCAAATCGCAATCCACCAACAGGGGCAGGAACAAGAAGAGGCCACCGAGTTGAGTGGTAAAGCGGCGCGGGGAAAGAGAAAACTCGCGGCAATCGGCGACGGCAGCGGCCGTGGGATGGAGCGTCGCGGGCCGTTCTTCATCCTGGCGCCGAGGCAAGCGGGCAAAGCCTTCATCGTGCAAGATCTCCCAGATGGCGGTGGTACTCAAGGGAGTCTGCCGGGCCTTGAGGGCGCTTTCGATGTCGTAGATGGAGAGATTCTGCTTGCGCATGCCCAGGATCAGATCGCGGACGGCGTCTTTCTTGGGCTGGGTATGGGGGCCATGCTTGAGTTCCCGGAAGAAGTCGGGTTTGGAACGACGGAAATGATGGCACAAGACACGAAAGGAGCCTTGCGTGTAGCCAAAGCGGGCGGAGACGTCAGATGAGGAAAGACCATCGACGAAGTAGGCACGGAGGGCCTCGTACTGGCGTTGGGCGGGGGAAGCGGGTTCGAGGAAGAAGCCAGACTCGGAAGTTAGTTTATCTGGTGAACTTTCCATAGAACAAATATTTACACTTATGTTTTAGCTAGTCAATAGCAAACACTCTCCATCGAAGCGGCAGAACGGGAATATGGCCTGAAATTGGGATCAGCGAGCCAGCAGCACCCCTTTGCACCCGCAAACTGCCATTTTAGGTAGAATCAAAGAGACTCCGCACCAACTGTTGATAAATTCACCAGATTAGTAACGGGCCTGCCGACGGGTCACGCTGTGGCTGGGGATTCGAGGAAACGAAACGTTATCTTACGCTTTGCCGCGAAAATTCAGGCTAGCCTATTCCAAATGGGACTGCAAGTATCACGTAGTGTTCGTGCCCAAACGGCGGCGTAAAGCCATTTTCGGGAACGTCCGCCGTCAACTGGGCCCGATTTTCCATGCGCTGGCGAAACAGAAGGAATGCCAGATCGTGGAGGGACACTTGATGGCGGACCACGTGCACATGTGCATCGCGATTCCGCCGAAGCACCCAGTTGCCTCAGTGATTGGGTTTCTGAAGGGGAAGAGCGCGATTCGACCAGGCTGACGTGGCCCTGTTATGGTTGCGCCCCGCTGTTTACCAGCGGCCCGAGCACGATTATGCCGACATCGCGCTGAGCCCGCTCACGGGTGTTGACGTCGCCAAGGTGAAACAGATTGAGGCGGCAAAGCCGACCGTGCCGGTGATCAATCTCATCAATCCTTGGATCATCAACGAGGTGGAACCGGGCGCCGCCGCGGTCCTGGCGACATTCGACGTGAAGGCGGAGGCGCTGCTGGACGTGGTGAAGGGCCGGTTCAGGCCGGCCGGGAAACTTCCTCTCACGATACCGGCGGATCAAGCGGCCGTCGACAAAAATGCCCCCGACGTGCCAGGGTATGCGGAGACGTTCGACTACACCTACAAGAATCGCGTGGGCGACAAATATGTTTTCGGTTTCGGTCTGACCTACGGGAAATAGCCGGCCGCCGACAAAGAAGACCGCAATTGGACTGCGCGCTTTCGGGGCGCTGGCAGGAAAGTGGTGAGACAGAGCAGGAAAGAGAGGCGACGGATGGCCACTTCTTCGCTGTTAACACACGTGCGATGCCTCCGGTCTTATGGCAATTGCGGTCGAAGGGCGCTAGCCTGTCAGCAGGCCACGAGCCATGAAGAAACTGCAAGCTACCTTGGTTTGTCTGGTTGCTTTCTCAGGCATTCCTCTTTCGGCGCAGTCTGTGCCCTATCCGTTCAATGATCCTAATCTTCCGGTCGAGAAGCGAATTGACAATCTCCTTTCGCTGATGACAATCGACGAGAAGGTTGCCTGCCTGGGCACCAACACCAGGGTGCAACGGTTGGGCATTCCCAACATCGGCAGCTCGGAAGGTATTCACGGCGTGGTACAGCGCAACCCACGAGGCTCGCAACAGCCGATCACGACCACGCAATTCCCGCAACCGCCCGGCATGGGCGAAAGTTGGGACCCAGACCTGGTCCGCCAGGCCGCGTCCGTTGAGGGATACGAAGCCCGTTTCATCACCCAGACCGCCAGATACGGGCGGCAACTCCTGGTCCTCTGGGGACCGCAGGCCGACCTCGCTCGCGACCCGCGCTGGGGCCGCAGCGAAGAGGTATATGGCGAAGATCCGTTCTTCAACGGGACCATGGCAAGCGCGTTTGTCAAAGGACTTCAGGGCGACGACCCGAAGTACTGGCAGACGGCCGCGCTTCTGAAGCACTTTCTCGCCAATAGCAATGAAGACAACCGCGCCGGCTCCTCCTCCGATTTCGACGAGAGGTTGTTCTGGGAATATTACTCCGTTCCATTCCGTATGGGCTTCCTGGAAGGCGGCGCTAAAGCGCTAATGGCTTCCTACAATGCCTGGAACGGCACGGCAATGGCCGTGAATCCCGTTCTCCGCAGCGTTGTGTTCAAGCAGTGGGGAGCTGACATCATCTCCGGCGATGGCAGCGCGATTGCGCGCCTCGTCAATCCGCGCCACGCGTTCCCCAACCTGGAAGCTGCCATCGTGGCGAGTCTGAAGGCCGGAATCAATCAGTTCCTGGAGCGGTATACCGACGAAGTAAATGCCGGTCTGAAAGATGGCTTGCTGACTCCGGCGGACATCGACCAGGCGCTGCGCCCCAAATTCCGCACCGTGATTCGGTTGGGAGTGCTGGATCCGCCCGAGTTGGTCCCCTACTCCAGGATCAAAGATTCCCCCGATCCCTGGAACACGGACAAGCATCGCGCCATCTCGCGTCAGATGGCCCTTGAGTCGGTAGTCCTTCTGAAGAACGAGGGGAATCTTCTGCCGCTGAATAAGAAAACCATCAAATCCATTGCCGTGATCGGGCCGCTCGCGGACTCCGTGCATTGGGATTGGTACGGCGGAACGCCTCCGTATGCGATCACGCCCCTCCAGGGCATTAAAGAGGAAGCCGGTTCAGGCATCACGGTGAATTACGCCGAAAACGAACTGGGAGCCGCCGCTCTCGCCGCCGCGCGCAAGTCGGACGTTGCGATTGTAGTGGTCGGAAACGATCCAACGTGCGGTCCGGATATGGGCCGCGAGTGGGTGAATGCCGGGGACACGTTGCCGTGCACGTCGCCCAGCGACGGCCGGGAAGGCCGTGACCGCGAGAGCATCGATTTATACCAGGAACAACTCGTCAAACAGGTTCGCCTGGTGAATCCGAAAACAATCGTGGTCCTCGTCTCGAGCTTTCCGTTCGCGATCAACTGGAGCCAGGCCAACGTTCCGGCCATCCTCCATATGGCGCATTCGTCGCAGGACGAAGGAACGGCGCTCGCGCAGGTTCTATTCGGCGACTATAATCCCGGCGGCCGGCTGGTGGAGACCTGGCCGAAGTCGCTCGACCAGTTGCCGCCAATGATGGATTACGACATTCGGCACGGCCGTACCTACATGTACTTCAAGGGCGAGCCGCTGTATCCGTTCGGATTCGGCCTCAGCTACACCACCTTCAAGCTCGCCAATTTGAGAACCGGCGAACGGCAGGTCGGCAGGAATGGCGAGATCGCCGTGAAGGTGGATGTGACCAACACGGGCAGCCGCGGCGGAGACGAAGTGGTCCAGATTTATGCCAGGCATCCCGGCTCGAAAGTGGTGCGCCCGAGGCAGCAGCTTGTGGGCTTCCGGCGCGTCACGCTTCAGCCGAACGAAACCAAGACAGTGGAGATCTCTGTTCCGGCGTCGCGGTTGGCCTATTGGGACACTAAGCTCCAGGCCTTCCAGGTGGAAACCGAACCAGTCAGCCTGATGGCCGGCGAGTCCTCCGCGAACCTGCCGCTGAACGCTACCGTGAATATTCGATAGTGATCGCTGCCGGCAGCCGGCTGAATTTAGTTGATCTTGAATACGTAGGCGTAGTCGCAAGGCGGCTTTTCCGGCAAGTTGATTGTCACTCCTTCCGCGTTGCGCGACCACACGAGATTCGACTCCGACCCCAGCAGTCCGATTCTGGCGATTTCGCCGCGGTAATGAGGCGAATCCGAGGCGAGCGACTTGATGACCAGCTTCCCGTCTTCGGGCCACGCCAGCGCGATGGCGTACAGAGAGTCCCCTTTGGTGGTAAACCGGATGTCGCCAGCGACAAATCGCGGGATTGCGCCATACGGCGTGCCGCCGGCGCTCTGGGTCGGGCCCTCCCCGGCAATCTTCCACGGCCGCGTAGAGTAGATCGCCTCGCTGTTGAGCGCCATCCAGGCGCCGAACTTGTCGAGGAAAGCCATTTCATCGTCATCCGGCCTGCCATGGCCCGGCAGCGGGATATTCAGCAGCAGATTGCCGTTCTTGCTGACGACGTTCACCAGAAGCTGAACCATCGACTGAGGCGTTCGATACTTGTGGTTTTCGAAAATCGAACGGCTGTAATGCCAGCTTCCGATGCAGGCGTCGGTTTGCCATGGATTCGGTTCGATCGCGCCCGCCTGGCTCATTTCGAAGTCGCGGACCAGCGTGTTCACAACCGCGGCAGGGACATTCTTGATATTGAACACGGCATCCAACTTGCCGCGCGTTCCGGCGGATATTGGCGTTGTAGTAGTACGCCATGATATGCGGCGTGAGTTCCGGCATGCCGAGCCACACGGCCGCCGCCTCCCCGGTCGAAGTCCCAATCGCAGTTGTCGTCAAAATACAGGAGGTCCGGGTTGTACTGGTCGATCACGTCCTGGACGCGCAACATGAAATTCTCCACGAACTCCGGGCAGGGATCGTCTCTTGTCGTGCGGGCGCCCATTGAGTTCCTGCGGGTCCATGCCGTCCCACCACTTGCCTTTGCCGTCGGCCTTCGTCAGGACGCCATCGTAGGGCACGCCCTTCAGCGGACCGGTCTCATCGCTGCCGTAGCGGACCGGCATGAACTCCCGCCAGACCCGCCCCGGCGTGCCGTGATAGGTGACCCCGAACTTGAGCCCGTGCGCGCGAGCGATCCTTCGCCCAAGTGCCCACGATGTCCTTCTTCGGCCCGACGTTCACGCAGTTCCACGGCTGGTGCTTCGAGTCCCAGCAATCGAAATTGTCGTGGTGGTTGCCAAGCGCGACGAAGTACTTGGCCCCGGTCTTGGCGTAGAGCCGGATCAATTCCTCCGGATTCCAGTTCTCGGCCCGCCAGAGATGGCAGATGTCCTTATATCCGAATTGCGACGGGTGGCCGTATGTCTTGACGTGGTAGTTGTACTGGGCATTGCCCTGCACGTACATGCCGCGGGCGTACCAGTCGCCCTGCTCGGGAACGCACTGCGGACTCCAATGAGCCCAGATTCCGAACTTCGCGTCGCGAAACCAGTCGGGGTAGCGGTAAGCTTTCAGCGATTCCCAATAGGGCCGAAACGGCCCGGTGATCGGACCGCCGGCGAAACTGCTGTCCGAGTATGTGCCTCTCTGGCCAGCGCGCTGCCGGCGGCCGCCAACAGGCCGGCGCCGCCCGCCACGAACTTTCTCCGGTCGAAACCACGGGTTCGTCGACCATCTGCGGAATTACTCCTTCGTGGGGCTTCTTCCCGCGACCCAGTGACTACCTGACATCCCTCGCGGCCAGGAGACAAGGCCCGAAGCCACGACTCCCCAAGGGCTGATCCTACCACCTCCGCGCCTCGGCCATCCCCAAAGAGCCGGTGATTTGCCAAAACCGGCAGGTTTTTCACCCCCGACTTCTGCGTGGGTTCGAGCATCTTGTCGGACAGTCTTATTCTGTAGTGAGGAGAGATTCGTAATGCGCTTGATGGCCCGCGGTTCTATGTTCCTCGCTCTGCGGGGCGCTTCCTCATTGCGTGGTAGCATGGTTGTCGCGCAGAGCCACAGGAACGAGCAGAAGATCGACCCAGCGGTTCTGGCCGATGCACCCATCGTGCCGCAGATGCTGGTGGACTCCGACGGCACGCTGCACTTTGGCCCGCGATCGGTTCCTGTGTGTAGCCAAAAACGGATCCGTAACGTGGGCGACGTTACTTAACGTCGATTTGGTAGTCAGGAGTCACCGGTCCTGGGCGTGGACACACGACGAGGTCCGGCAGGTTTCCACATACGCGCCAGGAAGCAGCTCGGAGGGCCACGCCCCGTTTGGTCACCTGCGCGCTTGGGCGCGATGTACCTCGCGGCTTGCCCGGCCAGTGATTCGGGAGAACCTTGGCGAGATGCTATGCTGCGTCGCGCCAAGCGTAGCGATGGTGCAGGCCACCGAGCCGCGGCATCGCAATCACGCTCGCCGTGGCAGACGGTCGTTGCTCGACTGGCCGCTGGTTGGGAGTGTCCTTGTTCAACGAGTCATGAATTCGATCTTCATGATAATACGTTACGTAGTCACGGACTATCCGGCGCAGGTGTTGTTCGCTCAGCGCGATCACGTGATCGAGGATTTCGCGGCGGCAGCTGCCTACCCACCTTTCCGCTAGTCCGTTCTGCCAGGGCGCCTGCACGCTCGTGCGTTTCGGCTGCAGACCGCTCGCCTGCAGGAACGTGATGACCTCATGGTCGAATTTCGAATCGCGATCCAGAATCACGTAGCGGTAGGGGCAGTTGTCAGGAAAGGCTTCGCGCAGCTGTTGGACCACCCACTCCGCAGTCGGGTGGCGGGTCACGTTGCAATGCAGGATCTTCCGGCGGGAGTGTTCGATGACGAAGAAGCAGTAGAGCAACTGGAACGTCAAGGTCGGCACGGTGAAGAAGTCGAAAGCGACGATCACCTCCCGATGGTTCTGGAGGAATGCAAGCCACTTCTTGCCAGGGTCGCCCCGGCGACTCACTCGCGCCAGATACCGGGCTACGCTCCGCTCCGAGACGACGAAGCCAAGCTTTTGTAACTCGCCGTGGATCTTGGGCGCTCCCCAATCGGGATTCCCTGCCGCCAGGCGCTGAACCAATGCGCGGATCTCGTTGGTGATTCGTGGCCGGCCCGCGGTGCGCCGGGATCGCCAACGCCAGTAGCGGCCGAACCCGGCGCGGTGCCAGCCGGTCACGGTGTCGGGCATGACAATGACGAGCACGTCCTTCCAGCGGGACCAATAGCGGTAGAGGGTGGTCCAGAAGAACCGGTCCAGAGAGTTCAACACGGGCCGCGGCCGCTTGCGTTTGAGCACGGCGACTTGCTGGCGGAGGGCCAGAATTTCAAGAGCGGTGTCGCTGCGACTGCGCAAGAAGACGCGGAGTGCGGCGAGCAAGGAGAGGATGAATTCCGACATCAAGATCACTCTTTTAACATGCCGTAACGTGGCGCTGCCAAGTCCGAAAACAGTCGGCGCAACTTGCTGATTTTAAACAACGGCAGGGTTTTGACTACAGACACCATTGAACAAAGCAGATACTGCTTCGTTCTACACTACGGCGTCAGCAAGGAATAACGCACATCCCCGCTACGTCAACGTCCGCTTTGTGCGTAAGTCTAGGATTTTGGTGGTCGCCGTTGGTTCAAGGTGCAACTTAGATCTGGTTATCCAACCTCGTGTTCGAACAAAGCGAGTACTCGCACGCAAGACCGTGCGCTGAAGAACCTGTAGAATAGCCGCTGAGGTTTTCATGCGCCAATTCAGCCTTTTTCTGGTTTCGGCAATCTTATGTGCCCAGTCTCCCACGGGCACGGTGGAGCTCTCTGATGCGCGTCGTGCATCGGCGGAGAGACTGCGCCAGCAGGGCGAAGCCATTACGGATCGCTTTGAAGCCCTTACATTCACGGGCAAGGACGGCCGCGCGATGCCTTATCGTCTCTTCCGTCCGGGCATCCTCGATGCAGGGCGTACATATCCGCTGGTAGTCTTTCTGCATGGCTCCGGGGGCCTTGGAATCGACAACAGGAAGCAGTTCACTGGAGGCAATCTCGTCGGCTCGCGTGTGTGGGCCCTTGATGCGAATCAAGCCCGGCAACCTGTATTTGTGGCTCTGAGCGAGAATTCGACGGGGAGCGCATTTCATGCGGCCTTCTTGAATGCGACGAATTCGGTCCTCGTCGCTGCGATGCGTTGGGCCTTTAGCAGCAGATAGCGGAGATTCTTGTACCCGCGGCCCCTGCGTAGCAGAGACTTGATGTTTCCGTTGATGGCTTCGACGACTCCCAGCGGGACTTTCGTCCGGCAGTAGTTCAGAATTCCGTCGAGGTGACTGACCAGCATCTCGGCAAGCTTCTGAAACGGCTTCAGGCGCTGCCACCGAAGTTGATCAATCCAGCGGTGCAGGTAGTTCACCATTGCGCCTTCATAGCGGTACGTCCACAGCCGCTCCAAACTCTCTTTGAGGAGATACGCCTTGAAGATCTTGCGATTCATTGCGAAAAGCTGGGTCAACTCTTGGCGCTTGCTCGAGGACAGATTCATCCACCGGCTGAGCAACAGCCAGCGTTTGCCTTTTACCAAACCGCGCATCGCTCCGCCCTTGCGGAAGAACTCGGCCCGCCGGACTTCGTCGATGGCTTGGTTGGCGTGTTGCATCACGTGGAACTTGTCATAGACGATGCGGCAGTTGGGAGCCCATTGCTCGATGCTCAGCCGGTAGGGCTCCCACATGTCCACGCACGCCGCTGTGATCCGCATCCGTTGCCGGGCGTTCAACTCACCCTGAAAGAATCCGTCCAGGGTTTCTTTCTTACGCTCCCGGCCAAACCAGACCGGCTCAGCGCTGTCCAGATTGCTCACCACCGTGATGAACTTCTGCTTCTTTCCCAGGTGGATCTCATCCACACCCATTTGCGCCAGCACGGGCTTTCTCCGGCTCGCCGCCCATCGCTCCAAGTAGCGCAGGTCGATGGCTCGCACGGTGCTGGCCGCCAATCCGAATCGCAGCGCCACCTGCCGCGCCGCCGCGCTCTCGCAAGCCTGCCCTACGGCGTCCTCGAAGCGTTTGCTGAAAGGTGCTTTCGTCGGCAACTGCGGCACCTTCTCCACCTTGATGCCGCAATCCGGGCAGCACACCCGATACACTTCCACCAAGACCGTCGTGCGGAACTCCATGCACGGCAGATCGCGCACCTCACGTTCGTTCGTGTCGTGCGCTCTTTCCAGTTCGCGTCCGCATCCGGAACAAACCAGCTTCTGATGGCCGCGTTTACGCCGGACCCAGAGCTTCAGCGTCTTGGCTTTCTCATCGATTTCGTGCCGGTACACTCGGTACCCTGGCCATCCCAGCAGTTTGGTTAGATCGTTGTCTCGCAAACCGCGAGTGTACCCAAAAACGCGACGACCACGAAACCCGCGCCCCGCTTGGGGCTCATCGAATTCCTGCGCAGAGCCGTATTTGTTATCGCCCCGCAGACGGATCAGGGTTGGGGCGAGCGCCTCGATCCCAAAGCAACGGCGCAGTCATCCGATGGCATCGCGCCTGGCGCGAAGCTGCTGTTCGAATTGCTGGACTCAGTTTTGCCGACGTTGCCCATCGACCACAAGCGCATCTACGTGACAGGGCAATCCATGGGTGGATACGGAACTTTCTATGTGGTGATGAAACGGCCGGACCTGTTCGCAGCCGCTGTTCCCGTTTGTGGTGGCGGCATCCCTGCGCAGGCGAACAAGTTTCGCGGCGTTCCCATATGGGCGTTTCACGGCAACGCGGATCCAGTTGTGCCTGTGCAGCGTTCGCGCGAGATGGTGGAGGCCATTCGCGCCGTGGGTGGTTCCGTGACGTTGACCGAATATGAGGGCGTCGGCCACAATTCATGGGAATTCGCTTACTCCGAGCCGGAATTACTGAGCTGGCTCTACGCACAGCACAAATAACTCCGCCCGAAACCGGCGGACAACTTCCGAGCGGGCAATCCGGAAGTTGCGAGGCCCATGGCGGACCGCGTTCTACTTAGACACGCAGCAACATCGCTTTGGCACCACGCTCGCAGTGTGGCGGACGACGCGCGGTCGTACGTTTGCTTTTGCTTCTCCTGCCGGGAGATTGAAATCCACGTTCCGTTCGCTGTTCAGTAGCTCGCTGAGTGCGCGATCCACGCTAGCCACGGGCGCTGTCCTCCGCTCATGGTCCGCTGACAAGTAATATAGAGTGCTCCCGCTGACCCAATACTGGTCCACTAGGCGGATCACACCGCTTTTGAATGCGATCAGGTAAGTGACCTGCCCGGCAGCCGCGTACTCCTCCTGGCCCAGGGCAGGCTCGAACCCCTCTTGGTTTCCGCCAGGCACTACCACCATGATCGGTTGCGGCGGCGCCGGTTGCGGATACACCACTATCACGTTGCCATTCCCTGAAGCCGGGTAGCCGTAACCCCCTCCGTACAATTGGGCCAGACCGCCGGTTGCCAGCACGCAGCACGCCAAACCACGTACGACCGATCTCATAAAGAACGCCTTTCTCGAGGCCCTTCCTGTACCCTTCCCGGGAAGCATGAAGCCTTCAAGCGATCCTCAGGGCCCTCCATCTGTGATGATGGTCGCCCTATGCACCGGCGAGTCAGAACGAGAGGTGTACTTCGACGCCCGTCCGCTAGGGATAAGCAGTGGGTTAAACACGGCCGGCAGGAGGCGCGCGATGCCGGGACGCTCCGCAAGATGCCACTTCACCTCGAGGGGGATTGGGCCGATCAGGGTATCGGTCTGTCTGTCAGTCAACCGAGTTCGGAATGCAGGCATCAGAGGGGGCCTGCCGAATTGAGTTGGCTATGCGGAAGGCAGCGTACATGACGGCACGTTGGGATTTTGAAGGCGGCGACCTGTAGATCTTCCCTATCGCCTAGCGTTTACCGATTTGTCCGCTCCGAGCAGTTGAGGAGCCTTCAGGAAGCTGGCCAATGCCGCAAAGATCTTGTCCAGAATAGCCGTGAACGAAGCAGGGCCGGGGAGCAACGGACCGCGCCTCGCCAGCGCCTGGACGGTCCACGGCCCGGCACCCATCCGCAAAGAAGGATCCAGCGCCTCGTCCGGGGTCGCCGGGGCCGCCGGTGTCAACTTCCCCCCAACGCGAGGAGGGGTTCAAGGTTTACCCCCTCCCGGCGAACGGCCGGAAGTGGCCCCGGTTGACCCCGCGACCCCGGCGGACTGGGGTCTCAGTGATGATCCACCATCGCTGTCGGAGAATCCCACAGCTCGTTTTCCGATACCGCGTTCACGACCCACATCAGACGAAGCCGGATCTGAAGTTCATACCGGCGGTCATCCGGTTCCTGGGCTACAACCCGTTGCCGCCGCCAGACGGTTGGGCGGAGCGCCTGGTCCTGGGTCGGAAGACACTCGGGATTACGCAGAAAGAAGCGGCCCGGCAGATCGGCGTGGATCCGGGAACGTTGGCCCGGTGGGAACGAAGTGAGCGGGAGCCTGCTGGAGCGTTCTTGGCGAGTGTGACACTGTTTCTCAGCAAAACCGAGGCCGCATGGTCGCGAGAGGCAACTCGGACAGCGTAGGTTAGCCGTCTTCTCACGCCCCGCGGTTTTCCTCCAGAAATCCGACAGGCCTTGTCATGCGTACTCCAGGTTTCACCCCACCTGGACCGAACTCCGGAAGTCGCTGCAGAGAATCTCCTTGTAGCCGCTGCCCTCGCACAGGGCCTGATCGGTTCATACGGTGCAGGTGGCCAAGCGAGCGGCTGCAAATCATGGCGCTGGTAATGCCTCACCTTTTCACGGGTTCCGCGAAGGCGGAATAAGCGGGTGGGTCTAGTAGTTCCAGCTATGCGGCATTCGAATAACCCTTGATACGCACTGCCCAAAGTCCTCATTATGAAAGAGCGCGCGGGGCGGATCCCCGTCAATCGCCGAACGATTGACGCTAGCCACCCCGAGTATCTTTGCCGCAGGCACCAGAGACTGAGGTTCCAGGGCCCCAAATTTCGTCCGTGGGAGGCCGTATGAAGAGGATCGCGTTCCGTTTGATGTTTTCTTCGTTAGTCGTCCTTTGGGCCGCCTGGCCGGTGGGGGCGACGCTCTACTGCAGCCGAAGCTACTCGCAACTGTCGATGAATCCCGGCAAGGGATGTGTTGCATTTGCGCAGATACGGGCGCAGTTCGATTGGCTCTGGTTGAAACCTCCATTTAAGCCACGGCCAGGAGAGCGCCGAAGACCCAAGCTTGTCCGTGCAGGTTCTGTCGGGTGATCCCGAGTACCTGCCCTTTGCGAATCATCTGCGCTGCCTCGATGCCCTGAATCACCGCCCACGCCGTCGCGGTTGTCCGCGGACCTTGCATGGCTCTCAGCCGCCGTTTGACGTGACGATGATCGGATTCGTTCCCATTGTTACAGTAGCGCCGCGTGCGCTGACGACAACGCGGTCGAACATATCCTCCGGCCTGCAGTTCTCGAATCGCCGCCGCATAGCTCCGAACGTGATCCCTGGAAAACACGTGAGGCGCGCGATTGTCGGGATTGGCCAATGCCTTTTTCAAGAATATCTTGGCAGCTTCGCGATCGCGCGTCTCCGACAGATAGAAATCCACCGTCTCGCCATCGCTGTCGACGGCGCGGAACAGGTACATCCAGCGGCCGGCGATTCGCACGAACGTTTCATCCATGTGCCAGGTTGAGGATTTCCGTCTCACCGCGCCGCGCAGCCGCCGGTAGACCTCAGGACCATACGTTTGCGTCCAGCGCCAGATGCTCGTCTGATCCACCAATAGGCCACGCTCTGCCATGAGTTCCTCCAGATCTCGCAGACTGAGGGAAAACCGCAGGTACCACCGAACGCAGGTCACAATTATCGTCGGCTCAAACTTGCGCTTCCGGAACAGCGGCGGACGGCAGGATTTCATCCTTCGACCCTACCAGATCCGCAGATGCA
>CAWIGC010000002.1:0-42320 GCA_963835555.1 uncultured Solibacteraceae bacterium | reverse complement strand
CTCTTCCGCGCGCGCCAGAAGCTGGTGAAGGCGTCACAGCGTCTGGAACGCACGCCGGGGCTGGTCGCCGGCTAGGTTCCCTGAAACGGGCGGGCCCGCAAGGGCAAAAAGACCCGCAAAGGGCAGTTTAGAGATGGTAATTTAGCTTTGTAAGGGAAGAAACATATGCACGCGGTAGTGATGGAGAGTCTCGAGGATTATCTGGCCGGCTCGCTGGAACCGTCGGAAGTCCGGGCGATCGAGGCACACCTGAACAACTGTGACCGTTGCCGCGAAGAGATTCGAGGCATGCAGGAAGTATCGCTGTTGTTCAGCTCGCTGAAATCCGAAGCAGGGCTGGAAGCATCACCTGCCTTTTTTTCCGGTGTCATGCGCCAAACCGGCGCGGCGCGAAGCGGTCCGAGTTTCGCCAGTTTTTTTGATTTGGCTTTCGGGCGGCGTCTGGTGTTTGCGTCTCTGTTGACGCTAGCGGTGACGGGCAGCTATCTAGTGACTCGGGAATCGCAGGCCCCGGCGGCCATGTCTCCGGCCGGCGTCATGGCGCAGCAGGATGCGCCGGGTTTCGATTCGGCTCCGGCGCCCGATAATATGCTGGTCACTCTGACAGCTTATGAACGTTAACCTCCTGGAGAAGCCGGCGGTCGCGTCCTGGGACCCGAGGGTAGTCTGCACGCTGGCGCTGGTTCTGGTTTTCTTCACCGGGGCCGCGGTAGGCGCGTTGGTGATGGACCTGGGAATACATAATCGCCAACATCCCAGGCCTCCTGCTTTCGATACACCCACCGGCAAAGCTCTATATTTCGAGAAACTCAGAAAAGACCTGGATCTTACCCCCGAGCAATCGGTGCAGATGGAATCGGTACTAAACGATTTCTGGCAGTACTATCGCGCCGTACTAGGCGACGGCAGATCCAAGGTGGAACAGCTACTTAGTCCCGCGCAGCGGTTGAAATTCGAACGTATCCTGGCCGAACAACAGAAACAGGTCGTTCCGTGAGCCGGATTCTTTCCTGTTACAGGTTGACATAGCCGGCTCCGGCGTCCAGAATAGTTGTGCTGACATGTACGTTCCACGTTTGGTTTTAGGAGTAGCGGTCCTGTCCGCCGCCTTCCTTTCCGGCTGTTCCAAGCAAGCCGCTTCTTCTGAACACATTTATGCCATGGGGGAGAAGGTCGCCGTCGGGCCCTTTCTCTATACGGTATTCGAGACTCAGTGGATGACTCACCTGGGTATGCCGCCGGATGAAAAGGTACCCCAAAACCGTTACTTTCTGGTCCGGTTGAGCATTGTAAATAGCGGCAGCAACGAAGTCATGACACCGACGTTGTCGGTAGAAGACGATAAGGGGACCAGTTACCCGGAACTGACCGCCGACGTCGGCGCCCCGCAGTGGATCGGCTTACTGCGCCGGGTGCAACCGGCGGATTCGATTGCGGGCAACCTGGTGTTCGATTGCCCGCCTGGCCATTACAGACTTCGCGCTCTGGACGACAGCGGCGAGAAGAGCGCGCTGATCGATATCCCGCTCACGTTTACGTCTGGATCACCGGACGTTCCCCTGCCGGGCGAATCCAGCAAAGATCCTACTTACCTCAAGAAATAAGGCGCGGCATTGGCCTAGAATGAAAGCATGCGGGCCACCGTGGCGGCGCTGTTTTTTCTGCAGGCTGCCAACTTCAACTCCGACGGCATGAAGGCCCTGGAAGCGGCCAAATACGATGTGGCCGAGCAGGCTTTCCAGAAGGCCATCGCCGCCGACCCTAAAGACTATACCGCCCATTTCAATCTGGCCCTGGCCTATGGGTTCCAGCATAAGGACGCGGAGGGCATCGCCGAGTACCGCAAAACTCTGGAACTCCAACCCAAACTGTACGAAGCGGAATTGAACGGAGGAATTCTGCTGCTGCGGCAGAAGAATCCGACCGAAGCGATGCCGCTATTCGAGGACGCCGCGGCGCAGAAGGTCAAGGAGTTCCGGCCGCGCTACTACCTTGCCGAGTGCCAGCTTCAGACCGGCGATGCCGTCGCGGCCGAGCAGAATTACCGACTGGCGCTGGAACTGAATCCCCAGTCCGCCGCCGCCGAGCTGGGCATGGCGCATGCCCTGGCGCGCCTGGAGAAATTGCCGGAGGCGGCGCCGCATTTCCGGAAGGCCGCGCAACTCGACGCGAAGTATCGCGATTCCCTGCTGGAGCTGGCCGATCTGTACGAAAAGAACAAGCAGCCAGAAGAGGCGCTGGCGATTTACCGCGAATTTCCCGGCAATGCCGCCGTGCAGGAGCATGTGGGGGCGATGCTCCTGGCCGGCAACAAATACGCGGAAGCCATTCCGCGCCTGGAGGCGGCGTACGCCAGGGACGCCACCACCGCCAACCGCGTGGCCCTGGCCATGGCTTACCTGTTCAACAACCAACTGGAAAAGGCTCTGCCGCTGTTCGACCAGGCGGTAGCCGCCGAGCCTTCTAATTTCGAACTACGGATGGCTTACGCGAGGGCGCTCCGCGACCACAAACAGTACCCCGCCGCCGCCAACCAGTTCAATGCCGCTCTGAAGCTCAAGCCCGATGACAAGGCGGCGTGGCGAGACCTGGGCGCGATGCTGTATCTGGCCAAGGATTACGCACACGCCCTGGAGGCGCTGGACAAAGCCCGTCAACTGGGCGAAGATACCGCAGGCACCGCCTTTGTGCGCGCCATCATGCTCGATGAGATCAGCCAGGCAAAACCGGTAAAACCAGCGCTGTTGAAATCGGCGCTGGAGGCCTACCGGCACTTTCTGGAGCTGAGCCAGGGCAAGAACGAGAACCAGGAATGGCAGGCACGGCAGCGCGCTAAGCTAATCGAAAGAGAGTTGGAGAACCGGTGAAGGGAACGCGGATATTCGTGCTGGTGGCGATTGCCTTTGCCGCCGCCCCCGATATTCGGGCCGACCTGACAAAGACCAGGGCCGAGCAGAACCTGGAGAGACGTTCCAAGCTGGCGCTGGACAATGCCGCTGCGGAATTGCAAGCGGCCCGCGAGTCATACCGAAACGGGGATGCCGAAAAAGTGGCCGCGCATGTGGCTGAGGTCGGCGAATCGGTAGACCTGGCATACGAGTCACTCAAACAGACGAACAAGGACCCGCGCCGGAGCCCCAAGTGGTTCAAGAACGCGGAAATTTCGACGCGCAACCTGCTCCGCAAGCTGGATACGTTTCAGCAGGACATGAGTTTCAACGAGCGCGCCGGACTGGACCAGGTGAAGGCCAGAATCCAGCAGGTACATGACGAGTTGCTGGTGGGCCTGATGGAGGGTAAGAAGCGCAAATGAAAACACTGCAATGGTGTGTGCTGCTGGCGGCGGCGTGCGGTTCGGCGGCAATTGCGCAGCAGCGCGATTTTCTCACCGCCGACGAAGTGGACCAGATCAAGACGGCCCAGGAACCCAACACGCGGATGGTGCTGTACGCCAAATTCGCCCGCGAGCGGGTGGACCTGGTCAAGAGCCTGCTCGCCCGCGATAAACCCGGCCGCTCCCTGATGATTCACGATGCGCTGGACGATTACGCGCGCATCATCGATGCCCTGGACGACGTGGCCGACGATGCTATCGAGCGCAAAGTCGATATCAAACAGGGGCTAGCCGCCGCGGCCAAACTGGAACGCGAATCCTTGCCGCTGCTCCAGAAGATCAAGGACAGCCCGCCCAAAGATATGGAGCGTTTCGAGTTCGTTCTGACCGATGCCATCGAGACCACCAGCGACAGTCTGGACGCCTCTCACCAGGACGTAGACCAGCGCACCAAAATTGTGGAAGCGCGCGAGGCCAAGGAGAAGAAGGAAGTCCGCGATGCCATGTCCGGCCCCGAGCGGGAAGCCAGGAAAGCCGAAGACCAGAAGGCCGCGGACGAGGAGGACAAGAAATCCAAGCCGCCCACCCTGTACCGCCCCGGAGAGAAGAAGAACGGCGGGGGAGGCCAGCAGTAGAGGTTCCGCAGGGGTGGGCCGCCGCCTTCCAAAAGGCCGGAGGCCGGCGAACGCGGGAGATAAGCTTCGTGGGCGGATGGCGGTTCATGGCGGAGCGGTTCTCAGGCAGCGGGTTTGTCGCAGCCAGGGATCGTCCGCGGAGATTCTTCGGCGTTGTGGAATCGAAGCACGGCATTTCCCGCAGTAACTTACGGTTTATCGTTTAACCCCAAGTCTCCGCTTCCCTGGCAGCGGGCCACAATGACGGTGTGGTCATCCGCCGGGGCGTCAACAGAACCGGCCGCCTCCATGATCAGGGCCACCAGGTCGCTGGCGCGCGCCCCGGGATTCCGCCGGACCAGATCCGGAATGCCGACGTCGGGAATCCCGTCAGTGAAAGCGATCAGCAGGTCGCCGGGTTCGAAGGCGAGCGTACGGCAGGAATAATTTACGCGGGGCGTCAGACCCAGCACGGTACCGGTGCTTTCCAACCGCACTGCCTGGCCGCCAGCCCGGATCAATAGGGCCGGTTCGTGACCGGCGCTGACGTACTGCAACCGCCGGGCCGCGGCGTCTATACGGGCATAGAATAACGTGGTGAAAAAGTTGTCGGGCGATACTTCGTAAACCGTACGGTTCAGGTCTCGCACCACCCGGACCAGATCGCAGAGCAACGCGCTGGAGAGCCCGCGCAGCAGAGACTGGATGCCGGACATGAGGATAGCGGCGGCGATGCCCTGGCCTGAAACTTCACCCACCGAGATGACCAGACTGTCCCGTCCGCCCTGTGTGAAATCGAAGAAATCACCACCCACTTCGCCGGCGGGGTGCGAATCGCCGCTATAATCAAGGCCCTGAATACGCGGCAGGCGATAAGGTAAGAAACGTGCCTGCACGTCCCGCACAACTTCCAGTTCCAGAGTGCTGAGATTTGAAATTTTAGGACTCATACCTGGATGACGCGGCGGCTGCCGGATTCGCGGGGAGGGAAATCGTAAAGGTTGGTTAAGAAATGCGGCGCCGGGTGTGAGGCGGGCGGGAACCGGCGCCGCTGCTTTTCCACTGCATGGTCATTGCTCGTTGACGCGCTGAACCTGGAACCCCTCAAATTCGTTCAACCAAACCTGGTCCAGAACGTACCGGCCATTCTGCAGACTGAGCACAAGACCGGTCTTGCTGTCGGGTGTACCCGTGATGCGGTTTGCCAGGATGGTGGACTGTTGACCCCCTTCGGAGCGGACCAACAACACGATGTTGGAGCCGCCGTTAGACATCTGTTGAACGGTGCAGGCGCCGGGTTGCATTTCGACGCTGCCTACCAGAACAGGCGACGCCAGATTAATTCTAAGAAGCTCCGAGGTAGCGGCGCTGAGTCCGACGACCGTGATCAAAACTGCGAGAAGCGTTTTCATTTTTGTCTCCTACATAGAAAGCGTTTAGCGAGGCAGCCTTGTTACTCATATGGGCCGAACCTTAACGTCCTTAACAGGGACTTTACTTATCCGCGCGGGTCTATGGCAGCAGCACCATGGGCGACCGCCAGATAGCCATGCGCTGCGCCCCGGGATCGATGACGCTCACCTGGCAGGTGTAGCGCCCGGGCTGCAGTTTGCCGAGCGGCAGGCTGAAGCGCATGGGCACGGCTTTCGATTTCGGGTTGAGCCCGCCGGTCACCTGTAGCGGCGCGGTCTCAAACGCTTTGACGCCGCCGCGGAAAAAGCTCACCGTGGCCACCATCAGCCGCGTCTTTTCAGCGCCCGGTTGATAAGCCTCCAGGTAGACGTACATATCCTCGTCTTTGCGGAACACGCGGGTCACGCTGGGCACCAGTTTGCTTCCGTCCTGAATCAGCGGATTGGCGGCCAGCAACTTCTTGTCCTTCTCGGCGCTGGCCACGGCGGCGTCCAGCCTTTCGCGCTGATAGCTCAGCACCACACTGCTGATGGGCAGGTAGCGCGCCTCGGTAGTCAGGTCGGGGACCACGAATTTGGTTTCGAACGTGCCCATCTTGCCGGTTTCGTTTTCGCGCGCCAGGAATTTCAGCGTGTACGTGCCCGGCTGGAGTGAGAAGCCCGTATCGTATTCCAGGTTGTGCCTGGCAAGCTGGCCGGCGTTCTCGCCTTTCAGCTTTACGGTGATATCGTCGCGGACCGTGCCGGCCAGCGCACCCTTGGCGTCCTTGACCTCGCCGATGAAATCGATGCGCGTGCTTTCCGCTCCGCCGCGGCGCGCCAGTTCGATATCGCTGCCGGGTATCTTGACGGAGACGGGCACAAAGTAGCGGTCCTTGGCTTGGCGGAAATAGTTGACCTCCAGGGCCAGCATGAGGTCGGTCACCGGGTCGCCCAGCATCAGCGCTTCCTGCAACTGGCGTTCGCGATCGGAGGAATTGAACTGCTTGAAGTCTTTGCCGGCAAAGTATCCGCTGCGGTAGTCCAGCTTGGCAGTCTGGTTGCTCTTGACCGAAACTTTGATGCGGCGGTAATGCCCATCCAGCGCGGTGTTCGTGCTGTAGTAGCCCAGGATGTAGTAACTGGCGATGTCCTTTTGGGCCTGCACGATCCCGAGCGAGAGGTCGTTCTGGTCCAGCAGCGTTTTGCCGCCGGTGTCCGAGGCCAGGGTGTAAAGCGATTCCTGCTGTCCCTGGAAATTGGCTTGCGCGGTGCGCTGGCCGCTGCCGGAGTACATGGCCTGGCCTCCCTGCGAGGCCTGCGTGGCATCGCCCAGCGGCGCCGTGGCCACCAGCCCGCGTGCATCCACCGGATAGAACGCCACGTTGCTGCGGATGGCGGCATTCACGGTGGCGCGCAGTTGCGCCTGGTTATCGATTCCGGTGAGGCTCATGCCGCTGGCGAAATAGACCAGCGCCTTCTTCTCCGAAAGGCTGCCGAGCATTTTGACGGCGGATTCCAGCGCGGCCAGTTTGCGGTCGGTATTGAAGATGTTGAATTCGGTATCGTCCTGGGAGTACGCTGCGCCGGTGTCGCCGGTGGCATCGTCGCCGGTGCTGCCATTGCCGGAGCCGGTCTCCCCGGCGGCGAGACCTTTGACCACTCTGATCAGGCGGTCGCGATCATCGGTGAAATCCTGCAGCACGGAAAGGTCCGTGACGTAAGTCATCACGGAAACCAGATCCGACTGCGTAATCTGGCTGTTGAGAAATTTCAGCGCCGCCTGCTGGGCGCGGAGCTGATCGGCTACCGGCATACCGGCCTGATCGAAGAAGAGCACCAGCAGGCGCCGGTCCTTGTACTTCACCTCGCCGGCCTTGGAGGGCGCGATTCCTGTAGCGACGGTGGACTTGATGCCGGCCGCAGGAGCCTCGACGGGGCGTGCGGCCAGCGCCGGCGGGGATAGCACGGCACCGGCCAGGCTCTGGTATTCGAACACCTTGATCTGCTGGGCCTTGCCGTCTTCAGTGACGGTGAAGTCGGAGGACTGCAAGCCATTGAGAGGCTCGCCGCCCTTGGCCCTGGCAGCCACATTGACCACCACAAGCTGTGTAGTCGTTTCAAACTTGACAGCCTTCTGCTGCGCCCACAGCGGAGAGATTAGAAGAAGGACAAGAATGCGTTTCATAGTAAGAGTCCTCGAAATCGAGATATTCAATTCATCGCGGAGGCGCGGAGACACGGAGGAAGACGCCGAGAAAGACATTTTCAGAATGGCCTTTCTCGGCGCTCTCCGCGGCCTTTTCTCCGCGCCTCCGCGTTGAACGCTGTGCCTCATCAGAACCGGAACCTCAGGCTCACGGTGATTTTGCGCATGGCGGCGGCGTCGGTCGCCTCGCCGTAGGTGCTGGCGCCCACCGCGGTGCCCCAATTGGTGATGGTGACGTGGTTCAGGATGTTGGTGCTTCGAAACTGGAGGTCGGCGCTGCGCCGCTCTCCAAAACGGAAGACGCGGCCCAGGGAGCTATCCATCGAGAAAACCGCAGGGCCGGGAATGGTGTTTCTTCCGGCATCGCCCCAGGTTCCGGCGGCGGGTTGCGCGAAGGCGGCAGTGTTGAAGGCGCCGCCGGTGGCGTCGATGGCAAGACCGGTCGCATCGGCGCGCACGGTATTGGAGACGGCGGTGCCGCTCACTTGCGAGAGGTTGCCGCCCACGGTCGCGGTGAGCGGATTGCCGGAGCGCAGATTGAACGTATTGGTGATGGTCCAATCCTTCAGCAGCGCCCCTCGCCAGCCGGAAAGCAGAGTGCCTCCGGTAGTCCCCATGCCGCTGCTGTACTGCAGTTGCAGGCTCAGATTGTGGCGATTATCGAAGCTGGAAAGCGCCCGCTCGGCGCTGAGGTCCAGCCAGTTTTGCGCCACCGGAGTGTTACCCTGTCCGCGGCCGCCGGTGCCGGCGTTGTCGATGGATTTGGAGAACTGGTAGGAGGCGCGCCACATGAAGCCGCTGTGGAACCGGCGGTTCAACTGGAATTGCGCGGCGTGATAGATGGAATCGCCATTGGACGTTTCGTAAATGTAATTGTGCGGCAGCACGGATTCGGTAGCGCCCGGCGCCACGGAATTGGGAATGAACTGTTGATCCAGGCGGGTGCCCTTGGTGCCCAGATAACCGATGGTGCCGAACATGGAGAACGGGAGATCGTGCTGCACAGAGAGATTCCAGGTCTGCGCGTATCCCACGCGATAGTTGGGGTCGAGCGCATAGGTGCTGGTTTCGGCGGTAGTAGATGCGGCGGTGAATCCGGTCTGCAGGGTGAAAGGATCGGTCAGGGAATTGGTAGCGCTGAGCGATTGCGCGAACGGCGGCTGCTGCGCCATGTTCCCGGCGATCACGTTGTACACCGATGTGTTGTAGTACATGCCGAAGCCGCCGCGCACCACCAGCGACCCCTTCGTTGCGGGACGCCAGGCGAAGCCCAGGCGCGGGGAGAAGTTGTTGCGGTCCGGATTGATCCGTCCGGGCACTACCGCCGTGATGGCGCTCCAGCCGGGCGCGACCGCCAGGTTCACCAGCCGGTTGTAGATTTCGCTTTGCGGGGACTGATATTCATAACGCAGCCCCAGAATCAGAGTAAAGCGCGGGGCGATGCGCCAATCGTCATTCACGAACCAGTCCACCAGCGAGCCGCGGAAATACTTATCCGGGTTGCCGTAGCGCAGCGAACTGGCGGTCGGAAGGCCCAGCAGGAAATCGGCCAGGTCGTAACCGGTCCCGCTCTGTGCGACTCCATTCAGGTAGGCGCTGGTGGCCGAGCCGTTGAAGGTATACTGGCCGCGGCCGTTGTTATCGGCCAGTTGGTTGAACTGCTGCCGGCGGTAATCGCCGCCAAAGGATAAATTATGCGACCCGCGGGTCCAGGTGAGGCTGTCGCCGACGGCGCTGGTCTGGTTGCGGCTCAGCGAGTAGTTGCCATCGCTCAGACTGCCGTAGTTGGCGAAGCTGAGGTTGGGCGGGCCCCAATTGACACTCTGCTGCGAGGTGCCCAGGATGCCCAGTTCGGCAGCCACATTTTCGCGGCCGGCGAAGTACGGGTCGGTCGCCTGCCGCATCCGGCTGAAGCTGTAGGTTACGGTGTTGCTGACGGTCCGCGTGAAGGTATGCGACCAGTTCACGTTGGCATTGATGCCGCGGCCGGAGCCGTTATCGATGAACTGGAACATGTTGGGCGTGATGCTGCTGGACTGCTGGAAGCCCACGCCGCCACCGAAACGATCGTTGCTGCCGACCCGGATATTGGAGACGCGCGAGTTCAGGTTCTGGGTATGGTTCAAGCCGTTGAGCGCCGTCTGATAGTTACGCGATGCAAAGGGCAGGTTCGCGCTGGGAAAATATTTGAGCAGGGACGTGGCCGTGGCGCTGATGCGGCTGCCGGGGATCTGGTTATTGGGGAACGGCGCGCCGGTGGCGGGATCGTAAATCACCACGGGCGAGCCTTGCAGCAGGGTCTGGGAGAAGTCGCCGGTCCGTTCCAGCGCGGTGGGCATGTTTACAGGCGTCGATGTGGCGCCGGTATGATTGCGCTGGAACTGATAGTTGATGGAAAAGAGAATCTGGCGGGTGGCGCTCACCAGTCCGGGAATACGCAAGGGTCCGCCGAAGTTTACCCCGCCACGGCCGGCAGCGTAGGCCGGCTTGCCGAGGTCCGCACCGGTCACCGAGAAACTACGCGCGTCCAGGGCGGAATTGTCCAGGCTGAAATCGGCGCCGAACTGGTACATGGTGCGAGGGTCGCGGCGTCCATTGCCGAAGGCGCGGGCGTTAGGGCCGCGCATCCAGGAGGGGGCCCCGGGAGGCGGACCTCCACCGCCCGGACCATCCGGCCCCCCGGGGCCGCCGGGTCCGCCGGGGCCGCCGGGTCCGCCGGGGCCGCCGGGTCCGCCGGGCCGCCGGGGCCCCCACGGCCGCCGCCGCCCATCATCATGCCGGGACCTCCGCCACCCGGCCCTCCACGGCCGCCTGCGCCAACCGGAGGACCGTCGCCGCCCGGACCACCCATGCCTGGACCACCCATGCCTGGACCACCCATGCCCATACCGCCCATGCCCATCATGCCGGGACCGCCATCCATGCCGGGTCGCGGTCCCCAGTCATTTTGCGAGGCCAGGCCGGCGGCGCTGCTCATGCTGCCCTGAACGATGAAGGAGTTGGCGGCATTCTGAGTGAGGTCGGCCATTTCTTCCGTTTTGATGGCGCCGTCGGTGTTCGCAGCCGCGGCATCGGAAGCTTGCGTGACGGCCAGCCGCTGGAACGATTGCGGAGTCTGCCGGGGAGCGGCCGCACTGCGCACGGGCGAAGCTTCCGGAGACTTGACGGCGCCGCCCAAGGCGGCTACGAGGGCGCTCTCCGAGAGGAACTTGAGCTGCCATTCGGGCGCGGGCGCGCCCGGCGTGACGGCGACATCTTTCGCCATGCCATCAAACCCCAGCATGCTTACGTGGATGTTCCAAAGGCCATCGGGCAAGTCGGCGAAGCGGTAGACGCCGCGCTCGTCGGTAGTCGTCACCATCCTCTTATCGGCTTGCGCGGCGGTGATGGTGGCTCCGGGAATCGGCAGGTTTCCGGTTTTGACCGTGCCATGGTGCTCGGCGGCAACCAGCGTGGCGACGGCGGCGAGAAATGCAAAACTGCGGCGAAGAATTGGCGCGGACATTTGGGCTCTCGCTATGAAAGTACCTCGCCAGGCCGCCGGAATTACCGTGCCAAGCCAAACCTTAACCTTCTTAACTCTCTCTTTACGTGGACCTTATATCAGGTCCAGAATGAAGGAGCGTACTGTAGAGATAGATGAGTACAGAGAAGAGCCCGCGCCGCACTCCGGTCCCGTGGATCTACGTGTGCCCGCTGTTCATCCTCTGCGGCATCCTGGGATTTCTGCAATACCGCCTGATCGGCGAGGTGCGCGATGCCGCACGCGACCGCATGCGCGGGAGCCTGCGGGCCAGCCTGATGCGCGTCAGCCAGGAGGTGGACTCCGAAATCGCCAGCGCCGTCAGTGCTATCGTCCCGCAGGCTACGCAGCCGGACGCCGCCGCGGTGGAACAGCAGACTGTGGCGCGGTACGAACAGTGGAAACAGAGTTCGCGCCACGGACAGATGTTCCGGCGGGTCGCGCTGGTCTTCCCACAGGGCACGGTGCTGCAACTGAGGAGCATTGAACCGGCGGATGCGGCGGTGAACGGTGTCTGGCCGGGTTCGCTTCTCCCGCTGCGCCACCGGCTGGAAAACAATTTGAATTCGCATCTCCGCCCGGGACAGGGAGGCACTCCGCCGGACATGAACATGAGCCACGACGAGGAAGGCTACACCATGGAAGTGCCGGTCTTCCCCGCCCCTGGCCCGCGACCCGCGCCGGGCCTTGCGCCGGGACCATTCGGGAGGCGGGAGATCGCCTGGTTGATCTTCGAATTGAATCCCGATTACCTGCACGGCACCATCCTGCCGGAGATTGTGCAAAGGCAACTGGGCAGTGGAGGCAACCTGGATTATCAGGTGGAAATCGTGAGCCGCGCGAACCCCGATTCGGTGGTTTACCAATCGGAAGCCGGACTTTCGAGCAGCGTCATCCGGAACGCGGATGCTTTCATCCCGCTTTTCGATCCGCAATCCGACCAGATGTTCCGCCGCGGTGGCGGCGGCCGGGGCCGCGGACCGGGACCGATGGCAGGGCACGGCCCCTCGCCTGACGGCCGGTGGTTGATGTATGTACGGCATCGCGCCGGGTCGCTGGAAGCGGTAGTCTCGCAGGCGCGAATGTTCCAACTGGGGGTTACCGGGGCCGTATTGCTGCTGATGATCGCAGCGCTCGCCGCCCTGATCCGCTATACGCGGCGGGCGCAGCAATTGGCCGAATTGCAGATGGAGTTCGTGGCGGGAGTTTCGCACGAACTACGCACGCCGCTCACCGTGATCCATACCGCGGCGTACAATTTGCGGGGCAAACTGGTGAACAATCCGTCCCAGGTGGAGCGCTACGGTGCATTGATCCAGCAGGAAAGCGGGCGGCTGAAAGAGCTGGTGGAAAATGTGCTGCAGTTTGCCAGCGCCAGGGCGGGCCGTGTGATTCAGGATCGCGAACCCCTGAGTGTGGAGTCGGTGATCGAGCAGGCGGTGGAATCCAGCAAGCTGGTCATCGCGGGCGCGCAGTGCGTAGTGGAGAAGACCATTGCGCCGGACCTGCCGCGGATTCTGGGCGACCCGGTGGCATTGCGGCAGGCCGTGGCCAACCTGGTGGGCAACGCCGCCAAGTACGGGGCCGCGGAGAACCACTGGATCGGCATTTTCGCCAATCCAGTGGGTGAAAATGGGAACCGGGGGGTCGAGATCTGCGTGGCCGATCGTGGTCCGGGCATTCCGGTCGAGGAGCAGGGGCAGATTTTCGACCCGTTTTTCCGCGGCGCCCGCGCGGTGCAGGATCAGGTACACGGCACCGGTTTGGGGCTGAGCCTGGTTAAGAAAATTGTGGAAGCGCACGGAGGCAGCATACGCGTGAAGAGCTCGCCCATGAAAGGGGCGGAATTTATCCTGACGATTCCCGCGGCGCCGGAGGCGGCGCCGGCATGAGTGCGCGCATCCTCCTGGTGGAGGACGAACCGGGACTGGTAATGACCTTGTCCGACCTGCTGGCGGCGGAAGGGTACACCGTGGAGAGCGCCGGCGACGGGCCCACCGGACTGGCGCGCGCCATGAATGAGAGCTTCGACCTGGTGCTGCTGGATGTCATGCTGCCCGGCAAGAATGGCTTCGAAGTGTGCCGCGAACTGCGGCAGCACGGCAAAGACGTGGCCATCCTGATGCTCACCGCGAAGTCGCAGTTGACCGACCGCGTGGTGGGCCTCAAGCTGGGGGCCGACGATTACCTGGTCAAGCCGTTCGAGCCGCCGGAACTGCTGGCCCGCATAGAAGCGCTGCTGCGCCGCGTTAAGAAAGACAATCGCGCGCGCGTAGTCCGGTATCAGTTCGGCAATGTAGACGTGGATTTCGAAACGGGCGAGGTAAACAAGGATGCCGCGCCGGTGAGCCTGGCCGGTAAAGAACTGGAGCTGCTCCGGTATCTTGTGGACCATCGCGGCAATGTGGTGTCGCGCGACGAATTGCTGGAGGCGGTATGGGAGTATCAGCCCGGCGTTTCGTCTCGCACCATCGATGTCCACGTGGCATGGCTGCGGCAGAAGCTGGAAGATAATCCGCAGAGTCCCCGGTTCATTCACACCGTACGCGGAGTAGGCTACCGCTTCGCAGGGTGAAGCGGAGGCTACTCGATATCGATCTGCTCGACGATGAGGCGATCGCCCCGCACACGGCCGCTGATTTTCACGCGGGGCTTAAATCCGTAGGCCGCTCCGTTCAGCATGGCGCGGCCGTTTTTACTAGCCAGGACGGCGTCGGCGGCAAAGGTGTTGCCGCCTTCATCGAGGTTGAGAATGCGTCCGTCATCCAGCCGCACGGCGTAACCCGATGTACCGCCGGTCACCGCGCAGGAAGGATCGGCCTGGCGGGTGGTGAGATCGGGCACCTGGTGGGACACGACATCGGAGCGTTCGGCCGCGAGCGTTTTGGCGTCAACGGAGATGCCGTGAGCCGAACTGGCGCTGCCGGAGTTTTTGACGCCCGCGGCGGCCTGCGACTCGGCGGTTGTTTCCACCGGCATGGCGGCAGCGAGGGATTCAGCGGGGGTGGAAAGGTTGAGCGAGGAACGGTCCTTACACCCGGCGTCGAACAGCATACCCGTTACCACAAGGGGAGCGGTCTCGCGGCGAATGGGTGTTTGGCCGCGGTCGTGCACCATATTCTCCTTATTGGTCTTCTGATCGAGTTGCGCTACGGCCAACGGCGCGAATAGAACCACACACAGGAAACGTTTGGTCATTGAGCCCCCACGCTAAAATAGATTCATGACAGGTGCCCGGCGAACGTGAAGATCGACACGCGAGAAGCAGTGGCCGTGCTGCCGCGCACAAACCGGGCAGCACAGTGACCCATATGGAGGCTTCCGCCACACTGCCCAGTCCCCGCAAGAAGCCCGCCTGGCTGCCGCAGGTGCTGGCCTACGGTCTATCCGCCGGTTGCATGGTATGGGTGTTGAGCCGGTACTCGTTCAGCAACCTGAAGGGCGACCTGCAGACTCTGGACTGGAGGTGGGCGCTGGTGGCAGCCCTGGCCGAACTGGGGGTTTACGTCTGCCAGGCCTGGCGGTGGAACACGCTGCTGGGTCCGGTGGTACGGCTGCGGTTCTGGCGAACGGTGCAGGCGATCTATATCGGGCTGTTCGCCAATGAGGTGCTGCCGCTCAAGATCGGAGAGCCGATCCGGTGTTACCTGTTGGCGCACTGGGGCGATTTTCGAATTTCGTTAGGCTTCGCGTCGGCGGCGGTGGAACGGCTGATCGATGGCTTCTGGATGCTGTTGGCGCTATTGATTACAGCCGCATTCATTAAACTGCCGGAGGATTTCACGATACTGGTGCGGATCCTGGAAGGGGTCATGCTGCTGGGCACGGCGGCGTTGATCTGGGTTCTGCATCATCACGAGAGCGATCACGCCATTCTGAAACAGAGCCGTTGGTCCGCGATGCTGAGGCATATCGTAGAAGGCCTGCACCTGATGGGGAACTGGCGGACCCTGACGATAACCGCGCTCATCAGCCTGCTGTTCGCGGTGCTGCAGATTGTTCCGGTCTATGCGCTGATCAAAGCGGATAACATGGACCTTTCGTTTCTGGCGGCGGCGGCCATTTCGATCATCATCCGGCTGGCGACATTCATCCCGGCGGCGCCGTCGAATCTGGGGGTGCTGAATGTCGCTTGCGTGGCGGCACTGGTGCTGTTCGATGTGGAAAGGGATGTAGCGAAATCGTTTTCCATTATTATGCTGGGGGTCCTGACGGTGCCGTTGTTGATTGCGGGGGCGGTAGCGACTGCACTGACCGGTGTCAATATCGGGGAGTTGCGCGACCGGGCGCACCACAGCATGCGCGGCAGTGCGGGTTGATGCATGGCGATGTACGATGCGATTGCGATTCCGGGCGGAGGCGTATGCGCCGGTGGGAAGTTGCCGCCCTGGGTAACGCCCCGGCTGGACCGCGCGCTGGCGGTGGCCGGGGGAGCGTATCTGATGCCGCTGAGCGCGGGAACTCCGCATCGCGCGCCGCCGCTCGATGAACACGGCTTCCCGTGGACCGAAGCACGGGCCGGAGCGCGCTATCTGGCAGCGCATGGCGTGGATAGGGAGCGCATTCTGATGGAGGAATCGTCCTACGACACCATTGGCAATGCCTATTTTTCGCGAATGATTCACGCGGCGCCGCGCGGGTTTGCGCGGATGCTGGTGATCACTTCGGCATTCCACATGCCGCGGACGGAGGCGATTTTCCGGTGGGTGTACGGGCTGGAAGGGCCGGGCGCGCCCTGCGCGGTAGATTTCGAGGAGGTGCCGGATTGCGGGATCGATCCACAGGCATTGGCGGCGCGCGGGGAGAAGGAGCGCATGGCATTAGACGCGCTGGCCGCGCTGCGAGCGGAAATTCGCACGCTGGCACAACTGCACGCGTGGTTGTTCGCGGTGCACGGGGCATATTCGTGGCAGGCGGAACGGGCTGCGCCGGCGCAGAACCCTCCTTTGTATTAGCAGGTGTAGTGGAAAGCCGGCCTGAAGGGTCTTAGAAGCAGAGTGATTCGTCTGCTTTTGATACTGCTCGCGCTTGGCGGGGCCGCCAGGGGGCAATTTGCGAGCCTCGGCACGACTGCCGACGGGGCCACATTGTACTTCTCGACACCGTTGCGTCTGCGCGGCAGTAGTTCGCCGTTCTTCCATAAGATCTTTCGGTTCGACACACGGTTGGTGGAGTTCCTGTCGCGCGATGCGGGCGAGCCGATCGGGTGGACCTCCTCGAATTTCTACGAGATTATGGACGCGCAGCCTTCGAGCGATGGTGCGATAGTGGCGATCAGCGCATGGCGCGGCTGCTACGGGGGCAGCGGTTGCCTGACGGTGCAAACCAATCAGGGCACGATTGTGGACCGCGGCGGGAAGCAGCTTTTCAGCGATTCCGGTTACGTAAGCATGAGCCCCAACGGGCGGTGGGCGCTGTTCTACGCGCGCAACACCTTTGCCAACCTGATGACCGGGGCGGAGCTGGTGGACCTCACAACGGGCAAAGCCGTAACCGTCCCGTACGGTTTTGCGCAACGTCCGCGACGGCAGGTGGCGAACGACGGGACGGTGGCGGTGGCAACGGGCGGACAACTGCGTTTGTGGCGGAGCGATGGCGAGCAGACACTTTCGGGCGCCGCGCCCGCGCCGTCGGACTACCTGAGCGAGCCGCAGGTATTGCTCTCGGCGGACGGCAGCCGGGTGGTGTACCAGACCGCCACGGGGCTGGCGCTGTACGATCGCTCGCAGGGGACGGAGACGACGCTCACTACGAACAAGACGCTTTGGGCCGCGATCAGCGACGATGCCTCAGCGATCGCCTTCGTGAACAGCTCCGATTCCCAGGTGTGGCTGGCCGCGCCCCTGCGTCAGTTGACGCAAGAAGCGGACGGCATCGAGGAAGTGACGCTATCCGGCGACGGGCGGGTGGCGTTCGCGGCAACCGGCGGCGGACGCCTGCTGCGGATCGATGTGGCGACCGGCGCCGTCACGGAACTGATTCCGCGCAGTCCGTGGATTACGAATTCCATCTCGCCGGTAGCGCCGGGGTCGATGTATCAGTTCACGGGGCACAATCTTTGGCCGGCGCAGATTCGCACCGGCGGGCTGGACGCGCCGATTCTGGCGAGTTCGCCGGAACAGGTATGGTTTCAAGTACCGTGGGAAGTGCCGGTACAGGAGGCCGCGCAGGTGGAGTATATTTCGGGTAGTTCTCCGCTGGAGTCTCCGCCGGGTACCCTCACGGTGCAGTCCGTGGCGCCGGCGGGCTTCACCGGCGATTACACGGTGCTGGCCGCGCACCAGGATTTCAGCGGTCTGATTTCGGATGACAGCCCGGCGCTGTCCGGCGAGGTAATCGCGGTATACCTCACGGGGCTCGGTGCAGTGAGTGTGCCGGTCGCCACCGGCGAGCCCTCTCCGGCGACGCCACTGGCGCTGGTCACTGGTCCTTTGCGTTGCCAGTTTTGGGACGGCGGTCCCAACGACAGCCGGATTTACTTCGCCGGTCTGGCTCCAGGGATGGTGGGCGTTTACCAGGTCTCGCTGGAGGTGCCGGCGGGACTGCGGGTGAGTCCGGTCGGGTTGGTGTGCGATTTCGGACTCGGGACGCCATTCGTGGGCGGCCAACTGGCAGTCAAGTTATAATTGACGCATGTTGACGCCCACCGAAAAAATTTGGCACAACGGCCGCTTCATCAAGTGGGAAGATGCGACCGTTCACGTTCTCTCCCATGTGGTCAGCTACGGGACTTCCGTGTTTGAAGGCATCCGCTGCTACGCGACGCCGGCGGGTCCGGCGTTTTTCCGGCTGCGGGAGCATATTCGCCGTCTGCTGGATTCGGGCAAGATTTACCGCATGGAAAACATCGGGTTCTCCGCCGATCAACTGGCGGAGGGGATGCTGGAACTGGTACGCGTCAACAAGATGGATTCGGCTTACGTGAAGCCGATCGTGATGCGGGGATATGGCGAGGTGGGGGTAAACGCGATGAAGAACCCCATCGATGTGTACATCGCGTGCTGGAACTGGGGCAAGTACCTGGGAGAAGAGGCGCTGGCCGAGGGCGTGGATGTGTGCGTTTCCAGTTGGACGCGCCTGGCGCCGAACACGCTGCCCGCAATGGCAAAGGCGGGCGCGAACTACATGAATTCGCAGCTCATCAAGATGGAAGCGCTGGCGAACGGGTACGTGGAAGGGATCGCGCTGGATTCGAACGGATACGTAAGTGAAGGATCGGGCGAGAACATCTTCGTAGTGCGCGACGGCAAGATTCATACACCGCCGTTGGGCGCTTCGGTGCTGCCGGGCATCACACGGGACACCGTCATCACGCTGGCGCGGGAGAGCGGGATTCCGGTAGTGGAAACGATTGTTCCGCGCGAAATGCTGTACATCGCCGATGAGGTTTTCTTCACCGGGACAGCGGCGGAGATCACGCCGATCCGTTCGATTGACCGCATCACTATCGGAAAGGGCCGCCGGGGTCCGGTGGCGGAAGCGCTGCAGAAGGATTTCTTCGGCGTAATCAACGGTACGAAGGCGGATCAGCATGGATGGCTGACGCCGGTACATGCCGCCGTCGCGGCGAAATGAACGCCCATACAGGAGGCCTGCGCAACCGGTATGACTACCTCCCCCGAGATTTGCCACCCCGGCTGCGCAGCCGCCTAATGGACTTTCCCTTTGTAGCGCGACACCTGCTCCCAGCGCCAGCACTCATTGCGCTGCGGCGCGACGTTTTCAACAAATTTATCTGCAAGGGATCTTATAGACTTACAAAGCCTGACGTGTGGCAAACTTGTGAATAAATCAGCGCAGCCATGAATTGTTCCGGCAAGGATGTGTACAGCCAGGCCACTGTTCACGTGGCGTTTCACGATGCGATCGACACCGTGACGTTTTCAGAGGAAGCCAGCGAGGTTTACCTGACGCCCGGGTGGATCGATATTCAGGTGAACGGATTCGCCGCAGTGGACTACAACAATCCGGCAACTCCGCGGGAAGAGATCGGACGAAGTGTGGCAGTGCTGCTTTCGACCGGGGTTACGCGGTTCTATCCCACCGTGATCACCGGCCCACCGGACGCGATGGCGGGCGCGCTGCGCAACCTGGCGGCGGCACGCGAGACTCTGCCGGATGGCGAGGCGATGGACGGCTTTCACGTGGAGGGACCGCACATTTCGGCCGAGGACGGGCCGCGCGGCGCGCATCCGAAACAATGGGTCAGGAAGCCGGACCTGGACGAGTATGCGCGCTGGCAGGAAGCGGCAGGCGGACGGATCCGCATCGTCACGCTGGCGCCGGAGTGGCCGGAAGCGCTGCGCTATATCGAGCGGATCGCCCGCGACGGAGTGGTAGCGGCGATCGGGCATACGCAGGCGACGGCGGCACAGATCGCGGATGCGGTATCGGCGGGCGCGACCTTATCGACGCACCTGGGGAACGGCGCGCACAGCGTGATGCGGCGTCATCCGAATTACCTTTGGGACCAGTTGGCCGAAGACCGGCTGATGGCGGATTTCATTGTGGACGGCATCCACCTGGACGCGGCGTTTCTGAAAGTGGCGCTGCGGGCCAAGACTCTGGAGCGCGCGGTGCTGGTTACCGATGCCGCTCCCCCGGCGGCGGCAGCGCCCGGACGATATTACATCGGCGAGCAGGCGGTGGACCTGTCGGAGGATCAGCGGGTGACGCTGGCGGGACAGGACCGGCTGGCGGGGAGCGCGCTGCGCATGGATCGCGGGATCGAAAATCTGATGCGGCTGGCGGGACTATCGCTGGGCGATGCCGTGCGGCTGGCCACGGTGAACGCGGCGAAGGCCGGCAAGGTGCCGGGGCGGAGCGGCGGATTGACGCCGGGAGACCGCGCGGACCTGGTGCAGTTCCGGTGCGACGGCGGGCGGATCGATGTGACGGGCGTGTGGATGTCGGGCCGGCAGGTGTACCCGGTCTAGCGCTAAAATTGGCGTTTTATGAAGCGCCGCAGATTTCTTCAGATGTCTCTCGCAGGCCCGGCTGTGGGGCTGGGATTCGCCGCGCCGCAGTTCGACCTCACGGCGCTGGAGCGGCCGCGGGTGATGAAGGCCGCCGACAAGTATCTGGCCGATCAGCCGGTGACCGTGACGGCGGCGAGTTCACCGCGCAGCACGGGCGGTAAACACGACTTCTTTTCGGAAGGCGATTACTGGTGGCCGGATCCGAAGAATCCGAACGGGCCATACATCCAGCGGGATGGGGAGAGCAATCCGGATAATTTTGTGGAGCATCGCAAGGCGATGATCCGGATGAGCCGGATTGTGCCGGCGTGCGCGGCGGCGTACAAGCTGACGCACAATCGCAAGTATGCGGATCACGCGGCGAAGCATCTCCGCGCCTGGTTCGTGGACGAGGCAACGCGGATGAATCCGAACCTGGAGTTCGCGCAGGCCATCCACGGCCGTTTTACGGGACGCGGCACCGGCATCATCGACACGCTGCACCTGGTGGAGCCGGTGCGCGCGGCGGCGCAGATCGACATGACGCCGGATGCGCTGGCCGGGGTGAAGAAATGGTTCGCGGATTATGTGAAATGGATGACCACGAGCAAGAACGGCATGCAGGAGCGCGACACCAGGAACAACCACGCCACCTGCTGGGTGGCGCAGGTGGCGGCGTTCGCGCGCTTCACGGGAGACGCGAAACTCACCGCGTATTGCGCGGACCGGTTCAAGACCGTGCTGATGCCGGGTCAGGAAGCGGCAGACGGCAGCTTTCCGCAGGAACTGCGGCGCACCAAGCCGTACGGCTATTCGTTGTTTAACCTGGATGCCTTCGCCATTCTGACGCAAACCCTATCGAGTCCGGGCGACGATTTGTGGAAGTGGCAACTGCCGGATGGGCGCGGCATGGCTAAAGCGGTGGCCTACATGTACCCGTTCATCCTGGACAAAAAGAAGTGGCCGCTGAAACCGGACGTGATGTATTTCGACCAATGGCCGGTGCGGCAGCCGAGCCTGCTGTTCGCGGGCCTGGCGCTGAACCGGCCGGAGTATCTGGAGCTTTGGCGCAAGCTGGATGGCGACCCTACGGTGGAGGAAGTGCTGCGCAACTGGCCGGTGCGGCAGCCGCTACTTTGGGTGTAGCACGGCATGGCGCACGGCTTCCGCGGCGCCGGTGTGATAGATGACGAACGTGGGTTCGACGTCGGTACGGAGGCCTTCGGCATTGAATGTGGCGCCCATGATGGCGCCGGGGTTGACGGCGAGCGTGCTGCCCACGGGCGTGATTTCGAAGACGTGATTGTGGCCGAAGCAGACCAGATCGAATTCGCCTGAGGCGGCAACGGGGCGGGCGATGTTGTCGTAATGGTTGACGGCAACGCGGCGGCCATCGAGATCGGCGCGAAACCATTCGCCGTGCAACTGGATCTGCGGGTAGCGCCGGGCGTTGGCGGTGATGCGGTAGAGATCGCCATCATTATTGCCGAAGACGATGTGGATGGGACCAGCGAAGGCGCGTCCCAACTGGTGGATCACGAAGGGCGAGCAGAGATCGCCGCAGCAGATCATGGCATCGGCATCGCGCACGGCGTCGAGTGCGGCGGCCAGGTTCCAGACGTGATCGTGGATGTCTGAGAGAATGGCGATTCGCATACGGCTCAAGGATAACCCTATTTTCCGGATGGCTGAAGCAGGTAGCTCGACCTCTTCGCCAACTCATCCACCGGCGGGAAGGCGGACTGACCGGAATCGCGCCGGAATCATCCTATTCCGGATAATATCCTTCCCGCGCGCGGACCCGTCGCCCTTTCGGGACCTTCAAGACTACTTCGATCGAGCGATAGGCATGACCTTCCGCTTCGGCCGGCTGGAAGGCAAGCACATAGCCATGCAACAGGTCTTGAAACACCTTTTCAAACACGCCGGAAATCTCGGAAGAAGAACCCAGCGTGAATGGAATGCCGCCGGTGGATCGCGAGACGACCGCCAGTTCCTGCAGGGTCTTCACGTGCAACTCCGTACCCTTGCCTATGGTGTAGATAGGGACTCCGGCGGCCTTCGCCCGGGTGGTCGCGATTTCGGCGGGGAGCATGCTGATATTGTCGTCGCCATCGGTGAATACCAGGATGGCCTTCTTTCCGGCCCGGCCTGAGATGTCGCGGACCACGCGGACCATTCCGTCATAGAGGGCCGTCAAACCGCCGGGCTCGGTCCTTAGCACAGCACGGGCCGCGGCGTCTTTCTCCAGGGTGAAGGGCTGTAGTTCGGTGATGCCTCCGCTGAGCGCGTAGACCGCTACGGAATCGTTGGCGCGCAGGCTGGCAATAAATTTCAGCGCTGCGCGTTTCAGCGCGGGGAGCGAGGCTTGCATGCTCTCGGTAGTGTCCAGCAGCAAGGCCCAGGAAACACCCGACGCCTCGTTTTCGAAGGCTGTAACCGGGACTGCTTTGCCGTTATCGAGGATCGTGAACTGGTCCCGGGTCAGGTCGTCCACATAGCGTCCGCGGCTATCGGTAATGGTCGCGAACACCTGGACCAGCCTCGCGGTAGTTCGAAAGATTGTGTCAGCGGGAGCCGGCTCGCCGGCAGGCAGCGAGACGCCGCTGCTTTCCGCCGGGCGTGGCGCGCGCGGCGCCGGACGGGCCGCCGGGCCACCCGGCAGCAGACTGCGGGCGATCCCCTCAAAATGCATGAAGCCGCCAATCACGCGCGTTCCCGCGGGGGCCGCAGACGGAAGCAGGCTGGCGGTGGAGAAGAGGGGCATTTTTTCCGGACTGGATGACGCGCAGGTTCCGCAGGTATCCGGAACGTATTGGTGCTTGTTCATCAGCGCGGGATCTTCACTGATAAGCAGGCTATCGGGATTCACGACGGCGCCGTACACCAGGCCCGCGAGCGCGGCCAAGGTTTTCTCGGGGCCGGGCGATCCTTCTAATTCCTGCAGGCGCGGAGCGCCCTGCATCTCCCGAACCCGCTCGAAAGCCGTCCGCTGGGGGCCATCGAGACGGAGCAGATTGTCCGCGACCGCATTATCCAAATCGGTAGAGCGGCCGGCGATTTCCCGCAGTACGTCTATCGCCTTGGTGGAATAATCGTCCGCCAGCAAGCCCTTGCAGGTTTGGCGAAAGGCCCGCACGGCGGCGGCATCGTCCAGTGAACCGGCCCTGCGTCCGAGCACGATCAGAGCCATCAGGGAATGCCATTCGCCCATTACCAGGTTCTGTTCCGGTTTGCGATACCCGGCCACGGTTTTCGAAAACGCCTGGAGCGCTTCAAACTCGGCGCGGCCCAGTCCGGGAAGCGCCTCGAAATAGGAAAACAGGGGCCGCCATTCACTGAAGTGCCGCACCAGGAGGGTGGCGGCAGCAGGGTCGAACGGAGCGCCGCGCTTCTCTTCCAACTGGGCGATGGCCAGCAGCGCTTCCGGCGAGTTGAGATGGAGGAGCGCGTCGTCGTCCGAGGCGGATCGAATTCCCCACGCGGCCCTGCCGCCGGGAAACCGGACCTTGCCCTCTTCGTCAAGCGGCAGTTTCTGAAAGAAGTCCGTGCGCCAACTCCGCGCGGGCCGCACAATTCCGTCGCGCAGTTCCTCGGAATCCCGGTACCAGGCGTAAAATCTCTGAGCCCGCGCCGGACTCTTCAGGAAGAAGCGCCGGTGCGCGGAATCGGCATGCGCGAGGGCGGAATAGAACGCCGCTACCCTGCCGCGGTCGGAGGCGAGAACGCCTCTCAGGAATGCCGAAGGATCGCGGGGACTGGCTGCTGCCAGCTTGGCCCACAAGTTTTCCGCCTCGACGCCACCCGGAACCACCACGGCTCCGCCGGACACGCTGAACGTGCTGGAATAGAGCCAGAGCGGCTCGGAATACGCGGCGGCCAGGGCCCTCAATCCGAGCGGCGCCACCAGCGCCTTGGCGGCATCCGCAGGCATTGCGGCCAACGCGGCATAAGTCTTGGCGAGCCGCGGGTCGCGTGCGAGTGCTTCGGCGAGTCCGCCGGGCAGCGAGGAAAATCCCTGGACCAGGGCGCCCCACCATGCTACGCCGCCGAGCAGACTGGCGTTTTCCGCAGGGATCTCGAAGCGGAAACTCGCGCCGGAATCCAGGTCCCGCTGCATCGCCACGGCATCGATGCCGAACGCCGCTGGGATCAGTTGCCGGGGGCCATCGGCGCTCTGGTCGCCGGGTTCGGCGCGGGCGGCCCCCTCTTCCTCGACGACGGTCCATCCCAGCCAGGGCAGCACCTGCCGTGCCTTCCGGATCCGGGTGGGGTCCGAAAGGGAAAGCGTAATGACGGTTTTATCGCCGCCTGGTTCCCCGAGGTGCGTGAGGCCGGCCACCGCAGCCATGTAGGCTTCGAGGTTGGCCGCGTAGCCCGGCGTGCGCATATTGTTGGTCGCCGACGTTTCGATGGCAATCGCGCGGCAGTATTCCTGAAAGAAGTTTTCGTAGGATGGTGTGACTTTGATACGGGCCATGGCGGCGAGGGCCTTGAGGCCTCCCGGAACCCAGGCATCGCCGACCGCAGGAAGATTCGGATCGACGGCGGAAGGCAGCAGCTCATTTTGCGCGGGCAGTGGAAGCGGCGCCGCGCCGGCCTTGTCCCGGTCTTCCAGATAGGATCTCACCGAGGGCGCGTCGTCCGCCTTCGGCGCCAGCGCCAGGTATTTCTTCAAGTGTTCGGCTCCGCCTTCCGGGTCGCCTTGGGCGTCGAGCACGGCTCCCAGGAAGTACTCCAGGCGGGGCAGTTCGTGCTTTACGTCGAGAGGGAGAGCCGCCGACAATACAGCCTTGGCGGCATCGAGGTCGTGCAGGGCGTAGCGGGCGACCCCCTCGTCGAGGTATGCCTCCAGGTACCGATGGCCTTTGTCCGCCTGGATCAAGGCCGTCGCGGCCTTCACCGCCTCGGGCCACTGCTTTGCATTGATCTCCAGCCGGACCAGATTGAGATATGCGTTGAGCATGCCGGGATCCGCACCGATGGCGTGCCGGTAGGATTCGCGGGCGCTTGCGGTCTTGTCCTGGTATTGACAGGCGGCGCCCAGCGCGTTCCAGGCGGGTGCGAAGGCGGGAACCGCCTGCACGGTTTTTCGGAGCAGGATTTCGGCCTCTCCCCACTTTTTTGCATTCAATGCTTTCAAGCCCGCGTCCCACGATTTCGCCGCGCCTCTGGGCAGCGTAGGGGTGGCCGCGGCCTCCGCCTCCGGGCCGGCAGGATGCAGAATCAGGGTAGGTAGTTCGGGACTGAAGAAGACGGAGTCGCGCGACGTATCGATCTCGGTCGAGGTATAGCCGGGCAGCATCGCCTTCAGGACGCACTCCACATCCATGTTGCGGTAGACGCTCCAGAGGTAGTATCCGCGCTTATCCGTCATGCCTTCGGTCAGCGCGCTGGCGCCAGGGCAGAGGCGCTGGATCAGAACCCGGGCCGGCGGCGGCGAGCCGTCTTCCATAGTCACCTTGCCGCGCATGAATGCCGCAGAGACTCCTATGGATGCGAAGAAGGTAACCGTGAAGATCAGGGAGACTAGCCACGGAATGCCGGCGAAGTTCTGTTGGCGCATTCGGGCTGCAATTATACCAGCCCGGAGGCGGAGGGAATCTGCCGCGCGCCGGCGTGCCGCGCCAGATAGAAAATTCCTGTTAACGGCCGCAAGGCTGGACGGTGCACCGACTTCGCGGAACGACGTTCCAAATTAGTCGCCCACCTATGGCCTGTCGGCCATTCCGGGCGGACTCAGACGCTGCAGGAGGAAGCAGGCGGCTTGTCCCGGATGGAACTGGCGGCGCTGAGGAATTGTTTCCGTATGGCTGGAGAGGTCTAAGTCGCGCGGCGAAGTTTGGCGGCGAAATGGTCCCGGAATTTCCTGACTTTGGGCGCCACCACATAGGTGCAGTAGGGCTGGCGGGGATTATTCGCGAAGTACTCCTGGTGATAATCCTCGGCGACGTAGAAGGTGGAGGCGGGGCGGAGTTCGGTGACGATGGGATCGCGCCATACGCCTTCGGAATCCAGTTCGCGGATCATCTGCTGAGCGACGGCGTTCTGCTCCTCGCTGCGATAGAAGATGACGGAGCGGTACTGGGGTCCGGAATCGTTGCCCTGGCGGTCGCGCGAAGTGGGGTCGTGAATGGCGAAGAAGACTTCCAGGATTTCACGGAAGGTGGTAATTTCGGAGTCGAATGTGACCTGGACGACTTCGACGTGGCCGGTGGTTCCGGTGCACACGGCTTGATAGGACGGCTTAGGAATGCTGCCGCCCATGTAGCCGGATTCGACGGAGATCACTCCTTCCATTTCGTCATAAACGGCTTCGAGACACCAGAAGCATCCGCCGCCGAGAGTTGTGGTTTCTGGAGCAGCCATAATTTCACTGGAGCAGTTGGACTGTGATGGTTACGGTAGCGGAGACGGTGACCGTTCCGCTCAACACCGGGGTAAAGGAAGATCCGCTGACGCCGCTCACTACGGGCACAATCGAGCCGGAACCACCCTCCACGGCGGAAAGGACGGAGCCGGCCTTGGCTCCCAGACCCGCGGCAATGGCCGAAGCGTGCGATTGGGCGATTTTCCCGGCCTGTGTGAGGGCCTGGAGACGGGACGGCTCGGGGTCCTGCAAGCCGAAGGTGAGACCGCTGACGGCGCCGGCGCCGGCCTGGTTGGCGGCATCGATGAGCGGACCGGAAAGCGTCAGATCGTAGGCAGTCACCAGAAGCGTATTCTGGGCGGTGTAGCCGACGATGGTGGAAGTCTGCCCGGGGACGGTGTTGTAGAGCGGGTAAATGGAATAGCCGGTAGTTTGCAGGGCTCCACTCTTACCCAAAACCTGGTTCAGGGCCGCGATCATGGCATTTGTCTGGCTAGCGTTCTGCTGTCCGGCCTGGGCGGCGGTAGTGGCTTGCGTGATCACCGTGGTGGTAAGTTGCACCTGGTCGGGCTGGACATTCAAACTGGCGGTTCCGGTGGCCTGAATCGAACCAGCGGCGGCAGTTTGGGCGAAGGCGGCGCTGCCAGCGAGTGAGAGAGCGAGAAAGACCGATACAATTCTCAGCATGGCGTGATCCTGATTTACTATAGCGCGAGTGCGCTTACAGAGATTTACCGGACTCACGCAACTCCCCGGCGGATGGGGAGTTTAATAGAGCAGAGGACAAAAGATGCGCAAACAGGCACTAGGCGTGCTGGTTTCCGCGGTCTGTCTGGCAACCCTCACGGGGATCGCGGCGAACGCAAAGAAGAATGCCAGCGACACGCGCCAGTTTTTTCAGCAGATTTCGAAAGACCAGCGGAATATGCAAGCGTTGAGCCGGCTGACGTTCGGTCCGCGTCCGGGCGATACGGCGCGAGTGCGCGCGATGGGCCTGAAGAAGTGGATCGACCTGCAACTGCATCCCGAACAGATTCCGGAAAATCCGATACTGACGGCCAAGCTGAAGGAGCTGGACACGCTCTGGATGAGCAGCAGTGAACTGGTGCGCAACTATCCGACTCCGCAACTGGTGAAACAGATGATGGCCGGGCAGATGCCGTTTCCCAGCGACCCGGACCGGCGCCTGATGATCGAGAAACTGGTGGCGCGGAACGAGCGAAAGCCGGCGGGCGGCGGGGATGCGAATGTGACACCGCCGAATGCGCCGGACGTGCAACCGCTGCGCGCGATCCTGACGCAGGAGCAGGTGCGCTCGCTGCGCCAAGGCACGCCGCAGCAGCGGCTGGCGGCCTTTGAGGCATTGCCGGCCGGCAAGCAGGACGACGTAATTGCGGCGATGCCGGCGCAGTTGCGGCAGGCTATGTTCGCCGCCGCGCCGCCGGAACTCCGGCGCAGGATCGAACTGGCAGCGGGTCCGCAGCAGGTGGTGGCGCGCGACCTGATGGAAGGCAAGATGCTGCGCGCGGTGTACAGCAACCGGCAACTGGAGGAAGTGCTCACGGATTTCTGGTTCAACCACTTCAACATCTATCTGGATAAGGGCGCCGACCGGTACCTGGTAACCGCGTACGAGCGTGACGCCATCCGCCCGCACGTGCTGGGTAAGTTCCGCGACCTGCTGGAAGCAACGGCCAAAAGTCCGGCGATGTTGTTTTACCTGGACAACTGGCAGAGCGTGGGTCCGAACGCTCCGGCGGCGGGGCGCGGAAACGCCGAAACAACAGCGGCGCGGATTGAATGAGAACTACGGCCGCGAACTGCTGGAACTGCACACTCTGGGTGTGGATGGCGGCTATACGCAAAAGGACGTCACGGAGGTGGCACGCTGCTTCACGGGCTGGACAATCAACCAGCCGCAGCGGGGCGGCACGTTTGTATTCGCTCCGCGGCAGCACGATAACGGGGAAAAGGTGGTGCTGGGCGTGACGATTCCGGCGGGCGGCGGTGAGACGGACGGCGAGAAGGTGCTGGATATAGTGGCGCACAGCCCGGCGACGGCGCATTTCATCTCGCGCAAGTTGGCGCAGCGGTTCGTGGCTGACGAGCCGCCGGAATCGCTGGTGGAGACGATGGCGCAGACGTTTCTGAAGAGCGACGGCGACATCCGCGAGGTGCTGCGGACGATGCTGAATTCGAAAGAATTCTGGAGCGTGGGGGCGTACCGGAGCAAGATGAAATCGCCGCTGGAGATGGTGGCCAGCGCGGTGCGGGCGGTAAACGGGGAAGTGGATTTCGCTACGGCGCTGACCAACCAGGTGGCGCTACTGGGCGAGCCGTTGTATCGCAAACAGGAGCCGACCGGATACTCCAATTCAAGCAAAGAGTGGCTCAATTCGGCGGGACTGGTGGCGCGCATGAACTTCGCTTTGCAACTTGCGGACAACAAGGTGCCGGGAGTGAAGGTGCCGGCAGCGGAGTCCGCCAAGCCGGATGCAGCGGTGGGAATCACGCTGGGGTCTCCGGAGTTTCAGAAGCGATAGCAGGGAGGAATGTGCGTGATGAATAGTCGTCGAATCTTTCTTCGCAATTCCGCGCTGGCCATGGTGGGAATGGGCAGCGCGCCAATGTGGTTGACGCGCGCGCTATATGCCAAGGACGACCTCGCGGCGCGCAAGAAGGTTCTGGTGGCGATTTTCCAACGGGGCGCCGCCGACGGGCTGAATGTGATCGTGCCGCACGGGGAGAAGGCGTACTACGGGCTGCGGCCGACCATCGCCGTGCCACGCCCTTCGGCGAGCGGCGACAGACGGGAGGACGCGGCGATCGATCTGGACGGATTCTTCGGACTGCACCCCTCGCTCCAGCCGCTGAAGCCTCTGTTCGACCGGCAACACCTGGCAATCGTGAATGCGGTGGGATCGCCCGACCCGACGCGATCGCACTTCGACGCGCAGGACTATATGGAATCGGGCACGCCGGGGCTGAAGGCGACCGGGAGCGGCTGGATGAATCGCGCGCTGCCGAAGGTAGAGGGCAAGGTATCGCCGGTGCGGGCGATGGCGCTGGGGGCCACAGTGCCGCGCACACTGCGGGGAGACAAGCCGGCGATTTCGCTGCAGAGCATCGGCAACTTTCAGGTACGGAACGCTGCGGCGGCGAAGCAATTTGAGGAGATGTATGCCGCCAGCGCGGATCCGCGGCTGCAGGCCACAGGCCGGGAAACGTTCGAGGCGGTGGCGATGCTGCAAGCGATTCAACGGCAGTCTTACACGCCGGCGAACGGCGCAGATTATCCGCGCGGGCGCTTCGGCGAGAGCATGCGGCAGATTGCCCAGTTGATCAAGAGCGATGTGGGAATGGAGATGGCATTTGCCGACATCGGCGGCTGGGATCATCACGTGAACGAACTGGGACAGCGGGCCTCGGAGGGACAACTTGCCGTGCTGTTGCGCGAATACGGCCAGGCGCTGAGCGCATTCTGGCAGGACATGGGCGACCGGATGAGCGAGGTAACGGTAGTGACAATGTCGGAATTCGGGCGGACGGCACACGAGAACGGCAATCGCGGCACGGATCACGGGCACGCCAATTACATGCTGGCGATGGGCGGCGCGGTGAAAGGCGGCAAGGTGTATGGCAAGTGGCCGGGTCTGGAGAAAGAGCAACTCTACGAAGGACGGGACTTGGCGCTCACGACGGACTTCCGGGACGTGCTGGGGGAGTTGGTGGCGAGGCATACGGGCAGTGCGAATCTGACGAGCGTGTTCCCGGGCTATTCGCCGAACTTCCCGGGGCTGGTTTAGGCGGCAAGGTCATAGAAGCGATACGAGATCGCCCAGTCGAACGCGGCGCCCGGTTGGACGGCGATGCCGATGTACGGCTCCAACGACAGGACGGACCGGATCGACCAGAGCGATACCTTCTGCAACTGCAAGGCGCGGTCACCGGTGATTTGCAAGCCGGCGCCAGCGCTGCGATTCTCAACGGATGTTCACCCCTCGGCGGGGTCGCTTCCGGGGGCTAAGTAGTTGTTGGGACAGGGGGTTTTCGCTGCGACGGCAACACCCGGCGCGTGACTACACGAGTCTCCAGGTGGGGCAGAACTTCCGGTGCCCGCACCGAGGCGGCTTTGAGCAAGGCGACCGATCCATCGCGCGGCGTCGGGATGCGCAGGCAACTGGCGCCGCTTTCAACCTTGACTTCCATCGAGCACAGCGTGGCTAACTGCGCCAGCCCCTCTTCCACCGTCACGTTCAATCCTTCCCACGCCTGGCTCAACTCGCGCCGGATCAGGTATGCCAGCATCACCGCCAGCACGTGCCCGCGCGTGTGTTCTTCGGTGCGCACGTACACCGGCCGCATCTCCAGATGCACCGTCTTCGATGTGCGGAACGCCATCTCGACTTCGGTCAGATCCTTGTATCGGTCATGCACAACCTGCTTGGTAGCGGCCGTTTTCGGCAGGTCCGTTTTGATCGCGTAGCAGCCATCCAGTCGGGCTACTTCCGTCCGTGCCGCCTCGTCGGTGACGAGTTTCAGCGATCTTCCTGCGCTCTCTATCCGCAACCACGCCGCGGCTTTCAATTGCGCGATCTTGGCCCGCACCTTCTTCTCCGCCGCGCTCACTTTGGCCTTGGCGTGCTCGGCCAAGTACTGATTGCGCTGCTGGACCAGTAACTGCACGCTGGCTTGTTTGCTGGTTCGCGTGGCGGCGATTTCCTCGGCCCGCACCGGATTGCGCCGCAGCACGTAGCGCACGCTCCCCTGCTCGACCTCGCACAGCGAGTCGTCAAACAACGCCATTTGCAGGACGCCGCCAGCAAGCAGGGTCTCGATCTGCGGTTTGGCGATGGCGGTGATGTAGTGAAAACCGGCCTTGGACAACTCTTCGATCTGGCCGCTCTTGATCATTCCGCGGTCGCCCACAAAAGTCACCCGCGCGCAGCCAAAGCGCTGGCTTGCCTTGCGCACCTGTGCGCCAAACGTCTTGGGGTCTTGGGTATTACCGCGGAACACTTCCGTGGAAACCGGTGTGCCCTCTTCGTCACATAACATGCCGATGACAATTTGTTTTTTGCCTTTCTTGCCGTCGCGGTTGTAGCCGTAGGCGCCGAGCGCGTTGTCCTCGCCTTCCAGATAGCTACTGGTGACGTCGTAGAGGAATAACTCAGGCTTACGCTGAGCGTGGCGGGCGGCGAACAGGTGGCGCTCAATCTGCTCCTGGTGCTGGCACAGCCAGGAGAGATTCTCGTATAGATCGTTTTCATCGAAGCCGCGGCGGATACCCAGGACATCGCAGGCGGCATGCACCTGGGCCAGGCGGACGGCGGAGAGACGGGAGCCTTGATCCAAGAGACGCGCAATGACCTGCCAGAGTGCCAGTTGGCCGGCGAAGTCCGTGCCGAGAGCTTGACTCATCTTCTACAGTTTGCGACGCAAAGCGGCCGCAAGTTGTTGATTTCCAAAAAAGGCGATGCTTGCCAGCGCGAAATCCTAGTGCCACGCATCATCTGCAAATAGCTGAAAACAGTGCTTGTAATGCGCTTTATAGTGGTCCATGATGGTGACACAGGAGCGCCTACTTGTTCGTTCGCACGCAGACCAACGGTTCCCGAACTTATCTGCTCATTGTGGATAACCAGTGGTCGACGGCAAGGTCAAGCAGCGCGTCGTGCTTCGTCTCGGCCGCCTTGATGAGTTGCTGGCCAGCGGCCGGCTTGACTCCTTGATCCAGTCGCTGGGACGGTTCTCCGAGAAACTCGCCGTCCTCGGCGCCCATTCACGCGGCGACAGCATCACCACTCGCAGTGCCAGGATCGGACCAGCCCTGATCTTCCAACGACTCTGGCAGGCACGCTTGATCGACAAAGTCCTGACGACCTTGCTCGAAGGCAGGCGCTTCGAGTTCTCCGTCGAGCGGGCCATTTTCCTCACCGTGCTGCATCGCCTTTTCGCGCCGGGCAGTGACCGTGCCGCTGAGAAGTGGAAGGACGACTACGCCATCGAAGGCGTCGGCGATCTGGGTTTGCACCAACTCTACCGGGCCATGGCCTGGCTGGGCGAGGTACTTCCGAAAGATCAGCAGGACGGGGCCACGCCTTTCGCTCCCCGCACCAACAAAGACCTCATTGAGGAGGCGTTGTTCGCACAACGTCGTGATCTGTTCAGCGATTTGGACATCGTGTTTTTCGATACCACGTCGATCTACTTCGCGGGCTAAGGCGGCGAGACGATCGGCCAGCGTGGGCACTCCAAAGATCATCGACCCGACCTGAAGCAGATGGTGGTAGGTATGGTGCTGGACCACGACGGCAATCCGCTCTGCACCGAACTGTGGCCGGGCAATACGGCTGATGTGAAGAGCCTGGTTCCCATTGTGGAACGGTTGAAGAACCGGTTCGGAATCGGATCGGTGTGCATCGTTGCCGACCGGGGGATGATCAGCGCCGCGACCCTGGCGGAAGTGGAGAAACGAGAGTGGAAGTACATCCTGGGCGTGCGCATGCGGAGTTCGACGGAAGCCAAGGCGGTGGTGGCACGCGCCGGCCGCTATGCGGAAGTGCATCCCCCAAGCGACGACCGGGACGATCCCTCGCCGCTGAAGGTGAAAGAAGTCTGGGTGGAGGATGCGCGGCGGTATGTGGTGTGCGTGAACGAGGATCAAGCCAAGAAGGACCGCCACGACCGCCAAGCCGTGGTAGCGTCGCTGCGCGACGCGTTGGGCAAGGGAGACAAATCTCTGGTGGGCAACAAAGGGTATCGCAAATACCTGCGCGGGGGCGGCAAACAGTTCACCGTTGACGAGGACAAAATCAAGGAGGAAGCGCGCTACGACGGCAAGTGGGTGCTGACGACGAACATGGATTTGTCGCCGCGTGAGGTGGCGCTGAAGTACAAGCAACTGTGGATGGTGGAGGATGTCTTCCGCTCGATGAAATCGCTACTGGATACGCGGCCGATCTATCCCAAGTGCGACGAAACCATTCGCGGGCATGTATTTTGCTCGTTCCTGGCACTGCTGCTGCGCAAGGAACTGCAAGACCGTTTGGCGCACAAGGAGTGGAATCTGGAATGGGCCGACGTGATCCGGGATCTGGATAACCTCATCGAGATGGAAGTCGCGATCAGCGGCAAGGGTTACATTTTTCGCGGCCAGACTTCCGGCGTGGCGGGCAAAGTGTTTCAAGGCTGTGGCGTCGCCCTGCCACCGGCGCTACGCCCATGCTGAACTCATCTTCAATTCGGATCAGGCGGAGAGAAAGCGTGTCACTAGGCCGATTTCAAAACTGCAACCATTGGGAAATGAAAGACTTCCGCCAACATGGTGTAGAAGATGAGCTTGAGAAAAACACTGAACGCATGCGATACCCGAAATTCCGCGAGCAGCACTTGTTCGTCGGCTCCGGGGTCGAAGCCGGGTGCAAGACTATCATCGGTTCCCGCTGCAAACAGTCCGGCATGTTCTGGACGGTGCGCGGCGCAAACGCCATCCTCGCTCTCCGCTGCTGCCACATCAACGGACGCTTCGAAGACTATTGGGCAGAACGCAAAGCGGCTTGAACTCCACTCCTATGTCGCACACCCCAGCGTGGATCGAAGCGGCTTCCCTTGGCGCCTGGCCGAGAACCAGGGACTGGAGAGGAGTTACGCCAAAGGCGCCTGTCCCGTGGCTGACGACCTTTTCGCTCGCAGCATGATTCTGGCTAGGTGGTTATTTACTGTCGGTAACAAGTCAAGTTGTCCGGTTTTAATAATTAGTGATCTGTTCGCTTTGTGAAACAAAGCGACGCGGCCGCCAGGCCGCCGCCTTGGGTTTCGTTTTGGCTTTTGCTTTGGTTTTCGATCCAGCAGAAGCCGTAGTCGGCGCGGTGGGAAAGTGGGAATCTCGCCGTTTTTGCGAGATTTCCAAGGGAGTGTGGGAGCCGCTGGAAACCTGCTCTTGGTTTTCCCCGGCTTCCATGCTCCCGCCTTTTCCACCGCGCTTCTTGCTTGTCGTGCTGACCAGTTTTCCCCCGTGCTGCTGTAGCGCCCTATTACGTGTGGGCCGTAACGAATCGAGACGGTGTCGTCCAGGTGCTCATGGATCGTGACCGTGCTCCCCGCCAACGTGTTACGGAATCGAGTCTTGTCGATCTGCCAATACTTTCCTTTAATCGCCACCGTGTTGTCGTTGTCCACCACGCGCTCGGTCTGCACAGTGAATATCCAGTTCAAGTCGCTTCTTCCCGTCCGTCGAAACGCGGTGCCCTTTTCTGCCGCTGGCACGGTGAACTTATCGTTGAAAACCGCGATGTACCGCTCCCGCAGAAATGCGTTCGCTCCCTCCGCCGTCGTGACGTTCGCGAGCCGCAACTCCTGTGGCAAGCGTCCCTGCCACGTTCCGAAATTTCGCTCCGAGCGGCCTCGCGCCTGCGGCGAATACGCTGCGATCATCTGCACCCCCAGTTCCTTCATCGCCCGTCCCACCTGCGTCGGGCGGTTCTTATCCACCTTCTCGCCGGCCTTCACCGTCACAAAAAAATGACTGCCACGGTCACTGTACAACGCACAGAACAGACCCTTGGTTTCGATCACTTCCCGCAAGCCGGCCATCACCGTTCGTGTCGATTCCTCCTGCACCAGTTGCGCGTAATAGATCTCGCTGGTGGCGTCATCCATGATCACAATCAGGTCGTACCAGCGATCATCATTCAGCCATTGGTGCTTGCTCCCGTCAATGTGCAGCAGCATCCCCGTCATCGGCCGCCGCGGACGCCTTCTGCGGTGCGTGCCCCGCTTATGCCGCTTGGCCACCAAGCCGCCTCCTTGCAGCGCTTTCTGCACCCACGTGTAGCTCAATTCAATGCCGTGCTCGTCCCGTAGCTTCTCGTGAAAGTGCCGCATGTTTAGATCGTAGTACCTCTCCTTGTACAGCGCCAGAACCTCTTCCAGAGTCGCCAGAGGAATGCGCAGCGCGCTCGGTTTCCCCTTCCGCCGGTCAGCTAGTCCGCTATAACCGTCCGTCTCCAGCCGCTCCCGCCAACGGCGCATCGTCCGATCCGTCACCCCGATGATCTCCGCCGCCGCCCACCAGGTGATCTTTTTCGCCACGGCCTTCAACAACACGTCTTGAACCTTCATCATCCGCTCCATCTCGGCGCCTGAGTACTGCTGGATTATGTCCACCACCCAGCATCACCCGCCCCGGACAAAGCGGACAGATCACGTGTGAACTCGACCGGACAACTCACATACTAGCGACAGCAAGGTGGTTATTTACTTGAGTCAGGTGGACACAACCTGTAGTATGGCGGGCTATGGAGGAATACCCGCGGAACCTGAGCGAATTTGAGGCTTGGTTTGCGACTGAGCAGGCGTGCCGGGACTACTTGTTCCGCCAGCGTTGGCCGGAGGGATTTCGATGCCCGCGTTGCGATGGCGGTCAATACTGGCCGGTGCGCTCGATCCTGTTGGAGTGCCGCAAGTGCGGACACCAAACCTCGGTGACGGCGGGGACGATCTTCCAAGACACACGCAAGCCGCTGGTGGACTGGTTTCGCGCTATGTACTGGGTCACCACGCAGAAGAATGGCGCCAGCGCCGTGGGACTGCAAAAGGTGCTCGGGCTGGGGAGCTACAAGACCGCCTGGACTTGGCTCCACAAACAGCGCCGAGCGATGGTCCGGCCTGGCCGCGACCGTCTGACGGGTCGGGTCAAGGTGGACGAAACGTATTTGGGAGGCTTGGAGGAAGGAAAGCGAGGCCGAGAGACGGAGCGCAAGTCCTTAATTGTGATCGCTGCCCAAGAGGATGGGCCGGGCATCGGGCGGATCCGCATGAAGCGCATACCGGATGCGTGCGCGAATAGCCTACTGGATTTCGTGGACGAGGCGATTGAGCCAGGCAGCACGGTGCATACCGACGGGTGGGTCGGCTACGACCCGATCGAGGGGCGAGGCTACGCGCATGAAATAACCTTCCTGAAGGGCAAGAAGGAATCCGCGTCGGAACTGATGCCGAGGGTGCACCGAATCGCATCGCTGCTGAAGCGCTGGATTCTGGGAACTCATCAAGGAGCGGTGAGCCATGAGCATCTGGAGTACTACCTCGACGAATTCACGTTTCGGTTCAACCGGCGTCGGTCCAGCAATCGAGGGAAGCTTTTCTACCGCCTGGCGCAGCAAGCAGTCGCCATCGATCCCGTCCCGTACAAGTCCATGGTCAAATGTGCCGAGGGAGCAGGGGCTCAGACCACAACAGGTAGTGGTTAAAGCGGGCAACCTGAGTGAAGTAAATAACCACCAAACGGAACACTCGCAGTGGTGGAGAATGGCTGCAACCGACTGTCAGCACACTTTTGAATCGTGAAACTGCCTAGTCGTGGAGTTAGCATAAAAGCAAATGAGAGTCGTGAACAGGCTCATGGCAGTCCTCTGTCTTGCGATCACCTGCGCTATGATGCCGGGAAGACCACAAGGCCAGGAGGAACATAAACAGTTGGACTGGAGACCAGTAGGTGGTTGTGTTGTAGATTTTGTAAACGCACCCTGCCGCACCGTGCGTTATCACGAATATTCATTTGGTAGTAGCCTTGGATTAGACCGCACCACGATATCTCAGACGGTTGAGGCCACTGCCCGGGATGGCTCCGAATCCAAGACGACAACAAGCACTTGGCACCGATGGTGGTTCTTGCCAGATCGTACATGGAAGTTCACTGAGTTGTTGCTGCGATCCACAGATCGTGTTGTCTACATCGACCACGAGCACAAGATATACGAGACACATCCTGGAGCAGCGATGCGAGGGTTTCCTTATTGGGAAGAGGATGATGTCCAGTGCTCCCATAAGGCAACCCATTTCACGTACCTATCGGGACGCTTGCCTGACACAGTCATAGCTGGTATTCACGTGGTTGGGTACCGTGGCCGCGATTTCCGTGGCGTGGATTACGAAATCTTTTTCGCACCTACCATCGGTTGCCAAGACCTGAGATTTCACATGGTCAAGCGGGGCTTGTTTGGCTGGATTACAGCAGAGTCGGACAAAGTAGTGGACTCGTACGTTCTGGGTTCCCCGTCAACGAGCCTCTTCGCAGTTCCAAACGACTATCGGCAGGTGCCATCAATCTTGCCATGCCAACCAAAGTAAGAGAGGATCGGCACTCGACTAGCCTTCGGCCTTCGCTCCGCTCAGGATCTCTAGTAAATTTCCTGCCACCTGGATTATGCACCCAACCTGACACGGTGCTGGCCGGCTGAGGCGTGATGCCATTTGGGAGCGTAGAGAATCCTGCGTTAAAACAGTAGGTCCGCGGAGTTCGCAGCTTCGCGAGCCGATTCTCAGAAGCCACCCAAATGGTTAAGCGACAAGGACATGATAACGGCCGAAGGCCGGCCAAACAAGGGGTTCGCGATGTCATTCCGGAACCCAATAAAATCAGTGCTGCCGTGAGCTTTCCGCAAGGCTGCATGAAATCTGCCCGGCATAGCTGGTAAGGTCGTTCTTCGGCCGGTTATACCGGGAGGAGGAGTGGCAATGCGCAGCAAAAGCCAGGCGCTCACAATGGATGAGGTACGTGCCCGCTTCGAGGTTTGGAGACAGAACCGACAGGGAAAGAGCCCGATACCCGATGAGTTGTGGTCGGCGGCAGCCGAACTGGCCCGCAAAGATGGTATCAACCGAACGGCGGCCGAACTCCACCTCGACGGCGGCAAACTGAAACGACTGATGGCAGCGAAAGCAACTTCTGGAAAGCCGGCCCCAACGTTCGTGGAGTTGCTGACGCCTCGGGCAATCTCTGTTGCGGAATGCACGATTGAACTGGAAGGGCGGCGTGGCACGGTACGAATCCAGTTAAAGGGTGCTTCGACATCGGATCTTGCGGGGCTGAGCCGGGCGTTGTGGGAGGTCGCGTCCTGATCCAGATCACGCCGCAGATGCGCATACTGGTGGCGATCGAGTCGATCGATGGCAGGAAATATGCGCCGTCCATTGATATGCGGAGTCGGGCAGTGCGAGCCCGCAGAATTGGCCACGTGCGACGCCCGGGACGGCGCATAACGTTTGCTACTTTTTGGGCCGAAGCATGGCGAGCAACTTATCCGGCGGCCGGAAGTGACCGCGTCGTAAGTTCGGCGGAACCAAAGACGCCATGGCCTCCAACTTTTCTGTGGGATCGGCTCTCAGGTAGACCTCTGTGCTTTGGAGGGTTGCGTGGCCGAGCCAAAGAGAGACCTTCCGAATGTCGCCGGTGGCGTGCAGAGTGAGCATGGCGCACGAATGTCTCAGACTGTGCGGAGATACCCGTTTTTTGACTAGCGAAGCCTGCTTGGTGCTGGCCGTTCGAACGTGTTTGTCCAGAATGTATTCGAAACCAGACCTGGTCATGACATCGCCGCGGGCGTTCAAGAAGAGCGCCGTGGCCTTCGGCTCACCGCGCACCTTAATCCACTCGCGAAGGACGGTCACTGTCTCCTTCCACAAAGGAAGCACCCTCTCGCGACGCCCTTTGCCCATCACGTGAACGGTGGGTTGAGGGTGGAAGGCCAGATCAGCTACGTTCAGGCCGACCAACTCGGAGACACGCAGGCCCCCGACGAAGGCTAGATGAAGCATCGCGCGGTCCCGCAATCCCCACTGGCAATTCGGGTCGGGAGCGTCCAGCAGAGCCTGAATCTCCTCCCGATTGAGATATCCGATGATGACCTCGTCAGTCTTCTTTACAGGGATGGCACGAATGCGGCGTGCCTGCTCAAGACATGACGGTAGCCGGTATTCCAAAAACCGGAAGAACGTCTTGATAGCGGCCAGTCTTGAATTCCGTGTTCTGGCGCAGTTCCCACGATTCTTCTCAAGGTGTTCGAGGAAGGCCAGTACCAGTGTCGCGTCGAGTTGCTCGATCGACAGCGCCGAGGGAGTGGTTTTCAGGCGTTCAGCGGCGAAACACACCAGCAATTGAAAGGCATAAGCATACGTGTCGGAGGTTTGGACGCTCATTTCTCGCTGGTTGGGAATGTATTCGCGCAAGAACGCCGTCAGATGAGGACCGATGGGCGTCATCGCTCACCTCCTCGATGCAGAGCCTCGGCGGCAATCGCCACGTCTCCCAGGAGTTTCGGTGTGGCCTGCAGGTACCAGTAGGTATCGGAGACGTGAGCGTGACCAAGATAGGTGCTCAGCGCGACCATGTGCCGCGCAACAGCCTTACGGTCTCCCGCACACTGTTCGAGCGACCGAACTGCAAATGTATGACGAAGGTCCTGAATGCGGCAGCCGCCGAGTCCCGGGCCACCGCGCAGACCGGCTGAGCGCGCCAGATGTAGGTAGGTTGCGTTCACTGTCGGATAAGGAAGCGCGACGCCCCACCGGGAAATGAAGAGTGTGGATGTAGTTGTCGCTATTCGGCTGCGAAAAGCGAGATAACGCTGCAACTCGCGGCGTGCACTTTCGTGAAGAGGAACAAGGCGGTTCTTTTGGAACTTCGTCGCTCGGACGAGTAGTCCGTCTTCCGTCAGGTCGGAGAGTCTCGAGTTTCAAGGCTTCTGAAACTCGGAGACCGGTGCAAACGATAAGCGACAGCAAAGCCGTGTATGTAACTGGCCGCATCGATCCCAGCGGAGTCAGCTGGGAAGCGGCTCGCAGGAGACGGTCGATTTCGTCCGTGGTGAAGATGTGACACATCCGACGGCTCTTTCGTGCACGGCCGAAAACCCCGGTTGGCGGCACTTGGTGACGGTTGTCTTCCGCGTGCAATGCATACGCCAGGCGGCGGATGATGAGCAAACGATCATGGCGCTGGCGGACCGAGGCGCACCCGCTGCCCACTCAACAACTGTGTCCGTTCGGATGAACTGCTCGGACCGACTTTGGGCAAAATTTGCGAAGCTGTGGAGCATGTACGCTTGGACCTTGTACTTGAACCCCATGCTCCGGTACAGTTCAATGTGACGATTGACAGCTTCGCTCAGCATGGTCTGCTCTCCTTTGGCCACGGTTGCGCGATTTGTTGAAGGGCGGCGATATCGACCTTTGCGTAGTGCGCAGTCGTATCCGGCGATTTATGCCGCAGGACGGTTCCGATCTCGTCCAACGTGGCGCCGGCACGCAGCATCATGGTTGCCGCACTGTGCCGAAGAAGGTTCGCACCGTGGGTTGGCGGATTTTCGATGCCAGCCCGCCGGAGTGCAGCGCGAACGATGTCAGAGACGGTTATTCCAGATCGGAGGGGGCGGAAGGGAGCATTTGCGCAGAGAAACACCCGGTCAATGCCAGTCTGCGGGCGTGCATGCTCAATGTAGTCCAGAACCGCATCTCCTGCATCCTGTGGCAGAGGCAGGCGAACATCCCTGCGTCCCTTGCCGCGCACCAGCAGCGTGGCCTCCTGCCAATCAATATCAGTGGGGCGCATGCTGGCAATGTCGCCCGCCCGGAGTCCAAGCCGAAGCAGCAATATACGATCGCCCGGTCCCTCCATCCCTGCCGCCCGTCTTTGCTACAGGAGTCAATGAGTCGGGTCACTTGTTGGGAGTCGAGGTATCGGGGCAGTGAGGACAGCTTCCATTCCGCCACGGTTGGCAGTGCATGGTCAAGACCAGGTTGGCATGTGCCACTCGTTGCGAGGAATCGTAAATAGACGCGGAGCGCACCGACGATTGTTTTGGCTTGGGCGGGCCGAAGCCGCGATCTGATCCAGATGACCTTTCGGACCGGGGCTGCATTGTACTGGTCAGCGTCAATGCCGAGCGCTGGGAGCATTCGGGTGATCAGACGTTCGTGGCGGTCCACGGTCACCACGCGAGTCCCCGATGCGCAGAAGCCAATCGCGAAGGGGCTGAGGGAGTAGGTGTTTCAGCCGTGAGTCGGTGATCGCCCCGATGGCGCCGTGTTGTCGCAGAAAATCGGCGAAGCGCTGAACACGTGCCGTGTAGGTTCGGGAGACCTGTTTCTGGCTGCGACGACCTGGACATTCGCAACGGTGCTTCGCGAATGCCTTGATGGTCTCTTCGTTGATATCCGCGAATCCCGGCCCGTGGCTTCCGCCCATCCGCCAAAGTGAATGGCTCAGCCCAAATAGCCGTTGATCGTCAACGAAGTGTGGCCCACCGATGCCATCTGGGCAGCGAAATCCTCAAGATACGGAGCCGCACGCCCAGGGTTCATGTCATGGGGTCGCGACAGAAGTTCAGAAATGTCCATGTAGTCCTCTCTCGACCGCCAGTCCTGACAGCCGCTTGAGAGGCTACGTTATGCGGAGTTCGACGTGAGGGTACGACCGCTACAGATGAAGCAGACCTCCCACCTTGGAGTCCTGGTTTGAAGGAACTCCGCATATTAATGGACGGCGCATATTTCCTGTTTTGCGGTTCACCGCAAAACCGGAAGGGCATTGATTGGCTGGCTCAGCTTTGCCGCGACAAACTGGATGACGATTTTTTCCGGCTGCCTGTTTATCTTCCGTAGCCGGAGCGGAAAGTCGATCCGGATATTGGCGTATGACTCGCAGGGATTCTGGCTTGCCACGAAGCGCTTGTCGAAAGGTCGTTTCAAGTGGTGGCCAGCCGGCGCGATACCGGCGAAAACGCTGCGAGCGCACCAGGACAGTCGCTTCTGGTGGCTGGCAATCCGGAGACCGATGCGGCACCGGTGTGGCGGAGTGAGAGTTCATAAAAAAGACGGCACTGAACGAGAATCCGACGGATGGCTCATTTTAGGCGGCTTTCCTGACAGTGTGTACGGTGATGAATTTCAGGTTGGTCACCGCCATGCGCTTGGCCTTCAGCAACAGGTAGCGAAGGTTCTGATACCCGCGGCCCCGGTTGATCTCAGTAAGCACTCAACGTTCCCGTTGACCGCCTCGACTACGCCAAAGCGAACCTTAGTCTCGCAAGAATTGGCGGTGCCCAGCCATCGACGTGCTTCAGGAGGGTCGCTGCGAGTT
>CAWIGC010000001.1:0-146466 GCA_963835555.1 uncultured Solibacteraceae bacterium | reverse complement strand
AATTTTTGCCCGTACGAATTTCTCCTCCCCAGTAGTTCACGCCGACGCCATCCGTGCGTCCGCGCCCTCCGTCGAAACATCCCAAATAACGCCATAGACTTGCGCTGAGAGGTCGTTCTCTGGGTCGGCGAGAACGCGTCCGCCGCCGCGAGCCTGGGCGCCCTCTTCCTGTCTCTGTGGCGGTCTTTCTCCCGCGCGTGTCTCTGCTGGCGGGTGGCGGGGTTCACCTCGACCGGAATTCGAACGTCCCTGCCCTGTTTAGCAGACCCGTCCGCATCGACCATCACGGAAGCCGCACCAGTGGCGGTTCCCGACTCGTCCGTTCCCGTCTCCAAACTCGTGCTGCGGGTTTACCGTTTTCGCGCGCCTCGCGTATATTTACTGCGGAGAGCGACAGAGCCGCTCTCAGAGACCAGAGAATCAGCGAGACGACCGTGAGGCGGACTCTTGCTGTGGTCCCAATCCACAGCGAGGTGAACCGTCTTGCCGATCCCGCCCGAGGATCTCCAGTCCATCGCACGCATTCTCGCCGCCGGCTATCTCCGCTGCCGAGACCGCCGGCGCCCCGACATTCCACTTGATAGTCCCGCGACGTCGAGCCCTGATGGTCGTGTGGTTAACGACCCCGAGAAGGGAGACAACAGTGGGAAGCGCGATTGAAGATCAGATCGCGGAACTCGGCCGGATGACCGTGACCCAGCTCCGCCAGAAGTACGCCGAGGTCTTCGGCGAGGAGACCCGCTCCAACAACAAGCAGTTCCTCTACCGGAGGATCGCCTGGCGTATCCAGGCCCTCGCCGAAGGCGGCCTGTCCGAACGCGCACGCCGCCGCGCCCTGGAGATCGCGAACGACGCCGACCTCCGCATCCGCGCGCCGAGGAAGAACGGGCAGGACCCGGAGGCATTCCTCAAGGTCTCGGAGAAGCTCAGGCCGCAGGATCCCCGGCTGCCCGCGCCGGGATCCTGGCTCGAACGGGTGTACCGCGGCAATCTGATCGCGATGAAAGTCCGGCTGGATGGTTTTGAGTTCGAGGGCCGGGTCTACCGGACGCTCACGGAGGCCGTGAACCAAGCGACCGGCGGCCGCTGGAACGGCTTCAAGTTCTTCGGCCTGCCCTCGCCGGCGGAGGCGACCATGCCGAGGAATAGCTCCGTGTCGCCGCGGGACGTCGGTCCCGGTCGAGCAGGCCGCACCCAAGGTCATCCGGTGCGCCATCTACACGCGGAAGTCGACCGAGGAAGGGCTGCAACAGGAATTCAACTCCCTGGACGCCCAGCGCGAAGCCGCCGAGGCGTACATCACAAGCCAGAAGCACGAGGGTTGGCAGGTGATCCCGTATCCGTACGATGACGGCGGCTACACCGGCGGCAATATCGACCGGCCCGCCCTGCAGAAGCTGCTGGCCGACATCGAGCGCAGGGTCGATCGATTGCGTCGTGGTCTACAAGGTCGACCGCCTCAGCCGATCGCTGTTGGACTTCGCGAGGATCATGGAGATTTTCGACAAGGAGGGCGTGAGCTTCGTTTCGGTCACGCAGCAGTTCAACACGACGAACTCCATGGGGCGGCTCACGCTCAATATCCTCCTGTCCTTCGCCCAGTTCGAGCGGGAGATCATCTCCGAACGCACCCGCGACAAGCTGTCGGCCGCGCGCCGGAAGGGCAAATGGATCGGCGGTCACCCGGTCCTCGGCTACGACATCGATCCGAAGGGCGGCAAGATCCTCATCAATCCGGAGGAGGCGGAGCGGGTCCGCGCCATCTACAAGATGTACCTGAAGCACGGCACGCTCTCGGCGGTGTGGGACGAGCTGCAGCACCGCGGCTGGCGATCAAAGCAGTTGGACAACGGAAGCCGGCGTCACCCGCGGCGGCAAGCCAATCAGCAAGAGCGGACTCTACGGGATCCTGACCAACGCCCTGTACAGCGGCATGGTGGACCACAAAGGCGTCCTCTACCCGGGCGAGCACGAGCGAATCGTGGACCAGCGCGTGTGGGACATGCCCGCCACGGTCCACCCGCTCGATCTGGTCCAGAAGGGCGGGGCGCTCTACCAGTCGCCGGGCTACTCGAACGGCGCATCGCTCCCTGGCATGGGCGGTCTGCCGACGCTCGACAGCATTGGCGGCGGCGTGGCCTCCGGCGCGGGGCCGGTGGTCATCCAACTCGACGGGCCTGCCACCACGAGCCTCCTGCGTGGCGAGGCTGTGAACGCCATCGCCAGCAATCCGCGCGTCGTCGCGGGCGCGTCCCTGAGTGCTGCGAGGTCGAACGCTGGCCGACGCGAGTTGACCAGCCTCCAACTCAGCCCTGGCCTGGTGACCTCGTAATGCCTGGCTCCGTTGCAAACGCCGCGCCTACGACGGTGCTGCCCAACTCTCTGTCCGCGCGTTCACCCACACGCGCGAGTACCCGGTCATCGACAACGAGTACCGGAACGGCGAGTCGCAGCGGTCGGCGCAGGCGGCGACCAGCCGCAAGAAGTGGAACCTCACCAAGCGGCTGACGCCCTCGCAGTTGGCCGCGCTCCGGACGTTCTACGATGCGCGGAACGGTACCCACGAACCGTTCTACTTTTACGACCCGTACGAGACGAACCCGAAGTTCTCGTACGACCCGACCGGCGTGGCGGTGACCGGCAGGTACGTGGTCCGGTTCAACACCGACTGGAGCCAGTCCGTGACGCCTGGCAGGTCGGACGTGCAGATCGAACTGATCGAACTCGCTTAGGAGAAACCCATGCCCGGAAAGTCGCAATCCCACACCGATGCTGTGCTCAATGTCCTGCGCGGCACGGATCTGACCGGAGTCGCGCCGTACGTCGGCCTGTTCTCCTCGCGCCTGCCGATGACGCTTCGCGGGCACGGAACTGGCTGGCAACGGTTACGCGCGCCAAGCCATCACGTTCGGCGCGCCCGCGACCGACGTTGGCAACGTCCGGAAGGTCGCGAACACGAACAACCTTCAGTTCGGTCCCGCGCCGCGAACTGGTCGGAGGCTGTGGCCTTCGGCATCTTCGCATCCCTCGCGGGCGCGCTCCTGTATTGGGACACGCTCCCGACTCCCAAGACCGTCGAGCAGGATGACTACGGCCAGTTCGCGGTCGGGGCTCTCGTGGTGAAGGAGGACTAAGTCGATGGCCGACAACATCGATATCTCGCCTGGTGCTGGCGCACGGTCGCCACCGACGAGGTGGGCGGGCGTCACTACCAGCGCATGAAGCTCACAGACGGCGCGGAGGGGTCTGCAATCACGCCAGCGTGCGCGCGGACGGCACGCAGGAGGTGAGCATCACGGATCTCGCGGCGGCGTTGTACGCGATCCTGGAGGCGATCACCCGCCCCATCTCGCAGGAGCCCGGCACCGGCAGGGTGCGCGTCTCGCTGGAGTCGGCGGCGGTGACGATGACGACCGTCTCGACCGTCTCTACGGTGACCAACATGAGCCAGTTGAACACCGGCAACGCTTGGGACGTGCTCTGCAAGCCATTGGATCGCAACCTCTGGAACAACTCTGTACGGATGAGGATCTCGTAACATGCCCACGACTCTCGCTTTCAAACCGTTGATCGATCTCCCCGAGTGGCGTCCCATCGCCAACGCGCCCGCCGTGTCTGCGGCGGGTACGGCGTTGATCGCTGGCCTTCGCAACAACAGTGACCGGGGAGCGTATGTGTACATGCTCGCCAACGCCACCACGCTGTGGCAGTACGACGTGGAGGACGACGATTGGATGCAGTTGGCCTCGCCCGGATTGACCGGCACGTTTGGAGCGGGCGCGGGTGCGGTGATGATGCCCACACAGGGACCGCGCGGAGTCCTGGGTGCTGGCAACACGACCACGAGCGTCGTGTTGAGCACCGCACTTCCCGCCGCCGTTGCGCCGAACCAGTTGGCGAACAAGGGCAACTCGAACGGCTTCAAGATCCGCATCGTCGGCAATAGCGCGGGCGGGTCTGGCAAGAAGGAGCACGCGTACATCATCGGCAACACGGGCGGCACGACGCCGACGCTGTAACTTCGGGTACGGCACGTTCGTGACGTTCCCGCTCTCGCACCACAGCGAGCCTTACATGCCGGGTGACCGGACGTGCAACGGCGGCGCGTACACGTTCCAGATCCCCGGCGCGCTCGCGGTCGCGGACACGGTGGTCATCCCGATGCGCGTGCAGGATAGCGCGTCAATCCGGTGCATCTATGCGTACGTCCAGGTGCCGACCACGGACGGGCAGAGCGCGTACCGGGTGAAGGTGTCGCGCGACGATGGCGCGACGTGGGAACTGCTGGAGTACATGGGCATCGCGCAGAAGATCCCCGATGGCTTCAAGAACACGTACGACTTCCTGTTGGAGGACGGGTACGGCAAGCCCGCCACGCGCCGCCTGCCGTACAACGATTTCGGCATCATCCTGTTCGAGGACGTGGTGGCCGGTCCCGGCGCGCAGACGGTTCAGACCGCATCGTACGGCGCGAACCGGCTGGGCTTCGATGTGGGCGAGTTCGTCCACGTCAACCTCGGCAAGACCGACGAGGAGTACGTCCAGGTGCTCGCCGCCGACCAGGACGCGCAGACGTTCACAGCGGTCTTTACTAAGAGCCATTCGACCGGCGCGACCGTGCGGCCGACCTCCCACCCGATCCTCAACGAGGGCGACAGCCTCGCCTTCGATATCCTGGCGGTCGCCAACCCGGACCCCGGCAGCGACCTTACTGTGGTGATCCAAACATGACGAGTTATCGATAATCGGCTTCGGAGCCCAACTTCGGGCTCGCCGACGATCCGACAATCGAATCCAATTCACTATCCCTGTAACGAGCGATCTCTCGATTGAGCTACCCTACGGTTCTGAGCTACCGTTGGAGAACCTGGACACGAGATGACCTCTACACCCGCGTCACCGAGCGTAATTTCAGACTCGAACCTTGTCTATTATCGCCTTGGCGAGTCGACGCACAGCCGATTGAGCTTGGCCGCTGTCGAGACGTTCTTCACGGCGCATCGCGTGGCAATTACGAGTGTCACTGTCGTCGAGTGGATTACCAAGCACGCCGATGATCTGACAGCGATCCAAAAGTTGCTGAACATCACCGATCTCGCGGAGGGACCTCAACCCATCCACGGTTTGCATGTGGACGTGGGGATGCTCAAGAAAATCCGGGATGCGAAGACGTTGTCTGAGGTCGACCCGGACATCAAGAAGATCATCGAGAGCCGTGTTCAGGCGGAAGCTGAGCTTCTTCGATTCACGCTTATCTCTCTCGTGCTGGCATTCGAAGTTGGTATTGCCGAGGCGAGGATTACTGATCCAATCCAGCAACAGAAGGTGTTGGCCGCAATGGCCACGTGTCTAGATGCCAACCTGACTTATGTAAAAGATGAACTTGTCGCCGGTTTACGGGCTTTCTACGCTGGCATGAGTAAGCGAGCAGATATTAGACGTACTTTTTGCACGCTGGTGGGGTCTCTAGCATACGTGTCGCTTGTCAATTTTCAGTGCTCCGTCAATGGAGTGAAATTCGGACCGGACATGGACCTATCAATGCTTAAAGGCGATCAATTCCTGCGGCGGATCGCCAAGGCAGACGATCCGGTGGACATTCTAAATGCAATCGGCCCCAAGAACATCCGACGCACGACCCCGAAATACCTGAGTTCCATGAACGCCATTCTCACAGCCTTCGGCGTGAGTCCCGAAACCATCGGCTACTGGTGCTCTCGACTGTCTAAGGCCCTAGCCCTACCTTCGCATTTCTGAACGACAAAACAGCATTGTGCGGTGCTTCGGTGCCATAAAGCATGGTGCGACGCTTCCTTTGTTGGGCGAAATCATGCTACATGAAAGATATGCATGTCTTCGAACGCGTGGTGAATGGCCGCCGCTATCGGATCGCTGCCCAGTCGGTGTGGGACCCGGTCCGGAGCCGTTCCGTTGCGCGTCAGACCGTGCTGGGGCCGGCAACCACGGCGCCTGTCGCCGATCTGAGCGCCACGCGAACGGCGGGTACACAGGCAGTTGGGGATGTCGGCGCGTTGATCTGGGTTGCCGAGCAACTCGATCTGATCGGGCACATCGACCGGGCGTGCGGCAATCTTGGTGCCAAAGGCGGTCCGTCGGTCGGTGAGTTGGCCGTGGCGGTGGCTATTCAGCGGGCCTGCTCGCCCGGACCCAAGCGGCACTTGGCCGAGTGTTTGAATGCGGCCATGCCGCGCTTGTCGTGTCTGCCTGGGTTGGTATTCACTGGCCAGGCTTATCATCGGGTGGCCCGGCAAGTCACCGATGAACAATTGGAAAAAGCGCAGATCGCGATTGCCAAAGCGGCGGTGGCCCGGTTCGATCTCTCGGCCGACGTGCTGGCGTTCGATACCACGAATTTCGACACCCACATTGCGACGGTGACGCCAGGGGAGTTGGCGCGTCGTGGGCATGCCAAAAGCAAACGGAGTGATCTGCGTGTAGTGGGGCTTGGCGTGCTGGTCAGCGAGACGGGCCATGTGCCATTGCTACACCGCACCTATGCGGGGAACAGTTCCGATCGGGCGGTGTTGACCGCGTGCCTGGATGGGTTGAGGGCACTGCACCAATCGCTGGACGATGGGGAGTACCGCGAAAACGCGCAGCGGACGCTGGTCCGGGATGGAGGATTTTGGAGTCCCCAGTTAGAACTGGATCTGGACGCCGTCGGCTACTATAGCCTGATCTCGCTGCCGCTGGGGCATGCGGCGGCGGAGAAGGCGCTGCAGATGGCGGCCCAGCGAGGCGCCATGAAGCACCTGACTGGCAAGTTGGCCCAGGTGCGGGCAGCGCGGGTGCAGATGAAGGTTTGCAACCTGGACCGCACGCTGGTAGTGGTGGAGAGCCAGGAACTGCTGGAGGGTCAGAAGCGTGGCATAGCGGTGGCGTTGCGTAAAGCCAAGGCGGAGTTAGGCAAGCTGGATCGACTCGTAAAAGGGAAACGGATCTCGCGCAGCAGCCTGGAGCAACGGATTAGGAAGACGCTGGCTCGCGAACATTTGTCGCGATTCGTGGTGACCGAAATCGGCGGCGACGACCAGCAGCCGACCTTGCGCTGGCATGTGGATGCGGCACTGCGTCGCCAGATGGAGAAAACCCGACTGGGGCGGCGAGTGCTGTGCACGGATCATCATCTGTGGAGTACAGGCCGGATTGTGCAGGCATTTCGCGGTCAATGGAACGTCGAAGAACTGTTCCGACGGGCGAAGAAGGGTGGCGTGGTGCCCTGGGGACCATCGCACCAGTGGGCCGATGGGTCGATACGGCTACACACCTTTGCAACGGTCGTGGGACTGATGCTGGTGAGTCTGGCGAAACTCGCGCTCGGAACAGGCGACTCGGCCCTCGCGATGATGGGCGATCTTGCCGAGATCCGCGCAACACTGGTGCGCACGACGACGCGCGGGCGGGGGCGTCGCGCGACGGTAATGATTGCGCCAGAGCTGAGCACCTCACAGCGTAAAGCTGTTAAGACATTCGAACTGGATCGTTGGATGCCGACACTTCTTTCATGTATGACCACTCGGCCTGTTCGTCATGATTGAGGCCACAAGACCGGGATTCCGCTGCCTTCACTGCGAAGGTAGGGCTAGCAGACAAGAAGATTCCGGACAAGAACGACATGTTGGACATGCTTATCCTAGACGCGGTCAGTCACACCGAAAATGCAGTTCTTGCAAGTGCCGACGACGGTGTCTGCGAGATGCTGAAGGAGTATCACCCAGCAAGCTACGCCTTCCTCCAGGCGCACCTGCCCGACGCATTGCCCCGCTAGAGTCCTAAGCCGAATTGCGGCCGCACATCACCTGAACTCGTTCGTGAGGTGAGTAAAGATATCGGCCAGCCCGGATGCGCGTCCGGGCTCAGACATCGCTGCAATTTCCAGACAACTCTCTGAGGCCCTGTGCACGAGCCTTATTGCAGTCGGCTTACGCGCTATCCGGAAGTACTTCATGCGCTTAATCTTGGTGGACCCACCCTGCTCTGAATCGCGGTTATTTACATGGCTGCCGAACCTCTCCGAGTCTTCGACCCGCGCCGCAACTTCCAGTTGCAGGGCTTCACTGGCCGCGCCGCGACGACCACGATCCACGATGCGTCCGCGACAGGTGTGTCCGTCTCCGGCATCTTCCAAGCCGCCGAAGACTTCGCGGTCCTGGGCTTCTACAACGCCTATGACTACTTCAACCACCTGCGCCAGAAGCACCTGCCGCGGACGGACCTCTCCGGCCTGACGCTGGAGTTCGATATCGATTACGACCACGCGCTCGATGGCGCGATGCGGCTGGACGCCGCCAAGTACCCGTCCGTCTCCTGGGACGCCATGACGTTCGTGTGCGGCAAGGGCGGGCCTGGCGAGATCCACGAGGTGAAACTCCTCTCGTACGCAACCGTGGTGTCCGGAGGCGAGACGCCCGCCAGCGTGAGCGTCGAGGCGTCGGGCAAATACGCAGAGCAGGGCGCGGACCACTTGGTCGTGGTCTTCCGCGACACGGTTTACGATGGCCAGCCGCTCGGCCAAGCTCACATCCTGCCGCGCAGCCTCACCGCGCCCAACGGCACGCTGGCGCTCTACCCGTCCGATCTCGACCCGACCACGGGCCTCCTGGATCTCAAGGTTGGCGACACCGTGTACTTCACGTACGACCCGCTCTACGAGGCAGACCCGCCGTACCAGTTGGAGGAGACGTGCCACGTCACCGCCGTCGATGGCAACGTGGTCACGTTCGACAACACGCTCACGCACGGCGGGCCAACCGTCTGCCGGTCCTGGACGCAGGGACCGTTCCTCATTGAGGCGACGGTGAACGACACGTTGACGTTCATCGTGGACGGGACCAGCATTTACGTCGGCCTCACTCCGGGCCTGGAGCAGACCGCCGATCAGGTCGCCGCCGATATCAACACGGCGTTCGGCGCGGCGGGCCTGGCTGCGACCGCCGACGTCACCGACGATGGCTGCGTGCGCGTCACGTCCACCCAGCCTATCGGCGTGGGCGAGATCATCATGTACGGCGGGACCGCGCAATCCGACCATCGGCATTCCGGGCGACGTGTACGCTGGCGCCGGTCCTCAGTGGCACGTGCGCCGGAGGGGAACCGCTGAAACGGCGGTCCAAGACCTCGCTGCCTCGATCAACGGCACTCCAACCAACTGCGCGGTCACCGGTCCGGACCAGTCCAGCGTGATCGAGGCGACCGCGATCGGGACCACGTTGACCATCGCGTTCAAGACCGCGCCGCCGCCCGCGCTCGTGTACGGCAAGCTCGGCAACGGCGAGGTGCTGGCCGTGCGCTCCTACCACGAGACGGTCCCTGTGGATCTCCAGGACGAGTCGTACGACGCCAGCAAGGACGTGCAGGGAATCACGTGGGGCGACAACCGCAGCATCCGGTTCTCTGGCGGCGACAACGACACCAAGTATCACATCAGCCTCCCGCTGGGGTTCCTCACCGACAAGAACGCCAGCGGTCTTCTCCGCCGCGGACTGCCGGAAGATGTACATGGTCTTCGCGCCGCGATTCGAGGTCGTGGAACAGGCGTTGGACGACGGGTGCTTCCTGACCGCAGGAGTGGGACCGGGCGACACCACCTGGAGCGTGGACAGCGGGGCCGGACTCACGGGTGGGCGGTACTTCATCGGGGACGCCGCAAACGAGGAGCGCGTGCTGCTCCTGGCTGGCGGCGCGACCAGCATCACGGTCCAGCGTGGGTACGAGTCCTCGACGCCTGCCTCGTGGCTGGCGGGCACCCGGATGAAGAAGCTCCCGCCGATCTCCGGCTTCCAGTCCGACGTGGAGTGGGGCGTGACCATCTCCAACATCGCGGTCACCGGCGATGCGAGCCTCAAGGTGGGCGGCGATTCGGAGCGGATCGAGGAGTCCGACGCGCGGTGCAAGTACATCGGCTTTTGGGAGGATTACAAGTACGGCGCGGTTGGCTGGCCCTCGCAGTGGTGGAGCAAGGGGCACGCGAAGCGCACCGGCCCGAACGATCTCGCGGACGTGCGGGCGGTCACGATCCAGTACTCTGCCACAGAGGAGCACGAACTCTACCTCGGCACGTTCCTGAACACGGACTGCGGCAAAGTCGCGGTCACTGTGGACGGCGTGGCGCCCGCAGAATCTCCCGTCGATCTCTACCTCGACGAGTACGGCGGCACCACGGCGAACGTGAAGATCGCCTCGGCGGTCCCGGCCGGAAACCACACCGTCGTCCTCACCGCTCTGTTCGATAAGAACGCCGCCAGCACCGGGTACTTCTTTTACTTCGATTACCTGTGGCCGTTGGTGCCGCAGGACGTTCCGGACCCGCTGAAGGACTATCCGGACGTCTCGCTGGCCATCGACTTCGACACCGACCACGGGTACAAGAAGCCCCCGGCCTGGCACCTGTGGCATCTCCAGAAGCTCGGGTTCAACGGCCACGCCGACGTGTACATGGGCGTCTTCTGGAACAACAAGCGGCGGCGCGTGGGCGCGACCTATCCGTACGCGACCATCGAGTACCGCCTCGCGGACGGCGTGGCCGCGCCGGTCGCGGGCGACTATGTGACGGCCATCGTGGGCGGGTCCTCGATGCAGCACAAGATCATCGAGGGCGAGTCGTTGCAGGACGTGGTCAACTGGATGCGCGTCCTGCTCAACCAGTTCTCCGGCGTGTGGGCCGACAACAACTACGGCACCAGCACCACCCTTCACGTCCAGTCCAAGGCTCCGTCGTGGGCGTACCCGGACGTGTATGTGGACACCGGGATCGCGGTGCTCCCCGGCGTGGCCAACGAACCGTTCGCCATCACAGCAGGCGTCAACGACGCGCTCCTGTTTACGTTCGACGGCGAGGGCGGGCCACAGGTGAGCGTCATGCTTCCGGCGGGCGCGGCCAGGACCGGCGCGGAAGTCGCCGCAGAGATCGAGGCGGCTTTCGAGGCGGCTGGCGCTCCGGCGACCGCGCAGGCGGTGAGCCTCGGCCAACAGTGGATCGAGTCCACGCATCCGATCAAGGTCGAGGGCACCGCCTGCGCCGCGCTCGGCTTCGACTCGTACCAGAGGACGCCCTCGTCTGTGATGGCCACCCTCACGGACCACCTTGGCGAGGTCGGGACGGAGGGCGATTGGGAACTGATCGACTCCGTGTCGCCGGTCATGACCGAAGGCGCGCGGAAGTGGATCAAGGATCTCGCCAGCCAGTTCGCGGCGGCGAGCATGCTGGCGTCGTTCGCATTCTCGATGGAGGTCTACAATCCTCCCGCCGCGATGCGCGCCAAGTACCTGCACTACGCGGGCGGCGTGGTCGCGCCCGGAGAGGACGTGTTCCTCAACGTGCCCTCGCACCAGATGAACTTCGGTGCGCGCGTCCGGACGTACCTCAAGCAGATGTACAAGGAGTGCGCCGACCAGATCGCGGCGGCTGGCCTGCCGGTGGTGCTCCAGTTCGGTGAGACGCAGTGGTGGTACTTCGACAACCGCGCCAACGATCCGTTGGGCGGATGCCGTTCTATGACCAGGAGACAATCGATGCGTTCGCGGCGGCGAAGGGTCACCAGATTTGGCCGTTCACCTCGAACACGGATGATCCTGCTGGCGATCCGGCGCACCCGAAGGAGACGGCAGATTTCCTTCGCGACCGGATCTGGTCGTATTGCCAGGACGTGATCTCGTATGTGCGCGCGTCCCACCCGGCCGCGCTGTTCGAGTGCCTGTGGCCTCTCGACGCGAACCAGGGGAAACCGGGCGCGGGCACTTACCGGAGGCTGCTGATGCACGTCAACCTGCCGCGCGAGTGGCAGAACTCCTCGTACGGCATCAAGTACTTCCGGTGCGAGGGATTCGACTATGACATCTGGCAGAAGAACACGACGTTGATGGGCCAGACCATTCGCTTCGCGGCGCAGACGCTGGGGCGGCCGGCGAGCGAGTGCATGTACCTCGCTGGCCTCTACGGACCTCCCGACCCGCCACTGGCGCAGGCGTACGGCATGTGGGTGCAGTCCCCGTTCTACTCCATGTGCTTTTGGGCGTTCGATCAGTTCTGCCTCAACAGCAGGCCCGTCCCTCTGGAGATTTGGGTACAGGCGGTGTCGGCGTCGTACCACAAGCCGCGGGCCGCACGCGCCCCGGAGGTCGCTCGCGTGGTGGAGATCGTCACGCCCGCTGGTGGCGCACTCAACCGCTTCAAGTTGAACGAGAGGAAACTCAATGACTAACTATCCTGGCGCACTCGACGCCGCCGCCAGCCTGTACTCGCCGGTCGATGCGTTCTCCGCGAAGCCCCTGGAGACGACGACCACGGGTGCGGTGCTGCCTGGCGACTCCACGATCAACGTGGCGTCCACCGCCGGAGGCTTTGCCGCCACGTACGGCATCCTCTCGATTGACGACGAACTGATCGTGTACACCGGCAAGACCGGCGCGACGTTCACCGGGTGCCAGCGCGGGGCGTTCGGGACCGCCGCCGCAGGCCACGGCAACGGCGTGGCGGTGAAGGCGAACATGGTCGCGGGCTTCATCACCGCACTCCAGTCGGCGGTCGTGGCCATCGAGACGGAGTTGGGTACCGCCGCCGCCCGCAACTACATCCGGAAGGACGGCGCGGTCACTGTCACCGGCCTCAAGACGTTCCAGGACGGCGCGGAGTTCGGCGCGGGCGCCAAGTCGAGTACGGGCCTGGTGCGCCTGCCCAACGCTGGCGCCATCAAGTGGAGGAAGCAGGACAACTCCGGCGACCTCGGCATCGCGTTGAACGCCAGCAACCACCTCGCGATGGACGCCGTTATCGACTTCGCGGCGGGCCAGACGTTCGGCGCGAGCACGGTTCCGGACGCTACGACGCTCGCCAAGGGCATCGTGCAGATCGACCCGGTGGGCGGCATCAACGTCGCGGCGGGCGTGATCTCCCTCTCGATTTCCGGCGTCGGGCCTGGCACTTATACGAAGCTCACCGTGGACGCATGGGGTCGCGCCACGGCTGGTATGACGCTCGCGGCCGGCGATCTGCCCGCCCACACGCACTTGGCCTCCGATATCGTCTCCGGCGCGCTCCCGTTCACCGTCCAGAACAACGGCGCGGCGGTCGGAACCCGGCGCGCGTTGAACCTGATCCAAGGCTCCGGCATCGGGCTTACGTTCGTGGACGTGCCCGCCAGCGACCGCGTGAACGTCACCATCGCGCTCGGCGCGCACACCCATGCGGAGGCTGACGTGACGAACCTTGCCGCGGACCTCGCGGCCACAGGCTCCGACCGTCCACACGCATGTGGAGGCCGATATCACCGGCCTGGTAACGGACCTCGCGGGCAAGGCGGCGTCCGTCCACACCGCACACGTCCTCGCAGATCAGCGATGCGACCGCCGCCGCGACGGCAGGCAAGGTGGTGATCCGCGACGGCGATGGCGGCGCGAACTTCGCGTACGCCGCCGCCAACAATCTGTGGGCGTTCCAGGACTCGCACCTCCAGTCCGTTGAGTGCGGAGCGTTCCAGACGGTGGGTGGGCCGTACGAGAACATGGCGAAGTACTCCGAAGACTTCTCCGTGGTGACGTGGGACAAGAACGGCGGGTCTTGCTCCGTGACGACCAATCTGGTCCCGGCTCCGGACGGCAACCAGACCGGCGACATCATCACCGCCAGCACCGGCACGCCGGTCCTCCAGCAGAACGTGGCTGGCCTCGTGGACGGAGGCGCGTACACGTTCTACATCTGGGCGCGCGTGAACACCGGCACCAAGACGGCATCGATCGCCATCGTGAACAACGCCTATGGCGCCTATCTCGCCGGTCCCACGCAGGTGACGCTCACGTCCTTCTGGCAGCGGTTCAAGATCACGGGCACGCTGGCCGGTGGTCAGACGGCGCTCTGGATCGTGGTGCGGTGTTTCGCGGGCAACGGCGACAACTGGACCTCCGGCGATATCTACCTGTGGGGCGCGTGCCTCCAGCAGGGCACCGATCCGAAGAAGGCGTACGCGCGCACGTGGGGATATCAGGCTGGCCCCGTTGCGGCCGGAGTCGCTTGCGGGCCGTTGCTAGTCGTCGGCAAGGACACCAGCGAGTCGCCGTTCAAGGTGCGCGGGCCTGGCTCCAACCTCGCGGACCACACGCTTCTCGAGGTGACTGCGGGCGGCGAACTGATCATCGCGTCTGGCTCCGGCAACGGCTACCGCCTCGCGGAGATCGTGGGCGCGAGCAACCCGTCCGGATGGTCCGGATGCCTCAAGGTCAAGAACCCCGCAGGCGTGACCGCAGGGTACATCCTGCTCTACTCCAATCCGTAAATTGAAAGGCAAACCGATGAAATTGAAGCTGGACCACACCCAGCGTCTGAACCTGCACGCGCTCCTCGGCGCGCAACGGGCAGACGTGGGCTCCATTCGCGCGATCTGGAACATTCAGGACAGGATTGCGCTCGACGCCGACGAAGAGAAGGGGGTCGAATTGAAGCGCGAGATGGTCGCCGGCCAGGAGCGCGTGGTGTGGAATCCCGCGATCTCCATTCCGGCGCAGGATTTCGAGTTCTCCGATCCGGAAGTCGCCCGCATCAAGGCGGCGCTCCAGACGTGGGACTCGTATGGCGCCGACGCCGACCGCGGTTGGCTGGAGCCTCTCGTTCGCGATCTTTTCGCTGTTGCAGCAGCATGATGTTTCTGATTCGCCTCATGGGCCCGCGCGGCTAAAGCAGCCGCCCGCTTCGCGATTGCGCGTCCAACGACGGATTTACAGTTCGAGACGCTGAACGGTGCCAGACCGATCAGAGCACCCAGATCCAACTCGGGGAGTGCATCGCTTCCGAGAATCTGTTAACGTAATACGTTAACGGTTCGTTGACACGGGATCGATTAGTGGATATCCTGTTTAAAGAGCGGAAATTCGGCAAGCAATGCAATCAGCAATCCGAGCTCGTGCGCGCGCAGGGAGCTCGTCGCGCTCAACTGATCCGTGCCCGGCTGGATGCACTTTACGCGGCTACGTGCCTCGAGGACTTGCGGAATGTTCCGGGACGTTTGCATGAGCTGAAGGGCAACCGCAAGGGACAGCTTTCGTTCGACCTCGACCACCCGTACCGGCTGATTTTTGTCCCGAGCCACGAGCCCGTGCCGTCTACTGAAGACGGAGGAATGGACTGGACGCGGGTAACCGCTGTCAAAATCCTCGGGATCGAGGACACACATGAGTAACGAAATTCGCAACGAGTACAAACCCGACACCGTGACCGCTCCTGGCTTTTACATCCAGGAAAAGCTCGAAGAACTCGGGATGACCCAGACAGACTTGGCGGGCCGGATTGGCCGTACGAAGAAGACCGTCAACGAAATCATTACGGGCAAGGCTCCCATCGAACCCGAGACGGCTTTGCAGTTGGAGCGGGTGCTCGGCATCCCCGCCCGGTTTTGGAATAGCGCCGAAAGACAGTACCGGGATCATTTGGTCAGGCAGCAGGAGAGGGAGCGTCTGGAACAGCATGTCGAGAAGCTCCACCATTTTCCGGTCAAGGACATGTGCAAGCTGGGATGGCTACCCAAGCGCACCAGTTCTGTCGAAATGCTGTCCGAACTCTTAAGCTACTTCGGCGTGGCGAGTTGTGAGGCGCTCGATCAGATCGATATGCGGACCTGCGCCGCTTTTCGGCAGTCCGCCGTTCATCGCGTGGACCCCAACGCTGTACTCGCCTGGCTCCGAAAGGGAGAACTGGATGCGCGAACCGTCCCCTGCCGGCCTTTTCAGAAAGAGGCGTTCCGCGGGGCCCTCGCCAAAATCCGTGAACTAACGCTCCGCCCAATCAGTGAGGCCATCCCCGAGACCGTTCAGCTCTGTGCCGACGCCGGCGTGGCTGTGGTATTTGTGCCGGAACTGCCGAAGACCCGAACCTGGGGTGCAACGCGATGGCTGACAACCGACAAGGCGTTGATCCAACTGAGCGCTCGCGGAAAAACGGACGATCAACTATGGTTCACCTTCTTCCACGAGGCGGGGCACATCCTCCTACACCCGAAGAAGGACATCTTCATAGAACTCGACAACACGGAAGACAGCCGTGAGGACGAGGCCAACCGGTTCGCATCCGACCAACTCATCCCACCGAACACCTGGATGCTTCTGCGGCAGATGAAGCTTCGAAGCACGACGGACGTACAACTGTTCGCGAAGCGGTATAAGGTTGCACCGGGAATCCTCGTCGGGCGCATGCAGCGGGAAAAGATGATCCCCTGGTCGCATCTCAACGGGCTGAAGACGCGGCTCGAATTCAAGGCTTCGTAACCACCGGAAAAGATCTTCCCGGAAAAACGGGACCATCCTTCAGACCCCGTATCTCCACTCGACCGTCAGCATAACCCGCCACGGATCGTCTCTGGCTGCCAACCATACCGGCGTTCGAATCGTCATCTCGCGGCACTTTTGCCGGTGTCCTGTTTTGTTGGCCTTACAGGAGGCCGATTTCTCTGGCTAACGGCAAAGGCCAAGATGAGTTGATAGAACCAGAGAAAACTCATCTTCGGATTAGGCAAAACAACGCAACCACCCGGATTTTGCCCTACGGAGCCAAATCCATTTTCAGCACAAATCCCCCAGCAGTTCGTTAGCGCCTCTCTCTGCCCGGAAGTCCGCAACTGGCCGAGATTTAACGACTTGCGCGTCTCTCCGTTTGTCCCCCGATCCGCACTGAACACCCGAGTTTGCGCCCCGGCAAACGTCACCGGAGGTCCTTTCTCCCCATCTCCGAACGGAAACCTGGAATTGGTTAACTGTGCGCCAAACGTGTCCAGCCTCAGCCCGGACAACTCGAATGTGCCCGGCGTATATAGTTAGCGGACACGGCACAACGCCGCGTCGATCACATCCACCAGACGACGCGTCGACCGCCAAGCGGAGATCCGAAAGGGGAGGGCCAGGCGTGCAAGCTGGTGCGGCAGTTGTTCTTCTTGCGAGAAGAGAACCTGTTGCCCGAGATTGTCAGCCTGCCGGCCAGTTCCGTGAAACCGTCGCGCCAGTACTTCATGCGGTTGGCGTCGAAGGCCGTGCCCTGCTACAGCCTCATCACGAAGGTCGGCCTGGAGAAGACGAAGAACGCACAGGGAATCGTCTACTCGAAGGCCACGTTCACATCGGGCGGGAGGCTGAACCCGGAACAGACGGCGCGGGTGAAGGAGTACGCCGCGATGCTCCAGCCCTTCCTGGAGTCCGCAACGTCGGCGCCCTCCGCGACGGACGTCCACAACACCGACGGCAAAGTCATCTGACAACATCGGCCCGGGGTGCGGCCCTCACATGCCGCGCCCCAAACCTCGGATGGAGAACACATTGCTGGAGGGAATCGAGGCAGCTAGCCCCAATACTCTTCACTTAACGATTCTGATGGCTGCGGAAAAGTCGCTGAGTGGTGAGCGCTTGTAGCCGCGTCGCAGGGGGAAGTTACTCATCTTCCGCTTGACCCCTCGGGGATGGCACCGGTTGCGGCTGGAAGCGGCAGATTCATCGAGGATCTCGTTCAGCACCGCGTTATGGAACTCTTTTCGACCCCGAGGGGGGAATAGCGCCGAAGGCGGCCATCTTGCGGCGGACAACGCGGACGGCGTGGAGGAAGGACAGCCGGTCGGGATCCTTATCGACTCGCAGCGCCGCTTCGTGCATGAGGCCGCGCACGGCGAAATGCGCCATCAGTAGACCATAGAACTCCTGCCGTACCAGATCGGGCGTTTTACTGCGGAGCACGATATGCGCGCCCCGCAGATGAGTCTTGAGTTCGTCAAACGCGGTTTGTCGGGTAAGGGACTGGCGCGGTGCTGAGATTCCTCGCCCGTTTCCAGCCCCTCCCCATAAGAACTGCTCGTGAGGTTTTCCCTCAAGCAGCTCACCCAGTGAATTTCGCCGAAAGGGTTATGAGTCCTGTCGTCGGACGGCCACTTTCACTTCCCCTCCCCAACGCCGGGCAGTGGCTGGATTTTCCAGTCCCAGTACAACCCCAGGACGTCGTAGAGGTATTCGTTACTCCATCGCCGCCATCCCACACTCGACTTTCGCCGCCGTTTCCGTCGCGTCAACAGAGTGCGAACCTTCATCTCGACATAGTCTCGGACCTCGCTAAAGGCCCGACTGGAGTTACCCACCCTGAAATAGTTGACCCACCCAGCGAGCGTGGCGTTGATTTGCTTCACCAGTTCTGGCATAGGGGTTGCGCCCCCGCGCCTAACGATGTCGCGGATCTTGGCCTTGACTGCCGTGCGGGCCTTCTTCTTCGGGGTCATCAAGACAAAATAGCCGTCTCCATTCCGCTTGCGAACTCGACGCAGGTCAAATCCCAGGAACCCGAAGGCTTCCCCTTTCAGCGCGTCCACCACCTTGGTTTTCTCCTGGTTCAATTCGACACCGATAAGCGCGAACTGTTCTCGGATCCGTTGCAGAGCCCGTTCGGCCCAGCCCCGTTTCGTGTGGTGGCCACTGATGGTGATGACGATATCATCGGCGAACCGGTGATAGTTCACGGCCTCGTAGGCTCCCTCTGCCGTTTTGCGGCGGATCGCGTCAAAGAACCAGTCCACCTCGTTCAGGTAGATGTTCGCCGCCAACGGGCTGAACGGTCCCCCTTGCGGGACACCGATCTTTCCGCCGACTTTGATGATCTGCTTCACCAAGTGCAGGACTTGCGGGTCCTCGATCCGCTGCGCGATCTTGCCTAACAGCACTGAATGTTGGATCGTGTCAAAGTAGCGCGACAAATCCAAATCAATCACTGTAGACATGCGCCGCAACACGCTGCGCCTGACTTCCGCCAGTGCGCCGTGTGGCGACCGCTTCGGTCGAAATCCATAGGAGTTGGAGCAGAAATCCGCCTCGAAGACAGCTTCCAGGATCAGCTTCACTGCGCCTTGCACCACGCGGTCGCGGATGCAAGGAATCTGAAGCGTTCGGACTTTGCCATTTCCCTTCGGGATCTCCACCCGGCGGTTCGGCATGGGCTTGTACCTGTCTGTGATGAGGTCTTCCCGCACCGCCGCAAGAAATACCGACCGCCCCGCCGACTCGATGTCAGAGAATTTCTGGCCATCGACCCCAGCGGCACCGCCGTTCCTCTTCGCAATACGGTAGGCCTCTTCGAGGGTCTCGATCTTCGTGATGTGCACGAAGAGCCCCCAGAAACGATGCGTCTTGTCAGACTTCGCCTTTCGATAAATCCGCCGCCGCAGATCCTGCAGATTGATGGGCGCTTTTGTCATTTCACCCCTGCCTCACCTTGGTTAACGGAATACTCACCGGTCCGGGTCCTTCCCTCCGAGCGCGTTTTGCTGCACGCCCATCACCAGTACTACGACCCGATCCGTCACCCTGGCGCCTATGCCCGCATTTCCCACTCAGGGTTATAGCCGGCATCTCCTCGACGAGATTTCTTCGCCGGGCACCGAGGGCTTCTCCAGTTTCCACATCTTCCTTCACCCCATGTCGCCGCTGATACCCCGCCGGTGAGAGCTGCCGCATCGGACTCGTTTCGGCTAGCCCTTGCTGCTTTCGCGCGTTATCGACCGTCTCAGCCACCGGAGATTCGTGTAACGAGGCTACGTCTGCGTTCACTGTACGTTGCAACCTGGTGCGTCGCGCATACTCCTTTCCGAGTATGTTGTCGGAGGGCTCCGTCGTCTTGCTTTCGCGCCACGACGCCTCCCCAGCTACGAGGTCTGAGCCTTTTGACCTCGGTCGGTCTTTCACCGACTGGACGATGTGTCCTTGACTGGACACGCCGATCTCCCAGCGCTCGTGATAGAGCGCAGCCAGTTCGGTGGCCGGAGCCAGTTCGTGGTCGAGAATCGTGGTTGCCAGCCGGTATAACGGCTCCGCCCCTTCGACTCCCTCCAGGCGGTATTCGATCACACGCACTACGATTCCATTGCGCCCACGCCGCTGGTCCTGCTGCGACGGATAGATGCGACTCAGATAAGATCCGTCCGGCAGACGTTGTTCGCAGGGCAGATGGATGTTTTTTCTGACCCGCCACAGCAGGTCCGCGCCCGTAGCTGCCGCCTGCTTCCACATTTCAAACCCGAAAAAGCCGCGGTCTGCCAGGCACAACATGCCCTTGACGAGACTGGGCAATACAGTCTTTGCCAGGGCGACTTCGCTGGTAGCGTAGTCCGCCATCCGGCTGCCGAAAAGGACATGGGTACCGTTCTCCACCAGCGATACGAAGCGGATCTTTGGATACGCGCTCTCGCCGCGACTGGCGCCCGGCCGCCCGAACACTTCGTTGTTGCCCTTCTCGTCGGCGACATCCAGCGTGCTGCCGTCAACGCTGATCAGACGCCACGTTCGATACCATGCGCCCTTTGTCGCCGCCACCGCGACCGGCCTGACCACTTCATCGTGCAGTTGCCGTATTGGCTCCCATCCCAGTCTGGTTCGCGCCTGCGAGATGCCTGAATTACCAGCCACATTGATTCCCGCCGCGGGTTCCACCAGCCACTGGATTCCTTCCAGCAGACAACGCAGCACTTCCCGATATGACGACTGCATGTACAGCGCCAGCGCGATCACGTAATACACGACCACATGCGCCGGCAGGTCGCGCTGGCGCACACTCTCTTTCCCCGTCGCCGCCAGCAACGTACGAATCTTTTCCAACGGGAACGTTTTGGCTACCACGCCCAGACTGATGTAGTCGGTGATGCGGCTGCCGGCGGGTAAGGAAGCCACTGTGCGTGACATCAGACCTGCCCCTCCAAGCCGGTTTGCACACTTGCGCACAAAGCATAGGGAAAGCGCCCCCGGATTACCCGATTGAAGTAGCTACCTTTGGAAGAAGCGCCCAGCAGAGCTTCATAAACCGCCGCCGGAACGCCGTAGTAATGGTAGATGGCCCGTGTGCAGAACTCCAGTTGCAAAATTCCGCGGCCGCCGTCGTACGCAAGTGCCCGCAAGGTGGTTGATTCCACCCTCATTTCGTTCATGAGTGACCTCCAGGAGAGGCTACGCTCTAGAACAGAATATCATAGAAATGTTTGTTAAGTGAAGAGTATTGGAGCTAGCTAGCTAGAACCTTCTTCGTGCGCCTGCACGGACCTGAATCCAGCGGGCACTTGGTCATCTGGACGAGGCCAGACAAAGCCACCCGTACGTTTGATCTCCGCGCGGAACAGTCATATGAGTCCGCTGCGCAGTACTGCGTCGCGCGGGCGGATGGCGCTGAAGTGTACGCGGCGGTTGGGCTTCAAGGTGAATCTCCACCGCTCGGAAGCCGCGGCAGCGAGGGCGGCGTCGTCCAGGTGCCGGGGGTGTGGGCCGACGTGGTTGTCCGGTATGAGCCCAAAACTTTCCGGCAGCGGCGGCGCGTGGTGAAGATGGACGGCACCAGCGCCGGGATCTCGTGGGAGTACAACATCAAGGGCATCAGCCGGGTGTTGTACCGGCTGCCCAAGGTCGCCGCCGCGGATCGTGTCTTGATCGTCGAAGGCGAGAAGGACGTGGGGGATCTGGAGAAGCTCGGGTTCGTCGCGACATGCAATCCAGGCGGCGCCTGCACCCACGCGGGCAAATGGCTCAAGAACTACACCGAAGCTCTGGAGGGGAAGCGAGTGGTCGTCCTGCCCGACAACGACCCGCCCGGGCAGCAGCATGCCAACGTCGTCGTCCAGGCAATCCGCCACCGCGTTGCGGAGTTCAAGATGCTTGCGATTCCAGAGGCAAGGACGCCTCAGATTGGATTGCCGCCGGCGCGACCCTCGACGTCATTCAGCAGGTGATCGATGCCGCACCGATCATCGCGGAGCAGAAAGCCGCGGGCGACGGCTCGGGCGAGTCACCGTCGGCACCAGGCGCTCTGGCCGCCGCACCCGCAACGCCAGGGCTTCCGCAGATCCAGGTCAACGACCGCCCGTTCGTCTGATCTGCGAGGAGGCCGTTGGCGCCCTTCGAACATTCAACGACCCGCCAAATCTCTTTGTACGGGCGAGCCGGATCGTCTCCATCGAGGCGACCGAACTCGGGCGCCCATTTATCGCGGACTTCGACAACACAAAGACTCGCCATCACCTCGCACAAGCCGCCGACTTCTTCGAACTCAGCCCGCGCGGTATCCGGCGGGAGGTGCCGCCGCCGATCGATGTTGCGAAGAACGTTCGAGGCCGGAATCCGGCGACCTGGGGGTTTCCGGTGATCGAGGGCGTTGCCGAGGCTCCCACGCTTCGACCGGACGGATCGGTCCTGGCGCAGCCCGGCTACGACGCCTTGAGCCGGCTGTATCTCGTCCCATCTGCTGGCCTCGAAAACATCGAGGTGCCCGATCAGGTGCCCACCACTGTTAGTGCCGATATAAAACACCCGCAGAATTGCCGATTTTGTCGTTGAGAATGCCGCCGGACGAGAACGCGAGACACACGAATGCGGCGGCGCGGAACATTGGCGGAACATGGGCTGCGTCTGGGATTGCGCGATGACGGACAGCCGAGAAGGTTAGCCGATAGGCGACCCTCCCGCACCGTCAACAGGAGCATGAGCATTGGAATGCCGTGAGTGCTTGGTGTCGAGCCGGACCGATTCGATCACGAGGTAGAGTTTGTCGGCGCTGTTGACCTTGCCTGCTACCGAGTAGGCCACTCCGGGCCGGAGGAGCAAGGTTTTGGTGAAGTCATAGAGCCGGTAAACGCGCTGCGTGTCGAGGTCCCGCAACAAGAACACCGCACACTTCTGGTATTCCGTCCGTGAGAGCAGGAACAGATGATTGGCGCTGAAGTTGAACATTTGAGGAGATGGTGCGAACGGGCGGGAACCGAAGCCCCCGCCCGCCTGGGCAGCGCCGTTGAGGGGTTACCCGGCGGACTCCTCCGGCCCGGGATATTGCCACAGCGCGGCGCTTGATCGGAGCCAGTGCAAACTACTCGGCTGGCGAATTCGGGTTTTTGGGCTTGCGGAGACTGTCGCCCCCGAACATGAAGATCTCGGAGTTCTCGACGAGCCGGTCGGCGATCGCCGTGGCGATGGTCGTATTGAAGAGAATGTTGCCCCAGTCGGAGAACGCTGTGTTGGTGGTTATGATTGTGGACCGCTTCTGGCTGTGGCGGGTGGAGATAACTTGGTAGAAGAGGTTCGACGACTGTTGGTCGAGGGCCAGATATCCAAGTTCGTCACAGATGAGCAGTGCGGGCTCGGTATAGGCCTTGAGTTTGCGGACAAGGGAATGATCGACCTGGGAGGCGAGCAGGTGATTGAGCATGTCCATGGCGGTAGTAAATAGGACACGCTGATTGGCCTGGCAGGCGCGCCAGCCCACGATCTTGGACAAGAAGGTTTTCCCGACGCCAGGATTTCCGATGAGAACCAGATTGGTGCCGTTGGCGATAAAGGTCAGGTCGAGCAGACGCAATACGCGATTCTTGTTCTGCGAGCGGCTCTTGTGATGAGAGAAGTGAAACGCATCGATGCTGGGCTGCGCCTGTAATTTCGGTTCGTCAGAAAAAATCATGGGTTGATTCGGGCTCGGGCAGTTTGCCAAGTGAGTGATAGAGCGCGAGTTCGAGGCAGCGGAAGGTGCGGAATCCGTAGGATTTTCTCATAGTGACTTTGGCTTTGTTGTTCAGACCCTCGACGACGCCGCTGGAAAGTAACTTTTGAGCCCGGAAGTAGTTAAGGATCAGTTCGCGGTGCTCGCGCAGGGAGCGGGCGATTTTCTTCATCGGCTCGATGCGGGAGCGCATCACCTGACGGCACCATTCGTCGAGAAATTTCCCAGCCCAGGTAGCAGAGTTGTAATCCCATAGTTGCTGAAAGGCTTCCTTAAGAAGGTAGGCGCGGACGGTCTTCAGGTTGTAGCGGAGGATGTCGCGCAACCGGAAGCGCTGTTCGGTCTTCAGATTCTCTTCGCGTTTGAGCAGTAGCCAGCGTGACTTCTTCAGGACGGGCGTCTGGCCTTCCATGGCCATGCGGCGCGATTCGCCGGCGCGCACTTCATCGAGAGCCTTGTTCATCTTCGCCACGATATGGAAACGATCGAGGATATGGAGAGCCTCGGAGCACTTCTCGCGGATGACCTTCAAATAGGGCTCCCACATATCGGAACAGACGAAGACGATCTTGGAGGCCACTTCGTCGCCGATCATGGTGAAGAATCCCTGAAAGGATTCGATCGTTCTTTCTTTTCCGACCCAAAGCAGGCGTGTAACGTCGAGGTCGATCTGGTAAACCAACGTCAGGTACTTGTGGCCTTTGGCGTACTGGATCTCGTCGACTCCGATGGCGTCGATCTGGCCGAGAGTGCGATGCGCCAGTCCAAATGTGACGACATGCTCGACGGCGTCGAAAACCTTGTCCCAGGAAGTATGGAATGCTTCGGCCGTTTCCTTCCAGGAAAGCCGGCGCGCCCAGCGGGCCAGGAACAGCATATAGGCGTTGGTCAAGGTACGCTTGCCATCGCCCCAGGGCACTTCCTCGACGACGACCGCCGCACAACGGCGGCAATCGACGCGACGCATGGAATAGAGCAGAAAGACCAGAAAACCCCAAAAAGGAATGAACTCGAAACGGCGCTCGGGGAGTTGATCGTATCCAGGGGCCGGCTGATGGCAACGCGAACAAACCGCCACCGAACCCTTGCGCGGACGCACCCCGATCTCAATACTCTTGTGATCGGAGCTGAAACCGGCCTGCTGGTAAACGAATCCCGGAAAGCGGTGACAGCGGTTTAGAATCGTGATGAGCTGAAGCATGAAGTGGAAGATCGTGAAAGCGAGAACTACCAAAATAACCCGCACCACCACCGCGGCGCGTCACGACCTTGAACATTACTGCCGGGATCTGAATGGCTGGCCCCGTTCTTGGATGGGGCTCGAAAAGGATCTGCCACCTGGGGAACAGTTACTTGCCCTGTTCCGGCCCTTCCTCGAACACCTGGCGGCGTCAGACCTGTCGCCGAAGACGATCCAGAAACACGTCGATAACATGTGGGCCTTGGGCGGGGAGTTCATCCGCGATCTCCACTACGATTCCTCCCTGAGAAAGAAGCCAGTGGAGTTGGTTCTCCGCCAGATGATCGAGTACGGCGGGCCGCTCCTCTATCACGGTGGCGAAGATCAGCAGAGATCCTTCGATTCCACTTGCCGCAAGTTCCACCGGTTCCTCACGGCGACGGCTCGCTGACGCTCGCGGTCACCCACAAATTCCCCCGACGAGGCGTAATTTCGAGCATTTGAAGCGGCGCTCGATGGCACGGCCGTGGCGCGCTTCCAGTTCCATGTCAGCGAGCCATTCCAGAGTCGCGGCCGCACTGAGATTCTTGCCTGCGGCCTCAGAGAGGGTCGTATCCAGACGGTGGCTCATCACCGTCAGATTCAGATCGAGGAGTTTCTGTTCCAGGGGTATCATCGGATTCCTTTTCGGATTGCAGAATGAAGGCGTCGTAAGCCAGCAGCGATAGCGGGTCGGTGGCGAGTTCGTTCAACCGCGGATCGCGGAGGCGAAGCGGTGGCTGTTCGCGGCGTGGGCACTGCTGCTGCCGGAGAATGTTGGCGACGTAATCGGCGCCGAAAGCGCGGGCGGCGGCGGCCTTCTCGATGGCGCCGGCCACAGCGTCGGGACCGTACTGGCGAATGAGTTCCAGCAGTTCCGTGATCTGGCGCGACAGGGAGCGATCACTGTCGGCAATATCGCGGAGATAGGCTTCCAACGCCGCTTTCGAACAGAGTCCATCGAGAAAAGCGAACAGCCGGTCTTGGGCGCGCGACCGCCGTGCGGCGGGCCGATACTCAGCCAGTTCGGCTTCGAATCGTTCAGCTCCGAAAGTCTGGCCCCGTCGCCACGAACGCGCATAGCTGACTACCTCGTGCACCCGATCATAGATGGTGACCGAACTGGAATCAGCCTTCAGAGTGAGCCGGCGACCGGTGAAGCGATGCGGCACGCAGTAGCGATTGCCGTCGAACTGCAATCGCATGTCTTTGTGAACCAGCGCCTCGACAGTGTCGCGATAATCCGGCGTGATGAGCGGCAAACATCGGAGCGCATCGGGCTGGAAACGATCGATTGGGCGCTCTCGCGTTTCGCTGTGCATTCGCCGATTGGCGATCTGATCAAGCCATTCACGCGCCTGGCGGTTCACATCGTGGAGGTCGAGGAAATCGCGCAGCGGCCAGAAGTTTTGCCGGACGTAACCGACGCCACCGCGTTCCACTTTCCCCTTCTCCCATCCGCTCGCCTGATTGCAGGCGCGCGGGTAGAAGTTGAACTCACGGGCAAAGGCCAGGAAGCGCGGATTGAAGCGAACTAATCGTCCATCGTGTTCGGCGACGGCTGTGGCGAGATTGTCATACCAGATCTCCCGGGCGATACCGTTCAGCTTCTGAAATGCGTGAACGTGACAACGGACAAAAGTCTCGAAACTCTGGCTGTGCGTGAACTCCAGATACTGCATCCGGCTGTGTCCGTCAACCAGGGCGAATGCGTAGAGTTTCCGCTGATCGCCTTGGTAGTCGAGCGAGTCGAAGTGCCCCCAGTCGGCCTCGAAGCGTTCGCCCGGCCTTGGTTCCATGCGCACGAAAGCTCGTTGCGGCTTCAACTGTGGGCGCACCTCGTGCACGTACTGGCGCAGAATGCTGCCGCCACCGTTGTAACCCAGTGGCTGGATCCGCTGTCCGATCACGGCGGCGCTGGCGGAAGGGTCCTTTTCGAGCAACTCTGCGATGGTGGCCTTATACGGATCGAGTTTGCTGGACCGGGGCCGTCCAGCGGGAGTCTGGGCCGGCATGTCCAGATACTTCTTGATCGTGTCCCAGCCCATGTGCAGGTGGCGCTCGATTTTGCGGATCGGCCAGTGGTCGGACCAGTACAGGCGATGCAAGTCGTTGATCTGTTCGGTCGTCAGCATGGGTTCGATCCTCATTTATACGCGCAGGACGTCGCTGGAACCAGAGCGATGTTCTTTACAAGATTCCGGGGGGAGGGGGATAACCCGTTGAAAGACCACGACTTCGGAGAAAGCTACGTTGTTCTTTACAAGCTCGGCCGCATCCGGCCCAACCAGCCAAACCTCTGCGGTGGAATGCTTTAGGTCCAGAGCTACGTTGTTCTTTACAAGCGAGGTGGCCCGGCGCTGCCGATTGAGTTGCCGTTGTCGCTGTCGGTTGCGCCCGGCGGCCTCGGGATGGGTGCGCCAGTAGGTCTTCTGATAATCGGCGTGCTCGGCGCGCCACTGCTTCTGGCTGTCCAATACCACCTGGGCATACACCGGGTCGGCTTGAATCTTGCGCCGGTGGTAATCAGCCCGCCGATGACGCTGGCATTCTGGCTGGCTGCAAACGAGCTGCTGGAGTCGATACGGGGATGGCTGAAAGCTTCGCCGGCAGTACGGACAGCAGCGGGTCTCGGTCAATGCGTCTCCTCAGAAATCGAAAGGGGTTCCAACTTCTGAGCAAAGCAGACAACGGGGTGTGAAAAGGAGAGATGTAGAAACTACTGTAGAGTACCTACCGCGTCCCCGCCCAGGCTGACGGCGGCGCGGATCGGCAAACCCGGCAAAATTGCGGGTGTTTTATCCCGGCACTGACACCCACCACGGACGGCCAGAGCGCGTACCGCGTGAAGGTGTCGCGTGACGACGGCGCGACCTGGGAACTGCTGGAGTACATGGGCATCGCGCAGAAGCTCCCCGATGGGTACAAGAACACCTATGACTGGCTTGTGGACGGCGGGTACGGCAAGCCCGCCACGCGCCGCCTGCCGTACAACGACTTCGGCATCTTCATCATCCAGGACGTGGTGCTGGGTGTGGGCCAGCAGACCGTCAACACGGCTTCGTACGGCGCGAACCGGCTGGGCTTCGACGTGGACGAGTTCGTCCACATCAGCCTCGGCCAAGCAGACGAGGAGTATGTCCAGGTGCTCGCCGCCGACCAGAACGCGCAGACGTTCGACGCGATCTTCACGAAGAACCACAGCATCGGCGCCACCGTGCGTCCGACCATCTGGCCGACTCCGATCCTCAACGAGGGCGACAGCCTGGCGTTCGATAACCAGCGGGCACCCAAGTCGAATGAGGCGGGAATAAGGCGGCAGCCGCCTCATTCCGCCCTATTCCGCCTTATTGTCACCCGATGTCCGCACGATGAACAACGTCGCGCCCCGCCCCCGGCCGCGCAATCCGATCATGCCCAACCTCTTTAAGTGCAGGAGATCGTCTCGGAAGGTTCGAACCGCAACCGTGGGGCCGGCCAACGAGCGCAGTTCGCCAAAGGTGACGTCCTGTCTGGCGGCCAACGACTGCAAGATCCGGCGCTGACGACTCGTGAGGTCGTGGTAAACACGGTGCGGCGCAATGTACGCACTGGGTAAGAATCGCACCCCATGCGCCCCAGCCTGCTCGATGAACTCCGGCTCGGGATGCCCGGCCTGAACGCACAACTCGACGATCTTCTGCGTACCTCGGCCCCAGCGCTCAACGAGCCCACGCCGATAAAATGCTTCGGCAATCAGCGGATTCCGCGGCCTCGAGGGATGATCGCGCTTCAGATCGTCGACGCTCAATCCAAACGGCAGCTTACCGTCACTCCAAATCTCAAGGCGATCATCTTAGATTGCGAGACTCACGGCGCCACCCGTGATCGAGTAGTCGCGATGGCAAAACGCGTTCACCAATGCCTCCCGGAGGGCGATTCGGCGGGAACAGTGGAGCGTCGGCCCGTTCAAACACGCCGGGTTCAATCCGGCCGGCAACGGGCAGATGACGGGTGAGAAACTGCATCGCGTCATCCAGCAGTTGCAGCGCGTGGCCGTGAAGCTGCCGTTGATCGAGGAATTCCGTCTTGTCATTCCCGCGGAAGCGGGCCATCCTCAGTTGGCACTGAGGGTAATCCGGCAGCATTCGGCGTCCAAACACGACAACCGCTGCATTGAGAACGCGATCGTGCACACGAAGTCCGAGTCGGTCGAGGACATCAGCCGCGTCCGCCGACACGGAAGCCGGCATTCGACCGGCCGCCGCACCGAGTTTCAGTGTTCTCAGGATCTCGTCCTGATCAAGGTCCTCCAAACTCACCGCCGCCGGCAAATTCTCCCAGCGCTGCTTCGCGTGGGCTCGCTCCAGGAGAAAGCGCTGGTATGTCTCTTGCGGCATCACTGACGTCGTCGATCCCACGCGCTCATAGGAACGTCCGTCGAAAGCGAAAGGGCGGGTTTCGTAGGAGGCGTCCGCCTGGAGCACGAGCACCTCGCGATCTGAATCTGGCAAAGGAACGCGATGTATCTGGATGGGAGCTGGTGGCTCGAATCGTTTGAAGCACTGGGCAATGTCTCGCAAGGTCCCATCGGCCACGATCTGGCCGATGATCTTCTTGTCCGGTGACACACCTACCACAACAAGGCCACCGTGGCCGTTCAGGAAGGCGCAAAGCGTCTCCGCGGCACGGGTCAACTGGCCGGTGCTCTTTTTGAACTCCACGGAGTCGGATTCGCCGCGGCGGACGAAGGCTTCGAGTTCAGAGATTGTCATGCGGGTGTGCGCGGTATCCGGCCCTCGGCTACGAATTCGATGCCTCGCTCGGTTCAACAGGTTCTCGGCCCTCAAACAGAACCCGATGCGGAGAGGAATCGACGATCTTCCGAATTGCTGCGTAATCTTGGAGACTCAGCCCACGTCGGCGGTTCCGGAGAAACAGCATAGCTTCTCGCTGCCACCAGTACGCCTCCTCCACCATGTTGGCGAAGTGCCGTCCCCGCTCAGATTCTTCGGTCACGCGCCTCATGTTCATCTCCACGTGCTTGTCGAAATTCGGCTCCCGACGGACAATTTCAATGGCGACGTCCACATCACCGATCCGATCGGCGTGGCCGAGGTAACTCCCAAATACAACTGCCCTCCGGACTGTTGCCAAAAAGTGCCCGTTCCGGTTCAAAGTGGCGATCCGCTCGACGAGTTCAGAGAGTAAGCGATCGGCTGTCTCCCTCCGGATCGGCTTGGCCGCTACGGCGCCTCGCAGCCGAATTCCCTCCTTAGTCAATTGCCACGCGCGCTCCCCCACGTTCGGGCGGTGCCGTCTCGCAGCCGCTGAGACGAAGCCCATTTCTTGGAGGGCACCCATCAAGCGATCCGTTTTCACTTTCGTCAACTTCAATTCCTGACCGACGAAGCTGCGAGACAGAATACCGTCGAGGCCCGCCTTGCGAAACAGCGCCCGAATCGTCAGGAGGGAGATGCCTTTGACTTCATCGTTCCGGCGGATCTGCACCAAACGGCTCCTGTGTGCTCACCATGTTGTTCGTACCACACCAGTTTGTAACACATCTACCCGAGCGCGTCCCAACGCTCGATTTCCAAAGGCTACGCCAGATGCCCGGCGGTTCGAAAGCGCGGGTTCAGTTCGACTTCCAGCGGGTGAGACGTCGGTACACAGGACAAGCACAGAACTTCTTGGAACGAGGCAACATTCCGCGGATACCAGCTTCTCGAACCGGTGACGCGAGAAACTGGCGACGCAGGGATCGCCATTTCAGTGGTGACGGTCCTCGAACTCCCTCACGGTATCACAACGTCCGGCACTTTCAACTGATCCCCGGCCTGAGCGGTTTTTTCGATCTAACCTGGACATCTGGACATAATGACAGCCGGGTTCTCGTCCGCGGGACTCCGTCACAGCGGCACCCGCCAGTCGCCGTTGCGCGCGGTTCACAATCGCCATTACCATTTCCAGATCGCGTAACAGTTCAGCGCCGGTTCCGGCCGGAGCTTTCTCTTGTGCTTGCCGCTGTGTTTTGAAAAGCAGCTCGGGATTGTCCAGAATGCGTTTGCGGATCGCGGGCGAGCCTTTGCGCCACGCGCCATACAGTTGGCCGGCTTCCCGCGTATCGCAGTGATGCTCGGCGAATGTCGCCGCCATACGCTGGCAGTCCTCCAGACTTTGGCGCGCCACAGGCACCAGAAACTTCAAAGCCACCTGCGCCAGAATCTTGCCCTCGCGCACCTGCTGCTGGATCGCTTCCGGTAGAATCTCCACCAGCGCCAGCCGCCGCGATACCCAGCTCACGCTGCGATCGAACCGGCGCGCCAACTCATCCAGACCGTAGCCAAAGCGCTGCTCCAACTCCGCCAGCAGCCAGCCCACCTCCAGCGCCGTCTCGTGTTCGCTCAGCCGCAGCGAGCGGTCCAGCAGCACGGCCGCGGCTTCACTCATTGGCCACACCACCGCTTCCACCGTGTCCCGGCCCAGTTGCTCCAGTGCCGCGATCCGCTTATAGCCGTCGATTACCACGTAGCGGTCCGCCTGGCCTTCGGCCGCCACCACCACGATGGGCGTTTGCTGGCCGCTCTCGGCCAGCGACGCCAACAGCCGTCGCTGCCGCCCGGGATGGCGCACTCGCAAGTGCTCCCATCGCCGGTCAAGTTGGTGATACTCCAGTTGCATCGGACTGGCTGAATGTACGCCGAGCCCCGCCAGCCGATCAATATCTCCGGACTAAATCACGCCCCTGTTTCCAGCGTTGCTCCCGTTCCCGGACGCGCTCCATCGCGCGCCGGCAGTTGTGCGAGCAGAAGCGTTGTAAAGGACTTCGCCGAGCACGCACGAATCCCACGTAGCAGCCCGGCCGGTCGCAGGAATGATCGAAAAAAATGTTCCGTAGCGATTACCCTCGCAGGGTCATTAACCGCTTCTGGCTCTTCGGGTTTCCGGCTCTTGGTGTGCTCCCGGTAGCGGTGGCTTTGCCCGTTCCGTTTCTGTCTACCTGCCGTGGTCGTCCGGTATCTCTGCTGGGCTTTCCACCGCGACCATTTGCCGGGCTGCTTCCCGGCACGCTTCGCTGCAATATCGTTGGCGTGCCTGGCCGGGATGAAAGCGTTGCGCACATCCTTTTAGCAGACACCGGCGTGTTCGCGGCCGGCGGGGCAATCGCTTCCGCCGGCCACCCTCTTGATTTTCGGGATGACCTGTAGGACTCTCGGGAGGGCCCACGGGAGGTGATGACTCCCAGAAGCTCCTGCCCTGGAGGGGAATGATACTCCCCTCCGGGGCGCAGTAACCTCCGGCTCATTGCAAATCAACACTCTACCTCAAAGGCCAGTTGCTCCGGCGTGGTTGTGCGGGGCGAAGAATCGCCGCAGAAATAGTGCCACACAGGGCTCTGCCGCTGCACCACGAACCAGACAGCGGGTTCGAATCACGGCCCACCGATCCATATCAACAGCTTCGCCGCGTGTTGAAATGGGGGGGCGAGAAGAGTCTGGCACTGTATGGAACATCAAAAACAAAAGGTTTGGCAGGCTGTAGGTTGTCTACTTTGCGCAGCTGTGGCATGGAGATTCGGATCCACTCTCGAAGGAACAGAGTTTTCCGGAGGACGGATCACGGGGCCGTTGCTCTTCATGCAAGACTCTGGGGCACTTCTCTTTTTCTTGGCCCTGTCCCTGACCTTTTTCTTCAAACGAATCGCCGCGGCAATCCTGCTTCTTGCCTGTATCCTCTGTTTGCCGCTTTATCTCTGCTTCACCGCTCCAGGGCCCTTCCGCTGGATCTTCAGAGGCGAATGGAAGACTCCCCTATCTGGAAGCTTTGTCTGGGAATGGTGGTCGATTGGGGGCATCATGACGCTCACCCTCGCAGCAAGCGTTTGTATCCGCAGTCTTTCGGCCGGCGAATCGCGGCGAAGCAGAAACAATGCGTAAGCGCCCAGGAACGCCAACTATCGGAAACGTCGGGTAGGCATTCGGAGCTAATCTCGCCTCACTGTCACCTTGAGACTACCTGGGTCAGTTTTGGAAAGCAGAGGCGGGGTACTTCTCCCGAGCGCCGAAGATTCCAATGGCTGTTCGCCCTCGGTCTTGCCGTCGCTTGCCGCCGCCAGAAGCGTGTCGATCACCTTCCGCATCTCCACTTCCGGTAGCCACTGCCCGTAGCGCTGCAGCGCGCTCTTGCCCGGGATGCGTATCTCCATGCCCACCCGGTCCAACTTACAAAACCATTGCAATAGCCCCGATTCCGCCAGTCGGCATCCGAAGTCGCGCAGACTTTCTCCCGTCAGCGTCCGCGCCACGGTGCACCGCAACACCTGCGAACAAAGCCGCTGGTAGCTCTCCTGTTCCACTGGGCTCCACTGGCAGAACGGACGTTTCTCCTTTTCCGCAGCCTGTTGCTCGGCTTGGTTGCGTTGAGCCAACGACAGCCTCTGAAATGTCTCCTCCACACGGCTCAGTCCAAGCAATTCGTGGATTCGTTCCAACTGGCTTTTCCACTCGCGGTACTCGATGGGGCCGAGAACGGTGGCGACGTAGCAGGACAGAAACTCTTGTTCCGGAACCAGTACGGGCAGTAGGGAAAGATCCAATGGGGTGGGCAATCCAAATTATAAAAGGCATTTTTCGAAGAATCAAACAAAATCGTCCATTTATGTTTTGGATGAGGCCAGCGAGATCATTCGATGGACCTTGGGCTACAAAAACACGGGACAAGCTCTACTTACCCGGTCGGTTACGACTCGCTCGTGACGGCCTTCGGATCGAGTCTCGCGTCCACGACCGCATCAGCCGGACCCGGCTCCTTGCCGACCGATCTTGGAGGCATTCGCGTGCATCTGCGTGGTGGCGATGGCTCGGAGCAACTGGCTCCGCTACTCTATGTCTCGCCGACGCAGATCAACTACTTGATTCCATCCGGGATCGTCTGGCCTTTCCCATCCGTGAGCATCGAGCACGATGGAGTTCCGCTTACCGAGGAGGCCATCGCCGTTCCGGTTGACCCCAGCGCGCCGGGGCTCTACACGCTAGATTCGGCCGGCCTTGCAGCGGCGACCGCCATTCGCGTGGCGAGCGACGGAACGCAAAACAGCGTTCCTGTCTTTTCGTGCACCGCGACGGGTTGTTCCGCGGTGCCGATCACTGTAACGTCCGGAACGGTTTACTTGACCCTGTATGGAACCGGATTCACTGTCAATTACGACGGCAGCGCGCTCTCGCCCCCGGGTAGCTACCCTGTCGGTTGTGATGTGGGTGGGAGCGCCGTGCCGGTCACCTACGCAGGCGCGCAGGGCCAGTATCCGGGATTGGATCAGGTTAACTTGCGATTGCCTTCGAGTCTCGCCGGAAGTGCCGACACGGTAATTCAATGCAGCTTTCGAATTATCGAGGTTAATGCTCCTTTACAGACCGCTGTGCACGTTACGATTCACTAAACGGAGTGTGACCCGTTGCGGCGGATTACCCGGTAAGTCGGATAGTGGCAGCCGATTCGAGTAACTCCGGTCGAATAGCTCTACCCGTTATTTCCTATTATCGGCAAACGCCGGCGCCGAATGGGGCTTCCCCGTTTCCTGTTCACTCAGGAATCGTAGCTCATCGTTCTTCTGTCCTATAGTCGTTGGGGAAACCCAAAATCGACAGCCACTCCAAATTTTATTTCAACTGCCGAATCCGTTCCTGCAGGAATTGCCGCTCCGGTTGCTGTTGGGTCAGCGCCAGCGCCGTCTCATAAGAAGCCCGAGCCTCAGCAGTCCTGCCGAGCCTGCGGTACAACTCCGCGCGGCCTGAATGCGCCAGGTAGTAATTGGCCAATTCGCCATGTTCCAGCACCGCGTCGATATGCTTCAGACCGGCTCAGAAGCGCTGAATGGGCCGGATATGTGGCGCCGGTATCCCCCGCCGGTCTTGCCAGGGGATATCACGCTCGTTTCCGGCAACTGACCCCGTGGATCTACCAAGGCCCCCTGCCCGTCTAACACGCTACCTATAGAAGGGGACCGCCCGAGTAGCCGACTCGGAAATTGCGTTCATCGGCGGCGGATAACGAAGCGACCTACAGGCCGTTCCACGGGGTGATTCCCGTCTTCTGGCCGGCGGCGAGCGGGTGCATCTCGAGGATGCCGTTGGGGAGCGCAATTACCTGGTACAGCGGGAGATCGCGCTCTTTCACTATGTAGATACCGGTTTCCAGGGCGATTTCGTCGGCGTCTTTGGCCACCACCAGGGGCGTATCGCCGGCGATGCGAATGCGGAACTGGGCGCTTTGGGGCTCGTAGTTGCCATAGCTGAAGCAGCGGCCCAGACAGGCGCGATCGATCATGTGGGTGGTGGGGTTGGTGGGCACATTGAGATCCATCACGGCGCTCACCACGCGCTGTCCCGGGGGCAGTTGGGCCACCAGCGCGTCCATCTGGTCTTCCAGCGCATTCAGTTTCGCCTCGTCGGTGTAGCAGAAGGCGAAGAAAACCAGCGCGATGGCCGCTATGGCGATACGGATTCCGGGACCCACCACCGCGGCGCCCACCAGGCCGCAGATGCAGATTCCCAGTGCCAGAGCCATGCGCTCCGCCAGGAAAACCAGGGCGTGGTGGTAGCCGGGGATGCGGATCCAATCCGGCAGAATCAGAATGCCGGCAGCGGTGAGGGCGCAGATCTGGACAGGCACGCTGGAGACCGCCTGACGCGCGCCTTTGCCGCGCACCCAGGCGGCCAGCGGCAATCCCCAGCAGAACAGCACGGCGGCCGCCAGCAGCATGTACTTGCCGCTATAGATCCAGATCTGATCGATGGCCACCATGGCGCTGAACTGTTGCGTAAACCAGACCGTCTTCCACACGTTCTGCAGCACAGCTCTCGCGAGCACGATGGCAGCCAACGCCGCGCCGAACAGGAGCAGCCTCCTCCGCGCATCCGTACGGACGGCCAGCCATTCGTACCCCAGTAGCACTACGGCCCAGACCACCGGCATGCCGTGCGCCACGTAAGCCAGCGCCAGCAACGGCACTACTACGATGGGCCGGCGCAGGGCCATCGCCCAGAAACACAGTCCCAGGCTGAGATAGAAGTTGAACAGCCCCATGCGGAAGACCCAGCCATAAGCCAGCACTGTGACCAGGGGTAGAAGATGCCAGGCCACGCGTCCGGCAGTGCGGCAAACGAAGGCGAACGCACCCCATACGAATACCAGCACCGCCAGGGAGACGGCCACGCGCTGCGCCACGCCGGCCCCGAAAGCATCCAGCAGGACTTTCAGAAGCCAGTCGAACAGCACATTGGTGGTTTGGGGGACGGTCACCAAGCCGGGAGCGCGGCCGGCGCCGATCAACTGGGCCAGCCAGGCGTTATAGATGTGGCTGCCGAGGTCGCCCGCCTGGATGCGCGCGTGCCAGAAGCAAGGGAGCAGAATCGCTAAGCTAGCGAGGATGCAAGCCAGGGCCCGCCGGATCACGCTCTATTGTCCCAGTTCTCCGCGGGGCTTCCCCTGGCTAATCTCCAGGTAGGTGTCTTTGATCTGCTGTTTGAGCGACGCCTCGCCGACCCATTCCTCCACGGCCGAAGAGAGTTTCACGGAGTTTTGCAGCTCTTCGAGTTTCTTGCCTTGGGCAATGCCGTCCTGTACGGCTTTGTGGAGTTCGGTGAAAAACTGTTCCTGTCCGGCGATCAGTTCGCGGCCGCCGGGCAGCCCGTGGCCGGGTAACACCCGTTTCACTTTGAGCTTCTGCACGGCGTGAAGCACCAGGGGCCAGTTGCCGATATTGGCGTCCGCGGTGTTATTGTGCGGTCCGTTCACCACCGCATCGCCGGTGCAGAGCACTTCCTCTTTGGGCAGATAGACGAAGCCGTCGCCGCGGGTATGGGCCCAGCCGAAATAGCGGAACTCCACCTTCCGGGAACCGTCGTTGAGTACGTGGAGGTTTTCGTTAATATCCTCTTTCGGGGGCTCCGGGGCATCACGATGCAACTCGGCGACATCGGGCCGCGCCTTCCCGGCAGCCAGCCAGCGCGCCGGCTCGAAACGCTTCAACTCCTCGCCCACCTGTTTGAAGGCGATGGTGGTGGCGCCGGCCTGCGTCCAAAGCGGGTTTCCGTACAGGTGGTCGCCGTGATGGTGGGTATCGAAGACATACTTCACGGGTTTTTTGGAGAGACGCCTGACGTCTTCCATGGCCGCGCGGGCGCCGCTGGGATAATTGGCGTCCACCACGATCATGTAGTCTTTCATTTCGATGATGACGTTGTTGCAGTGACCCTGCTCCATATCACCTTCCCGGAACCAGACGCCGGGCGCTATCAGCCGGATGGTCTCGGCATTGGCATCGGAACGGGAAACAAAGAACGCCAGCCCGGCCAATGCGGCAAAGCACAGAAGCAATACTGCGCGGAATCGCCTCATGCCCACCCCCTTCTGAGATACTCTACACCCGGTCCGGCAGGTTTGGAATGCTAAAATCAAAGAGTTCTAGCCGAAAGGAGATGCATGGGTGTAAAACCTCGCCGCCAGGCGGTTGTGGTTGATGTGGGAGGTGTGAAGGTAGGGGGCGGTCATCCCATTGTGGTGCAATCGATGACCAATACCGATACCGCGGACGTGGCCTCCACAGTCAACCAGGTGATGGCGCTGGCGCGAGCCGGTTCGGAGCTGGTGCGGGTAACGGTGAATACCGAGCAGGCGGCGGCGGCAGTTCCGAAGATCGTGGACACCTGCGAGAAGTTTGGCGTGCGCGTGCCGGTGATCGGGGATTTCCATTACAACGGCCACATTCTGCTGAAGAAGTATCCGGAATGCGCCCGCGCGCTGGCCAAGTACCGCATCAATCCCGGCAATTCGGACATCGGCCGCAAGAACGACGACAACTTCAAGACCATGATCGACGTGGCCGCGGAGAACGATAAGCCTGTGCGCATCGGCGTCAACTGGGGCTCGCTGGATTCGGCCCTGTTAACCCGCATGATGGACGAGAACTCCGCCCTGCCGGAGCCCAAGGATGCCCGCGACGTGACGCTGGACGCCATGGTGGCGAGCGCGGTGCAATCGGCGCAAGCGGCGGAGCGGCACGGCCTGGGTCACGACAAAATCATTCTCAGCGCCAAGGTGAGCGGCGTGCAGGATCTGATTGACGTCTACCGCGCACTGGCCGCGGTGTGCGATTACCCACTGCACCTGGGGCTCACCGAAGCCGGGATGGGCAGCAAAGGAATTGTGGCCAGTACGGCGGCGCTCTCGGTGGTGCTGCAGGAAGGGATCGGCGACACCATTCGCACCTCGCTGACGCCGATGCCCAACGGCGACCGCACCGAAGAGGTCATTGTTTCGCAGCAGATTCTGCAATCGCTGGGAATCCGGAGTTTCACCCCGCAGGTCACGGCCTGCCCGGGCTGCGGCCGCACCACCAGCACCTTTTTCCAGGAGATGGCGGACGAAATCCAGACCTACCTGCGCGTGCAGATGCCCAAGTGGAAAGCGGGCCATCCCGGCGTGGAGACGATGAAGGTGGCGGTGATGGGCTGCGTGGTGAACGGACCCGGCGAATCCAAGCATTCCAATATCGGGATCTCTCTGCCGGGCACTTTCGAAGAGCCCAAAGCGCCGGTTTATGTGGATGGCCGCCTGATGACTACGCTGAAGGGCGAGCGGATTGTGGCCGAGTTCATCGACATTCTGAACAGCTACGTGACGACGCACTACGCTAACTGATGCCCAAACGGTTCACTCTCGCTGAAGCGGAAAGCCTGATACCCAAGGTGGAGAGTTTACTGCGGAGCGCGATCCTGGCCAAGGCGGAATACGAAAAAGCGGAGCGCGCGATTCAGGACTTCAGCGAGCACATCATGTTAATGGGCGGCGTGACGGTGGACCGGAAGCAGGCGGTGGACGCGCGGAATCGCCGCGAGAACGAGGCCGCGGAACTGCGCAGCGCCATTGAGAGCGTGCAGGAAATCGGCTGCGTGGTGAAGGACTTGGACATTGGCCTGATCGATTTTCCCACGCTGTTTCGCGGCCAGGAAGTGTATCTGTGCTGGAAATTGGGAGAACCAGCCATTGCCTTCTGGCATGGGGTGGACGAAGGCTTTCGCGGGCGTAAGGCGATCGACCAGGATTTCCGCGAGAACCACCGCGGCGATTCCGCGCACTGAGCTATGGCAAAAGGCACCCAGGAAACCGAAATCAAGCTGGCCGTCCCGAACGTGCAAACCGCGCGGCGGCTTTTGCGCGCCGCCGGATTCCGGGTGTTTCGCCGGCGGGTGTTTGAGGTCAACCTGGTATTCGATACCGAGGATTTGACGTTGCGCAAAAATCGCACGCTGCTGCGCGTGCGTGAGGCCGGCGGACACGCCACCTTCACCTTCAAAGGCGTGCCCCTCACCGGCAGACACAAAAGCAGGGAAGAGCTGGAGATGGAGATTCCCAGCGCCCGGACCATGTCGCAGATTCTGGAGCGTCTGGGATTCCGCCCCGCCTTCCGCTACGAAAAGTTCCGCTCCGAGTATCGCGCGCCGGCGGGAGCGGGAATCGCCACACTGGATGAAACGCCCATTGGCGTGTTCATGGAACTGGAAGGCGCCGGGCGCTGGATCGATCGCATGGCGCGGAAGCTGGGCTTCACGCACGACGCTTACATTACACTCAGCTACTCCAGCCTGTACCTGGCATGGTGCAAAGAGCACGGCACCACGCCATCGAACATGGTATTTCCCGTCCGGCGGCGTGTGACTTGAAGCATCGGCCGGCCGCCAATGGCCAGGCGATGGTTCCCTTCGGGGACGTCTTTGGCGTGGAACCGGGCTTAGCGGGCATCATTTAGCGAGTCGGGGACAACGGGTCAAGTTGAATTGCGTGATCCGCAGTTCGGGCAGCCAGCCGGTTGCTGCGTGAACATCATAGCCTGCCATTCCCCGGGCAGCGCGTGATCCAACCGGCGCTTCCATCTGCTGTCGGCGGTTCAGATCGAATATCGGTGGAAGCAGCGCCCAAAGCGCACCGGAACCCAGGACGCCGTTCATAATGAAGCAGGATACACTCACTCGGAGTGGGTACACTTGCGCACCTGCCAGGAATGCGGGGGGACGCGTTGCTGCGACAGTCCGCCCAACCGGCATCCCAGCAAACACGCGCACGCGATGAAGAATCCGGCCAGCGCGTCGGCCGAACCGGGCGAACGCTTGCTGTACTGCTATCCCGACGACGCCTTCGCGGAATATTGATGGCCAGGCGCTACGGAGCGACGGCGACAGTGCCCTGGGTCGCTGCCAGCACTGCATCCGTCGTAACGACTTGTCCGAACTCATCGTGCAGCGTCGCCATTACGGCGCGATAGACCTCATCGGCGCCCAGGTGACTGCCGTCGAAGTTCTTGTGCTCCCAGGCGGCGGTTGCATCGGCTACCACGAGAACATCGAATCCCAGGTTTTCTGCCATGCGCGCCGTAGTGTTGACGCAGTATTCCGCCATCATTCCCACGACTACGAGGGTCTTCTGCTGCGCCGCGCGTAATCGCTGTTCCAGGTCTGTACCGATGAAAGCGCTGCTCACGCACTTGCGGACCACCGGTTCGCCGGGGAGTGGTTGCGCTTCCGGTTTGACCTCGTTCCCGGGCTGGCCTGGTCGAAACGGTGAGTTGGCGCCGGTCGAATCGTGCCGCACGTGGATGATGGGCCGACCGCTCGCGCGCCAGGCTTGCAGCAGGCGCTCGATATTCTTCTCCGCGCCGGGATTGTTCCGCCGACCCAATCGCGGATCGTCCATTCCTTTTTGTACGTCGATGACCAGCAGCACCGCATTCTTTTCGATATCCATGAACACCACGCTACCATCGCGGGACGCTCTCCGCCGTCTGCGCCCATCTGGCGTTTTTTGTTGGCCCGATGTTCCCATGATCCGATCACCCGATACAACCGAAGGTTCTTATGTCCCATTCGCACGCAGAAGCGCCCCATGGTCCGCAGCCCCTTCCCGGCGTGGACGCCATCCTTGCCGTAGGTCCGGTTAGGGAAGGGGACACCCTGTCAGCCTAATCCGGGCTTTGTACGGGTCGCGCGATACATCCAGGACACGTTCCAGAAGCAATCTTGCATTCCCCGGGCCCTGATGCCAGCAAGTTAACCCTGCCGGCTCGCGCTCCTGCGCAGGAATCGCAAAACTCGCCCTTGACATTAACAGACAATCCACTACCATATGGTAGTGGATCAATTAGGTGCAACATTTGCCGCTTTGTCTGATCCGACCCGGCGGGGGATGATCGAACGACTCTCACATGGTCCTGCCTCTGTGCATGGATTGACGGAATCGTTTGCACTTTCGCAGCAGATGATTTCAAAACATGTTGCCTGCCTGGTGCGGGCGCGGATTGTGATCAAGACGAAGCACGGACGAGAGAGTGTGTGCACGCTTAGGCCAGAGGCGATCAAGAAAGTCAGCGACTGGGCGGCTTATTATCGCCGGTTCTGGGAAGAGAGTTTCGACAAGCTGGATGTGGTTGTGAATCTAATGAAAAAAATGGAGCTCAAAGATGGCAAAAAACACGGCTAACGAGACAGAGCGGATGGTTGTCACAAGAGTTTTCGATGCCCCGCGCGAATTGGTTTGGAAGGCGTGGACGGATCCGAAATATGTGATGCAATGGTGGGGCCCGAAGGGTTTTACCACGCCTTTTTGCAGTATGGATTTTCGCGTGGGAGGAAAATTTCTCTGCTGCATGAGAGCTCCGGATGGCCAGGAGTTCTGGAATGCCGGTGAATACCACGAGATTGTTCCGCATGAAAAGATCGTTTCCTCCATGTACTTTTCCGACCCGCAGGGAAACAAGGTTGAGCCTGCGCACTATGGAATAGAACATGAGGCCATAGACGGTGCGCACGATGTGACTACCTTTGAAGATCTCGGAAACGGCCGGACGAGACTCACATTCACTGGAAACGAAACCATGGAGAACGCTAAGAATAGCGGTCAAGTAGAGGGCTGGAACCAGATACTCGATAAGTTTGCCGCAGTGGTGGCGGGGCTAGGGCCAATACTCTTCACTTAACAAACATTTCTATGATATTCTGTTCTAGAGCGTAGCCTCTCCTGGAGGTCACTCATGAACGAAATGAGGGTGGAATCAACCACCTTGCGGGCACTTGCGTACGACGGCGGCCGCGGAATTTTGCAACTGGAGTTCTGCACACGGGCCATCTACCATTACTACGGCGTTCCGGCGGCGGTTTATGAAGCTCTGCTGGGCGCTTCTTCCAAAGGTAGCTACTTCAATCGGGTAATCCGGGGGCGCTTTCCCTATGCTTTGTGCGCAAGTGTGCAAACCGGCTTGGAGGGGCAGGTCTGATGGCACGCACACTGGCTGCACTACCCGCCGGCAGCCGGATCACCGACTACATCAGTCTTGGGGTGATCGCCAAGACCTTCCCGCTGGAGAAGGTGCGCGCGGCGCTGGCGGCGACCAGCAGAGCCAGTCGTGCGCGAGCGGGATCTGCCGGCGCATGTGGTGATCTACTATGTGATCGCGCTGGCGCTGTACATGCAGTCCTCTTACCGGGAGGTTTTGCGTTGCCTGTTGGAAGGAGTGCAGTGGCTGCTGGCCCGTCGTGGCGGATCAAAGTAGCCGGCAATTCAGGCATCTCGCAAGCGCGGACCCGCTGGGATGGGAGCCGTTGCGGCAACTGCACGATGAAGTCGTGCGGCCGATCGCGGTGGCTGCCACGAAGGGGGCTTGGTATCGCGACTGGCGTTTGGTGAGCCTGGACGGCAGCACGCTGGATGTCGCCGACGAGAAAGGCAACGACGAAGCTTTCGGTCGTCCGGGAGCCAGTCGCGGCACGAGCGCGTATCCACAGATCCGCTTCGTGTCGCTGGTGGAAAACGGTACCCATGTCCTGTTCGGCAGCCAGATGGCGGGCTGCGCCACCAGCGAGATCGCGCTGGCCAAGACGGTCTTGTCCAATCTGGGGCAAGGGCATGCTGTGCTTGGCCGATCGCGGCTTTCTTCGGGTTTCGAGCTGTGGAAGCAGGCGGCGGCTACGGGCGCGGACCTGTTGTGGCGGGTCAAGAAGAACATGCGCTCTGCCCTGCGAGCGGCGCTCTCCCGATGGCTCTTATCTGAGTCGCATCTATCCATCGGAGCGGGACCGGCGGCACAAGCCTAACGGCATCGTGGTGCGCGTGATCGACTACGAGTTGGACGGCGTTGCCGATGCCGAGCCGATCTACCGGCTGGTAACGACCATTCTCGATCCACGAACAGTCCCGGCCACCGAACTAGCCGCGCTCTATCACGAGCGCTGGGAGATCGAAACCGCGTTCGACGAACTCAAGACCCACCTGCGGGGCGCGCATATCGTCCTGCGCAGTAAAACGCCCGATCTGGTCCGGCAGGAGTTCTACGGTCTGACTGATGGCGCACTTCGCCATCCGCGGCCTCATGCACGAAGCCGCGCTGCGCGCCGGCGAGGATCCCGACCGGCTGTCGTTTCTCCACGCCGTGCGGGTCGTCCGCCGCAAGATGGCGGTCTACGGCGCTATTCCCCCCTCGGGGCCGAAAAGAGTTCCATGAAGCGGTGCTGCTGGAGATCCGCGCCGAACTCGCCGGCCCCAGCCTCAACCGGCGCAATCCGCGCGGGGTCAAACGCAAGATGAGCAACTTCCCGCTGCGCCCCGGCACAACCGCCGCCCTCAGCGACATTTCCGCAGCCATCAGAATCGTTAAGTGAAGAGTATTGGGGCTAGGGCAGGCGAAATGAGAAGTTGACGTTTTTGACGATCGTCACGCGCAAGATGCTGAACGTAAAACAAACGCAGGTCCATCCCGGCGCAACGAAGGCAGGGCAAAGTGTAAAGCGCTTACACGCCGCTCGCAGCCAAACGATGGCTCGAATCTCACGGCGCGCGCGCGGATAACTACAGCTCCACCTTTACCACCTTTTCGCCGGGCGCCGGTGCGACTTTGGGCGATGCGGGTTTGTCGGGCTTGGTGAGGAGTCCGGGCGCCGGTTGCGCGGGGCTGTCCGGCTGGCCGTGTTCCCACCACACCACGCTCTCTACGCAGTAAACACTCAACACGTTCAGCAACTGGTGCAGGCTGGCGGCTTCATCTTCTCCCAGCGCGCGTTTTTCACCGGCGAACGCCATGAAGGATTCGTCGGGCGATACTTCGTATTTCACCTTTTCGTCCGGAACGAACTCCCCACCCACGACCGTGCCTTTTTCTACGGTCCATTCGAGTTTGTGTGTCTCCAGATTCCAGGTAACGGCTGAGAGGCGCTTCACCACTTGCGGCTTTTCGTCCTGGGCGCAGCCCAGAGCGGCGAATAACACGAATAAGGCAACGGCAGACTTCATAGCGCTTTTCCATCCCCGCCGCGGATAGAGCACGTGGTCCTCCGCGGCGGCAGGCGCACGCCGCCGTTCCATAATGAAGCGTGACGGATAACCCTTACAATTCCGTGCCGTATCTCACGCGGGCACGGAATGAGACTCATCCAGACCGGCTGGCAGCCGTCGGAACCCTGTTCGGCATGCGTCCCGCGCCGGTGGCGAACTGCCGCGTGCTGGAGATCGGGTGCGGCGACGGCGGCAACGTAGTGCCGCTGGCGTATGGGCTGCCGAAAAGCCAGGTTACCGGCGTCGATCTGGCCAAAGATGCCATCTCTTCGGCGCGGCGGATGGCCGCGGACCTGAAACTGGAAAACATCCGCCTGGTGGCTGGCGATCTGCGCGAGATCGGCCCGGAGTATGGCGAGTTCGATTGCATCATCGCGCACGGCGTCTACTCGTGGGTGCCGGCGGACGCGCGCGACGCTTTGCTGCGCGTTTGCGCCACGCGTTTGGCGCCGCAGGGAGTCGCGTTTGTCAGCTATAACACCTACCCGGGCCGTCACCTGCGGCAGATGCTGCGCGAAATGATGCTGTACCACACGCGGAGCACTGCGGATCCGGCGCGGCGCATGGAGCGGGCGCGTAGTTTCCTGCACGCGCTGGCGGCAGGACGGCTGGCGCCACCCGCCTGGCGCGGACTGCTGGAGGAAGAGACGCGGCTGCTGCTGGAAAAAGACGCCGGCTCCTTCTGGCACGATGACCTGGCCGCAGTGAACGATCCGGTTTACTTCCACGAATTCACTGGCCATGCCGCCGCGCATGGCCTGCAATATCTGGGCGAGGCGGACGTGCACCTGATGTTCGACCCTCGCGGCGCGGCCGGCGGCGAAGCGGACGACCCGATCGAGCGCGAACAGGAGTTGGATTTTCTGCGCTGCCGAAGGTTCCGGCAGACGCTGTTGTGCCGTTCCGGAGTGGTGCTGGATCGCGATCCTGGCGCCGCGCGCATGGCCGGGTTTCTGTTCGCCGCTCCGGCACGCCGCCTGCCAGATGGACAAATCGAGGGGCTGAACGGCATCCGCATCGCTCCCGGACACGCGGAACTGGAAGCCATTGTAGGCGCGCTGGGCGACAGCTATCCGCTGCCGCTGCCGTTTGACGATCTGCTGCCGTACGCGAGCGCTCCGGAGGCGCTGGCGGAAATTCTGTGGGCGCTGGCGCGCAGCGGATTCGCCACCTTCCACGTTCACGATTTTCCGTGCGAGGAAACGGTCACAGCGCGTCCCCGCGCCAGCGCCCTGGCACGCTGGCAGGCGGCGCGATCGTCACAGGTTTTGAGCGCCTGCCATACTCCCGTCGAATTGGAAGAAGCGGATCTGCGCCTGCTTCGACTGCTGGATGGCTCGCGCGACCAGGAAGAACTGGCGCGCACGTGCGGATTCGCCCCGCGCGAAGCCCTCACCTGGTTTGCCCGCATGGGGCTGCTGGAAGGGTAGGCGTTAAAATAGTCCTGAGGTTTGGGATATTGTCAAGCTCCTGGAAAGAGTGGGAAGGCCGGGTTATCAACAAGCAGTACCCCTTGCAGCGATTGCTGGGGAGCGGGGAGCAATCCGCCGCGTTTCTCACCGGGAACGCCACCATCAAACTGGTTGTGGCGGAGAACGCGGAACACGAACTTGCGCGGTGGGAACGGGCCGCGCGCCTGTCACATCCGCATCTGATCCGGCTGTTCGACGGGGGAGACTGCCAGCCGGAAAGCGATGGACTGCTTTATGTGCTGATGGAATATGGCGAGGAGAGCCTGGCCGGCGTGCTTCGAGACCGTCCGCTGAATGCGGCGGAGGTCCGGGAGATGCTGGGGCCCGTTCTGGAGGCGCTGGCGTACCTTCATGGCGAAGGTCTGGTGCACGGTCATATCAAGGCAGCCAACATCATGGCGGTAGGGGAGCAGGTGAAACTGTCGAGCGATGGCGCGAGTGAGCCGTCGGAGGAACTCTCTCCGGCCGGCGATGTGCGGGACTTGGGGATGGTATTGGTGGAGGCTCTGACGCAAGAGCCGCCTCGGTATGCGGGTTCGGAACTGGTGTTGCCAGGAACCTTGCCAGCCGAATTTGCCGGCTTGGCTCGCGATTGTCTGAATGCGGAACCCGCACGGCGGCCGACGGTGGCCGAGGTCGCGGTGCGGCTTCGGGGGACGGCGCCGGCCGCGCGCACACAGGCGATTCCGGCACCTGAGGCGCGATCGCGGCGCAGTGTGCCGGTTACCGCGGCTGCGGTGGTGCTGGGTCTCGGGGTCGTGGTAATCGGGGCTGGGATTCTCCGCCGGTCCGCTGCCCCCGCGGCGAAGGATGCACCGACGGTTGTGGCGGCTGATCCCGTAAAGCAGCCTCCCATGAAACCCGCGGCGCCCAAAACAATAGAGAGTCCCATGCCCGGGCAGGTGACTCACGAGGTACTGCCCGAGATTCCCCGGCAGGCCCGAAACACCATCCGCGGAACGGTGAAGATCAGAGTGCGGACCGCGGTGGATGCCGCGGGGCGCGTGGTGAGCGCCAGGCTGGATTATCCGGGTCCGAGCAAATACCTGGCGAAGCTGACCCTGGAGGCCGCCCGCCACTGGGAATTCCGGCCGCCGACAGCGCAGGGCAACAGCGTTGCCAGCGAGTGGATGCTGCACTTCGAACTCACGCGCGGCGGCAGCAAGGTTCGCCCGGCGGAAGTCTCACGGTAAGACGCGAATCACTCCGTAGAGGGCGAATGCAGCGATGCCGCAGTTCCACAAACGCGGCCGCCAGGGCGCTTTCCAAAAGAGAGAAAACAGCAGGGCGAACGCCAGCGGGGTGAGAGCATTGAAATGGACGGCCTGGGTCCAGTGACCTTTCGCCAGGGCGCAGAGTCCCCGCGTGAGTCCGCAGAGCGGGCAGGCTTTGCCGGTTAGCCAGTAGAAGGGACAGGCGCGGAAGGCGGGCTCCGCCGGCGGCGAGGCCCACCACAAGAGGCTGAGCAGAAGGGCCGCGCCGGCCAGCCGGATGGATGATGCCCGCGACATGCTACAGGGCGCTGGTCTGCGGTTCGAAGCCGACAAGCTCCTTGTAGGCCACGGTAATCGCAGCAATGGTCATGGGCACGGTCACCAGCAGGCCCACCACCAGGCACAACAGGCCGAGCACATTCACCAGGAACGCCAGGAGCAGGAACATGGTGAAACCGAAATAATCCTGCTTCACGATGGCGTGGCTGGCCTGCATGGCGGGCCAGAAGTCCATCCGCTTATCCACAATGAACAGGTAGGTGAATTTGAGCGCGGCAGCCACCACCAGGCCGGGAATGATGCACAAGAGGGCGCCGGCGAAGGTAAATACGCCGATCAGCAGAGACGCCACCAGCGTGGGGATGAAGAAGTTGAAACCCTTGAAGAGGTCTGCAAACTCGGCCGGCTGACCTGTCATTTTCTTGATCGTGTAGATGTGGAACCCGGCGATAAGCGCGCCTTGAATCAGGGGCACGCCGTTGAGCACGAAGAAAATCAGGGTGGCCAGGGCGTAGGTGCCCATGTCCGCCTTCACCAGATCCCAGCCGGCGCCCAACCAGTGTCCGGCCGACACTTGCACGTTCGTGGGCGGCGCCCACACGGGGATCGGCGCGCCGGGGGCGGCCATCGGAGGCCCGAGGATCGATTGCCCGCAATTGGAACAGAATTGCTGGCCGTCGGCTACTTGCGTTCCACAGCGATCACAATACATGAATTTGCTCCGTACTAGAATACGTCAAAGCGAATGCGGCCGTTCAATACATTCGGCTACTCCGCGCCGCGGGTGGCGCGAGCGGCGGCCAGTTGTTTGAGGAAGTTGTCTTTGCCCCAGGAGTCCGGCGCGGATTGCAGGGCCTGCTGCAGGGCGTCCAGTTCGTTGTCGCAGGCGCATCCGTGGCGCAGCAGAAAGCGGATTGGACCCACCACGCGGTCGGCAGCGGGCTGCAATTGCGCGGTGTTTGCCTGCCATTGCGCGGCCGCGCGAGCCAGGTTCTTGCGGGCCGCGGCGCACATAGATGGGGTCACGTCCAGATCCAGGGTATCGAGCTGAGTCAGAACAAGGTCGCTTCCCCGCTCCAGAAGCGCCTGGACTTGCGCTTGTCTGCCGGACAATTTGCGAATGCGCGCCCGCGCCTCTTCCGGCATCTCGGTAGTGAAGATGTCGGGCACGTCAGTATAGGCCAGCAGCTTTTCCACGGGTGTATCGTCGGGTAGATTGCGAATGGCTTCGAGTTTCGCCTGCTGTGCGGCGTAGGCCTGGTCCGCCTGGGTCTGTTGCCGGTCATGCCTGGCCTGCGCCGGCATCCAGTACGGGAAGGGCAGCACCGAGAGCAATGCCAGTGCCGCGCCCGCGGTTACCTGGATGCCTCGCAGAGCCGTGGAAAGAGCCGCCACACAAAAGAGAATCGCCAGCCACGGCGAAACTCCGATGACCAGCCGCAGCAGCACCTCCGGCGATTCGCCGTGCGACAGCCAGCCTAGCATAGAGACCTGGACCATGCCGCGCCCGGCAGCGTCCCCGCCATAGTAATCCCCAGCCATACGCCGAGGAGCAGGCTGAGCAGCGTGGCGACGCCCGCCAGACCGAATAATGCCAGGTTCATCTCACCCCTTTTGAGACATGTTACGCCGGGAAGGCCGCATCGTGATACAACTTGAATCAGAAAGGAGGCAGTATGAAATACTTCTCCACAACTCTACGGATGGTTGGTTTGGGTGCATTGACCCTGGCTGCGATGCCCGTGTTTGCAGACACGGCAGCGGGATTGGCGGCCTTCAAGAGCAAGGATTATCAGAGAGCGTATAAGGAATGGAAAGCGGCGGCCGACGCCGGACATGCCGAGGCCCAATTCGATTTAGGCATTCTGTATGCCCAGGGGTTGGGCGTGCGGCGCGACCTGACCGAGGCGGCATTCTGGTACCGCAGGTCCGCTGAGCAAGGGAATCCGGAAGCCGAGTTTGCACTAGGCCAGATGTACTCCCGCGGCTGGGGGGTGCCGAGGGACCAGGCCGACGCAATTCGCTGGCTGCAGATGGCCAATTCCGTGGAATCCGACGGTCCGCCGACCGACTGGGCAAACGTGGAAGGGTACGGTATGCCGCAGGATAACCAACTGGCTGCATATTGGTACCAACTGGCCGCCCAGAAGGGACATCCGGAAGCGGAATACAACCTGGCCCGTTTGTATGCCGGCGGCCATGGCGTGAAGAAGGACGAGGAGCAGGCGGCCCGCTGGGTGAGCGCCTCCGCCACCCAGGGTTACGCACCTGCGATGGTCAATTTGGGGATGCGGTTCGCCACCGGCAACGGAGTGGCCCAAAGCGAACAGCGCGCGTATTTCTGGCTGACACTGGCCTTTCTGCACGGCGACAAGAGCGCGGAAAAGACACGTACCGCGGCCGCGGCCAAGCTGAAAGCCACGGAGGTGGCCAGCGAAGATCACGCCGCCCAGAATTGGAGACCGAGGATGGCTCCAGCGAGCCTGAAATAGGAGAGCGGCACCCCATGCTTCCGCGCCAGACATGAGATTCGCCATTTTACTAGCGGCTTCCGCCGTGGTCTTCGGCCAAACCCCGGGCGACCCCACGGCGGTGCTGGAGCGGGCACGCATTCGTCTGCAGGCGATGGCTCACGATCTGGAGAAGTATGTGTGCGTCGAGACCGTGAACCGCAGCTCGTACCGGCTGGTGGAATCGCGGGAAACGGCGGCTTGCGGTCCCGCCGGCGACAACGCCTCCCGGAGCGATCCGCATGAGCTGGAATACACCGACCGCGTCCGTCTGGAGGTGACGCTGTCGGATGGGCGGGAACTGCATTCCTGGCCGGGCGCCACGCGGTTCGATACGCGCAACATCGACGAGATCATCCGCGACGGCCCGGTATCGACGGGCTCATACGGAGGCTACCTGGCCGGCATCTTCGCGTCGCCCGGGGTCACGTTTCAGTACAACGGCGCCCAACAGCGGGACGGGAAGACGCTGTTCGAATACCGGTACCGGGTGCCGCTGGAAGCGAGCCGGTTCCAGATCAAAGTGGGTTCAGGCTGGCTCCCGGCGGCTTATGAGGGCGAAATCCAGATCAATCCCGAATCTCTGGACCTGGAACACCTCACCGTGCGCACCAACCAATTGCCGCCCGGCGCCCCCTTTTGCTCCGCCGCCACTACCTTGGAATACGAACTGGTACACGTGGGTGACAGTAGTGTTCTGCTGCCGCGCCAGAGTCAGCTCGACATCCTGATCAAGAGCGGAAGGCAAACGCGAAACACCATCACGTTTTCGGGCTGCCGGGAGTACAAGGCGGAATCGGAAATCGTGTTTGCGGGCGCTCCGGAACCGCAGGCTACGGCAGCGCCGGCCGCGGGCCGGGGACGCGTCGCACTTCCCATTGGTTTGCCGGTCACGCTATCCCTGGTTGACCCCATCGATAGCGCCACTGCCGCGGCCGGCGACCCGGTGACCGCAACGGTGGTCAAGCCGGTACTCCGCGCCGGTTCGCGCGAGGTGCTGATTCCCGCCGGCGCGCAGGTGCGTGGACGCATCCGCCGCGTGGAACATTATATCTGGCCACAGCCGTATTTCCGGATCGCCGCGTCCTTCAATCGCGTGGAGGTGGGGGGAATCGTTTCACCCTTCTTCGCCCGGCACGAAGCCGACCGGCAACTGGCCAAAGAACTGGAAGCGAACGTGGCGCCGCGCGATACGGGGATCTGGTTCTGGGGTGTCGGCACGTTCCTGTTTCCGAGTAAGAAGGACCACATGATCATGCCGGCCGGGTTCGAATCGAAGTGGTTCACGCTGGACGTCGGAATGCGATGATCGCTGCCGGCGTCGTGCGTGAACTCGGCATCATTCGAGACCAGCTTGCGGCCTATCGTCGCGGCGATTACGAGGCTCAGTTGAAGATCGTCGAGGGACTGAGGGTCAAGGGATCGGAACCGCCCGGCTACCTGTTCTTCCGGGGATCCGCCTGTTTTCAACTGGGGCGCCTGGAAGAGGCCGAACAGGCAATTCGCCGAAGCTTGGCGATAGAGACCAACGCGGCGCTAAAGACCGTTTGCCGCGACGAACTGGGGCGGGTTCTTATGGCGCAGGGACGCTGGGAAGAGGCGGCGGACTGCTTCCGGGAGTGCATTGCGGAAGCGCCAGGCCGGGGATGCGGCTATCGCGCCATGGCGGAAATGCTGCTGCGGCGCGGGGGACGGAGCGCGGCAGCGTTGGATGCCGCGCGGTCGGCCGTAGCGGCAGACCGGGCGGCGAGCGGAAAGCTCGGAAAAGAGGAACGCGACATCAATCTCGGGGAGTCGCTGGCCGTTCTGGCGTGGGCCTTGGCTGAGAATCAATCGCCCGGAGGAGAGATCGGGAGCGCTATCGAGGAAGCATTTGCGCTCTGCGGCGACAGCGCCAAGCCCATCCTGGCCGAACTCCATTACTGTGCCGGCCACGTCCGCGCGGTCCTCGGCGACACCGCCGCGAGCGCGCGCCACTTCCAATCCGCCACCGAAATCGACACGGCGGGCTACTACGGCAGTTTGTCGCGCCAGGCGCGGCAAACCAGCGGTCCCGGCTGAGCAATCCCTCCGCCGGGGCACAAGCCTATACCACCAGTTTGCGGCCGTTTCTGAGTTGCGCGCGCAGTACGTTGCGGATGAGCTGGCAGGCTTCCTTTACTTCCGGGAGTGTCAGCGAACAATGGATCTGTTTGCCATCCCGGCGCGTAGATACTATCCCGGCCGCCTTGAGGACCGAGAGATGCTGGGAGACGTTCGGCAGCGTGATCCCCAGGGCCGACTGGAGGTCGGAGACCGTATACTCGCGCTTGCCCAGCAGGTCAAGCATGCGCAGCCGCGTCGAGTTGGCGAAGGCCTTGCAGATCCTCACCTGCATTTCGAAAATTTGTTCTTCCGCCTCTGGGCTCTGGCCTCTGCGCATCGGGTCTCCTGATTGCATTTTAGAACGGATAGCCGCGTCTTGTTGTCCGTTTGAAGCCATTCGGGGCAAGACCTTTCAATCGGCGCCGGCTTCGCCACCTTCAGAACGGCCCGTGACGATCGCTCTCAAGAGCGCCCCCGGCGTCGGCCCGGTAGTGGCTAAATAGAGATGACCGATCAGGAACGCCAGGAAAAGATAGGCGCCAAGGGTGTGAGCCGGACCGAGAAGCCAGAGCCCGCCAACCCTGTCGAACAGATTCGCCCACCTGTCCGCGCCCCACATCAGCACACCGGTCACAATCTGAAACGGGATCAGGATATTCAACAGCACAAGATAAGTGATCTTCTGCAGCGGGTTGAGTTTCCGGCGCGGGTCCGTCTCCAGCGGGTGGCGCTCCCCTTTGAAGATCCCGTACAGGTAGAACCGGGCCTGACGGAACGCGGCCCCGGTGAAGTCATCCATCCTCGGCAGAAAATGATGATACTTCTCCGCGGTCAAGTGGTAGAAGACGCCGAGGAACGCATTGAGAATCAGAAATGCCCCCAGCCAGGTGTGCCAGGTTATCGCCAGCCCCATCGGGCCCAGGAAGCGGAGCCTGTCGGGGTAGTGTATGGCCAGGCCGCTGACAATCAGCAGGCTCATCAGGGCGGCTTGGAGCCAGTGCCAGATTCTTTCGTGAAGGGTATACAGCGGGGACTCGGCAGGCATCATAAACGACCTCTCAACAGACGAAGAATTCCGTGCAGAATACTGAAAAGCGCGGCCGCCGCCACCGAGAGCCATCCGAGCCACTCTACCCACGGCGACCGGCTATTGCCGGTGATGTAGAAGGATTGCAGCAGCGCGCGGTTGTCAAAGGAGGGTTCCTTGCCCGCGAAGTTCACCACCTCTACCTTCCGGCCCCGGTAAATGACGGGCACGTTTTTAGGCAGGAACGTATTCAGGTCCAGGGGACGGTGTAACATGCTGTTACTGGAATGGCACGCGGTGCATTCCTTGACTGCCTGCCCTTTCCCTACGATGCTGTGACTCATAGCCCAGGGCACCACTTCGATGCGCAGTTCCGAATCGCTCACCCCGGCGTGCTGCCGCAGAAGTCCCTGGACCAGGGCAATTTTTCCCGGCGTATCGTAAACGGCTTGCGGGAGGTCGATGATTCCATCCTTGTCCGCAAACGCCTTGAGGATCTCGGGGCGATACTTCCACTCCCCTTCGGCGGGCCGCTCTTCGAACAACGCCTGCTGCACCTGCCAGGTGAAGACCGGCCGGTTTTTGGCGCGGTCGAACCAATAGACCCCGGTGATCAGGTTGGTGGGCCGGATCTGCATGCGGTTGTTCTTATCCGGAGTCGGGATGTAGGCCGGCAGGTAGCCGGTCACATCGGATTCGGGGTCCACGATGCTGCCGTCGATGCCGCGAAATGTGACGCGACTGGTGCCGGTATCCATCAGAAAACCCCAATCGTCGCTGCGGTAGGCCCAGAAATGTACTGCCGGAATGTGGCAGGTCTGGCATGCCAGCGCCTGGAAATGGCGGCTTTTGTAAGGCAGGAAAGCATGCCCTTTTTCGGCATCGTGGCAGTCGCCGCAGGCCCGCATGGTGTTATGACGGGTCACATTGACCGTCTCCGGAGGAATGTTGCCGCGCGCGAAATTGTGGTCCGGCCGTTTCAGGTATACCGCCAGGTCTTCCGCAACAGGCTTAAAGCGGAGATTCTTTTTGGGATCTTCCTGGATCATCCTCCCCGGATTGTTCGGCGAGAAATGGCAGTCGATGCAAATCAGGCCCTTGGCTGCGTGCGCGTCCCACGGGTAGGTCATGCTCTCTTTGCCGGCAATCCTGGGCGACACCGTATCGCTGATTTTGGCGCCGTTATAGATCCAGCCGGCCTTCTCGGTGCCGCGCATGATATCGGCGTGTTGAATCGCCTGAATTGTGGTGGTGTTTCTGGCCGTGAATCCGTGGCACATCGCACAGTTCTCTAAGGCCGGGTCGGACAGGTTGAGGGCGTCCGGTTTGACCGCGCCTTCCGGGGTGAAGGCAGCGCGATTATAAGTGAAGCCGCCGGCCGCGTTTCCTGTCACGATTCCACTTTCGGCGAGGGTTGCGGTATTCGCCCAGCGGAAGTTGCCGGCGCCCATCTCTTTCTTTCGCGCCGCCCGGCTGGCCTTCGGCACGTGGCAGAGAAAACAGTCCGCTTCGGCGATTCCGCTCTTCTCCCAATCCCACGCGACAACCTGGCCTTTCTCGCGGTCGCGAATGGTGTAGCTGGGGTCGAGCGCGCCCTCCGGCGCGGCGCCGGGCGTCAGAAACCGCCGGCCGTGCAAATCGTACTCCGAAATCCCTCCGCCGGTGTGGCAGCCTCCGCACTTGGTCAGCCACTCGGGCTGGCTCATGTCCGCATCGGAGGGATCGGCGATGCCCGCGTGAGTCAGTTGACGATTCGGAATAATAGAGAACTTCCCGAACATGCCCGGTGACGAGTTGAAAGCCGGCACGCCATGGGAAGACAGGAGCGCAGGGTCCATCTCCGCCTTCCCCTGCTGGAAGTGGAAGCTACCCGCGATGAAGTCGTAATCGTGACAGTCGCCTCCACAGGTCCGCCGGGTGCTGACCGGCTGACCCGATTCCAGGACGTTGCGGCCGCCATCGTCTTTCAAAATAACCGCGGGATGGGCCATCCGGGGAGGAGTGGACGAACCCGGGCGGGCCGGTTCCTGTGCCGGCAAGGCAGACAGCAGAAACGCCATTCCCATCGCGGCGCGCCATGGAACCGGCCTGGGTACTTTCGATCCAACTCTGTGATGTATATGCATGGCTTATCTCCCAATCCCGCGGGAACCGGCGATCTACTTGCCGCAGGTCTCCGGCTGGGGCGAATCCGCGGCGTGGTTGATCAGAAAAACCTGGACGTCGAGCAGTTTCGCATCATCCATATACTTAGTGAGCGGTTCCGCCCCGCCGGCATGCTTCGCCTTCTGGAAGTAAGTCCGCCATTGCGCCTGCGTCTTCGTCAGAGGCGAGACTTCTCCGCCCTTGGCTCCCTTGGCGTGGCAGTCCTTGCACATTTGGCGATAATAGGCGCGGCCTTTGGTCTCACTGCCTTTCGGCGAATTGGTGCCGGCGGTAGCCAGCACGGTAAGCAGAGCGATCCCGGTCAGGGCTGCGGCAGCGGCAATAGAGAAACGAAGTGCACGGTATCTATAAGTCATGAGTATCTCCTTCGTTATTCACTGGTACAGGGAATTTCTCCCGCTTCAGAAGCGCGTCGTCATGCCCAGACTGACCATGGTGGCGCGGTTATAGGTTGGAAAACCAAGCGTCGGGTTGGAATCCAGGGACTTGGGAGCCCCCAGGTGCCACCCCGAGCCGGAATAGTCGTAGTTGTACCGGATGAAATCGGCTTTGAAGATGAAGCGGCTATTGATCCGGTGTGTCAGGTAGGCTTCGTAAACGTTGCCGCGCGTATCCGTCTTGGGCGCAATGATATCGTCCGATGCCTGAGCGAAATTGAACCAGTACTGGCTGCCGTGATTGAATTCGAATCCGACCTTGGTCCGCTCGTCATTCGGAAAGTTGTATCGTATGCCGCCCAGGAACATATATCCGGAGCGATTGACAGGTGTTTCGAACGGGTCCGACATGAGCCCGCCGAACGGTGTTGTCACGCCATTTGGCCGGGTGGCGGACAGGTTGCCGCTGGTATAGAAGTCCACGGCCCTGGCTTTGTGGGTTACGTTCATGCCAAAGAGGTGGATGGCGCCCAGGTTCGCCGACGGTGTGTAGCGCATCACCACCGGAGCATTGACGGGATCGCCGGTTAGCGGATTGACGGGGAGCACCACCGTACCATCGAAACCATCGGTCACGTTGAATGCGTGGGCATAGGTGGCTTGCACCAGGGTATCCTCCGTGTTCCAAAGATCCAGGTTGGCTCCCAGGAAATGGCTGTCCTTCAGACGGTCCTGCGGCATCTTGAGCAAATTACCGTTGCCCCAGCCGGATTCATAACCGAGGCCCCAGCACAGCCGCCAGATCATCTTGTCGGTCAACTTATAGCCCACAGTGATTCCGTCGAACTGGTAATCGATCAGCGTCCCCGATGGCGTCCCGCCCCGCAATTCGTCCTGGCGGTAATTCATCGGAGGGCCTCCGGTGGAAGGACGCCGGCCGATCGAAAGATACAGCTTTGAGCCGCCGATTTCGTTCCAGCTGAAAAATGCCCGTTCCACCCGCAATTGGTCGGAATTCGGCACGCCCGCCGTGGTTCCGTCCACATTCATCGAGGTGGGCTGGCCGTCAAATACCTGCACTCCGGTGGAATCCCCGAACACTTTGTACATGCTCAACCGGCCGGTGAACGAGACGTTGTCCGAGACCTTGGCATCGAAGTTCAATCTCAACCGGTTAGTGAACAGCGAATCGTTGTTGTTGTTGTAAGCGGGAGTGAAGGTGGAAGGCATCAGCATTCCGAAAAGCTGCTGCTGCATCGGCGCCGGGAATGACGCCATTCCCTGCTTGAGCTGGTTGAAGGTCAGGTTATTGGTGAACTGCAGATAGTTGGCGTAATTCGAGCTTACGGTATTGTTGATTTCGGCAAGGCTGGCCGGCGGACGGCCCAGAATCGGCATGGCAAACATACTCTTGACAACCAGGTTCTGTAACTGCATGCCGTCGAAATGAGAAGGTACCCTGCCAAAGATGCTATGACCTTCGAAGCGGTAATCTCCGCTGAAGTGCAGGCGGTCCAGGGCCTGGCCGCGTTCGGTGTCTGAAACCCTCTGGTCGAGTTCCTTCAGGGAAGTGGTTACTTCGGAAGCAGCGGGAGCCGGCGGTTGCTTCTGCAACTGCCCTTGCTGTTCCTGGGCTTTCAGCCGCTCTTCGAGTGCGGCGACTTCCTTTTTCAATTTGTCCAGTTCCTGTTGCAGCGTCTCGGCGCTGACCGCTGCTCCGGGGGACGCGGCGGCACCCTCGGTCGCGGGCTTGGCGGCGGTTTCCGCGGTGGGAGGAGCAGTATCGGTACTGGCTCCCCAGGCCGGCGCGGTCAACCCGGCCAGCATGATCAGTGGGAGGAAGAAAGCGATTTGGCGCATTAGCGTTACCTAGGCCGGATAGTATCAGATATGAAACTCTGAAATCAAGCAATTGCGAAACTTCGCAAGTGTTTAAGTATGTAGAGGATAAGACTGCTGAAGAGTGCCTCACCGTGTGGAAAACCAGTGTTGAAAACACGGTCACCCACGGGCGATGAAGACCCCTTGAGGCGCCTTGCCGGGATGTAACCCTCCGACTACAGAATCGGCCCGCGGCAGCCGATAAGGTCTGTGTGAGCCGACAGCTGCAGAATCATCCAAAAGAAGGGGAAACGCCATGAGGATCGAAAGGAACGAATCCGGCGGAGCCCTCAAGCTGTCAGGCGAGCTGGAAATCGGCTCGGCGGAGGAACTCCAGAAGGCGCTCCGCGACTACCTTGCCGGCGCGCCGGATCCGCGCATAGACCTGACCGGAGTGAGCCACTGCGATACCGCGGCTTTGCAACTTTTGTGCTCCGCCTGCCGTACCTCCGAGACCCTGCAGTGCGCCGGAGTATCGGACGGAATTCGGGAGGTATGCGCGGCTCTGGGGCTGTCGCTGGATGCGTCACAGGAGGTCTGCGGCCATGTCGTATGATCCGGTGCCCACCTACCTGCAGGAAGCCGAAGAGCTGCTGGCCGGAATTGAACAGGCTGCGCTCGCGCTCGACTCCGGAGCGCGGACCGGCGAGACCATTGATGAGCTGTTCCGCGCGTTTCACACGATCAAGGGTTCCGGCGCCATGTGCGGGCTCGACGCCGTCGCCGCTTTTACGCACCACGTGGAGGGCCTGCTCGACCGGGTGCGCACGGGCGCCGTGGCGGTGGCGCCGGCTCTGTCCGGCCTGGTGCTGAAAGCCAGCGACCACATCCGGTTTCTACTCGACGGGGTGCAGAGCGGCAGAGCGGCGCCGCCGGGTTCGAGCGAGTTGCTGGTGGCTGCCATCGAAGCCATGGCGGGTAGTGCCTCTTCCCCGGCGGCGGCCGCAACTCCTGAGGCACAGGCCGGCAGCGGGGAGCAGACGTGGCGGATTCTGTTTCGCCCTAACCCGGAGCTCCTTATCCATGGAGGAAATCCGGCCGCGCTATTTAAGGAGTTGCGCACCCTCGGTTCCGCTGAAATCACGGCCCATACCGAGGACGTGCCCCCGCTCGATACCATCCAACCGGATCTCTGTTATTTCTGGTGGACGATCGAACTGCGCACTGCCCGCGGCCGTGACGCTATTCGGGATGTATTCATCTTTGTAGAAGACGACGGCACCCTGGAGATCGAGATGGTGGAATCCGCACTTGCGTCCCCGGCCCAGCCTGCCGCTGCGGGCCGGGCGCCGGTTGAGGCAGGCCCGCCGCCCAAGGCGACGGCGCGCGAGTCCACCGTACGGGTTCCTTCCAACCGGCTGGATCGCCTGGTAAACCTGGTGGGCGAACTGGTCATGAATCAATCCCGCCTGGCTCAGGCCGTTTCCCAGAATGGAGCTCCGGAGTTTGCCAATCCGGTGCAGGAACTGGAGCGGCTGGTAGCGGAACTACGCGATAACGTCCTGGGAATCCGCATGCTGCCCATCGGCACCCTGTTCGGCCGCTTCGGCCGCCTGGTGCACGACCTTTCCTCCGAACTGGGCAAGGAGGCCGATCTGGTCACCGAAGGCGCGGAGACCGAACTGGACAAGAGCATTCTGGATCAACTGGGCGAGCCCCTGGTGCACTGTCTGCGCAATTGCCTGGATCATGCGATCGAGCCGCCCGCCGAGCGCCTCGCCAGAGGCAAACCGCGCCGCGGCACCATCCGCCTCTCCGCCGTGCATACCGGGTCGGATGTCGTGGTTGGCGTCGAGGACGATGGACGCGGTATCGACCGCGCCGCCGTCCGGGCCAAGGCCGTCGAGCGGCAGTTGATTGCGTCCGATGCCGTTCTCAGCGAAAAGGACATTCTCAACCTCATCCTGCAGCCCGGTTTTTCGACTGCGCGCCAGGTCACCAACGTCTCCGGCCGTGGGGTGGGGATGGACGCCGTCAAACGCCAGATCGATGCCTTGCGCGGCTGCCTGTCCCTGGCCAGCGAAGAAGGAAAAGGCACGCGCCTCTCGATTACCCTGCCGCTCACCCTGGCGATTATCGAAGGTCTGCTGGTGCAGGTGGGTGGCGATCAGTTTATCGTTCCCATGTCGGCGGTTACCGAGAACGTGGAACTGCCGGCGGCGCAGAAAGCCCGCAAGAACGGCCGCAACCTGATCACGGTCCGCGGGGACCTGGTGCCGTACATCGACTTGCGAAAGGCCTTCCGCATCGAAGGAAAAGCTCCCGCCATCGAGAAGGTCATCGTGGTTCAACGGGATGGCGACCGCGTCGGCATCGTGGTGGACCGGGTGCTGGGCACACACCAGACGGTGATTCAGTCTCTGGGCAGATTTTTCAAAAACATCAATGTTGTGTCGGGCGCAACGATCATGGGCGATGGGCGCGTGGCACTGATTATGGATATTGCCGCCGTCGTGCAGCACGCCGACCGCGAATGCCGCGAAGCGCCCGACGGGGCCTGGGCAGACGCGTTGGCAGGAGCCCGCTAAAAGCGCATCGCCTGTTTTGGAAGGATCACATGAAGAACTGGAAAATCGGAACCCGCATCGCCGCCGGATTCGCGGCCGTTATCGTCATAGCAGTGGCGCTCGGGCTGTTCGCCTATGAGCAGATCGCAAACATCGACAAGAGCTCGACCGCGATTACGGCAGACGCCTTACCGAGCGTCTACACCGTCGGGCAGATACAGAGGAACACCGAAGCGGCCTACAGCCTGGAGTTGCAGTATATCGTCACAACCGACAAGGACGACAAGGCCCGGCTGGAGGCGGAGATTCAGGACGTTCGCACACGCACCACGGCGCTGTACACGAGCCTACGAAAAGATGTCAGCAGTGACCGGGACCGGGAGCTGTTTGCCCAACTGCAGGCGACCCGGGCGGCCTACAACGGAGCGGCCGACGAGATCTTCAAAACCGTCCGGATGGGGACAGCTGCCTCTACCTCCCAGGCACTGGAAATGGCCTCCCGGCAGAAGGCGCTGCACCGCACGTACCTGGAGGCAGCCACCAACCTGGTAGCCTTCAACAAATCCCAGGCCGACGATTTCTCCCGTGCGATCCAGAGCGCGGTCGGCAGCGCCCGCGCCGGTATCCTGCTCGGTCTTGGCGCGGCGCTGGTGATTGCCGCCGTGATCTCTCTGTTTGTCGTGCGCAGCATCACACGCCCGCTGGCTACGGCAGTGGGCCTGGTGGAGCAGGTTTCTCAGGGCGACCTGACCCACACGGTGGACGTCACTGTCCGGCGATGAAATCGGCCAGATGCTCGAAGGCCATGAACGGCATGGTGGGCAACTTGAATGCCGCCGCGCACGTGGCCGTCAAGATCTCCGAAGGGGATCTGACTGTGCAGGCCAAGGCTCTATCGGAAAAAGACGTACTCGGCCAGGCCCTGGTCAAGATGCTGGAGAACCTGCGCGAGACGATGTCGGAGGTTACCGCCGCCTCCGCCAACGTGGCTACCGGAAGCGAAGAGATGAGTTCCACGGCGCAGCAGCTTTCCCAAGGCGCTACCGAACAGGCCGCGGCGGCCGAGGAGAGCACCTCCTCCATGGAAGAGATGGCCTCCAGCATTCAGCAAAATGCCGACAATGCCCGGCAAACCGACAAGATCGCGTCCAAAGCCTCGCGAGGACGCGCGCGCCAGCGGCGATGCGGTGGTCCGCACGGTGGAAGCGATGAAACAGGTTGCTGAAAAGATCGGCATCATCGAGGAGATCGCCCGCAAGACCGACCTGCTGGCGTTGAATGCCGCGGTGGAAGCGGCCCGCGCGGGAGAACACGGCAAGGGCTTCGCGGTGGTCGCGTCGGAAGTGCGCAAACTGGCCGAACGCAGCCAGACCGCCGCCGCGGAGATCAGCCGCCTCACGTATCGATGGAGTGCAGATCGCCGAAGGCGCCGGCCAGTTGCTGACCAAGCTGGTTCCCGATATTCAGAAGACCGCGGAACTGGTGCGCGAGATCGCGGCGGCCAGCGCCGAACAAAGCACCGGGCGCCACCCAGGTAAACAAGGCCATCCAGCAATTGGACCAGGTGATCCAGCAGAATTCGGCGGCATCCGAAGAAATGGCGTCCACGGCCGAAGAGTTGTCGAGCCAGGCGGAAGTCCTTCAGTCGGCGATCGCCTTCTTCAAGACCGGTGAAAAGCAGGCCGCGCGGGTTCCGCAGAGCCGGAAGGAGTGCGCCGGTCCGCCGCTCCGCGCTGCCCCACAGGCCGGCCGATGTCGCGCTCCGCTACAGCCTCGCTGGGCCAAATTGCAGCGCGCGGTCCATCCAAGCGGCACCAGCATCGATCTGGACAGCAACAACGGCAGCGCCGACGCGCGTGACCGGGACTTCACCGCTTACGAGGCATAACGCCGGAGGCCCTCAAAATGATCACCGAAACCCGGCAATATATGACGTTCAAACTCGGTGACGAGCTGTTTGCCATCGATGTCGCCCAGGTCCGCGAAGTGCTGGAGGTATCGCAGATCACCAAGGTGCCCACCGCGCCCGGCGTATATGCGCGGCGTGGTCAACGTGCGGGGCCAGGCGACCCCGGTCGTGGATCTTCGCCTCGCTTCGGCCTGCCGGAAGGAACCGACACGGTTCATACCCGCATCATCGTCATGGAACTGAACCTCGATGGCGAGGCCACAGTGCTGGGCGGCATCGCCGACAGCGTGCACGAAGTCATCGAACTGGACCCCGGCAGCATCGATCCTCCGCCGCGGATTGCCATGCGCTGGCGGACCGACTTCATCCAGGGGATGGGCAAGCGGGGGGACGACTTCATCATCATTCTCGACGTCAACGCGGTGTTCTCCTCGGAAGACCCTGCCCTCGGACGAGAGATCGCTCCGCAAACCGGAGACGCGGTTCCGGCTTAGTGAATTGGAATCGATGGCTAAGATCCTGGTTGTTGACGATTCTGTTTCCACGCTGGAAATTGCGGAAACAGTCCTCACGACGCCGGCCACCAGGTGTGCACCTGTACCGGCGGCAAGCGCGCGATGGAAAGAATCGGCGGCGAGGTCTTCGACCTTGTGCTGACGGATATTTTCATGCCGGAACGGGACGGGCTGGAGATTATAGCCCAAAGCCGCCAGATGCGCGCCGAAATGCCGATCGTCGCCATGAGCGGAGTCACCGGAACGCTGGCCATGCTCCGGACAGCGAAGCTGCTGGGCGCCTGCCAGGTGCTGAAAAAACCGTTTTCCGCCGCGGAACTGCTGGCCGTGGTGGACCGGGCGCTGGACCGGCCGGCGCAGGATCGGGGAGTCCGGGAATGACGGCAGGCAGCCGGATCGAAACCCCTGAACGCATTGACGAAATGGTCGCGCTATCGCCGGCCAGTTTTGCGCGATTTGCGAGCTTCATCACCGGTGAGCTCGGCATCAAAATGCCGGAATCGAAGCTGGCGATGGTGCAGAGCCGTTTGCTGCGGCGCGTGCGCGAACTCCGCTTGCAGTCGGTCGAGCAGTACGCGGAATATTTCTTCGCCGCTGCCGGGGCCGAAGAGCGGGAACACTTCATCAACGCCATCACCACCAACAAGACCGACTTCTTTCGCGAGCCACGCATTTCGCTTTCCTGGTAGACACCGTTTTGCCGGAACTGAGACGCTCCGGCGCGCGGTGCGATACGGTTTAAGGCCTGGTCGGCGGGTTGCTCCTCCGGCGAGGAGCCGTACACCCTGGCGATGGTGCTGGCCGAGTACGCCGGCCGGCAGCCCGGCTTCGATTTCGCGATCCTGGGCACCGATATCTCTACCACCGTGCTGGCCCGCGCGCGCGAGGGAGTCTACCGGAAAGACCAGATTCTGCCGGTTCCTCCCGAACTCCGCAAGAAATACCTCCTGTGCAGCCGCAATCAGACCGAGCCGCTGACCCGCGTGGTTCCCGAACTGCGGCGAAGGGTTAGTCTTCACCAGCTGAATTTCATGGACGCGGACTATGGCATCCGCGACATATTCCATGTCATCTTTTTCCGCAACGTCATGATCTATTTCGACCGGAGCACGCAGGAGGCAGTGGTCAACCGGATGTGCCGCAACCTGGCTCCGGGAGGATATCTGTTCGCCGGCCACTCCGAATCGCTCGCCGGACTGGACATTCCGCTGCGGCCGGAGACGACATCGATCTATCGCAGAATCGATCCCGGGGAGAGTGTTCAGGCTCGCAAATTATGATACCGGCCAAAGTGAAGGTACTGGTCGTGGACGACTCGGCCACAGTCCGCCAGGCGTTGAAGGAAATCCTGGAATCGGATCCGCAGATCGAAGTGATCGGTGTGGCGCCGGACCCGTATGGCGCCGTCGCGCGTATGAAGGAAGTAACCCCAGACGTCATCACGCTCGATATCGAGATGCCGCGCATGGACGGCCTGACCTTCCTGGATAAAATCATGAGCCAGCACCCGATTCCGGTGGTGATCTGTTCGACTCTGGCCGGAGCCGGATCGGATGCCGCTCTGGCGGCGCTGGCCAAGGGAGCAGTCGAGATCATCACCAAGCCCAAGCTGGGGGCCAGGGAGTTCTTCGAGGAGTCGCGCATTCGCATTTGCGACGTAGTGAAGTCGGCCGCGCGCGCCCGGCTCGGAAAACCCCGGCCGCATAGACTGACGGTAGCTCCGAAGCTCACGGCCGACGCGGTGCTCCCCAAGCCGTCGCCGACGGCCCTGATCCAGACCACGGAAAAGGTGGTCGCGGTGGGCGCCTCCACCGGCGGGACCGAGGCTCTCCGTGAATTCCTGGAGGCTATGCCGCTGGATGCCCCGGGTATCGTCATCGTGCAGCACATGCCCGAGGAGTTCACGGCGCGTTTCGCGGAACGCCTGGACAGCACGTGCCGGATCACCGTGAAGGAAGCCGCGGACAACGATTCGGTGATTCGCGGCCAGGCGCTGATCGCGCCCGGAAACCGGCACCTCCTGCTCAAGCGCAGCGGCGCGCGCTACTACGTGGAAGTCAAGGACGGTCCCATGGTCAGCCGCCACCGGCCCTCGGTGGACGTGCTGTTCCGTTCGGCCGCCCGCTATGGCGGAAGGAATGTGATCGGGGTCATTATGACCGGTATGGGGGACGATGGTTCACGGGGCATGCTGGAGATGAAGCAGGCGGGAGCCTTCAACATCGCGCAGGACGAAGCCAGTTGCGTGGTATTCGGCATGCCCGCCGAAGCCATTAAGGCGGGCGCGGTAGACCGCATCATGCCGCTCGATGCCATCGCACCCGAGGTGGTGCGAATGTGCCGGTAGGATATAACATGACTGCGGAACACGTCCAACTCGACTTGTTTTTGGGAAATCGGGTCAGGCGAGCGTCCACACGCCGCTGCCGCGCATCGCCAGGTTGGCCACGTGACCGGCGCGAGCCGCGGCTACTCCCACTTCCACAGGCGCGGTGGGCGTATTCCGGGAACGGATGCAATCGATGAAGTTTTTCATGTGGTCCAACCCGCCATCCGCCGGCGAGAGTTCCTTCATAATCGGCGGCGGCGTAGTGAAGGCCTCGGTATAGCGCGGCACTTCGGCGTACACTTCAAACCCGCTGCGGTGCAACCGCATGGCCGCCTTGGTTCCGCGAATCATCAGCCCGCCGCCTTCAAGGTAACCCAGCAGGGCGCTGTCGAACTCCACCAGCGCCTTGCGATAGGAGAGCGCGGCGCTCATGGTGTCGGGCGTCTGACGCTGCTGCAAAAGCGCCTTCACGCCGGTGGCGGTGGCGCGCAGCGGCGTGTCCTCGCCCATGTACCAGTGCGCCACATCCACCCAATGCACGAACAGATCGGTCATCGCCCCGCCTCCGAAATCCCAATACCACCGCCAGTGCGCGTACTGGTCGGCATCGAAGGCGCGAGGCGCCGCCGGGCCCAGGAACCGCTCCCAATCCAGCTTGGAAAGATCGATCTCCGGCCCAGACGCCTGATTGGCAATATGGTTCTGATACCAGTAGGTGTGGATGAGCGTCACCTGACCGAGCGTGCCGTTCGCCACCAGTTCTTTCGCGTGGATGAAGTGCGGCCAACTGCGCTGCTGGGTTCCGGTCTGCACCACGCGTTTCGATTCGCGCACGGCGGCGATCAGCGGTGCGCCCTCGTCCGGAGTGTGAGTGACCGGCTTTTCGCAATACACATCCTTGCCCGCGCGCACCGCATCGATGGTGATGGGCACGTGCCAGTGGTCGGGAGTGGCGACGATCACCGCGTCCACGTCGTTGCGATCCAGCAGTTGCCGGTGATCCGCATAATCCTTCGCATCGGAGTTGTAGCGGCTCCTGGCGGCCAGCCGGTGCGGCTCGTACACGTCGCATAGGGCGACAATATCATTGTTCTCCAGCCGCGCCACGTTGCTGAGCAGGTACTGGCCCCGGTCGCCGGTGCCGATGGCGCCGAACCGGATGCGGTTGTTGGCGCCCTGAATCCGGCCATAGGATGCCGCTGTCGCGAGCGCGGCCCCCAGGAATCGGCGGCGGTTGGCATTTTTCATGATCGGGTTCCCCCTTCGCCAGCATAGAATCCGGCGCGCCGCGGCACAACCGGTAGATCAGGTAGAATCCGGGAACTGGCACAAATGGTCATGACCAAACTACGAGTCCTCTTTTTCGCATTCCTGGCGGCTTTGCCTGCGGCGATGCCGGGGCAATCCGTGGATCCCAACCGCTACGCGGGCATGCAATGGCGGCTCGTTGGACCGTTCCGCGGCGGCAAAGCCACCATGGCTTCGGGAGTGCCGGGCAATCCGGCGGTGTACAAAGTCAATGTGCCGGATGTCTGGCTCGCGCCGCCGGCGGTGCTGCCCCGCGGCGTCGGGCTGCATCGCTTCGTGTGGGATTTGCGCTATCCCGATCCGGAGGCGATTCTCTATACCTACTACGGCATCCATGTCAATTACTTCGAGTACACCCTGGCCGACCACGCGATACCGCGCAACACTCCGTGGCATGAGCCGCAGGGGCCCATGGTAGTACCCGGCCGCTACGAGGTCCGGTTGACGGCTGGCGGCGAGACCTACCGTCAGCCTTTGACGGTGAGACTGGATCCGCGGCTGAGTGTTTCCACGCAGGATTTGCAGCGGCAGTTGAGCCTGGCGCGGAAGATTGCCGCAAGTTTGAATGTCACCTTCGAGGGCTACAACCAGGTAGCGCAACTGAGGGCTCAATTGGACAGCCGGCTGGCCTGGCTGAAACAGCCGGGAAAGTCGCCCGAGGCGTTGTCCGCCGCCGAAGCGCTGGACGCCAGGGCCGCCGGTTTGACCGATGCCGCTGGTCCACCCGCCGCGTTCGGACCCGCCCATCGGGATCTGGCGCGCTTACTGATCGCGGTGGATCAATCCGATTCGGCGCCGGCCAGTATGCTGGTCGAGGCGTTCGCGGGCATGTGCCAGGACACCAAAGCGGCGCTGGCGCGTTGGAACGATCTGCGCACCGGCGACCTGCGGCAACTCAATGCACTGCTGGCACAACATTCGGTAGAGCGGATAGAGGAGCCGAAAGCGCCGCCGGAGAGTCCGGATTGCGGCAACTGAAGCTAAAGCGCCCGCGGGGCGGAATCCTTCCTCGGTGAGAGCTAGAATCCGAGGAGATGGAAAGAAATATGACGTCCCTGCGCGGGCGCATTGAGCAGTTGCTCAAGATTGCTCCTGACTCCAAACCCGGCGTTTACCTGGAGGTTTTCAACTCTACTGAAATTGTGAGCCTGAACTACGGGCTGGAGTTGATATTCTCGGCGGGGATCGCCACTCTGGGACTGGTGCTCAACAGCCCCGCGGTGGTTATCGGCGCCATGCTGATCTCTCCGCTCATGGATCCCATACTGGCGGCTGGGCTTGCCCTGTCAGCGGCGGACCTCTACCTGGGAATCAAGTCTCTGTTGAGCATTCTGATCGGCGTGGCAGCCTCTGTGCTGTTCTCGGCTGCGCTGGTCTGGTTCCTGCCATTCCAAACCCCCACTTCCGAAATCCTCGCGCGCACGCAACCAAATTTGCTCGATCTCGCGGTGGCGTTGTTCTCCGGGCTCGCGGGCTCAGTGGTAGTCTGCCGTCGCGGAGAAGGCGGAGGGGTTACCGCGCTGCCTGGCGTCGCCATTGCCGTGGCGTTAATGCCTCCGCTCTGCACTGTTGGGTTCGGAATCGGCGCCGGCTTCTCGTGGCCGATCATCTCTGGCGCTGGACTGCTTTTCCTTACCAATCTGGCCGCGATCGTTGCCAGCGCCTTCTTAGTCTTCTACGTGGTCCGAATGGATGCGCCAGACGTGCGCACCAAGATCGATTTCCTCGTGTTAGAAGGGGCATCCCGTGACCGCCTGTATGCCCTCTTGCAGAAAACCAAGTTATCCAGCGCCCTCGGCCATGTGGGTAAACTTCGCTGGCGGATCGTGATGTTGGTGGCAATTCTGGCAATGCTCTTTGGACCCCTCAGCAGATCGTTTCTGCAGGTGCGCGACGAAACTCGAGCCAGGGCCGCGGTGCGAGAGGCTCTGCGAATGCTCGGACCACCGGGAACGTTCGTCACCCAGCAAGTGGATATTACACCGTCCGAAATCATAATCCGGCTCTTCGCGTCGTCACCGGTGCCCCAGAATCGCATTGCCGGCGCTGAGAAACTGCTGCTGCGCCGCACCGGCAAGGAAGTCAGCCTGAACATACGCAAGGTCGCCAGCGAAGAAGAACTGGCACTGTTACGCCAGCAGCTAAGAGCCGTACCTGCTGTTGCTCCGGTTCCGCAGGATCTGGAATCCATCCGGGCGGAGGTGGTTGCACGCTTGGAAAGGCCCCTGAGGGAGACGTGGCCGGCTCAGTCAGGTGAGTTGGTGAGTTTTGAAATGGGATTTGCACCTGATGACGTGCTCGTCCGAATTCGGTACAGGTCCGCGAAGGCGCTGGATGCCGCCTCTGAGGAGATCCTTTCAAACGTCCTGAAAACACAACTCAAGGTGGCCAAACTTCGTCTATATCTCGAACAGGAAAAGCCCGCGCCAGTTCCAAGGACGCCGCGTAGCGCTCGAACAGGCACGGCGCTTAAGAAGTGACTCCTCTGGTTTTCCGGCTCAGATTACTGCACCTGGTAGGGATACTGACGTCTACGGTCTTCGGGGGGTAGCAGGCCCGGTTGCTGCAGGCCTGGTAACGCAATTTGCCGGCCGCTACGCCCGGCCCGGCGGGCGCGTTGGGAGCCACTTTGAAGTTTGCCGTCAGGTCGAAATTGCCGGTGAACACCGAAAGCGGCTTCTCTTCGAAATCGTACTTCTCCTGCGAGGCTTTGGGGTAAACAATCGTCCCGCCTTCAAGCGCGCCCATGGTGCTCTTATCCCACGTCAGCTTGAGCGGAATCAGATAGTCGAGACTGGGCTTGTCGCTGTTCACGTGATAGCCCGGATCCACCGACAGGGGGATCTTCACCTGCAGGGCGGCATTGCGTTTCCCGGCCGCCTTTTGAACTTCGCCCACCGAAAGGTGCCCGTTATTTTGCGCCCACAGGAACGACAGGCAGAGGGTTCCGGCCATCAGCCACTTTGGGAGAATCCTGGAGAAGCTGTTCGACGCCATTGACTATATCCTTTTTATTCGCGAGCCCGACATGGACCGCGGCGATTTTCCCTTCCCGATCGATCAGAAACGTGGTGGGAAGCGCGTCCACGCCTCCATACGCTTGCGCCGTGGCGTCGGTGCCCATCACGATGCGGTAGTTGACGCCTACTTCGGCCAGGAACGGCTTCACCACTTCCCATCCTTCGTCGTCCATGGAGACGCCGACAACTTCAAAACCCTTGTCTTTGTGGTTCCGTTCCAGATCCGTGAACCAGGGAATTTCGATGCGGCACGGACCGCACCAGGTAGCCCAGAAATCCAGGACCACCACTTTGCCCTTGTAATCGGAAAGGTGCACCACCTTGCCGTCGCCGTCTTTCAAGGCGAAATCCGGAGCCACGTGACGCTGGTCCAGGGGCTTCAAATCGGAGGCGGCGCTCACCGAACTGCTCAGGTCAGCGCAGCCGGTCAACCCCAGCAGGAGTGCCGTAGCGCCGGCGGCAATGAGACGGAAGGAAGTCACAGAATCTATCCTGGTTCAATTATATCGATAATTGGCGGGTTTCAATGGTTACAAGAAACCAGCGGCGCCGGGTACGGCACGGATTTCCGGCAAGCGTGAACTCCGGGTGGCCGGCAACCCCGGAATACAGCCAGGCAGCAGTGTCGCAGAAACTCTCGCAGCAGTATAGACGCCAGGCGCGGCTACGCCGGGCAACATCGTTGGCGCTCAGGGCCTCTTTTCGCCATTGTGCGGACCAGCCCAGTTCCCCGCGATGCCCCCTGCGCCACTCCGCGCCCAATTGCGCTTCCCAGCATTGGCGCGTAGGATTGCCCAGGTGAAGCCAGACGAAGTGAAACAGTTCATGCACGAAAATCCGCGGAAACTCTGCCAGCGTGCAATCGAAGACGATGCGGCGTTCGCGCAGGAAGGAACCCGCGTGGACCGGTCCGCGGCGGTCCCGCAGGCCCGGCGTGCGCTGGAGGCGAATCGGCGGCCCGCTGAGCCCCGGTAAGCGGCCGGTGACGGCACGGACCGCGCGGGAGAGGGCGGGGCTCGCCAGCTCGTCACGAATCTGTAACGCGTTATCGGTTGAGCGGCGGTCGATCGGCATAGTAGAGTTGGTGGAATGGACCAGTTTAAACTCGAATGGCTGCCGCAGACAGGCGAAGGAGTTCACATTTTGAAAGTGACTGGCCCGTTCACGCTGGCTGACGTTTTTGATTTTCAGAGCGTGATTCGTGAAGATTCCGCACCGGTCACGCTGATAGATCTGCACGACGTGCCTTATATGGATTCGGCCGCCCTGGGATCGCTGCTCGGGTTCCACGTCTCCTGCCAGCGGGAGTCGCGGAAGTATGCCCTGGTCGGCGTCGCCGACCGGCTGAAGACATTGTTCCGGGTGGCCGGCGTGGATGGAATGCTCTCGATTTACCCCACCGCCGGCGAAGCCGAAACGGCGCTCAGCGCAGGCGCGTGATACGGCCGGTTACAGCTTAAACAGTTCGCGCAAACGGCGGGTCTGCACGCGGCTGACCGGCACTTCGGTGTGCTTCTTGTCGTCCATGCGGAGCTGATAGCTGGATTTGAACCACGGCACCACTTCCTTGATCCGGTTGATGTTCACCAGGTAGGAGCGGTGGACGCGCCAGAACAGTTCGCGGTCCAGACTGGCCTGCAGGTCCTCGATGGTGCGGTAGTTGGAGTGGCCTTCGAGGTTGGTGGTCACCAGGGTGATCAGCCCGTTGTCGATGGTGGCGTAGATCACGTCGTTGGCATCCACGATGAAGTTGCGGTTGTTCGCCCGCACCAGCAGCTTGGTTCTTGGGCGCCGCGGGAGCGGCCTTGGGCGCGGCGGCGACGTCCGGCGTCTTCTTATCCTGAATGGCGCGGCGGGCGCGCTCGATGGTTTCGGCCAGCCGGCCCTTGTCCACGGGCTTCAGCAGGTAGTCCATGGCCTCCAGGCGGAAGGCTTCCACGGCGTACTGGTCGTAGGCCGTCACGAAGATGAAGTGCGGCAGCTCGACATCCTTTTCGCGCAGCCGCCGGACCACCCCCATGCCGTCCAGACCGGGCATGTTGACGTCCAGAAAAACCAGTTCCGGCTCCATCTGCTGGATCAGTTCGACCGCCTGCAAACCGTTGGAACCCGTTGCAACTACATCAACTTCCGGGAAATCCTTGAGCAGGTAGGAAAGCTCGTCGCAGGCGAGTTGTTCGTCATCCACGACAATAGTAGTGAGTGTAGCCGTCGCGCGATCTCGCATGGAGTTGGTATTATAGCATTTCGACTCTGAAGGAGACTTTCATTGCCCAATCACGACAACGTCCAAATTGCGCCCGCGGAAGGCAAACTGGGAGTTCTGATCCCCGGCATGGGCGCGGTGACGACGACCTTCATCGCCGGGCTTGAGGCCATCAAGCGAGGACTGGGAAAACCGATCGGTTCTCTGACCCAGATGGGAACCGTCCGGCTCGGGAAGCGGACCGAGGGGCGCAGCCCCGCAATCAAGGATTTTGTTCCGCTGGCCAGGCTGGAAGACCTGGAAGTCGCCTGCTGGGACATTTTCGAAGACAACGCCTACGAGGCGGCGGTTAAGGCCGGCGTGCTGGAAATGACGCTGCTGGAACAACTGAAGGAGCCGCTTAGCGGCGATTAAGCCGATGAGGGCGGTGTTCGACCAGAATTTCGTCAAGCGCATCACCGGTCCCAACGTCATGAGCGGCGGGTCCAAGATGGACTACGCCGAGACGCGTAATGGACGATATCCGCAAATTCAAAGAGCGGACCGGCGTTTCCCGGCTGGCGATGATCTGGTGCGGATCCACCGAGGTCTATCATGAGGCCGCTCCGGTGCATGCCACCCTGAAGGATTTCGAGTGCGGGCTGCAGAAGAACGACCCGGAGATCTCGCCCAGCCAGATCTATGCCTACGCCGCGCTCAAGCTGGGGGTCCCCTATGCCAACGGCGCGCCGCACCTGACCACGGATATGCCGGCGCTGCTGGAACTGGCCCGCAATAACAACGTTCCCGTCTGCGGCAAGGATTACAAGAGCGGCCAGACCTTCATGAAGACCCTGGTGGCTCCCGGGTTGAAAGTCGCGCCTGCTGGGAGTGAGCGGCTGGTTCTCCACCAACATCCTGGGCAACCGGGATGGCGAAGTGCTGGACGATCCGGGCTCGTTCCGGTCGAAGGAAGTGACCAAGAGTTCGGCGCTGGAATACATATTGCAGAACGAACTGTACCCCGACCTGTACAAGGACCTTTACCACAAGGTGCGCATCGAGTATTATCCGCCGCGCGGCGATGCCAAAGAAGGCTGGGACAATATCGACATTTTCGGGTGGCTGGGCTACCCGATGCAGATCAAGATCAACTTCCTCTGCCGCGATTCGATTCTGGCGGCTCCGCTGGTTCTGGACCTGGTGCTGTTCATGGATCTGGCGCAGCGCGCGGGCATGCGCGGCATTCAGGAATGGCTGTCGTTTTACTTTAAGGCGCCGATGCACGCGCCTGAGCTTTACCCCGAGCATGACGTTTTCATCCAGCTCATGAAGCTGAAGAATACCTTGCGCTGGATGCGGGGTGAAGACCTAATTACGCACCTGGGACTGGAATATTACGATTAATCGCAGTATCTTTTGAAAGACGCGGGGCGGGCGGCGGAGAGCCCATTTTCGCACCGCCGCGTCTTTAGTTGTCTAGGAGAGTATGAAAGTACTGGTCATCGGAGGGACTCTATTCATCGGCCGCCTTTTGGTTGAGGAACTGGTGAAGGGAGGCCAAGACGTTACGGTCTTGCACCGGAAACCCAAGCACGAATTCGGCAAGCGTGTGGACAACATCATGGCCGACCGAAACGATCCGGAAGCCGTGAAGGACGCCCTGTCAACGCGAAGGTTCGATGTGGTGTTCGACAATGCCTACGACTGGTCGCGAGGCACGACGGCGGCACAGGTGGAGGCCACGGTCCGGGCGTGCGGCGACCGGCTTAGCCGGTATATCTTCATGTCGAGCGTAGCCGCCTATGGCGACGGCCTGAATCACAAGGAGAGCGATCCGCTGGCGCCCGATTATCACGCCGATCCGTATGTGCGGCACAAGGCCACTACGGAGCGGCTGCTCTTCCGGATGCACTCGCAAACGGGTTTACCGGTGGTCACCTTCCGGCCGCCCTTTGTCTACGGTCCGAACACCAATTATTACCGGGAGCAGTTCTTCTGGGACCGGCTGCGCGGCGGCCGGCCGGTGATCATTCCCGGGAGACGGCCATCGCCTGATGCAATTCGCTTACGTCAACGACGTGGTGCAGGCCATGGTTCGCTCTATGAATGAGCCCCGGGCTGTGGGCGAGGCCTTCAACATCGGGGATACCAAGCCGCTGACGCAAGTGGAAGTGGTGGAAAAACTGGCCCGGGTGGCCAACGTCGAACCTGCCCTGGTGCGCGTGCCGCGGGATCTGATTCAGCAGGCCGGGGGCAGCGCCATGGAAGAGCCGTACTACTTCGGCGAATATTTCGATCTGCCGCCCATCACCATGAATATTGGCAAGGTGACCCGTGTGCTGAAGATGAAACTGACACCCTTCGAGGCGGGCTTGAAGGAAACCTACAAGTGGTACACGCGGAATCACAAACCTCGCACGGCAGGGTTCGAATTCGACGATAAGGTTCTGGCGCTGGCCAGGACTGGTTCGCCGGCAAGCGTGTGACCCTTGAGGAGCGGCGCAGGCCGGAGGCGTAGTTTGCAGGACTACAATTAGTGATTTGAGCACTGCCCGCTATGTCTACTGGCGCCACGGGGAGCACTGGCTTGGCTACTTCGAAGAGTATCCTGACTATTGGACTCAGGGCGAAACCCTCGAAGACCTGCGGAATCAGCTGAAGGATCTGTTCAGGGATCTGACGAGCGGAGAGATACCTGGGATAAGGCGGGTAGCTGAGCTGTCGCTTACATGAAGCGGACCGATCTCGTGCGTCTGCTCGAGAATCGCGGCTGCGAGTTCATTCGCCACGGCGGGAATCACGATTGGTACCGGAATCCGCACACTCAGGTTGCCCGGCCGATTCCCCGGCATCGTGAAATTAATCCTGAAGAAGCTTAGCGACTGAGAACTTCCTTGACCTTCTCCGCCAGTGCCGCGGCGGTATAAGGCTTTTGAATGAAGCCGGCCAGCCCTTTGCCCGCGAAGCGCTGGACGGCTTCGACCTCGTTGTAGCCGCTGGAGAGTAGCACGCGCACTTTGGCGTCGATCCGCCGTAACTGGCGCAGGGCCTCTTCGCCGCTCAGTCCCGGCATGGTCAAATCGAGCAACACCAGCACGATTCCGCCGGCATGATTCTTGTACAGATCGATGGCGCGGGATCCGTCTTCGGCGGTGACCGTGCTGTAGCCATAACGCTCCAGAGTGTGTTTCGCGGTCTGCCGGACCACCTCTTCGTCATCCACCACCAGCACCGTCCCGGTCCCAGCCAGGCTAACCGAAATACCGGGCGTTTGATCGCTCACCCGCCTCTCCGAAGCCGGAAAGAGCACCTTGAAGGTGGTGCCCTGCCCCGGCTGGCTGTACACCTTCAGCGCGCCTTTGTGGCCGCGAACGATGCCCAGCACGGCGCTCAGGCCGAGCCCGCGGCCGGCGAACTTCGTGGTGAAGAACGGATCGAAGATGCGGGCGATAGTCTCCTCGTCCATTCCGCTTCCCGTGTCGTGCACCTCGAGCGACACGTACTCGCCGGGAAAAAGCAGTTCGCCGCCGCTGGACATGGTCTCGATGTAATGTTCGTCCACCGATTGCGCCCTGGTTCGAACCAGCACCGTGCCGCCCTCCGGACCGATCGCCTCCGCGCCGTTGATCACCAGGTTCATGACGATCTGCTGGATCTGCCCGGGGTCGGCATCGATCCCCGGCAGCCGGTCGTCCAATTGCTGGCGCAGGTGGACGGTCTTCGGGACCGAAGCCTGTACCAGTCCGCTGATTTCGCGAACCAGCAGGGACAGATCGACCGTGCGCAAGACGAAGCGCCCTTTGCCGGCATAGGCCAGAAGTTGCCGGGTGAGGTCGGCGGCCCGTTCGGCAGCCTTTATGACCTCTTCCAGCAGAACTCGATTGGGATGATGCGGAGACAAACCGTCCACCGCCAGGCTGGCGTTGCCCAGGATTCCGGTGAGCAGATTGTTGAAGTCATGGGCCACTCCGCCGGCAAGCACTCCCAGGCTTTCCAGCTTCTGGGTATGGCGGAACTGCTCTTCGATGCGACGCTTCTCGGTGATGTCGGTATTGATCTCCAGATACCGGGCCGGCCGGGCATCCGGGCCGGTCTGCAGGGCCCAGCGGCTCAAAACGCGCAGTTGGGAGCCATCACGGCGAATGTGGATCAGTTCTCCCTGCCAGCGGCCATGCGCCCGGAGGGTGTTTTCGATCTCCTTGAAAGGCACGGGGAATACCGTTTGCAGAAGATCGTGCGAGCGCCGGCCGACCGCTTCGTCGCGGCTCCAGCCGTACATTTCCTCGGCGCCCGAGTTCCAGAACCGGATGGTGCCGTCAGGATCGGCCGAGAAGATGGCGTCGTGGGCCAGGTCCAGCAGTTGGGCCTGCTCCCTCACATTCTGCTCGATTTCGCGCCGGGTGTCGGCGCTACGCCGCGCCTCTTCGGCACCCTGCCGGACGCGGCACTCCAGCTCTTCGGCCGCCCGCATCAATTCTTCCTGCCGGCGGTGCACCACCCGGGAGATGGTACTGACCACAAAGGAGATTGCCACCAGCCCGGCGAAGCGGCGCAAGTCCCCCGCGCCGGAGCGGGGCGGCCGTATCGAAAACCACGGCACCACTACATACGTCAGAAGCGCGCAGACCAGCACACCCTGGCCGTAACCCAGCCATGCCGCTCCCAGGATCACAACAAAATATAGGAGTCCCGACAGGATCGAAGCCGTGGACCCAAAGAGCAACCGCGCCGCGAAGGCCAGTCCGGTGAGCAGCACAAGAAGCAGCACGGCGGCCGCATAGCGGAGCAGTGCGTCGGGAATCCGCTTCAATCCCGGGAGACTTCTGCAGAGGGGTCGGTCGGCGAGGTGGGGCATGGGAGCGGCGGCCCTGGCAAAACTAATTCAAAACCATATTACAGCGGGAAGCATCTAATAATTTGCAGATTTCGAGCGGACTGACGGATTATGCACAAATCGCGCTGCGCCGGGGCTGGATGTGTGACATTGGCGATTCCGGCGCAAATGCTTGGGAGCATTTGATTTTGGGGTGCGAATGGCGCGGTGCCCCTGCTATAATCGTAACCAAATATTCCTTCTTATGCCTCTTAAGCCTTTCGCACCCAATAACGGCGCGGATAAAAAGATCTTTTTGCTTAAGCCGCGAGGCTTCTGCGCCGGTGTCGTCAGGGCTATCGATGTGGTGAAAATCGCCCTGGATTTATACCGTCCGCCGGTGTACGTGCGGAAGGAAATTGTGCATAACAAGCACGTGGTGGATGAACTGCAGGAAGCCGGAGCCGTATTTGTAGAGGAACTGGACGAAGTGCCGGTGGGTGCGCGCGCCATCTTCAGCGCTCACGGTGTTTCTCCATCGGTGCGGCGGCAAGCCCGGGAGCGGTCGCTGCATGTGATCGATGCCACCTGCCCCCTGGTCACCAAAGTCCACCTGGAAGCAGTCCGGTTCGCCAGGGATGGATTCACAGTGGTACTGATCGGCCACAAGGATCACGACGAAGTTATCGGCACTTTGGGCGAGGTGCCGGAGAGCAGCTTTCTGGTGGAGACGGTGGACGATGTGAATCTGCTGGAACTGCCGGACCCCAGCCGTGTGCGCTACCTGACTCAGACCACCTTGAGCCTCGACGAGACCCGCGAGATCGTGAACCGGCTGAAGCAACGGTTTCCGCTGATTCAGGGTCCGCCGGCGCAGGATATCTGTTACGCTACGGAGAATCGGCAGATGGCGGTAAAGGCGGTATCCGAGTTCTGCGATCTGCTCCTGGTAGTAGGCTCGCAAAACAGTTCGAATTCGAAACGCCTGGTGGAAGTAGGGGACAATTTCGGCGTCCGGTCCTACCTGGTGAACGATCGCAGCGACGTGGACCCTTCGTGGATGGAAGGTGTGAAAAACGTGGCGGTAACGGCGGGGGCATCGGCTCCCGAGCACCTGGTTGCGGAATTGGTGGAATTTCTCCGCGAGCGCGGTTTCAGCGAGTTGGAAGAAATTGAACTGGTTGACGAAGACGTGAGGTTCTCCTTGCCCTCCGAGCTGATGATTTCGATCCAATGAGCGCGCCGGTACAAGTCGGGAACTCCCTGGAATTCGCCGCGGACCAGGGAAGGCGGCGTGCCGCATCTTATCTGTCCGCCCTGCAGCAGCGGGACGGCCACTGGTGCGCCGAGTTAACCGCGGACACCACCCTCGAATCCGACTACATCCTGTTCCAACTCTGGTTGTATCCTCCCGCCGAAGGCAAGTGGGATCCGCCCTCGCGAACGCTGATCGATAAAGCTGTGGCCGCCATTCTGGAACGGCAACTGCCCGATGGCAGCTTCAATATCTATGTCGGCGGTCCGGCGGAAGTTTCGGCTTCGGTGAAGGCCTATTTCGCCCTGAAGCTGGCCGGTTTGGCGGTGGATGACCCACCCATGGCGAGGCTCCGCCAGCGTATTCTGGAACTCGGCGGCATTCAGGCCGCCAACAGCTACGTCAAGGTCAACCTGAGCCTGTTCGATCTGTATCCGCGGCAGTTCTGTCCCAGTATTCCACCGGAAATCGTACTCCTGCCCTTCGATTTTCTGTACCAGATGTCGTCCTGGACCCGGGCCATTGCGGTGTCGCTCTCCATCGTGCATTCCGCCAATCCGCGCCGCCCGGTTCCCGCAGGTTTCCATCTGGACGAAATCTGGTCCCCCGGAGTGAGCCCGGCGTTCCACAAAGATTCGCGCCTGGCAACCTGGCATAACACGTTTCTGAGCATCGACCGCCTGCTCAAATGGTGGGAGCGCAGCGGCAGCAAGTCATTGCGCCGGAAGGCCATCGAGAAGGCCCGCGAATGGATCGTGCACCGGTTGGAGCACTCCGACGGATTGGGCGCAATCTATCCTCCCATGATGTACTCGGTGATGGCGCTGGACGTCCTGGGCTATCCGGAAGACCATCCCCTGCGAGTGGAGACGCTGCGCCAGTTCAACACCCTGATGGTGGATGACGGCGAGCGATTTTTCTTCCAGCCCTGCTTTTCGCCGGTGTGGGACACCGCCATAGGCGCGTACGCATTGGCGCAGAATGAACCCAAAAGTACCGCGGTGCGCCGGGCCGCGGATTGGCTGCTGGCCCGGGAAGTCCGCCGCAAGGGTGACTGGAGCGTCAAGCGCCCCAAGACCGAACCTTCCGGCTGGGCCTTCGAATACAACAATGAGTTTTATCCGGACATCGACGACACCGCCATGGTCATGCTGGCCCTGAGCGAAGCCGCCGGCTCCAACCCCCCCGTGCAAAAGGCGTGCCATACGCGCGCCGTGCGCTGGCTGCTCGACATGCAATCGAGCGATGGCGGATGGGCGGCCTTCGATGCCGATAACAACTGGAGTTTCCTGAACCAGGTGCCGTTTGCCGACCACAACGCCATGCTGGATCCCACCTGCGCCGATATTACCGGCCGCGTACTGGAAGCGCTGGCGGGCCATGGTGTACCGCGCGAGCATCCCGCCGTGCGGCGCGGCGTGGAGTGGCTGGTCCGGAATCAGGAGCAGGACGGCAGTTGGTACGGCAGGTGGGGTGTGGCCTATATCTACGGTACCTGCTTCGCGCTGCGAGGCTTGGCCGCATCCGGTGAAAGCGACCGCGAGGCGCATATTCTGCGCGGCGGCGAGTGGCTGCGCTCCATCCAGAATGCCGATGGCGGATGGGGCGAAAGCTGCGCCAGCTACGACAATGGAATCTTCACCGGCGGCCCCAGCACGGCTTCACAAACCGCCTGGGCGCTGATGGGGCTCATCGCCGGCGGAGATGCCGGAAGCCTGAGCGTACAACACGGCATCGAATATTTATTGGAAACGCAGAGGGCCGACGGAAGTTGGGATGAGACCCTGGCCACCGGCACCGGATTTCCGAAAGTATTTTATTTGAATTACCACTTGTACAAGGATTATTTCCCGCTACTCGCGCTGTCTTCGTTCGTGAAGGCGCGGGCCACCTCGAACGGTTAAACTATGAAATTTCCCCTTGCAATGGTAGCCGGCATGGCCGGGTACATTTACAAAAACAAGAAGAATCCACGGCCGGAATGGCAGAAAAACGTCGTTCCCGCGGCGGATGCTTCCAACCCTTTTCGTATTTTACCCACCAAAACCGGAGAGAAACGCCAGCCGCATCCCATGATCGACCGCCGTTTCCCGATCGTCCTGATGCTGGAGCCGCTGCACGCGTGCAATCTGACCTGCACGGGATGCGGGCGGATTCGCGAGTACGAATCCACCATCAGCGAGCGGGTTCCGCTGGAAGAATGCCTGGCGGCTGTAGATGAGTGCGGCGCTCCCATGGTTTCGATTTGCGGTGGAGAGCCCATGATGTATCCGCAGATCGGGCAACTGGTGGCGGGAATCCTGGCGCGGAACAAGCACATCATTCTGTGCACCAACGGGATGTTCATCAAGAAGCGCCTGCACGAATTCACCCCCGACAAGCGTTTCTACTTCAACGTGCACCTCGACGGCATGGAGAAGAATCACGACATCGCCGTGGAAAAAGAGGGCGTGTTCCGCGATGCCATCGAGGGCATCAAGGCGGCCAAGGCGGCAGGCTTTCTGGTGTGTACCAACACCACCGTCTACAAAGAGTCGGACATGGCGGAAATCGAAGAACTCTTCGAATATCTGAAGCAGTTCGATGTGGACGGGCACCAGATTTCGCCGGCTTACGGCTACTCCGCGGTGGACGATCGCGAGATCTTCCTGACCAAGGAAGACGTACACGAGAAGTTCCGCGACTTCGACCGCATCGCCAAAAAATACAACGTGCGGCAAACGCCGGTGTACATGGAGTTTCTGAAGGGCGAGCGCGAACTGCCTTGCACGGCGTGGGGCAACCCTACGTACAACATCAAGGGCTGGAAGGGCCCCTGCTACCTGATCACCGACGGCCACTACAAGACCTTCGAGGACCTGATGACGCAGACGCCGTGGGAAAGCTACGGACCTGGCAACGATCCGCGTTGCGAACACTGCATGATGCACTGCGGTTTCGAGCCTTCGGCCGCGTTCGGCATCAACGCGAAGTTCACCGACAACTTCAAAATGTTGAGCTGGATGCTGAGGTGAAACTGGGGGTTAGGGATGGGGGTTGGGGATGGGTGAATAGATCGCCTGCCGGCCATCTATTCATGAAAAGGCAGCGCGCGAAGCGCTACCGCCCCCCAACCCCCAATCCCCACCCCCAACCCCCGCTTTTATGAAGCCCGTTCTGGTCACCGGCGCTTCGGGATTCCTTGGCTGGCATGTGGCGCGGGTACTGCTGGAGCGCTCGTTATCCGGTGCGCGCCCTGGTTCGTCCGGGCAGCCGCATCGACGAACTGGATGTCGAGCGGGTCACCGGCGATCTGCGCGATGCTGCGTCGTTGGAGCGCGCCGCCGCGGGATGCGGGCTGCTGTTCCACGTGGCCGCGGATTACCGTCTGTGGGCCAAAGATCCCGGCGAACTGTATCGTTCCAACGTAGAGGGTACGCGCAACGTGCTGGCCGCGGCTCGCAGCGCCGGCGTGGAACGCGTGGTCTATACCAGCACCGTGGGCTGCATTGGAATGCCGCCCGGCGGTATCGGCAATGAAGACGTGCCGGTCACGCTGGAACAGATGACCGGCGCTTACAAACGTTCCAAGTTTCAGGCCGAACAGGTGGCCCTGGAGTTCGCGCGCAGCGGCTTCCCCGTGGTGATTGTCAACCCGACGGCCCCCATCGGCGATCACGATGTGAAGCCCACGCCCACCGGAAAGATTGTGGTCGATTTCCTGAATGGCGATATGCCCGCCTTCATCGATACCGGCCTGAACGTGGTGGACGTGCGCGATACGGCAACGGGTCACCTGCTGGCTTGCGAACGCGGGCGTCCGGGGGAGCGGTACATTCTGGGGTCGGAGAATCTGACGCTGGCGCAGATTCTGGCCAAACTGGCGAAAATCACCGGCCGCAGCGCTCCGAAGATCCGCCTGCCGTATGCGGTGGCCTGGTGCGCGGGAGCGCTCAGCACGGCGTGGGCGGGCATTACCGGGACGCCGCCGAGGGTTCCCATGGACGCTGTTCTCATGGCGCGCAAGAAAATGTGGGTCACGCACGAAAAGGCCCGCAAGGAACTGGGCTTCCAGCCGGGTCCAGCGGATATTGCGCTGGCTCGCGCGGTGGAGTGGTTTACACGGGCCGCATGAAACTCCTGTGGTAGCTTCCGACCGGATGGAGTTCGCAGGCATTCGGAAGCGCGCCAAAGCGCGCGGCCGCCGCCGTACTCCTGGGCGGTCATGAGATGCTGCTCGTGGCCAACGGAGTGGGCGAGCGCTGCGCCGCGGCGGCGGTGGATTCGGGCCTGTTCTTCCAACCGGACGCTGTGGTCAGCACGGGATTCTGCGGAGCTCTCGACCCGCATCTGAAGATCGCGGATATTGTAGTGGCTTCGTGCGTGGTCTCTTCCGGCGGCCGCCGCTTCAGCCGCGAAACCGGTGACCGGCGGCACAGCCTGCGTCGGTCTTACTCGGCGGACCACGTGGTTCAGACCGCGCGCCGAGAAGAGCAAGCCTGGCCGCTTCCGGATTCGGGGCGGTAGAGATGGAGGCGGCGGGCGTCGCCGCACGTGTCGAAGCGCTCGCGTTGCCGTTCTACTGCATCCGCGGGGTGAGCGATCTGGCGGGCGAAGATATGGCGAATGACTTTAATCGGACGCTCACACCGGACGGCCACTTCGATACAATGAAGCTTTTACAAGATTCATTTCGTAGTCCGCTAGCCAGAATTCCGGAATTGCTCCGGTTGCGTAAGCGGTGTGTCCGGGCAGCGCAAGCCCTGGGGGATTTTTTTGCCGATTGCCGATTCTGATGTGAGCGCCATACCTGCGACCATGCATGCCGCTGTCTATCGCGGCAGTGGTTCGGTGAGTGTAGACGAAATCCCGACCCCGTCTATCGGGCCCGGCGAAATGCTCGTTCGTGTCGAAGCCTGCGGAATCTGCCACACCGATCTCAAAAAAATTGAACACGATCTGCTCGCTCCGCCGCGCGTGTTCGGGCACGAAACGGCCGGCATCGTCGCCGCCGTGGGCGCGGGAGTCACCGGTTTGTCCCGGGCGATCCGGTGGTGGCGTTCCATCACATTCCCTGCCTGGAATGCTTCTACTGCCGGCGCAAGAATCTATGCGCAATGCGCGGTTTACAAGAAGGTGGGCATTACCGCCGGATTCGAGCCGGCAGGCGGCGGCTTTGCGCAATATGTGCGCGTGATGCCGTGGATTGTCGAGCGCGGCGTGGAGCGCATTCCGGATGGCGTTTCTTTCGAGCGGGCCACCCTGGTGGAGCCGTTGAACACCTGCCTGAAGGCCGTAGTGCAATGCGACCCGCGGCCGGACGAGTTCGTGGTGGTCATGGGGCAGGGACCTATCGGCCTGATGTTCACCATGCTGGTGCATCGCACCGGCGCAAAACTGGCCGCTACCGATACCATCGCCGAACGCCTCGCCGTCTCGGCGCGCTGCGGCGCGGATTACTGCTGGGATCCCCGAACCGTCGGTGTGGCGTCGCAGGTGAAGGAGCTTACCGGAGGGCGCGGAGCCGACCTGGTGATCGTGGCCGCCTCGGTGCCGGATATCGTGGAGCAGGCCATTGCCTGTTCCCGGCCGGGATCGCGGATTCTCCTTTTCGCACAAACTTCTGCTACCGAGCGAATCCAAGCGTCCGGAGCAGACATCTGTGTGGGTGAAAGAGCATTGTTCGGATGCTATAGTGCATCTATAGACTTACAAAAGGAATCCGCAAATCTGGTTTTTGGCGGGGAACTGCCTGTGGAAGAGTTAATCACCCATCGCCTGCCCTTGGTTAAAATCCGTTCAGGAATCGATTTGGCATTGCATCCAGGACCTAAATCGTTGAAAATAATCGTTCAGCCACAGAGGTGGTCATAAGTGAACAACCACATGATGGCTGCCGTGCTTTACGGCAAGGAACACTTGCAAGTCGAGCCGGTGGCCGTTCCGAAAATTGAAAGCGGCGATATCCTGGTGCGAGTCAAGGTGGCGCTGACCTGCGGCACGGACGTAAAGGTCTTCCGCCGCGGATATCACGCCCGCATGATCGTGCCCCCCGCCGTTTTCGGGCACGAATTAGCCGGCGATGTAGTCGCCGTGGGCGAAGGTGTAGGCAGCTTCGCGGTAGGGCAGCGCGTGGTGGCGGCCAACTCGGCGCCCTGCGAAGCCTGCTTCTTCTGCCGGCGCGGGCTGCAAAATCTGTGCGAGGACCTGCTGTTCAACAATGGCGCCTACGCCGAATACATCCGCATTCCGGCGCGCATCGTGCAGCGCAACACCTACCTCATTCCGACTCACGTGGGCTATCAGGATGCCGCGCTGGTGGAGCCTCTGGCGTGCGTGATCCGCGGCTTCGAGGAGACCTCCCCGCGCGAGGGCGACACGATCGCGATTACCGGCCTCGGGCCCAATCGGGCTGATGTTCGTCAAACTGGCGAAGCTGTACGGATGCCGCGTGATCGCCGTGGGACGCCGCAAGACCCAATTGGACCGCGCTGCCGCGCTCTGGGAGCCGATGAACTGGTCGTGGGCGACGACGGGTCCAACCCGGTGAAGGCCATTCGCGGCATGACCGGCGGACGCGGCGTTGACATCGCCATTGAAGCGGTGGGCAAGCCGCAGACCTGGGAATGGGCCGTCAACATGGTGCGGCGCGGCGGCACGGTGAATTTCTTCGGCGGTTGTCCCAACGACAGCACCATTCAACTGGATACGGCGCTGCTGCATTATTCGGAGATTACCTGCAAAGCCAGCTTCCACCACACGCCGGCCTATATTCAGAAAGCGCTGGAGCTGGTTTGCGCCGGACACATTACCGCCGGCTTCTTCGTCAATCGCGAAGAACCGCTGGCCAACCTGCTGGAGGTTATGCGCCACCTGATGAGCCACAACGGTCACCTCAAGACGGCGATCGTTCCCTAAATGGCCGGCGCTGCCGAAACCGTGTTCCTGCCGCCGGCCCAATTCGTGCAAACGCCGGAAGCGCTCGACCGCACCTGGACTCCCGACGGCCGCGCGCGAATACACGCGTTGGCTGGCCACCAGCCATTACGAGAATTTCCACGTAGTCAGCTTTCTGCTTCCGAAACGTCTGCACCAGGATTTCTACAACGTGTACGCTTATTGCCGGTGGGCCGACGACCTGGGCGACGAAATCGGCAATACCGCCGAGAGTCTGCGCCTGCTGAAGTGGTGGCGCGCGGGAACTGGACGGGCTGTACCAGGGACGTGCGACGCACCCCGTGTTCGTCGCCCTGTTACCCACGATTCACCAGTACGGCATACCGCGCCAGCCTTTCGCCGACCTGATCGACGCTTTCGTGCAGGATCAAACCGTGACCCGCTACCGCAATTGGGACGAGGTATTCGGCTACTGCCGCTGCTCAGCCAACCCGGTGGGCCGGCTGGTGCTGTACCTGTGCGGATACTCCGACGAGGAGCGGCAGCGCTTGAGCGATGCCACCTGCACCGCGCTGCAACTCGCCAATTTCTGGCAGGATGTTACCGTGGATCTCCAGAAGGATCGCATCTACATCCCGCTCGAAATCATGGAGCGCCACGGTTATCCGGCCGGCGACCTGTTTGCCCACCGCTTCACGCCGGCCTTCCGTGAGGTGATGCGCGAGATTGTGGAACGCGCCCGTGAGTTATTCGTGCAAGGCCTGCCGCTGATCGGCATGGTGGAACGGCGCCTGGCGCTGGACCTGGACCTGTTCAGCCGCGGAGGCATGCGGGTGCTGGACAAGATCGCGCAGCGCGATTACGACGTGCTTTCCGCGCGCCCGGCCATCGGCAAGGCGGAGCGTCTGGCCTTGCTGCTGGGTTCCCTGGCGCGGATCGCATTGCGGGCGGCATGAGGAACGCGGTCGATCGGTCGTACGAGTATTGCTGCCGCGTGGCGCGCACCCGCGCTAAAAACTTTTATTATTCCTTCGTGCTGCTTTCCGCGCACCAGCGCAAGGCCATGTGCGCGATCTATGCGTTCATGCGGTACTGCGACGATTTGAGCGATGAACCCGGAGCCACGCGGGCGGCCATCGAACGCTGGCGCGCGGAATTGGACGAGGCCCTCGAGGGGCGCTTCAGCGGTCATCCCGTGTGGCCCGCGTTTCACCATACCGTGCGGCGCTTCGGCATCCCGCACGAGTATTTCTACGCCATGATCGATGGCGTGCTTTCCGACCTGGAACCGCGCCGCATCGAAACGTTCGACCAACTGTACGATTACTGTTTCCGGGTGGCCAGCGTGGTGGGTCTGACCACTATCCACATCTTCGGCTTCGATACGCGCAGCGCCCTTCCACTGGCGGAAAAATGCGGTGTGGCATTCCAGCTCACCAACATCCTGCGCGACATTCGAGAGGACGCGGAGAACAATCGCGTCTATTTGCCGGCCGAAGACCTGCGCCGCTTTGGCGTCACCGAAGAGCACTTGCGGGCAGGCAAACGCGACGAGGCTTTCCTGAAGCTGATGCGCTTCGAAGCGGCCCGCGCCCGCGCTTACTACGATCAATCGGCGGCGCTGCTGGATCTGATTCATCCCCGGTCGCGCCCTTCGCTGTGGGCCCTGATTACAATTTACTCGCGCCTGTTGGAGCGGATCGAGCGGAGTAACTACGACGTGTTCGCGCGGCGGGTGCGGCTGCCGCTGTGGGAGAAAAGTTGGATCGTAGTGCGGGCCTTAGTTTCGTAAGAACCAGGAGCTATTCGGTCGTCTGCTCAACGGCCCGAGGGCCTGCGTGGCCATGATGGCGGCCCTCGGAATTGCGACGGATTTCGTTCCGGCACTATCCGCCGGATGGGCACGGTGCCTGCATGGCAAGGCCGCATTGACGCCTGAAATGGCCCTGCGCATCGAAAAGGCGTTTGGCCCGGACATGGACCACCTTCTGCGCATGCAACTCGCCTATGACGTGGCGAAAACGCGGGAGCACGCCCGGGACATCGCGATCAAGCGGTGCAGTCCCGGCCGATGCGGCCAGCGGCGACCGGGAACGTTTCCTCGCCGCTGGCATAGACGATCACCTCAACGCCGTAATCGGCAAGAGTCTTAGTCGCCTCCGCGGCCGCCGCGGCCTCGTCCGCCGTTCGCGGGCACGGGGGCGGGCAGGTCCACGCGCGGCAGTTTTTCCGGGCGGGTGGCCGCGTTGTAAACGAAGGCTGCTTCGATTACCGCCATCTGCTCCATATCCTGCTGCTGGATGCGATCGTAGACATCCATGTTGGAGTGGTGCGTGCGCGTGTCGTAGTCCATCGGGTCCTGGATGAACTGGAAGCCGGGCAGTCCGACGCGGTCATAGGACTGATGGTCGGTGCCCCCGGTATTGCGGATGGTGATGACGCCGGGCGTGATGTCCTTCAGGGCGGCAAACCATTGCTCGAAGATGGGACGGACCATTTCGTTCTGCTGGAGATAAATGCCGCGGATGCGCCCGGTGCCATTATCTACGTTGAAGTAGCCCGCGAAACCGTCGTGCTCGGCGGTCGTCTTCATGGTAGCGGGGTCGGCAAAATGCTCCTTGACGTAGGCCGCTGAGCCAAGCAGTCCTTCTTCCTCGCCACCCCACAGGGCCATGCGGACGGTGCGGTCCATCTTGAGGTTGAGCGATTTCAGAATGCGCATCACCTCCATGGCTACAGCGCTGCCGGCGGCATTATCGGTGGCGCCGGTGCCCATATGCCAGGAATCGAAGTGGCCGCCTACCATCACCAGTTCGTTGGGCTTGGTGGCGCCGGGGATCTCGGCGATCACGTTGAAGGAATCGGTGTTGCTGGTATCGAAGGCCACCTTGATGTCGAAGGAAAGCTTCACCGGGACGTTGTGCTCCAGCAAGCGCGCGATGCGGTTGTAGTTCTCGGCGGTGATGGCGACGGCGGGCATATTCTTGGTGACATCGCCGGTGCGCGATGCGCCATTGCTGGCGAACACCGTGCCGCTTTCTCCGCGCGCCGTTGGCGGTGACGGTGAGCAGGACGCCTTCATCCTGGAAGAAGGTGCGCTGCTTTTCCATGAAGGCCTGGCGTTCCTCGGGAGTCATGGCGGCGAGGGCACTGGGGCCGCCGCGGCCTCCCCTACCCCCGCGTCCAGCGGCGCCGCCGGCGGGAATCAGGTCGGGCACCATCTCCGCCAGATCGGTGTCGGTGTAACGGCGCGCCAGCGGTGTGGTGGGGAACGCCAGTTCCGCCGGTGCGGCAATCAGGGCGATCTTGCCCTTCAATTTGCCGGTCCACTTTTTCAGATCGTCGGGCGTCTGGATCTGCGCCAGCACGGCCTCACCGGTGACCGGACCGTTGGTGCCGCCGGTCCACGCCTGCGGATAGCCGATGATCGGCATATAGGTGGGTTCGACCATGGCGCCGCTGTATCCTTTCATCTCCCAACTGGGAATGGCCCCGCCGCGGCCCCCGGTAGTGGCCCATTTTTCCAAATGGACATTGCTCATGCCCCACTCTTTGAGCTGGGTGACGGCCCACTCGCCGGCGGCGCGGAATTGCGGGGAATTGGTGAGACGCGGGCCATAGCGGTCGGTCAGGTAGTACATGGTATTCATGACCTGCGACCCACCGCGGGCGCCGCCGCCTCCGAAACCGCCGCCGCCGCCGAACTCGGCGACTTTGATTTTGTGGATCACGTTGAGATCGATCCGCTCGGTAGCCTGCTGAGCGAGCACCAGCAGGGGAATGAGCAGGACGGCAACTGCGAGAAGAGTGAAAGTTTTTCTGGACATAAGGTTTAGTTGTTCGAGCATACCAAACAAAATTCGGATTTTTCTGCCCGTTTGGCGGCGTATTTATGCCACACGGCGGGGTCGGCGAGCATTTTGATGAATAAGCCGCCCACCACGCTGCGCGCCTGGAAGCCCTGCTGTTTGGCGGTCACGGTATCGTACCAGTCGGTGAGCGGCACGCGGCTGGGCGAATCGTTGGCGAACTGGTAGGCGGGCGCGACAATCTTCTCGAAATCGGCCTGGCTGTCGGCCAGCGTGGCGGTCCACAGGATCCAATCGAGCTTGGTGTAATCTTTGCGATTGTCCAGGGGCAAGCCGTACTTGTTCATGTTTCGTAAGGTAGAAGGCCATCTCGGTGCGCGCCACATCCGGCGGAAACAGATTGAGCCCCAGCAGGCGATCCCAGACCAGGTTGTATTTCTGGCTCCAGGTGCCGGGCTTGTCGAAGGCCAGGCGGTAATGGTCGCCGTCTTTGGCCAGGCCGATCCATTTCGCGGCGAACTCGCGTGGCCATCTTCCGGTAGGCGGCGGCTTCCTGCGGGTGACCGGTCATGCCGGCCAGCACGCCGTAAGAGCCCAGCGCCAGAATGGCCTTGATGGAGAGGTTGGCGTTGTGCGCCAGGTGTCCGGCGAAATCGTCCGTGGAGAGCTGATTCTCGGGGTCGAGTCCTTTTTCTTTCAGATATTCGGCCCAGCGGGTGAGTTCCGGCCAGTATTTTTCGGCAAAGGCGGCATTGCCTTCCACATGCGCCAGGCCAGCCAGCATGATAAGCATGTTGCCGCTCTCTTCCACGGGCATCTGATTCTCTTCGGTGCGCTCGCCGCCGCCGTAGACCTGACCGTTGGCTTGCGGGTAGGTGCCCAGGTCGTGCGGGGCGAAAGGCCAGCGCCAGCGGCCCATGCGCGCGTATTCCAGCACCGGCTGAAGCTGCGCTTTGAGCAGATCGGGATTAAAAAGCAGGGTGAAAGGCGAGCTGGGATAGATCACGTCCACGGTGGCGATGCAGCCGTTGCTGAAGTTCTCCTTGGGGAAGAACAGGGCGGTGCCGTCGGCATCGGCCACTAGTTTGTGCGCCGCCAGTGTCTGGCGATAGGCCAGCACGGCGAGGCGCGCATAGCGTTCACCGCCGGCCTGGCGGAGGTCGGCAGTCAGCTCGTTATCGAACTGGGCGGAGCGGGCGGCGAGAGCATCGTGTTCGCGGCGTCCGGCGCGCAGCAGGTCATTCATGCCGGCGCCGTTCCGGCGCCACCAGGCGCGCTCGCGTCTTTGAAAGTATTCAATGGAATATAAGTCGTCGTAAGCCAGCATGAGGTAACGGGCGGACGGTGCGGCGCCCACCTTTCCGAGATCGAGCGCGATGGCAAGAGCCTGGCGGGACCCTGCGGCATCGTAGAAATCGTCGCTGTTCGGCAGTTCGCCGGAATTCTGGAACGCGGCGCGCGCGGCATCCCGGCCCATGGCGGCGGAAGAAGTTGCCGCGGCGCGATCGGCCGCCAGGTACAGGTAACCCCAATCGATGCGCAGGTCGTCGCCGCGCTTGGCCAGGACCGGCTGCTCGCGCGAACCCATGCGCAGCACCGGTTGGCCATCCAACTGAAGACGCGACGTGAGCACCTGCTCATCGGGGGTGTTGACGGCGAGATCGGCGCCGGCTTCGAAGTAGACCGCCACCTGGTGCTCGGCGGAATCCGTGGAACTGGCCGTGTATTCCACATAAGTGAGCGGGCGCGAAAGCACCTCCAGATCGTAGGGCAGCGCCGGTGTCAGGAAAGTGAGAGCGATGCGGACTCCCGCGCCGGCGAAAGTGTAGATTGTGCGCGTCGGCAGTCACTTCCACGCCTGGTCTGCTCGAGGGCAGGAGTGCGCCGCGGGTCGAGGCCCATGAGGCGGTAGGTCCGGCCATCGATGCGCACGAGGCTGACGAGCGTCGCGGGCTTGCCGGTCCAGTGCCGGGTATTTTCGGCGTTCAGACGGTCCGTCATGGACCAGATGCTGAAATAGGGATCGTGGGCCACCAGCGGAACGGCTGGGGCGCGAAGGGGGGCAAGGGGCTGGCCCAAAGCCGCGCTGGAGAGTGCTACTGCGATGAATAATTGCAATCTGTGCATGTCTGTTCCTTAACCATTCGAGACGAGTTTTGTATGCGGGCTTTCCAAACCGCTTCTACAAGCGTAGAATAGATTCATGGCCAGAGGTTGGGAAAGTAAGTCGGTCGAGGCGCAGATCGACGAGGCCGAGGCACATCTCCGCAGCGCCGTCTTAAAGAAATCGCCGAATCCAGAAATGCTTGAAACTATCCGCAAGAAGGAAACTATCCTTCTCTCCCGGACCAGAGTGCTTCGGGAATTGGAGTCCGCACAGAATCCGCGATACAAGGCCGTTCTGACCAAGGCCCTGGCGGATCTGGAAGCGCAACTGTCATCGATTGACGCAAGTTCTGCCGGTGGTGCCGGTTTGAATTGTGCGTCTCGCGCCGCGCATTCGTAAGGGAACGTAGACGATTGTCTTCGTCGTCCGCTTGATTGCCAGACTTGGCAACGGCTGTTGAATTGCAATAATCTAGTGCTGTGTTGCGCCCTTTCGCGTGCATGGCCTTATTGTTGCTGTGTCCCGCGCTGCAAGGCTATTCCGTTCTCACGCACGAAGCCATCATCGATTCTGCGTGGGATACCAATATCAAGCCTCTATTGCTGAAGCGCTTTCCGAATGCTACGCCTGATGAGCTGGTGGAGGCGCATGCTTACTCCTATGGCGGTTGCATTCTCCAGGACATGGGCTACTACCCGTTCGGGAGTAAATTTTTCAGCGACCTCGTGCATTACGTACGCACCGGCGATTTCGTGCGGGCGCTGATTAGCGAATCGCAGAATCTCGACGAGTACGCTTTCTCCTTGGGCTCGCTGGCCCATTACGCCGCCGATAATGAGGGTCACTCCCTCGCCGTCAATCCCTCGGTAGCGGTGGCTTATCCCAGGCTGAAGCGGAAGTACGGCAAGATCGTCACCTACGCCGAGGATCCCACCGCGCACCTGCGAGTGGAATTCGGGTTCGACGTGCTGCAAGTGGCGCGCGGCTCTTACGCGCCGCGGGCGTACCACGATTTCATCGGCTTTGAAGTGGCCAGGCCGGTGCTCGAGCGGGCCTTTCGCGATACCTACGGCCTGGACTTGAAGGATGTATTCGGCGATCTCGATCTAGCCCTGGGAACATACCGTTTCGCCGTGAGCCAGGTGATTCCGGAGATGACCAAGGTCGCATGGAAAATCAAGGAAAAGGATCTCACCGCGGCAAAACCCGGGATGACGCGGCGAAATTTTGTCTACAATCTTTCGCGCGCCAGCTATCACAAGGAATGGGCGGGGCGGCACCGGGAGCCCGGCATCGGAACGCGCATCCTGGCGTTCATCATTCGAATCCTACCCAAGTTCGGGCCGCTGAAGAGTTTGGTTCCCAAGCCGCCCACGCCGCAAACCGATCAATGGTTCCAGCAGAGCTTCGACCGGACGCTGGCCATGTATCGCGGCCTGTTATCCGATCAGTCGCGGCGCCGGCTGCAATTGCCGGATCGCGATTTCGACACCGGAAGGATGACCGCTCCAACGGAATACCAGTTGGCCGATGCCACCTACGCAAAACTGGTGGTGATGCTGGCGGCCAAGGACCCGGCATCGGTCGATGCGAAGGTGCGCGAGAATGTGCTGTCATTCTACCGGAACCTCGACCTGCCATTCGCTACAAAGAAGCACCCGGGCGACTGGCGCAAAACCTTGGCGGCGATCGAGAAGCTCAGGCAGTCGCCGGGTGCGCTGTAGAGAGATTGGGCCGCAAATGAATCTGGCGGAAGGTAAACTGAAGTTTCCATGTTTGCCTATTCCGGGAATGATTTTTACTGCGAGCAGGTTCCGCTTGCCGACTTGGCCGCGCACGTGGGGACGCCCGCGTACGTGTATTCCAGTGAAACGATTCTGACCAACTTCCGCGCATACGACGAAGCGTTCGGCGATTTGCCGCACACGGTCTGCTACGCCGTGAAGGCGAATTCCTCGCTGGCGATTCTGGCCATGCTGGCACGCGCCGGGGCGGGTTTCGATATCGTCTCCGGCGGCGAGTTGTTTCGCGTGCTGCAGGCGGGCGGCGACCCGGCCAAGGTAGTCTTTTCCGGCGTGGGCAAGACTCCCGCCGAAGTCGAATACGCGCTGAGCCATGGCATCCGCACGTTCAATTGCGAATCCGAAGCGGAACTGGCGCTCATCGATGCCAAAGCCGAGCGCCTGGGAGTGAAGGCGGGGTTTGCCATCCGCGTGAATCCGGACGTGGATGCTTCCACCCATCCGTACATTTCGACCGGTCTCCACCAGCACAAATTCGGCATCGCGATTCAGGAAGCGCCCGCGGTCTACGAGCGGGCGAAGCGGTTTCGGAACCTGACGGCGGAGGGCGTGAGCTGCCATATCGGATCGCAGATCCTGGATCCCGCGCCCCTCTTCGAGGCGCTGGACAAAGCCCTGGCGCTGACGGCGCAACTGAGCGCCGCAGGCAGTCCGATCCGGCATCTGGATCTGGGCGGAGGGCTGGGAGTGGCTTACCATGAGGGCGAGACCGCGCCACCGATCGGTCCCTTCATCCACAGCGTGCAGGAAAGGCTGCGTGCCTGCGGGCTCACCGTGATGGTGGAACCCGGCCGCTCGATTGTAGGTCCGGCCGGAGTCCTGCTGGCCCGCGTGCTGTATCGCAAGCGGAACGGCGCCAAGGAATTCGTGATCGTGGATGCGGCGATGAACGACTTGATCCGTCCGGCGCTGTATCACGCGCATCACGAGATTGTCCCCGTGCGCAGGAATTCGCTGCCTCCGGTGACGGCCGACGTGGTGGGGCCGGTGTGCGAATCGGGCGACTTTCTGGCGCGCGACCGCAAGATGGCCAACGTGATGCCTGGCGATTTCGTGGCGGTCTGCACGGCCGGCGCGTACGGCTTTGTGCAGTCGTCCAACTACAATTCGCGGCCGCGCGCGCCGGAAGTGCTGGTGGAAGGCGGCGGCTACCGGATCATCCGCTGCCGCGAACGGCTGGAAGACCTGGTACGAGGAGAAACGCTATGATCGAGCCGGCCCGATATACCTGTTACCGCGCCGCGGGTCCCATCACGATCGACGGCAAGCTGGATGAGCCTTCCTGGCAGGCAGCGCCGAAATCCACGCCATTCGTGGATATCGTCACCGGCGAACCGGCCTGGTTCGATACGCGCGTAGCCATGCTGTGGGACGACGAGCATCTGTACTTCGGCTTCTGGGCGGAAGAGAACGACGTCTGGGGCACGCTGACCCACCGCGATTCGAAGATTTACGAGGAGAACGACGTCGAAGTGTTCCTCGGCGGGCGCGACACCTATTACGAATTCGAAATCAACGCGCTCAACACGGTCTACGAGGTGTTCTGGATCTGGAAGGACGTGCATAAGCCCGGCTTCCCGCTGTTCGGCCGGCCCGAGTTCGACCCGGCCACGCAGCGCACCCTGGTGCTGGACGGCGTGGGTGGGCACCACCATCCCCGCGGCGAACGGTGGGGCTTCCTGGATTGGGATTTTCCCGGGCTGAAGACGGCTGTACACGTGGACGGCGTGGTCAACAGCAGGACCAAAACGGATCGCGGATGGACCGTGGAACTGGCGTTTCCATGGAAGGGGCTCAGGGAGGTCGCCGAAGGACGCGCGCTGCCCCCGAACCATGGCGATACCTGGCGCATCGATTGCTCGCGCTTTGAGAAGATCGGGCGTCATGGCGAGATGCTGGATCCCTCCGTGGGCTGGACGTGGAACCGGCATGGTCACTACGATTCGCACATTCCGGAAGTCTTCCCCTACGTGACGTTTTCGAAGCAGCCGGTGGGGTAACGTCGAATTTCCCACTAGATGGGCGTGGTATCCTCACTCATATACGAGGGCTTCGCGGAATGTGTCCGCACTGTCGAACTTCCCGCCAATCTGGGAATGTTGGTAACTCCCAGCAGCCAGACGCACGTCTACACATTAGCGCCGCCGAATCCTCAATGTGGACTCCATGTTTGAACTTCTATTCAAATATCCGTTGAGCCTGTTCCACAAGGGCCAATTTGTTTTTCTGACGCCATGGCCGCTGTGGCTGCTGGCGCTGGCCATTGTGGCCGCTGGGGCGCTGCTGTTCTGGAACGTGCAGCGCAACCACGGGATGCTGAGCGGCTTACGGCCCATCGCCATCTGGGTACTGGAAAGCTGTATGGTGGCGGTTTTACTATTCCTCATCTGGCATCCCGCGCTGAGCGTGGCCACCCTCAGGCCCCAGCAGAACGTGGTGGCTGTACTGGTGGACAATTCGCGGAGCATGGCCATCTCCGACACCTCCGGCACCCGCGAAGATGCGGCGAAGAAACTGCTGGACAACGGAATGTTGAAGACCCTGGGCGAAAAGTTTCAGGTGCGGCTCTACGAGTTTGGCAAAGAACCGGAGCGCATCCAGAAGCCGGATGAGGTGAAGGCGTCCGCCCCGGCATCCCGCCTGGGCGATACGCTGGAGCGAGTGATGGCGGAATCCTCGTCTCTGCCGTTGGGCGCGATCGTGATGCTTTCCGATGGCGCCGATAATGCCGGCGGCATCGACCTCCAGACCGTGGCGGCCATCCGGCGCCAGCGCATTCCGGTCCACACTATCGGGTTCGGCCGGGTGCATCCCGATAAGGACATCGAGGTTACCGATGCCGTTCTGCCGGCGCGCTCCCTGCCGCAGAGCAAGTTGACGGCGGCGGTGACGTTCCAAAGCTACGGCTACTCGGGCAGCAAGGCGCGGCTGACGGTTCGCGATTCCGGCAAGGTGCTGGCGTCGCAGGAAGTCACGCTGAAATCGGACGGCACCCTGCAGTCGGAGACTATGGTTTTCGATTGTGGAGAGGCTGGGCCCAAAACGCTCGAGATCGGCATCGATCCGCTGCCCGGCGAAGAGAACACCGCCAACAACCGGATTACGCGCCTGGTCAGCGTGGAGGCTCGCAATCCGCGCATCCTTTACATGGAAGGCGAGCCGCGCTACGACTTCAAGTTCATCCGCCGCGCGCTGGACGATTACAAAGGCATGGAAGTCGAGACCATCCTGCGCACCACCGAGAACAAAACTTACATTCAGGGTGCGCCGGATGCGCCGGACGCCAAGGAGATCGCGCTGCTCCAGGAGGGCTTTCCGTCCAAAGCGGAGGATCTGTTCAAGTTCCAGGGCCTGATCATCGGTAGTGTGGAGGCGAATTACTTCACCGCGTCGCAGCAGCAGTTGATTCGCGATTTCGTGGACCGGCGCGGCGGCGGCCTGTTGTTCATGGGCGGGCGGGCCTCGTTGAGCGATGGCGGATACGCCAGTTCGCAATTGGCGGACCTGGTTCCCACGCAATTGCCTCCGGGCAAGGGGACTTTTCATCGCGATTTCACCGGCCAGCAGTTGACCATGTTCGGCGCACAGAGCGTGATTTGCCGCCTGAATGACGATCCGGCCAGAAATGCCGAGATCTGGCGCAAGATGCCGCAGATGGCCAACTATCAGGAAGTGGGCGATCCCAAACCGGGCGCCATCGTGCTGCTGGAATCGACGCCCGCGGGAAAGAAGAAATTCCCGCTCCTGGTGACCGAGAATTACGGGCGCGGCCGCACCGTGCTGTTCGCCACCGGCGGCGACTGGCGCTGGAAGATGTGGCTGGACCACAACGACAGAAGCCATGCCACGTTCTGGCAGCAGATCTTCCGGCATCTGGTGACCGATACCCCGGGACCGGTGGTGGGAAGCACGCCGAAAACGGTGCTTTCCGACGATACGCGGGTGCCCATCCGCGTAGAGGTTCGCGACAAGGAATTCAAGCCCGTAACCAATGCCAAGGTGCAGGCGCGATTTATCAGCCCGGACGGCAGCACGGCCACTCTGGAACTATCGCCGCAGCCTTTGGAAGAGGGTGTTTACAGCGGAGAGTGGACGGCGGAACAGCCCGGTTCGTACGTGGCCGATATCATCGCCGGGCGGGAGCAGGAAGAGTTGGGGAAAGACGTGATCACCTTCCGCCGCGAGGATGGCGTCGCGGAGAATTTCCATACTTCCCAGAACAAGGAATTGCTGCAGAAACTGTCCGACCAGACCGGGGGGCGGTACTACACTCCGTCTGAAGCGTCCAAGCTGACGAATGACATCGCCTATTCGGAAGCCGGGATCACGACCCGCGAAACCAGGGATCTTTGGGATATGCCGGCACTGTTTCTGCTGGTGCTGGGCATTCGCGCCGCCGAATGGCTCCTGCGCCGGAAGTGGGGTGTAGTATGAGGCTGGCGACCCTGCTTTTCCTGGCGGCTCTAGCTGGCCGCGCTACCACGTTTTACGTCACCATTTCGGGACTCGGCGGCGAAGCCGATTACGATCAGCGCTTCAAAATGTGGGCCGACGATATCGACAAGAGCCTGAAGAAGGCTGGCGGCGATTCCAATGTCATTACGCTGGTGGCGCCTACGCGCGAGGTGATTCGCGCCAAACTCGCGGATGTGGCGAAGATGGCTAAGCCCACCGATTCCCTGGTGCTGATGCTGATCGGGCACGGCACCTATGACGGCACCGATTACAAGTTCAATATTCCAGGGCCGGACATCAGCGGCGCGGAACTGGCCGTGCTGCTGGAGCATGTTCCCGCGACGCGGCAGTGCGTGGTGGATATGACCAGTTCCAGCGGCGGCGCCATTGCCTTCCTACGCAAGCCCGGCCGTGTGGTGATTACCGCGACCAAAGCCGGCACAGAGAAGAATGCCACCGTTTTCGCGCGATATTGGGCCGACGCCTTGCGCGACCCGGCGGCGGATGTGGATAAGAACGACTCCATCTCCGCTCTGGAGGCGTTTCACTACGCCCAGCACAAAACCACCGAGTTTTTCAATACCCAGAAACGGCTGGCCACCGAGCATTCCGTCTTGGAGGATACCGGGAAAGGTGAGGCCGAAAAAGGACCGCCGGCCGAAACCGGAGAAGGACGGCTGGCGGCGGCATTCCCGCTGGTGCGGCTCGGCGCCAACGCCGCGGCCGCGCAAGACCCTGCCAAGCGGCCGCTGCTGGAACGGAAGGAACAACTCGAGCAGGCCATCGACAAGCTGAAATACGATAAGGTCGCCATTCCGGCGGCACAGTACAAACAGCAACTGACCGCGCTGCTGCTGGAACTTGCCAAAGTGCAGGAGGCCCTCGACAAGCAATGAGGGGGTTCAAGCTAAACAGGGTGGCCGCCGCGGCTGCCCGTGGTCTTCTGTTTGCCGCTCTCCTGGCGCCGGCTCTCTACAGCCAGACCTTGCAGCAGGCCATGGACCTGTGGAAGCAGCACGAACTGCTGGCCGCCAACGATATTTTCCGGGCCCTGGTGGACAAATACCCGGACAATGCGGAATATCGCGTTCTGTGGGGCCGCCTGTTCCTGGAGCACGCCAAGGCCGAAGACATCCAAACCGCCAGCGACCTGTTCAATGAGGCGCTGAAGCTGAAGAAGGACGATCCGGGCGCGCTGGTGGGCCTTGCCCTGATCGAAGCCGCGAACTATGGCAGTAAGGCCGGTCCGCTGGCGCAGAAAGCGCTGGAATCCGACCCCAATTACGTGGAAGCGTATGAACTGCTGGCCCGCCTTGCGTTGGAAGACAACAACAATAGCCGCGCTCGGGAAATGGCCCAAAAAGCCCTCGCCATCAATGCCAATGCGGTACAAGCCAAGGCGGTTCTGGCCAGCATGGACTGGCTGGCGGACAAGAAGGATTCGCCCTGGGACCCGCACGATGCCAGGGGCTATGAGACTACGGCCCACTTCTTCATGCTGAACCGGCGCTACGAAGAAGCCATCGCGTATTACCGCAAGGCCATCGAACTGGACCCCAAGCTGTGGAGCGCGCGCTCGCAGTTGGCCATCAACCTGATGCGGCTCGGCCAGAATGACGAGGCCTACAAAGACCTGGAGCTGTGCTGGAACAACGGATTCCAGGATCCGGCCACCAAAAACACACTGAAGCTGATGGACAGCTACAATCGCTTCACCACGTTTAAAACGGACCAGACCGTGCTGGTGGTGAATAAGAAGGAAGCCGATCTGCTTCGTCCCTATTTCGAAGCGGAGATGAAGCGCTCCATCGCCACTTACGAAAAGAAATACAAGTTCAAGCTGACGATGCCGGTCCGCGTGGAAGTCTACCCCGACCATGAAGACTTCGCCGTGCGCACCCTGGGCATGCCGGGTCTGGGCGCGCTCGGTGTGACGTTCGTGGGGAAGACGCTGGGGTACGACATCGCCATGGACAGCCCTTCGGGACGTCCGCCGGGACAGTTCCACTGGGCTTCCACGCTATGGCACGAAATGAGTCACGTGTTCACCCTGACCATGACCGATTCGCACGTGCCGCGCTGGTTCACCGAAGGCCTGGCCGTTCACGAAGAGACCGCCGCATCGCCGGAATGGGGCGACCGCCTGGGGCCGGACGAAATCTCCGCCATCAAGAATCACCAACTGCTGTCGATTGCCGAACTGGATCGCGGCTTTGTGCATCCCAACGCTCCGGCCCAGGTGGTGGTCAGCTATTTCCAGGCCGGGCGCATCTGCGATTACATCAACAATAAGTGGGGATGGGATACCCTGCTGGCCATGCTGCACGACTTCTCCGGAGACGTCAAGACGGCGGATGTGATTCGCAAAGAGCTGAAGATCGAACCGGACGCCTTCGACAAGGAGTTTTTGGCCTGGCTGGAAGCCGACACCAAAAAGCAGGTGCAGAACTTCGACGAGTGGAAGACGAAGATGCGGGAACTCTCCCTGGCGGCGGCGAAGAAAGACAACGATACGGTGATCAAGGACGGTCCCGCGGTGCGCGATCTGTTTCCCGATTTTGTGGAAACCGGCAGCGCCTACGAGCTCCTGGCCGGTGCCTACGTCGCCAAAGGGAACAAGCCCGCGGCCATCGACGAACTGCTGCGCTATGTGCATGCCGGCGGGCGCACTCCGGATTCCATCATGCAGTTGGGCAAGTTGCTGGTGGAGGCCAATCGCAAGAAGGAAGCCGCGGATGTCCTGGAGCGGCTGAACGACATCTTTCCCGAGGCCGACGGCCTGCACCGGCAGTTGGGCAATCTGTTCTTCGATGCGGGCAATGCCCGCGGCGCCGTCCTGGAATTTAAGAGCGTGATGGCCGCTAACCCCATCGACCCGGCACAGGCTCACTTCGACCTGGCTCGCGCCTACCATTTGAATCGTCAGGACGCCGAGGCCAAAGACGAGTTGCTATCGGCGCTGGAGACGGCGCCGGGCTTCCGGCCGGCTCAGAAGTTGTTGCTGGAACTGAGCGGTGGAGGGTAAGCTAATGGAACTTCGCTGTGAACTTGCAGAACTAGGAATGGAATCATCATGTCAACAACCGTGACGCAGCAGTTGGAGCCCGAGGTTCTTAAGGCGCGCATCGAGCGTTTCCGCCAGGTGCAAGGAGAAATTGTGGCGCAGGTGCGCCGCGTGATTGTGGGACAGGAGGAGGTGCTGGAACAGGTGATGATCGCCCTGTTCGTGGGCGGCCACTGTTTGATTACGGGCCTGCCCGGCACGGCCAAGACGTTGCTGGTCCGCACCATGGCGCAGACGCTGGGCCTGGTGTTCAAGCGCATCCAGTTCACCCCGGACCTGATGCCCAGCGATATCACCGGCACCGATATCATCGAAGAAGATCCGGTGAGCCGGCACCGCACCTGGACATTTGTGCAGGGGCCCATTTTCGGCAATATCCTGCTGGCCGACGAGATCAACCGTACGCCTCCCAAGACGCAGAGCGCTCTGCTGGAAGCCATGCAGGAGCGCGCCTGCACGGTGCGCGGCCACAACTATATATTGCCCGCGCCGTTTTTCGTGCTGGCTACCCAGAACCCCATCGAACTGGAGGGCACCTACCCGCTGCCCGAAGCGCAGTTGGACCGCTTCCTGTTCAATACGGTGCTGGACTACCTGAGCGCCGACGAAGAGCTGAAAGTGGTGGACTTGACCACGGTGACCACGGTGGCAACGGCCGATTCGGTGACCAACGCCCAGGAAATCCTGGACTTCCAGCAGCTCGTGCGCATGGTGCCCATCGGCGAGAGCGTGGCCCGTCACGCGGTGGATATGGTGCGTTATACCCGCGCACGGGACGAAAGCGCCCCGGACTTCGTCCAAAAGTATGTAAACTACGGCGCCAGCGTCCGCGCCGCGCAGTTCCTGGTACTCGCGGCCAAGGCGAGGGCTTTGATGAAGGGCCGGTATCACGTGACCTACGAGGACATCCGCGCGCTCTATATCCCCGTCCTGCGCCACCGAATCCTCCTCAACTTCCACGCCGAATCCGACCGCTTAAAGCAGGACGACATTTTGAAAAAAGTCCTGGAATGGAAGCCGGCTCCCAGGGACTAGCGGGTACGAGGTGAGCTCACCACGGAGGCACGGAGAACGCGGAGAAAGCACGGAGTAACGTGTCAGAAGAAGAATGCTCTGACGGACAAGATCATCGGCGCAGCCCTTGAGGTGCATCGTCATATCGGGCCCGGGACTCCTGGAATCGGCGTACGAGGAGTGTCTCTGTTAGGAATTGAGCCGCTCGCGGACTTCGCTTCCAGAGGCAGGTTCACCTGCCGGTTTTATACAAAGGACTACGCCTGGATTGCGGTTATAAGATGGATCTCGTTGTGGAAGACTCGGTTATTGTCGAAATCAAAGCCATTGACAATCTGTTACCCATTCACAAGGCCCAGTTGCTGACGTACCTGCGCGCTTCCGGCAAGCGGACCGGGCTACTGATCAATTTCAACGTCGTGAAGCTCAAGGATGGCCTCCGCCGAGTGCTGAATCGGTTATTCCGAATTCTCCGTGCGACCTCCGTGCTCTCCGTGACTCCGTGGTGAACTCGCAGCCCGCCCCACAGGAGACCCTCTGATGCTCCAACGATTTTTGGATCCGGCTACTTTAGCTTCGATTTCCGGCCTGGATCTGATTGCCAAGACCGTGGTGGATGGGTTTGTCGCGGGTCTGCACCGCTCTCCGGACTTTGGTTTTTCCCAGGAGTTCGCCGAGTACCGCGCTTATTCCGAGGGCGACGATCTGCGCCATGTGGACTGGAACGTCTATGCCCGCACCGATAAGCTCTTCCTTCGCCGCTATCGCGGGGAAACCAATTCGCAGTTGCTGGTCCTGCTGGACACCTCGGCCTCCATGGGATACGGCTCGCACGAGGTACACAAACTGGATTACGCGCGGTTCGTGGCGGCATCGCTGGTCTACATGGCGAATTTGCAGCGCGACGCCGCGGGGCTCATCATCTTCGATGAGGAAGTCACCAATTACGTAGCGCCTTCCACCCGGCAGGGACAGATCTTCCGCCTGCTGCACGCCATCGAAAAAGCCCAGGCGAGCACCCGGACGGACTATATCAAGCCGTTCATCCATTTTCAGAATTACCTGCATCGCCGCGGCATCGTGGTGGTGCTTTCGGATTTTTACGAAGACCCCGAGACTCTCGTCAGGACCATCGAACCGCTGCGCTATCGCGGCAACGATGTCATCCTTTTCCACGTGCTGGACCCGCAGGAGATCAAGCCGAAATTCCGCGAGCCGGTGCTGCTGTTCGACATGGAGAACGAGACCAACTCGCTGGAAGTTTCGCCGGAGTACGCCAAGCACGAGTACCGGCAGAAGATCGATGCGCATATTGAAGCGCTGTCTTCCAAGGCCCGCGGCGCGGGGCTGGACTATTTTCTTATGGACACCGGACGTCCCCTCGATGAGGGGCTGCGGGAATATTTGAGCGTGCGGAGGGGGATCCTGTAAATGGGTTTCCTGACTCCCTGGTTTCTGGCGGGCGCGGCGGCCGTCGGGCTGCCGGTCTGGCTGCACCTGTTACGCAAGCACAAGACCACTCCCCTGCCCTTCGGCTCGCTGATGTTTTTCGAGAAGCGCACGCAGAGCTCGATCAAGCACCGCCGCCTTCGCTACCTGCTGCTGTTCGCGCTACGCGCGTTGCTGCTGTTATTTTTGGTGCTGGCCTTCGCCCATCCCTATGTGGAACAGAAGGTGCTGCCGCGCCTGCGCTCCAATGAGGTGACGGTACTGGCGGTGGACAATTCCCTGAGCATGAGGGCCGGCAACCGCCTGGAACAGGCCAAACAGATGGCCAAGAGCGAGGTGGCGAGTCTGCATCCGGGCGAGCGCGCCCAGGTGCTGTCGTTCGCTTCGCGCGTGGCCGTGCTGAGTGAAGTCACCGACGATCATCTCTCGCTCAATTCCGCCATCGACTCCATTCAGGGTGGCGACGACCGGACCAGCTTCGCGGAACTTTCCCGTTCCCTGCGCTCCATCGCCGCGTCGCTACGTCTACCGCTGCACGTGCAACTGTATTCGGACATGCAGAAATCCGGCATGCCGGCCAATTTCAACGATCTGCGGCTGAACTCCGACGTCCGTCTGGAACCGCACCCCATCGAGCAAAAGGACGTGCCCAACTTCACCGTGGAAAACGTCGTGGCGCCGCGGCGCGTGTACGATGCCAAAAAGACGCGCGTCCTGGTAACTGTGGCCGGTTACAACACGCAGAAGACGGAAAAAAATGTCTCGCTGGTGCTGAACGGCCGGACCGTGGAAACCAAGCCGGCGCAGATTCCGGAAAGCGGGCGCGCCAGCGTGGAATTCAATTCGCTGGAAGTTCCCTACGGCCGTAACAAGGGCGAAGTCCGCGTGGATTCGGGCGATTCGCTGCCGGCCGACGATACCTTCTATTTTTCGGTGGAACGGGGCGACCCGCGTCACGCCTTGTTCGTCAGTGAAGCCGGCAATACCACGGCGCTGCTTTACTTCAAAACGGCGCTGGAAGCCTCGGGGCAGGACGCGTTCACTATCGACTCCGCCACCGCGGACCAGGTAGCCAATGTCAACCCGGCCAAGTACGCCTTCGTGGTGCTCTCCGACGTGGGTGCGCTGCCGGCTTCGTTCGAAAATGAACTGCGTAACTATGTCCGCGGCGGCGGCAGCGCGCTGATTTCCCTGGGCCACACTTCGGCCGGCCGCAGCACCGTACCGGTCACCGGAGAGCGCATCGTGGAAACCCGGTACGCCGGGCGGGAAGGGGCGCGCTTCCAATCGGCCGCCTGGCTCGATTCCTCGCACCCCGCCATTCAGAAGAACAGCCGCTGGGACGACGTGAAATTTTACCAGGCCATCAAGGTGGATCCGGGCAAAGCCCGTGTCATCGCCAAACTGTCGGACGAAACGCCCCTGCTGATCGACGCTCAGGAAGGCGAGGGACACGTCCTGGTCTTCGCCTCCACGTTCGACAATATTGCCAACGATTTCCCCCAAAAGCCGGTCTTTGTGCCCTTCGTGGAACAGACCGCGCGCTATTTGGGCAAACTCGACCAGGGGCCGCCGGCGGTACAGGTTGGCTCGTTCGGCGAATTGCGGGATTCCAAGGAAGTGGGGGCGGCGGTGGACGTCCTGGATCCCAAGGGAGATCGCGTGCTCTCGCTGGCGGAGGCCGCCAAGGCGGAGAACATCCAGTACACTCCTGGCGGGATTTTACGATATCCGCCGGCCCAATGGCCGTAACGAACTGGTGGCGGTGAATTCCGACCGGCACGAATCGGACCTGACGCCCGCGGCCCCGGACACCCTGAATTTGTGGCAGAATACAGCCAGCGGGAATCAGGCGAGCGGGCCCGTGACGCAGTCCGCGCAGAAACCGCTTTCGCTCTGGTGGTATGTGATGCTGGCGGTGCTGGCGCTGGCAGTGGCCGAGTCCTTACTGGGGAACCAACATCTTTCTGTAGATCAAGAGGCTCCATGAAAGCTTTAGACCGGTTATCCGAGTATCTGGGTGCTATCGAGCGGCGGTTGCGGCTGATTGCGCTGACCCGCGGGGTAGCTGTCACGGCGTTGGCGGCTTTAGCCTTTACGGTGATCGCCGTTCTGATCGCCAACAGGTTCGCGTTCTCCGAATTCAGCGTGATGGGCGCGCGCGTGTTCCTGTTTCTCGGATTGGCCGCGGCCATTGGCGCGGCGCTGGTCGTACCCCTGATCCGCATGAACCGGCGGAAAGCCGCGCGCGAAGCGGAAAACCGGTACCCGCATTTCGAAGAACGCCTGCTTACCTTCACCGAGAAGATGGAGCAGAACGCCAACGATCCGTTCCTGCCGCTGCTGGCCGACGATGCCTTGAAATTGACGCAGCAGGCCCAGCCGCATGACGTGGCCAGGACTTCGTGGGTGTTCGGATTTTCCTCCGCTGCGCTGGCTCCGCAGGGTTCCTGTTGTGGCTGGGAATCGCCGGTCCCGGCTTCCTGGGCTACGGCACCTCGCTATTGTGGGGCGGATTGCCCAAGGGCGAACTGAAGCCGTTCTATGCCATTCGCGTGGAGCCGGGCAACAAGACCATCCGCAAGCGCGCGGACCAGTTGATCACGGCCAATCTCAGCGGCTTCACCGCGCCGAAGGTCCGGTTCTTTGGCAAATATGCCAGCGCCTCGCAGTGGGAGCAGGCCGACATGCGCACCGAAACGGGCGGCACGGCGTACCAGTTCCTGATCGCGGGCGTGCCCGAAGCCTTGGAATATTATGTGGAAGCCGGCGGCGTGCAGTCGCCGCATTATAAGATCAACGTGATCGATCTTCCAGGTGTGAAGAAGATCCGGGTGACGTATCACTTCCCCTCTTGGGCGGACATGAAAGATGAGGTGGAGGATCCGGGCGGCGACCTGCGCGCCGTGCAGGGCACGGTGGCCGAAGTGGCCGTGCAGACCGATCGTCCGCTGTCCAATGGCGTCCTGCTGCTGGATGACGGCTCCAAGATTGCCCTGCGCTCGGGCGATAACGGAATGGCGATGGCCAACGTGCCGATCCAAAAGGACGGCCAGTACCACGTGGCCGCGGTGGAAAACGGCGAAGACGTGCGCCTGGGCGAAGATTATTTTATCGAGGCGATGAAGGACAATCCGCCCGATATCAAGATGACCCGGCCGGGACGCGATTTCAAGGCCAGCCCGATTGAAGAAGTTACCGTGGCCGTGGATGCCAAGGATGATTTCGGCCTGAAGAGCGTGGAGCTGCATTACTCCGTGAACGGCGGACCGGAGAAGAGCGTGCCGATGCTTTCCGCCAAGAACGCGAAATCCGCCTCGGGCGCCACGACCATCTCGCTGGAAGATTTCAAGGTGGAACCCGGCGACATTGTGAGCCTGTATGCGGTGGCGAAAGATGCGCGGCAGGCGACCAATACCGACATGTTCTTCATTGAAGCCCAGCCCTTTGAGCGCAACTATACCCAGTCGCAGCAGGGCGGCGGCGGCGGCGGAGGCGGCGATGACGACGCCAACCAGCAGGACCAGATTTCGCAGCGGCAGAAGGAAATCATCACCGCCACCTGGAATCAGGCCAAGGGTCAGGGAGCGCGCGGCACAGATGCCGAGAATGCCACGTTCCTCTCTTCGGTGCAGTCCAAATTGAAGGACCAGGCGAAGTCTCTGGCCGACCGCATGAAGGCGCGGCAACTGCAAGGCGCGGGCGATTCCTTCAAGAGCTTCGTGGACGATATGCAAAAGGCGTCGGAGGCCATGCAGCCGGCGGCGGACAAGCTCAAGATCGCCAAGTGGCAGGACGCATTGGGGCCGGAACAGAAGGCCCTGCAGTATCTGCTGCGCGCCGAAGCGACGTTCCGTGATATTCAAGTGGCCTTCGGCCAGCAGGGCGGTGGCGGAGGCGGTGGCGGCGGGAACAGCGCCACGCGCGATCTCCAGGGCCTCTTCGACCTGGAACTGGACACCGAAAAAAATCAGTACGAAGGCGTCAAGCCCACGCAATCGGCCGACGAGCGGCAGCGCAAGATCGATGACGCGCTGGACAAGCTGAAGGAACTGGCCCGCCGCCAGCAGGAGTTGGCGGACCAGCAGAAACAAAACAAGCAGCAGACCTCGCAGCAGCGCTGGGAGCAGGAAATGCTCCGCCGCAAGGCCGAAGAGTTGCAGCAGCAGCTTCAGCAGTTGACCCGCAGCGAACAGGCGATGAGCCGCGGCCAGCAGGGCCAACAAGGGCAGCAAGGTCAGCAAGGCCAGCAGGGTCAGCAAGGGCAGCAGGGCCAGCAAGGCCAACAGGGTCAGCAGGGGCAACAGGGGCAGCAGGGTCAGAGTTCCGGCCAGCAGGGGCAGCAAGGCCAGATGAGTCAGAACGGCGGCCAGCAGGGTCAGCAGGGACAACAACAAGGCCAGCAGAGCCAGAGGGACCAACTGCAGCAGATGAGCCAGCGTGGACAACAGCAGAACCAGCAGCCGAATCAGCGCATGAGCGGCGCAGATTCCAAGCAGTTGGAGCGTGCTCTGGAAACCTTGACCCAGGCGTTGCAGGATCAGCGCAGTGCGGCATCGTCCCAGCAGGCCGGCAGTCCCGAAGGACAAGCCGCGGCGCGGCGCGCGGCGGACCGCTTGAAAGAGGCCGAGCAGATGCTGCAGGCCATGCGGGGCAACCAATCCAGCAACCAGGTGGACGATATCGCCCGCCAGGCAGAAGATCTGGCCCGTCGTCAGCAGGCGTTTGAAGGCCAGATGCGCCGCGCGGTCAGCGGCGATAACGGACTCACCCGCGAGGATGCCGGAAAATTAGCGCAGCAAAAAGACGGCGAGGTGGCCGATCTCAAGAAGCTCGAACAGGAAATGCAAAGCGCGGTGCGCGACCTGATGTCCACCCAGCGGCAGGCTTCCAGCAAGATGCGTGAGGCGCTGGGCCAGATGCAGCAGCAGGAAATCGCCCGCGATATGCAGAAGAATGCCGAGTGGATTCGCCGTGGCATGGGCGAGTATGCGGTCATGTCCGAATCGCAGATCACCGCCGGCCTCAACGATCTGCGCGACAACATCAAAAAGGCCCAACAGGCGTTGGTCAAAGACCCCAAGGACACCCAGTCCGACAAACTCACCGAGCAGACGCTGGCGCAACTGGAGCAGCTCCGCAAGCACATGGAAGCCATCGGCCAGCAGCGAGGCCAGAATGGACAGCAAGGGCAGATGGCCCGCAACGGCCAGCCGGGGCAACAGGGACAGCAAGGGCAAATGTCGCGCAACGGCCAGCAGGGGCAGCAAGGTGGCCAGCAGGGCCAGCAGGGCCAACAAGGCCAGCAGGGAGGCCAGCAGGGGCAGCAGGGCGGTCAACAGGCTCAAGGTGGCCAGCAAGGGCAGCAGGGCCAGCAAGGTCAAGGCGGCCAGCAAGGTCAAGGCGGCCAGGTAGGAGCCGGACGGCAGGGCGGCCAATACGGCGGCAACAATTACGGCGGCGGCGGCAATCTGTGGGATCGCGGCGGAGCCTGGGGCGGCGGCCCGGTCAATCCCCAGGAATTTACTCGCAACTATCAGGAAACCATCCAGAGTCTGATGCAACTGCAACAGCAGATGAAGGACGATCAGGGCACCCAGCGCGATATCCAGGGACTGATCCGCGACTTGCGCAATCTGGACCCCGCGCATTTCACCAACGATCCCCTGCTGGCCGAGCGCATTCAGGCCGCGCTGGCCAACGAAGAGCAGGTGGAAATGGAGCTTCGCCGCAAAGTGGACGCCGGCGGTGGAGCTGCCGGTACCGTGCGCAGCCCCGGCAACGAACAGATCCCGCAAGGCTACTCGGACGCGGTGGCGGAATACTTCCGCAAACTCAGCAAGGGTAAACAGTAGTACCCAAACTCGATTGCATTTAGGGTGATTGACCGAATATAATCTCTATAGAGATATAGGGATTATGTCTACAGCTACCCGGGATGAGATCGCCCAGCGCGAGGAATTCGAACGGCAACACGATATTACGGTCCGCGAGGAAATCGAGACCTTTCGCCAGCGCGCGCAGCAGTTCCTGGCCGGTGAGATCACCGAAGACCAGTTCCGCCCCTTCCGTCTGAAGCACGGCATCTATGGCCAGCGGCAAAGCGGCGTCCAGATGGTGCGTTGCAAAATCCCCGGCGGCCTGCTGACCGCCCGGCAGATGGAGCAACTGGCGCGCGTGGCCGAAGAGTTCGGCGGCGGCCGGGGGCACCTCACCACCCGCCAGAATATCCAGTATCACTTTGTCCCCCTGGAGCGGGTTCCCGGCCTGATGCACATGCTGGCCGATGCCGGCCTGACCAACCGCGAGGCCTGCTACAACACCGTCCGCAACATCACCACCTGCACCAAGGCGGGAATCGCCCACGATGAAGTGTTCGACGTCCGCCCGTACGCGCAGCGCGTGGCCTACGCCCTGCTGCGCCAGGAATTGACCGGCAACCTGCCGCGCAAATTCAAAATTGCGTTCGATGGCTGCGCCGGCAGCGATTGCGTCATGGGCCCGATGAACGACGTCGGATTGAAGGCCGTCATTCGCGACGGCCGGCGCGGTTTCCGCATGGTAATCGGCGGGGGGCTGGGCCCGCTGCCTATGGAAGCGCAATTGTTCAGCGAGTTCATTCCCGAAGAGCGGCTGCTCAACTGGTGCGAAGCCATCATTCGGATGTTCAGCAAGTACGGCAATCGCAAAAACAAAAACATGGCGCGCATGAAATTCGTGCTGCGCGAGCGCGGCTTTGCCTGGGTGAAGGAACAGATCGAAAAAGAGTACGCCGGCATTCTGGCCCACGGCGGCATTCCCTGGCCCGAGATGGTGCCGGAAGGGTTCGGCGCGTACCATTCGCAGCCGCAGCCCCTGGGCAACGGAGCGCTATTGCCGGTGGTGAATTCGCACCCCAGCGGCGACCCGGCCTACGACGCCTGGCTGGCCACCAACGTGGAAGAGCAGCGGCAGACCGGATACGCCGCCGTGACCATCCGGGTGGACCAGGGCAACCTGACCGCGGCCCAACTGCGAGAGATTGCGCAACTGGCCGCAACGGCGGGCGATGGGCTGGTGCGCGTGGCCATCAATCAGAACCTGCTGCTGGGCTTCGTGCCGCTGGCGCGCCTGCCGCGCGTGTATGCCGCGCTTCAGGCGATGGACCTTGCCGGCTCTGGGGCCAACCAGATCGAAGACATCATCACCTGCCCGGGGGCATACTCCTGCAACCTGGCCCTCACCAAGACCATGAACCTGGGCGATGCCCTTCAGGCCACCGTGCGCCAGTATGACGACCCGCGCGTAAAGCAGCTCGCCATCAAAGCCAGCGGTTGCCCCAACGCCTGCGGTCACCACTGGATCGCCGATATCGGTTTCTACGGCAACGCGCGCAAGGTGGACGGCAAAGAGGTGCCGTACTATCAGATGCTCCTGGGCGGCGGCTTCGACCAGGACGGGATGCTGCGCTTCGGGCTGGCTGTACAGTCCATTCCGGCGCGCCTCGCGCCGGCGGCCGTCGGCCGCGTGCTGGATCACTTCATCGCTAACCGGCTGCCCGCGGAAAGCTTCCGCGCCTATGTGCTTCGCCATAAGGTGGAGACGTTCCGCGCGCTGACCGGCGAATTCGCCAAGCCCGCCGAGATGTTCCCCGAAATCTACCAGGATTGGGGCGACGAAGAGGCCTACTCGCTGAAACTCGGCCGCGGCGAATGCGCGGCATAAAATAGCCGTTTCGGGCGCGCCGGTTACCGCTCGCGGGCGTATGACCTCAGGCCGCTGTGAACGTACTCCGTCTTTCCATCGCCGCCGCGCACCATGACGAACGACGCGGCGCCTTTTTCCAGGCCGTAATCCGCGTCGCCGTACTTGACCATCGGCGCTTCCGCCGCCGCGCCGCGCTGCAAGTACAGCCGCTGCTCCCGAACCACGATGGCGATGCGCTCGTCTCCGTTGCGAAATGTGCCTGCATTCCGACGCAGGTCTTCGCCGGTAAGCGGCACGGCAGTTTTCTTCGTTTGCTCCGCGGGCCCCAGCGGCAGCAGCATCTCCAGCGCCCTGTCCGCCGTCTCCGGCAATGTGGCGCCGCTCCGGTTGGTCTGCACAATTACGGCGACCCGTTCCTTCGGCGTCATCCGGATCTCCGACCCGTAACCCGCCCGGGAGCCGCTGTGTCGCACTACGTGGACCCCGCGCCACTCGCCGGTCTCCAGGCCATAGCCGTACGATTGGGTGCTGCCCGGGATGGCCGCGTGGGGCGCGGATAAGAGCGCAATCACCCGCGGGTCGAGCACCTGCCGCCCGTCGATCCTGCCGTCATTCATAAACGCGATGACGAATCGCGAAAGGTCGCCCGTATTGCTGAAGATCGACCCCGCCGGCCAGCCGGAGGAATTGTCGGCGGCGGGACGCACGATGCGCGGCTTCCCCTCCACGGTTTCGTGTCCCTGGGCCAGCGGGTAAGTCATGGCCATGGTGGGGCGAAGCGTCGTATGCGCCATGCCCAGAGGACGGAAGACGCGCTCCTCCATGGCGTCCGCGTACGGCTTCCCGGTCAACACCTCCACCAGGTAGCCCGCCACCCAATACCCCGGGTTGGCGTACGAGATGATCTTGCCCGGCGCGGTGAAGAACCAGGCGTCCGTCCAGGCCCGAATCCCGCTGCCGAGCGCCGCATCGTCGTGCGAACCCTGCATGGGGGCTTCGTCGTGAAGCCCGGCCGTGTGGCTCAGCAACTGGCTGGCGGTCACCCGCGCCAGCATCGGCGTGAGCCCGGAGACGTATTTGCCGATGGGCGCATTCAGGTCGATCTTGCCTTCCACCGCCAGGCCGGTGAGCGCCGCCGCAGTCATCATTTTGGTGGTGGACCCGAGCCGGAACAGCATCTCCGGCCGCACCGCCTCGCCGGTCTCCACATTCGCCGTGCCGATACCCCTGCGCATAGATCACCTCACTTCCGCGCACGATGGCGATGGACGCGCCGGGAATGTGCAGCCTGGCGAGTTCCGCCGCGGCGGATTGTTCCACCGCGGTGAAATCGAGCTTCTGCGCACACAGGGGCGGCAGGCACAGGGCAGCCAGTGCCAGGATGGTGTGAAACAATCTCATTGGGCGTATTCTACCCCCGCTATGAGTAACTGGCTGCCGCGATTCGTATACCAGAGGGGTCTGGGACTGGTTTACCTGATCGCGTTTCTCGCGGCTTCGGTTGGGAAACCATGTTGTGCGAAGCCGGCTTCTTCGCCATCTTCCTGGGCAGTTCCGGCACCAACTGCTGCTGATGCTCAGCGGCAACCTCTCGTTCCTGAACCTGCTCACCATCGTGCTGGTCGGCTGGCACAAGTTGTGCGTGTGCGCGCGCCTCAGATAACCGCGCCCTGGCGCGAGTGCGGGGCGATCGCGCCGTGGCCGGTTTGCTGCGCGCGAATCCGTTCGCCGCAAGCCCGCCGCGGTACCTTCGCGCATGGCTGTACCAGTATCGCTTCACCACACCGCCGGAACGCCGCCGGACGGGCGCGTGGTGGGTGCGCCGTCGCGTGGGTCCGTGGTTCCCGCCGGTGTCGCTGGATACGCCCGGTTTGCGCGAGGTACTGCGCCAGCAGGGCTGGGAATGACTATACTGTTCTTCGTCATGCGGACACTCTGGTTGGTTTGCGCAGCCCTCGCCCTGATGCCGCCCGCAAGGCCGCAGCCGGTTCTCCGGAAAAACGACTGGCCCGCCTACGGCCGCGATCCGGGCGGCACCCGCTATTCGCCGCTCGACCAGATCAACACCACCAACGTGCGGAGATTGCAGCGCGCCTGGACCTATCACACCGGGGAGGCGGGCCGCGCGTTCGAAGTCACGCCCATCGTGGTGGATGGCACTCTGTACTTCGCCACGCAAAATCAAAAGATCGTGGCGCTGGAACCGGAGACGGGCCGCGAGCTTTGGAAGTTCGATCCGAAATCGTCCGCGCGCGAGATTCGCGGCGTGGCGTATTGGCCCGGCGACCGGCAGACTCCCGCCCGCATCCTCTTCGGCGCCTCCGATGGCCGCCTGATCGCGCTCGATGCCGCGACGGGCGTCCCCGCCAAGGGCTTCGGCGATAACGGCGTGATCGATCTGAGGGCCGGAATCACCGACAAGTTTCCACGCGCGGCGTACGCCGTCACCTCGCCGCCCACCATCTATCGCAACCTGGCGATTGTCGGGCCCAGCACGCAGGAAGGGCCCAGCCTGGGCCCCAGCGGCGATCCGCGCGCCTACGACGTGCGCACCGGAAAGCTGCTCTGGCGCTTCCATACGGTGCCGCAACCGGGCGAACCGGGCAGCGATACCTGGGGCCCGGACGGCTGGAAGGATCGCTCCGGCCCCAGCCAGTGGGGACCCGCCACTATCGATACCGAACGCGGGCTGGTATTCCTGCCCGTGGGCAATCCCGCCGATAGTTTCTACGGCGCGGATCGCAAGGGGACCAACCTGTATGCCAATTGCGTGGTGGCGCTGGATGCGCTCACCGGCAAGCTGCGCTGGTATTACCAGACGGTCCACCACGATATTTGGGACTACGACCTGGCCGCGCCGCCCGCGCTGGTGGAAGTACGGCGGGATGGCAGGAACATTCCCGCCGTGGCGCAGATCACCAAGATGGGGATTCTCTTCATCCTGGACCGCACCAACGGCCGGCCGGTCTTCGGCGTAGAGGAGCGCCCCGTGCCGCCGAGCGACACCCCCGGCGAGCAGGCGTGGCCTACCCAGCCGTTCCCCCTCAAGCCGCCTCCGCTGGCGCGCATGAGTATGACCGGGAGCGACGTCACCACGCGAACTCCCGCGGCCCAAAAATTCTGCGACGAATGGTTCAGCCGCCTGCACCACGAAGGCCCCTACACCCCCTTCGGCGCCGCCCCGTCGCTGGTCTTCCCGGGAACTATGGGAGGCGGCAACTGGGGTGGCGTTTCCGTCGATCCCAAGCTGGGCTTCATCTTCGTGAACACCAGCAGTCTGGGAGGGGCCGGCCGCATGGTCAAGGCCAACGCAGGCGCGCCCATGGCGTGGCGCAACGAAGGCGGATACCAGCGCTTCCTCGATCCCGACGGCTATCCCTGCCAGCAGCCGCCGTGGGGCGAGCTGACCGCGGTCAACGCCGAAGGGAACATCGCGTGGCGCGTGCCGCTGGGAAGCTACGACGAACTGGAGGCGCAGGGAGTGCTCCACACCGGCGCCCCCAACATGGGCGGATCCATCGCTACTGCCGGCGGCCTGGTTTTCATCGGCGCCACTACCGATTCCAAATTCCGCGCCTTCGATTCGCGCACCGGCAGCGAACTGTGGGTTACACATCTGGACGCCACCGCCGACACCATCCCGGCGACTTACCAGGGACGCAACGGCAAACAGTACGTAGTGATCGCCGCGGGCGGAACCAATCGTTTCCGCATGATTGCCGGTACCGCGGATCAGTCGGCCGATTCGCTGATCGCGTTCGCCCTGCCGGACGGCCCTGCGGGCGCTCCGGTTCGCGAGCCCACTCAGGCCGCGCGTCCCTCCACGCCCCGCCGGTTGAGCCCGGCCGAACTGAAAGCCGATGGCGCTCCGCTCCCCGAGGGCGACGGCAAAGAGGATGTCACCCGCATGTGCACCGCGTGCCATGGGACGGCCGTCTTCACGCGGATGCGCATGGGCCGCAAGGGATGGGAGGACGAAGTGGCCGCCATGGTCGAGCGTGGCGCCATAGGGAGCGACCGGCAGATCCGCGCCGTGACCGATTACCTGGTCAAAAACTTCGGGAAATAACCGGCGGCTACACGCGAAATGCTTCTGCCACCCGTTGCACGCGCCCGGCATCGAGGCGGTTGCTCCATAGCCCGCCTTCTTTCACCGACGACCCGACGATCAGCCCATCGGCCGCGCGCAAACTCTCCATATTCCCGGGCGTCACTCCGGAGCCCACCAGCACTGGAATCCCCACCGCTTCGCTTACTGCTCTCACCTCGGCAGGGTCCGTGGCACGACCCGTAGCAATTCCCGAGACGATCACCCCATCCGCCTGGAAGAACTCGGCCGCCCGCGCCGTCTCCGCAAGATCCACGTCCGCGGTAATCGCGTGCGCCGAATGCTTCTTCTTGATGTCGGCGAACACCCGTATGTTGCCGGCCCCGATGGCGCGCCGGTAGCGCAGCAATTCCCCGGCGCAGGATTCGATAACGCCTTCGTCGGCAACGTGCGCGAACACGAAGCCCTCCACGCGGACAAAGCTGGCGCCGCAGGCGTGCGCCACCGCCATCGCCGCCAGGTTCGCGCCCGCCAGGATTTGCACTCCCAACGGCAAGCCGGCCGCGCGCCGCACTTCATGGCCAATGACCGCCATGGCGGAAACGATCTCGGGTCCGGCCGAACCCTTCAGGTAGGGCCGGTCGTGGGTGTTCTCGATCAGCAGTCCGTGGAACCCGGCGGCGGCGTACACACGCGCCTCGCCCGCCGCGGCTTCGGCGATGGCGGCCACGCTGTGCAGGCTCCCGGGCGTGCCCGGCAGCGCCGCCACGTGGATCACGCCGGTCAATGCCCGCCTCACGCCAAACATCGTGTGGATAATTCCCTGCGTATCCATATTGCGGAACCGCCTACTCCATCTCCGGCCTTGGCGGATTGGCCCAGTGGCCCGCGGAATCGGAACCCGAAACCACCACCCCTTTGGCATCCCAGCCCAAGCCCGCACGTACGTCGGCGGGGCAATATCGCAGCGTGAGTCCGCAGCGGCGGCGCGCCGACCGGTTGGCCTCCGACCCGTGCAATAGCAAATCGCTGTGCAGCGAGATCTCCCCGGCGGCCAGTTCCACGTTGACCGGCTCGCCGAACCGGTCCGCGCCCTCGACCGTCTGGTTGAGCACGTTGCTATCGTCTTCCTCCCTCTAGCGTGTACGTCAGGTGGCCGAACCTGTGCGTGCCGGGGATGTAACGCATGCACGCGTTCTCCACCGATGCATCGTCAATCGCCAGCCAGGCGGTCACGGCCTTCGAGGGCGTCAACGGCCAGTAGCTGGCATCCTGGTGCCAGCTCACCCGCTTGCCGTCGCCGGGCATTTTGCAGAAGAAATGCGAGCCCCAGGCAATCACGTTGTCACCCAGCAGGTCCTTCACGTGGGCCACGATGCGCGGGTGCGTCAGCAGATCGTAGACACGGCCATAACGCAGGTGGGCCGTGCTGATGGAGTAACTGTTGCCGCCGGCGGCCAGAGTCCGCGCCAGCAGTTCGTCGAAATAGGCGCGGATCGCCGCCATCTCCTCACTATCGAAAATGCGCAGCGGCTTCAGATAGCCGTCGCGATTGAACGCGGCCACCTGTGCGGGAGTCAGAGTACGCGGATCGGTAACGGTGGAAGGGTGGAATCGCAGGTCACGCTCAATATGGCTGAGCTCATCGGCTTTCGGAATAAATGACGGCATGACTAAGAGGCCCCGCGGCATGCCACCGGGCCTCTTATGAGAGTACAACTTCTATTGCAGAATCAGCGTGCTTGCCGGCGAGCAGTACGAGTGCCCCCCGGTAGCCGCGCAGACAGTGAGCGGGACTGAACCGGTGAGGCCCTCCGGCACGGCCACATTCACCTGCTGCACTCCGGGAACGTCCGGCGCACCGGCAGCGTAAAGCGGAACCAGGTTGGCCTGGTTGCCGATCTGCACCGTCACGGTGGCGTCCGTAGGAATTCCCGTCGTAAAGACCTGAAGGATATCTCCCGCTTTCGCGGCTTTATCCCCACCGTTCACGCTGTTGTCCTGGTTCAGGATTCCGCCGGTAAAGACCGCGGGCGATGCCGGCGAGAGAGACACCGGCGCCGGTGTGCTGCTGGTTCCGTCCACGGTCACCACCATGCTGCTGGAACCCTTGGAGGAGTCCAGGCTCAGGGGCACCAGGAAGTTGATCTGCTTCGCGCCGCTGTACAGCACGGTAGCAGGCGTTCCATCGAAGGTCACGGTGACGTTCGTTCCGGCCAGGCCGGAGCCCATAACCGTGCCGAGCGACCCGGGCACCAGCGGCGTGGCGCTGAACGTGGCGGCATTAACCACCGAACTCACCACCACCGAAGGACCGGCCGGTGCCGGGGTGGTGGGGGTACTCGGCGTAGTTGGTGTAGTCGGTGTGGTGGGAGTGGCCGGGGCCGCGATGATGTTCGCCGTCACCGGAATCGTGACGCTCCCCGCCTGCCCGGCATCCACCACGATATTCGCGGTGTAGGTGCCCGGCTGCAAGTTCGTTGTAACCGCCGTCACCTCCACGCTGTTGGGATTGTTCCACAGCTTCAACCATCCCGTGCCGCCGCTTTGATAATTGATGGCGATGGTGTACTGCAACTCGCCGCCGCCCGCATTCGTGATGGGCGCGTAGCCCGGACCGCTGATCATCGGCCCGCCCGCCGCGTACGCCTGCAGCGCCATGGGCCAGGCGCTTACCGAGAGCCGGGGGAAATAGTTCGCACCGCAATCGCCGAGAATGCTGCAATCCGAGGCCGGCGGCAAAGCGGTGAAGCGCGGTACAGGCGCGGTCTGGGACGCCGTGAACACGTTCGAAACCGGCGCCAGCGTGACTGTCTCCTGCGCCGTGGCGGCAGCGGTGATGTTCGAAATCCCGATGAACGTAGGGACCTGCACACTCTCGCCAATGACGGGGTTGGCATCGATCACCTCATAGACCGCGTAGCCCGCGCCATTGCTCAGGCTGACTGCCGTGGCGGAGTTAAGCGGGATCGCTCCGCTCCCGGCCGGCAACGCGGTGGCCTGCCCGCCCGCGCCGGTGCTGTCCGCGTTCGGAACGCGCGCCAGCAGCAGAGTGCCGCTGCCGGGCACATACTGGCCTACAGCCTGAGAGCCGCCCAGATCGCCGGCGATGCTCGGCGCTGCCGCATTCGACCCCGCCACGAAATCGGGCAGGTACAGTTGCGTTTGCGCCGGGAATCCGGAGTAGGTGAGGACAAAACGGGTGCCGGTATCGTCACCGGATGCCTTGGGCAGAAATGCCGTGCTGAAGCCTTCGGTCAGCCGGGTGGACGCAAACGCCGTCCCCGCGTTGAACAGGCTGCTTACCGAAACCGTGGACGGAAGAGGCGAGCCCACACAGGTAATGCCCGCCTGATACAACGTGGCATACAGGCCCCTTTGCGAATAGGCTACGACCACCTGCGACTGGTCCAGCGGCAGTCCAAAGGAGACCGATGCAACCACGGATTGCGGCGGGGCGCTGCTCCCCTGAAAAACCGCGGCCCGGATGCCGGAGACCTTCACGTTGAACGATCCATTAGCCGGAGCCATCAGGCTAAGTCCGTTAAATGCGATCCCGGCCGGCGATATCTGGCCGGCTATCGGGGTTGCTGTGTAACCTGAGCCGTAATCCACGGATACGGCAGCGTCTACAGCCTGATTGTTGGAGTTGACCCGATTCGTAACCTGGATCGGGAGATAGATAGTGAGATTGGCAGTTAACGCCGTACCGGGATTAGAGCCGGAACATTGCAGGATTATGTCACCCATCCGTTCGGTGAGGCCTTCCGTGCGGACTTGCGTAGGGACGGCGGAAACATGACAGCGGGAACCGGGTAATGTTTGAGCGTATGTACAACCAATTGCAAGGGATATTAGGGTCAGCGAGCGAAACAGAGCCAGCTTACCGGGGATGTTAGTTGGTACCATCATGGTTATTCTACCCGACATACAAATTTTGCAGGGCTACCGTCCATAACCTGTCAGGCGCGTCGATGTTACTACCACGTTGTCCCAGGCGATTTTCGATTTACGCGGATCGTAAGGAGTTAGGCACAAGATATGACGCCGGCTCTGAGCTTACACGCATGTGCTCTAGCGCACATCGTCTTCATTAAAAATGCTTCAGAATGCTTGTGCGCGCCCCGCCCTCTATGATGGCCTGACAGGCAGATTTGCTGAGTCGAGACGCGTTGCCCGCCGCAGACCCGCTAAAGGGTACCATAATGGGTGTTCCTGAATCAGATGGAGAACTCTTATATGAAGCCTCGTCGCTTTACCCGGTATCTGGCCGCCCTTTGCATCGTAGCCGCGGGCGCATACCTTGCATCTCAGCAGGCGAGTTCCGCCGCTGCTCCGGGCAAACCGCTCTCCGCCTACGACCCTCAGGTCAAGGCGCTTCTGGCGCAGATGACGCTGGAGGAAAAGATCGGGCAGATGACCCAACCCGACCAGGAGAACATCAAAGATCTCTCGGATATCGAACGCTACTCGCTGGGCTCCATCCTGAGCGGCGGCACCTCCGACCCCAAGGAAGGCAATAGCCTGCAGGCGTGGACCGGGCTGTACGACAAGCTCCAGCAGCACACCGCGCTCAGCCGGCTGAAGATCCCGATCCTGTACGGCGTGGATGCCGTGCACGGCCACAACAACGTCCTGGGCGCGGTCATTTTTCCGCAAAATATCGGGCTCGGCTGCACGCGAAACGCCGCGCTGGTGGAGAAGGTGGAGCGGGTCACGGCCGAAGAGGTGCGCGCCACGGGCATTCAGTGGGCCTTTGCACCTTGCGTCACAGTGCCTCAGGATATCCGATGGGGCCGCACGTATGAAGGTTTCTCCGAAGATCCGCAACTGGTCAAAGAACTCGGCGAGGCTGCGGTGCGGGGCTTCCAGGGCACGGACCTGGCCAACCCTCTGTCCGTGCTGGCCTGCGCCAAGCACTACATCGGCGATGGCGGCACCACGTTCGGCTCTGCCCGCCGCGGCACTGGCCTGGACCAGGGCGATACGCGAGTGGATGAAGCGACTTTGCGACGCATACACTTGCAGGGCTACATCAGCACCGTTAAGGCGGGCGTGGCATCCATTATGCCTTCCTACAGCAGTTGGAACGGCGTGAAAGTGTCGGGCGACAAGCACTTGCTGACCGATATCCTGAAGCAGGAACTGGGTTTTCAAGGGTTCCTGATTTCCGACTACAGCGCCATAGACCAGGTGAACCCCAACTACAAAACCGCCATCGGAATTTCGATGAACGCCGGTATGGATATGGCGATGGTTCCGTCCCGCTACAAAGAATTCATGGCGGACCTGAAACAGCTTGTGGAGCAAGGCGTGGTGCCAATGTCTCGCATCGACGACGCGGTCACCCGGATTCTGCGCGTCAAGTTCGCCATGGGGCTCATGGACAAAAACCGCTCGCAACTGGCCGATCGCAGTATCCAGAAGACCTTCGGCTCGCCCGAACATCGCGCCGTGGCGCGGCAGGCGGTGCGCGAGTCGCTGGTTCTGCTGAAGAACAATCGCAAAGTCCTGCCCCTGGCCAAGACCGCCGCCCGCATTCACGTCGCCGGTAAGAGCGCCGACGACCTCGGCAACCAGTGCGGCGGCTGGACCATCGACTGGCAAGGCAAGAGCGGCGACATCACCCCGGGAGGCGCCACCGTCCTCGCGGCCATCAAAGGCGCCGCCTCCGCCAAAACCAGCGTCACCTTTTCGAAGGACGGCACGGGAGCCACCGGAGCCACCGTAGGCGTGGTGGTGATCGGCGAACTGCCCTACGCGGAGGGCGCGGGCGACCGCACCGACCTGAAACTGGCGCAGGAAGATGTGGATGCCGTGGCCCACATGAAGGCCGCCGGCATCCCCGTCGTGGTAATTCTTTTCTCGGGCCGGCCGATGATCCTTGGCCCGGTGCTGGATCAGGCCGACGCCATAATCGCCGCCTGGCTGCCCGGCACCGAGGGCGCCGGCATCACCGACGTCCTCTTCGGCGACTTCAAACCGAAGGGGAAACTTTCCTTCGCCTGGCCCCGCTCCATGGAACAGGTGGCGAAGCACCCGGGCGACAACGGTTACGATCCGCTCTTCCGCTTCGGCTACGGACTCACCTACTAAGTTAGTTAAATAGCTCGCTTAAAAAAGTTCGCGACCTTGTGCCCCGCTTCCCCGGTGTAGTAGACGGTCACCTTGGCGGACTTATCGACGCCCTGCGTAATGTCCTGTCCAGCATCTTTAGCCGCGCTGTCCGTCAGACGGTAGGTCTCCTCGGCTCCGTCTCCGGTTTTGACGGCGAGTGTCTTGGCGCCGCGATCCATGTGGACCACGGTGACTTCCGAAGCCTTCAATCCGTCCTTTCCGATGTTGTCAATTTCTTGAGCGGCCTCATCGGTTCCCTTGCCAGTGTAATGAACGGCCACTTGGCTGCCCTCTTTCAACCCATGGAAGGCATCCTTCGTACCGGTGGCAGTTCCTTCCGCGCCGTGGACGGCCGTTCGCTTCAGAAAGTGCAGGGTATGTTCAGTTCCGTCGGCGGCCTTGACGAACACTGTCCTGGCCGCGGCATCCAGTTTGACCACCTCCCCCACCAGAATGCCGTGGCGTGGTTCAATCGCGAGTGCCGGCCGGCACAAGGCGATCGGCATGATTATCACAAATAAACGTCTGAGCATACTTACCCTCCTAGCTGAGTGAATCACGTTCCCGCCGTGCGTTCGGCCCGCACGATGAACCTTTTGGATGCCGAACCGATGTAATCGAACGGAAAGCACGTGACCAGAGTCAGGCTGTCGTGGCTAGTGGGGTACAGCACGTGAATATCCTCCGGCCGCACTACTTCCGTGGACACAACGCGGTAGCGATAGGCGCCGTGAAGAGTGTTCAGGTTGATCGTGTCGTTGCGCTGGATCCAGCGCAGAGGCCGGAAAAACGTGTCCCTATGACCAGCGATCCCTACGTTACCAGGCTCTCCAGGAAGTGCCGTGCCGGGGATATGGCCGGCCGCCCGCTTGAGATCGCCGTCGTTCACCCCTTCGACCACCATAACAGCAAGACGGAGGCGCGGGATCTCGATTTGGCCGATGACCGCACCGTCCTCAGGGGTCGCCACAGTCGCGCTTGGACTCGGAGAAGTCCGAGTGACAACCTCCTTGAGGTGCAATTCCCTCCTGAAGTTGCGCGTCTCCCTCGCCTGGAAGAATTCCGCATTCACGTATACCGTCAGGCAGTATCCGAAAGCCAGGACTCCCACCGCCGCGAATCCGTACTGCGCCAGTTGCATTGACCGCCCGGCTCGATTCAAGCAAAACAGAGGACTCATCGCAGTCTTTCCTGGACCCTCTTGGATCAATTCTTCCGCTCCGCCGAAGCGATGTAGCCCGCTCTGGTCCGTACCGCGTACTTCTCGCCACGATGCCCGGTGGCTGTAACGCGGATCGTTCGATAGGCATTATTGTCCTTCGGGTTGGACGGGACATAGCCGATCGTGTATTGGTTGCGGATGTCCCGGGCGATCCGCTCGCATATCCGCACGACCTCACCCGTCTCCCTGGGCAGAAACGCTTCACCCCCGGTAACACGAGCAATTTTCCTGATCACACCCGGGTTGCGGTCCTCGTCGTCTTCGTCAAACAGTCCGATTGTATAGATGATCGCGTCGGAGCGCCCGGCACCCTCCAGGATCTGACCGAGTGTGTGGTGGCTGGCGTTGTCGCCTCCGTCACTGATGACAATCAACACCTTTTTGTCGAGCGTGGCCGTCTTCAAATGGGCTAGCCCGGCGTCGATAGCGTCGTACAGGGCCGTCCTGCCGCTCGCCGGAACGCCATTGAGCGCCACTTCGAGATCCGCGGCGCTGGCCGAGAAAAGCTCCGTCTTGGGCAATCCGAAAGATACCCGCTCGTTGAAGTTCGCGATCGACATTTCGTCGTGCGGGTTGCTCGTCCGAACAAAAGCCAGCGCTGCCGCAGTCACGTCCTTTTTCTTTCGGCCCATGCTTCCGCTGTTGTCTACAACAAGCCCGACAGCTACGGGCACATCCTCATGTTGAAACACCCGAATCGCCTGGGGCGATCCGTTTTCAAACACCTGGAAATTTGTTTTCCCCAGGTCCGAAACAAAGCCACCCTTTTTGTCGCGGACTGTAGCGTGCAAGACGACCAAATCGATGTCCGCCGAGAAGGTCGGCGGGGCCGGTTGAGCGGCCGTTTGGCCTGCAACGTATTGGCCCGCGATCAGAATAAACAGCGGGAGGGCGCGCAGCATGGTGGAGATGCGCCCTCCCGCCGGAACCGCTATGTGCATGGAGTATCTTCCAGTGCCGCTTCCCTTAACTCATCTGCTTCGTCGATTTCGATCTGGCGTTAAGTCGCAGCCACCCGGCAGTGCCAAGTGACAGCAGACCGATCAAACCAATGAATGGTAGAGGGCTGGCAGTCTTGGGGAGCGTGCTGGGCAAACTGGCAGCTACCTGGGCCGGCGGCAGCGGAAACACTTCCACGATTTCGACCTCCTCCTCCGTCGGCTTCTGAGCCTTCAGCGGCGCCTGTTTCATTGCCATGACTTCAGGCGCCTGCATGGTTTTGGCGGGCTTGGTGGTGTTGGCTGCCAGTTCGGTCGGCATGGATGCAACCGGCTGCTTGTTCGCCTTGGCCAATTCGACGGCTTTGACTTTGGGGTATACAAATTCGTGGCCGTAATTATCGCCCGGATAGAACCAGGCCCGCACCGCTTCGGGAGCCCCTGCAGACCGTTCCTCGAAAGTGATAATAGGCTTTCCCCTTGGTTTCAGACGGTAGTCCGGTATCACCAGGAATGTGCCGTACAAGTGAGTCTCGTTCTTGTTGAAGACCTGAACGATATCGCGGTCCGTCTGCGAGTCCGACATCTTGAAAACGTACGTGCCGGGCTCCAGGACCCGCCCCGGTATTTCCACGGGCCCGCTGAACGTAAAGGTGGTTTTTTGATTCCACTCGTCTGCCTTGGCCTGCGGCAGTATCGCACCGGCCAAGCCAACACACGCAAATGCAATTACTCTGATCTTATTCATTTCGAAATTTTCCCTTCCCGAGAGCGGTCCAATCTGCTTCCGCTGTCTATCCAGCTCATTGTTAATTCCGCGCGCTGCCGGAACCGCGTAAAGGCAATAATACCCGTCCACTTAATGATGACGGACGCCGCCTGAAGCAGCAATCCTATGTGAAGAGGACTTTCCGAAAGGATTGTAGTTAAGGGACGCGACGCGGCGAGATTGCCGGTTCTGTCGTCAGCAATACCGTCTGGGCGAGAGCGCGAGGCGCGCGGGACGTGAACTGGGCTTTGATGAAAATCAACAGACTATAACGCACCCGATGTCGCGGTGCATCGGGAACACCGCGCATGTCCAATAACTCGACCGTTGGCACAAGCAACATAGATAGATAGGAGCGCCGGCCTGAAACTGACGCAGGAAAATGCGGAGCCGTGGCCAGGCGCCCCGGGCGACAAGGATTACGATAAGATCTTCCGCTTCGGCTACGGACTGGTATATTAACGCTCTCCGGGCGTCAGGCCAATGTATTTTATCAACCAGTCGAGCCTGTCCTTGAAGGCCCGGGGGTCGTTCAGGTCGTGACCCGCATCGTAGTAGACGACTTTTTTCGGCTCGCTCGCGGCGGCCGCGTAGCCCTGCATCGAACTTTTGTCAAAGTACCGGTCGAAATTGCCGAACTGAAGCAGCAGCGAAGTAGGCGTCGCGTGTCCCACAAAGTGAATTGCGTCGATGTCGCCCAATACCAGCGAGTACTTTGCAAGCTGGCCGGCAGGCAAGCTCTTTCGCAAAGCGGCGACGCCGGGTTCTTGGCCGCGCACGAAAATGTCCGCGGCTTCAGCCGTCCCGGCCATCAGCACGGCCGTTTTCATGCGCCTGTCCACAGCCGCCAGAATCGATCCCCACTGGGCTCCAAAACTGTGGCCGATATACGCCAACCGTTGAGGGTCAACGTCGTGACGCGCCAGCAACAGGTCGATGCCGCGCCGTAATTCGACCACCGCCTGGATTTCGATGGAGCGGTCCAATTCCGGCTTGTCGTAATGATTGGGAGCCTTCCGCCACGGGGCGGGCCGGTCCCATGGGTGGTCCGGAAGCAGGCAGACGGCCCCGGCTTTCGCATAAGTCTTGGCCTCGGCAAGGAATTCCGTGCGCGTGCCGTTGGCCCAATGGCCAAAAAGCACGGCGGCGAATGGGCCCTTTCCCTTCGGCACGACAAGAAAAGCCGTGACAGGACCACCACCGGGACTCGCGTAAGTCACGTCGTGGACGGCGCCCCCATCGAACTCCTCCACCACCCTATCGTGCAGGTCGAACGGTTGCCTGGAATCGTAGTCGAAGAGGCGAGCCGCGGATTGGGGCACGTCCTGAGCCATGCTCCCCACGGCAATCAGTGACAGCAGCAGAAATGTTCGCACCGGCTTCGCCCTACTTCGCGGCAGGAACGGCCCGCCTGACCGAAATCCGTCCGTCCGGCCCGGCGCTCGCGATGAGGGCTTCCGTAGCCATTCCGGGAAACAGCCCATGTTCCACCACCCCGATCACGCCGTCGATTTGCGTCTGCAGGTCACGCGCCGAATCGAACCGCGGAAAGGCGCAATCCAGAATGTAGTGGCCGCCATCGGTAACGAACGGCTTGCCGCCGGAGCCCGGCCGCAGCGTCCATTCGGCTCCCAGGGCGCTCAGCCGTTGCGCCGTGGTCTTCCAACCGTACGGGACCACTTCCACGGGAATCGGCTCCCGCTCGGGACACAGGCGATCCACCATTTTGCTCTCGTCCACCACGATGGCGAACCGCCGGCTGGCGGCGGCCACCAGTTTCTCTTCCAGCAGCGCGCCGCCGCGCCCTTTGATCAGATTCAGGGTGGCGCGTTCCACTTCGTCGGCGCCGTCGATGGCCAGGTCGATGCGGCCGTGCTCCTCCAGCGTGGTGAGGGGAATCGCCAGACTGCGCGCCAGTGCGGCGGTCTTATCCGATGTGGGGATGCCGGTGATGCGCAGCCCTTGGGCCACGCGGCGTCCGAGGGCGGTGACTGCTGCCATGGCCGTCGATCCACTGCCCAGCCCCATCACCATACCGTCTTCCGCCAGTGCCGCCGCAGCCTCCGCTACCGCCAGTTTGAGTTCGTCCTGAGTGGGCATACCCTTACTGTACCCGCTCCAGAATCACCGCCGTGCTGTCGAAATCGCCGCGCAGGTTCAAGTTGAGCCCGGCGTGCATCAGGTAGGCCCCGCTGAGCTGCGGTTGCCGCTCTACCAGCTTGTTGTCGATGGCCTCTACTTTATAAATCGCTTTCTCATCGAGGCCTTGCAGATACAGCGTGGGCGCGGCGGTGTTGTATTCCTGGGAGTGCCGGAAGGCGAACAGCACGCTCTGTCTGCCGTCGGCGGAGACGTACTGGTTGGCCGTCACGTCGTTTTCACGCGGAGAAAGCAGACGGTGCAAGTCGCCCAACTGCACCGTGGAGCGAATCCGCTTATACAGCGCGACCATCTTCGTGGCCACCGCGGAATCGTTGTCGGTCCAGCGATTCAGATTGGCGCCAATCCCCAGCGCGCCCTGCATGGCCACCAGGAAACGATAGGTCAGCGGGGTACTCCGCCCGTTCATGTTGGGCACATCGGTAACCCAGGCCGACATCACCTTTGCCGGATACGCCTGCGAGAAACCCTCCTGGATGCGCAGGCGGTCGAAAGCCTCGGTGTTATCCGACGCCCAGACTTCCTCCACGCGCTGCAGAATCCCCAGGTCCACACGGCCGCCGCCTCCGGAGCAGGACTCGATTTCCAGGTTCGGGTGCCTGGCCCGCAGGCGGTCGATGATCTCGTACAGATTGCGCACGTACTGCACCCATAGCTTCTGCTCGTCCGCCGGCCCGGCCTCGGGCCATCCCGGTTCCGAAAACGACCGGTTCATGTCCCACTTGAAGTAGCGGATATTGTTCTCCGTGGCCAGTTTGTCCAGCACGCCGAAAATGTACTCTTTCACTTCACTGCGCGCCAGGTTGAGAATCATCTGGTTGCGGAGTTCGCTGCGCGGGCGTCCGGTGAAATTGATGACCCAGTCGGGATGCGCGCGATACAGATCGCTGTCGGCGTTGATCATCTCGGGCTCCACCCACAGGCCGAAATCCATGTGGAGCTGGTTGACGGTGTCAATCAACGGCTTCAGGCCCTGCGGAAATTTCGTCGGATTCACGAACCAGTCGCCCAGGCCGGCACGGTCGTTATTGCGCTTGCCGAACCAGCCATCGTCCACCACGAACAGTTCCACTCCCAGCTTCGCGGCTTTCTCCGCCAGGGCCTTCTGGCCGGCCTCGTTGACGGCGAACGTGGTGGCTTCCCAGGAGTTGTACAGCACCGGCCGCAGGCGGCTGGTCAAACCGCCGGGCAGGATCTTCTCGCGCGTGAAGCGGTGCAGCGCGCGCGAAGCGCCGCCGAAACCGGCCGCCGAAAAGCCCGCGAAGAACTGCGGCGTTTCCAGGCTCTCGCCCGGATTCAGCCGGTAGGCAAAATCGAAGCTGTTCATGCCGCCGGTGACGCGTACCTGGCGGTATGGCGTCTGTTCGATGGTGATGCGCCAGTTTCCGCTCCAGGCCAGCGCGCCGAACCAGACGCGTCCGCGCTCTTCGGCGGCATCTCCGGCGTCGATCGAAAACCACGGATTGAAGTTATGGCTGGTGTGGCCCTTGCGGCTCTCCAGCACCTTCTGGCCCTCGTGAATGGGCTCGCGATTGATCTGCGTTTCGGCGGCCCACCGTCCGCTCAAATAGGTGAGGCGGTAGCCTTCGCCCGGCGGCAGATACCACGCGGCGGATTGCGCGCTGTTCACCGTAAACGCGCGGTTGGCGCCGTTGCGGACGGTCGCGCTGCGGGCCAGAATGCCGTAATCGGGGTAGACCCGGTAATGCAGGGTCACTTCGATGGGGTCGTTCACATCCTTCAGCGAGATATCCAGATCGTCGCCCTGAATGCGGTGCGACACGTAGCGCAGCACCAGGTCGCGGTCGCCGTCTTCCCGGGTGATCTTCAGGGCCGGCTCGTAATAGCGCGGGCCGCCCCAGCCCGGGAACTCCTCGTTTTCCAGCATCTGGCGCGGATCGAACGAGGAAATGTCCTGCCGCGGCGCGGCGGCCGGAATGTCCTCCGCCCGCCACAGCGGAGCGCCCCAATAGAGGTGCCGCAGTGCGCCGTCCGCGGCAACGCCCATGGCGTAAGAGGAATCGCGCGTGGTCAGCAGGAAAATCTTGCGAGCTTCCACGTACTGAATGGACTGCGCATGCAGCGCCGCGCAAACAAGGCACGAAACGGTCAGCCGGGCCGGTATCGTTCGAAGGGTAGTCCGCCACATGGTCTTAAATATGGCACAGAATCACTCGCTTCTTCGAACGTCTTGGATCAGAAAATGATCTGCGGCTCCGCAACTCGCGCCGCCTGCCGGTGTGGCGACCTTTGGGGGGCTGCCGATCCTAAGCGGATTCGCATGCGGCGGCCCACTTCCCGTGGACCAATGACACGCGCTTCGGAACCGGAACGGGCGGGTTGATCACGGCACGCTGAGCGGTTTACGACTGGCGCAGCTACCACGCCGGAACCGTCCGGTCCGATGCCGATGCTGACTGGTCTCGCGCTGGCGCTGGCCAGGCCATCGCGAGGCGCGAACGGAATTCCGAACTCGCGATGTCGGGTTATTGTTTGCCCCTTCTGCGGATCGGCCCTGCCGCAATAGCCGCTTTCGTACGCCCCGTGGGACCACGACGCAGGAATCGACCCTCCGATTTTCGTCAGGATTCTGAAACGGACCGCACCCGGACCGCGAGTTCCAGAGCAAATGGGAGCAGGTAATTCGAGATTGGTCGCTGCGCTGGGGCAGGAAGGTGGCCGGGGAGATCGATAAGCTGGTTGGTGTCCCTCCCGCGCGCGGCGGATGGTAAGATTGACGGCACCCGGATTCAGAGATGAGCTACCGGGGGCTGGACGGCGCGATTGACCGCCCTCGGAAAGGCCCTGGTAAAGTGAATTCGGTTTCTGGAGGAGTCATGAACAAAGCAGTCTTTTCCCTGTTGCTTTCCGCGTGCGCGGGCACTCTGCTGGCGCAGGGCGCCCCGCCTCAGATGGCGGCGGACCAGCCGTACACCATGGAGTATTACTACAAAGTGCAGTGGGGGCGCCAGCAGGAGTTCCTGCGGCTCTTTCTGAAGAACCATTACCCGTTGCTGCAGAAAATGGTGGAAAGCGGGCGCATGATCTCGGTGAAGATCGAGCAGCCTGCCAATCACGGAACCGAAGACGGACGCTGGGACTATCGCGTCACCATCCGCTTCAAGAACTCCACCGTTGCCACCACCAGTAACCCCGACGAGGAACGCGTCATCCAGCAACTCTGGCCGGACCAGGCGACCTATCGGCGCGAGGAGCAGCGCCGGTTCGAGATTTTGCTGGCGCACTGGGACCTGCCCGTCTCGGACATCACGCCGGCGAAGAAGTAGCCTACCCCGCGGCTAATGGATACTGTCGAGCAACTCATAGCGGCCGCGGCGATTGTCCGGTGCGGCGCCGGCGTCGGCATCGAGGTGCATGACCTGGTACGCATCGGCCGGTACACCGGCCACGGGGGCAAATCCTCGCCGTTAGGATCGCCGTACTTAGCGAAGTTTGACCAGTAGGAGCCCATCAGGCCAGACGCTGTTCGGTCCGCCGGCCGCCAGGGGAGTTTCCTCGCGGAAAGCACCTGGAAGACAAACTCGATCTCCGACGCGTGCGGCGCCGCGTCCACCGGCGAGGGTAGAACCTGTTCGAACCGGTAGCGGTACACCGGCGCGCCTCCGGTTTTCAGATGTGCCTCCATCCACTTCCAGGCGCCAAAGGCGATGAAGCGGTCACTGGCAAGGTCCTGCGCCGAGCGCTTTACCTGGTCTGGCGTTGTTCCTGGGTAGAGTTTCAGGACCGCTTCGGCACGGTCGCCGTAAAGAGAGCGTAAATGGGTCAGGAAACTCTGCGCGGTCGGCTCGTCTCTGCCCAAAATGGAGCGGTAGGTCTGTTCGTCAGCGTTCCAGCCCGCCAGCAGCGGCACGCGGGCCTGCTTTCCGGCGGCAAATATCGCCGCCACGCTCTCCGGCAGAAAATAGCCATCGATGTTCGGAACGAAGCGCACCGGCGCGCCTTTGGCGACGACTTGCAGGATCTTGTCCGCCGGCACGGCCCGCAGGGCCTCCAGCGAATCGGTTCCCAACGACGATTTCGCGAATTCCCCGTCTTCCTTTTCCGATTCGGCCAGCGTTCTCAGGCGCAAGGTATCGCTGAAGAAAGCGCCGCTTTCGCCGATTGCCCGCCGGAACAGCCCGCGGGCGAGCGGCGATGCCATCAGCGCACTCACCGAAAACGATCCCGCCGATTCGCCGAAAATGGTGACATTATCCGGATCGCCGCCGAATACAGCGATATTATCGTGCACCCAATTCAGCGCGGCGACCTGGTCCAAAAGACCATAGTTGCCCGACGCGCCATGGCCGGATTCCCGCGCCAGGTCCGGATGCGAGAAGAACCCGAAGATCCCCAGCCGGTAATTCATAGAAACTACCAGCACGCCCTTTTTGGAAAGATTCCCTCCGTCCTGCCGGGGTTCGGAGGTAGCTCCCGCGGCGAAGCCGCCACCGTAAATCCAGACCATCACCGGAAGGCGCGACGGGGTCTGGCCGGCCGGCATCCACAGGTTCAGATACAGGCAGTCCTCGCTCGACCCGGAGTCATGAAAGATCATGTCCGAATAGATGGGCGCCTGCATGCAGCGCGCAGGATACCCGGTGGCTTGGCGCACCCCGCTCCAGGAAGCCGGCGGCTGCGGCGGCTTCCATCGCAGGTCGCCCACGGGCGGAGCCGCATACGGAATCCCTTTGAATGTGCGGACTTTGCCATCCGCGCTGACCACACCTTCCAGAACTCCGTTCGCAGTCTTCTGTTCTACGGATCGTACCTGGGCCGGAGAGATTTGCGCAAAAAGCAGCACCCCCAGGAGCCGGGCGTATCGGCCTACCGGCATAATCGGGATCACTCTATCACATGCCGGCGCGCCCTCACCCGGCCACTGCCAGGAGCCCCTTTTGCTTCAGGGCGGAGAGCGCCAACCCGTACCTTCCGCGAATCCCCGTCTTCTCGAAAATGTGTTTCAGATGGATCTTGACGGTGCCGATGCTGATGGTCAGAGCGGCGGCGATCTCTTTGTTTTTCATGCCCTGCTCCACCAGGTCCATCACCTGTAACTCGCGTACAGTCAGCGGCGAATGCCAGGAATGGGAGGCCGGCTTGATTTCGCGGATGGTGTCTCCACACATCCAGGTATTGCCGTGCTGCACGGTCCGGAGACACTCCAGAATCGTGTCCAGCGAAGATGTTTTTCGCAGCACCCCCGATACCCCGGCCTGGATGAAACGAACCGACTCGGCTTCCGAAAAATTGCTGCCCCACACAATGGTGGCAATCCGGTGGGCTGAACTCCGCAAGGCCACCATCCAGTCCGCCAACGCCTGGTATCCGAATGTCTTGTCCACGACCAGAATCGATGGCCGCAACTCCCTTACCGCATCCATCCCATCCAGTAACGAACTCTCTGCTGCGACAACCCGCAGGCTCTCCGCCGATTCCAGGAGGCTTCGCAGCCCCTCAATCGCAATCGGTTCTGTATCGCAAACTGCTACGGTATGCAAAATATTTTGGCCTTTTCGGGGGAGACCCTTCCTCACCCACTCCCTCTATCGGCTGACTACTGAGATTAATTTAGTGCCGTTTCAATGAATTATTCTCAAAAGAAATGGTATTAGAATGGAATCGAAGCCGGCGCGGCATTTACAACAGGTAAAATCAGGGCATGGCCGCACGGCCTCTCACACTGGTATCGGAGCAGGAGTATCTCCGCTCCCAGTACGAGCCGGATTGTGAGTTTGAGGACGGCGCCCTGATCGTGAGGCACGGGGGCGCCGAGAAGCATAGCTGGATGCAGGCGGCCCTGGCCGCGTACATCTTCCGCAGGCGGAAGGCCTGGGGTGTGAACGTTTACACGGAGCAGCGAACCCGCATCCGCCCCGGCAAGTACAAACTACCGGATGTCTGCATCGTGCGGGGGCCTCGCCCCGCGACTCCGATTTTTGAGCAGCCGCCTCTGGTTGCCATCGAGATTCTGAGCCCGGAGGATCGCCCCCTGCGCGTGGATCAGACCATCGCCGAGTGGCTGGAGTTCCGCGTTGGCTACGTCTGGGTGGTGGATCCGGAGACTCTGGAAAGCATCCTGCACACCGCGCAGGGCCGGGTGCCAGTGCCCGATGCCACGTTGCGCGTCCCGGGTACCCCCATCGAGATCCCGTTGCTCCGGCTCGACGAAGAGTAGCCGCTCCGGCGTCTGGCCCGCCTAGCTTGCCGGCAGTTTCGAAACATCCCAGCCGCCGCCCAGCGCTTTGATCAGCAGCACGCTGGCATCCATCCGCCGGCGCAGGATGTCCACTTCCGTGATCTGGTTTTGCAGCGCGATACTCTGCGCCGTAATCACCTCCAGGTACGTGACCAGCCCACCTTTGTAGCGATTCAACGACAGTTCCAGCGATTGTTCCGCGGCTTCCACCGCCACGCGCTGGGCCTGCGATTGCTCCTCCAGTACCCGCAGGGTGGCCAGGTTATCCTCCACTTCCTGGAAGGCCGTCAGCGCTGCCTGACTGTAATTGGCCACCGCCTCGTCATAGCTGGCCAGGGCGGATTCGGACACCGCCCGCCGCCGGCCCGCATCGAAAATCACCTGCGCCACGCTCGGTCCCACGGCCCACAAGCGGCTTGGCCAGGAGAGCCAGTTCACCGGGTTATTGCCTTCGAATCCGCCCGTTGCCGTCAGCAGCAGCGTGGGGAAGAAGGCCGCCCGCGCGATCCCGATCTGCTCGTTGGCTTCGGCCGCCCGCCGCTCGGCAGCGGCGATATCCGGACGCCGCTCCAGCAGTTGTGACGGCACTCCCGTGGGTACCACCGGCGGCTCGCTATGCAGCGGCGCGGGCGCCAGCGCCAGGCTCTCCGGCGTCTTTCCCATCAGAACCGCGATGGCATGCCGGAAGGTAGCCAGGGCGACTCCCACGCCCACGTCCTGTGCCCGCGTGGTTTCCAGTTGGGTCCGCGCCAGCGCCACTTCGGCCCGTGAAGCCAGGCCGCCGTCGAAGCGGTTCTGCGTCAGGTCCAGGGCTTTCTGGTATGCGCCCAGCGTCTCGTCCAGAAGCTCCTTCTCCGAATCCAGGCTGCGCAGTTCGAAATAGTCGACCGCCAGTTCGGCGTGCAGGCTCAGGCGGATGGTCTCCAGGTCGCCCGCGCTGGCCTGCGTCTCCTCCCGGGCGGCGGCAATCGACCGGCGCACGCGTCCCCAGGCGTCCAGTTCATAATTCACATCCACCGGTAAGATATATTGGCCGAAGTCGCCGGGGTGAGATCCCAACGGGGAATGCGCCGAAAGGCGATTGGTAGTGACCGAGGGCGATGTGGAGATGGTGGGATATAGGCCGGCCCGGTTGATCTGAATCAGCGCGCGCGCCTGGCGGAAGCGTGCGTCCGCGGCCTTCAAGGTCTGGTTGGACGCGTCCACCTGCTCTTCCAGGCCGTCGAGCTCCGCATTGCCGAACAACTGCCACCAGTCCGCACGCAGGGTCGTGTCCGCCGGTTGCGCCTGCTTCCACCCTGCCGATTCGGTGAACGATTTCGGCGGCTGCTCGCTGAACGCCGGAGCGGACGGCACCGCGGGCCGGGTGTACTTCGGACCCACCGTGCAGCCCGCCAGCGCCACACCGCAGATCGCAACCAGCATCCGCGAGCGCATCACTTCTCCGTCGCCCTGGCGATTCGCACTTCCGTGCCGGAGGTCAGCGAGTCCGATGGATTCTCGATGATCTCGTCCTGCGCGGAAATGCCCGATACCACTTCCACTTCAGTCCCGTAATCCCGGCCCAGGGTCACCGGCGCCAGCTCCGCATGGTTCCCGCGAACCACCGCAACCTGCAATCCCGCCGAACGGAAAATCAGCGTATTCGCCGGCACTACTACCGTTCCGGCCCTGGCACTAAGCTTCAGGTGCACGGAGAGGAACGCGCCGGGCAGCAATTCCCCCGTCGGATTCTCCACGTCCACTTCCGTCAACAGCGTCCGCGAAGCCGGATCGATCGCATCCGCGTTGCGTACGATCCTGCCCGCAAACCGGCGGCCCGGAAGCTCCGCCAGGGTCAGGTCGGCGCTCCCGCCCGGCCGGACATCGTGCGAATACTGCTGCGGCACGTTGATGTAGACGCGCAACTGCCGGGTGGCGGCGATATCGAACAGTTCCTTCCCCGGGGCATTGCTGCCCGCGTTGATCAGCGCGCCGATATCGATATTGCGCGCCGTGATCACCCCGTCGAACGGAGCGTATACTTTTTGGAAATGCTGCGTCTCTTCCAGGCGCCTCACGTTGTAGGCGGCCGAGTCCACCATCGCCTTCTTGGCCTGCAGGTCGCCCACCCGGTCGTCCACGTCCTGCTTGGCCACCGAATCGCTCTTGAATAGCGACTGATACCGCGCCGCCGTGATCTTCGAAAGGTCGAAGTTGGCCTGGGCCGTCGCCAGGTCCGCGCGCGCCTGGTCCAGTTGGCGGTCCACTTCGGGCGTCTCGATGTCGGCCAGCAGTTCGCCCGCTTTGACATGCGCGCCGATATCGAAATACCAGTTCTTCAGGTAGCCGTTGGTGCGGGCATAGATCGGCGTCGCCACGTATGCCTGGGCGTTGCCGGGAAGCACCACCTCCTCGGTCAGTGCGCCGCGCCTGGGATGCACTACCGATACCGTGGGCACCGCCATCTCCTGCGTCTGCCGGTTCAGTTCCGTGGCGGCGTGGACTCGCGCCGCAATGCCCGTCACAATAATGTACGCGATGCCGCCCCCCGCGGCGCACACCACCACTGCCACCGCAATCCACGCCAGCATCGAAAGCCGCGGCGGCGGCGGCGCTTGACTCTCCGGGGTAAGAATCTCCTGGCTACTCATCTACCGGCATCTCCCTGGCAGGCCTCCGGCGCCCCCCATGCATTAAAGCAAACACCGCGGGCACAAACGTCAATGTCGCCACTGTGGCGAATAACAGGCCGCCGATCACCGCGCGTCCCAGCGGCGCATTCTGTTCGCCGCCTTCGCCCATCCCCAGAGCCATCGGCACCATCCCAATAATCATAGCCAGGGCCGTCATGATCACCGGCCGGAATCGCGTGAACCCCGCCGAAAGCGCCGCGCCCACCGGGTCGTGAATTTCCAGCAGCAGGTCCTTGGCGAAACTGATCACCAGAATGCTATTCGCCGTCGCAACCCCCATGCACATGATCGCGCCCATCATCGCCGGCACGCTCAAAGTGGTGTGCGTGGTAAAGAGCATGAGGATGATTCCCGCCAGCGCGGCGGGCAGCGCCGTAATGATGATGAAGGGATCCAGCCAGCTTTGAAAGTTCACCACAATCAGCAGGTACACCAGCACAATCGCGAAGATCAGCCCCGCCACCAGCCCGGTAAACGAGGTGTGCATGGTCTCCAGTTGCCCGCGCACCACCATCTCCGAGCCGCGCGCCAGGCGCGGGCGGTGGGCGTTCACGATTCGCTCCACTTCGTTCCCCACGCTGGCCAGATCTCTGCCATCCACCGCGCCGAAAATGTCGATGGTGCGCTGAATATCGTAGTGGTTGACCGATGCCATGCCGGTACCGCGGGTGATGGAGGTGATATCGTTCAGGATTTCCGGGGTGCCGTTCTGTCCCACCGTCAACGGCAGATTGCGCAGCGCCTGCAGCGATTCCATATCGTATTGCGGCGACTGCGTGACCACGTTGTAACTGACTCCGTTCTGCGGGTTCAGCCAAAAAGTAGGCTGCGTCTGGAAACTGCCGCTCAACGAGATTAGCAGGCTCTGGGCAACGTTGCTCTGCGTATAGCCGCTCTCCGCCGCCTTGATCCGGTCCGTGAAGACGTGGAACTTCGGCATGTCGAAGGTCTGCTGGATGCGCAGGTCGGCAATGCCGGGGATGCGGCGCATCTGGTCCATCATGCGGTCGGCGAGTTCGCGATTAGCATCCACGTTCTTGCCGATCACCTGTACATCGATGGGCGCGGGCAGGCCGAAGTTCAGAATCTGGCTCACGATATCGTCGGGTAGAAAGTAAAAGTCCGTTCCGGGAAACTCGCGCGGCAGGCTGGCTCGCAGGGCGCGCACGAACTCCTCGGTGGGCCGGTGCTCTTTCGTCAGCGAGACCATGATATCGGCATCCGCCGGACCCACCGGCGCCGAATTGCTGTAGATCGTATTGATGCTGCTGTACGGCAGGCCGATTTCGTCCAGGATGTTGAGCAGCTGATCGTGCGGAATCTGCCGGCGGATGGATTGCTCCACCAGGTCGCAGATGCGCGCCGTCTCTTCGATGCGCGTGCCTGTCTTGGCGCGCAGGTGCAGTTTGAACTGGCCCGTGTCCGACGAAGGAAAGAAGTCCTGGCCCACCCACGGAAACAGCAGAAAAGCGCTCAGGCACGTAATCAGGAACACCGGCACGAAAATAATGCGGCGTGCCACCAGCGTCATCAGAATGGCCGAATATCCGGCCCGCAGATGGTCGAAGCCGTGCTCAAAAACCCGCTGCAGCAGCACGAACGGATTGCGGCTGGGCCCATGGTGCTGCAGTTTCAACAGATATTTGGCCAGCGTGGGAACCAGCGTCCGCGAAAGCCCGTAGGAAGCCAGCATGGCGAATACCACCGCTTCCGCCAGGGGCACGAACAGGTAGCGCGCCACGCCGCTGAGAAAAAACATCGGCAGAAACACAATGCAGATGCAAAACGTGGAGACCAGAGCGGGCACGGCGATCTGCGAGGCGCCGTCCAGAATGGCCTGCTCGATCTCCTTGCCCTCGTCCAGATTGCGATTAACGTTTTCGATCTCCACCGTGGCATCGTCCACCAGGATGCCCACCGCCAGCGCCAGTCCGCCCAGCGTCATGATGTTGATGGTTTCGTGCAGGAAACTCATCACGATGATCGACGTCAAAATGGAAAGCGGAATCGAAACAGCGATGATCAGCGTGCTCCGCCAGCTTCCCAGGAACAACAAAATCATCAACCCGGTCAGGCATGCGGCGATCACCGCTTCGCGAATCACGCCGTTGATGGAAGCGCGCACAAAGACGGACTGATCCGCCAGCGGCTGCATCTTCAGTTCCGGCGGCAGCGTCGCAGCCACCACCGGCAGCAGTTTGCGGACACCGTCCACCACCGAGAGCGTCGAAGCGTTCCCGGCCTTCATCACCGTGAGCAGCACCGCGCGATTGCCGTCCTGGCGCACGATATTGGTCTGCGGCGAGTAGCCGTCGCGCACATGGCCGATATCGTGGATATAGATCGGCGCGCCGTTCACCACCTTGATCGGAAAATCGTTGAACGCCTCCACCGTGGTGGGGCTGGAATTCAGGTCTACATCGTATTCGAACTGTCCGATCTTCGATGTGCCCGCCGGGATGATCAGGTTCTGCGCGCCGATGGCGTTGGTCACGTCAGCCGGCGAAACACCCTTGGATTGCATCGCGGCCACGTTGATGTCCACCATCACCTGCCGCTGTTTTCCGCCGAATGGATACGGGATGGCGCACCCCGGAATGGTCACCAGGCGCGTGCGGATGAAGTTGACGCCGTAGTCGAATAGCGCCTGCTCGCTGAGACCCCGCCCGCCCAGCCCGACTTGCAGGATGGGCACGCTGGAAGCGTTGTACGTCAGCAGGAACGGCGGCGTGGTGCCGGGCGGCAGTTGCCGCAGGATGGGCTGCGAAATCGCACCGACCTGGGCCATCGCCGCATCGATATTGGCGCCCGGCTGGAAAAAGACCTTGATAATCGCGCGCCCGTCGATGGACTGCGATTCGATGTGCTCGATATCGTTGACGGTGGTGGTCAGCGAGCGTTCATAAATCGAGGTGATGCGCTCTTCGATCTCCTCCGCGCTCAAGCCTGTATAGTTGAATGCCGCCGCGATCACCGGGATATCGATGTTCGGGAAAATATCGGTGGGCGTGCGCAGAATGATCACCGGCGCCAGAATCAAAATCAGCAGCGCCAGGACGATGAACGTATAGGGCCGTGCCAGCGCAAGTCGGACTATCCACATCCCTGAATCACTCTCGGTGCCTGTTTCGAATTAGTAGACACAGGCGTTTCGAAATTCGTATATTCAAGATTGTCGCACGAGATGGCCATGCCACAAAAGCACGCGCGCGGAAGGGGCCGCCCCCGGGACGAAGCCGCGCGCCAGAGAATCCTGCAGGCCGCGCTCGACCTCATGGACGAAACCGCGTTCGCCCAGGTCACCGTGGAGGCCATCGCCGAGCGCGCCGGCGCCAGTAAAGCCACGGTCTATCGCTGGTGGCCCAACAAGGCCGCGGTCGTGATCGAAGCGTTTCGCCAGGCGGTCGCCCCCGAATTGCCCCTGCACGATACCGGTTCCCTGCGCGAAGATCTCACCGCCCAGTGCCGCAACTTCGCCCGCGTTCTCTCGGGCCGCGGCGGACGCATGCTGCGCTCTTTCGTAGCGGCTGCGCGCAGCGATCCCGAAGTGGCCGCAGCCTTTCGTTCCATCTGGAGCGACCCCCGCCGCGCCGAAGCCAAGGCCATCCTGCGACAAAAGCAGGCCGGCGGACAGTTGCGCCAGGATGCCGACCTGGACCTGGTGCTGGATTCCTTGTACGGCCCGCTCTACTACCGCTTCCTGGTCAAGAATGAAGCTCCCTCCCAAAAGTACGCCCAGGCCCTGGCCGAACTGGTGATCCGGGGTTTGGTAGGATAGGCCTCCCGGCCTGTCCATTTCACTAATTCAGACCTTTTACAATGATATTGGGAACCAGCGCCGGGAAGCCGGTTTCCAAAGAGCATGAGACGAGTCACCATCACGTTGTGGGTCGCCCTGCTGTTCGCCCTGCTGAATCTGGGCTGGACTTGGCTGCACCGGCGCGATGCGAACCTGCGGATGGCACGGGCTCGGGTGGCCGCCCATGAACGGGCCGGCGGCGCCCCCGTCGATCGTAGCAATGGCGTCAGGATTCTCTCGTTTTACGCCACCGCCGCTGAAATCCGCGATGGCGACCGCGAGATCCTCTGCTACGGCGTGCAGAACGCCAAGGCCGTCCGCATCGAGCCGCCCATCGAGCAGTTGACTCCCGCCCTGACGCGCTGCTTTTGGGCCGAGCCCCACCGCGACAGCCGGTACAAGCTGGTAGCCGAAGGCTTCGACGGCCGCCAGGTCTCCGAAAGCTTCGAAGTGCGCGTGAAGCCGGCCCTGCCGTCGATTCTTTTCTTCGCCGTCAGCCACAAAGAGATCGTCCGCGGCGATGCCGTCACGCTGTGCTACGGCGTCGCGCATTCGAGCGCCGTGGAACTCCTGCCCATCGGCTGGAGCCTCGCGCCGGTCGCCAAAAACTGCGCGCGCTTCTATCCCAAGGTCACCCACAACTACACGCTGGTGGCGCGCGGCGTGGAAGGCAGCACCGACCGTGAAAAATTCACCGTCAAGGTAAGATAGGAATCTGCGGATTCTCTTCACCAGCTTCGGCTCCTACGGCGACTTACATCCCTACATGGCAATCGGGATCGAACTGCGCCGCCGCGGCCACCATGTCACTCTTGCCACCAGCGCCGTTTATGAACCCAAGGTGCGCGCCGAAGGGCTGGAGTTCGTGGCCCTCCGGCCCGATGTTTCGGTCATCGAAGGCGCCATGCTCGAACAGATGATGGAGGCGCGGCGGGGCACCGAACGGGTCATGCGGTTCCTGGTGGCGGCCGCACGGGAAAGTTACCGGGACACGCTGCCCGCGGCGCAACAGGCGGATGTTGTCGTCACGCACCCCATCACCTTCGGATCGGTCCTGGCGGCGCAGAAAGTGGGAGTGCCGTGGGTCTCCACCATGCTTGCCCCCGCTTCGCTCTTCTCCGCCTACGATCCGCCGGTGCCGGCCCCGGCGCCTTGGCTGGTGCACCTGCGGGCACTGGGACCGGCAGCCGTGCGCGCTCTGATCGCGCTGGGGAAACTCCAAACCACACCCTGGGTGCGGCCGGTCGCCGAACTGCGCAGAGAAATCGGGTTGGACCCCGGCGAAAACCCGCTCTTCGAGGGCCAGCATTCGCCGCGTCTCGCCCTGGCGCTGTTCGCCCGGTGCCTGGCCCGGCCGCAACCCGACTGGCCGCCTCAGGTCCTGGTCACGGGCTTTCCGTTTTACGACCGCCATCACGAACACCAGAACCTGCCCGCGGCGTTGGAGCGCTTCCTGGCGGAAGGCCCTGCCCCGGTGGTGTTTTCACTGGGCACCTCGGCTGTCGGCGCTGCCGGCGATTTCTACACCCAGAGCCTGACAGCCGTCCGCCGCCTCGGCACGCGCGCCGTCTTTCTTACCGGACAGCATCCGCAAGGGCTGCCGGATGACGCTATGGCCATCGAATACGCGCCGCACTCGGAACTGTTTCCGCGCGCCGCCGCCGTGGTGCATCACGGCGGAATCGGAACCACCGCCCAAGCCATGCGCAGCGGCCGCCCCATGTTGGTGGTGCCGTTCTCGCACGATCAGTTCGACAACGGAGCCCGCGTCAAGCGCCTCGGCATCGCTGAGGTGCTCTACCGCAGCCGCTATCGGGCCAAGAGCGCGGAAGCCGCCCTGCGCCGCCTGCTGGAAGACAGCCGCTATATCCAGGCGGGAGCCGCCGTCGCCGCCCAGCTAAACTCTGAGGACGGAGTCACCGCCGCCGCGGACGCCATCGAACGCATCTCGTAGTTCCTTCTGAGTTTTTCTCCTCGCCTTTACCACGGAGCCACGAAGAACACGGAGCAATCAAAAGAAACTCGATTCTCTCCGTGTCTTCCTCCGCGGCTCCGCGCCTCCGCGATGAGCTCGCCTCTTCTCCCTCCGTGTTTCTCCGTGTTCTCCGTCCTCCGTGGTGAGCTACTCATGCCGCAGAGCTAGAATCGCATCCAGCCTCGTAGCCCGCCGCGCCGGCACGTAGCATGACAGGAACGCCACTCCGAGCAGAATCAGCGGCACCGTAGCGAAGCTCACCGGGTCGGTGGGCCGCACCTCGTATAGCATCGCCGCCAGCAGCCGTGTCAAGCCGAAGGCCGCGGCCAGCCCGATTGCCACCCCGGCCGCCGCCCACCTCATCCCGCCGCCTACCACCAGCCGCAGCACGGCCCGCGTGTCCGCCCCCAAAGCCAGCCGGATGCCGATCTCGTGCATGCGCAACGTCACCGAATAAGCCATCACGCCATAAATTCCCGCCGCCGCCAGAAGCAGCGCCACCGCCGCGAATACCGCCAGCAGCAGCGTGCGAAAGCGCGGCTGCCCCACCGAATCGAACACCAGGTCACGCATGGTTTGAATGCCGAACACCGGAACATCGCGATTCAAGGCCGCCACCTCGCGGCGAACTGCCCCGGCAATTCCTAGTGCATTGGTCTGGTTCCGGATCACCAGCGTGCCGCGCCGCATATACGCCTGCGCATCCGGCGTGTACATCGTCGGCCGCGGCGCGCTCGCCAGCGACCGGTGATGCACGTCCCCCACCACGCCCACAATCTCGCAGTGGAAAGGAACGCCGTGATCGATCGTCAAGTGTTGTCCCAGAGCCTCCTGCCCGCGGAAATACTGCTCGGCGAATGCGCGGCTCACAATCACGACATTCGTGCCGCCATCCCTGTCGGCGTCCGTGAAGTAGCGGCCCTTCAGAAGAGGAATCCGCATCGCTTCGAAGTAACCGGCAGTGATGGTGCGGTCGTCCGCATACGGCCGCTCGCTGGCCTTCGGCACGGGCCGGCCATCAATGCTGAATGCCGTGTCGGTGCCCTGCCCGCTCAACGGCAATTCGGATACCATGCCCGCCGCTTCCACCCCGGGCAGCGCCGCGATCCGTTCCAACAAGGCACGATGAAAATCCGCGTCGCCGTGGTCGCTGGCCCCCGGCCTCATCGGCAACGTGATCTGCATCGCCAGCGCGCCTGTGGGATCGAACCCGGGATTCACGTCCTGGAGCCGCTGATAGCTGCGCACCAGCAATCCCGCCCCGGCCAGCAGCACCACGGCGATCGCTACTTCCGCCGCCACCAGAATGTTGTGCAGGTGGTGATGCGCCCGCCCCGTCGAGCCGCCGCGACCCCCGTCCTTCAACGTGTCCACCAGGTCCGGCCGGGCCGCGCACACAGCGGGCGCGAGACCGAACACCAGTCCCGTAAGAATGGAGATCGCGGCCGTAAACGCGAACATCCACGCGTCTGGCCGTAACTCTTCCAGGCGCGACAAATTGGCCGGATGAAGCGCCACCAGCGCTTTCAATCCGAACACCGCCAGCACCGCGCCCAATGCCCCGCCCAGCAGCGCCAGCAGCACACTCTCGGTGAGCAGTTGCCGCAGCACGCGGCCCGCGCTGGCGCCCAGACTGCTGCGAATGGCGATTTCCTTCTGCCTCGCCGCGGCGCGCGCCAATTGCAGATGGGCCACATTGGCACACGCGATCAACAACACGAAACCCACCGCGAACAGCAGCAGAGTAAACGTCGGCCGCAGACTCCCCACCATCTGTTCCAGCAGGCCCACCAGTTGCGTACTCATGTACCGGTTCGAATCGGGATACACCTGGGCCAGCCCGGCGCAGATGGCCTTCATCTCCTGATCGGCCCGCTGCATCGAGACCCCCGGCTTCAGCCTTCCGACGACCCGCAGGAAATGAAACCGCCGCACGGTCATCTCCTCGTAGCGCAGAGGCATCGGTTCCCAGAGTTGCGCACCCTTGGGAAACTCGAAGCCCTGCGGCATTACCCCGGCCACCGTCACATTCTTCCCGTCCAGCGAGATCTTCTGCCCGATCACCGCCGGATCCGCGCCGAAATGCCGCCGCCACAGACCGTCGCTCAGGATCGCCGCCTGCGGCCAACCCACCTGCTCATCGTCAGACCCGAACGGCCGGCCCAACGCCGGACGCGTGCCCAGAGTTTCGAAGAAGCCCGCCGAAACTCCCGCCGCCGATACCCGCTCCGCCTGCCCGCCGTTCAACGTGAGGTCCAGGGACAGGAACGCCGAGAGGTTTTCGAACGATTTGCTCTGCTTGCGATAGTCGACAAAATCCGGAGGCGAGATGGCGCCACCATACACCTCTCCCGTGCGCGCGTCCGCCGGCCAGAGCCACACCAGCCGCTCCGCGTGCGGATACGGCAGCGGATTCAGCAGTACGCCGCGAAACACGCTGAATACCGCTGTATTCGCCCCGATCCCCAGCGCCAGGGCCATCACCGCCACCAGCGTGAACGCCGGGCTCGCGGCCAGGGAACGGACGCTGTAACGAATGTCCTGCAACAAGTCTCCCAGCATGCTGTTCCTTTCTCTGGCGCCCAACACCACGGGATTCGGCGACGCCAGTTCTTCTACCGCGCGCAGTTGCGCGGCCAGCAGGCGCTCTTCGCTGAGGTCCGCGAGTGCCGCCTCCCGCGCCGCCGCATCCGTGGACCCCGCGGCGCGCAGTTCCTGGTAGCGATCGTTCAGGTGCTGCGACAGCTCCTCGACGATCTCCCATTCCCGCTCCGGCGGGAGCCGGAGAGCGGCCAGCCTCCGCGAGATTTCCGCCCGCCAGTCAGGCATGTTCCGGCCCCGTGATTCGCCGGATGGCCTCCACGAAAGTGTCCCACCCGCGCCGCTGCGAGGCCAGCACCTGGCGCCCCTGCGCCGTCAGCCGGTAGTAGCGCCGCCGCCGCTGCCCCTCCTTTTCCACCCACCGTCCCTCCATCCAGCCGCGCTTTTCCAGCCGGTACAGCAGAGGGTACAGCGATGCCACGTTGAATCGCAGTGTCCCGCCGGAGCGCTCTTCGATCAGCTTGCTGATCTCGTATCCGTGGCGCTGGCGTTTCTCTACCAGCGAGAGAATCAGCAGTTCGGCGCTGCCCTTCTTGAGCTCCCGCTCCAGCATTGGCGATTCCACATATGCCATAGCAATATATTGCTACAACGATCCGGAAATTGGCAAGTTACCGTGCAGGCCGGCAATCCGGATTTCCATCGGAGATCGGGACGCAGCGGCAATCCGCATCGCGCATCGCGTCAGAGGCATAGCGGATTAAGGCGGGGTCGTGCCCCCACATCCACAACAACACGCAGGCCGGCGTCTTGACCGGAGGCCTCTCCGTCATTGCCAGGCGCCTGTACTTGGCCATCAGGTAGTCTTCCGCTCCCGGCGAGAGCCCAAAGGCCGCGGCCCATTGAAGCCACCGGCCCAGGTGAAATAGTAAAGTAAACAACCATTATTTTGTCGGCCACCTGGCCGCGGAGCACGTTCTCCACACGCACCACGAGCTGGCGCAGTTGCAGTGGGATTTCATGGTCCCCATGCATGGAGATGGGCTTCCTCACCAGCGTGTCCGACGTCAGCACTCCCACCACGACGATCGCAGCCGTGTCCCGCGACTCGCCATCCTTGGAACACTGGTCTACCAGGTGCGGGCGCAGAAGGTCGCCGGAAGCCACCCGGCGCAGGCCCGATTCCGGCAATGGCGCACGCGGCCGCAAGCGATCGAATTTGCACGGTGACTTAACACCACCCGCCGTTTGCGAGTTCCGCCTACCGGCGACGCTTCCTGCCAGCTTTGTGCCTGGGCGCCGGCGCCGTCTCCGAGTTCTCCGTGGCCGCGGCGGCGCGCGTGGGATCCAGCTTGCTCAGGATGCGGTCCTTGATCCAGTGCTCGTCCCACCATTCGCGCGGATTGATCTGCACGCCGTCGATCTGCATGCTGAAGTGCACGTGAACGCCGCCGGCCAGCCCGGTCGGCCCGGCGATCCCCATCTTCTGGCCCTTCTTCACCATGTCGCCCACCTTCACGTCGATCTCGCGCATGTGGCCGTAGATCGATTGCAGGGCGTAGCCGTGGTCCACCACGATGCAGTTGCCGTAGATGCCCAGGTCGGTCGCCCACACCACGCGGCCGTCGTTGGCCGCGCTCACGGGAGCGTTGGCCACGTCGGAGAGGTCGAAGCCGAGGTGCACCTGCTGGTCCATCTTCTTGCCCGTGATAGATGTAATTGCGGACGTCGGCGAAATCGGCCTCTTCCTTGCCCCAGTGGATGAACGGGCCGTTCCACAGGATCTTCTCTTCGGTCTTGAAGCGCAGGTCGGCCAGTTGCTGGTTGTTCTTGCGGCGCATCTCGCCGTTGATGTTGAGGAAGCGCGACAGCATGTCGGGGCCGGGAGCCAGTTGGCCCGTGGGGTCCACCGAGTTGACCAGCTTCTCCATCAGCGCGTCGTCGATCGGAAATCGCGCACGCGGAACTTCTTGGGAAACAGCTTGAACCAGAACTGCGCCGTGGCTTCCGTGCCGGCCCGAGTTGCGCGCGAACACCACGCGGCATGACGTCCGGCGGCAGATCCCAGGGATAGGCGAACATGGCGAACCGCTGCCCGCGGCCGGCCCGGCAGCGGGAAACTGCGGAAGGTGTACTTGCCCACTTTCACGCCGGCCTCGTCCACGACCCGCTGGGGGTGAACAGTGACCAGCTCCATGCCGCCCTGGTTGATGTAGTGCTGCGCGTCGTCGGCGATCACGCGCGGCGGCGCCAGAACCACGTTCACGTCGCCGGCGGACGTATCGGTGCTGCCGCGCAGGTCGTTGGAGACCGCTTCCACCACGATGCGCGCCTTGCCCTCCTTCAGGTTCGGCGCCTTGTTCTTGCCGGCGTCGAAAGTGATGGTGCGCGGCGGCTCGTGGCGGCGCCAGAAGAGGCGGTGGCCGGCGAGGCTTGGTTCGAACAGCGGATACGCGCGCCGTTCTGTTCGAGGTACGCGGTCACGCGGCGCACGCCGTGCGGATTGGTCGACCTTCACCGTCACCGGAGTGCTTACGCCCACCGTCTTCACCGCCGGATTGAGGCTCAGCGCGGTGTGACCGGACATGACGAAAAGCGCGACGATGCCAATGACGACAGGAGAACCTGCGATGATGATTGCTTTCACTTTTTTGACCCAGGAATCGATCCAATCGATGAACGTTTTGTACCAGAGCACGCTGTTCTGCGGCTTCAGCACCCAGTGGCCTTCGTCGGGGAAGACCAGCAGTTTCGAAGGCACTTTCTGCATTTGCAGCGCGGTGAACAGCTGCAGCCCCTGCGTATAGGGCACGCGGAAATCCAGTTCGCCGTGGATCACCAGCGTGGGCGTGTGGAACTCCTTCACGTAATTGCTGGGCGACCATTTCTGCGTACTCCTCCGGCTTGTCCCACGGCGTGCCGCCGATACTCCCACAGCGGGAACCACAACTCTTCGGTGGCGCCGAACTCGCTCGTCAGGTCGTAGACGCCGGCGTGCGAGACCAGCGCCTTGAAGCGCTGCGTATGGCCCAGCATCCAGTCGACCATGTAGCCGCCGTAGGAGCCGCCGGCCGCCGCCATGCGGGTGGGATCCGCGTAGGGCAGGTTCGCCGACGTAGTCGGTCACCGCCATGATGTCGTCGAACGCGCGCCGCCCCAATCGTCATTGATCTCGTCGATGAACTTCTGCCCGTACCCGGTGGAGCCGCGCGGATTGGGCATCACCACCACGTAGCCGGCGGCGGCGAACACCTGCGCGTTCCAGCGATAGGTCCAGCCATGTCCCCAGTTGCCCTGCGGCCCGCCGTGGATCAGCATCAGCACCGGGATACTTGCGCGCCGGCGTGAACCCGTACGGCTTCACCACGAAGCTCTGGACTGCGCGCCCCGTCCGGCGCGTTCGACCCAGAATTCCTCGAGCGGCGTCAGCTGGCAGCCGTTCAGCACCGGGTCGTTCAGATGCGTCAGCGCCACCGGCGCGCCGCCGGTGGAAGACGCGCGATAGATCTCGACGGGCGACACGCCGGTCTGCTGGGTGTAGACCATCGTCCTGCCGTCGCGCGTCAACTGCATGTCGTCCAGTTCGCTGTCGCCGCTGGCCACCATGCGGATGGCGCCCGCCGTTCACGGAAATCAGCTGGATGGCCTGCCGGCCGCGGTCGGCGGTGGTGAAGAACAGGTTGGCGGAATCGGGCGACCAGGTGAAGCTGTTGACCCAGCGGTCCAGGTTCTCGGTGAGGTTGGTGACCTTGCCGGTGGCGCGTTCCAGCACCATCAGCCGCAAGCGGTCGCTCTCGTAGCCCGGCGCGGAACTGCGCGCGCCACGCGATGTACTTGCCGTCGGGCGAATAGCGCGGGCTGGAATCCGCGCCCGGAGTGGTGGTGATCTTGCGCGCGCTCGCCGCCCTCGATCGAGACCACGTACAGATCGGAGTTGGTGCTGGTGGCCGGCACCGGGTCGGCATTCATGCGAGTAGCAGACCTCCTGGCCGTCGGGCGAGATGTCGTAGTCGTCGCGGCCGCCGAGCGAGAACGGCGGCACGTCGCGCGTGCCGGGCGTGAGGTCCTTGGGCGCGCCGCCGCCGACCGGAACCACCAGCAGATGGCTGCGGCGCGCGGCTCTGCCAGGCGTCCAGTGCCGGTAGAGCAGCTCGGTGTAGATGCGCGCCTTCACCTTGCTGGCCTTTTCGGCGTCCAGATTCTTCTTGTTGCAGGCGTCGTCGGCGCCGCATTCGGGATACACCGCGCTGGTGAACAGCAGGTTCTTGCCGTCCGGCGAAAAGAGTACGCCGTCGGCTTCGGTCGAGAGGTTGGTGACCTGTTTGGCGTTGCCGCCGTCCGGGTCCATCAGCCAGATCTGCGACGATCCGCCGCGGTCGGAAACGTAGGCGATGCGCCTGGAATCGGGCGACCAGCGCGGCCGCTGATTGGCTTCGCCGTCGTGCGTGATCTGCCGCGGCGCGCCGCCGTCCAGCGGCACGATCCAGATCTGCTGCGGCTTCTTGTTGGCCGCCACGTCCACGGTCTGCACGGTGAACGCCACCCACTTGCCGTCGGGCGAGATCTGCGGATCGCCGATCCGCTTCAACTCCATCATGGCGTTGACATCGAACGGCCGCTTCTGCGCGAACACAAGCGAGGCGGAAGCAAGCAGCAGGAACAGGCGGCGCATACATGACGATTGTAACGCTGGTAGCGAATTGCTTCATCCGCTGATGGCAATGCATGGACGTTGGCAAAGCCGCCGTATCAGATTCCGCTCCGTGCAAACCTGCGACTGAAAGGCCAACTTCCGAGTGGGAGACGAAATGTGAGGAGCACAAACGCGCGCGCG